>JBFWMA010000013.1:0-35036 GCA_050251875.1 Deferribacterales bacterium | reverse complement strand
GTTATGAAGATGTGTCTCTTTCACGATCTGGAGGAATCCAGAACAGGCGACCTGAACTATCTTCAGCAGGCGTATGTCGATTCTGACGATGACATGGCGCTGGATCATGTGCTGAAAGGTCTTCCCATAGATTCCGCCGTCAGAGGCATAGTAGAGGAATACGCCGCTCAGGAGACCATAGAGGCTCAGGTGGCAAAAGACGCCGACACGCTGGAGCTGATCTTCTTTCTGAAAGAACAGAAGGACAAGGGCAACTCACAGGCGGATAACTGGATAGCAGCCTCGTCCAAGAGGCTTAAGACCGACACAGCTAAAAAGATCATGGAATCCGCTATGGATACCATGTATTACGAATGGTGGTATAACAGAGATGATAAATGGAGAAGAGGCTCAAAAAACTGGTAGCAAAAAGATGCCGTCCCCTCTGCACACTGTCGCTCTGGCGGTACGTCTGCTCTTTTTCAGCGAAAAGGCTCTCTATGCTGTTTTTCTGAACAACAGCCACACCTTTAATATCGTCTGTTTTTATATAATCACCCTTTTCATCCCCTACCGTGATATAGACGGCATGATATATCCGGACAGCTCCGGCAGGATACTGGAATCTCTGGTGCTTACATCTGTTTTTATCATGATTCTTTTTCTGTATCTGCCTAAGAAGATATCGGTATTTATGGGCTTTCTGCGTCTGATGCTGGCGTTCGAGGCGACCAGCATGTTTCTGCCCGTCAGTTTTCTTCTGAAAGGCGACTATATCAAATTTTATAACCCTCTCATCATGGGGTGGTATCTCAGTCTGGCTATATTTGCCGTGTCGAAGATCAAAGGCTACACCTACTGGATTTCAGCGGTGATAGTGTTCGGCTCGTTCATTATGACTATATTTATTCCCGCTTTTTTTTAAAATTAATAAATATTTGTCTTGTCTACACCCGATGTTTGGTATATAAACCTTTCTTACTTATTTTTATGAGGTGATATCAAAGTGAAGTTTGTGATTAATCTTAACTGAGTGATTGAAAACAGAAAAACAGTCCGGTCCCCTCTCATCCTCATTGCTTTCTCTTTCCAGTCACATTTTGGCACGACAGTCTTTTAACAACTTTGTATTTTTTTAGTTTCAGGTGCTATTTTGGAAGATTCAAATTCATCTATAATCCACTCAGGCAGCGGCGGTGTCAGAGAGATGATCGCTATTGCCCTGCCTATGATAGTTTCCAGCGGTTGCGACACCATGATGATGTTCACCGACAGGCTTTTTTTGTCACGTCTCGGACCGGAATATATGTCCGCCGGGATGGGCGGAGGTATGACGGCGTTCATGCTTCTGTCGTTTTTTCTGGGGCTTCTGGGCTACTCAACAGCCGTTACGGCAAAATATTTCGGAGCGGGCAGACCGGAAAAATGTCCGTCCGTTACATATCAGTCATTTCTGATTTCGCTGTTCGCTTTTCCGTTTCTGATAGCGGCTATTCCGCTGATGCATATGTATTTCAGATCATCAGGCATAGCCGAGGAACAGCTTATACATCAGATTCCGTATTTCGATATTCTGATGTACGGATGTTTTCTGGGGCTTCTCAGAAGCGTTTTCATCGGATTTTTCTCCGGTGTAGGGCAGACCAAGGTTATCATGCTGTCATCCGTGGCGGCGCTGTTCACCAACGCTCTCGCCAGCTATGTGCTGATTTTCGGTAAGCTGGGCTTTCCGGAGCTCGGAATAAGCGGAGCGGCGGTGGGAACACTGGTCGGCTCAGTGGTTATGAACGGCGTGATGGCATACGCTTTCATCCGTTATAACAGGCGGGCGAAAGTGTCGCTGAGAAAAGCGGCGGTATATGACAAACCTATGCTGACAGAGATCGTGAAATTCGGTTTTCCCGCCGGGATGGAGATGTTTCTGGCGATGACTGCTTTTACTCTGATAATATTCATATTCCACGCAAAAGGGATAGAGACGGCTTCCGCCGTGACTATAGCCTTTAACTGGGATCATGTGGCGTATGTCCCCCTGATCGGTCTGGAGATCAGCGTTACCAGCCTCTTCGGAAGATATCTGGGCGCAGGACGTCCGGACATAGCCCACAGGGCTCTGAAATCCGGGCTTAAGACCGGTACGATGTATTCCGTGGTAGTCTCTATTCTGTTCGTGTTCTTCCCGGTGATGCTGATTAATATATTTCATCCCGCGGGACCGGACGCCTCATTCGATGGAGTGCGTGATCTGGGCGTCTATATGCTGAGGACGGCGGCCATATATGTTGTGGTGGAGACGCTGATCGTGGTATATGCCGGAGCGCTGAGAGGCGCCGGAGACACTTACTGGGCTATGTTCATCATGGTGGGCATCATGTGGGTGCTGGTGGGCGTGGTGTATATCGGCATGAACGTATACGGATTATCCATCAAGGCGGCGTGGCTTATCATGGTGCTTATGTTTCTGGCTATTCCCGCAATTATGCTGCTGCGTTACAAATACGGCGGCTGGGAGAAGAGGGCGGTTACTCTTTCATCTTAGCCAGATTGTTCAGCATAAACTGCATGGACTCTGTGGCGGATTTCATGTCCTTTTTGTTCAGCCCGTTCGCCACGGACGACAGTATAGCAAAATATTCAGGCAGCAGTTCTTCATAAAGGGCGCTGCCTTTTTTTGTGATTACGATTTTTTTCATTCGTCCGTCACTGTCTGATTTTGATGTTTCCACCAGTCCGCCTGTCTCCATACCCTTCACAATGGTGGATACGGTGGCTCTGGAAATGCCCATCTCGTCAGCCAGCTCATTGGGAAACATGCCGCCGTCTGTTTTCATCAGTACGGACATGGCGGTGAAACGGCTGTGGGACAGTCCCTTCGAAGTGAAAAACTTTTCTATGGCTATCATCACGTCACTGGACGTTTTCAGCATGGTGAGTATGGTTATGATGGAGGACGCGTCTACATCGTCATCATTCTTGAAGCCTTTCCTGATCTGTTTTTTATCCGGCAGTTCTTTGATAAGAAGCATACTCTCCTCCATTATTTTTAACTATGATAACACAAGAGAGCTAAATATTTGCATAAAATCACTCAATTAATAAAAAATTGACATGCTAAGTGATATTTTTTCTAACGATAAAAAGAAAAACGTGAAAATTTTTCTCTGTATGCTATAGTTGTGTATATTTATTTTGTGGATGTGCCATGACGAAATTTATTTTACTGCTGAATAAGCCCTATGCCGCCCCTGTCATCACGGCGTGTTTCGCTGTTATGATGTTTGCCTTCTTTGCCGGAGGAGCTGTTCCGGTCATTCTGAAAGGATATAGCGAAAAAAACAGGTCAATTACGAGAAAATTCATAGAAGAGCGTGATTATGTCACGTCCGACCTTCTGCGTGCTCTGGACATGCTGAACGGCATGCACTTTGACGAAGAATGCGGCGAAGATATGCTCAGGGCGATGCGCTATGCCCAGTTTGACGCCACATATATAAAAGATATAGGATATTCCAACAACAATCAGCTCCTTTGCACATCGGGACTGGGGAAGCTGGACAAGCCTTTTGCCGAAATCCCGCCCAATCTGGTGACAAAAGGCAACAGAAGCCTGTGGCTGAATGTTCCTATCAAGCTCTATGACTTTGTGAAAAAAGGACATGTGCTGAAAATAGATCACTACAACACGGTTTTTAACCTGGCAGAGCCTCTGAGAAACTCGAAAGATTACGCCAATGTCGCTTTTTATATGATACAGAATAACGGCGAGCCGTTCTATATCTATGGGAATAAAGACATCACAGCGGAAAAATGGGAAAACGGATCCGGCTTCGGTCTCCACGGGATGACGATGGTCTACTGTTCAGAAACCTCATATATATGCAGTGTCGCCTATACTTCCTATCTGAATGTGATGAACAACGAGCGGGCGCTTCTTCTGGGTATCGTTATGCTGTCTATGCTGAGTACAATATTCCTCACCCGTTTTTTTGCGGAGAAGCTGAAAAATATCCGTTCGCTGAAGTGCAGATTCCGTTACGGCATGACCGAGGAGAGGGTGCTGTGCTATTATCAGCCGATAGTGGAGATAGCCACTAAGAAGATAATCGGGTTCGAGGTTCTCTGCCGCTGGACGGATTTTGACGGAAGCGTGGTGACTCCCGACAGGTTTCTGCCGTTTGTGAAAGAACTGGGCAGGACAGCCGAGTTCACCGAGATTGTCATCAACAAGACATACGCCGAGCTGGACGATCTGATCAGACGGCACAAAGACATGAAGATGTCGTTCAATATATTCCCCACGGATTTTGACGCAGACATAATAGACGGCATGCTGAGAAAATACCGTCTGAGATTTCCCGAAAGCGTGGTTAACCTGGAGCTGACCGAAGACGAGCTGATAGAGATCGAATCTGTGTCCGAATGCACCGACAGGCTCAGGTCTCTTGGATACAGAGTGTCCATAGACGATTTCGGTACGGGATATTCCAGCCTGTCTTATCTGCGTGAGATCAAGGTGGACTTTATCAAGGTGGACAGATCGTTCGTAAAAGAGATTCAGCACGGCGCCATCAAGGCGAACCTGATACCCAATATCGCCGCCATAGCCGACAGCCTGGGCTGTCAGGTGATAGCGGAGGGGATAGAGTTTCAGGAGCAGATAGACTATCTGTCGTCTTTCAACGTGGTCTATGGACAGGGTTACCTTTTCAGCAGACCATGTCCGGCGAAAGATTTTGAGGCGTTATTTTGCGGTGACACACTCTGCTGATTGATTTTTTCTTCAAAGAGTCTATAATAATATTTGTACTAAATATTCTCAGGGCGGGGTGCAAGTCCCCACCGGCGGTAATCTGTTCTGCGCAGTAGCCCGCGAGCGGTCTTTTTTTCTAAAGCCCGCAGATCCGGTTGGATTCCGGAGCCGACGGTCATAGTCCGGATGGGAGAGAATAAACATCCTTAACGCTTGTTTTTCGACTCTTTCTTAACGCCCTGATTCATGTAAAAAAAGGAGAACATCATGAATCAGAATTCAACATTATCAATCTTCGGCACAGCTTCCGAACGTATCTCAAAAGCGCAGTCTATCCTAAGAAGCGGCGGCGGCGTAATAGTCGTGGACGATGAGGACAGGGAGAACGAGGGCGACCTGATCTTTTCCGCCGAGATGCTGACATCCGAACAGATGGCACGCATGATCAGAGATTGCAGCGGAATAGTCTGTCTCTGTATGACAGATGAGAAGAGAAAGAACCTCGGGCTCGAAATGATGACCCGCAATAACAGAAGCTCATTCGGCACAGCCTTCACCGTTTCCATCGAGGCAGTGGAGGGCGTCACCACAGGCGTATCCGCCTCAGACCGTGTCACCACCATAAAGACAGCTCTGAGAGATGACGCCACTTCAGAACATATAGCGTCCCCCGGACACGTTTTTCCTCTGGTTGCCAGAGAGGGCGGAGTCCTGGAGCGTGACGGACACACAGAGGCCACGGTTGATCTGATGAAAATATCCGGTCTGAAACCGATGGGAGTGCTCTGTGAGCTGACAAATCCGGACGGAACCATGATGCGTCTGCCTCAGCTTATGGATTATGCCGATACCCACGGGTTCATAGTTTTAAGCATTCAGGATATTAAAGACCATGTGAGCGTGCATGCGTAAAATATATTTGATAAATTTTTTATAAGCGGTATATTTTTAATTGAACTTTTATTACAGCGGAAAATCTTAGCTACATAAGATTCGGAGGAAACGTGAAGGACTCAGCAATAATTGAAAAGGTTCTTGGCGGCGACACAGCTTCATTTGAGATGTTGATTCTCAAATATCAGTCAAGGCTGTTCGCCACTTCGATGAACGTAGTAAAAAACAGGGAACTGGCGGAGGATATCACTCAGGAAGCCTATCTGAAGGCTTTTCAGAAGCTCGATACCCTCAAGGACAGAGAGCAGTTCTTTCCGTGGATAAAGAGGATCGCTCTGAACATCGCTCTGAACCACTTCGAAAAAGAGAAGAGGGTGATGGATGTTGAGAACGATGACGAAGAGGGCAGTTTCTTTGATAAGATAACCTCCGGCGAGAGCGCAGAGGATCTTACTCTGAAAGAAGAACTGCACAAATATGTCCGCGGTTTTGTGGAGGCTCTGCCCGACAAGCTCAGAGTGGTTATTCTGCTCAGAGAGGTCGAGGACATGAGCTATGAAGAGATATCCGAGATGATGAATATACCGCTCGGAACAGTGAGAAGCAGACTTTTTAACGCTAGACAAATTATAAAAGACAGACTTATCAATCAGGGGTTGGCAGATGGAATGTACCAAATATCTTAATATGATATCCACATACGTTGACGAGGAAGCGCCAAGCCTTGAGAGACAGGCTCTGGAAAAACATTTTGCTTCCTGCCCTTCATGCCGTGCGGAGCTGACCAAACAGCTCGCCCTGAAGGATATGATAAAAACATCATTCGAGAGAACTGTTGACGTTGACATGTCCAGAGACATTATGTCCATGATAAGACAGCAGCAGCCCAAAACCGTTGTGAAGAAAGTATCTTTTATGAAAAAGATATCAGTATTCGCCGCAGCGGCGGCGGCGGTGTTTGTTCTTGCTATGGCGGCTGTTATGACGCTGGGCACAGAAGACACGCAGATAGCCGGCAATGAGAAGCTCGAAGAATACGTCATCGAGCATGTCGGAGCGGGTGTTATCGACTTCAACGGAGAGCTCGCTACAGTTAATTTAGAAAAATGAGACCGCTTTTTCTGCTTTTTGGTTTTTTATTTGTAAACTTACAAGGATTTACCGCTGAGCAGATTTATTTCAAAATAGCGGTAAGCGACAATCTGTATTCCACATTCATCAGTAACCGTGCCACTCTGGGCAAATCGCCTCTCGATATCCTTGCGTCCAGAATGCGTGAGGAGCATTTCAACATAGCCGATGTGGAGACGGATTATTATGATGTGAAGAGCACCGCCATGACATATGACGGCAGAAGCGTCATCCAGTATGACATGAAGCCGAAGAACAGCGACAGATTCCGTCAGGTGCTGATAGTCGATTCCGATGACGGTTCAGTGGTGCATAAAGATGTGTATGACAATTCCGGCAAGCTGGTTTTCTCTTTCACCAGTCTGGAGAAAGACGACCACGAAGACAAGCCGGCGGTGAAAGAGACCAAGCAGATAACCGATCTGAACTCATGTATAAAAGGCTTCTGCGTGGCAGGAACCAGAGTTATGAAAGACGGCACGAAGCATATCATGCTCAGCGATGGTCTCAATAAATTTTCGGTTTTTGAAAAGAAAGTTTCAGCGGATATTCCTCTGAGCAGAAAGATAGTATACGGCAACTATGTTATGCGTAAAAAGGTTGGTGACGCCCTTTACACAGTTGTCGGGACGATACCTTTCTCGGAAATGGAGTTCATAATAGAAAATTACGCAGGTCTGGAGGAGAAAAAATGAGAAAAAAACTGCTTCTGTTTATTGTAATCATGCTGGTTCAGACGGTTACCGTCTTTGCGGCCGGTCCCGACAGTTTTTCGGGAATATATAAAGCGACAAAGGATGCCGTGGTGAACATTTCCACCACTAAAGTAATAAAAAGATCATACCCGCAGATGAACGATGAATTTTTCAAAAGATTTTTCGGGGATGATTTCGGAAACATGATGCCGCAACAGCCCAGAGAGTATAAAAGCAGCGCTCTCGGCTCCGGCTTTATCATTGAGGCGGACGGGCTCATCGTTACAAACAATCACGTCATAGACGGAGCTGACGAGATAATAGTAAAGCTCAATGACGAACATAAATTCACAGCGAAGGTTGTGGGCAGAGATCCTCTGACCGACCTTGCGCTCATCAAAATAAACCCCGCAGGAGTAAAGCTCCAGACACTGCCTCTCGGCGATTCTGAAAAATCAGAGATAGGTGACTGGGTAGTTGCCATCGGTAACCCTCTGGGGCTGGAATGGACAATGACAGCGGGCATAATCAGCGCTAAAGGCAGAAGCCTGAACAGCGGACCCTATGACAACTTTATGCAGACAGACGCGTCTATTAACCCCGGAAACTCCGGCGGTCCCCTGATAAACATGAGCGGTCAGGTGGTGGGTATCAACACCGCTATCATAGCTTCCGCTCAGGGGCTTGGTTTCGCCATCCCCGTGAACATGCTGAAAGATCTCCTGCCCAAGCTGAAAACAGGCACAGTGAAGAGAGGCTGGCTGGGTGTTTCTGTTCAGCCTATCGATGACAAACTGGCTAAAGGCTTTGGTCTGAAAGACTCTAAAGGTGCGCTGATAGCTGATGTCACAAAAGACGATCCCGCAGAAAAAGCAGGCGTTAAGGCTGGCGATATAGTTGTCAGAATCAACGGAAAAGCCATAGACGACTCAAAAGACCTCGTGAACATGATTGGCGCTATGAGCCCCGGACAGAACGTGGTTCTCGATATACTCAGAGATAAGAAGAACGTCAGGCTGACTGTTAAACTCGGCGCCAGAAAAGACGGCGCAGAGGAAGAGGGCGTATCCGGAGCGGAGAATAAGACCATCAGTGTGACAGGGCTGTCTGCCGATGAGCTGAAAAAACTCGGCATCCCCGGCGGTGTGAAGGTGAAAGGCGTGGATGAGACAAACAACGCTTTTCAGGCAGGCGTCAGAGCCGGAATGGTTATAGTGGCTGTGAACCACGAGCCTGTGAAAACTGCCGGTGATTTCAATGCCAGGTACAACAGAATTCAGAAAGGCGCTGTGGTAATTCTTCAGGTTTTCGTGAACGGAAGATATAACTTCATAGCCTTCGACAAAGAGTAATCTCAAAAGTCATAAACGCAAAAAAGGGCTCTGTATGGAGCCCTTTTTTATGTCAATTAATTAGCACATGTCATTACGAGCGAAGCGTCGTAATCTCGGCGTGCGTTTTGCATCTCCATACTATTGTGAGATTGCCGCGTCAGCCTGACGGCCTCCTCGCAATGACGTGAAACTAAAGCGGGGTTTTACAGCTAGCTTGGAGCAGAAACACCCGCCAACAGTATGGCGGGGTTTTTGGAGCTAGCTTGGAGTAGAAACACCCGCCAACAGTAGGGCGGGTGTTTTCACCCCTCCGACATTAAAGTTTATCTTACTGGAATCTTCTTCTTATAAAATATATTCCCGCCGCTGAGAGCATCAGGATAAAGCCTATGGGAGAGCCGTCTTTAGAGGCTGAGCATCCTCCTCCGCCTCCGCCGCCGCCTGTTGTTACGGGAGTGGTAGGCGGAACATAGAGAGGACCGAATACCGCTGTGTTCACGGGGGTGAATGTGGGATTGGTCGCCAGAGCGCCTGTGTATCCTTCAATCCACGCTGTGAACTGGCTGACTTTGGTATAGACGCCGTAATATCCTGAAACAGCGCATCCCTCGCCGAAGCTGACAACGCCTATCACGGCAAAATCAGTACCGTCTGTGGACAGAAGAGGACCGCCGCTGTCACCGAAACATGAGTCTCTTCCGCCGTCCGCATACCCTGCGCAGACCATTTTGGTAGTATAGTTGGGGTAGACAGAGTCGCAGATTGTGTCATCCACCATAGGGACGGACACGTCTCTCATTGTTGACGGATAGTTGTAGGGCGCGGGATATGATGTGGAACCCCATCCTGCCACCAGAGCGTAGAGCCCTGTGGTGTAGTAAGGAAATGCCGCTGTAGATACATAGTCCACAGGGGAGCCTGTAATAACGGGAGATGAGAGCTCTATAAGGGCTATGTCGTTGTTGTATGTGGACGGGTTATATAAAGGGTGGATGTGGACATCGGTGACGCTGAGCGTTTCATGGACTCCCGCAGCCGTTGTCGAGAGATCAACGCTTCCCGCCATAATCTTAAGGTTGCTGTATGGGGCACTGAGATCATCCACGCAGTGCGCCGCCGTCATAACCCATGTATTAGTTATAAGGGTGCCTCCGCAGAACTGCTGATCATACTCAGTAGAGCCTGTTGTATTCAGAAGAGCCACCACGAAAGGCAGACTGCCTGTGCTGACCTCCAGACCGCCTATGATTCTGGCGGTGATGCTGTCTTCAGCGTGGGTTGTGGAAAAAGCAGCCGTAATCGTTAAAATTAGCAATAATTTCCTGATATGTCTTAACATCTGACCTCTCCGGGGATATAGTAATCATATTGTAATAATGCATTAAATCAATAATGGTGTAAAATGAAAAAAGTTACAATTCTTTTTGTCATACTGATTTCCCTGCTGATGTACGGGTTTACGAAACGCCCGCAAAAGACCGAATACGAGCGTGTGGAGGGGCTGAGGCCTATATCAAGACCTCTGAGCGGGGCGGAGATTTTTTCTGATGAGACGGCATATGCCTCATGGCACATGGGCAGAAGCCTGATAAAGAAAGATACTGGATTCGACTACAGCGGAAACAGTCTTCTGGCTGTCTGGCTGGGAAAACCGCAGAAGGGTGAGTGCATCGCCGTGGACTCTGTGGATATGTCCGGAGAGACAGTGGATGTCGCCGCCAGAATAGCTGAATGCAGTGATGTCTGGACAACAACATACATTTACTATAAACTGCCCGTAACGGATAAAAAGCCCCGGCTGCTTCTGAAAGAAAGAGAGCGTTAGAATTTTTTAACGAACTTAAAGCAATCTATTGACATCAAATAAAAAGGCTGATATACATTTGATTCCTTTTTAGGAGAGGTGTCCGAGTCAGGTTGAAGGAGCACGCCTGGAAAGTGTGTGAACGTTAACGCGTTCCGAGGGTTCGAATCCCTCCCTCTCCGTTGCTGTTTTACATTTAAATATCAGGCTGGCCCGATGGGGTCTCTGCAACAAGGTTTCTGCGAACTCCGCCAGGTTCGGAAGAAAGCAACGGTAGTGGAATATCTTGTGTGCCGGAGTCACCCTGTCGGGCCTTATTTAACCATAAACCTTACGAGGTACTTCATTATGATCTCCACTCTTAGAAACAAAAAAAAACTCACAGCCTTTGCCCTTTGGTTTGTAATCGCGGCATTTGTCGGCACGATATTTTTCGTTTGGGGCATGGGAGATAAGACGGCTGAGGCTAATCTGGCTGTCGAAGTAGACGGCGTTAAGATCAGCACCACAGATTTCCAGCAGAAAGTAGAATCCACCAGAGAAAATTTCCGCAGACTCTTCGGCAACAACGTAGATCAGCTTCTTAAAAACGATACAATCGAAAAAACAGTAATGAGTCAGGTAATCAACGAGGCTCTTCTCACCAATGAGGCGAAAAGGCTGAAAATACCCGTTTCTGACGCAGAAGTGGCATCATATATCCAGAGCATGCAGGCTTTCCAGACAGACGGCAAGTTCGACAAAGAGAGATACACTGAACTGCTCTCCAGAAACAGAATGACTCCCCAGATATTCGAAGCCAGCGTGAGATCAGACATCACCGTTCAGAAGATGACAGAGATCATCAAAAAGAGCGTGACTGTGTCAGACGCTGAGATAATGAATGAATACAACTACAGAAACACACAGGCTGTTGTCAGCTTTATAGAGTTCAGCGCCGATGACGCTCTGTCCGGTGTGAAATACACAGATGCCGATATAGCCAAATATTATGACGAGCACAAAGATGACTACAGAGTTCCCCAAAAGGCGGATTTCAAAGCTGTGGTTTTCGACCCCGCCACATATGTTCCCGATATTAAAGTGACAGACGCCGAGATAGAGGCTTATTTCATTAAAAACAAAGAGGCTCTCTCTCAGCCGGAAGAGGTTAAAGCCTCTCACATCCTTATAAAAGTTTCCGACTTCAAAAACGATAAGGAAGCCAACGAAAAATTTCAGCTCGCCAAAAAAGTTCTGGCAGAGATCAAAGCCGGAGCTGATTTTGCCGAAGAAGCTAAAAAATATTCTGAGGACGGCAGCGCCAGCAACGGCGGAGACCTTGGTTATTTCCCCAAAGGTCAGATGGTTGTGCCTTTCGAAACAGCCGCTTTCGCCCTGAAAACAGGCGAAGTATCCGACATTGTTAAGACTCAGTACGGCTTTCACATTATCAAAGTGACAGACCGCAAAGAAGCCACAAACCCCACCATCGATCAGGTGAGAGACGTGGTTATAGAGGCTATCAAACAGGAAAAAGGACAGGCTTCTTTCAGAACAGCCGTCTATGACAAATACAAAGAGATAGTCAATGCCTCCAACATATCCGCTTATAACGAAAAATCAGAGCAGAAGCTCCCCGTGGCAGAGATTAAAGGCATAACAGAAACAGGCGAGGGTACTCCTCTGGCGGCTATGCCCGATGTTCTGAAAAAGATAATGAACCTGAACAAAACAGAGATCAGCCAGCTCATAGACCTCGGCAACAAAAAAATGATCTTTGAGATGACAGAAAAATATGAATCATACATCCCCAAACTGGATGACATAAAAGCGAACGTAACTGACGACTATAAAGCAGTGAAAAGCCTCGAAGCCATGAAAGCGACAGCGAAAGTATATCTGAGCTCCGCCTCTGTAAAAGACGCCTCAGATAAATCCGGCAAGGTTTTCAGCGTTTCTCCCGCTTTTATCCGCTCAGAGCCCATAGCCGGGCTGGGTATGAACAACGAACTGATGGACAGCATATTTTCATCTAAACCCGTATCTTTTCTGAAAGAGCCCTATGTGCTCGGCAGAAAGGTATATCTGGTTCAGGTGGATTCTCTTACAAAACCCGCTCAGGATAAACTGAGTGAGCAGAAAGATCAGATCTCTTCCGCTCTTCTGGGAGTCAAATCCGCTGAGGCGCTTAAAGATTATATCAATGCCCTGAAAAAAGAGGCAGTGATAAAAGCAAGCCCCAGATATCAGCAGTACATGCAGTAAAAAATCAAAAAGTCCTTTCAGACCCGGTTGTTACAGCCGGGTCTTTTTCACATCCAAGCTCATTTCTGGTAGTAGGATAAGGTTTGTTTCTATGTTACGATTCTCCACTAACAATTTGGAGATGGATAATGAAAAAACTTATTCTGTTAATGATGGCAGTAACATTTGCCGTCAGCGCCTCCGCCTATGAGAAGGGCACTACCTATGTCGCTCCTCTTCTCGGCTATCACTTTTTCGATAGTGAACACGACCTGGACGACAGTGTTGAAGCCGGAATCAGACTTGGTGGTTTTCTGGCTGATAAATTCGCCGCAGAACTCGAGCTCGATCTGGCACCCACAGAGGAAGATCACGGCAGCGACAATGTGAACGCCGTTACCGCTGAGCTGAACCTTGTGAAATATTTCGAGATCGGACAGCTTAAACCCTACTTCTTCTTCGGCGTGGGCGGAATGCTCCACGATGACACTAACGGTCTCATCGCCGCCGGTGTAGGCGCCGCTTATCCCGTTTATAAAAACATGAACATCGATTTCCGTGTGAAAGATATGTTCATGACAGGCTCACGCAACGACATAGTTCCCTCTGTCGGTCTCAGCTTCCTTTTCGGCGGCAGCAAACCCGCAGTGAAAGAGGAACCCGCCGCTGAACCCGCTCCCGCTGCGGCTGTGGAAGAGAAAAAACCTGTGGATTCAGACGGTGACGGCGTTTTTGATGACGCTGATAAATGCCCTGGGACACCCGCAGGCGCCGCTGTTGACGCTGACGGATGCTGTCTGGATTCTGACGGTGACGGCGTGAAAGACTATGCCGACAAATGCCCCGCAACACCCGCAGGCGCCGCTGTGAACGCAGACGGATGCTGTCTTGACTCTGACGGTGACGGCATTTACGACTATATGGACAAATGCCCCGGCACAATCAAAGGCGTTAAAGTCTCCGCTGAAGGATGCTTTGAGGCTCTTACTCTTAATGTAAACTTCAAAACAAACAGCGCCGAGATCGAAGACGGTTATGACTCTGAGATCAAAGCCTTCGCAAACTATCTGGTAGCTGATTCCGGTGTTAAAATCGAGATTCAGGGACACACAGACAGCAAAGGAAGCGCTTCATACAACAAAAAACTGTCTCAGCGCAGAGCAGAGTCAGTTATGAAAGAGCTTGTGAAATACGGCGTATCCGCTGACAGAATGACAGCGGTAGGATATGGCGAGGAACAGCCCATAGTGCCTAACGACACACCCGAAAACATGTTCAAAAACCGCAGAATAGAAACTGTAGTCAGATAACAAAAAAGGCGGAGCATTGCTCCGCCTTTCTTATATCATCTTAAAAAAAAATTAGTTGTTTCTGCACTTGGGGCAGACGCCCTGAAGCATAACGGCGATTCTTTCATAGGGCTGACCGGACTGTCTCTCAGCCTCCAGAATCATAGGTCTGGTATCTATGTTCATTATGTCGGTGATCTCACCGCATTTTGTACAGCACATGTGCACATGGTCTCCGATGTTGATCTCATACACGGATTTTCTGCCGTGGACGGGAACTTCCCTGAGGATATTTTCATCCACCAGAATATGAATATTCTTGTAGATGGTTGCAAGGCTCACAGAGGAATAGACCTCTTTTACCTTGTCGTGCAGATCTTCAATACCTGCGTGTCCCATTTTTCTGATCTCCTCAAGGATAAAAATACGCTGGGGCGTAACCTTGAGTTCGCGTTCTCTGAGCATTTTGTCGTACATAATCACGTCTCCGGTTAATTAATAATAGTTTGGTTATTGTGTTTTCAGCAGGAAATGAATAAAAATCCTTTCATTTACCTGACTGTTTGAATTATATTATTAGATATTGATAAAAAATATCAACAATTTTTTTTCGGAGCGGAATATGTTTTTCAGGTCTGTATTATTCTTATTTGTCCTGAACTTACCTTATCTCCTTTTCGCACAGACAGTTGCGGTTGTGTCAACTACTCAGATTTATGACATGACAAAAAATATCGCCGGTGACGATGTGAAGGTTATGAGCATTCTGGCGCCCGGTCAGGATCCGCATACATATTCCCCTGTGCCGGCCGACATAGAGAAGGTGAAGTCCGCTGATGTCGTCATAGAGAACGGGCTCCATCTTGAGGGCAAAAACTGGATGAAGAATCTGGCGGCAGACGCTAAAAAGCCTCTGGTGACTGCTTCTGACGGTATTGTTCCTCTCACTCTGGAGGCGCACGGAGAGAAGATAAACGACCCCCACGCTTGGTTCACCCCGCAGAACGCTGCAGTATATGTAAACAACATCACACGGGCTCTCATCCACATAGAGCCTGATAAAAAAGATAATTTTGTTATGAGGGCAAAGCTCTATCTGGCACAGCTGAGGGCTCTGGACGGCTGGATAAAAAAAGAGGTGTCCGTCATCCCTCCGGACAGGCGTGTTCTGGTGACTAACCACGATGCCTTTAACTATTTCGCTGCCGCATACGGATTTGTGAACACTGCTCCCATCGGCTGGTCCACCGGAAGCGAGGTCGGCGGCGGTGTTACGCCTGAAAGACGCGAGAAGGCTGTGCGCTCCATAAAAGAGATGGGCGTCCGCACTATATTTTTCGAGACCACTATCAATCCGAAACTGATAAGAGAGATCGCCGCTGATGCCGGAGTAAACGTGGGCGGTTCGCTCTATTCCGATTCTATGGGGGACGAAGGCACTCCCGGGGAAACTTATATAGGTATGATGCGTGAAAATGTGTTAAAAATAGTCAGAGGTCTTAAATGAGATTTTTACTGACTTTAGCTGTCTGGACTGTTACCGCCGCTGTGGTGCTGACATTCTTCGTGTTCAGAAATACCCCATCAGGCGGGCATGACGGAGCGCTGAAAATCGCTCCGGATAGGGACATCAGCATAGAGATCACTACCACGTTCAGCACAGAGAAAGACCCTTTCGCTCTTAATATATCAGATGAAAAACAGAAAGCATTCACAGTTGCCCTGGACGGAAAAGCAGTCTATGAGGCGGATACAGGCATAGAAAAGGGTGAGCCGCTGATTCTGAAGGCTGTGAATATCTCGGACGGTCAGCACGAGGTGATGGTGACATCCGCCCCGGTTTCAGGTTCCGGAGACAACGCCGTCAGGATCAGAGCTGTTCTGGACGGAATAGTTCTGAGCGACAGCACAGACTGGTTCACAGACGGACAGGAGATAGTCTCCGTCATTCGTTTCGACACAGGAAATACTGATGGAAAATAATAAAGAATACGCCATTCAGGTGCGCAACCTCACGGTGAGCTATGGACCGAAGCCCGCTCTTCTGGATGTGAGCTTCATGATATATTCCGGCGAGCTGGTGGGCATAATAGGTCCCAACGGGGCGGGGAAATCCACCCTGATGAAGGCCATGCTGGGATTCGTGAAGCGTGACATAGGCGATGTATATGTCTTCGGCAAGCCCGTGGAGCAGACCAGAGGCATGGTGGCGTATGTGCCCCAGAGAGGCACCGTGGACTGGGATTATCCCGTCACTGTGTACGATGTGGCTATGATGGGCAGATACGGACATATAAAATGGTGGAAGAACGCCTCGAAAGAGGATCATGAGATAGTGGAGCGCTCGCTGGAGATGGTGCGCATGAGCGATTTCCGCCACAGGCAGATAGGACAGCTGTCAGGTGGTCAGCAGCAGAGAGTTTTTATGGCGAGGGCGCTGGCGCAGGGGGCTAAGATTCTGCTTCTGGACGAGCCTTTTGCCGGGGTGGACGCCGCCACGGAGAGCGCCATTCTGGATGTTCTGGCGGAGGCGAAGAAAGCCGGAATTACGCTCGTTGTGGTGCATCACGATCTGGCTACCGCTTCAGAATATTTCGATAAACTGCTTCTGGTGAAGCAGAGGCTATACGCCGCCGGACCTCCTTCTCTGGTGTTCCGTCAGGAGCTTCTGACAGAGGTTTACGAAGGCAGACTGAAAGTTTTTACAGACCTGATAAAGGCTTGATATATGGATATATTATATTCTCTGTTTATAGAACCGCTTACTAAAATGTATTTTCTGAAGGCGCTGGCGGGCGGCAGTATAGTCGCCGTTGTGTGCGCTGTTGCCGGATGTCTGGTTATCCTCCAGCGGATGGCGTTTCTGGGTGACGCTCTTTCCCACGCCATGATAGCGGGAGTGGGTGCCGGATATCTCTTTATGAAGATTTTCTTCGGTGTGGAGGCGGCGGCCGGCGCTATGCTGGTGGGGTCTCTCATCTCGGCTTTCATCACGGTTTTTATGATAGGCTTTGTCGCCAAAGTTTCCAGAATCAAAGAGGACGCTTCCATAGGGATCATGTATACGGGTGTTTTCGCCGTGGGCGTGGTTCTGGTTTCGGTC
Organism: Deferribacterales bacterium; assembly: GCA_050251875.1. Taxonomy (GTDB): domain Bacteria; phylum Chrysiogenota; class Deferribacteres; order Deferribacterales; family Geovibrionaceae; genus Seleniivibrio. The sequence goes on along the minus strand of JBFWMA010000013.1, from coordinate 17,831 downwards.
TTCGGCAAATATATCCACATCGACCTGATGCACTTCATCATGGGCGATATTCTGGGTATTTCCGACTTCGACATGATAGTGTCGTCTGTGGTTTCCGCCACTGTGCTTTCCGTTATCATTCTGTTGTTCAGATATTTTAAAATAACCAGCTTCGACCCGGTGATGGCTGCGTCCATCGGTATTCCGGTGCTCTTTTTCAAATATCTTTTCACCGGCTGCGTCTCGCTAATAGTCGTTTCAGCCGTCAGCATGGTGGGGGTTATTCTCGTGGTGGGGCTTCTGATTACACCCGCCGCCACAGCCTATCTTCTTACAGACAGGCTGGAGAAGATGATGTTCCTCGCCGCTTTTTTCGGATTCACCAGTATTCTGGGCGGAATGTATCTGAGTGTCTGGCTGAACAGCGCAGGGGGAGGGGCGGTGATGCTCTTTTCCACCCTCCAGTTTCTGACTGTTCTGGTTTTTGCTCCCAGATACGGGCTTCTGGCTGATCTGCTGAAAAAACGTAAAATGGTTCCCCAGCAGGTGATAGAGGATATTATTCTGTCCATGGACAAGTCAGGCGAGCCTGTAACGCCGGAAGGCATCAGAATGTATATGGATGTGCATCATAAGGTGTTTAACAACGCTCTAGCTCAGCTTCAGGATGACGGAATGACTGCCGTGTCCGGCGGTATGTACTCTCTGACGGAGAAGGGCTCCACAGAGGCTGTCCGTCTGAAAAAGGCGCACAGGGTTTGGGAAACGTATCTGCACTATATGGGTGTGCCGGACAGCGAACTGCACGAAAAAGCGCATGTTCTGGAACACTTTAACGACAGTACGGCTATCGACTATATTTACGGCAAAATGGGCTATCCCGAAACAGACCCCCACGGCGCCGAAATTCCTGTTTTTTACGCTGACGGGGCTTTCTGTCTGACTGATATTTACGGTTTTTCCAGACAGCATGTGGAGGTGGTCTCCATAGACACCGAAAAAGAGATAAAAGAGGGCGACATAATCCGTGTGACCCACGAAGACGATATATGGACGGCGGAAAAGAACGGTGAAAAGATTCACCTGAGCGAGGAGGAAGTGGCAGGATTAACTGTTAAGTTTTTATGATAATATTTTGATTTTTTTTTCGATGTCTGATATCCTTTTCTTTTACGGAGGGAGTCTTGAAAAATACCATATTGCTCTTATTTATTAGTATCTTCTTATATTCATGCGGAGCTGATTTTTATATGGGCAGAACTCCTTTCAACCAGAGGGTGACTGTTGCCACTGGCGACAAATATGTTTCTCTTCTGTCTTCCACAGCGGTGGAGGACGATTTTTTCCGGGCTAAGATGTTTTCCGACTTTTATCAGGGCTATGCTGATATCTCTTATGATAAAGGCGTCTTCAAAATCTCACGCAGAAGCCTGCCGCTTTCCGATGAACAGATGGAAGGGTTTAAAGGCGATCTGTACGCCGCATATTTCGCCGGCGGATATCCATATAAATCTTCCGTTAAGATGTTCGGCGCTACCGAATTCATAGGCAATCTGAAAATAGTGCATGACACAGACGGATATGAGCTCTATAAAATACGCTACACATTCAAACAGATTCATCTGATGAACAACTTAGGCGAATATTCCGTGGTGATAGACACTGACAGAGACTTCAGCAGACAGTGAGGACACAGCGGCTGTGTGTGCCGCTGATTTAGTAGAATAGTAAGGACAACTTTAGAGGTGGAATATGAAGAAAATCGTTATGTCAGCGATCCTTGCGTCCTTCCTTCTTCTTTTTGGCTGTTCCAAGAAGAAAGAGGAAGAGGTTAAGGCTCCCGCCGACACAGGCAAAGAGATCAAAGCGGCTTTTGTATATGTCGGTCCCGTTGGTGACGGCGGATGGACATTCGCCCACGATATGGGCAGACAGGTAATGGCAAAACTTCCTTATGTTAAGGATGTTACATTCATAGAATCCGTTCCGGAAGGAGCTGAGTCTACCAGAATAATCACCAGCCTGGCTCAGAAAGGATATAACCTTATCTTCACAACCAGCTTCGGCTATATGGATCCCACCATCGAAGTGGCTTCCAAATTTCCCGATGTGACCTTTATGCACTGTTCCGGATATAAAGCCGCTGAAAACGTGGGCACATATTTCGGACGTATATACCAGCCCCGTTACCTTTCCGGTATGGTGGCAGGCAAAATGACAAAAACAAACATCATCGGCTATGTCGGCGCTTTCCCCATTCCCGAGGTTATCAGAGGCATCAATGCCTTTACTCTGGGCGTGCGCAGTGTTAACCCCGATGCCGTTGTAAAAGTTGTCTGGACACAGACATGGTTCGACCCGGCGAAAGAGCGTGACGCCGCTGATTCTCTGCTGGATGTAAAAGCAGACGTCATCACAATGCACCAGGATACTCCTGCTCCCCTTCAGGCGGCTGAAAAAAGAGGCGCATACGCCATCGGATACAACTCCGACATGGCTTCACAGGTTCCCGGCGCGTGGCTGACAGCTCCCGTGTGGAACTGGGGCAGCATCTATACTCAGGTGGCTGAGCAGGTCCATAACGGCACATGGAAATCAGAGCAGCTCTGGTACGGTCTGGAGCATAATCTCGTAGACCTCGCTCCCATGAGCAAACTTGTCCCCGAAGATGTTCAGGCTCTGGTAAACGAGAAAAAAGCGCAGTTCGCTTCCGGCAATGACGACATATTTACAGGTCCTATCAAAGACAATAAGGGCAATGTAGCTGTAGAAGAGGGTAAATCCCTTACAGACGCTGAAAAACTCAGCATGAACTTCCTGGTGGAAGGCGTGCAGGGCAGCATCCCCGAATAATAAATCTTCTTTTGCCGTCCTCCTTTTATCGGGAGGGCGGCTTATTTTTTTGGTGATAATTGGAACCTATACTGAAAATCGACTCTGTGGTTAAGACATTTCCCGGCGTGCGTGCGCTGGACGGTGTTTGTCTTAACATCTATGAGGGAGAAATACATACCCTGCTCGGTGAAAACGGAGCGGGAAAAAGCACCCTGATGAACGTTCTGAACGGACTATACAGTCCGGATTCCGGAAATATACTCATCGATGGCAGTCCGTCTATATTCAAATCGCCCAAAGACTCTATCAGAGCCGGGATAGGCATGGTGCATCAGCACTTTATGCTGGTATACAGCCATACTGTTTTTGAGAATATACTGCTTGCCGTGGAAGACATTCCGTTCTTTTTCAGCAGAAAGAGGCTGAAAAAACGCATCACCGAAATAATCAGAAAATTCAACATATCCATAGAGCTGGACGAGCCCATCTGGAAGCTGTCCATCGGACAGCAACAGTGGGTGGAGCTTATCAAACTGCTGATAAGGGACTGCCGTGTGCTGATTCTGGACGAACCCACCGCTGTCCTGACCCCGCAGGAGGCAGACAGGCTGTTCAGATTCTTGAAACAGCTCAGAAGCGAAGGAAAATCAATCATATTCATTTCTCACAAAATGCGTGAGGTGATGGAGCTGTCCGACCGTGTAACCATCCTGAAAAAAGGATCATCTGTAAAAGAGCTGATCCGGGGCAGTTTCGATGAAAACGTTCTGGCGGGGCTGATGATAGGCACGGACGAAGTGCCGGTCTGGGAAAAAACAGAAAAAACATTCAGCTCGGTTATCCTTTCCATAGAGCATCTTTACGCTGACAAAGACAAGAACATGAGCGACCTCATAGATTTTTCCATCGACCTGAGAAAGGGCGAGATACTGGGGATAGCCGGTGTCGCCGGAAACGGTCAGAAAACTCTGGCAGAGGTGCTGACAGGGCTCAAAAATCCCAAAGCCGGAAAGATAACCACAGGCGGCACAGACATTACAAACGCCGACAGCAGACAGTCGCACATTGCCGGCATAGCTCACGTTCCCGAAGACAGAAAAGCCATAGGGATAGCTCCGGAGATGTCTGTGGACGACAACCTGATATTGAAAAGCTATAAGAACAAAAGATTCAGAAAACTGTTCATCCAGAACAGAAAAGCGATTGAAGAGAATGCCCGTGAGCAGATAGAGGCTTTTGCCATAAAAACCGGACCGAAAGGCGCTCCGGTGAGACTCCTTTCCGGCGGAAACATCCAGAAGGTGATCATCGCCCGTGAGTTGTCCCTGCGCCCCAGCGTTCTGGTGGCTCTGTATCCCACCAGAGGACTGGACATCGGTTCAGCCGAATATGTGCATAAGGTAATCATGGACGCCAGAGAGGAGGACATGAGCACCATTCTCATATCCGAAGATCTGGACGAACTGCTCAAACTGTCCGACCGCGTGGCTGTAATGTTCAGAGGCGAGATAACCGGTGTGGTTGATCCGAAAAAAACCACCAGAGAGGAGATCGGGCTTCTGATGAGCGGGGAGTCTCTGCCGTGATAAGATTTGAAAAACGAAAAGATATATCAAAATACTTTGCCGTGACAGCGCCGTTTATTTCGGTTCTGCTGGCACTGACAACAGCCGGATGCATCATGCTGTTCGCCGGGGTCAACCCGCTGAAGGCATACATAGGCATGTTCCATGAGTCTCTGGGCAGTGTATACGGCATCACCGAAACACTGGTGAAGGCGACACCGCTTATATTCACCGGACTTGGCGTTTCCATCGCCTTCCGTATGAAAATATGGAACATCGGCGCTGACGGTCAGCTTTATATGGGCGCTATAGGCGCTTCATGGGTGGCTCTGTTCTCCGGACTCACAGGTTTTGCCGCTATGGTGGGAATGTTTCTGGCGGCGGCTGTCTGCGGAGGACTCTGGGCGTCTGTCGCCGGATTTCTGAAGGCGAAGGTCAGGGTGAACGAGATTATCGTTACCCTGCTGATGAATTATATCGCCGCCGCATGGGTTTCCTATCTGGTCTATGGACCGTGGAAAGACCCGAAAGGTTTTAACTTTCCCATAACACAGCGTTTTTCACCGGATATAATGCTGTCGCACTTCATGACATACAGACTCAACACCGGATTTCTTCTGGCTTTAGCTTTGGTTATCCTCCTCTATATTCTGGTGGAGAAGACCATCTGGGGTTACGAGATAAAAGTGATCGGCGACAACCCGAACGCTGCCAAATACGCCGGAATCAAGATCGACAGGAGCATCATCGGCGTGATGTTCTTGAGCGGCGCTCTGGCAGGCATAGCCGGATACGTTGAGGTGGCGGGTGTTCAGGGCAGGCTTCAGGAAGGCATTTCGCAGGGATACGGCTATACCGCTATCATAGTGGCGTGGCTGGCGGGCAGGAGCGCCATAGGTGTTCTTATCGTCTCCGTCATCATGGCGGTGATACTGGTGGGCGGCGACAGTTTACAGATTCTCATGCAGCTTCCGGTAGCGTTCGTAAACATGTTTCAGGGGCTTATACTGTTCTTCATCCTCGCCTCTGACTTCTTCATACATAACAAGATAACGATCAGAAGGAGCGGAAAATGATAGAGATTCTGCTCTATGCGACCATAAAGGCGGGTACTCCGCTGCTTTTCGCCACACTGGGTGCTATCATCATGGAGAGATCAGGCATCATAAACCTCGGTGTAGAGGGGCTGATGCTGGTGGGCGCTCTGACAGGATTCACGGTGGCATATACCACCCACAGCCTGTTTCTGGGCGTTATGGCGGCTTTTTTCGCCTCTATGGCGGCGGGAGCTATCCACGGGTTCATCTGCGTATATCTCCGGGGCAACCAGATAGTCAGCGGTCTTTCCCTGACTATGTTCGGCATAGGCATAACGTCTCTTTTCGGGCGTTCCGCCGTGGGGCTTACCATTTCCGGATTCGACAGAACCCCCATTCCTCTGCTGTCTAAAATCCCGGTGATCGGTCAGGCAATTTTCAACCATGACGTGCTGGTGTATTTTTCTGTCATGCTTGTTGTGTTTATTCATCTTTTTCTTTATAAATCACGCTGGGGACTGCATCTGCGCTCTGTGGGAGAGAATCCCGCCGCCGCGGACACGTCCGGCGTAAATGTGAATCTGTACAGATTCAGCGCTGTTCTGGTGGGGTCCGGTCTCGCCGGAATAGGCGGAGCTTATCTGTCGCTGGCATATACTCCCTTCTGGGTGGAAAACATGTCCGCCGGAAGAGGCTGGATAGCAGTTGCCCTTGTTATCTTCGCCCAGTGGAACAGCACCAGAGCGCTTGCCGGAGCCTATCTTTTCGGCGGAATCAACGCCGTCCAGCTCAGGATGCAGGCTATGGGAACCAGTCTTTCTCCGCATCTGCTTATGATGCTTCCGTATATATTTACTATTATTGTTCTGATATTCGCCACCATGCGTCTGGAAAAAGGCACAACGCCGGAACCGGAGGCGCTGGGTGTGCCTTATGACAGAGAGGACAGGAAATGACACCCGCAGGTCAAATGTTAGTGGATATGCTGAAAACAGAAGGCAAGGTGAACGGCGACATAGTGAAAGTCGATACCTTTCTTAACCATCAGGTGGATGTAAAGCTGATGAAAGCCATCGGCAGCGAGATAGCCGACCACTTCAGATCGAAAAACATAGACAAGATAATCACGGTGGAGGCGAGCGGAATAGTCGTGGCTCAGGCGGCGGCATTCTATCTGGACTGCGATTATATCTATGCGAAAAAGAAAAAACCGCTCACCATGGACGGATATTATACCGCTTCCAGCTTCAGCTTTACCAAGCAGGAGGAGACCAGCCTCTTTGTTTCGAAAGAGGTGCTGAATCACGGCGACAGACTGCTGTTTGTGGATGATTTTTTCGCCAGAGGACACACTCTGAGAGCTATGGAAACGCTGGTGGAGGAAGCCGGAGCGAAGATCGCGGGAAAGGCTGTGGTGATAGACAAGCAGGGCAGGGACGATATTTTCAGCGTTCTCACCCTGTGCGAAATCAAAAAGATATTCGGTATATAAGCCGATGCTTACATATATTCTCGCCCTGATTGCGGGGCTCATAGCGGGCGTTTTGCTGCCCTCCGGATTTTTATCCAAGACCAAAAACATTTTCTTCAACATTGCCCTTATCGCTCTGCTTTTTTTCATGGGAGTGAGTCTGGGCAAAGATTCTGAGATTCTGGGCAAACTGGCTAACTTCGGCTATGTGTCTCTGGTAATGAGCGTCTGCGTGGTGGTGTTCAGCATCATCAGTGTGCTCATCATAACCAGACTGTTCAAAAGGAGCGGAGCATGATAGCCGTTATGCTGGCGTCTATCCTTATCGGCGCAGTGACTGCTTATTTACAGTATCTCCCTGCGGAGCTGGTGAACATGTGCGTCTCGCTGACGGATATATCGCTGATAGCTCTTCTTTTTCTGATAGGCTTTGACATTGGTAATAATAAAGAATCGCTCAGAACTCTCTTCAAGGCGGACAGATTCACCCTTCTGGTTCCTCTGGGGACAGTGCTGGGAACTCTTTTCGGCGGTTATCTGGCGGCGCTCATCACCGGGCTGTATGTCAGAGACGGGCTCGCCATCGCTTCCGGTTTCGGCTGGTATTCGCTGTCTGCGGTGATGATAGCGCAGGCTAAGGGAGCCGATTTAGGCGCTATCGCCTTTTTGTCCAACGTATTCAGAGAGACCATAACCCTTCTGACCGTGCCGTTCATAGCGAAGCATTTCGGGGCTTATGCCGCCGTTGCTCCCGGTGGAGCCACCACCATGGACGTGACACTTCCCGTGATAGAAAAATATGCCGGGAAAAAAGCCGCCGTGACGGGATTCGTCCACGGGGTCATTCTTTCGGGGCTCGCTCCGGTCTTTGTTCCTTTATTTCTTTGAGATGCACATAGCGGCGCAGCCGGAGAGACCGGCGTTGTTGCGGAGACTGGAAAGCTCTATGGATACCCTGTCTCTGTAAGAAGGATATACATGTCTGGAAAAGACTCTGTATGTGTTCGGCAGAAAAGCGTCAGCCATTTCGGAGAGACCTCCACCTATTTTTATCTTCTGCGGTACCAGAATATTAGAAAGCGTAGCCATGCCAATGGCGAGATATCCGCCCAGAACCTCATAAGCCAGAGAAGCAACCTTGTCGCCCGCTTTATAGAGGTTATACACTTTGTTTGCGCTGTCCAGCTCTTCTTTGCTGGATGAAAGACTGTTGTATGTGCGCAGAAGCCCGCCCACGCTGACGTATGTCTCCAGACAGCCCCGTTTTCCGCATCCGCAGCGTCTGCCCTCAGGGTCTATGTTTATGTGACCCGCCTCGAACATGGATATGTCCGATGTCAGAAGCTCGCCGTTCAGAACAGCTCCGCCGCCGAGCCCTGTGCCCAGCGTGAGGAATATCATGTTTTTTATCCGGTTTTTTTCATAAAAGAAATATTCGCCCAGCGCCGCCATATTGCCGTCATTTTCCAGATATATGGGTGTATTCATTATGGTTTGAAGGTCGTTTTTCAGATTTTTACCGTTTAAAGCTGTCAGGTTGGGGCAGAATATAACCTGTCCCTCGTTCGGGGCGCAAGTGCCCGGAACAGCGATGGCGCATGCCTCGAACCCGCTGAATTTTTCCGCTATCTCACTGATGGCTCTGATGATGCCTTCATAGTCCGAAGGAGTCTTTGTAGACGCCTTTTCTATGAGCGTGCCGTCCGGAGAGAACATGCCCGCCTTTATGTTTGTTCCGCCTATGTCAAAACAGAGATACATATCAGCCGATCACGAAACGGTTGAAGGAATAGAGTTTTCCGTCATCAGAGGTTATCATGCTCAGTTCTTTCAGACGTTTGATATCGTTTCTGGCGGTGTTTTCCGTCATGCCTCTGTAAAGCCCGCTGAATATGGGGTTAGCCAGAAGATCCGTAAGACAGAAAGGCTTGTCATAACGGAAGAGAATATCCAGAAGAGTCTGCTGGCGCTCTGTTATGGAGCGTTTCAGACGGAGCATGCGGATATGGTCTCTCACGCCGATCAGCCTCAGCCCGCTGACCGCTGTGTCAGTCAGCATCTTATATGAGCGTGAGGCGCCGTCCAGACAAAAGAGAAGGAACGGAGTCATATCGAATCCGCCTGTTTTCTCGTTTTTTATGAACGCTTTTATATAATCTTTTCTATTTCGTCTATAATACTGCGCCAGAGAATGGTGCAGATAGAGATGTCCGGACTGTTTCAGGATGATCGCCTCCACAGCTCTGGCTACCCTGCCGTTGGCATTGGTGAACGGCTGGAGCATGCCGATGTGGTAGTGCGCCAGAAAAGCCCGCACCAGAGGGTGCTTGTCCAGCATCTCGCCGGAGTTGAACCATCTGCAAAAATCGCCTGTCAGCTCTTCCAGAGAGCTTTTCGGCGGGGTATAGTCCTTGGACAGTTCCTGCTTTTGCCCTGTTCGAAATACTCCGGGCAGTCCTTCTGATGTATCCATGATGTATATCATGTGGAGCTTGCGCAGGTTTTCCGGCGTCAGCTCGAATGTTTTATATGTCTTGTCGATGTATTCCTCGGCACGCTTGATGTTAACGAGAAATTTTGCCTGTGTCTCGTCCAGAGCGTCTTTCTTTCCCGACAGATATGCTCTGGCGTCCTCCTCGTCTATGTCCGGACGTCCTATGCTGGCTGTGGAATAGAGCGAGTTGGTTATCAGCTCGCCTTTCAGAAAATCTCTGACATCAGCCGCCAGCGGAAGTCTGGCAAAATGGGCGGAGCGAACGTCCAGCTCCCTCAGCATGACGCCCACGGCGTAGGCATCGTATTTGTCGCTGAAATGGACGTCTTCGTATGTGTCTGTGATGACTTTTTTAATCATAAGAACCCCGCTCAAAAATGTTTAAACTATTATAACAGAAGCTGTCTCCAATGCAAGCAAGGTGTGTTGATTGTCAAATAAAGCCCTCAGTCTTAAACATATTCCACGCAAAATTCCATTAAAATCCCAAGAAAAAATACGGAGAAGAGGATGTCAAAAACTGGTTCTGTGAACTGGGACAAACTGAAAAAAGACTATGAGGACGGACTGTATGATCTGGCGGAACTGGCGAGAGAATACAGCGTCAGCGAGACCACGGTGAAGAGAACTGCGGCGAAACAGCAGTGGAAAAGACCCGAAACTGACAGGACTGTCAGGAGGCTGAAAACCCACCGTGTGCTGATGCTGGAGGCGATATGCTCCAGCACCATGGAGGGGCTGAAGAAGGCGGACGATCTTCTGGCGGAGTGCGAAAGCCTGCGTGATGTGGAACTGCACTCCAAAACGGTGAAAAACTATCGTGATATCTGCATCGGCAGGTCGCCGGAACAGATATTCGACTCGGCAGACACAGCAAAACCGCCCGTGGCAGAGCTTCAGGCGGAACTTCTGAATCTGGCGGAAGAGGATATAAGGGCGATACTTGCGGAACAGTAACCTCGGAAAAATTCTGGCGGTGAAAAAGGCGAAAGAATCGCTGATTCCTTTTGCCATGCTGACTATGAAGGGATACAGACCCAACTGGCACCACCGGATACTGGCAGAAAAACTTACCCGGCTGATGAACGGAGAGATAGACCGCCTGATGGTGCTGATGCCTCCCCGACACGGCAAATCGGAGCTGGCTTCCGTGCGGTTCCCCGCATGGTTTCTGGGACATTTTCCGGATAAGCGGGTGATAGCGGCTTCATACAGCGCCAGACTGGCGGAGATCTTCGGGCGGCGGGTGAGAGATCTGGTGGGTGATCCGATCTTCGGGATGATATTTGACAGCGTGTCGCTTTCGTCCGGCGCTAAGGCGGCTAACAGATGGGAGACGAACAGGGGCGGGGGCTATGTCTCCGCCGGAGTGGGTGGTTCCATCACAGGCATGGGGGGCGATCTGCTGATCGTGGACGACCCTTTTAAAAATCAGGAGGACGCCGACTCAGCCGTTTACCGTGAAAAGGTGTGGGAGTGGTATCAGTCCACTCTGTATACGAGGATAGAGAAGAACGGGCGGATACTGGTTATCCTCACCCGCTGGCACGAGGACGATCTGGCGGGCAGGCTTCTGGAGCAGAACACGGACGACTGGGATGTGGTCTGTTTTCCGGCTGTGGCGGAGGAGGACGAAGAATTCCGCAGGGCGGGCGAGCCTCTGTGGGCGGATAAATACGGCTCGGAAGCGCTGAAGAGGATGGAATCCGCCGTGGGTTCCCGTGTGTGGAACGCTCTGTATCAGCAGAGACCGGCTCCTGCGGGCGGTGTGATATTCCGCCGGGAGTGGTGGAGATATTACGATGAACTGCCGCCGGACATAGAGCAGATGTATCAGTCGTGGGATATGACGTTCAAGGAGAGCGCCGGGGCTGACTATGTGGTGGGGCAGGTATGGGCTGTGAGAGGGGCGGAAAGATATCTGGTGGATATGGTGCGTGGACGGATGGATTTTATGTCCGCTCTCTCGGCGCTTAGAAACCTTAGCGAAAAATACCCGAAAGCGGTCGCGAAATACATCGAGGACAAGGCGAACGGTCCGGCTGTGATATCCGCTCTGAAAGGGAGCGTTCAGGGGCTGATCCCCGTGAACCCCAGAGGCGGCAAGACAGCAAGGGCGAACGCAGTATGCCCGCTGATAGAGGCTGGCAACGTCTTTCTGAAGCGTGGGGCAAAATTTTCCGAGATGCTCACGGAAGAGGCGGGATATTTTCCATCCGGCAGGCATGACGACATGGTGGACGCCATGACTCAGGCGCTGAGCGTTTCGATGACAAAGAATGTTCCGAAGGCTTCCTGTTCCGGACAGGGCAGGAATTTTAATAAAATATTCAGCAGATATTAGGAGGCGGATATGAAAACACTGACAAGCGTGCTGACAGGAAACAGCACGTTTAATATCAACGGCATAATGCCTAACCCTGACGTGCTTTTCGGCAAGAGCGGGGTGAATATGACAGTCTTCGAGGAGATGACGCAGGACGCCCACATATACGCAAAGCTGGAACAGTTAAAGGATTCCGTACTCTCCATGAGCTGGGATATAAAACCCGTGAGCGATGACGACAGGGCGTATGAGAAGGCGGCTTTTGTGAAAGAGGCGCTCAGGACGCTGGGGGTGAACAGTCTTCTGAGGGATATGATGCTGGCGATAGAGTACGGATTCAGCGTGGTGGAGCTGGTGTGGGAGCTGAAAGAGGGCATGTGGTATCCGAAAGACGCTCTGGGCAGGCGGGCGGACAGGTTCGCTTTCAACACGGACGGCGGTTTGCAGCTGATGGACGGATACGCCAGAACCGCTCTGGATGAAAAATATAAGTTTATAATCCACCGCAACAGCCCGAAGAACGAAAACCCTTACGGAACTCCCGTGCTTTCGAAATGCTACTGGCCGTGGATGTTTAAGAAGGCGGGGTTCAGATATTGGCTGACTGTGGCGGAAAAATACGGAGTGCCCACCGTGCTGGCGCTTTTCGAGTCGCTGGATGACGAAGACGGCAGGGAAAGGGCGAAAGAGCTGGCGCAGAATCTGTATAATATCCAGAATGACGCCGCAGTGGCTCTTGCCAACGTGGACAGCGTGCAGGTGCTGGAGACGAAGGGCACATCGGACGATTTTTATAATTTAGTTCAGATGTGTAATATGGAGATATCAAAAGCTATTACAGGAGAAGTTCTTACAAGTGATACTTCGTCCAATGCCTCATATTCTCTGTCTGTTCAGCACCAGAAGACCCTGGACAGCAAAAGCAGGAAGGTTGCGGCGGCTCTGGCGGAGACTTTGAGTAGAACACTGGTGGCGTGGATCAGCGAGCTGAATTTCGGCGGCGACTGCGGGCTGGAATTTGTTCTGAAGTCAGAGGCGGAGGCTTCATGGGACATTGTAAAGGATGCTCACGGAATGGGCATGGACATAGACACTGATGAGGTGGCTAAACGATTTGGCATACCTGTGAAATAGATTGATGCGGCGGCATATTAAATGCCGCCCTACAGTACAAAGTCTAAAGTAGGGCGGGGTTCTACACTCCGCCTTTATTATTTTAGTTTCCAGTCAGGAGTTCTTTTTTCTATGAAGGCTTTCACTCCCTCTTTGGCATCGTCAGAGGCGCAGAGCGTGGCGAACATCTTTGTTCCGAAATCAACCGCCTCTCTGTAGGGAGAGTTGTATCCGTTGCTGAGACCTCTCTTTCCGGCGGCTATCGCCAGCGGGCTTTTGGACGCCAGTCTGTCGGCTATTTCGAATGTTTTCGCCTCCAGCTCTTCGTCCGGAACAACCCAGTTCACCAGACCCAGATCACACGCCTGAGCGGCTGTGAGCATATCCCCCAGCAGAACCATCTCCATCGCTTTTTTCCGCCCTACATTGGCTATCAGAGGTATTCCGGGACCGGTGCATATCAGACCAACGTTTATGGCTGTGGTGCCGAATTTTGCGCTCTCAGAGGCGATTGTCATATCACAGGCGAAGCTGAGCCCGGCGCCGTTAGCCAGACAATAGCCCTGTACGGAGGAGAGAACAGGTTTTTTCATCTCCGCTATGGTGTGGTTGTGTCTGTCCATCAGAGAGATGAAGTCCATGTATTCATCCAGCCCTCTGCCGTTGAATTCTTTCAGGTCTATTCCGGTGGAATAGTTCTTTCCGTTGCTGCGGATGACTACCACACGGACGGCGCTGTTATGGTCGAAAGAGGACAGGGCGCTGTTCAGCAGTGTCGCCAGCTCGGTGTTGAAGGTGTTGTACGCCTCCGGTCTGTTGAGGGTGATGATACCGGTGTGACCCTTTATTTCGGTAAGAATTGCGTGTTCGCTCATTTCAGCACCTCATAAATAAAACATATTTTTATCTATAATAGCTCTGAATACGCTGGATGTAAATATTATTTGATATAATATTCTACAAAAATATAACAGAGTATTATTTATATTTTGTGAATTCGGGTAACGATGGATTAAACTCCACTGACGGAAGAAATGAAACCACATGACGTGGTTCTCGTAGTGAGAGAGCTGTGCTTGCTCAGTGAACGAACGGAGAGTAAGCGTACTGAAGGCTTAGCCTGAATGGAACGGTATCGGGATTTTTCCATGGAGATTGCCACGTTTCTGGTGCTCCTCGCAATGATGTAGTACTAACTCCATGGATGGAGTTCTCGTAGTGAGAGAACTGTGCTTTGCTCAGTGAACGAACGGAGAGTAAGCGTAATGAAGGGTTAGCCTGAATGTAGCGGTATCAAAAATTCTCCACGGATGGAAGAATTTTTGCAAAACACAGGATGTGGTTCTCGTAGTGAGAGAGCTGTGCTTGCTCAGTGAACGAACGGAGAGTAAGCGTAATGAAGGCTTAGCCTGAATGGAACGGTATCGGGATTTTTCCATGGATGGAAAAAATCCAGCAACATCAAATTGTCACGGACAGGATTCTCGAAACCCCCGGTTCCTGCATGGTTACGCCGTATATGGAGTCGGCTTCCGCCATGGTTTTCTGGTTGTGGGTGATGATGACAAACTGGGTGTCGGCGGAGAGCGTCTGAACCACACGCAGAAATCTGTCGATGTTGTTGTCGTCCAGAGGAGCGTCTATCTCGTCCAGAAAGCAGAAAGGTGTGGGGCGGTAAAGGAAAAGGGCGAACAGGAGCGTGCATGCGCCCATTGCCTTTTCTCCGCCGGACATGAGGTTCATGTTCTGAAGTCTCTTGCCGGGGGGCTGTATGAAAATTTCGACACCGCTGTTCAGAACATCTTCCGGATCGGTCAGCGTAAGGTCGCAGTTGCCCTGACCGAACAGAATGGTGAACACACGGGTAAAGTTCTTTTTAACGCCTTCGAACGTCTCTGTGAAGATGGCGGTGGTGTTTTCGTCCATCTCTCTAATCAGCTCGTGGATGCTTTCGACAGCCTCTTCCAGATCCTGTTTCTGGTTCGTGAGGAATTCGTTGCGCTCTTTTATCTCGTTGTATTCTGTTTCCGCTGTCATGTTCAGCGGTCCCAGCTCGTCTATCTCTCTTTCTATGCCGGACAGGTCAGATTTTGCCTTAGCCGGGTTAAAATCTTCTATATCCATGTCGAAATCGGCGATGTTGGACTGGAATTTTTCCTCAAACGCTTCTCTGAGGTTGGATATATCCGCCTCAAAACGCTCTTTTTTCTTTTCAGCGTCAAAGATGTCGTCTTCCACGCCTCTGATGTCCAGATTGAATTTATCTATCTCTCTGCCTGTTTCTTCCAGAATTTTTTCAGTTTCGGCTATTTCTGCGTCCATACGGAATTTTTCATCTTTCAGTATGGTTCTTTTTTTGATGATGTTCTGATAGTCGTCTTTGCGTTTTTCCAGCCTGTCTCTGAGGTTTACGATGTCGGATGTGAGAAGCTGTGAAAGCCTGTTTTTGGCGGCGTTCTGCTTTATGGTGGATTCTGAGATGTCTTTGTCTATGAAAGACAGCTCCCGGACGGCGGAGTTTATATTCTCCTGAATACCTCTCAGCTCCACTTTATAGGCGGAGTGTTCATCCCGTACGTCTTCGTACATGCTGTCGATATCTTCCAGCCGGCTGTTCAGGTCTTCTTTCTTCTGCTCAGCTTCAGCCATCTGGGCGGACAGTTCTTTATTCTGTTTGGTATAGAGCTCGATCTTTTCCTCGGAGCGTGCTATCTCCTGAGTGATGCTCTTAATCTCGCTTTCTATGATCTCTGCCCGTTTTTCCATGCGCTCACGGCGCTGTTTTATGTCGGTCAGACTGCGTTCCTTGTCTTTCATATCCAGAGTGAGCGACTGTTTCTGTTCGTTCAGCTCGTCTTTTTTATCAGAGATTATCTCCAGCCTGTCCACCATCTCCGGAAGCTGTTCTTCCAGACCGGAGAGGGCTGTCTCGGCGTCTTCCAGCTCTGTTCTGCATTTTGTTATGTCTGTCTGAAGCCTCAGAACCGCCTCACGTTTGTCGTCCGCTCCGGCTTTTCTGTGTATCAGACCGTTGATGATGACCGAGCCGTTTGAAGACACGCTGGCTTCGGCGTTTTTCAGAAACTGATTCGTGTCGGAATCGAATATGAACCGGACTGACTGCTTCACAGTGTCCAGCTCGGCGAAGAGCTCTTCTTTAACACCGGACGGAAAAACGATTATATCGCCGTATTCCCTCACCAGAACGGGTGTGAGCCTGTCCAGAATCAGCTTTCCGCTGAATTTTTCCATCAGTCTGGTGTTGTCCTGTCCGGCTGATTCTGCCTTCAGCCTGTTTTCCAGCATTTCCAGACGGCTGTGGGCTGTTTTCGCCTCCAGCTTCTTCTCTGCTGTTTTCGCTTCCAGAAAGGATATCTCCTCTTTCAGCTCGGAATATTTTTCGATGTAGTCGCCGATGGTGTCTTCTATGGATTCTATATCGATCGCCAGATTTTTTATGTCCTGTTCCATCTGGGCTATGTTGCTGAGGGCGAACTCGTTGTCACGGACGCTCTCGTCTTTTTCGCTCTTCAGCCTTTCCACGTCTTTGGCATACCGGGTCAGGAGGGTTTCGTTCTCGAAGATGGCGTTTCTGGTTTCTGACGCTCTGTGAGCGCATTTCAGATATTCGTCATCGGCGGCGAACAGCTCTTCCTTGATATCCTCACGCATGGTTTCATATCCGCTGATCTTCTCTTCTATCTCGTCTATTTTTTCCTGGATGGATGATATTTTTTCTGTGTGTTCAGCTTTTGTCTGGAGTATTTCCACTCGTCTGTCGGTGAGTTCAGTCAGTTTTTTCTGAAGAAACTCTATGTCGGAATGCAGGGTATCTTTGCTCTTTTCCGCCGCCTCTATCTCCTGCTCCAGAAGCCTGATGTCCGCTTCCGCTTTACCGGATTCCGTCTCCGCCTGAAGTATCATATCGTTTGCCTGATTGAACTGTTTTCTCAGTTCAGCCGCTTTCTGGCGCATTTCTGTTTCTGCGTTGGTGAGTTTTGTGAATTTTTCCGTTTTAGTGGAAAGAGTTATTTTAAGATTATTAACAGTTTCTATTATCTGCGACAGGTCTTCGAATGATTTCTTGTATCTCTGAAAGATGACTGCTTTTTGCAGGACGCCCTGTCTGGATGCCAGATCTCTGTATCTTCTGACTTTTTCCGCCTGAAGAGTCAGGGTTTCGAGCTGTCCTCTGATCTCCGCTAAGATGTCGGTGACACGGCTCAGGTTGTCTTTGGTCTGGCTCAGGCGTCTTTCGGCGTCTTTTTTGCCCTCTTTGAAGCGCATGACACCCGCTGTCTCCTCAAAGAAAGAGCGCAGGTCTTCCGGAGTGGACTGGATTATCTTGTCCACCTTGCCCTGTTCTATGATGGATATGCTTTTAGCGCCCAGACCGGAGTCATAGAATATCTCACGGATATCTTTCAGACGGCATTTTTTGCCGTTGATTCTGTATTCTCTTTCGCCGGAGCGGTAGTGTTTTCTGGATACGGTGATTTCGCTGAATGAGCCCCATTTTGTTGTGAGGCTTTCGGGCAGGTCAGACAGGGTGAGAGACACCTCGGCGAAGCCGGACGCCTTTCTGTGCTGGGAACCGGCGAAGACTACATCGTCCATGTCCGCGCCCCGCAGTTCTTTCGCGCTCTGTTCGCCGAAAATCCAGCGTATGGCGTCCAGAATATTGCTCTTTCCGGAGCCGTTCGGACCTATGACGCAGGTAATGCCGCCGGGGAACTCTATGACGGTCTTGTCGACGAAAGATTTGAATCCCTGTACTGTTAGCGCTTTAAATTTCATCTAATATTGTTATTTCAAATCGGGCAAAAAAACAAGTCAAATGATTTTACAGGTTTTTTTCTGTGAAGAGTGTATTATTATTGTTAGTAACTCAAGTTTCGCATCTTGATATAGTGCGATAACTTGTTGTTATAGCTAGGATAACAATAGAAAAAGTCTCACATAGATGGTATATTGATTTTCCAATAACAATTACATCAAGGAGACTTTTTCT
>JBFWMA010000012.1:7656-46387 GCA_050251875.1 Deferribacterales bacterium | reverse complement strand
ACTGCTTCAAACACTTGACGCATTTTTGAAGCAAATGCGTCAAATTTTGAACGAAATTGAACGGTTTTGAACGATTTTAGTTTGTTAAAGCAACTTATATAACTTGCTGATAATCATGCAAGTTATTGATAAAAAACAAACGCCCCCGGCATGACTCGAACATGCGGCCTCTGGATTAGGAATCCATCGCTCTATCCGCCTGAGCTACGGGGGCGTGAAAAGAAAAATAACTTTTTATGCTTCTTTTTGTCAAGATATTTCTTTTTATCAAAAAATCTGCTATCTTATTCTCATGAAAAAAACTCTTTTAATTTTTATTCTCATTTTCTCAAGCGTTTATGCCGCTTTTGCCGACATGCCTCTGGATAAAATTTCCAGCCGTCTGGTGATGGTGGGCTTCAAGGCGTCATCCTATGACGATGCCGATCTGGATATTCTTAAATATCAGATAGAAAAAGGAATTATCGCCGGAGTTGTTCTCTACGGATATAACATAGACAGCCGTGAGCAGACCAGAAAGCTGATAGCCGAACTGAACGCACACAACCATACAGACATCCCGCTCCTGATAGCCGTGGACGAGGAGGGCGGGCGTGTGCAGAGGCTGACATCCGCCAAAGGATTTCATGATGAGCAGTCGCCTCAGTACATATCCGAGCATTACAGCCCCGAACAGGCTGAGAAGATATATGAACAGATGGCGAAGGATCTCGCCGATGCCGGGTTTAACATGAATTTCGCCCCGGTGGTTGATCTGAACGTAAATCCTCAGTCGCCTGTGATAGGCGCTATCGGGCGCAGTTATGGGGCGGATACGGATACGGTGGTGAAATATGCCGAGGCGTTCATCAGAGCGCACAGAAAATTCGGCGTACTGACCTGTCTGAAGCATTTTTCCGGGCACGGAAGCGCCATGACGGATTCCCACATGGGTTTTACCGATGTCACGGACACATGGGATAAAAAAGAGCTTGAACCTTATAAAGCGCTGATAAAAGACGGCTATGCCGATATGATAATGACTGCCCACGTCTTCAATGCGAAGATAGACCCGAAATATCCCGCCACTCTTTCAAAGAAGCATATGAGCATGCTTCAAGATATTGGATACAATGGGATAATCATCAGTGACGACCTCCAGATGGGCGCCATCAATGACAATTTCGGATTTGACGAGACGGTGAAAAAGGCTGTCGAAG
Source organism: Deferribacterales bacterium (assembly GCA_050251875.1). Lineage (GTDB taxonomy): Bacteria > Chrysiogenota > Deferribacteres > Deferribacterales > Geovibrionaceae > Seleniivibrio. Next base: position 45,188 of record JBFWMA010000012.1, on the reverse strand, counting down.
CCGGAAACGACATCTTATTGTTCTCAAACTACTTCTTTTATGAAAAACGTTATCCGGAAAAGGTAAGGAAAGTTCTGGAATCAGAGTGATTTCATCGCCTCGCATCCTTCCTGAAAATTGAGTCCGCAGGCTTTTTCATAGTATAGTTTCGCTTTTTCCGGGGATTGTGTAACGCCCGCCGCTGTCTGAAACAGTCTGCCAAGATTATAGCATGCCGCTCCGTCATTCAGATCACACGCTTTATAATATGACTGTCCTGCGTGAAATAGGCTCTTTTTGATGCCTGCTCCCGTCTCATATAGTCTGCCGAGATTATAGCATCCCTGAGCGCTTTCATATTTACACGCTATTTCATACGCCGCCGCCGCTTTTTCGTAATTAGGCTCGAAGTTTGTGCCTGTTTCAAAAGACAGCCCCAGCAGAGTATATTTCAGCCCCGTGATGGTGCATGAGTTCCCGTCATTGTTGAACCCCAGCTCGCATCCTTTTTCATAAAAGATCAGAGCTTTGTCAGGGTTCTGCTCTATTTCGGCTCCAGTGTCGAACATCTTCGCCATGGCTACACAGCCCTTTGAGTCGCCGTAATAGCAGGCTTTCTCATACATTTCGGCGGCTTTTTCATAGTTTTTTTCATCGTACAGCTTTTTGCCCAGACCAAAGAAGTCTACAGCGCAGAAACCGTTGATGGATATGAGGAGAATAGAGATTGTAAATAAAATTTTAGCTGTTTTCATCCTGAACCTTTAACTTATGATTACTATCAAAAATAGCACAAAAATCCTGTATTGGCAAATGTGGAGGGAATGTATAAAAAAGGGCTTTTTTTCAATGACATCAGGTCAGGATTCTGTTATATAAAAATTCAAGTATAAGTGTGTAAAAAATAGAAAATTATATAAAAATAAGGAAAATTTAATGAAAGCAAAAGTTTATGTAAAACTGAAAAACGGCGTTCTCGATCCTCAGGGTCAGACCATCCTCAGCTCCATGCAGAGAATGGGATATGACTTCGCCTCAGATGTCAGAATGGGCAAGTTTTTCGAGATCGAGGTTAAGGACGAATCCTGCAAGGCTGATCTGGAAAAAATAGCTCAGTCCATGCTCGCCAACCCCATCATCGAGGAATATTCCATCGAGTTCGGTGAATAGTATGAAGGCAGGAGTTGTTGTTTTTCCGGGGTCAAACTGCGACCACGACTGTTACCACGCCTTAAAGCATATGGCAGGGGCCGAAACTGTTTTTCTCTGGCATAAGGATACCGATCTTCAGGGTGTCGATCTTGTGGTTTTTCCCGGCGGGTTCTCCTATGGAGACTATCTTCGCTGCGGAGCGATAGCCAAATTTTCCCCTATAGTTAATGAAGTTATAAAATTCGCCAACAACGGCGGACACGTTCTGGGCATCTGCAACGGTTTTCAGGTGCTGACAGAATCCGGACTCCTCCCCGGAGCCCTGATGAAAAACAGAGGGCTGAAATTCCTCTGCAAATATGTCAATCTGCGTGTGGACAACACCGACACGCCCTTCACCAACATGTATGCGGCGGGCGAGGTTGTGCGCATCCCCATAGCCCATATGGAGGGCAACTACTACATAGACGCTGACGGTCTGAAATCTATGGAGGACAACAACCAGATAGTTTTCAGATACTGCGACCATAACGGCACAGCCGAAGACGACTCCAACCCCAACGGAGCCGTGGGCAACATAGCCGGAATTATCAACGAAAAAGGAAACGTGCTGGGCATGATGCCCCACCCGGAAAGATGCGCCGAGAGCGTTATGGAAACCAGGGACGGCTATTTCCTCTTTGAGTCAGTGGCAAAATTTATCGGGGGATGCAGATGAGCGTATACGAAAGTTTCGGTTTTCCCGAGGTAACCTTTGAAATAGCAAAAGGCATGGGTCTCTCCGAGGGCGAATTTGAAGGCGTAAAAAATCTTCTGGGCAGAACGCCCAACTACATAGAGCTGGGTGTTATATCATCCATGTACTCAGAACATTGCAGCTATAAATCCAGCCGTGTTCACCTGTCAAAATTTCCCACGGAAGCTCCGTGGGTGGTTCAGGGACCCGGTGAAAACGCCGGAGTAATCTCCGTGGACGATGAGGGACTGTGCGTGTGCTTCAAGGTGGAGTCACACAACCACCCGTCATTCATCGAACCCTTTCAGGGAGCGGCGACAGGCGTGGGCGGCATCCTGAGAGACGTGTTCACCATGGGAGCGAGACCCGTGGCGGCTATGAACTCTCTGAGATTCGGCAAACTGGACAAACCGAAAAACAGACAGATATTTGAAGGTGTTGTAGCGGGAATATCCCACTACGGCAACTGTTTCGGCGTTCCCACAGTGGGCGGCGAGGTTTACTTCAACAGCTGTTATGACGGCAACCCGCTGGTTAACGCTTTCGCTCTGGGCGTGGTTCAGAAAGACAGAATCTTTCTGGCGAAGGCCGAAGGCGTGGGCAACCCCGTAATTTATGTGGGAGCTAAAACCGGACGTGACGGAATCCACGGCGCCACTATGGCGTCTGAGGAGTTCAACGAGAACAGCGAGGCGAAACGTCCCAACGTTCAGATAGGCGACCCTTTTAAAGAGAAACTTCTGCTCGAGGCCTGCCTTGAGCTTATGAAAACAGATTATATCGTTGGAATTCAGGACATGGGAGCGGCCGGACTCACCAGCTCATCCTTTGAAATGGCTTCCAAATCAGGTTCCGGCGTAAGACTCGACCTTGATATGGTACCCATGAGAGAGACAGGCATGAACCCCTATGAAGTTATGCTGTCCGAATCTCAGGAGCGCATGCTCATGGTCGCCAAAAAAGGCTATGAGGGCAAGGTAAAAGAGATTTTCGATAAATGGGATCTGGACGCCTCCGTTATCGGCGAGGTGACAGATGACGGATATGTAAGGCTCTGCTGGGCAGGAGAGGAGGTAGCCGCTCTGGAGGCAGCTCCGCTGGCTGACGAAGCGCCTAAATACAAACGTCCCTATGCCAGACCCGATTTCATGGATGAGCTCCAGCGTCTTCCTAAGGTGGAGGCTCCGAAAGACCTCCAGCAGGTTTTCGTGGCTCTGCTCACAAACGAGTCTATCGCTTCTAAAAACTGGGTGTGGACACAATACGACCATATGGTTCGTGTGGGCACAGTACAGCTTCCCGGATCAGACGCCGCCGTTATCAGGCTGAACGAATCCGAGAAGGGCGTGGCGATATCCAGCGACTGCAACAGCAGATACTGTCTGCTGAACCCCTTCGAGGGCGGAAAAGCGGCAGTGGCTGAATCAGCCAGAAACGTTGCCGTGTCAGGCGCGCGTCCCAGAGCTCTGACAAACTGTCTGAACTTCGGAAATCCGGAGAAACCCGAGATCATGTGGCAGTTCGCCACAGCGGTGGACGGAATGGCGGAAGCGGCAAAAATCCTTGAGACTCCCGTTGTCAGCGGAAACGTCTCACTTTATAACGAAACAGAGAAAAAACCGATACATCCCACTCCCACAATAGTGATGGTGGGCGTTTTTGACGATGTTACCAAACGCATCGGCTCCTATTTCACCGGAATGGAGAGCGCTGTGTATCTGCTGGGTGAAAACACAGGATACATCGGCGGCAGTGAATATCTGGCATCCATCCACGGATATGAGAGAGGGGACGCTCCGGAAGTTGACCTGAAACGTGAAAAAGCCATAATCGACTTTATGTGCGAAGCGGCTGATATGAGGCTGGTGAAAGCCGCTCACGATGTTTCAGACGGCGGTCTTGCCGTTACTCTGGCGGAGATGTGCTTCGGCGGAGAGAACATCGGCGTGAATGTAAAACTGTCCAGCGGAATCCGTGACGATGCCCTGATCTTCGGCGAAAACCACGGACGTGTGGTTCTGGAGATAGACGTTGATAACGCACAGGCAATAAAAAAACTTGCGGAAAAATATAACCTGCCTATAGAGAAGATAGGCAGAACATGCAGCGGTCTGATAGAGATAAGCAACCAGACCAGAAAACTGATATCGATGAAAGTTACAGACGCCGAAAACATCTGGAAAAACAGCATCGGCGACAGGATGAAATAATGGCATACGATAAATTCAATGATGAGTGCGGCGTAGCAGGCGTACACGGCAACAGAGAAGCCGCCAATCTGGTTTATCTGTCTCTTTACTCTCTCCAGCACAGAGGGCAGGAGGGGGCGGGGATAGCCGTTACCGACCGCAAAAGTATAACATATGAAAAGGGAATGGGGCTCGTTGCCGATATTTTCAGCTCTGAAAAGCTGGATAAACTTCAGGGCGATATTGCCATAGGTCACAATAGATACTCCACCACCGGAGATTCTCTGCTGGCGAATACCCAACCTATCACCGTCACCATCAATTTCGGCGAAATATCTCTGGCGCACAACGGAAACATCGTGAACGCCGATGAGATAAAAAGAGGTCTGGTGGAGAAGGGAGCTATCTTCGGCTCTACATCGGACACAGAGGTTGTGGTTCACCTGATAGCCAAGAGCGGCAAAGACAACCTGATAGACGCCATCACAGACTCGCTGCGCAAGCTGAAAGGCGCGTTTTCGCTGCTTATCATGACCAAAGACAAGATGATCGGCGTGCGTGACCCCATGGGCATGCGTCCTCTGGCTCTGGGCAAGCTGAAAAACAACGGATATATCCTGGCTTCTGAAACAGTGGCTCTGGATCTGATCGAGGCGAGCTTTGTCAGAGAGATAGAGCCGGGCGAGATGGTTATCATAGACGATGACGGAATGAAGTCGATATTCCCCTTCGAAAAGGCAGACCCGAAACCCTGCATTTTCGAGCATATATATTTTGCCAGACCCGATTCTTTCCTTTTTGGCAGAAACGTTTATGAAATAAGAAAAAAATTCGGTCATTGGCTGGCGAAAGAGACACCTGTGGACGCGGACGTGGTTATCCCCGTTCCGGATTCAGGCGTTGTCGCCACTCTGGGATACGCGGAAGCCAGCGGGGTTCCCTTCGAGATGGGGCTGATGAGAAACCACTATGTGGGCAGAACATTTATCGAGCCGAGCCAGTCGATCAGACACTTCGGTGTTAAAATAAAGCTGAATCCCGTGAGGGAGGTTATAGACGGCAAGAGGGTCATCGTTGTGGACGACTCCATTGTCAGAGGAACCACCAGCCGTAAGATTGTAAAAATGCTGAGAGAGGCAGGAGCCAAAGAAGTGCATATGCGCATCAGCTCGCCCCCCACAGCTTTTCCCTGCTTTTACGGCATAGACACTCCCACACGGAAAGAACTGATCGCCTCCACGCACAGTGTGGAAGAGACCAGAAAATACATTACGGCGGACTCGCTGGGATATCTCAGCATTGAAGGTCTGCTGGACTGCGTGGGCAGCAAAAATTATTGCCACGCCTGCTTTTCCGGTGAGTATCCTACAATGTACAGAGACGGCGAGTAAGGAGTACACACAATGTCAGAAGAAGTTATTGTTGTCCGCATGTTCGGCAGCAGCATGGAATTTGTTTCGGGCTGAAGCCCTTCGTATTTCCCCTCAGGTTGCGGGGTAAAAGATGATCCTTACGAGCAGCTCTATTATAAGGTAGACGCTATGCTCACTGCCGAATTCGGCACCGAGAAATTCGATTTTAAATATATCGATGTCGCTTCTCCGGAGATACTGGACTATATAAGCGACATAGAAACAATTGTTGACGGCAGACTGCCTTTGCCATATCTTTCAATGAACAAGAAACCTCTGTGCTGGGGGCTTTCAGAAGCAGAGGATATACTTGGACGTATAAGGCTGAAGCTGCAGGAATCATAAATCAAAGCCCCTTTTCAGGGGCTTTATTTTTTGTGGGAAACTAAGCCGTAATGTATTACGGCTACTAAATATTAACAGAGATTTGCCATGCCAGAAACTTTCTATGCTCCGGCTGAACGGGACAGCATCAGTGATATTATCAGAATGTATAATACCATCCGTTCGGTTTCGATGATCCACGAACTTATGGAAAAGCTGGATCAGGATATCTTTATCCTGAATTCATACCGTCAGACCGTCTATATCAACAAAGCGGCTCTGCAAAGATATTCTATCCCATCGCCGGAAGCTGTTCTGGGCAAGAGACCGGGAGAGATTTTTGACTGTCAGTACGCCTCAGCCGGCGGCGGCTGCGGAACCAGCAAATTCTGCAAAGACTGCGGGGCGGTAAACGCCATTCTGAAAACCCAGCTTCAGGGATCTGAAGCGATAGAAGAGTGTGTTATCTGTTCCAGAGAAGGTCAGACGTATGAGCTGGCTGTCACCAGCAGACCCTTCATGCTGAAAGGCAGGGAATACACAGTCTTCTCCGTGAGCGATATCGGGCTGAAAAGACGCATGGAAGTTCTGGAGAAAATATTCTTTCACGATATCATTAACATAGCCGGCGGGATACACTCCATGCTGAAGCTGATGCAGGACGAGACTCTGGAAGACAAGGCGAAGATAAACGAGCTGCTGGTAAATTCATCCGCTCAGCTTTTAAACGAGCTGAACACGCATAAACTGCTGAAAGCGGCGGAGATTAACGATCTGATAGTTCAGCAGACTATGGCGGATTCATTAAAACTGCTGGACGACTGCATCTCTTTTTCTGAGAATATGAAGGCGGCGTTCGGGAAAATTCTGTATCTGGACAGCTCCAGCGACAGTTTTGAGCTGAAGACAGACGAAACCCTGCTGAAGAGGGTTCTGCTGAATATGATTACAAACGCTCTGGAATCTTCGGACGTGGGTGGAAAGGTGACCGCCGGGGTCAACCTCAGAAACGGAAGAGCGGTCTTCTGGGTGCAGAATGACCAGATTATTCCCGAAGAGATCAGGCACAAGATATTTATGAAATCGTTCACCACGAAAAAACGCGGGTCAGGGCTTGGCACGCACAGCATCAAGACTCTCACAGAGAAATATCTGAACGGATCTGTGGCTTTTGAGACCGGAGAGAGCAAAGGAACGGTATTCAGAGTCACTCTGCCTCTGGAGTAAAAAATCAGGACAATAAAAAAGCCCGCTTGTGCGGGCTTTATTTTTTATGATTCAAGGACGCTCATTCCGAACTCTCTGCCCCACTGATAGGCCTCGGAAAGTTCGTGATCGGACGGCGTCATCTTCACAGTGTACGCCGGCTGAGGAAGTTTCATCCTCATACTTTTCATGATATCCTCAGAAACTTTTACACCTTCACCGCTCCAGCCGTATGAACCGAAGCATCCGCCCAGTCTGTTCACCACGTTCAGCACAACGAAGTATGAGAACAGATCCAGAATGGGATGGGGCGCCTTGGCGTTCAGCGTGGGTGTGCCTATGAGCACGCCGTGGGATATTTCTATGGAGTCGATGAGAGTCATCACGTCTGTGGTGGCGGCGTCAAAAAGATGGACTTTTACGCCTACCTCTTCTATGCCCGCTCTGATTTTGTCAGCCAGCTTTTTGGTATTGCCGTAGGCTGTGGCGTATACCAGAGTGACCTGTCTGTCCACCATGTTTTTGTAGTATCTGGCGGCGGACTTGGCGTAGAAATCCATGTAAAAATCGATATTCTCCACCAGCACGGGTCCGTGGGATGGGCAGACCATATTTATCTTGAGCCCGCTGATCTTCTGAAGAGCCTTAGTGATGTGCTCTTTGTAGGGGCGCATAATCATGGAGTAGTAGAATCTGAACGCTTCTCTCGCCTCTTCCTGGTTGGGGATGTCTTTGTTCAGAAGAACGTCTCCCTTAGGACAGTAGTGGGCGCCGAGAAAGTCGCAGGGGAAGAGTATCTCGTCTTCCACCAGATAGGTGAACATGGTGTCGGGCCAGTGCAGGAAAGGGGTGTGGAAAAAACGCAGTGTTTTTCCGCCGAGATCTATAACATCCTCATCACCGACTGCTCTTCCTTTGAAATCACGGTTTACGATATTTTCAACAAAAGTCTTCGCTGTTTTGGAATAGATCACCTCGATATCAGGGTTCATATCCAGAATGATAGGGAGCGCTCCGGAGTGATCCGGCTCGTTGTGGTTCAGGATGATATAGCTGATATCGCTGATGGGCATGATCTCTTCGATGCGCTGAATGTATTCCTTCTGGAAGTTCAGCTTACATGCCTCTATCAGGGCGCATTTCTCTTTTCCTCTAACCAGATAGCTGTTGTATGTAGTACCGTGTTCGGTGGGGATAACTATGTCAAAAATCTCGAGTTCAGGGTCTTTTACTCCGACCCAGTAGATGTCCTTTTTCAGCTCTGTAGCGTGCATATTTCCTCCGTAATAGAAAAAAAGCCGCCATAGAACATATGCTCGGTACGGCGGCTTCTGTTTCTTAGTCGTTATAGGGCTCGAAGCTGTCTTTGCTCACGCCGCATTCGGGGCAGACCCAGTCGCTGGGGATGTCTTCAAATGCTGTGCCGGCATCGATTCCGCCGTCAGGGTCGCCGACAGCAGGGTCATAAATCCAGCCGCAGATTGTGCAGATATACTTCATAAGTGCCTCCTTTGTTTGCATAATAAGAGTATAATCATCTTTAAATGCAAGTCAAATCTTTTTAATTTCAACTGTACTGATATCAAGACGCTTGAGAAGCCTATCTTTAATAACAGCAATAGTTTCCTGATAATTTTTGTCTGTAAGATTTAATTGACCGCCGGCAGATTTCATATGTCCGCCGCCGGATCCGAGTCCTTTCACCAGATACATCGCCATCCGCCCGACCTTCGCCCGGATGGATTTCGAACGCAGGGAGAAGAATCCTGATCCCTCTATCCTGCCCACAACGAATGTCCATTTGATATCCCGCATGCGCAGGAGAAAATCGCTGGTTTCCGCTATCAGGTCGGCGTTTCTGACCTCGCCCAGATCGCAGAAGATGAGGTCTTCTATTATCTCAGAGCACTCAATGGCTTTTTTCAGATTTTTGAAATAATATCTGGGGACTTCAGGGTTTTCTATCCGGGTGAGTTTTTTGTGAGAGATGTAGGGAAAGATATAAGACATCATCTCCATGTCTTCGTGGGATCCCGAGCGCCCCGAACCGACTGTGTCGGTCTTTATGCCGTAATACAGAGCCGTGGCTGTGTCCACATCAGGGATGATGTTCAGACGCTTCATGTATTCGGTGATAATGGTGCTGGTGCTGCCTGTGCCGGGACGGATATCGTGCAGTTTTACATTAGACGTGTAATGTCTGAAGTTGTGGTGGTCTATCGCCACATCTGCGTTAAATCCTTCCGGAATATAGACGTTTCCGGCTTTTGGCTGTGTGTCCACGATGATCAGGTAGTCATATCTGGCAAAATTCAGTTTGGTGGAGAGGTGCATGTCAATCTTGCACATGCGGATCAGCTCTCGGTTCTCCGCCCTGCCGACAATGCCGTAATAGGCTATGGTGCAGCGTTTTTTCAGAATCTTGGACAGAATCATCCTGAGCCCGTGAGCAGCCGCTATGGTGTCAGGGTCAGGGTTATTGTGTGTTAATATGAGGACTTTCCGCTTGGGACGGATGTCCTCCAATATCTTTTCTATCATAACAAAAGATTATTACTCCTGACCTGTAAAATCAAGGACAATGTTGCTTCCGTCCGCTTTGGAGGCGGTGAAACCGTATTGTTTTTCAAAGCCTTTCAGCTTTTTCAGCAGCATGTCCGGCGAGATATACATCTGTGCGTCCATTTCCAGTGTTTTGCCTGAGAATCCTTTTACATTGTAAGAAGTTATGAAGGTTCTTTTCTTCATGTCCTCCATGATGTTCTTCGGAGCGGCGAAGTTGGCGTAGTTGGACGCTGTTATGGTTATGGTGTTGAGTTCTTTTGTCTGGTCTGGCAGGGGGATAAAATTCTCCCTGACATATACGAGCAGTTTGCTCATAGCCTGTCCGGCGGCATCAGCGGAGCAGTCATAGTCTGTTCCTCCGGAGCTTTCCCCGTTGGTTTTCAGTGTGCCGAAGTCTTTCGCCTTGCCGTATATCTTTGCTGTGAGCGCCACTGTGCATTTACCCTGATCGTAAAGAGGCTCGGCGGTCAGGTTGAAGAAATACTGAGCGTTAACAGCGGAAAAAGCCTGAAGAGCCTCGTCCGCGGAAGGGCTGACACCAAGAGCCGCACGGAAATCCGACTGATATCTGGTGCTGAACTGGTTCTTTTTCATGCTGTCGGCGATTTTTTCATCCATTTCGGAATTGTCTACTCCGGTCACCAGAAAGACGGCGGAGCTCACCACTGATTTTATCATATAGTTCACGTCAGTCAGTGTTACCTTGTCCACATCGGCGATGATGGAATAGGTGATGGTGCCGTGGCTGTAGTGTCTGTCGGTTATCTTATAGCTTTTGATAAATTTGAAATATTCTGATGTAATCTCCGGAATCTCCATATCCGGCTGGGATTCCTGCTGTCTTGCGAAATAGTTGTATAGCGCGTTTATCATTGCGCCGTTTCTGGCGGCTGTTTCCGCCTGTTTCATATTGTCGTTCTGAACCGTTACTGTGGACGATCCGGATACCACGGCCGCCTGAACGGACGTGATAGCGCTCAGAAGAAAAATAATCAGTAATATCAAACGTTTCATTATAATCTCCGCAGTGTGCCGTCTTTGCCTTAATCCAGCCCTCTGAGCCCCAGAGTCAGCAGGATGGTGCTTTCGGTGGTGCTGTCGTTGCTGTAGGCGATGTTGTCTATGACGGTCTTTCTGTTGTATATGACGCCTATCTGCCAGCATTCGCTCTTGTAGCTTACTGAAAGAGAGTCATCTATGGATGAGTCGGTTTTCAGGTTTACTTTGCTGTTCCAGCCGGAGCTTGTTCTGGTGTAGGACACATCGAATTTTTTGGTTTTGAAGGTTATTTTGCCTTTCAGAGTGGTATTCTGGTCGCTGTTGGTATATTTGTCATATGTATAGTTGGTGGACAGAACGACATTCCCCAGCGTCAGTGATGTTTTGAACATAAGGAATTCCGTGTCGCTGTCATAATAGTTGTAGTCGTCTTCGATGCTCATCCATAAAAGCCCGAAGTAGTTATAATCTATTTTGGTAATCAGCGGCTCCAGCCTCTCTTCGTCACGGGTCATCTCATAGCCCTGAGTGTTTTCCAGCTTCAGAGACCAGTTCTTCGCTCTGAAATAGTTCTGAAGGGTATAGTCATATTTCTTTTCAGTCTCTATATAGTCTTCATAGGCATAGTCAAATTCTTCGTTGGACTCGATGTTGGGCGTCTGAATATAGCTGAACGTGTTATATATGGAGTGTTTGAACTTCTTGTAGTTTCTGGAGATTTCTTTCAGGGCGAAAGTCTGCTTGAAAGCATATGTCTGTCTGGTGATGGTGTCTCCGTCATATTTCAGAGAGGCGAATCCGGATAAGTCCTGATCTGCCTGGTTGCCCAGATCATAGTTGCTGTCTATGTCATACCATTTGGTATAGTAAACTTTCAGCTCGGGGGTATATGTGCCCAGATAGAGGTTAAAAGGCTTATACACTGCGAAATTGAAATGGTTTCTGGTGTATGTCAGTTCCTTGTCCTCTTCTGTGGTGTCGGCGTAGGCATAGTCGAATCGGGTATGCTTAACATCGTCATATGAAGCGTAGTATCTGAAATATACGGGATAGTCTGTGATATCCTGCTCCACGGCGAGGGTGGGGCGCATTATGGTGTGTTCTCTGGAGTAGAGAGACGACACGGTATAGTTGAATATATCGTTGTATTTCAGCGTCACGTTGGCATATTTTGAAGTGTATGCCAGCTGAAGGTTGTTGGTGTAGTTTTCGTCATCGTTCGTATAGTCTTTCAGGAGCGAGAAATTCTCATAATCATCCTGATAGCTGTAGTCGGAGACGGCTTCTATGTTCATGGAGAATCTCAGATTGTCAGAAATCCTGAAATCCGAATCATTATAAATGAAATATCGTCCGGTCTTTCTGTCCACGTTCCCTTCGGCTTCGTTCAGCTGGGGAGCGTCATAGTCGGTGTTAATGTATTCGAAATAGTTGTAAAAACTGGAGTCTGACGTAGGGGTAAATCTGAACTCGTTGGAGTACAGAGGCGATGATTCTTTGGTGTACATCGCACCGAATGTCGTATCTTTATCAACGTCTATGTTCCAGAAATATCTGGGCTGAACGAAAGCTCCGGTTTTTGAGCTTACGCCGAATTTTGGTATCAGAAATCCGGATTCTCTTTCTGTCTTAACAGGATAGATAATGTATGGAGAATAGAAAACAGGCACTTTCTGCGCCCACCCCGCCACATTAAAAGCGGAGAGGTATCCGCCCACGTCCAGCTTTGCCGATGTGGACGTGATGGACCAAGCCGGACTGTCGCCGGAACATGTGGTGTATGACGCTTTTTTCAGGGTATATGAGTTCACGCCTGTTTTATACGCCGTTTTCGCCTTGAACCAGCTGAATGGTTCCATAAAGGCGTTGGCGTTATAAAATACTCCTGTCTGGTCCTCAGTGTTGTACTCCATCTCCGAACAGTCGATGGTCTCCATCTCTTCTGTCAGGCGGACGTTACCCACGGCTCTCAGAAAATCCCTGTCTTTATAATAAAAGACCTCGTCAGCCAGCATGGTTTTCTCGCCCTGAAAGATTTTAACGTTTCCTTCGGCGTGATAGACATTCTGGTCGGATGAGTCAACGTTATCTGCCTCGATGATAACATCTTCTGCGGCGAACGCTGTAAGAGCCAGAGGGATAAGGAGTAATATCAGGAGTTTTTTCACACGTTTCCCTTAGTTAAAATTTCTCTGATATAAGCGCAGAGATACAAAGAACCGCATACGAGTATATCAGCATTTTCACTAAGTTCAACGGCTAATTTAAGAGCCTCTTCAGGGGATTTTGTCATAAACAGTGAAGGGTTAAGCGTTGTTATATCGATACTCCGGTCATTTTCCGGAATTTGTGTCACCACTATGTTTTCGCAGAAATCCGACAATATATTATACAGCTTTTGAAAGTCTCTGTCTCTGGTGCAGGAGAATACCGCTGTGGGTCTTTGTCCACGGAATTTTTCAGCCAGCAGTTTAAGTCCAGCCTCGTTGTGAGCGCCCTCCAGAATGAAACGACCGAAACGCTCCATCCGGCACATGGGCAGTTTCAGCCCGGAAGGCAGACCGCCCGGAACAATATGCCCGCAGACGCTCTCCGCCAGACGCAGGTTGTTGGAATAGGGTCTGTCGAACCCGTGATACGGTGCGTCTGAATAATCCGGACGGATTATTTTTTTGTCAGTTACCTTATTATATATATAGGATGTGATCTCTTCGGTATTCTGCCCCAGAAAAAATACTGGGTTGTCCTTTATAATAGCCAGCTTTTCATCCGCTATGCCGAAGATATCAGAACCGAGATATTCTGTATGGTCTATAGAAATGCTTGTTATCACAGGGAGTTTCCTGTTCAGGATGTTGGTGGAATCCAGCCGTCCGCCGAGCCCTGTTTCTATGACGGCAGTGTCAGGGTGAGCGTCTCTGAAATATTTCAGGGCGATCAGGGTCAGCGCCTCGAAATATGTCAGTGTGTGTCTGTCTATAACGGGAATGAGTTCTGATGTGACACTGTCGAAATCAGTCTGAGAGATATTCTGTCCGTTCAGACGTATCCGCTCTCTGATGGTGTGAATATGGGGCGATGTGAACAGAGCGGTGGTCTGCCCTCTGTGGCGTAGTATCTGCTCGATGAACAGAGCGGTACTGCCTTTGCCGTTGGTTCCGGCTATGTGTATGACATTTTTGGCTATATTGTCAGATAAGCCCAGCTCGTCCGCAGCCGCCTGAATCCTGTGCAGACCGAATTCAAGGTTTTTGAACTCGCCCCGCTCTCTGAAATGCCTCTCAAAGATGGTGGGCATTAACCAAAGAAATCCAGAACTTTGGAAATCTCGGATTTCCATTCGCTTCGGTGAACCACCATGTCCACCATTCCGTGTTCCAGAAGAAACTCAGAACGCTGGAATCCTTCGGGCAGTGTCTGGCGGATGGTCTGTTCGATGACTCTGGGTCCGGCGAAACAGATCAGGGCGCCCGGTTCGGCTATGTTGATATCCCCCAGCATGGCATAGCTGGCTGTTACGCCGCCTGTGGTGGGATCTGTGAGCAGAGATATGTGTCCCAGCCCTTTCTGGCGCAGTTTCACCAGAGCGGCTGAAGTTTTTGCCATCTGCATCAGAGAGAGGATGCTCTCCTGCATACGGGCTCCGCCGGAACAGCTTATGGTTATGACGTGGGTGTTCTTTTCGATGGCGCTCTCCACGAGACGCACGATCTTCTCGCCCACAACGCTTCCCATGCTGCCGCCGAGGAATCCGAACTCTATACCGCCGATGTGAACGGGGCGCTCGTTGATTCTGGCGATTCCGGATACGAAAGCATCGTTCATCTCCATCTTCTTCATAGCCGCCTTAACTCTGTCGGGGTATTTTTTCTGGTCTTTGAATTTAAGAGGGTCGAGAGATTTCAGATTTTCATCTATCTCCTGAAATGTTCCCTCATCTATTATAATGTCGATCTTTTCTTTAACAGAAATAGGAAAGTGCTTTCCGCACTTGGGACATGTCTGAAGGTGTTTGGCTATCTCGGTGTGATAATTTATCTCGCCGCAGCCGCCGCATTTCTGCCAGAGTTTTTCATCTATCTCTTTTCTGGTGTCTGTGGTGGCGACCTTCTGCACTTTTTCTCTTAAAAAGTCTCTGATGCCCATTGTGTCTCCGTGTTTGTGACGAAATCGGTCACATTTATAGCGTCATAAGAATGTTTAATGATAAAACTGTTGGGATATTTTTGCAATCCTTTTCTGTTTTACCTAAAAATATAGAATGATTGTCTATAATGAGTGAACAGATGAGCAGGTGTGCATATATTCTGAGATATGAGCTGTTTCAAACAGATACATAAAAGCAGCGCGGTATGAGCCGCATCAAACAGCGCACGGTGACGATAAGAATCGGGCAGGGGTATCTTCATTTCGAAGTGATTTATCAGGTTGTCCAGCGAATAGCTTTTGAGTCCTTTATGAGATGCTCTTGCCAGTTTGACAGTGTCGATCACTTTCGGCATATCGAATCCTAGGTGTTTTTCCTCTGTGTGGTGCTTCAGAAAGGCATAGTCGAATCCGGCGTTGTGAGCGGCCGTGATGCTGTCTCCACAGTAATCCATGAATCTGGGAATCACCTCATAAGCCTCTGGTTTGCCTGAGACCATGGTCTTGCTGATGCCGTGGATAGCGTATGCCTGATATGGGATGTCGCTTTTGGGGTCTATCAGCTCGCAGAAAGTGTCCTGAAGGTCTACCACCAGCCCCGGCTTGATCCGTACAGCGGCTAGCTCCAGAAGCCTGGCGCCTTTCACCGGCGACATTCCTGTGGTCTCAGTGTCGAAGACGGTGAAGGTGAGCTCAGTGAAAGGAGTGTTTATCATATAGCTTCAAACAGCCTGATGAAATCCGCTGTGGTCATCTGTTCCCCGCGGATATTCTGAGCCAGTCCTGCTTTGTCCAGAACGGCGTCAATGTTTTCAATGGATTTCAGATTGTTCTTTAGTGTCTTGCGTTTAAGAACGAATGACTGACGCACCAGTTTAAGAAACTCCTGTTCCCTCCGCTCGTCTTTGAAATATCTCTCAACAGGATAGAACTCCAGAACAGTGGAGCGTACCTTGGTATTGGGCCAGAACTGACCGCCGGAGATATCTTTCAGTTTTTTCGTGGTGAAGAAATAGGATGTTATCACTGACAGTGATGAATACTCCTTGCAGTTCGGCTTGGCGTTTATCCTGTCGGCGACCTCTTTCTGAAACATGAAGGTCATCTTTTCTATTTTATGAAAGAACTTTACACAGTGCATTAGTATGTCTACGGACACGTTGTAGGGGAGGTTTCCGGCGAAGGCTATTTTACCCTCGGGGAGAGTGCTCTCTTCTATCAGCATGAAGTCGGAGTTAACGATTCTGAATTTCGGATAAATGAAGAGGTATCTGGGCAGAAATTCCGCCAGCTCTTCGTCTATCTCCACGGATGTTACCGCCAGCTTTTTTTCCAGCATGGCGATGGTGAGAACACCGCATCCGGGACCTATCTCCACCACCTGCTTGCACTCTGTGTCCGCCAGAGACTGAGCAATGTCGTCTATGGTGTGACGGCTGGTCAGAAAGTGCTGACCGAATTTTTTCTTGGTGTATCCTACTTCATTCTTATAAATATCAAGCAGATTTAGCATTTTTCACCATTTCAGCCGCAACCTCACAGGCTCTTTTCAGACTGGTATGTTCGGCTATGCCTTTTCCGGCTATGTCAAAAGCTGTTCCGTGATCCACGGATGTTCTTATTATCGGCAGGTTGAGCGTCACATTCACAGCGTTTCCGAACGCCTCCAGCTTCACTGGGATCAGTCCCTGATCGTGATACATGACAACAACGAAGTCATATTTGCCCTCAGCCGCCTTGACAAAGAGCGAATCGGCGGGGAAAGGACCGTCAACGTCTATGCCTTCCGCCTTTGCTATGTCTATGACAGGTGCTATCAGAGTGGTTTCCTCATCGCCCAGCGCTCCGTTGTCGCCTGCGTGGGGGTTCAGTCCGCACACGGCTATTTTCGGGCGTCTCTTTCCGCAGAAGAACTGTCCGGCGTGATCGGCGTTCAGGATGGCGTTCATTACCGCTTTTTCATCCAGCTTTTCCACCAGATGTTCCATGGGAACATGGGTGGTGGCGAGCACGCAGCGTATGTTTTTGCCCACCATCAGCATGGAAAAACGTCTGGATCTGGTAAGGTGTCCCAGAAACTCTGTGTGTCCGGGAAAGTCGTATCCGCCCAGTTTTATGGATGCCTTGTTGATGGGACAGGTGACGACAGCGTCCGCCTCGCCTGCCTGTGCCATGCGCACGGCTTTTTCCACAAAGAGCATGGACGCCTTGCCGTATTCCGGCTTTATCTGCCCGTACTCGATGGGGAAATCCATCTTCTCTTCCGGTTCGGTGATGCTGAGTTCGGGCATCGGTTTTTTAAGCACAGACTCATAGGTCTGTCTGATGATCTGTTCGTATGTGACGAGTGTTACCTCGTAATCCTCGCTTCCGGTCAGGCTTTCCGCGAATCTGCACGCGATCTCTGCCCCAATGCCTGACGGGTCGCCTGTTGTGATGGCTAGTCTTGTCTTTTTCATGTGGTGAGGATATAGCATCTGTGGCGGTGTTTCAAGTGTTAAAAACTTGCGCAAAAATATACCGCAAATATTATATGTAGTATTTGAAAACAAGCGAGAAAACCTGTAAGATGCTAAAACATATGTCCATAGAATTAAGGAGATAACATGCCTCAGCTTACCAAAAACATCTTCGATGAACTCTCCGACAGTGTGCGGGGAGATGTATATACAGATTCTGTCAGGAGATACCTCCATTCCACAGACGGCTCAATATTCCGTGTGGAGCCTGCCTGCGTGGTTTATCCCAGAGATACGAAAGACGTGGTGACTGTGGTCGCCTTCGCCAGACGTTACGGTCTGAGCGTCCACTCCAGAGGAGCTGGAAGCGGTCTTTGCGGATCAGCCATAGGCAAAGGTATTATTCTGGATTTCGCAAAATATATGAACAGGCTGGTAGAGGTGGACGAAACAGAGAAATCGTTCACATGTCAGCCGGGCTACAGATTCGGCGAGCTGGAAGCCGAGCTGAAGGGCAAGGGACTCTTTTTCCCGCCTGATCCTTCCAGCGGCGAATACGCCACATTCGGCGGAATGTTCGGAACAAACGCCAGCGGCGCCCATTCAGTGAAATACGGCAACGTGGCGGACTATATAATGGACGCTGAGTTTGTCACATCCGAGGGCAGGGTATATACCTTCAACGAGCTGGAGCACATTCCCTATGAAAAGCTGGACGAGCCTTTTAAAAAGCTGGTGGAACTCTATAAAATAAACGATGAGCTGATCGAGTCATCCTATCCGTCCATCCGGTTCAACGTGTCCGGATACAACCTGAGAAGTCTGGTGAAAGAGGGCAGGCTGAATCTGGGCAAGCTGATAGGCGGCTCTGAGGGTACGCTGGTTATCACCACCCGTCTGAAATTCAGGCTGAAAGACAAACCCACCCACGACAGCCTCGTGGTGGCATATTTCGATAATATAATCAATTCCGCTAAGGCGACACAGGCTATTCTGCCTCTGAATCCCGCCGGAATCGAGATAATGGATAAATCTCTGCTGAAATTCGCCAAGGAATCAGACCCCAAGCTCAACGAGGCGATTCCGGACGGATACGACAACGTATGCATGTTCGAGTTTGACGGTTTTTCAGAGAGCGAGACAGCGGAGCTGGCAGACAGAGCCAAAAAGATACTGGAGGAGCAGAACCTCTCTCCTCTGATGTATACCGCCGCCACCGAAGAAGAGAAGGCAAAATTCTGGGCAGTGCGCAAGGCCGCCGTGCCGATCCTCTACAAGATAAAAAGCTCTAAAAAGATTCTGGCGCTGATAGAAGACGCCGCTGTCCCCACGGATAAGCTGGTGGAATATTTCGAAGGGCTCTATTCTCTTCTGGAAGGCAACAAGGCGCAGTTCGTAATATACGGTCACATAGCCAAGGGGCTTCTGCACACCAGACCTCTGCTCGATCTGAAAGACCCCCACGATATAGAAATGCTCAGAACGCTGGATGACGGCGTGTATGAACTGGTGCATCGTCTGGGCGGAGCTGTCAGCGGGGAGCACGGTGACGGACGCCTCAGAAGCAAATATATCAAAAAGCAGTACGGCGCTCTCTATGACGTTTTTATAAAAGCGAAAGAGGCGCTTGATCCCGAACATCTCTTTAACCCGGAGATAAAAACCCATCACGATGAAAACCAGATGATGAAATTCCTGCGTTACGGCAAGGATTACAGAAGCAATGACATAATAGACAAACAGCTTCTGTGGCAGGAAGGCTTTGTGGAAGAGGCGGAAAAATGCCACGGATGCTCCAAATGCACCACCGTTACCACCGCCACCAGAATGTGTCCTGTTTATAAAGTGACCCGTGACGAATATTCCGCTCCCAAGGCGAAGGCGAACATCCTCAGAGCTCTGATAAGCGGAGCCGTGGACGACAGAGCCCTCTTTGACGAGGCGCTTCAGGAGGTCATCCGCCACTGCGTGAACTGCGGAAGCTGTCACATAGAATGTCCCTCCGGGGTCAACATCCCCAAGCTGAGCATAGAGGCGAAATCTCAGTATGCCTCCAGATTCGGCGTGCATTTCGGCGACAAAATACCCACCAAGCTGGAAGACATGGGAAGAAATCTGCGAAAAATCACATGGCTCATAGAGCCTCTGATGAAATATAAAACACCCAGAAGCATGATGGAGATGGTCTCCGGCGTGTCCGCCGAGCGTGATTTCATGCCTCTGGCAAAAAATTCGCTCTTCGACAGGCTGAAAGAGAGAGAGCCGAAAAAAGGCGATATCAAGGTAGTCTATTTCTCCGGATGTTACGCCGGATATGTCCGCCCTCAGGTGGGCGAGGCTCTGGTGAAGGTGCTGGAAGCCGCCGGAATGGAAGTTTATGTTCCGGAACAGCACTGCTGCGGTCTGCCGCACCTGTCCAAGGGGCTGAAGGAAGGCGCTCTGGAGAAGATCAACGCAAACAAGCGTGACTGGGGACGCATACTGGACGAGGCGGACTATGTGGTGACAACCTGCACATCCTGCGGACTGTCTCTGTATAAGGAGTGGGGATTCCTCTCCAACGATGATTTCGTGCAGAAGGTAAAATCCAAGCTGATACACATCGGCACACTGGTTAATAAATATTTCGACAGGCTCGACCTGAACGAAACAGATCTGAAAATGGCGTATCACAAGGCATGCCACATGAGAGCTCTGCCGGACAGCGACAGCTCGCTGACTATGCTGAAAAAGCTGAAAGGCGCTAAGGTTCAGGATCTCGCCAGCAACTGCTGCGGAATGGCGGGGAGCTGGGGGCTTAAGGCGGAGAACTATGATCTGAGCGTTCAGATAGGCGAGCCCATGACCGAAAAACTGAAAAAATCAGACGCCGAAATAGGCGTGACAGACTGCCCCACCTGCACCATGCAGATGGAGCATCTGGCGAAAAAGGATGTAAAACACCCCATAGAGGTGATAGCTGAATGTCTGAAAAAATAAGCCGGCTTATTATCGTCTCTCTGCTGATATTTTTCTGCGGAGCGGCGTATTCCGCTGACGATGACTATATTCTGGGGCTGAACGCCTTTAATGACGGGCTGTATACCATAGCCTCCGGCGGGTTCGAGAGATATGTCAGTGACGGAAAGGACAGCCGGAAGCTGGACTATTCCAGATATCTGCTCTACCGCATCTACCTGAAAGACAGGAAGTATGACAAATCATACGAGAACCTGCAAAAGGTTATAAATTCCGCCGACAGCCGTTTCGACAGGAAACAGATGAAGACGGACAACATGATAATCCTCACCAACACCGACTGCAAAAAGGCGGGCGATGCTGTGAGGGCGGAGCCTGACGATCTGATGCTGGATATCTACATGGAGTCAAAATGCCCTGTGGATGAGGCGTTTATAAAACTGGTTCTGGAAAAGGCGAAGAAGGATGAAACAAGGCTGAAAGCCGTGAACCGTGTCGCCGACAAACCGGAGATGGTGAAATCAATTTTCGGATCGCTCGATATGACTAAGCTGAGCGGTTCCGCCAAAAGATACTTCGCAGTATATTTCTATCAGAACAAAGAATATGAGCTCTTCTGGAAGATCAGGGACGTTTATGAGGACGCCGATGTCGTTGCTCTGGAGCTGGACAGATACTGGACAGTGAACAACAAAGAGACGTTTCTGGACAGATATGAGAAATACAGGTCGAAATACGCTCTGGGGCAGGCGAACGCATGCCGAGCCATAGAGCAGTATAACGCCGCCGGAAAGAATTTTGACTGTAATCTGGTGAACGACTGCATCACTGAATACACTGTGGATTTCGTGAAGCTGAAAGGCGCCTGTCTGGCGAAATCCGGCAGCGCAAAACCGCTGACAGAGTTCACTGATTCTCTGGGCAAGAAGATTTTTCCGGGAATGTGCGGATACGGCGAATATATCTATGCCAACGGTCTGTATACCGGCTCGAATGACGAAAAGTTTAATATGTGCGATAATAGATATAAGATAGCCGATGTTCTGGTGCAGAAGGGCGAATATGTCCGTCTGGGCAGAATGTTCAGAAAAACCGCGTCCGACACCGACCGCTACTACGCCGTGATAGCGCTGAACGGTCAGGGAAAGACTCAGGAGGCGGTGAAGATGCTGAACAGCATAAAAGACGCTTCGATCAAAGCTAAACTCACAGGAGGGGCAAAATGATCAAAAAAATAGTAATTGCCCTGTTCATTCTGGGGCTTGTTGTGGGCGGGCTGTACTATACGTTCAGCTCCCAGAGCTATAAATATTCCAGAGAGGCTCAGAGACTCTATGAAAAGGGCGAATACCGTGAGGCATTTATGCTGGCGGATAAGGCTCTGCGCATGGACACCCTGAACAGACAGGCGATAGACCTGCGCCCTAAGCTGAAAAGGATAGTGGAGGGCGAGGATATGCTGAACGAGGCGACCAAGCTCTATGAAGACGGCATAAACAAGGCTCTGGAAGGCAGGGTGGAAGAGGCCAAGCTGAATCTGTCCCAGGCGTATTCCATAGCCGAAAAGATACAGGGGCTCTCTCCGTCCAAACCGGCGGCAAAAGAGCTGATGAAAAAGATAGAGCGTGACGCTGTGGTGGTTCTGGACAAAGCGCCGGAGACACAGTATCAGACAGCGATAAAGTATATCGGCGAAGGCAAGCTGTTAAGGGCTTATGAGGCGCTGGGCAATATCACTGTGGAATCAGAAAAAGTAAAACGCAAGAAAAGTGAGCTGGCTTATCAGATAGGAATGCAGAGGTTTGAGCAGGCCTCGGCGGAGGAGACCCCTTCCGCCGGAGTGGTTCAGGACGGAATATACTGGTTCTCCGGAGTGGACAGAAACGATGAAAACTATCTGGACGCCAACAGCAAGATAGAGATATTAAAACAGATGAAAACGAGATAACGGGAGATTGATTGATGTCATTATATGACTTTACAGGCGCTAAGGTTCTGATAATCGGGGATCTGATGCTGGACAGATACCATTTCGGCACGGTCAGCAGGATTTCTCCGGAGGCTCCGGTTCCCGTTCTGAATGTCAGAAAAACCACCCAGACGCTGGGCGGCGCTGGAAACGTTGCCAACAACATAGCCCATCTGGAGGCTCAGGCCGTGGTGATCGGCTCCTGCGGAAAGGATTCTGACGCTGATATTCTGAAAAACATGCTGAACAGGATAAACGTCAGCTATGAGCTGACTCTGACAGACGCTCCCACCACGACCAAGCTGAGAGTGATAGGCGAAAAACAGCAGATAGTCAGGCTGGATTTCGAAGAGATAGTGCCTATGGAGGGCGTTTTCGCTCAGGTTAGTCTGGACAATGTGGAAAAACACCTGAAAGACTGCGGCGCCGTGGTGATATCTGACTATGGCAAGGGTTTCTGCACATTCGACATGTGCGAAGAGGTCATCAGACTGGCGTCTAAATCAAACATCCCGGTGATAGTTGATCCGAAAGGCAGCGACTGGACGAAATACGCCGGGGCTACCACAATTACGCCGAACGTGAAAGAGCTGGCAGAGGCAGCGGGCAGACCCGTTCCCAATGAGGACGAGGCTGTGGTGCTCGCCGCCAGAGATATAATAGACAGGATACGTCTGGAGTATCTGGTGGTTACCAGAAGCGAAAGGGGTATCACCGTGGTGAGCAGAAAGGACTACATGCATTTCCCCACTGAGGCGAGAGAAGTCTTTGACGTCTCCGGCGCAGGGGACACTGTTGTGGCCTCGCTGGCGCTGTGTCTGGCTAAGGGGAATTCTCTGAAAGAGGCTGTAACCACCGCCAACAGAGCCGCCGGAATAGTGGTGGCTAAGATCGGTACGGCGCCGGTGCTTCTCAGCGAGCTGAACGGAGTTTCCGGTCTCACATCCAAAATACTGCCTCTGGATATTCTGACCCGCAGGGTGAACAGCGACAAGGCGCTGAACAGGAAGATAGTCTTCACAAACGGATGTTTCGATATCCTGCACAAAGGGCACGTCACTTATCTGAAAAAGGCGAAGGAGCTGGGCGACATACTCGTGATGGGGCTCAACAGCGATGCTTCCGTGAAAAGGCTCAAGGGCGAAAGCCGCCCCGTGAACAGCGAGGAAGACAGAGCGGAGGTTTTATCCGCACTTGAATGTATAGATTACATTACTATATTTGACGAAGATACGCCATTTGACCTGATTAAGGCGGTTGAACCGGATATTCTGGTGAAGGGCGGCGATTATAAACCCGAAGAGGTGGTGGGCAGGGAGTTCGCCAAAAAGACCGTGATAATAGATTTCGTTCACGGATATTCCACCACATCCACCATAAACGCGATGAAAGGAGATAATTGATGATAGTAGTTACAGGCGGCGCAGGATTCATAGGGAGCAACCTGGTAAAGGGGCTCAATGACGCCGGATATGAAGACATAATAATCGTGGACAACCTGAAGAAGAGCGAAAAGCACCTGAACATGAACAGGCTGAAGTTCACCGATTATATCGATAAAGCAGGCTTCTTCGATGTTTTTGATGAAATAGCGCCCGAGGTGGACATTGTTTTTCATCAGGGAGCGTGCTCCGACACTATGGAGACTGACGGCAAATACATGATGGAGAATAACTACGACTATTCATGCGCTCTGTTCAACAACTGCGTGGAGAACAAGATCAGGTTTATATACGCCTCATCCGCCTCCGTATACGGCAACGGAGACAAAGGCTTCAGAGAAGAGCGTGAGTGCGAATATCCGCTGAACGTATATGCTTTCAGCAAATTCATCTTCGACAACTATGTCAGACGCTTCCCCCATCCCGTGGAATCACAGGTCGTGGGATTAAGATATTTCAACGTTTACGGACAGCAGGAGAACCACAAGGGCAGGATGGCGTCCGTCATCAGGCACTTTTTCAACCAGTACAGAGACACCAAAGAGATCAAGGTTTTTGAGGGAAGCTCAGAATTCCTGAGAGATTTCATCTATGTGGACGATGTGGTGAAGGTGAACCTCTATCTGATGGAAAACAAAAACGTGACAGGAATATACAACTGCGGAACAGGCAATTGCAGAAGTTTCGGCGATATAGCCGATATCTTCCGCAAAAGATATCCTGACGCCAAGATATCAGAAATACCCTTTCCCGACTCACTGAAAGGAAAATATCAGAAATATACACAGGCAGATCTGACAGGCTTAAGAGGCACAGGGTGCGATGTCGAGTTCACCGCTCTGGAGAAGGGTGTTAACGCCTATCTGGACATACTGGAAAAGACAGACGGATACATCATATAGCCTTTTTTATTCCTAGGAGTTTTAGTTGAAGAAATATTTCATCCTGACAATGGGATGCCAGATGAACGAATACGATTCCCTGCGTATAGCCGCCATCTTCGACAAGATGGGCTTCTGCCGGACAGAGGATATGGACGAAGGGGATTATCTGATAGTAAACACATGCAGTGTAAGAGAAAAACCGCAGCATAAGGCGGACTCGTCCATAGGGCGCTTCAAAAAGATAAAGAAGCAGAGACCGGATGTGAAGATAGGCTTCTGCGGGTGCGTGGCGCAGCAGGAGGGATCTAACATCCTGAAGTCTTTCAAATATGTCGATTTCGTGGTGGGCACGGACGGTCTGGACAGGCTGGAAGAGGTCATCGGCTGTGTGGAAAACGGACAGCGTGTCTGCGACACAGACGTGAACGAAGGCGCTCTTACCATAGGCGGTTTCAAAAGAAACGTTTCCGTCTCGTCTTTCGTCACTATAATGAAGGGATGCGACAATTTTTGCAGTTACTGCATAGTTCCGTATGTCAGAGGGCGGGAGAAGAGCCGCTCCTTGTCAGAGATTATGGACGAGATAAAATATCTGGCGGACGGCGGAGCCCGTGAGGTGACTCTTCTGGGTCAGAATGTAAACTCATACGGTAAGGGATTTTCTGACGACAGCAGAATATCTTTCGCCGAACTGATAAACAGAGTGAGCGAGGTGGACGGCATACGCCGTGTGCGCTTCGTCACCAGCCACCCGAAAGATTTCTCGGATGATCTGATAGCAGTCATGAGAGACAACGAAAAAGTGTGCGAATATCTCCACCTGCCTCTTCAGGCGGGGAGCGACAGCGTTCTGAAAGCCATGAACCGCAGATATACATACGCCTCCTATCTGGAAAAAGTGATGAAGGCGAAGCAGGCGGTGAAGGGGCTTGCTCTGTCGTCTGATTTCATCGTGGGGTTCCCGGATGAGACGGACGAAGATTTCGAGCGAACCATGAACGCTCTGAGAGAGATAGAATACGAGACCATATTCGCCTTCGCATATTCCGTGCGTCCGGGGACAAAAGCGGCTGACTATGCCGATAATGTGCCGGACGAGGTGAAAAAGATGCGTCTCGCCCGTGTGCTCGACCTCCAGAAACAGATAATGGCTAAGAAATCGAAAGAATACGAAGGTCAGACTGTGGAAGTGATGGTAGAGGGACGCGGCAAAAAAGACAGCGGTCAATTCAGCGGTAGAAACCGCCAGAATAAAGTGGTAAACTTCACAAGTAAAAAACATATTGATATAGGTGATTTTGCGAAGGTGCTGATAACACACGCAAGACCGAACAGCCTTCTCGGAAAATCTGCGGACGGAGAATAGTATGTATGAAGTAACCGTATATAAAGTTGTGAAAGAACCTCTGACATCCAGATATATCATGATGCTGGATCCTGTGGACAAGGCGGAGAGCTCTGTTCTCATCCCCATAGGTAAAAAAGAGGCGGAAAACATACATTCCAGAAAATGCGAAGCCGGAAAATGCACGTCATCCGCATACGACATCCTGACGCCTATCATGAACAGTCTGAAGAGTGTGACATTCGACAAACTGCTGATAGAGGACTGTGAGTGCGGAAGATTTACCGCCGGGCTTTACATGACGGTATCCGGAAGCGAAAAAGTGCTGGACTGCCGTCCGTCTGACGGGGTTGTGCTGGCGCTGGACAGAAATATTCCTATATATATTAAAAGGGTGACTACCTGTTGCACTGACGACGAATAGTCTTTTAGTCATATGTTTATG
The DNA here is from genome assembly GCA_050251875.1 of Deferribacterales bacterium. Lineage (GTDB taxonomy): Bacteria > Chrysiogenota > Deferribacteres > Deferribacterales > Geovibrionaceae > Seleniivibrio. The sequence goes on along the minus strand of JBFWMA010000012.1, from coordinate 18,978 downwards.
TGGGGGACAAATGAAAAAGATAGCCGTAGAAGACGCAGTGGGGTGCGTGCTTGCCTATGACATCACCGAAGTGAACCTGGAAAAAGGAATCAAGAGAAGAGCTTATAAAAGAGGACACATCATTCAGGCTGACGAGATCGAACATCTGAGGTCTCTCGGCAGACGGAATATATTCATAGAGGACGGCGAAAATGACGGCATACATGAGGATGACGCCGCGAAAATAGCCGCTCCCATAATCGCAGGCGAAAATATCACATTCGATTCCGAGACATCAGAGGGCAAGGTCAGCTTTTATGCCGCTGTGGGCGGGCTCTTTAAGGTAGACGAAGAGAGGCTTTTCGAGATAAACAACCTCGGGATACCGTCTCTGCCCACCATCCACAACAACATGGGCGTGGAAAAAGGCAAGCAGGTAGCCGCCTTCCGCATAATCCCGCTGATGTGCGAAAACAGCGTGATGGACAGCATGAAAGAACTGCTCAGAACACCTCTGATCTCTGTGAAGCCTTATGTCGTGAAAACCGCCGGGCTTCTGGTTACAGGAACTGAGGTCTTCGAGGGCAAGATCAAAGACGGGTTCAGACCCATTCTGGAAAAAAAGCTGAAAAATTACGGCGTGGAGATAACGGACTACAGAGTTATCCCCGATGAGGCCGGACTCATTATAAACAGTGTAAAAGAGATGGCGGAAAAAACCGACATGCTCATCACCACAGGCGGAACATCCGTGGATCCTGACGATATCACCGCTCAGGCTCTTCTGGACGCCGGAGTGGCTTATGAGATGAAGGGAACGCCCATTCAGCCGGGCAACAACATGACTGTGGGATATATGAACGGAAAAACGGTATGCGCCGTTCCCGCCGCCGCTCTGCATTTCCACTCCACCAGTCTGGATATTCTGCTCCCCAGAATTCTGGCGGGCGAAAAGATAACCAAACGGGACATGGCAAAGCTGGCCCACGGCGGACTGTGCCATTTCTGCAAAAAATGCGTGTATCCCATATGCCCGTTCGGCAGAGGATGATATGAAAGTAGACAGATTCAAAGCCAGAGAAATATTATATTCCATAATGAATACCATCGGCACGGAAGAGGTGTCTGTCACAGACAGCTTCGGACGTGTGCTGGCGGAGGACATCACCGCTCCCAGAGATTTTCCGGACTGCCGGAAATCCGCTGTGGACGGTTACGCCCATATCATAGGCAGTGAATCATACACGCTGATAGGAGAGACGGGAGCGGGCAGAAAAGGCGCTGAGAAGATCATCGGCGGCGAGACAGTTTTCGTTATGACTGGGGGCAATGTGCCGGAAGGCGCAGACGCCGTGAGCCGTGTGGAGGACTGTTCCGCTGAGGGAGATGTAATCTCTGTGCCGGATCAGAAAAAAGGCGACAACATCAACAGTATAGCCGAGGAAAACTCCGCAGGGGACATCATCGCCCGAAAAGGCGCCGTGATTGAGAAGGGACTTTATCCTGTGCTTTTCTATATCGGAAAACACACAGTCGAGGTATATAAACGTCCGAAGATCGGGATATTTGTCACCGGTGACGAGATTCTGGAGGCGGGTGACGAATATCAGAAAGGATTCGTATATAATACAAATAAATATATTCTGGAGTCTTTTTTCAGAGGCGCTCATTTCGATTTCCACTATGCCGGACATGTGAAGGACAGCAGGGACGAAGTGAAAGAGGCTTTTGAAAAGATGTCTGAGGAATATGACATAATAATATCCTCCGGCGGGATATCCATGGGCAAATATGACTATGTGAAAGAGGTCTTTACCACATGCGGGTACGAGGTTCTCTTTCAGCGCACAGCCATCAAGCCGGGAAGTCCGCTGATGACCGCTGTTAAGGACGGATGCGTCTTTATCGGCATGCCGGGATACCCGGCGGCTTTTCTCACCAATCTGCTTTTCTATGTTCTCCCCGCTCTGAAAAAGGCATACGGAAGATCAGACCACGACATCGCCCCCGTGGAGGTGGTGATGGGATCTGACACGCCGTCCAGAGAGGGCAGGTTCGACATCAACCGTGCCGTGGTAAGGTCAGAAAACGGAAAACTGACCGCCTATGACGCAGGCACTCAGAAAACATCCCACTTCAACAGCTTCGCCGTGGTGAACGCCCTTCTGCTTCTGGACGAGACAAAAGGGAGCCTGAAAAAAGGCGACAGCGTAAAAGCTGTTTTGTATTAAACTGTTTGCCCACAGTATTTTTCCCCTTTCAGTTATTTTTAAGAAACTTTTATGTAGTGAACTTTTTTGTGTAAGATTTGCCGATATTTATTGTTTTTAGCTGTATTGTCCGTTAATATTTAGCAATGTTTACAAACAGCTAAGGAGAAACAATATGAATATGGGCAAAGTTTTTACGAAGAACTTTCTGGGGGAGGCTCCTGACTGGTACAAATTAACCATTCTGTGCTTTCTGATCGCAAACCCTATACTGCTGGGACTTATCGGTCCTTTCGCCACCGGCTGGGTGATTATTCTGGAGTTCATCTTCACACTCGCCATGGCGCTGAAATGTTATCCTCTGCCTCCGGCGGGTCTCATCGCTCTTGAGACTGTCGTGATGGGGCTGACATCACCCGCTACCGTATATCATGAAACACACGCTAACTTTCCCGTTATCATGCTTCTGATGTTCATGGTGGCAGGTATCCACTTCATGAAAGACGGACTGCTGTTCATATTCACCAAACTGCTTATAAATGTCCGCTCCAAGATGATGCTCTCTCTGCTTTTCTGCTTTGCGGGAGCTTTTCTTTCAGCGTTTCTGGACGCTCTGACTGTTACCGCCGTTATCATCGCCGTGGCATACGGTTTTTACGGTGTTTACCACAGCTATGCTTCCAACCACGAGGATGACGAATATTCCATCGAGGATGATTCCGCTGTTCCGGAAGAACACAAGACCGATCTGGAACTTTTCAAAGGCTTTTTAAGAAACCTGATGATGCACGCCGCCGTGGGTACAGCTCTCGGCGGAGCGACAACACTGGTGGGCGAGCCTCAGAACCTTATCATCGGAGAGAAGATGAAATGGCACTTCGCCGATTTCTTCCTGCACTCCATGCCCGTTTCCATCCCTGTTCTGATAGCAGGTCTCATCACTTGTGTTATTCTGGAAAAAATAAAAATCATGGGATACGGCTATCAGCTGCCCCAGAACGTATATGACGTGCTGAAAAAGAACGTTGAGAAAGAGATGAGCGAAATGGACAAGGCCGGACGTCTGAGACTGATGGTTCAGGCATCCATGGGTGTTGTTCTGGTTGTGTCTCTGGCTCTGCACCTGGCTGAGGTCGGCGTTATCGGTCTGTTTCTGATAGTTCTGCTGACAGCCTTCAACGGTATCATAAGCGAACACGAGATAGGTCACGCCTTCACCGAATCTCTGCCTTTCACGGCTCTTCTGGTTGTTTTCTTCGCCATTGTCGCCGTGATTCACGATCAGCATCTTTTCAAACCCGTTATCAACTATGTTCTCAGCATGAGCGGACAGGCTCAGCTGGGGGCTTATTTCATAGCGAACGGCGTTCTTTCCGCTATTTCGGATAACGTCTTTGTCGCTACTGTTTATATGAACGAGACCTATGCGCATTTCAGCGAGGTAGCGCCCCTTCTGGGACACCATGCCTATGACCTGTCTCCTGAAAATTTTGAAAAGCTGGAGCACTTCGCCAAGCTGGCTGTTTCCATCAACATGGGAACCAACATCCCCTCAGTGGCGACACCCAACGGTCAGGCGGCGTTTCTGTTCCTGCTGACATCCGCTCTGGCGCCCCTCATCAGGCTGTCATACATGGAGATGGTTAAGCTGGCTCTGCCCTACACCATCGTGATGAGTATAGTGGGCTTTCTCGCCACTATATATGTTCTCTGATAATATTTACAAAAAGCCCCGGTTTTTCCGGGGCTTTTTTTTCTGTGTAAAATACTTATACATAGAAGACAAATTTTTGTCCGCCCAATTATAATCCTTGTTTTTGCATACTTAGTTTTGTAAAATTGTCTGTTTATTCTGATCAACTTTCTAAGGAGTAAAAGGCAATGAACATGGGTAAAGTGTTTACCAGAAACTTTCTCGGTGAGTCGCCAGACTGGTACAAGCTCACCATCCTCTCTTTCCTTATTATTAATCCTATTCTTTTAGCTGTAGCGGGTTCTTTTTTCACCGGCTGGGTCGTCATCATCGAATTCATATTCACTCTGGCGATGGCGCTGAAGTGCTATCCTCTGCCTCCTGCCGGGCTTATTGCTTTTGAAACTGTGGTCATGGGGATGACCTCTCCGGCTTCCGTATATCACGAGGCGCACGCTAACTTTCCTGTTATCATGCTTCTGATGTTCATGGTCGCCGCTATCTATTTTATGAAGGAGGGTCTGCTCTTCTTCTTCTCCAGACTCCTTATCAAGATTCGCTCCAAGATGCTTCTGTCTCTGCTTTTCTGCTTTGCCGGGGCTTTTCTTTCAGCGTTTCTGGACGCTCTGACAGTCACCGCCGTTATCATATCCGTGGCATACGGTTTTTACGGCGTATATCACAGCTATGCTTCAAACCATTCAGACGATGAATACAGCATAGACAACGATGACAGTATTCCGGAGGAACACAAAGCCGATCTGGAACAGTTCAAAGGTTTTTTAAGAAACCTGATGATGCACGCCGCTGTGGGAACAGCTCTGGGCGGCGCCACCACACTGGTGGGCGAGCCTCAGAACCTTATCATCGGCGAAAGCATGAAATGGCACTTTCCTGATTTCTTTTTTCACTCTGCCCCCGTGTCCATTCCTGTTCTGATAGCGGGTCTTCTGACATGTCTGGCTCTGGAAAAAGTAAAGATAATGGGCTATGGATTTCAGATGCCCCAGAACGTGTATGACGTTCTGAAAAAGAATGTTCAGAAAGATACTGACGAAAGAGACACAGCGGGCAAGCTGAGGCTCATCGTGCAGGGTATTCTGGGCGTGGCTCTGGTTATCTCTCTGGCTCTTCACCTCGCAGAGGTCGGCGTAATCGGTCTGACTCTCATAGTGCTCCTGACCGCTCTGAACGGCATAGTCAGCGAACACGAGATAGGTCATGCCTTCACCGAGTCGCTTCCTTTCACGGCTCTTCTGGTTGTTTTCTTCGCCATAGTGGCGGTCATCCACGATCAGGAGCTTTTTAAGCCTATCATCGGATATGTTCTGGGGCTTGAGGGCAGCCACCAGCTCGGAGCTTATTTTATAGCGAACGGCGTTCTGTCGTCCATATCCGACAACGTATTCGTTGCCACTGTATATATGAACGAAACGGCGAGCCACTTCAAAGATGTCGTGCCGCTGCTGGGACACCACGCCAGCGATCTGTCTCCTGAAAACTTTCAGAGACTCGAACATTTCGCCAAGCTGGCGGTATCCATCAACATGGGAACCAACATTCCCTCTGTGGCGACACCCAACGGTCAGGCGGCTTTCCTTTTCCTTTTGACATCCGCTCTGGCTCCCGTCATCAGGCTGTCTTATATGGAGATGGTAAAGCTGGCGCTGCCATACACCATCGTGATGAGTATAGTAGGATATCTTGCCACAATATATCTTTTGTGATATTGCGGTTTTTCTAAATTTTATAAGCCCGTATGCTGTTGCGTGCGGGCTTTTTTTATGTGTATAATAAATGTAAATATCTTCTTTTTATTGTTGCCGAATGGTGTTACAATTTTGAAAATTCTCGGTGTGGAATGAAAATAGACAGTTTTTCCGATATTTCAATTTTATATGTTGAGGACGAACCCGCCATCAGAGAGGGTCTTTTAAGATTCTTTCAGAGGCGCTCGGGCAAAATAGCTCTGGCGGCGAACGGGGCGGAGGGTTTTGAGCTGTTTCAGAGCGTCAGACCCGATATCGTTGTCACAGATATCCGCATGCCTGTCATGGACGGGCTCACCATGGCGAAGAAGATCAAAGAGATATCTCCTGATACCCCCATCATAATCACCACTGGGCACAATGACGAAGAGTTTCTGCTCAAGGCGATAGATGTCGGCGTGGACAAATATATAAAAAAACCCGTGGATTTCAGAGCGCTTATCGATGTTATCATGCATCTGTCCGCCGCTGTCATTCTGAAGAAAGAGATGGCTCAGCAGCTGATCTTTCTGCGGGAGGTTATGGATCTTAACCCTAACTTTCTGGCGACAGTGGACGGCGACAAGTGCACATATCTGAACGATTCTTTTCTGAGCTTTCTGAAATGTACCGGGCTGGAGGACTTTACCCTGCGTTACGGTTCTCTGGACAAGGCTTTTGTGGAGAAGGACGATTCCTTTTACGCCGGAAAGAAGATATCTGACTGGGTGGAAACAGCCGCCTCCGACAAACAGACCAGCAGGATAGTCGTTATGAGACCGGACACCAGCGAGGATGAGAAGGAATCAACTTTCATGCTCACAGTAAAGCAGGTGCCGAACAAAGGCGGATGGCTGCTTTCTTTCACAGACGTAACACATCTGGAGAGCGAGAAACAGCTCTACCGCATTCTTTCTCTTCAGGACCCCCTGACGAAAGTCTATAACCGCAAAAAGTTTTTCGATGAGCTGGATAAAGAGGTGGACAGGGTCAACAGATACGGTCAGAAACTGTCTCTGATAATGATGGACGCCGACTATTTCAAAAACATAAATGACGTATACGGACACACCGTTGGCGACAAGGTGCTGATAGAGCTGACAGAGATAATCAGAAAAGTGATTCGCAAGACGGATGTTCTGGCGAGATACGGCGGCGAGGAATTTGCCGTTCTGATGCCGGGAACAGACGCTAAGGGAGCTTTCGAGATAGCCGACCGTCTGCGTCTTTCTATAGCCAGTCATAATTTTCCTATCTGTAAAGAGGTTACCTGTAGTTTTGGTGTGGCGGACTTCTCGTCCACAGACACCATCGACAGCTTTGTTCAGAAGGCTGATATCGCTCTCTATGAGGCTAAGGGCAAGGGACGCAACAATGCCCAGATGTTCGAGGGCGGTTCTTTCGAGTGCCAGCCTTAGGTGATTCTGACCTGCCTTTCCCATTTATACTGTTGATTAAAGATAGCCTCTGTGTTAATTTCTCAGAAGCGTACCGAAGAAGCATTCCGGAGACCTTTAGTGGAAAACCTTTTTTCAAAAGACTTTTTAGAGCTTGGCAGACAGGCTGACGATATAAGAAACAGGATGTGGGGCAAAAAAACTTTTTTCGTTCGTAACCTGCATCTGAACTATACAAACATCTGTGTGAGCAAATGCCGTTTCTGCGCGTTTGCCAAAGACGAAGGGGACGAGGGCGCATATCTTTTCGAGATAGACGGCATGGTTAACTATGTCGCTGAAAAAGCGCCGGATGCCAGAGAAATCCACATTGTGGGCGGTCTGCATCCGTCAAAACCTTTCTCTTTCTATACTGACGCCGTGAGTGCGCTCAAAACATCATTTCCTGAAAAAGTTATCAAGGCGTTCAGCGCCGTTGAGATAGACTATTTCTCAGCCATATCCGGTCTGAGTGTGGAAAATGTTCTGAAAGAGCTGAAAAAAGCCGGGCTGGAGATGATGCCGGGAGGCGGGGCGGAGATTTTCGCTCCGGAGGTCAGACGTGTGATCTGTCCGGAGAAGATACCCGCCGAAAGATGGCTGGAGATACACGAGACAGCGCACAATAACGGAATACTTACCAATGCTACAATGCTTTACGGACATATAGAAAAAGATGAGCACAAGATGGCGCATCTGGAGACCATCAGGAATCTTCAGGAGAAAACGAAAGGTTTTCTGGCGTTCATCCCGCTGTCTTTTCATCCGGAGAATACGTTTCTTCAGGATAATCCGCCGTCCACCGGGATAGAAGACCTGAAGACGGTGGCAGTGTCACGAATTATACTGGATAATGTGCCTCACATTAAGGCATACTGGGTTATGCTGGGTGAGAAGACCGCCCAGATAGCTCTGCGTTTCGGCGCGGATGACCTGGACGGAACTATTATCAAAGAGAATATAACCCACGCCGCCGGAGCCACCAGCAGCGAGGGACTCACAGCGGAGGCGCTGGCAGAGTTCGTCTCTTCCGCCGGACTTGTCGCTGTGGAGAGGGACGCTCTATATAACGAGATAAAGGTGTACGGCTGATGTCTGATTTCATTTTTTTAAATCCGTCACCCAACCTTCTGAAGCTGACGGAGAATATCAGAAGCAGAGGATATATAGTAAAACTCGTAAAAAACGAGCAGTTCCCTGACGTTAACGCGGAGAATATTCACGTTTTTTATGAAGGCTCATACATGACCTTCTTCAAAAACGATCAGCCTCAGGGTAAAATGTCCGGTTTCGGGCGGGTGCGCAAGGGCATCCTGCCGTCACTCGTCAGCTCATCCATAAAAAGAGAGCTCAAAGGAATTTCAAAAGATTTTACCTGCGGGGATATAGTCGACCTCTGTCTGATGAAGCGCAGATCTCTGCTGGAAAACAATATGGAGATTTCATCAGTCAGCAGTGCCGCTTCTTTTTCGGATATAGTCGAGGACAATGGAAACGCCGTGATAGTCACCGGCTATATGGAGTTCGTGGCGGGCAGTGAAAAACTGTCTATGTATGACACCGATTTCGATCTGAAAGAGGCGCTGGGTAACGATTATTTTGTTTTTTTCACGAAAAACTCAAGAATAGAAATGTGCAGAAGCGGAAACAGGCTTCTGATAGTGGGCGCTCGCAAGGACGATCATCTGGCTATGCTGTATCAGCAGATGGCTTTTCTGAAAAAATTCAACTTCAAAAGGGTAAAGGAACTGATTATCTCACGCAACAGAATGCCGTGGATCATCAACCACATAGATAAGGGTCTGGTTCTATTGAACGATTACAGTTACTTCAACGTATCTGTCAGACTGGAGCCCGAATGGTTTGACAGAGTAGGAAAAAACCTATGCGCAGACATCAGGCGGTAGCGGGATATTTTTATCCCTCAGACAAAAAAGAGCTTTTAGACTTTTTCCGATCAAACGAACTCTCCGCAGAAAAAACAGACGCGTGCGCGGTCATCGTGCCCCACGCCGGCTATATCTATTCCGGCGCCACAGCCTTTAAAACACTCTCCAAAGTAAATATTCCGGACACTGTGATTCTCATCGGACCCAACCACACGGGAGCGGGTGCGGCTATATCCGTTTATCCGGAAGGACAGTGGCAGACTCCGCTGGGGGATGTTTCCACCGATGACGGCATCATATCCGGGCTGACTGCATCGCCTCTGTTCACCAGAGACGACAGGGCGCACCAGAGGGAACACTCGCTGGAAGTGATAGTGCCTATGCTCAGATATTTTAATCCGGAAGTGAAAATAGTCTGCATAACCATGAAATTTATGGATATAACCCTGGTTCATGATGCCGCTGAGACACTTTTTAGTGTTTTAGACGGTAAAAAATGCCTGATTGTGGTTAGTTCCGACTTCAATCACTTTGAAAATGCCGAAATTACAGAGAAAAAAGACGGTATTGCTATAGATTCTTTAATAAAAATGGATGAAAACCTTTTATTTCAGCGAGTAATTGACTATAATATATCCATGTGCGGTTTTATTCCGGCTTGTGTCGGGCTGATCTGCTGTAAAAAAGCCGGGGCATCCGTGCCCGAGCTGGTGGAGCACACCCACAGCGGATATGTCAGCGGCGACCACGACAGGGTGGTCGGCTATGCCGGATTAATTTTTAAAAAATAAAGATAAGGAATAATCATGAAAGTCAGAACAGCGGTCTTTCCGGTGGCAGGTCTTGGAACCAGACTGCTCCCGGCAACGAAATCAATGCCCAAAGAGATGGTGACCCTCATCGATAAACCCCTGATACAATATGCGGTGGAAGAGGTTATAGCGGCGGGGATCGAGCGGGTGGTATTTGTTTCCGCCAGAAGCAAAAGAGCTCTGGAAGACCATTTCGACAGAACTCCCGAGCTGGAATATCAGCTGAAGGAATCCGGAAAACTGGATGTTCTGGAAGAGATGCAGAAGCTGTCTGATATGTGCGATGTCACCTATGTCAGACAGAAAAACCCGAACGGGCTGGGACACGCCGTTCTGTGCGCAAAGGATGTGGTGGGCAGAGAGCCCTTCGCCGTTATCCTGCCTGACGATATTATCATGAGCAAAGTTCCCGTCACGGCTCAGCTGGTTGAGCAGTTCAACAGAACAAAAAAATCCGTGGTATCTCTGATGGAGGTGCCTTCTGAGGATACATCGAAATACGGCATAGTCGTTCCGGGAGATATGGTGGACGACAGACTGCTGAAGCTGGAAGGAATGGTGGAAAAGCCAAAGGAAAATCCGCCTTCCAACCTTGCCATCATCGGCAGATATATTCTGACACCGGAGGTTATGGACGCTCTGGAAACCACCAGACGCGGAGCCGGCGGCGAGATTCAGCTTACGGACGCCATTCTGGACGTTGCGGTGAACAGCAGGGTTTACGGGTACAGATTTGAGGGCAAAAGATTTGACTGCGGCAACAAGTTCGGTCTTTTTGAGGCGGCTGTCAACTTCGCTCTGGAACGTGATGACATGAGAGAATACGCCATCAATGTTATAAAAGGACTCGATACTAGTTTCTGACACGCCGGAGGTCGGAACCATGCAGGAAAAACTGGATAAAATACGATTCATTCACGGGCTTTTTAAGAAAGAGATAGATGATCTGCTGAAGTTTGTAAATTCCAGCAGGGTGGATATCACGGAAACACAGGGACCGCCCATGGATGTTGTGGTGTCTGATGACCGTGTCAGGGTTTTTGTGGATCTGCCCGGAGCGTCTCCGGAGGATTTCACTGTTTACCAGTATGAAGACCTGCTCATTGTGGAGGGGATACGTCCCCGAAAGACGGAGGATTCCGTCAGATATGTCCGTGTGGAGCGTGAGAGTCTCCGGTTCAGAAGAGCCGTCAGGTTCCCCTTCTGCGTCACAGACTGCGACACCACCGCCAAACTGAAGAACGGTGTGCTGGAGATAGTCATATCCAGATGCGCATGCGAAATATAAACCGCAGGAGGCGGTTCACGGAGGAGTGTCGGAGCTTTTAGCTCCGTAAACGAACGGAGTGTGAGCGGAGCGTGGGTTTTACCCATGCGAAGCGTTATCAGAATTTTTTTCATGGATGAAAAAATTCTGCGGAACTGTCAAAGAACGGTGTGCTGGAGATAGTCATATCCAGATGCGCATGCGAAATATAAACCGCAGGAGGCGGTTCACGGAGGAGTGTCGGAGCTTTTAGCTCCGTAAACGAACGGAGTGTGAGCGGAGCGTGGG
>JBFWMA010000012.1:0-7646 GCA_050251875.1 Deferribacterales bacterium | reverse complement strand
AAGAACGGTGTGCTGGAGATAGTCATATCCAGATGCGCATGCGAAATATAAACCGCAGGAGGCGGTTCACGGAGGAGTGTCGGAGCTTTTAGCTCCGTAAACGAACGGAGTGTGAGCGGAGCGTGGGTTTTACCCATGCGAAGCGTTATCAGAATTTTTTTCATGGATGAAAAAATTCTGCGGAACTGTCAAAGAACGGCGTGCTGGAGATAGTCATCTCCAGATGCGCATGCGAAATATAATGGATGTAAGGCAAAATAAATTATTCGGAGGAATTAATGGATCAGTTTGAACAGGAAATACATATACCTGAAGAACTTCCTCTTTTACCGGTTAGAGATATAGTAGTTTTCCCATACATGGTTCTGCCGCTCTATGTGGGCAGAGAACAGAGCATCTCCGCTGTGAACGAAGCGCTTAACGAAGACAGGCTCATCTTTCTCGCCTGCCAGAAGGACGCGGCGGTGGAAGACCCGGAAAAGGACGAGATACACACCATCGGCACGGTGGCGGTGATTCTGCGTATGCTGAAAATGCCCGACAACAGAGTCAAACTCCTGATTCAGGGTATAAAAAGAGCGAAAATCGAAAGCTACGTTGAGAGCGATCAGGGATACAGAGTCAAAATATCTCAGGTCATAGATGAATCCAACGAGCAGAATATAGATAATCAGGCGCTTCTGCGTCATTCCAAAGAACTGCTGACTAAGGCGGTTTCTCTGGGCAAGCCTATGCTTCCCGATCTGCTGGCTGTCATAGACAGCATAGAAGAACCCGGCAAGCTGGCGGATATCATCGTGTCCAACCTCGGGCTGAAGATGGACGAGGGGCAGGAAGTTCTGGAGATTATCAATCCCGTGGACAGGCTGAAGCGTGTGGACGAACTGCTTAACCGTGAGATTTCGATTCTGGAAGTTCAGCAGAAGATAATGAACGATGCCAGAGGCGAGATAGACAAGAGCCAGAAAGAATATTTTCTCCGTGAACAGCTCAAGGCGATCAAAAAAGAGCTGGGCGAAGAGGATGACTTTCAGGTTGAGATGGAAGAATACGAAAAGAAGATAAAAAAATGCAAAATGCCCAAAAAGGTGCATGAAGAGGCGATGAAACAGCTGGACAGGCTGTCCAAGATGCATCCCGATTCCGCTGAGGCGACAGTAGCCAGAACATATCTGGACTGGATGGTGGAGATCCCCTGGAGCAAAGCCACCAAAGACAAGCTGGATATCAAGGAAGCAAAAAATATTCTGGACGAAGACCACTTCGGTCTGGAAGAGGTCAAGGACAGGATTCTTGATTTCCTCGCCCTCAGAAAGCTGAAAAACGACCTGAAAAGCCCCATTCTGTGTCTGGCTGGTCCTCCCGGAGTGGGCAAGACGTCTCTGGGAATGTCCATAGCCAGGGCGATGGGCAGAAAATATGTGCGTATGTCGCTGGGCGGCGTGCGTGACGAGGCGGAGATCAGAGGACACAGACGGACGTATATCGGCGCTCTCCCCGGAAAGATTATTCAGGGGATGAAGACCGCAGGCACCAACAACCCTATTTTCATGCTGGATGAGATAGACAAGCTGGGTTCTGATTTCAGAGGTGACCCGTCATCAGCTCTGCTGGAGGTTTTAGACCCGGTGCAGAACGTCAGCTTTGTGGATCATTACATGGGCGTTCCGTTCGACCTGTCGAAAGTGCTTTTCATCACAACGGCGAACTATCTCGACCCGATTCCGCCTGCTCTGAAAGACAGAATGGAGATAATCAACATCCCCGGATATACCGAGGAAGAGAAGATAAAAATTGCTGAAAAATACCTGATCCCCAGACAAAAGGCGGAGAACGGGCTGGACGGATACGAGATATCTTTTACCAAAAAAGCTCTGTCTGTGCTCATATCCGGATACACTATGGAGAGCGGTCTGAGAAATCTGGAGCGCACCATCGGAACAGTATGCAGAAAGATAGGCAGAAAAATAGCAGAGGGAGACACAGCGAAATCTTTCACCGTTACGGAGAAATCTCTGGATAAATATCTCGGTCCGGTGAAGTTCATGGGCGAAGACGCTCTGAAGGACAACGAGGTCGGCGTGGTGACAGGGCTTGCCTGGACACCTGTCGGCGGAGACGTTCTGTTCATCGAGTGTACCAAGTACAAGGGCAAAGGAAATCTGAACGTAACAGGTCAGCTCGGCGATGTTATGAAAGAATCATCCAGAGCGGCTATGAGCTATGTTCATACCATCGCTGATAAATTCGGTATTGCTCAGGAAGATTTCGAAACCTATGACGTGCATGTGCATATCCCGGCGGGAGCTATCCCGAAGGACGGTCCCAGCGCCGGTATAACCATGGCGACTGCTATACTCTCCTGCTACACAGGAAAGAAAGTGGACAAGTCCATTGCCATGACAGGCGAGATAACCATCACCGGAAAGGTTCTGCCCATCGGCGGTCTGAAAGAAAAACTGCTGGCGGCGAAACGCCACGGCATCAAAAAAGTTCTGGTGCCCGAAAAGAACGAGAAAGACCTCAGAAGCCTTCCGAAATACGTGAAAAACTCTATGGAGATAGTCTATGTCTCCACATTTGAGGAAGTCGCCGCACAGGCTCTTTTAAACGACTGATTAAAGCGCTCCTTGATTTTTTTCGGGGAGCGCATATATATTTATTAGGATATATAGCTAAAAAAAGCTGGTGAATAATGTCTGAAAAAACCATAGAGAAGAACGTCAATATCGGCGGCATGACCTGTGCCGCCTGTGTCAGAAGGGTCGAAAAAAAGCTGTCAAAACTGGAAGGGATAGAGTCCGTGTCGGTGAACTTGGCTACCAACTCCGCCGCGGTTGTCTATGACCCCCAGACGACAGACATGGACACTATCAGCGAAGAGATAGACCGCATCGGCTATGTCTTTCAGGGCGTGGACAAAGACGATATCGAGGACGAGACAGAGAGCTATTACGCTAATAACCTGCGTATGGCGGCTCCGGTCGCTGTTATCGTATTTGTGTTTTCTATGGTGAAACTGCCCGTAATAGAGGGTTTCAAATTCTGGATAATGATGTTCCTGACGCTGTATGTAATGTATTTCGGCGGCAGGAGCTTTTACAAGATAGCGTGGAAAAACCTTAAAAACAGAACATCCGACATGAACACCCTGCTGGCGCTGGGTACTCTGTCGGCATTCGTATATTCAGCCGCTGTGACTATCATGCCGGATTTTTTCATAGCCAGAGGCTCTCATCATGTATACTTTGACGCGGCTTGCGTCATCATCACCTTTATCCTGCTGGGAAAACTGCTGGAGACCAGAGCGAAAAAACGGGCGGCCGGCGCCATAGAAGCCCTTCTGCATCTGGCTCCCAAGACTGCCTTCGTCATTGAGAATGACGGCGAGCGTGAGGTTGCCGTGGCTCTTCTGAAGATAGGCGATCTCATCCGTGTGAAGCCTGGCGGATCCATAGCCGTGGACGGCGTGGTGGAATCCGGACAGGGCAGCGCAGATGAGTCCATGCTCACAGGCGAGTCACTGCCTGTGTCTAAAAGAAACGGCGACAGTGTATATGCCGGAACGCTTCTGACCGGAGGCACACTCCTCTACAGAGCGTCTTCCATCGGGTCTGACACTGTTCTGGCGGGGATTATCAAAGCGGTGAAGGGCGCCACGGCGTCAAAACCCAGAGTGCAGAGAATGGCGGACAGCGTTTCCGCCGTGTTTGTGCCGTCCGTGCTTTTTGTGGCGGCGGTAACTTTTCTGGTCTGGATATTTTTCGGACCTGAACCCAGACTTTCCAACAGTCTGCTGGCGTTCGTCTCTGTTCTGATAGTCGCCTGTCCGTGTGCCATGGGGCTTGCCACTCCCACCGCCGTTATGGTTGCCACTGGTAGGGGCGCTTCCAACGGTATTTTGGTTAAGAACGGCGAAACTCTTGAAAAAGCGTGTAAGATCAACAGAATGATTTTTGATAAAACCGGGACTCTCACCACAGGAAAACTGACTGTGGACACTGTAAAACCCGCAACCGGGTTCGAAGAGGAGAAGCTGCTTCGATACGCCGCCTCTCTGGAGATTCTGTCCGAGCACCCGCTGGCGAGAGCCGTGGTATCCTATGCTCAGTCAAAGGGTATTGAAACGGCTGATGTGGAAAACTTTCACAACACAGACGGCGAGGGCGTTTACGGAAAGATAGACGACAGAGACGTTCTGGCGGGCAAGCTGGATTTCCTCAAAAAGAATAATGTCGAAGCGCATGAGTCAGACCTTGCGGGGTCTCATGTTTATGTCTCCGTGGACGGCGTCTTTGCCGGGGTGTTCAGCATTATGGACACAGTGAAAGAGGACGCGGCGGAGACCATAGCCGGGCTGAAAAAACTGAACATCGTGCCGGTGATAATATCCGGAGACAACGAAAGATCGGTCAGAAGCGTGGCGGAAAAACTCGGAATCCACGAATATTACAGCGGTGTCAGCCCCAAAGGAAAGCTGGATAAACTGCATGAATACAGAAATGACGGCGACATAGTGGGAATGGTCGGTGACGGTATCAACGATGCGGCGGCGCTCGCCGCCAGCGATGTCGGTTTTGCCATGAGCTCCGGCACAGAAGCCGCCATGCAGTCAGGCGACATAACCATCATCAGCGACAAAACAGACAGAATCCTGAAAGCCGTAAGGCTGTCCGGAAACACTCTGACGGTCATCAGAGAGAATCTCTTCTGGGCATTCTTTTATAATATAGTGCTGATTCCTCTCGCCGCAGGAGTCTTTTACCCGTCATTCGGCATCAGGCTGATGCCAATGTACGCAGGTATCGCTATGGCCTTTTCATCCGTCAGCGTTGTCAGTAATTCATTGAGACTGAAGATTAAGAGAATTTAAGGTTGTCGTCATTGCGAGGAGCTTGCGATGCGGCAATCTCAAAAGATTAGGATTGAAAACTGACTATTCTACGGTAGTCTGAGGTTTCAGACGGGCGCCGATTATCTGTCCCGCCACTGAAACAAGCAGAAACAGAGGGATGTAAGTCCATGATGTGTGACTCAAAATCCTGATAGCGGCAACCACCGGAATAGGTGCGTGAACACATCCCATCCATGCCAGACTGAATTTTCTCGTTTTTGTTCTGAGCATGCCGAAAGGCAGGTTGAGAATGAAGGCCACAATACAGATTGCAATAACGCCTTGAATTGATGTCATAATTTCTATATAAGACTCAAATGAGGTTTTGTAAATGAAAATTTTGTTAATAGGGCTTGGCGGATTCATAGGCGCTATCGCCCGATTTTATACCACGAAATGGACTAACATGCTGATGGGGGATAAGATTCCTTACGGCACTGTGGCGGTGAACGTTATAGGTTCATTTGTGCTCGGTCTGGTCGTAACTCTCTCTGTGGAAAAGATGGTTGTGAGCGAGGATATAAAAATGCTCACAGGTGTCGGATTTCTGGGAGCTTTCACAACATTTTCAACTTTTTCCGTGGAAACAGTTTATCTGGTGGAGGAGGGGGCGTATATCCCCGCTCTGGCTTATGTCAGCCTTAATCTTATAGTCGCTGTTTTTGCCGCCTTTGCCGGAATACTCATCGCCAGATATATGGTGGCTTAGATGGGTTTTCTGAGAAATGTGAAATGTCCGGTGTTCAATGCCGAAAGGATAAAAGGCGTTCCGGACAGGGACGAATACACCGTCACCATCGGCGGCGAGTGTGAGAAGACCGGAACATATAAACTGGATGAGTTTTTATCATTCTTTAAGAGACATACCGTCAACAGCCGTCTGACTTCCGTGTCTAAGTGGAGCGTCCGGGCGGACTGGCAGGGTATTTTGTGGCAGGATTTTCTGGACTGGGCAAAACCCGCGCCTGAATATAAATATCTGTATACCGAGAGCTGGGGCGGGTATAAGACTGCCGTTCCCGCTGAAGACCTTATGAATCCGAGAGTAATCATCTGCACACATGTGGCGGATGAGGAGATAGAGTTCGAATACGGCGGTCCCGTCAGGATGGTTATTCCGAACCTGTGGGGATATAAAAGCTGTAAATGGCTGAAAAAGATATATTTTACCGATGAATACGTCAGAGGCTTCTGGGAAGCCAACGGATATGAGGATGACGGCGTCATCCAGCCGTGTCTGGTTGAAGACGTAAACACTGGAAAATTTGTAAAAATAAAAGGCGGGGAGGTCACGGAGTTCTGATGGCTGGAAATACATTCGGAAAAAACTTTACGATCACAACATTCGGCGAGAGCCACGGAAAATCAGTAGGCGTTATAATAGACGGATGCCCCCCCAACGTGGAGCTGTCTGTGGAGGATATCCAGAAAGAGCTGGACAGACGCAGACCCGGGCAGAGCGAAGTATCCACCCCCAGAGACGAATCGGACACTGTCGATATATACAGCGGTGTTTTCGAAGGCAAAACCACCGGAACCCCCATTATGATGATGGTGTTTAACAAAAATCAGATGTCCAGAGACTATAACGCAGTGAAAGACGTGTTCAGACCGGGACACGCCGATTTCACCTATTTTTCTAAATACGGCATCAGAGACCACAGGGGCGGCGGCAGGTCTTCCGCCAGAGAGACCATAGGACGCGTCTGCGGAGGCGCTGTGGCGAAGATTATTCTGGCAAGGCTTGGAGTCGATATTACCGGTTACGTCATTCAGGTGGGTCCTCACAAGGCAGAGAAGCGTGATTTTGACATCATAGAGAAGAATATCGTGCGGACATGCGACATGGACGCTGTGGACGCTATGACACAATATATTATAGAGGCGAGAGACGCCGGCGACTCGGTGGGCGCAATAGTAGAGGTTACTGTGAAAGGCATGCCCGTGGGAATAGGCGAGCCGGTCTTCGACAGACTGAACGCTAATCTGGGCAAAGCGATACTCTCCATACCCGCTGTAAAAGGCATAGAGTTCGGCATGGGATTTCAGGCGGCTCTGATGAGAGGCAGCGAGCATAATGACGAAGTGACTAAATACGGCTTTCTCAGCAACAACGCAGGAGGAACGCTGGGCGGTATGTCCAGCGGTCAGGATATAGTGTTCAGATTCGTGGTGAAACCCGCCAGCTCCATTACCGTTCCCAAGAAAGGAATAGACCTGTATGGAAATGAACGCACAATAATAACGGAAGGACGCCACGATCCCTGTGTCGCACCCCGAGTAGTGCCTGTAGCAGAGGCTATGTCAGCAGTTACAATTCTTGATTTAATCATGTCTGACAAGGCTATAGCTAACTTCTTCGAAAAAAAGTAAAATAATTTGAAATAACTTGTTGACTTAACGGTTCTGATTCGGTATAACCTCCTTCTGCCCGAAAATGACCGCCTGATAGGCTGGCATAAAGGCAGAAAAAAAGATGTTAGAAATTAGACACAGGACGTGTCACACGGAGGGGGATGATATGGGCTTTGTTCATAGAATCGACCGGAGTGTGAGTGCAGCATGGGTTTTACTCATGCGAAACGTCTTCTGTAAAAAATCAGGAAGATTTTTTACAGAAAAGTGTAAAAAAGGTATTGACATGGTAGGCTGAATTTAGTAAGCTCACCAGCCGTTCGAGAGAGCGGTTTGCTCGAGAGACCGGAGGAAAGTAAAAAGAAAGTTGTAAAAAACTTCTTGACTTTAAAAAGGA
>JBFWMA010000011.1:0-77937 GCA_050251875.1 Deferribacterales bacterium | reverse complement strand
CGAAAGACTACATTCTGCCTTGGGTTACAAGAAACCTATGGCTGTGCATATGAATCAGGTGAGAATAGCGGCATAGAAACACATTAAGAAATCAACTTATGCTGTCTTGACAAGGGGTGGCACTATAACGAGAATGAGTTAATGAAAAACGCTGTGCCATTTGATATTGAGAGTCCAAGTGTTTATATGCGTAACAGCGATGCTAGTTTTGTAGTGGGAAAGGACTATTATGAGTATATTTCGCTGTTCAGTACAAATAATGCTGATAAAAGCGGAGCGGTATATATTGATTGTTTAAATAAAACATTTATGGCTGTTCCGTGCACCATAAGAGAAAAATACCGTAATTTGCATGCGTTCACTGTTTATGGTGGTGCTATGATGCCGATTATGTCTCATGGAGATATTGTTCTGGTGACAATATATGATTCGCCGCCTGAAAAGATTGACAATAAAAAAATATATCTTTTCAAGATTAATCAGAAATCTGGTGAAGCATATATTTTCAGAAAGGCAAGAGTCACTTCTGCAAATAATCTGATTTTGTTGCCGCTTAATCTCGAAGATGAACTAATTGAAATAAACACAAAAAAAGAAAAGCCATATAAGAATATTATTGGACACGCTGTGTGGCAGTGGAAGAATATAGACAATTACTGACAAAACGCTTAGTTAGAGAGTATCAAAAAAACATCGTCCACGCTGACAGCTCTCATGCATCTGTTTTCTGAGCAGAGGAAACGTCCTTTTGTTTCACAGGGGGAGCAGGGGAGGGATGACGATATCACAACGGCGCTTTCCGGTGCGGTGTGCGCCGGATTTGTCGCTCCGAAAATAGCCGTTATCGGCGTGCCCGTGCAGGCGGCAAGGTGCATAAGCCCGCTGTCGTTGCCTATGAACCTTTCAGCGTTTTTTATCAGCCTGTGGCAGTCGGAGAGTGTTGTCCGTCCGGTCATATCATAAATTCTGCTGCCGATCACCGGCAGTGAGTCGTGCTTGTCTCCGAGAAGAACAACGGAGAAACCTGTATTTTGCAGTATCCTATTTATAAGTTCGGGGTATTTGTCCCAGATCTTCTGCGGGGAAGACATCTTGATATTGTGTCCGCCTCCTGGGGCGATGGCGATATATTTTTCGGCGGGGAGGGCTATGTCTGACGTTTCAGGGACAAAGACATATCCGGTTCTGTACGCAGGCGCTCCGGTCAGCTCAGATACGGCTCTTACGCAGTCGTCCGCTCTGTGTCCTTCGGGCTTTATATCGGCTCTCTTTTTTATTCCAGCCAGCCGAGCCAGCGTCTGCCAACGCCTGTCGGTGTTCAGCGTAACAGAGGCGTCATATCCCCGCAGCATGGAGATAATTCTTACGGTTTCGGGAAATCTGGCGTATGGGCTGTGTATGCGTGTCATGGAGAATGTTCTGATGTTTGTGATGTGCGGATTGCGTGCTAGAACATATGAATATTCAGCCGGGCAGAGAACGTCTATATCCGCATCCGGATAAAAGTGTCTCAGCGCCGTAAGGGCTGGCGTGATTAGGATCAGGTCGCCTATGGCTCCTGATTTCAGTACGGCTATCTTCATGATGGATACAAAAAAGCCGAACCCAAAAGGATCCGGCCTTTTATATTAGATTTGTTGGAATTTAAGATTATGCTGATTTAGCAGCGTTCATCTTAAGCGCAAGTCTGGACATGCGGCGAGCCACTTGGTTTTTGTGGATTACGCCTTTAGAGCCGATAGAAGAAATTGTGCTGACAGCTTCTTTGTAGGCTTTTTCAGTAACCTGAGTGTCGCCTGCTTCAACAGCTGTGTTGAATTTCTTTACCATGGTTCTCATTTTAGACTTGTATGACTTGTTTCTGAGCTTTTTCTTTTCGCTCTGACGAATTCTCTTAAGTGCTGAGATTGTATGAGCCACGTCTTCACCTCAAATATTTTTTCATGAGCGGTAAAGACTATCAGAATCATGGTAGTGTGTCAATAAGAAAAATGAGGCGGAAACAACAATCCGATAAGGTCTTGATATACACCGAGGGTAGTGATAGATTGATATATCGTACAAATTCATTTTTGAGGTATCCTATGAAAAAAACTATTACTGCTGTCCTGATGGCGGTCTCTCTGGCGGGATGCGGGGCGGCGGCTGTTCAGCAGACAGAGGTGCCCAGCGAGGGCAAGCTCAGAACATATGAGATACAGCAGACCAGCAACACAAAAAGGATAGAAAAGCTGGAGAAAGAGCTCTCTGAGGCTAAAACAAGTCTGGAGCAGATTCAGCGCCAGTCAAAACAGCTCGGAGAGAGCTATGACAGCCTGCTGGCTCTTTTCAACGAACAGAAGAAGATGATGGTAAACCTGATCCAGATTCTGTCCGGCGGCAGCGAAAAACAAGAGAACAAAGGTACTCAGCAAAAATAACATAAGGGGGCTTCGGCTCCCTTTTTTTTAATCTTTCAGCGTGATCTCTATGCGCTCTTTTCCTTTTCCCGGGTTAACCCTTTTCAACCCCAGACGCCCGACTTCTGATGTCTTTCTGATGTGGGTGCCTCCGCACGGCACTTTCGCGAAACCTTCTATCTTCCAGTATCTTCTTTCGGTCTCTTCATCGTCAAAAGCGCTGGTGATGTCCGTATCTTTATCTATCATGTCTTTCAGCATGGGTTCTATGACGGGAAAGGTCTCGGATATGTTTCCGTCCCACATGAAATCCACCCGGGCTTTTTCATCTGTGATATTGGCGCCGATCTTTTCCGGGTGACCGAAGTTCTGATATACCAGTTCCAGAACCAGCTCGGCGGCGAAGTGCAGGCGCATGATGCGGTATCTCTTTTCCCAGTCGATGCTGACGTGCACGCTGTCGCCTTTTTTCAGACCGTGTCCGTCAGTGAGGTGATAAAAGATTTCTTTGCCGTCTCTGACAGCTTCTAAAATTTCATATCCGCCTATGGTGCCGGAATCGGACTGCTGTCCGCCTTCAAAGGCATAGGCGACAGTCCGGCTCAGCGTTATCACGCCGCCGTCCGCCGATGTCACTTCCGCTTCACATTCGCTGAGATAGGGGTCTGTCCAGAAGAGTTTGCTCACTGTCATAAAATAACCTATAAAAAAAGGCGGTCAGATGACCGCCTTTATGATTTTTCTGTTAAACAGAGAATCTATTAACCACAAGTTTCGGGCTGATCAGAGTCAGCAGCGTGATCGAACAGATATCTGAATGCGTCTTGCATATCAGCTTCTGTTTTGATACCGTCTTTCCATTTACCGCCGCAAGGAAGTTTAGCAGGGTTAGAGAAAGCGTCTTTCCACTGAGCTTGTGTGCGTGTAGCAGCACCGGCTTTTTGGGGAAGAGTAGAGCCGTCAGCGCACTGTGTGTGATATCTTTTCCACAGTCTTTTACCTTTTCTGCCGTCACCTGCGTTGAAGTCGAAGGCGAAAACGCTTGTTGCCATGAAGGCAAGAGCAAGAACAACTAATGTAGCTTTCTTAAACATTTCAACACTCCTTATAGTAACCAAATCAATTTTGGTTTTATATCTGAAGCTAAACATATCACCAGAAGAATATAATTTCAAGGGTTATTTGTATACAATATACAATGATTCTCTGACAAAAACACTGATAACGCTAGTGTATATTTTCACCGCTCTACTTATATATATTGAAAAATATATTGTGATGTAAATAAGTTATCCGCATTGGAAAAACAAAAAACATAATTTATAATTTGTGTGACCGGTTTTTTGGAATTTCTTATAAATTAATAAAGATGAAAAAGGTAAAAAAAGTATGAAAATACCTTTGCAAACGGAAAATTTGTAGGGTATTTTTTTCTTATACGCTTTATCGGAGGCAAGAATGAGAAAACTAAAATTGCTTTTTTATTGTGCTTTAACAGCGGCTGTGATTACTCCCGCTGTGGTTTTCGCCGCTCAGATGGTTTCAGAGGGCGAGAGACTGGGCAAACCCTGCGCCGGGTGCCACGCCACAAACGGATATGCTCCGGGTGAGTATATCGCCAGAATAGGCGGACAGAACACCGACTATATGACCAAGGCCATGAAGGACTATGCCGCCGGCAATAGAAAAGGCAGCGTGGAGATGACCATAGTGGCGAAGGGATACAGCGAAGACCAGCTCGCGGCTATCTCAGCATATTACGGCTCTAAAAAGTGGACCAACTCCACAAACAAAACAGACAAAAAACTCGTTGCCAAAGGTAAGAAAATTGCCGCGGAGAACGGCTGTTTTGACTGTCACGGAGCAAAAGGCGAGGGCATTGACGCTTTCCCCAGAATCGGCGGACAGAACAAAGGCTATATGGAAGAGGCGATGAAACGCTATAAAGAAGGTCTCATCGAATCTGAAGAGATGGCAGTTGTTAAAGAGATGTCGGAAGAACAGATAGTTGCTCTGTCTGAATATTTTTCCAGCCTTAGATAACGGGGAGGAACATTATGACTATATCAAGACGTAATCTGATAAAATATACCACAGCGGCAGCGGCAGGCGCGGCTGTGCTGGGCACATCCACAGTGGCGACAGCCGCTCAGAAGCATACAGCCAAAGTGATGCCCAAGAAAGGCAAAAGAATAGTTGTTCTCGGCGGAGGCTGGGGCGGCTGCACAGCGGCAAAATACGCTAAGATGGAAGATCCTTCTATTGAAGTGATCCTTGTGGAGAAAGACCCCAAATTTATCTCCTGTCCCATCAGCAACCTTGTCATCGGCGGTCAGAAGAAGATGTCCGACATCACCTTCACCAGAGACAAGCTGGCTAAAAACTATGGAATTAAGATCGTTTACACAGAGGCGGTGGCTCTGGACGCAGTGTCCAAGAAGCTGACGACTGTGGACGGCACCATAGAATATGACAAACTGATAATATCCCCCGGAATAAGCTATGCTTACGACACTATAGAAGGGCTGGACAGCCCCGCCGCCATAGCGAAATTCCCCGCCGCTTTCAAAGCGGGAGCGGAGACAGTTGCCCTGCGCAATATGCTGGTGGCTATGAAACCCGGAGGCGTTGTGGTGATGAGCGTTCCGCCCACTCCCTACAGATGCCCCCCCGGACCCTATGAAAGAGCTTCTCTGATAGCCAACTATCTGAAAAAGCATAAACCCGGATCGAAAATAATAGTATGTGACGCCAACGATGATGTCACGTCAAAAGGTCCTCTGTTCAAGAAAGCATGGGCTGACTACTATCAGGGCATACTGGAGTACGTTCCGGACGCTCAGGTTACAAAAGTGGATATGTCCACCGGCGTGATAACAACAGAGAAGGGCGAGATAAAATCCGCAGTGGCGAACATTATCCCCACTATGAAAGCGGGTCAGAGCGCCTTCGACCTCGGTCTGATGAACAAACCCGAAGACACCTTTGTCAGAGCGGACGCTTTCACATTTGAGTCTTATAACTTCAAAGACGTATATGTGATAGGTGACGCCACACATAACGGTGCTGTGGGCGGCGTTCCGAAATCAGGATATGTAGCCAACTCTATGGGCAAGGTATGCGCCAGCGCAGTTGTGCGCACGCTGAACGGGCTGGAGCCTGTTGAGCCTTCGCTCGCCAACACATGTTACAGCATGGTGAACGATGACGAGGCTATCTTTGTTTCGGCTGTTTACAAATATGACTATAACATCAAAAAAATCGTATCTGCTTCCGGCGGCGTTTCTCCCAAGCGTGAAAAACTCTTCGCAAAACACGAAGAAGACTGGGCGCTGGGCATTTGGAACGACATGCTCGGATAAAAAAAATATAAAAAAAGGCGGCTCAAAAGGCCGCTTTTTTTTGGTATATTGTCGACTGTATACAGCTCGTATTTATAAAGTTTTCTAATAATTAAAAGCAGTCCGCGCGTCAATTGTGTCGCTGTTATGTTTCTATCCGGAGCAAAAGCGTCTTAATAGTTAACTGCACAGACTTTTTTCATTTATCACGTCTCCACTGCAAATATATTTTTTGACTAAAATATCTTTACAAATTTTTAAAAAGTGCCTATGATTAATCATGCGGCGCGAAAGCATAACAAAACTATAAAGGTTTCGTGCGGAAAGGTTTACTTGTATGTTTATATATACGGATTTTAAGATGTATGTAACGGGTAGTAAATTTGATAAGGCTAAATCCATGCTGAAGGATGCCGATATCGATACTGCCTCTTTCAGTATTCTCGCTAATGTCTCCATGTTTCTGTCTCTTATATTCAGATATCCCGACGATGATGTTTATGATACCCTGAAAGATAACTGGGAAACATTCACAGGATTCTATTCAGAGTATACTTCCACAGTTCCCGCCCTCTATGATCAAACCGAAATGCAGAGCGATTTTATCAAACTTTTTAAGCAGGATTTCAAAGGAAACAAAGTCGTTCCTTATATATCTTTCTACACTGAAGAGAACAAGATGCTCTACGGTCAGAGCACATTTCAGATACGCGAGTGGATGGCAGAGGAGGGGTTTTATCTTGATAAAACATCCTGCGAGCTGGAAGACAACATATATATTGTGCTGGAATTCCTGTCCGCTATGTTCACCAGGCTGGCAGAGCCTCAGAACATCGAACAGTGGTACTCCACTCTGAAGAACATATATAATGTTCTGGATAACTACGGGGTTGTCATGGCGGATGAGTTCGCCGAGATCACCTCTAAGAGATCCGATATGCCTTTTTACGCTGAGTCGGCAAAACTGCTTCAGGCCTTTATCAGAGACCTGGATGCCATATTCGAGGACGTGCTGACGTCAGCCTGATGCTTAAGTTTTCTGTCATTGCGAGGAACAGAGTGACGAAGCAATCTGTGCATTTGAGATTGCTTCACCCATAAAGGGTTCGCAATGACGTGGTTTTTTGTTTGTATATAAAGGGTAAATCTTTCATGCCCTTTTAATCACACCGTTTTTTATTAAACTGTGTGAGGATATAATACTATAGGGAGTATTGTATGAAGAAAGTATTGTCATTTATTCTCCTTACGTTCTTCGCGGCTTCCGCTTATGCGGCTGACGTGACACTTGAGGAACTGAAAGGCCAGATTTCTGACCTTCAGAACCAGATCAACACTATGTCCAGACGTGTTGACAAAAACGAAGTTCACCGTATCAAAGATAAAGTTGATATCGGTGTTGAACTTAGAACTAAAATGGACAGCATCTCTTATGAGGATGTTAGAGCTCTTCCCGCTATGGCTAACGACATGATGGGACTGTGGCTGAGAGGCTATCTGGCCGACTCAACTATGTCTGGTACTACATATGACCAGTACCAGATGACTCCTACTGGTCCTGTTGCAGGTCAGGACGGATGGAACGACGCCTTCATGAAGAACTATATGGCTGATTTCAGCGCTCTGATGACTCCTATGTTTGATCCCACATCAGAAATGTACAGCTCATTCATGAACGTGCTCTCAACAGACGCACGCTACGTTTCATATGCTACAGCTATGAACACTGCTATGGGCGCAGGCGACATGGCCGCTGCTCAGCAGGCTGCTATGGAAGCTTTCTCTCTGATGTTTTCAGACACAACACTGACAGCTGATGAAGCTGCTGTGATGAAGTCTATGTTCAACAACATGAAGCCCCGCAAATATGACACAAACAACGATACAATTTTTACTAACAAACTGCGTATCCGTCTGAACAGCACAGTAAACGAAAATCTGTCTTTCGCAGGTCGTCTTGTTATGTATAAAACATGGTCTGACGCCACTGATGTTCAGTGGATGGACGGCACATACAAGACTATGTATATGGACGGTAACGCAGGTGCTGTTCCCACAGACGACAAACTGCACGTTGAAAGAGCATATTTCGTTTACAAAAATGACCTCGGTCCCATACCCTATCACTTTTCTTTCGGTAGAAGACCTTCCGACTACGGCCCCGGCGAAGAACTTCGTAACAACGCCACACTGGGTGGATCACCTCTTGCTCACATCATTCAGTGGCAGTTCGACGGTGCTTCACTTCAGTTCGACTTTGAAAACGTTCTTGAATTCCTTCCCGGATCATTCGTTAAATTTTGCTACGGTAAAGGATATGAGTCTGGCTGGGGTTCAAGCAACGCTATGGCCTCTAACAACGGTCTGATTGCTACACCTGATGTAGATGACGTAGAATTCCTCGGAGTCATCATAAAATTCTATGATGATGAGAAATACAAATTCTGGTACAACTACGCTAAAGGCTTCGGTATAACTGACGGCTTCACAGGTTCTGTTGTTATGCCTTTCGCAATCACAGGTATGGACTATGACCTTGACGGCCAGTATGAAGCTTATCAGTTCGATATGAACAGCTTTGGCTCACCTTCCAGAAGTGAAGCAACAACAAAGATGGGTGATATGGAATGGCATTCATTCCTCGCTCAGGGTGAAACATTCGGTTGGAACTGGTTCGCTTCTTACTCTATGTCAAAAACAGACCCCAAAAACAGATCTGCTAACGCTATGTACCAGTTCATGGACATGGATCAGATGATGGGTTCAGATTCATCAAAATCCGGTAACAGCATCTGGGTAGGTGTTTCAACTCCTGCTCTTCCCTACACCGGTGGTAAACTTGGATTCGAGTACAACCATGGATCTAAATACTGGATGGGTATGACAGGCGCTGAAGATGATGTAGTTGGTTCTAAACTTGCTGTTCGTGGTGATGTTTACGAAGTTTACTACCATCAGCCTATCGTCGGCGACAGACTGTTTGCTACAATCGGCTACCAGCTTTTCGACTATGAGTACACAGGCTCAGGTTCTTACCTTGGCGAACCTGTGAAAATCGGCGATGCAACAGCTATGAACACTATGATGGCTGTAACTGACAAAGTTGAGAAATTTTACGCTTCTTTCACATACAGATATTAATCAATATCAGTATAAATTTTAAAAGGCGGGCAATGTGCCCGCCTTTTATTTTTACAGAAATTTATCCGTCCATGGAAAATTTCTGATAACGCTTCATTCGGCATACCTCATTGCGCTCACGTTCCACTCGCTCATGCAAATAAATTGCATTCGTTCGCTCCACGGACTTCATCCATGAAGTTAGCTTATTTATCCTAATTATATATATTGTCACTGCGAGGAGCTATGCAACGAAGCAGTCTCATAAGCAAATCGGATGGTTGAGTCTGCCGCGCCGGACTTCGTCTGTCTCGCAGAGACGGTGTGATTTTCTGTAGCGAGACTACCAACTATTCTTGCGTTTTAATTGTCACTGCGAGGAGCTATGCGACAAAGCAGTCTCATGAGCAAATCTGATGGTTGAGTCTGCCGCGCCGGACTTTGTCTGTTTCGCAGAGTCGGCTTGTTTTTTTGTAGCGAGACTACCAACTATTATTGCGTTTCTATTGTCACTGCGAGGAGCTATGCGACAAAGCAGTCTCGTGAGTGAAGATGATGGTTGAGTCTGCCGCGCCGGACTTCGTCTGTCTCGCAGAGACAGGAGAGGATAAGATCGGCTGGTATCCAGTATATTTATTGATTAAATTTTAACCATCGTTATATACGAGTGGAAATAACGCTGGTTTGAAAATCAGCGACGTTCTGTAAAATCATAATAACGATAATGAATCTCAGAATCTGTAAATGAATGATATTAAAAGACTAAAGAAGTATTCAAAAATAATAATGCTTTTTTAAAATCAGAATATTTTATTGGTTTTTCATTAAAAATTCCTTGCTTAAAGGTATCAATATCTGTATATTGTATACCGTATACATTTACGGATGTTTTTATACAGTTATAACTAACTGATGTTGTTGCAATACTAGGAGGTCCCCATATGAAGCTTTCCGGTATGAATCTGAGCCGTAGAAAGTTCCTTGCGGCTTCAGGCGGTGCTGTTGCTGCTGGATTGTTCGCCGCTAACCTCACAACCCTTAAGGCTGTGGCTAGCGGAGACGCCCACGCACCTACTGGTGAAAAAGGCGAAAAGCACATTGCGTCAAGCTGCGAAATGTGTGTAAACAAATGCGGATTTTATGCGCATGTAGTCGACGGTAGACTGAAAAAACTTAACCCCAACCCCAAATTTTTCAAAAGCCGTGCTATGCTCTGTGCCCGTGGAAACGCAGGCGCTGAAGAGCCCTATAACCCCGAAAGACTTACCAAACCTCTGCTGAGAGTCGGCGAAAGAGGCGAAGGTAAATGGAAAGAAATCTCTTATGAAGAAGCTTTCGCTCTGCTGGCAAAAAAACTTGCTGAGCATAAAGTAAAAAATGACAACAGAAACTCTGTTGCTTTCGCTTCTTCTGAAGGTTTTCAGGAAGAGATATTCCAGATGCTGGTTCAGTCATACGGTTCAACTAACACCGTTAGACACCCCACCCTGTGTCTCTCTTCTGTTATTCAGGGATGGTCATCAGTTTATGGTGTTTTTCCTGACGCAGACCTTAAAAACTCTAAGTTTGTCATCATGTTCGGCGCTAACAGAGCTGAAGCTATCGTTACACCCGACACAATAGACTTCCAGAAATATAAACCCGAAGGCGCTAAGCTGGTTTATCTGGATCCCAGATTTACAAACACAGCAGCTAAGGCTGACAAATGGTACCCCGTTAAACCCGGTACTGACCTTGCCTTCGTGCTTGGCGTTATCAACGTCATCATCACAGAAAACCTCTATGATGCTGAGTTCGTAGCTCAGTTCTGCGAAGGTTTCGAAGATCTGAAAGCTATGGTCGCCGCTCACACACCCGAATGGGCTGCAAAAGAGTGCGATATTCCCGCTGAAGAGATCATCTGGACTGCCAGAGAGTTCGCAAAAGCTGCTCCCGCCGCTGTTGCTTACCCCGGCAGAAGAACCAGCTGGTATGTAAACGACGTTTACTTCCGCAGAGCCTGCGCTATCCTGACAGCTATCTGTGGATGCTGGGACACACCCGGCGGTATCTGCCCCAAGGCATCTGTACCGCTGACAAAGATCGATCCTCTGTTCCCTTACTTCGAGAAAACAGATGAAAGAATCGACATAGCAAGCCCCGTTGAAAACAGAATGCCCGATGATGCCAGATCAGAAGGTTACCCCAAAGACGGCGTTGTATATCTTGGCGAAAAAGACGGCAGCTGGCTTAGATTCAGAGACGGTATCCTCGCTGGAGATCCTTATAAAGTAGACGCTATGGTCGTTTACAAACAGAACTTCATCGAAGCTGTTCCTAATCGTCCTAAAACAATGGAAATGCTGAAAAAGCTCGAGTTCATGTGTGTTATCGATATACAGATGACAGAAGTAGCTTTCTTCGCTGACCTTGTTATCCCTGAGTCAACATACCTTGAGCGCTGGGACTCAGTTCACGCTCTCGCAGGTATATGGCCTATCGCTACATTCCGTCAGCCCGTTATCGAGCCTGTTTTCGGCACAAAATCAATGTTTGATATCGCCGGCGGCGTTATCAACGAAATGCTGAAACTGCCCGAGCTGTGGGACGATGCGGATGAAATGGAAGTTGAAGACTTCAAATATGAGATTGCTGAAGAAATCTTCGGTAAACCCATGGAAGAATACATTAAACACCAGATGTCAGCTATCCCCGGCGGATATGAGCAAATGCTGAAAGAGGGTGTTTACTATGTGAGCGAAGAGCCCACATACGGCAAAGCACGCACACCTGAGTTCAGATTTAAAACCAGAACAGGTAAAATCGAGCTGGCTAACGTAAAATACGCAGAAAAAGGTCTCAGCCCTCTGCCTCTTTACGCTGCTCCCCGTCAGCCCGAAGCCGGCAAATACCGTTTCATCCTCGGACGTCACGGCTGGAACACACACTCAGGTACACAAAACAACGAATATCTGTGGGAAATCCAGAAAGAAAACACTGTATGGATCAACACTAATGAAGCTAAAAAACTCGGTATCGTTTCCGGTGACGAAGTAAAAGTGACCAGCAACGTTGGCGAGCAGACTATTAAGGCTTACGTTACAGAGAAAATCCGCCCTGACTGCGTATTTTACGCACACGGTTTCGGACGTCTCTCACCCCAGATGAGCCTTGTTTACAAAAAAGGTGCTTCACAGGCAGCCATCCTTGAGGATTATCTGGAGCCTATCTCCGGTAACTGTGCTCTGCACGAAACATTTGTAACTATTGCTAAGGCTTAATGGAGGCAACGATGAGTCAGAAAAAATACGGCATCGTACTTGATGCGAAAAAATGCCTGAACTGCAAGGCATGTACTGTTGCCTGCAAGTTTGAAAACGGCGTAGAGCCGGAAAGTGAACAATACAGAATCTGGGTTGCGGAAAAAGAGCTGAGAGGCACTTATCCCACACTCAGCCTCGATTTCGAACCCTCACAGTGTCAGCACTGTGAAAACACTCCCTGTGCTACTGTTTGTCCTACATCAGCGACATACAAAACAGACGAGGGTGTTGTTCTGATCGATTACAAAAAGTGCATCATCTGTAAAGCATGTATGACAGCTTGTCCCTATGATGCAAGGTTCGTGAGCGAAGTACACCACGCTATCGAAAAGTGTACCTTCTGCTACCACAGACTGCCTGAAGGCAGAGAGCCCGCATGTGTTGAAACATGCCCCACTAAGGTCAGAGTGTTCGGCGATCTTAACGATCCCAGCTCAAAAGCAGCTAAGCTGTTAGCCGAGAACGATACATATCGTCTGAAGCCTGAGAAAAACACCAGACCCAGGCTCTTCTACATTAAGTAAGGTCGGAGGAAAATAATGTCATCTCATGCACATGCAGAAGAAAAGAAAGGTATAGTGGCGGCTCTTAAAGGGCTTATCACTTACAACAAAGATATCCCTGCTCTGCCTCTGGTCTTTCTCGGACTTGTACTGGCAGGCATAGGCGCCATCACAGCCGTTATCGTGCTGTGGAAAGGCCACGAGCAAATGTACGCAGTTACCAGAGAGATTCCCTGGGGCATGCTGATCGGTACATACGCTTATTTCGTAATTACATCTACAGGTCTCGCTTTCATCGGCGGTCTCGGACACGCTTTCGGATTCGAGAACTTTGCTAAGATCAGCAGAAGAATAGTTGTGCTTGCCACATTCGTTCTTCTTGCCGGTTTTACACAGATCCTTATGGAGATCGGACACCCCATCAGAATGGTCATCTGGATGATGCTTTCACCTAACCTGAAAGCTCCTATCCTCTGGATGGGTATATTCTACTCTATCGAGCTTGTGATCCTTGCTCTTGAGCTTATCGTTGTTTTCAAAGCTCATCCCACAGCAAAAGACCACAAAATGGGCGCTATCCTCGGTTTCCTTGCTCTGGTTGTAGGTACACTCGCTACATCTAACCTCGGTTTCGTTTTCGGTTCACTGACAGCAAGACCCTGGTTCCACGGCATACACTTCTCCACATTCCTTGTGATCTCCGGTATCACAGCGGGCGCTGGTCTGCTTATGCTGGTTCACAACATAGTTTACAAGTTCAACGTTCCCGCTGAGCTTAACAAAACTATGAAAGCCCTCGCAAAACTGATGGGCGGCGGTATTGGTATGATGATGTTCCTCTACCTGTGGAAATTCCTCACAGCCATTTTCAACGAGCCCGTTGAAGAGTATCAGGCTGCTATGGCTCTGATATCAGGACCTCTGGCTCTGAACTTCTGGGTTGGTGAAATGCTTCTCGCCGTTATCATCCCTCTTGTTATCCTCGCGACAGCAAAAGGCGATACAAAGAGATACGGTATAGCAGGACTTATCTTCATGATCGGTCTGTACTTCACCAGAGTTAACTACATAGTGGCTGGTCAGATGCCCACTATGAGACCCGCGACAGAAGGTTCAGGCGTTACAGCCGGGATTGACGGTCTGGCAATGTACTCTCCCTCCATCGCTGAGTGGGGTATATTCCTTCTTGGTATCGGTACTGCACTTGTGCTCTATTTCGCTGCTGAGAAATTCCTTGACCTTAAGACACCCGAACATCACTAAGATATTCGAATATCTATATAAAAAGGACAGCTTAGGCTGTCCTTTTTTTTTGTCCATAATTCAAATTTTTCTCCGATTTACATTGAAAATATGTGGCTATCGTGTATAATCAGAACAGTAGTTTGAAAGATGTTAGATAATTTCTACTTTGCAATTATTTGATAAATATAGTAAATATAAATGAATTGCTATGTATAAATAAGTATATATTTGATTATTTATATATTGGCATCATTAAATACAAACAAGGTTTGTTTTTTGAGCAAGTAGCATTAAAAACGTTTGGAGGTTGTTATGCGTTTTATGAGCAGACTGCTTATGGTACTGTCACTTATTGCGGCCCTTTTTGTTATGGGTTGCGGAGAGGCTGCGAAAACAGCAGCGCCCGCGGCAAAAGTTGAGGCGAAAAGCCAGACAGAGCTGGCTAAAGAAGCCGGTGTTAAACTGATTCATTTTGACGATGTAAAAAAGATCGTCGGCAACGGTGTATGGGATAAATCAAGAGGTACTCTGATTGACGCCCGTCCCGCAAAAGTGTATGACAAAGCTCACATCCCCACAGCTGTGCTTCTGTCCGACACAGAAATCCCCAAATACTACCCTGAGTTCGAAAAACTTGGTCTTGCTAAAGACGCTTACATAGTAACATATTGCGGCGGTCTGAAATGCGAGAAATCACTTATCGTAGCAAAATACCTTAAGTCAAAAGGTTACACAAATGTTGAGATGTATCTTGACGGACAGCCCGACTGGGAAGCAAAGAGCTATGCGGATATCTCTATTTCCACAGCTAAAGCTGCTTTCGACAAGAACAAAGCTGTCTTCATAGACGCCAGACCCGAGAAAGTGTTCGCAAAAAGCACAATCCCCGGTTCTATCAACATTCCCGACACAAAATTCGAGCAGTTCAAAGCTAACCTGCCCGCAGACAAAGGAGCTGTTTACATCTCTTACTGCGGCGGATACAAATGTGAGAAATCTCACTATGTAGCTGAGAAAATGTATGAAATGGGCTACCTGAAAGTAGTTACATATTCAGGCGGACTTCCCGAGTGGGCACAGGCCGGCTTCCCCACAGCTAAAGGCGGAGAAGCAGTAGAAGCTCCTAAAGCAGCAGCTCCCGCTGCCGCTGGCGGACTTCCTATCGGTGACGAACCCGGAATCATCAAAACAGAGTACTTCGTAAGCACTCTTGCTGACGCCGCTAAAAGACCCGCTGATGTTGCTATCGTTGACGTTCGTAACGCTAACGAAGTAGCTGACGGTGCTTTCGCCGGTTCTATCAACATCTCTTCTAAAGAGACAGCAAAAGGTTGCGATGCTTTCCTTTCACAGCTTCCTAAAACAGGTTTCGTAGTATTCCATTGCGCTTCCGGCGGTAGAGCTATGGAAACTTATGACTTCGTGAAAGAGTGTAAAGCTCCTAACTTCGAAAGATTTTATTTCCTTGACGCATATGTAAGCTGCAACGCTGGCAAATGCACAGTGAAATAATATAAGATTTCATGCCATTAAAAAAGGCGGTCCTAAGTGGCCGCCTTTATTATTTTATCCGTTATAAAATCAGCTATCTGCTGTGGATCGTTCAGATCTAGAGTGATTCTTCCCGAAAGCTGGGGGTTATCCGGCATATCGGTGGCAACCGCCAGAAGGTTGGGGTCTTCTGCGCACTGAAGATCTGTGGAAAAGCCTTTTCTGAAAACCTCTATCTTTTTCTGAAGCTCTTTTTTAAACCCTTCGGCTATAATGACATCAGTATATTCCGGAAGAAGAGACGTCAGTTCGTCCACGGTTTTTTCCCTTTCTGAATCGCATATCATGGCGTATTGGTGTTTGTTGGAAATGAGTATGGCTCTGGCGCCCGCTTTTTTATGCCGCCATGTGTCCTTGCCCTCTTTGTCCATCTGAAAATCGTGAGCGTCATGCTTTATGGTGCAAACGTTGTATCCTTTCGCCGTGATGAGCGGTATCACTTTTTCGATCAGTGTGGTTTTGCCGCATCCTGATGTGCCGACAAAAGTTACCAGAGGTTTCATAAATGCTCCTGACATTTCCAAATTTATGTGTAAAATAGAGAAAAAAAGACGGGTTGTCAAATGGTAGAAAACACAGCGATCATGGCGGGCGGACAGAGCAGGCGTTTCAACAGGGATAAAACGCTGGAGATTCTGGACGGGCGCAGGCTGATAGAATATCCGGCTGATACGTTCAGGGGCAGGGTGAAGAGGCTCGCCGTTGTGGCGAAGGACTGCTCTAAATATTCATTTCTGGGCATAGAGTGCGTGCGGGATATTTATGAACAGCAATGCCCTATGGTGGGCATATTATCCGTTCTGAAGGCTTTTAACGCTCCGGTGTTCGTTATTGCGGCGGATACTCCTTTTGTGCTTTATAGCCATGCGGAGAAGCTGTGGGGGTATATCGCAGATGCTGACGCTGTCGTGCCCGTTATATTTGGCAAGCATCACCCGCTTTACGCGTGTTATAATGTGGGCATGGTCCCTGTTTTTGAGGATGCCGTAAGCAGAGGAGACTTCAGCCTGATGAAGAGTTTTGACAGGGCGAAAGTCGTTTATTTAGACGAGAGTCAAATTTTAAGCTCGGAAAATGAGAAAAAATCGTTTATAAATATTAATACAGAAGCAGACATAAAGAGTATTAATATGGGAGGATTCCAACGTGGCTGACAAAAAATTCAGACTGGTTACCAGAAGCGACTTTGACGGGCTTGTGTGCGCCGTGCTTTTAAAAGATCTGGATATTATAGACGAAATCAAATTTGTACACCCGAAAGATATGCAGGACGGGCTGGTGGAGATCACAGAGAACGACATCACAACCAACCTGCCATATGTGGAAGGTGTTCATATAGCCTTCGATCACCACCTTTCCGAAACCATCAGAGTGGGCAAGAAAGAGAATCACATCATCGAGTCCGAGGCGCCTTCCGCCGCCCGTGTGGTATATAACTATTACGGCGGGAAAAAAGCCTTTCCGAAGATCGGCGATGATATCATGGAAGCCGTGGACAGGGGCGATTCAGCTAACTTTACCAAAGAGCAGGTGCTTGATCCCGAAGGATGGGATCTGATGAACTTTCTGATGGACGCCAGAACAGGGCTGGGACGTTTCCGTGATTTCAGGATATCAAACTATCAGCTGATGATGAAGCTCATTGATCTGTGCAAAGATCACTCCATTGACGACATAATGAAGGACGAAGACGTGGTGGAGCGCTCCAAACTCTATTTCGAACAGCAGGAGCTTTTTAAAGAGCAGATTAAAAGATGCAGCAAAATATACGGAAATCTTGTCGTGCTTGATCTCAGAAACGAAGAGATAATATACGCCGGCAACAGATTCATGATATATGCCATGTTTCCGGAGCAGAATATCTCCATTCATGTTATGTGGGGTCTGAAACAACAGAACACAGTTTTTGCCACCGGGAAATCCATCTTCAATAAAACATCAAAAACAAACATAGGCGAGCTGATGCTGAAATACGGCGGCGGCGGGCATATGAACGCCGGTACATGTCAGGTCGGCAACGACATCTGGGAAGAAAAACTGAAAGAGATAATCACAAAGATAAATGCTGACGGCTAGTTAGCTTGAAACCGCCTCTCGGGGCGGTTTTTTAATTATATATAAAAAGTGTTAATAGGTCTTTTTTTGGTTGACAAATCGGTTCGCAAACTAACATTATATAGTATCAACCTCAGGAGGGCACTATGGTTATAAAAGATCCTGTCAGCGGCATATCCCACCTTATCGGAGCAATGCTGTCCATTGCGGCTCTTTCTGTGCTGGTAACGCTTTCCGCTTACAACGCCACAGTATGGCATATCGTATCGTTTTCGATATACGGTTCCAGCATGATACTGCTGTATCTTGCCAGTTCCGCTTACCATATATTCAATCTGGGCGAAAAGGGCACCAGAAGGCTGAAAAAACTCGACCACGTCATGATTTTCATGATGATAGCGGGCACATACACTCCTTTCTGTCTGATTCCTCTCAGAGGCGGATGGGGCTGGAGCATCTTCGGCATAGTCTGGTCTCTGGCGGCGCTCGGAATAGTGTTTAAACTGTTCTTCATATACGCTCCCAGATGGCTCTCCACCATGATATACGTTATCATGGGATGGATCAGCATCGCCGCTATATATCCGATAGTAAAGAATATTCCGGCTGGCGGAGTAGCGTGGCTTGTCGCCGGCGGCGTGATGTACACTATCGGCGCCGTGGTATACGCAAAGAAGAAACCGAATTTTTCAAAACATTTCGGATTCCATGAGATATGGCACCTTTTCGTGCTGGCGGGAAGTTTCTGTCACTTTATGACTATGATAAAGTACGTCCTTTGGATTCAATAATGTCATCCACAGCCTGCGCCGGATTGGCTGTGGGCAGGGAGACATAGAATATAGTTCCGGACGCTTCGTCTGAAGAGAAATTCACCGTGCCTTCCAGATATTTTTCTGTCAGCAGTTTTATGCTGAAAGTACCCAGACCGCTTCCTGTCTCTTTTGTGGAAAAGATTCTGTTGAACAGACTGCTCTTGGTCTCTTCATCCATGGCTCGTTTATTTTTGATATAGAATACAGCTTTGTCGTCTATGATGCGGCATCCTGCCTCGATGGTTTCGTTCTCGTCCGCTGATTCCACTGCGTTTTTGAAAAGATTCACCAGAACACGCCTGATGAGGGTGGGGTCTGTGTAGAGGAGTGAGTTCTCCTGCTTTTCATGGTTTATCAGGATATGCACGCTGTTCAGCGCCGCAAAATGCTTTATCACATCCATGGCGCATCTTAAAATATCTTCTGAGAGGCAGTATGATCTGATGATGTCAGCGGCGGAGTCGCTCTGACCGTATATCAGCTCTTTGTGCGCCTTGATCTCCTCTATGAGATACATGGTCTGGCGCTTCAGAAGACTGGCGAAATCTCCCAGATCTTCCTGCTGGTCGGTCAAACCGAAATAATCTGTCATGGATGTCAGACCGCATGCGGTGTTCAGAACATCATGCAGAAAGGTGCGGTTAAGCATTTCATTGCGTTTTATTATGTTGATGTTTTCCAGCATCATCATTATGTAGTCGTTGTTGTTGATTTTGGTGGGGCTCAGGTGCACTTTCAGCTCCAGAGTGCCTATCGTTTCGTTCACCACATTGATGATTCTGCACTCCACTGATGTTACTTCTTCCTTGCTGTACTGCGACATAAATTTATTAAGAGAGCACTCGTGGCACTTGTTGGTGGTGCCGCATTTCAGCCCCCCGGCTGTGTTTACGCATTTAAAGAAATTTCCCGGGCGCTCCGCCAGAACCTCGTGCACAGTTCCGATACCCAGTTTTTTTATAAGCTGTTCGTTGCAGAAAACGAGTTTATAGTCAGGGCTGAGTATAGCCGTGCAGAAAGGTATCGAGTTGAGCAAGTGTAACGATTCATCTGAAATTGAGGCGTTATTTAAATAATAATCAGTGTTTTGGTATGCCATGTTAGCCTGCCTAAACATTTAAGACCCTTAATTCTATATCTCCATATCTCTATTGTCAAATAAAAATTATTACTTGAATCAGTTTTAGAGGTTGATAAATATGATATTTTTGTGAGAAATGCTTTTAGCTGTAAACTAATAGTATATCTGACGAATGAGGACGGGAGCGTTATTCAGCGGTATATCTGCTATGATTTCTTAGCGTTTTCCGCCAGAGGAACGGATATGTAAAAGATAGTTCCTGTCTCCTCGTCAGACTCAAAATGGACTGTTCCGAAAAGATATTTTTCGGTAATCAGTTTGATACTCTGGGTGCCGAGCCCGTTTCCGAACTCCTTCGAGCTGTATATTTTGTTGAAGACGGCGTTTCTGGACATCTCGTCCATCACGGCGTCATTTTTGATAAAAAAGACAGCCTTGTCCTCGATCAGCCTGCATCCGGCTTTAATAACCTCATCCTTGCCCGCCGCTTCCACAGCGTTTTTAAAGAGATTTACCAGAACCCTTCTCAGCATGGTGCAGTTGCAGTGAAGCACCACGTCATCGCTGTCCGGCACCATCTCTATGGATGTGTTGTTTATGGCGGCGTAATATCTGATGATATCCACTGCCGTGTTGAGTATCTCTGTGGATATGAAATATTTCTCATGCTCCAGAGAGTTGGCGGTATCTTTATTCAGAAGGTGTTTGTGAGATTTGATCTCCTCCACCAGATATGACGACTGTTTGATGATCAGATTCAGATATGTGGGGAAATCCTCTTCAGTGCCAGACATTTTTATATATTCCAGAAGAGATGTGAGCCCTCCGGCGGTGTTCAGCACATCGTGCAGAAAAGTTTTGTTCAGCAGTTCTTTCTGTTTTATCTCGCTGATATTTTCCAGAATGAGGAGCAGATGGTTGCTGTGGGACACGTTGATGGGTTTCAGATGTATTCTGAGATCCAGAGGCATAATGCTGGTGTCGGTCTTGCTGATTATCCGGCACTCTGCCGTTTCCTCTTTCACCTGTTCATAGGTTTCCAGAAACCTGTTCAGGGCGCAGTCACAGCATTTGTTGGTGGAGCCGCACTTCAGCCCGCCTTCTGTGTTGATACATTTAAAGAAGTTGCCGGGACGGGAATCCGTCACAGACCCCGGATCCGTTATATTTGTCTGTGCCATCAGGGCTTCGTTGCCGTAGATAAGACGGTATTCGTTATTCAGCAGAGCCGCGCTGAAAGGCAGAGCATTTAACATGCTGACTGTGTCTGATGATAAAATGTTGCTGCTGTGTTCTGTCATCCGGGCTTCCTGTGGCATTTTGCCTACTGTGTAATTTATGTTTGATTATAAGTTCAAATCTGTAAATTGTCAAACCGATGTTAAGACTTTTTTCCTGATATAATAATAGTTAAAGCTGATACAGACCGACAATTGCTCATATGGATGAGAAATAAAAGGATTTTGTAAATTCACGCAATAGATATATTTTATTATATTTAAGTATATGTATTTTTATTATATTCCTACAGATAAAAGAGAATCAAGCCGGACTCAGAACAAAAAAAAGGGCGGTTAAAACCGCCCCTTCGTTATTTAGCTGTTAGTATTTCAGTCCGGGAGGGGGGAACTTTCTGCAAAGCTCTTTAACTTCAGCGGCGATCTGTTCCAGAACAGCTTCATTTTCGAAGTTGCTGATAGCTTTGTTCATCCACTCCGCTGTCTTTTTAACCTCTGCCTCGCCGAAACCTCTGGATGTCAGAGCGGCAAGACCCAGACGTATGCCTGAGGGATCGAAAGGTTTGCGTGTGTCATAGGGCACAGCGTTGTAGTTCAGAACGATTCCGGCTTTGTCCAGAGCCTTTGCGGCCTGCTTGCCTGTGATGTTCTTGTTTGTCAGGTCTATCAGAAGCAGGTGGTTGTCTGTTCCGCCTGTCACAAGGTTGAATCCGTATCCTGTGAGGGCTGCTGCCATTGCTTTAGCGTTTTTAACAACGTTTGCGGCGTATGTTTTGAATTCAGGCAGCATGGCTTCTTTCAGCGCCACTGCGATAGCCGCTGTGGTGTGGTTGTGGGGTCCGCCCTGCATACCTGGGAAGACGGCCTTGTCGATGGCTGCCGCGTGCTGTTCTTTGCACAGGAGCATACCGCCTCTGGGTCCTCTCAGTGTTTTGTGAGTTGTTGTGGATACCACGTCTGCATAGGGAACGGGGCTGGGGTGTGCGCCGCCTGCCACCAGACCTGCGAAGTGAGCCATATCAACAAAGAGGATTGCGCCGACTTCGTCAGCTATCTCTCTGAATTTTTTGAAATCTATCTGTCTGGGATAAGCGGAGTGACCTGCGATGATCATCTTGGGCTTGCTTTCCAGAGCCAGTTTTCTGATGGTGTCATAGTTGAGCAGACCTGTTTCTTTGTCCAGCTCATAGGACACGATGTTGAAATATTTTCCGGTGATGCTCACGGGTGAACCGTGTGTAAGGTGTCCGCCGTGGGGCAGAGCCATACCCAGAACGGTTTCGCCGGGTTTTACAAACGCCAGATAAACGGCGAGGTTGGCGGGTGAGCCGGAATAGGGCTGTACGTTTGCGTGTTCAGCGCCGAAAAGCTCTTTAGCTCTCTCGATAGCCATCACTTCGATGGGATCGATGAACTGCTGACCTTCGTAGTATCTTTTGCCGGGGTATCCTTCGGAATATTTGTTGGTGAGAACAGTACCGGAAGCGTCCAGTACGGCCTGAGAAACATAGTTTTCAGACGCGATCATGCGGATCTTGTCGATCTGTCTCTCTTCCTCATGCTTGATGAGGGAATAAAGTTCGGGGTCAAACGATTTAAGATCTTCCATTAAAAGCCTCCAGTGTCCGGAAACAAAAAAACGCCCGGACAGTCCATGATTGAACAGCCCAGACGCACGGCTTTTAAATATAAAACCCGCACTTCCCGGGGGTACTCCCCCTTAATCTGCGTCAGTCATGCGGTCAGTTAGAATTTAAATAAAACCTGTGGTAAAGTCAAACAGTTTTTAAACCTGCCCCTTCGGG
This sequence comes from Deferribacterales bacterium, assembly GCA_050251875.1. Taxonomy (GTDB): domain Bacteria; phylum Chrysiogenota; class Deferribacteres; order Deferribacterales; family Geovibrionaceae; genus Seleniivibrio. The sequence continues at coordinate 55,482 of JBFWMA010000011.1, read as the reverse complement.
TTGCAAAAATTTGTAATATGGGATATATTTTATGTATAAAATATCTATGAGTAGAGAAAAATATAGAGCAATAATAATTTTCGGCGAGGTTCTTTTCGATATTTTTGACGGTGTGAGCCGCATAGGCGGAGCTCCGTTCAATGTCTGCTGGCATCTGCATAATTTCGGATTAAAAACTACTTTTGTCACCGCCGTGGGCAAGGATTCCCTGGGTGATTCCGTCCTGCGTCTGATGAACAGCGCCGGAATGGACATGTCCCATGTCTCTGTGGCGGACAGGGCGCAGACAGGCAGAGTAGAGGTGGTGATGGACGGGCGTTCGCACAGCTTCGTCATCCATGACAATCAGGCGTATGACGCCATAAGCCCGTTCAGCGTTCCGGACGGCGATTTTCTTTTTTATCACGGGTCGCTGGCTCTCAGGCACCGCAACAATATGGACATAGTGAACAGAGCGAAACAGGCGGAAGGATGCCGCACCTTCTGCGATATCAATCTCAGAGACATCTGGCGTTCAGAGGATTTTATATCAGAAGTGCTGAACGGCGTCAGGTGGCTGAAGATAAACGATGAGGAGCTGAACCATATCTCGCCCATGTACGGACTCACAGGCGGAAACGAACAGCGTTGTCTGGATCTGGCGGAGAGGCTGTCTCTGGACACTGTCTTTCTGACAAAGGGCGAGAGCGGGGCGGAAGCGCACTCGAAAGAGATATCATGCGTGCATGAGAGCATATCCGTTCCTGATTTCAAGGACACGGTGGGGGCAGGAGACGCCATGGCTGCCGTGTGTATGCTGGGGCTGACGCTCGGATGGGACAGCTATAAGATGATCAGCAGAGGCGCTGAGTTCGCCTCGATAATATGCGGACAGAGGGGAGCGCTCCCCGACAGTCCGGAAGTTTACAAAAAATTGATTAAGAGGTGGGAACTATGACCGGAACATACATAGCGCTCATCAGCGTGCACGGGCTCATACGGGGCGAAAACCTGGAGCTGGGGCGTGACGCTGACACGGGCGGTCAGACGACATATGTTGTCGAGCTGGCAAAAGCTCTGGGACGTCACCCGGACGTGGGCAGGGTAGACCTGTTCACCAGGCTGGTGAAAGACAGAGACGTCAGCGAAGACTACTCCAGAGAGACGGAACAGATAGCGGACAAAGTGAATATAGTCCGCATAAGGTGCGGACCGGAAAAATACATCAGAAAAGAAGCCCTTTGGAACTATCTAGATTCTTTCAACGACAACATGCTCCGATATTTCAGAAAAAACAAAAAACTCCCCGATGTAATCCACTCACACTATGCCGATGCCGGATACTGCGGAAGCGTGCTCTCCAATCTGCTGGGTGTTCCCCACATATTCACCGGACACTCGCTGGGCAGGGAAAAACTGCGTAAACTCATGGAAAAGGGACAGGCGTATGAGAGCATAAACAAAAGGTACCGCATCAGAAAGCGCATAGAGGCAGAGGAACTGGCTCTGGACACGGCGCTGTTCGTTGTCGCCAGCACACAGCAGGAGATCAGCACTCAGTACAGTTGTTATGAGAACTACCGTGAAAAGCTGATGACGGTGATTCCTCCCGGTGTGGATATTGCCCGTTTTTCACCGCCGAAGTTCAGGAGGGACGCATACAGAAACCCCACGTTTTCTATGTTGTCCAGATTTCTTACCAATCCTTTGAAACCTTTTATCTTTGCCATGTCCCGTGCGGACGAGCGCAAGAATATCCTGTCGCTGATAAAAGCATACGGTGAAAGTGAGAGGCTTCAGAACATGGCTAATCTGGTGATAGTGGCAGGCGGAAGGGACGATATCGCCGCTATGGATAAATCCACGGCGGGGGTTCTGAACAAAATACTGCTGGCGGTGGACAGATATGACCTTTATGGCAAAGCGGCGTATCCGAAAAGCCACACATCGGACGAGGTGCCGGAGTTTTACCGTCTGTGCGCCAGCATGGGCGGCGTGTTTGTGAATCCGGCTCTCACAGAGCCTTTCGGGCTGACGCTCATAGAGGCGGCGGCGTCCGGAGTGCCTATAGCCGCCACTGCGGACGGCGGTCCCATAGACATCATCAAAAACTGCAAAAACGGTATTCTGATAAATCCGCTGGACACAGCCGACATAGAAAACGCCCTTTTCACCATCCTCTCAGACAGAGACAGATATGAGAAGATGTCAAAAAACGGTATCAGAAACGTCCGCCAGAAATATACATGGGACGGACACGTCAAAACCTATATGAAAAACATCAGCCAGCTGATGAAAAAAAGGACTGTTATGAATTTTTACGCCAGATCTAGGGTCAAGCTACCTACATATGAAAAGCTGATAATCACGGATATAGACAACACTCTGCTGGGGGATGAAGCATCGCTGAAAAGACTGCTGAAGACTCTGGAAGAGAATAAGGGGCGCATCGGTTTCGGTGTTGCCACCGGGCGCAGGCTGGACAGCGCCGTGGAAGCCTTGAAGGAGTGGGACGTTCCGTTTCCGGATTTCTTCATCACGGCGGTGGGGTCGGAAATCTATTACAACAAAGGCGAGATGAAGCCGGACGAGGGCTGGCGCAAACACCTGAACTATTTCTGGAATCCGGACACCGTGCGTGAGCTGATGAAGGATATCGAGGGAGTGGAGATTCAGGAGAGCGTGAAACAGAGAGAGTTCAAAGTCAGCTATTATTACGACAAAAAATGCCCTAAACCGTCTGTTCTGAGAAAGATGTTCAGACAGAACGGACTGAGGGTGAAGATATTCATGTCCCACGGACAGTATCTGGATATCCTGCCTTTGAGAGCGTCCAAGGGACTTGCCGTCCGATATCTCAGCATGAAGTGGGGTATAGAGCCGGAAAATATTCTGGTGGCGGGAGACTCCGGCAACGATGAGGATATGCTGAAAGGCAACAACAAATCCGTGGTGGTGGGCAACTACAGCACGGAGCTGGAGAGGCTCAGAGGCAGAGAGGACATATATTTCGCCGGGGCGGAGTATTCTGAGGGCATTTTAGAGGGAATAAAACATTTTAATTTTGTAGAGGGAGGGGATTATGGGCAGATTCGCTGAGGACATAACCACGGAGCTTTCGGAGAACAGACCGAAGGCGTTCGCTTTTTTCAGCATGCTGAGGGAACTGGGCAAAACGTTCATCCTGAAAAGCGACTTTCAGGAGCTGTGCGGTCAGTGTCCCGGAGAGCTGAAACATTTTAAGAGCCTGTCGAAATATACGCAGGAGATGACGTTCAGAGATCCGTTCATCCATCTGATGATAAGGAATAATATCGGTATCTGGTCTTATCTGACTATAAATGCCAACGACTTTACGGCGTATGAGTCGGACGCTTCGTCATATCTGCTAGTGAAGGAACAGATAGTGACCGGAAGCTCCGACAGCGACTATATGCTGGAGCTGGATTTCAGCCCGTTCAACAGGGATTTTCCGAAGATGAAAGAGATAAAATCCATCGGAAAAGGCGTTGAGTTTCTGAACAGGATGCTCTCCGGGCGCATGTTTGCCAACGGCAATGACGGCGCCGGACAGCTTCTGGAGTTCATGCGGCTGCATAAATGCAGTGACTCCCAGCTTCTGATAGACAAGAGCATCGGCACGGTGAAGGAGCTGAAGAGGAGTCTGCATGACGGCGCGGCTTTCATAGCCGAACAGCCGGATGAAGCCCAGTGGATAGACGTTTCACAGACGCTGTCCGGGTTCGGTTTCCGCCCGGGCTGGGGGCGCTATGCCCGTGATATAGAGTCTATGTTCAACCTGCTTCTGGACATTCTGGAAGCGCCGGACCATGTGACGCTGGAAAAATTTCTGAGCAATATCCCGATGATATTTGATATAGCGCTGATGTCTCCCCACGGCTTCTTCGGACAGGAGAAGGTGCTGGGTCTGCCCGACACCGGCGGTCAGGTAGTTTATATTCTGGACAAGGTGAAGGCTCTGGAAAAAGAGATGAAGCATCAGATTTATATGCAGGGACTCGATATAGTTCCCAAGATAGTGATAATCACACGCCTGATTCCGGAGTGCGGAGAGACCACATGCGCCCAGCGTGAGGAGAAGGTATACGGCACGGACAATGTGTGGATTCTGCGGGTACCGTTCAGATATGAAAACGGCGAGATAGTGCGCCACTGGATATCCAGATTCTCCGTGTGGCCTTATATGGAGAGATTTTCATCCGAGGCGGCGGGCGAGATAGTCTCATTCTTTAAAAAACGCCCCGACCTAATCATAGGCAACTATTCGGACGGAAGCCTGTCTGCGTATCTGATAGCGAAAAAACTGCATATAACCCACTGCAACATCGCCCATGCTCTGGAAAAGGCGAAATATCTTTTCAGCGATCTCTACTGGAAAGACAACAGCGAATATAATTTTTCCGTGCAGTATACAGCCGACCTTATCAGCATGAATTCCGCCGATTTCATCATCACCAGCACCTATCAGGAGATAGCGGGAACGAAGGAATCCATGGGACAGTATGAGAGTTACAGCGACTATACACTGCCCGACCTCTACCGTGTGGTGAACGGAATCAACGTGTTCGATCCGAAATTCAACATTGTCTCTCCCGGAGCTGACGATATGTTTTACTTTCCATACACAGAGAGAGACAAGAGGCTCTTTGACGCCCACGCCGAGCTGGAAAGGCTGATTTACGGCGATCCGGACGAGAAGAGCAGAGGAAAGATAGAGAAGGGCGAAAAACGGCTGATTTTCACCATGGCAAGACTGGACAAGGTGAAGAACATCACCGGACTGGTGAGGGCGTTCGGCGCTGACCAGGAGCTGAGAGACAAAGCCAATCTGGTGGTGATAGCCGGAAACACGGATATCAACTCATCCTCTGACGAAGAGGAGAGAAACCAGATTTCACAGATGCACCAGCTATTTGATACATATGGGCTGGACAGCGGAGTAAGGTGGCTCGGAGTGCATCTGAATAAATCCGTGGCTGGCGAGCTCTACAGATATATAGCCGAAAACGGCGGAGTGTTCGTTCAGCCGGCGATATTCGAGGCTTTCGGTCTGACGGTGATAGAGGCAATGGTGAGCGGTCTGCCAGTGTTCGCCACAAAATACGGCGGTCCGCTGGAGATAATAGACAACGGCAGATGCGGATATCACATCAACCCCAATGACGAGGAGGAGATGTCCGGAATCATTCTGAAGTTTTTTAAAAACTGCGAAAAGGATCCTGAGCTGTGGAACAGAGTATCCGAAGCCGCCATAGACCGTGTGAAGGAACGCTACACATGGGACATATACGTTAAAAAACTGCTGAAACTTTCGAGAGTATACGGATTCTGGAAATATGTGTCCAATCTGGACAGAGAGGAGACCGGAAGGTATATAGACATGTTTTACGGAACTGTTTACAGGTCTCTGGTGAATGATATGAAAAACAGCGGGGCATAAGCCCCGCCTCTTTTATCCTTCGGTGTATGGAGTAAGATTGATTCCATTCTGAGCGCCGAGTTTTACCCCGCCCAGAATATCGATCACGTTTTTGTAACCCTGCTCACGGAGTATTTTGACAGCCATAGATGTCCGGTTGCCCGTGCGGCAGACTATGGCGAATTTCTCGTCTTTTGTCACTATACGGCTTAGCTGATCTGTGAACTCTGAAACGTTGTATCCGCCCCTCTCATCAAAAAAAGTGAGAGTGTACGCTCCCTGAACGATTCCTGTCTGAATCCATTCGGGCTTGGTTCGGATATCTATTATTTTGATTCCGGAATCTATCAGAGTCTGTGAAAGAGGCTCATCCTGTCCGGTGTTTCCTGATGGTTTCATAGCATAATAAATAATCCCTGTGACAAATAATGCGACTAAAATAATAATGACTGATTTCTTCATTCCCGCACCCCTGAAATTTAGAGCATGATATCATAATTAACCAAAAACAGAAACTATAGATTTACACTTATCGCCAATTTTCAGGCGTATTTTAGGCGTTCGGCGGCGGAAGAAACAGAGCGACAGCAACGCCGCACGCAGTGAGCGCCCCGCTCAGCAGATAACTGCCTGAGAAAGAGCCGGAATGTTCCGCCAGAATTCCAGCCAGAGAGGGTCCTCCCGTCTGTCCGGCGGCGAAGAAAAATGTGATAATGCTGAACGAAACAGCGGCTTTCGCCGTGCCGAAATAGTCGCCCACCGCCGCCGCCATTATGGTGGGGATGGAGAAGGCGGCTATGCCGTAGAAAAAAACGGAGAGCCCGAGAGTGATATTCGACACCTGTGACCCGGCGAGCAGATATGCCGCCGTCTGAACGGCGAAAACAACCGCCAGACCCTTCTTTCTGCCGGCTCTGTCGGAGAACATGCCGAATCCTATTCCGGAAAACAGACCGAAAAATCCCACGAAAGACCAGAACATGCCAGCGGTGGATTCGGACAGTCCGTAGTCGTTTATTATGGATGAGACGATGAAAGTCCCGTAGATGACGTATGTGGCGCCGAAGATGAAATAGAGCAGACCGAGCGCCAACAGGAGCTTCGCCGTTCCTGCTTTTTTGTCAGGGTTCTTCTGCTCCGGAGCGCCGTGTCCTATGGGCATAAGCCCCATGTCCTCCGGCGAGTTGCGCAGAAAGATCACCGCCGACAGACTGACCGCCAGAGTGATGATACCCATCACAAACCAGGCGGAACGCCAGCCCTCAGAGCCGTATATAGAATTGATAAACGGGACGAAATAGCCGGCGCTGATGATGGCGACACCGTTTCCGGTCACCATAAGTCCGGCGGCTTTGCCCCTTTTGCTTCTCAGAAACCAGTGTGATATCAGCACCATGATGATGATATTCGCCAGTCCGCTTCCGGCGCCTGTCAGAGCGTATAAGAAGGCGATGGTTCCGGGGGAGTGAGCGGAGGAGATCATAATCATGCATACGGCTATGATGAGCAGACCGAGCGAAATAGCCAGTCTGGGTTTCAGTTTCTTTATGATGTATGGGGCGAGAGCCACAGAGGCGAGATATCCGGCGAAGTTGGAGGAGCTGATGAACCCCGCGCTGTCGTATGACAGCCCGAGCCCCTGCCGCATGGAGGGTATCAGCATGCCGTAGGCGAACCGTGCCAGCCCGAGAGAAGTGAACACGGTGAAGAACCCGATGAGCACTATTACCCATCCGTAATAGAAATTTCCTTTAGGGGCGGCAGGTTCCATTGAATACCCTTAAATTTATTTGTTAAGCTAACTAATGTTGTTGCGGTTTTCAGTATACTTAGCATTTTTAACTTTAGGGTATATTAAACCTGCCGCCGCAGAAAGTCCAGCTATTCCATCGGCAGCATAGCGTATCCCTGATTCTGGTATCCGATCAGAGAAACATATCCGTTCTGAACCACTGTCAGGTCTGGGTCTATGTCCGCCGGGTCTATTTTAAGAAGTCTCAGCGCGATGGCGCATTGTTCCAGCCTCGCTCCTCTCTTTTTCAGCTCAGCCACCAGAGCCTGTATCTCGTGTCTGGTCTGTCTGTCCTCTTCGTTCAGATATCTGTCTCCCACAGTCATAAACCGGGATGCCTGCCCGCGCACAGCCACCACTGTGTCCGGTTTCACATCGCTCTGAGCTATGTTGTCCATGGTTTCCATGATGAGCCTGAGACGCAGAGCCAGAAGCTGTCCGCTGCCCTGATTAAGATCGACTACAAATTTCGCTGTGTTGAGCCCTTTAAGGGAGGATGGTTCGGCGTATAACGCCGATGTCATCAGCATCAGCGCTGTTATTATATATGTTATCGTTTTCATGATGATCCCCGCTGTATTGATATGACATTAATATAGGAGGAGTATAAAAGGACGCAATGGGTCTTATTTAGATTCCAGAATGACCTTGCCTCTGGATGTGAATGAGATTCCCTGCTGGTTCTGAGCGCCAATCATCACGGATTCGATCAGAGGAGCGGAAACAGAGTTTTTCGCTGTCCAGCGGACGATGACACTGGCTCCGGAGCCGCCCTGTTTGTCTGATTCTTTTATGACGAATCTGACAGCGGTGAGAGGTTTCAGCGTCACGGATTTGGGAGCGTATTCGGCTATCTTCTGACCGTCTGAGTCATAGTAGTCGGCGGATATTATGGTGACGGGGGATGACATATCTGTGTTTCTGATGCTGACGGTGGCTGTCAGGAGGAATGGGCGCTCTCTGTCGCCAGTGTATATGTGTGAATAGACCGGGACGTATACCGTCTGTCCTTTAGACATTTCAGCGTGAGCGGCGAAAGCCAATGAGAACATAAGCACAGTAAACAGAATAAATCTTTTCATCAGAAGCCCCCTGCCGTTATTAATAATTAAATATATGCAATGATAACTAAATTGTAAATATCACTATTCATAATTCTTGATTTTATTGATAAGTTAGCTATAAATTATGATTTTAGTATTATGAAGTTTATTATATTAAATTAGGCTTTTTTTCTCGTTTTATTGTGTTTAAAATATATATAGTCAGGGTCTAATATGTATTAGCTCTTGATAATAAATGGAAATTAAACTATTAAATTTAGTTTGCTTTTTTAACTAAGTTTCATATTTTTAAAATATAGACACAATTGTGAACCTTTATATTTGGGGTGGTTTATGTTGAAATCAATCAAAACGAAAATTCTTACCTTAGTAATTGTTCCCGTCCTGCTGGTTACAATTATTATTTCTGTTTCGGTTATTGTGCAGATGCGCAGTTCCGCTGCTCAGGAAATTGAGCTAGCCAGAAACGATCTGATGAAAAGCAAAGAAGCCGAGCTTAAAGAGATAGTGGATGTGGCAAAAACATCTCTGGACGCCATAGTGGAAAAAGCGGCAACACCCGAAGACGCTCTGGCTTCCGCCGAGGCTATGGTTAACAGCATGAAGTTCGGTGAAGACGGCTATATATTCGCCTACAGCTATGACGGTGTTCTGATGGCATCCAGAACCGGCGGAGACAACATAGGCAAAAACATGATCGACCTGAAGGACGACAACGGAGTCCGTTTCACTCAGGAACTGATAGAGGCGGCGAAAAAAGGCGGCGGATATGTGAAATATATCTGGCAGAAACCGCCCAGCAACAAACTCGCTCCGAAGCTCAGCTATGCTGACGGAGTGGACAAACTGGGCTGGATGATCGGAACAGGATTTTATGTAGATGACATAGAGGCAGCCATAGAGCAGATCAGGCTTAATTCGGCTGCGAAGATCAGAAATATCACAATTTTTATATTGATACTCGCTGTTGTAGTTGTCGCTGTTTCCATTGCGGCGACTCTGTTCTTCGTTTCAAAAATCACGAAAGGCGTGGTAACAGCGGCTGACATGCTGAAAGAGATATCAGCAGGTGAGGGCGACCTCACGAAAAAACTGCCCGTGACATCTCACGATGAAGTCGGCAGAATGTCTGAATATTTCAACCTTTTCATAGAAAAGCTGAGAGACATTGTGGCGACAGTTCAGGCGAACGCCCACTCTGTAGCGTCCGGCAGCACCGAGCTCGCCGCCGCCACAGAAGAGCTCTCCACCACTATGAGCGATCAGTCGTCTCAGGTCTCCGGCGTGGCTTCCGCCACAGAAGAGATGAGCGTCTCATCCGCTCTCATCACAGAAAACCTGGAACACAGCAGTAAGGTAGCCGGAGAGACATCTTCCAGCACCATAGAGGGAAGCAAGATGCTGCAAAAGGCTGTGGGCGAGATTCAGGAGATAAAAGACAGAGTGGATCAGCTGGGTACTACCATCCAGAGTCTGGCGGATTCTTCTCAGGAGATTAACGAGATTCTGAATGTTATCAGCGATATCGCAGACCAGACCAACCTTCTGGCGCTGAACGCCGCTATCGAGGCTGCAAGAGCCGGCGAGCACGGCAGAGGATTCGCTGTGGTAGCTGACGAGGTTCGTAAGCTGGCCGAGCGCACACAGAGCGCCACAGGCGAGATAGGCTCTATCATCAACAACCTTCAGAAAGAATCAGCCAGAGCATCAGACGACATGGGTGTCGCTCTGACACAGGTTGATTCCGGTGTTAAAACCATGATGACTACATCCACATTCTTTGACAAGATAGTTGAATCCGTATCGCAGATGAGCGATATGAACAATGTGATCGAAACGTCTATCAGAGAGCAGGTGCAGGCGATAGACAACATCAACGATAATTCTCAGACCATATCAGCCGGCATCGAGCAGAGCTCGCACGCTCTGGCGGAGATCAGCAAAACGGTATCCGATCTGGAACGTCAGTCGGAAGAGCTCATGGTAATCATGGGGCAGTTTAAGATATAATTATTTAAAGGCGGTCATTGACCGCCTTTTTTATTAATCAGTTTTTAGCTTTACTATCTGCGGTTAACACATTTCGGTAACAAGTGCTTCTTTCGCAAACACTTCCAGTGTAATAATAAAATCTAATAAAAAAGACTCTTAACGTGAGATTTACTTTAATTTTCATTGAAAAAGGGGTAAAATATGTGAAAGTTGTGAAGATATAGTGCGGCATGGTGCGGTTAACAAGGTAAGAAACAAGTTATGAGCTGTTGTTATTCAAAACACAAAATGTTAGTGGTCGTGATTATGTATTAAAAGGGGTTTTGCTATGTTTAAGTCTATCAAGGCAAAGATTCTTTCTCTCGTTATTATTCCTATTTTACTAGTCGCTTTAATAATTTCTTCTTCTGTAGTATTACAGATGCGCAATTCTGCGGCTCAGGAGATTGAGTTAGCCAGAAAAGAGCTGATGAAGAGCAAAGAAATTGAACTTAAGGAAATTGTGGATGTGGCAAGAACATCCATTGACGGTATTGTAAACCGTTCGGATAATCTTGAAGACGCTGCTGCTGCTGCCGTGGATATGGTTGCTAATATGCAGTTCGGAGAAAGCGGGTATATATTCGCTTTCGACTACAATGCCATAAACCTGGCGTCAAAAGCAAGACCGCAGGACGTTGGAGTGGACATGAGCGATCTCCATGATAAGAACGGTGTCTACTTTGTCAAAGATATGATCAATATAGCAAAAAAAGGGGGCGGATATCTTCAGTATATCTGGAAAAAACCTCCTAATGATAATGAAGTTCCTAAACTGACTTACGCTGTCAGCGTTGATAAGCTGAACTGGATGATAGGAGCCGGATTTTATATTGATGACATAGATGCGGCTGTGGAAGAGATAAGACTCAGTTCCGCCGCCAAAATCAGAAATATTACGATCTTTATACTGATACTCTCTGTGGTAATAGTAGTTGTATCTGTTATCGTCACTCTGTTCTTTGTTTCAAAAATCACAAAAGGCGTGGTAACCGCTGCTGAGATGCTGAAAGAGATATCAGCAGGCGAGGGCGACCTCACGAAAAAACTCCCCGTGACATCTCACGATGAAGTCGGCAGAATGTCCGAATATTTCAACCTTTTCATAGCGAAGCTGAGAGACATAGTGGCGACAGTTCAGGCGAACGCCCACTCAGTAGCGTCCGGCAGCACCGAGCTCGCCGCCGCCACAGAAGAGCTCTCCACCACTATGAGCGATCAGTCGTCTCAGGTCTCCGGCGTGGCTTCCGCCACAGAAGAGATGAGCACATCCTCCTCTCTGATAATGGATAATCTGGCACACAGCAGTAAGGTAGCCGGAGAGACATCTTCCAGCACCATGGAGGGAAGCAAGATGCTTCAGAAGGCTGTGGGCGAGATTCAGGAGATCAAAGACAGAGTGGATCAGCTGGGTACTACTATCCAGAGTCTGGCGGATTCATCTCAGGAGATTAACGAGATTCTGAATGTTATCAGCGACATCGCAGACCAGACCAACCTTCTGGCGCTGAACGCCGCTATCGAGGCGGCAAGAGCCGGCGAGCACGGCAGAGGTTTTGCTGTGGTAGCTGACGAGGTTCGTAAGCTGGCCGAGCGCACACAGAGCGCCACAGGCGAGATAGGCTCTATTATCAACAACCTTCAGAAAGAATCCTCCCGTGCTTCTCAAGACATGGGGGTAGCTCTGACACAGGTTGATTCCGGCGTGAAAACCATGATGACTACATCCACATTCTTCGACAGAATCGTGACATCCGTATCACAGATGAGCGATATGAACAATGTGATAGAGACATCTATAAAAGAGCAGGTTCAGGCGATAGACAACATAAACGACAACGCTCAGACCATATCAGCCGGCATCGAGCAGAGCTCGCACGCTCTGGCGGAGATCAGCAAAACGGTATCCGATCTGGAACGTCAGTCGGAAGAGCTTATGGGCATCATGGGGCAGTTCAAAATATAATCTTTACGGCGGTCTTCGGACCGCCTTTTTTTTGTGTACGAATTAATCGGAAATGCCTTGTCCTGAAATCGTCAATCATGTAAAATCTGATGTCATAAAAATTTTTCAGGTGATTTAATGAGAGACAGCCTTTATCAGGAATTTTCTTTTAACAGAAATCATATAGACAGCGTAATCAATCTGTTTCTGGATGGCAACACTGTTCCCTTCATAGCCAGATACCGCAAGGAACAGACGGGCAACATGGACGCTGAAGATATCAGAAACATCATCGAGCGTTACGAATATCTGGAAAACCTTAAAAAGCGCAAGGAAGAGGTCATCGCCGCCATAGACGAAAGGGGCAAGCTGACCGATGAGCTGAAAAACCGCATACTGAAGGCAGCCACCCTGAAAGAGGTGGAAGACCTTTACGAACCATATAAAACCAAAAAGAAGACCAAAGGGGATATAGCCAGGGAAGCCGGGCTGGAGCCTCTGGCTGTTTATATCCGCTCAGCCGCCGATCTGTCCTCTCTGGACGCCGAGGCGGCGAAATATGTCTGCGAGGCTGTGGCGGACGCCCAGACGGCGGTCAGCATGGCATCCGACATAATAACAGAAGAGATTGGGCATGATGTGGATGTGAAAAACCGCATCCGTGAGCTGTACTCCCAGTTCGCCGTTCTGGAATCATCCAAAAAGACGGAGAGCAACGAGCGCAACCCATACGAGGATTACTATGACTTCGACCAGAAGATAGCCGACATACCGCCCCACAGGGTTCTGGCTATATTCCGTGGCGAACGAGAGAAGATTCTTAAGCTGAAGATGAGCATAGACGAGGAGATGTGCCTCAACGCCGTGCAGAAGATCACGGCAGATAAGGGCGCAGTGCTGAACGATGTGGTTGTGAAATGCTGTCGTCAGGCTTTTAAAAAGATGATAGAGCTCTCTCTGGAGCTGGAATTCAGAGCCGAGCTGAAAGAGAAGGGCGAGCTGAAAGCGATAGATGTTTTTGCCTCTAACCTGAAGAACCTGCTGATGACCCCCACCGTGCGCAACAACGTGATAATAGGCATAGACCCCGCATTCCGCACAGGATGTAAATACGCTGTGGTGGACGCCACCGGAAACCTGCTGACATACGGCGTGATGTATCCCACCAAGCCGCAGGAAGATGTGGAGGGCAGCCGCAAGACCCTTCTGAAACTGGTGAAGGAATACGGAGTGAACGCCTGCGCCATCGGCAACGGAACAGCCAGCAGAGAGACAGAGGAGTTCGTGGCGGGTGTTATCAGCCGTGACGGGCTGGATATAAAATACACCATCGTCAGCGAGGCGGGAGCCAGTGTTTATTCCGCTTCTGACGTGGCTAAGAAAGAATTTCCGGAGCTGGACGTTTCCATCCGGGGCGCCATATCCATAGCCAGACGTGTTATCGATCCTCTGGCGGAGCTGGTGAAGATCGACCCTAAGTCCATCGGCGTGGGAATGTATCAGCACGATGTTCAGGGTAAAAAACTTGATAAAACTCTGACAGACGTGGTGGAAGATGTGGTGAATAATGTAGGTGTGGATCTGAACACCGCCAGCGCCTCACTTCTGACATATGTTTCCGGACTCACAGCGTCACTGGCAGAAAAAATAGTAAAATTCAGAGATACCATCGGGCGCTTCTCATCCAGAGAAGAGCTGATGAAGGTGGACGGAGTAGGTGAACAGACCTATAAGCAGTCCGCCGGATTCTTAAAGATATACGGCGGAAAAGAGAAGCTGGACAGCATGTTCATCCACCCGGAGAGCTACGGCGCTGTGCATGCGTTTCTGACCGCCATGAACCTTTCCGTGGACAAATGCGAAATGGTGAAGCTGGCAGTGAAGGGAAAAGATACCTCCGCCATAGCGTCTAAGCTGGGCATTGGTGAATTCACCCTGAAAGATATTCTGGAAAACCTCGAAAAACCGGACAGGGATATCCGGGACAACGTAGACCCGGTGATATTCAAAAAAGGTATTCTGAGCATAGACGAGCTGAACGTGGGGGATATCCTCACCGGAAAGATCAGCAACGTTCTTGATTTCGGAGCGTTCGTGGATGTGGGGCTGAAAAATGACGGGCTGGTGCATATATCTCAGCTCGCCGACAGATTTGTAAAAGACCCTTCCGAGGTTGTGAAAGTAGGGCAGATAGTTAAAACAAAAGTTCTGTCCATAGACAAAGACAGAGGGCGGTTGTCCCTCAGCATGAGGATCTGAAATGTTTATATTCGACAAGCCTTTTGTGTCCAAACTTCTTCTGGACACTGTGAAGAGACACGGTTATCCGCTTCTGGAAAACGAGACAGCCAGAGAGCTGTGCGATGACAGCTTTAACATGCTGAGTCCGGCCAGATTCGCCGACCGTTTCCGCAGCAGACCCATGCTCTATTCCAACTCTGAGAACGCCATCACATGGATCAATGAAAATCTGGCGTTTTCCGATATAGTCGAAAAGACAGACCTGTTCAAAAACAAGGTGAAGTTCAGAGACCTTTTAAGCGGGATGTATCCTGATTTTTATTATCAGGAGGTCATGTTCGACCAGATACAGCATCTCAGCTCGAAAGACCTGAAATATCCTTTTATCATCAAGCCCGCCGTGGGTTTTTTCAGTCTGGGCGTTTACTATGTCCATGATGAGAAGGCGTGGAAAACCATCCGCCCCAGAGTCATTTCGGACGTGGAGAAGATCAAGGATTATTATCCCGAAGACGTGCTGAACTCCCACAGCTTCATCATCGAAGAGGTGATAGAGGGAACTGAATACGCCATAGACGCCTATTATAACGCATCCGGCGACCCCGTGATACTGGATGTGCTGAAGCATAACTTCGCCGGAGCGGAGGACGTTTCAGACAGGGTATATATTACATCCGTCAGCATTATCAAAGAGATATCCGAAAAAGTCAGAAAATTTCTGGTGTCGCTGGGCAGACTGGCTCTGCTGAAGAACTATCCTTTTCACATAGAGGTGCGCATCGACAGTCAGGGACGTGTGGTTCCTATCGAGCTGAACCCACTGCGTTTCGCCGGGTGGTGCTGTACAGACATCGCCTACTATGCCTATGGCATCAACACATACGAATATTTCGCCGATAATGTTCATGTGGATTGGGACGAAGTGGAGAAGGAGCATCAGGGCAGAACATACGCTCTGGTGGTGGTGGAGAAGAGCCCGGCAATAGACGACAGCAAACTTCTGGGATTCGATTATGAAAAGCTGAAAAGATCATTCAGCAGGGTGTTGGAGATCAGAGAGACGGATTTCGTGAAATACGGCGTTTTCTGCTTTCTGTTTGTGGAGGTAGACGGCGAGGATTCAGACGAGCTGAAAGCTATTCTGAACTCTGATCTGTCTGAATATCTTTTATACTATTAAAGAAATCCTCGATCATGTCATCGAGCTCCGCTCTGTCCTGACAGGCGTATATCTGGCTGCGCAGACTGGCGGCGCCCGGCAGTCCCTTCATCATCCATACGATGTATTTCTTTGATACGTCCAGATATCTGCTGCCTCTGGCGTTTGCCATTTCCAGATCCATTATCTTATAGACCAGCTCTTTCAGCCTGTCCGCCTGGAGGTATGTGTCGGGGTCTGTTTCGTTCAGCAGGGCTTCGAATATCCAGGGTTTTTTCATCATTCCCCTGCCTATCATCACGCCGTTTACACCGGTTTTCAGCATATTGTCGTAGGTTTCCATGTCTATGACGTCGCCGTTGCCTATTATCGGCAGTTTTGCTCTGGAAACAGCGTCCGCGATATATTCATATCTGACCGTGCCGGAGAAATGATCCGCTTTGGTACGTCCGTGGAGCGTTACAGCGCTGGCTCCCTCTTCATGGGCGATTTTGATTATCTCGTTGTAGTTCATGCTGTCCATGTCCCAGCCGAGACGTATCTTGATGGTCACTGGTATGTCGCCTGCTGCTCTTTTAGCGGCGTTGATTACACGGGCTATGTTCTGTTCGTCCTTCATCATGGCGCATCCGCTGCCGCTTTTCAGAACTTTTTTCACGGGGCATCCCATGTTGATGTCTATGACGGCGGGAGTCAGTTTTCCCAGCACCACGGGAATTGATTCCGTGTATCCGTCCGGTTTACTGCCGAACAGCTGAACGCCCAGCGGGCTGTCGTTTTCATTGGTTTTCAGAAAGATCATGGTGGCGGGACCGTTTCTGCGCAGTCCTTCCACGCTTATCATCTCTGTGTATATCAGCCCATCGAAGAACAGGCGCACGATATTCCGGAAGGAAGGAGTGGTTACCCCAGCCAGCGGCGCTCCGTACAGGCTTTGTTTGGTGAGCATATTCAGAAAATTATTTGTTGATGTGCTGCATTCTGTCATGTGCGGTTTCTGTCAATGATGTAAATCTTCTCAGTTTAAAGAATTTTGAGGCGGCATAGGCTATCATATCGCCGTTGTCCGTGCAGAGTTTCGGTGACGGAAAATATACCTTGTAGCCTTTCTGCTCTGCGAAGGCTTTTCTGATGTATCCGTTGCAGGCGACACCGCCCGCTATCACTATCTCTTTTCTGCCAGCCGCTTTTGCCGCTCTGAGCGTTTTCAGCACCAGAGTGTCCGCCACTGTCTTCTGAAATGAGGCGGCTATGTCGGCATGGCTGTCTTTTTTGTCCTGTATCTTGTTCAGCACGGCGGTTTTCAGCCCGCTGAAAGAGAAATCCTGCTGTTTTTTGATGGCTATGGGCAGTTCGACAGAGGTTTCGTCTCCGTCTTTCGCCAGTTTTTCTATGAGAGGACCGCCGGGATATCCCAGCTCCATCATCTTAGCCACTTTGTCGAATGATTCGCCCGCGGCGTCATCCAGAGTTTTTGCCAGAAGCTCGAAATTATAGGCGCTGTCCACGTCATAGACATGTGTGTGACCGCCGGAGATGATGAGAGCGATGTAGGGCGCCTGAAGCTCCTTATGTTCTATCTCCGCCGCCAGTATGTGGGCGCTGAGGTGGTTTATAGGCACCACAGGGATTTTAAGAGCGTAACCCAGAGCCTTGGCGAATGACACCCCAACGAACAGCGCACCTATCAGCCCGGGGGCAGTGGTTACGCCTATCATGTCGATATCTTTCACCGTGAGAGCGGCGCTCTCCATGCACTGTTTGAACAGCTCTTCTATCTTGAGGATATGGTTTCTGGAGGCGACCTCCGGAACCACTCCGCCGAATTTGTTATGCAGGTCTATCTGTGAGTTTGTCTTGGAAGCGAGAATGCCTTTTTCTGTGTCGTAGAGAGCCAGAGAAGTTTCATCGCAGGAGGTTTCCACACCTAAAATGATCACCTTACCGCCAGCTCCTTAACAGGTACGATCTCCACGCCCATCTCGGCTATCTGGGGCAGAAAATCCACCAGAACGTCCACCGTGGCGTCTCTAAGGTGACCTATCATGATTATCTGACCTTTCTCTTTGCCCACTTTCAGCCCCTCCAGTATTTTGGAGCGGATGTATGCCGGGTCTGCTTCATTGTCTATAAATTTGCGGTTCTGAGCGCACAGCATGCCGTTGCTTCTGCATTCGTCAAAGGCGACAGAAGCGGGAGATGTGTAGCTGTCCACAAAGAAATCGGTGTGTTTTTTCATCACGGCGAAGACCTGATCCATCTTCACCTTGCTCTCGGTGAGCGCTGAGCCCATGTGGTTGTTGAATCCGTCTATGTTTCCGCCCAGATCCTCCACGTTGTTGTTCAGCCAGAGGCTGACGAGGCTTTCGGGCATGTTCAGAAGAACGGCTCCCTTGCCTGGGTCAACACTGGGATATGCCTTGGGCTGCATAGGCTGGTGGAGAAAAACCGCCTTGCTGTGTTTGCGCACTATCTCCGCTGTCTCTTTGCTGTAAGGAGTATAGGGGATTATCGCCATAGCCAGCGGATATTTCACGGCGGAGAGTTTTTCCGCCAGAGGTATGCTGTATCCGCAGTCGTCTATTACGAACGCCGCTTTCACGCCTTTAAAGTCGCCTGATACGGCGGGCATCTTCGGTTTATCCTTTACAACGGGGCGTGCTTCTTCCTTGAACTCGATAACGAGGCTCAGGCTGTCGTTTTCAGCGACTATATTCTCTCCCTCGAAGGTTTTTACCCCGAGTTCTTCCAGTTTGTCGGTGATGGATGATTTCAGACTGGAGACATCGGCGTCTTTATGATCCAGAACCATGTGGATCTCTGTTCTGCCGTTATTCTCCTGTTCCTTATTCTCTTTGATGCTGCTGTTGTCCAGCCCGTGGTCGAACAGAGACAGAGCGATGGCGTTCATAACATCTTTCTTGTCCGCTGTTTTCACCACCTGATTATGCTCTGTGACGGTTTGTTTCACAGGGCTGTCAGGGCGTACTTCAGCCGAGCCGGTATCTTTTCTGAGAAAAGACATGATAACCATAGAGGCTATCACAGCCATGATAACCGCCAGAGAGACGGTTATTATCAGTTTTTTCTTTTCGGAAGCGTTTAATTTATTAAAAAAGTTACTTTTTAACGGTGTCATTTGCGGGTAATTCCTTAATTTTGTCCACAGCCGCTTTCAGCTGAACGTCTTTTGTCAGGTCATATTCAGCCACAGCGGAGTTAGCTGTGAGATTCTGATCGATCTCTTCTTTCGCTTTTTCTTCCTCTTTCACTTCGGGCAGCGGCACAACAACGTCAGGCTCGATGCCTATGCCGTGTATTCCTCTGCCTTTGGGAGTGAAATATTTTGCGATAGTCAGCTTAAGACCGGAACCGTCATTCAGGTGCATAATGTTCTGAACAGATGCCTTTCCGAATGTTTTTGTGCCCATGATGGTGGCTCTGCCGTAGTCTTGCATGGCGCCGGTGAAGATTTCGGAAGCAGATGCGCTGCCTTCGTTCACCAGAAGCACCAGAGGCTTTTTCAGCTCTTTATGTGTGAATGTGGTTGAGTTATAGTCGTGTCGTTTCTGGTTTCTGTCCATGGTGTATACCACGTTTTTGTCAGAGGGCAGAAATATGCTGGAAACAGCGATCGCCTCGGTCAGAAGACCTCCGGGGTTGTTTCTCAGATCGAGTATGTAGCTTTTCGCTCCCTGTTTGTCCAGAACCTTCATAGCGTCCAGAAGCTGTCCGGATATGTCGTTGGTGAACTGAATCATTCTGACGTATCCGATATTTTTCTCTATCATCGCTGATTTGATCGCTTTTATAACGATGATGGCTCTCTTTATCTTCACATCGAAAGGTTTTTCCACGCTTTTACGCAGGATGGTGATAGTTACGTCTGTGCCTTCCGGTCCTCTCAGCTTGTTCACAGCGTCATCTATTGATATGTTTGCTGTGGAAACGCCCTCGATCTTTATGATCTGGTCGCCCGCCTTGATACCTTTTCTGTATGCGGGGGTGTCTTCCAGAGGTGCGATGACTGTGAGCATTTTATCTTTCATTCCGATGGTGATGCCCAGTCCGCCGAACTCGCCCTGTGTTTCCACCTCGAATTCTCTCAGCGTCTTGGGATCCATGAAGACAGAGTGGGGATCCAGTTCCTCCGCCATGCCTTTGATAGCTCCGTAGATGAGTTTTTTGTCATCCACAGGCTCGACATAGTTATTTTCTATCAGATACATAGCATTGGTGAAGAGATCCAGATTCTGATATCTGTCGCTTTTGGCGGCGTATACGTTCTGGGTTCTTACCAGCGCTATGGAAGTGAGTATCAGCGCTATCACTAAAAATACGGTTAATAAAGGCAAAATTTTGAATCTAGAATTCATCTGAATCTCCCTGTATTAAGAAGCGGAAAGCCACTGAAGTGGGTCAACCGCTTTATCTCTTATTCTGATTTCAAAGTAAAGATAAGGTGTATTTGTGTCACGGTCAATATCAATTGTCCCTATATTGCCGCCTGTTTTAATTTTATCGCCTTTTTTCACGGTAATATTATCCATATTGGCATAGAGAGAGTAAAAACCGGACGGATGCGCCACGATGATGAAGTTGCCCAGACCCCACGCGTTGTCCGAGTGCATCACCACCCCGTCATATATACATTTCACCGTGGTCTGTGTCGGCACAATCTTTATCCCTTTTTTCAGAACCACTCCCTGAAATCCGTCTATCTTCTTTACACCGAACTTCTCTATAACATGACCCTGAACAGGCCAGATAAGTTTCCCTCTTTTTTTGCCGAACTCTGTGGAAAGCCCTCTGAAGGAGACTCCGGAGTTCTTTTCGAACTCTTTTTTTATTTTGGCTATCTTCGCCTGAACGTCCCGCTCTTTTTTGCGCAGGGAGTCCAGATATGCTTTCTTCGCCTTTTCATCGTCCGCCACGGCTTTATAGAGGTTGTTGGAGATGGTCTTTTTCGCCTGATATTCTTTCAGCGCCTTTTCCTTCTCTTTCGCCGCTGTGGAGAGTTCCGCTTTCTTTCTTTCCAGCTCGTCAGTGTTTCTCTTTATATTTTCGGCGTTGGTTTTCAGCCTTTTAGCTGATTCGTAGAGGTTGGCGTTCACCTGAGCGATAATCTGCGATACCGCCGCCGATTCAGATGTGTCTTTCGACAGGAGCACAGCCTCGGTGATTTCTGATTCTCCGTTGGATACCAGATATCTGTTGGCGGCTCTGATGGCGCTTATGAGCGCTGTTCTTTCAGATTCCAGTCGTGTTTTCTTTTTCTGGAGCTCTTTCTGGTTCTCTTTGACGTTTCTGAACTGTTTGTTTATCTTTGCCGACAGCTTTTTCTGGTATTCCAGCTCCATCTGGGCTTTTTCCAGCTGAGCCGCCAGTTTCGCTTTTTCGTTCTTTATCTCTTTTATCTGGCTGTTCTGTTCCTGAATCTGCTGTTTGATGTTCTTCAGATAGCTGTCCTGTCTGGACAGCGTGTCGGACAGCTCTTCAGAATACGCGGACACGCACAGAAGCAGTGATATCAAAAGCAGGTTAAACTTCATTGACGCTCTTCTGCCCCATCAGAAATGTTACGACACTGAAAATAGCCGAAAAGGCCGTGATGAACATGAGAACAATGTATAAGAACAGGCTGAACCACGGTCCGGGGGTTACCAGAGTGAAGAATGACCCGGCGAGCAGTTTTGCCGTTACGAACGATATAAAAAATTTGTTCATCAGATACGCCAGAACAAAGGCGAATGTCGCCTCTATCTTAGATGCCGCCACATAGGGCAGGGTGATGAAAAACCTTGTGGCGCCCACCAGCGTATAGAGCATGATGGCTCTGTGGTGGCGGTAGAGCGACAGGCGGATGGTGTTGAAGATGATAAAACAGCTCGATATCCCTGTGAGGATTGTCAGCAGAGTGACGAAGACGTATGACACCCTCTTTATCTTCTGCATTTTTTCATTCTGTTTTTTGCCGGATTCCACGGATTTTACCCCGTCTGTCTGTTCCATCTTCGCCGCGGCGTCAGCCAGAGCTATGTCGGTTACTGTGTCTGATGTCAGCTCGAAAAATCTGGGAAAAAGGTCTTCCGGCAGTTCTTCCAGGTTTTTTGAGTCCGGAGCGAGGTCTATCACCCTCTGTTTGGCGTCCGCTTTGTCAAAAAATCTGATATTGGAGCTAATCCCCAGCTCTGTCACGGCGTCTTTTACTTTTTCCGCTTCGGCGTCTTCCGCTATGAACACCCGGAGAGTCCTGCTGTCCGTGGCGTTTCCCACTGCCTTTGCGACAGAAAAGTTGACCGAAAAAACCGCCAGATACATGAAAATGAGCGTGGCGAGAGTGATTATGGAAGCCAGATTCTGTTTGAATCCGCCCAAAAATATTTTTATGCCTTTTGAAAGGATGTACATGTACTGATCAGACATTTACTTTTCCTTTTGCCTTGCTGTCGTAAACCAGCCTTCCACGGTCGAGCTGAATCACTCTGCCGGGAAATTCTTTTATAATGCGCTGGTCGTGTGTGGCGATGAGAATGGTGGTTCCTTTGGCGGATTTGTGCAGGAGCATATCCATCACTTTGTCGGCGTTTTTAGCGTCCAGACTACCTGTAGGCTCGTCCGCCACCATGACGAAGGGTTCGTTCAGAAGGGCTCTGGCGACAGCCACCCTCTGTTTTTCTCCGCCGGACAGCTTTTGCACCACGCTGTCTCTGTGCTGGAATATATCGAGCATCTTCAGCAGGTTATATACCTTGTCCCTGATGACGCTCTTCTTCATATAGTATATCTCCAGCGGCAGAGCGAGATTGTCGAAAACCGTGGCGTCTTCCAGCAGTTTATAATCCTGAAAGATGACTCCCACGTTTCTGCGCATGAAGGCTACTGATTTGTGATTCATATTGCCCAGATTCTGTCCCTCCACCTTCACAATGCCTCTGGATGGCATCAGGTCGGCGTAGAGCAGACGGAGCAGAGTGGATTTTCCGGCGCCGCTGTTTCCCGTTACATAAACCAGCTCGCCTCTTTCTATGTGCAGGTCTATCTCTGTCAGCCCCTTATAGCCGTCATCGTAGACCACCTCTACTTTATAGAGTTCTATCATCCTAAACCCCTGAGAATAAATAATACCATATGGGCGCCGTAATAAAAGACAGCGGAATTCCCACGCCCAGCATCATGGTCGCCAGCTCCTCATCCAGACCATACTGGATGGAGATTATGCCCGCCGTGATCATGGGCGCCATGGACGCCTCGAACATGGTGACCTGGATTACCTTGCCCGAACCGCCGAGGATCATAACATATAGCAGATATATGACTGCCGGAGCGAGTAAAAGTTTATAGCCGAGACCAAGAAAAAGTTTTTTTAATATTCCGCCGGATTTTATGAAACGGAGCTGATATCCCACGGAAACCATCGCCAGAGGGGTGATGGTGGAGCCCAGAGTCTTCATGGCGGACTGAGCCCAGTCGGGAATGGCGAGAAAACGCAGGCACAGAGCCAGTATCATCGCCTGAAAAGGCGGGAAGGTGACTACCTTTCTCATCAGAAGAAGAGGGTTCACAGAGCCGGATGAAAAATATGCCGCCGTGGCTATCCCCAGAGTGGACAGGATCAGAAACGATCCGGGCTGGTCTACCATGACGCCTATACCCAGATATTCCGCTCCGAAAAAGGCGGTTATCATAGGAAAGCCGACAAAAGACGTGTTGCCCAGACCGGATGTCAGTATCAGGCACCCCATAGTCTTGTTGTCGAATTTCAGTTTCTTCTGCAATAGTTTAAATATGATGAACGAAAGTATGAACACTATCCACGGCATGAACACCGGAAACAGTAGAGATGTGTCCAGAACCATCTTATGGATATAGTAAAATGTGACCGCCGGCATGGAAAGATTGATGATGAAATTGTTAAGCACCAAAGGAGCGGACGAAGGGAGAAGCTCCAGCTTTCTGGCGACCATACCGAATAGAAAACAGAAAACGAGAAGAACTAAACTATCCATAGAGTGCTATGATAACAGATATTTAAAAAAGTGAAAGGGATTTAATCCGCCAGAATGAGTTTGATAAGGGGGAGCATTTCGCCGATGAAGTTTGTGCTGTCGTGTCCGCCTTTTTCAAAAGCGTAGGTGTTTGTGTGGTGAATCCTGGCGATGGAGAGTATTTTTTCTGCATTCAGCACATCATCGTCCATGTTCATCAGCACATGAATATTGCTGACTTCCGGTTTCGAAGGCTGCGCTATCAGCTCGGAGAGATGAAGCGTTTTGAGAAAAGAGAGTCTGTCGGGGTTCTCCGCTATCAGTGTGGAAACACGTTTGTCCAGATAGAGAGAAGGATTGACGCAGATACACTTTTTACCTGTGCGCAGAGCCAGATTGAAAGCGAAAAAACCGCCGAATGACGAACCGAAGAGAGCATCGTACTTCTCTGTCTCTTTCAGAGCCCGGTTCAGCTCGTAAGTATGGTAATCATACACATCGCACTCGCTGATTTCCTTAAGATGCACGAGTTTACAGCTCATCGCCAGATCGTAGTCTTTGTCAATAATTGATCTTATTCCGGGAAAATACAGTATTTTCATAGGGCATTTTACCACCAGATACTGTGTATCACAAATATTTTTGAATAAAGATAATCAAAAAACACAAAAAGTTCATTTTTCTGATTTCAAGAAATCCTCAAGAGCTGTTCTGAGCTGTTTAGAGGCGGACGGGCTTTTGCCGTCTGTGGAGACGGATATGGTGAAATCCCCGTGTGTGATGACCGAAGGGGTGTGAAAATCGGAATATTCCGGGTCGTCCGCTATATTTACCGGAATTTTCAGCTTTTTTGCTCTGTCCGCCGCCTGTCTGTTGGTCTCTTTCGAGTCGGTACAGGCGAAAACCAGACAGGTTTCCGGTGTGATGTCGTTCTCTTCATATCTTTTCAGCCGGATATCGGATGTGATGTCGTAAAACTCCGGAAGAACGTCAGGAGCGACAACGGCGATGTCCGCCAGAGCCTTTTTCATCGCCTGTGCCTTGCGCAGGGCGACCTTTCCGCCGCCGATGAAAACAACTTTTCTGTTTTTCAGGTCGAATATCAGAGGATATCTCATATCAGCTTCCACCAGGTGCATGCGCAGCAGATTATCACCCACGCCACGGATGACATCTCCATCAGTCTCACGGCTTTTCTGATGTCCTCTTTTTCAGGCGTTTTGCCTTCGTCACCTATGTACGGCTTTTCGGTCATAGTGCCGAAATAGCTCACCGCTCCGCCCAGACGGATGCCGAGCGCTCCGGCAAATGCGCTCATGGCGTGCGCCGAATTAGGGCTGGCATGGGCTTTACGGTATTTTCTGTATGATGACACGGTTTTTGCGCTGTTCATCTTCAGAATCATGGATGCGATGTATATCGGTATTATGGACAGTCTGGCGGGGATGAAATTGAGCACATCATCCAGACGGGCGGCGAATCTGCCGTAATACAGAAATTTTTCATTCTTATATCCGATCATGGAGTCCATGGTGGATACGGTCTTGAAGAAGACCGCTCCCAGTGGTCCGAACAGACAGGCATAGAAGAGGGGGGAGACCACCGCGTCCACATAGTTTTCGGATACGGATTCTATGGCAGAGGTTACAATTTTTTCCTCCGGCATGTCCGCTGTGTCTCTGGAAACTATTTTGGACAGTTCCGCCCGTCCTTTCTCAGGCGAGATTTTCAGAGCCGAGCCGACATTTTCAGCGTGCTCAGCCAGCGACCGGACACTGACGGAGAAATATATGATGATGGTGCTAACGGTGAAATACCAGAAAGCGCCCGCCTTTGCGGCATAATACAGCGACACGCCCGCAACGGACATGGTGAAGACCAGGCTGATTAGGGCTGATATGACCCCTTCGGCTATCGTTCCTTTTCTTCTGAGTGATTTTTCGCAGTAGCTGATCATACTGCCCGCTATGCGCACCGGATGAAATGGTATGTCCGGTTCGCCCAGATACCAGTTCAGCCAGAAAGCGGACACCACCGCCATAAAATCAATGTAGATCAGATAAGATATGTTCAATGTCAAGGCACTGTTCCAATGTATCCGCCAGCAGATCGAGCTGGCTCATTTTATTGTTGTAATAGCTGTAGTCGGGGCTGATATTCTTCCCGCTGAGAGCCGTCAGGGCGGACATCACGTTTTCGGAATCGAATAGCCCGTGGATGTATGTTCCAACAACTTTATTTTTCGTGTCGGCTATGCAGATGTCTTTTTCAGATACGAGCTGTTCATATGCGGATGATGTCTCAGATATGCCCATGTGAATCTCGTATCCTCTGAATTTTATATCCTTCAGGATCGATTGACCTGTGTATTCTCTGTTCAGCAGTGTCTTTTCGGGGGTTATCACGGTGGACATGTTAAGGAGCCCCAGACCTTCGGTCTCCTTCACTTCTCCCTCGATGCCTTCCGGGTCATTTATAGTTTTGCCCAGCATCTGAAAACCGCCGCATATGCCTATGATGGGCGTAGCGCCTGACATCTGCTTTATCTTTTTGTCAAAACCACGCATGCGCAGGTCGATCATGTCGGATACGGTGCTTTTACTGCCGGGGATGATTATGATATCCGCTCCGGTCAGCTCGTTTGGAGATTTGGCGTATATGAGGTTGATATCCGGAGACGCCGCCAGAGGAGCGAAATCGGAGAAGTTCGACATTCTGGCGAGTTTCACCACCGCCACGGTGACAAATCCTCCCTTTGCGCTGTTTTTTATGTTCTGGCTGTCTTCCTCTTCCAGAGTCAGGTTCAGCATGGGTACTGTGCCGGCTATCTTCACCTTCACCATCTCTTCGAACATATCGATACCGGGTTCCAGCAGGCTGATGTCGCCCCTGAACCTGTTTATTATAAATCCCTTCACCCTGTGTCTGCTGCCTCTGGGCAGAAGGTCGTATGTGCCTTTCATCCAGGCGAACACGCCGCCTCTGTCTATGTCGCCTATGATATATACGGGCGCTTCGGCGAAATCCGCCGTGCGCATGTTTACTATGTCTGTTCTCTGGAGGTTGATCTCCGCCGGGCTTCCGGCGCCCTCTATGACTATCACGTCATATTCTTTCGCCAGGCTTTCATATGCCTCTATGGCTGTTTCCAGATTTGTTTCGTGCAGGGTGTAATATTCTCTGGCGCTGTATGTGCCCACTGGTTTTCCCATTCTGATGAGCTGGCTCACGGCGTTTCCCTGCGGTTTCAGCAGGATGGGGTTCATGCGGACGTCAGGCTCTATGCCCGCAGCCTCCGCCTGAAGTATCTGGGCTCTGCCCATCTCTCCGCCTGCGGCTACTCCGCTGTTCAGCGCCATGTTCTGGGATTTGAAGGGGGCTACCCGGACGCCTCTGCGGGCGAGCAGACGGCAGAATCCGGCGCAGATGACGGATTTTCCCACTCCGCTTCCGGTTCCCTGAAACATTATGGATTTAGCTTTTTTCATGTCAGAATATCTCGAAATATGATTTAGCCAGACGGCAGAAGTTGTCCATGTGTCTCTGCTCTTTCATGGCTATCCGTATGAATGTGTTGTTCAGCCCCACGAAGTTGGAGCAGTCTCTAACCAGAAAATGATGGCTGAGCATATATTCGCAGAATGCCTGAGCATCGGATCTTTTCAGTTTTATCAGAAAGAAGTTGACGGCGCTGTCGAACACCTTCAGCTGGTCTATGGAAGACAGGTTAGCCATCGTCTGATGCTTTATGTTGTCCAGCTTGCGCAGATTAGGCATCACAGCCTCTTTGACGGCTTTTTTGCAAATCTCCTGCGCCGGAGTGTTCATGTTCCACGGAGACACGGCTCTGTTCAGGCTGTCCACCAGATGTTTGTTTCTGCTGACGATATATCCGGCTCTGAGCCCGGGTATCCCGTGGGATTTGGAAAAAGATCTGAGCACCGCTACGTTTGTGAGAGAGCACCCGACCAGACTGGGGGCGCTGTCCACGCAGAAATCCACATAGGATTCGTCTATTACGAAAAGGGTATTTTTGCACACGTCCGCCACGAAACGCAGGTCGTCCTTGCTTATCACCTTTCCTGTGGGGTTGTTCGGGTTGCAGATGAAGCAGACTGCGGCGTCTGTCAGGTGTTCCATCAGCTCCTCATCGTTGAAAGAGAAGCCGGATTCCTCCGTCATCACCACATTGGTGACCGACATGTCCGCCAGCTGGGCGTATTTGATATAGTCCACATAGGTGGGCTGGAGAATCACCGCCTTCTGACCTTTGTATATGCTGCATATGTTGTGGATGAACTCCGTGGTGCCGTTGCCCGCCAGCACAGTGTTCTCCGGCACATCGTGAAATTTCGCTATCTCGCTGATGAGCGAAAGACTGTAGGGCTCGGGGAGTCTGGATATCAGTTTTTTCATGTCTATGTCACGAAAGAGCGCTTCAGGGGTGAAGGGGGATATGTTGCTGCTGAGGTCGATGATGTCGTCCACAGAGCATCTTGCTTTTTTCGCCGCTTCATAGATGTTTCCGCCGTGATCAAATCCGCTCATAAGCACACCGCCAGAATGAGTAATAAGGCTTCGCAGGATTCGCACATAGCGCCCAGCATGTCTCCGGTGATGCCGCCGATCCTGCTTCTGTATAGTTTGGATATCAGTAATATAAATATTATAAACGATATATTCAGCACGGCAAAGGAAACAGCGCCCAGAAAAAAGCTCAGTCCCATGGGTATCAGCCCCTGGATGAATACTGCGGGGCTGTAGTTTCCGAAGAATGATTTCGCAGTGCCTTCCTCTCTGGCATATTTAAACATATAAACGCCGAACACCATGCTGAATCTGGCGTATGCCGGAATAATCAACAGCCACAAAGGATTGCTGACGGCGTATACGCAGAATGTCTTTATGATAAGCACCATAACTATCGCCACGGCGCCCATGGTTCCTATCCTGCTGTCCTTCATGATCTCCAGCATCTGCTCACGGCTGCGGAAAGAGAAGAGCCCGTCCGCCGTGTCCGCCAGCCCGTCCAGATGCAGAGCGCCCGTGATGAACACCATGTAGAGCACTATTATCACAGACATAGCCTGCCCGGGGATGAGTGTCTGGCAGTATGTCATAAAAAGATACGGAGGCAGACCCAGAGTGAGCCCGATGAGGACGAAGCTGTATACGGAGCGTCTTCCGTCAAAGTCTTTTCCGGAAAACCTCAGAACAGTCAGAAAACTTAAGGCGTTTATGTAGCTTTTAAAAATGTCACATCTCCTTGGTGGCGACGCCCGCTTCGGCGAAGGTGGATATTTCGGTGATTACCCTGACTCCGGCTTCCACTGAGTGCATAGCCATCACGGCGCCTGTACCCTCGCCGAGCCTGAGCCCCAGATCCACCAGAGGTTCCAGCCCCATATATTCCAGCATCTTGATGTGTCCCTGTTCCACTGATTTGTGTCCGCTCACCATATATTCGCCTGTGAGGGGGCAGAGACCGTATGCTATCAGAGCGCCCGCTGTAGATATTATACCATCTATCAGCACCGGGATTTTATGATATGCCCCCGCCAGAATCACTCCGGCGATAGCGCCTATCTCCAGACCGCCTACTTTAGCGAGAACGTCCAGAGGGTCGTTTTTATCGGGTTTATTCACTTCGAGCCCTTTGGCTATTGTGTCTACCTTTCTTTTGAACGCGGCATTGTCTATGCCGGAGCCGTAGCCTGTCATGGCTTCCACGCTGAGACCTGTGTATATCGCCCCTATGGCGCTGGAAGGCGTGGTGTTGCCTATTCCCATGTCGCCTGTGGCTATCAGATTGAGTCTGAATTTCTTTATCATTTCATCTGCTATGCCGAATCCAGCCATTATGCTTTTTTCGGCTTCTTCTTTAGACATAGCCGGACCTTTGGTAAAGTTGGCTGTGCCTTTTCTTACCTTGCGCACCACATAGAAATTATCAGGGTCGGAAGGAGCCGCCGCCACATCGCACACAGCGCCGATATCCGCCACCAGAACTTTTGATTTAGCCTGTCTGGAGAGCACGTTTATAGAGGCGAGCCCCGCTATGAAAGCACCCATCATCTGTCCGGTGACCTCCTGGGGAAAAGCCGCCACTCTCTCCTCCACTATGCCGTGGTCGCCAGCCATCACGAAGACCATGCGGCTGTCCACTTTCGGTTTCATGGTGCCCTGAATGGCGCATATTTTTTCGCCTATATCGTTCAGGCGTCCCAGAGCTCTGGGGGGCATTATCAGGTTCGCCGTGCGTTCCTGCGCCTGTTTATATATCTCTTTGTCGGTGGGCTTGATCGATTTTACTATCTCTTGCAGATTCATTGTTTATCTCCCTTAATGGTTACAGGTATTGACGAAATCAAAAAAATTACTCTGTCTGAAAGTGACGCCAGCTTTGTGTTCAGCCTGCCCAGCTCATCGGCGTATCTGCATCCTTCAGGGCTGACCGGCATAACGCCGAGCCCCACCTCGTTGGTTACTATCACCACGGGTTTTCTGCTCTGGGCGAGTCTTTTCAGAAACATGTCTATGTGTTTTTCAGCGTTGAGCTGTTTATAAAGCAGATTGTTCAGCCACATGGTTACGCAGTCTATGAGTATCACGTCCTGCTCCTCCGCATGGTCGAAGACGCTGTGCAGGCTCACCGGTTCTTCTATGGTGACCCAGTTTTCGTCCCTTTCCGCCTTGTGGTCGGCTATCTTTTTGGACATGGCGTCATCGAAAGCCTCTGCTGTGGCTATATATGACCGTTTTTCATACTTCTGGCAGAGGGACAGGGCGAAGGCTGTTTTTCCGCTTTTTACCCCTCCGGTGATGAGTGTTATCATGATAATTCCTTAAATATATCGTATGACTTGAGAAAATCAGCTTCGTTGAAAATCTCGAGGCACACGGTGCTGTTGTATTTTTCCGCCGCGCGAAAGATGGATTTTAGCAGAGATTTTTCTATATGCTCAAGACTTTTGTGATGTCTGTTGCCGATAATTCCCTGAAGGTGGTATTCGTCTATGTGGCGGCTGTATTTTCCCAGAAAGTTTTCCGCCATGTCTCCGGCGTGGGCATTGTCGAAACAGAGCCTGATTCCCGCCTCCACGGCATCGTCAAAGAACGGTCCGTAGAAATCCGTGTTTTCTATTATGATGTTGTGCTCTTTTCTGCGGATAAGCTCGTTCAGAAAAAATGACGACTCCACCGGGTGTATCACCAGCCGGACGGGCTTCAGCGGGCGCAGGACACGGATGTATGAATCGATCACACGCCACCCGTTCTCTGTGTTCAGATCGGCGTCTGTGGGCAGGTGTGCGCTGTATGTCATGTCTATCCGTGACAGAGCCTGAATTTCTTCATCCGGAGGCATGTCGAAATCATGCCTGCTGTCGAAGAACGCAAGCTCGACCTCATCCACAAGTTCTTTCAGATAAAGAACATTTTTTTCTCTGTCGGCTGGAATTACGAAAGACGGAGCGGATATTTTCATTTTTTCAGGTTATCCCTTTTTTTCTCTGCTTGCAAGATTATAGATAATAAAATAATCTGTTACTATGTTTTCATCAATCATGATAGCAGCTGACAAGAGCGGCTCAGGAAAAACTACTCTTACAACTGGAATAATCAGGCATCTGACTAACAAGGGAATGGCGGTTGCTCCGTTCAAATGCGGACCCGACTATATTGATACCCTGCACATACAGCTTGCCTCCGGCAGACACTCTTATAATCTGGATACCGTTATGGTTAATCCGGATACGGTGTCGGATATATTCGCTGACGGATGCAGAGATGCCGATGTGGCTGTGACGGAAGGCGTCATGGGAGTTTTTGACGGTGTGGATTCGCGCACTTTTAAGGGAAGCAGCGCGGACATAGCCTCTGTCATAGATTCGCCCATTGTCATGCTTCTGGACTGTTCAGGCAGTTCTTTTACCCCGGCGGCGCTCGTTCGCGGGATAGAGCAGATGTGCAGCGCTTCCATCAAGGGAGTGGTGCTGAACAATATCGCTTCCGAGCGGCATGCCATGCTGGTGCGCAACGCCATATCATATCACACTGACGCCGAGGTAGTGGGCGTTCTGCCGAAAAATACCGACAAACTGGTGGAATCCAGACATCTGGGCGTTAAAACCGCTCTGGAGATAGACGAGCCTTATTTCGACATCTGCGCCGAGTTCGTGGCGGAGAATGTGGATATCAGCACCATCCTTCAGATATGCGAGGCGGAGAAGCCTATAGCCCCGCCGAAAAAGCTGAGCAAACCGGACAAGGTCGCTTATCTGGCTTATGACAAGGCTTTTCAGTTCTATTACAACGCTAACATAGACTATCTGGACAGCAAGGGATTCGCCATAAAATATTTTTCTCCGCTGAACGGAGACGTGCCGGAAGACGCCGATTTCATATATCTGGGCGGCGGATATCCCGAGCTTTATGCCAGAGAGCTGGCGGAAGACAACATGACGAGCATTTTCCTGCGTGATTATGTGAAGCACGGCGGTTTTCTTTATGCCGAGTGCGGCGGGCTGATGTATCTTTCGAACGGAATACACACTGATGACGGCTTTTACAACACCGCCGGAGTCATAGACGCCGAATGCAGAATGTGCAATAAGCGTCAGGCTCTGGGATATGTGAGAGCGGAGATAAAAAAAGACTGCATGATGGGACAGAAGGGCGCCGTTAATATCGGTCACGAGTTCCATTATTCCACTCTGGAGCGCTACAGCGGCGAGTTCGCCTATAACGTGTCCCGTGTGACAGACGGCAAAAAGAGCGAGGACGGCATCTGCGTTAACAACGCATTCGCCTCATACACCCACCTGCACTTTTTGAGCGATAACCCGTTCATCAGCAGTATGATAGACAAAATAGAAGGGAAATAAAACCACAGGATGTGGTTCGTGGAGTGAGTGAAGGCGCTTTTAGTGCCGGAGCGAACAGAACGTAAGTGAAGCGAGGATTGATTCCGAGCGGAACGGTATCAGAAATTCTTCATGGATGAATGAATTTCTGTGAGGAGTTATAATGAAAGTTTACGGCATAGGTCTCGGACCCGGAGACCCTGAACTGCTGACTCTGAAAGCGGTTCGAATAATGAACGAGAGCGACATTGTTGTCGTTCCCCAGTCGAACAAAACAGGCAGAAGCCTGGCGAAAGACATAATCAAAGATATTGTCCCGGAAGAGAAGATATATATGTATTACTTCCCCATGACAGGGGATAAGGACGATCTGGACACAAAATACGCCGAGCTGGCGGAACAGGTGGCTGATATGCTGAAAGACGGCAAAAAGATCAGCTATATAACCATCGGCGATGCTCCTATATACTCCACCCTGAACTATCTGGCGCACAAGCTGGAGAAGCACGGGGTCAGGACCGAATTCATCCCCGGAATATCAGCCATTTCGGCGGTGCCGAACATCCTCTGCATGCCCGTGACGGAGAAGGACGAGAGCTTCTGCACGGTGGAGATGAGGGACGACACATCTTTTATGAAAGAATGTACCGAAAAATTCGCCACGGTCTTTGTGATGAAGGTGCATAACAAACTGGACTTACTGAAAAAATTTGTAAAAGACAACGGGATAAAAACAGCCTATGTGATCTCCCGTGCCACACTGAAGGATGAGATAATTCTGGATCTGAACTCTGACGAGGTAAGAGACATCAACTATCTCTCCACCGCCATACTGAAAAAAGGATAAAAATGAACAAAGGCGACAACATAGAGAAGCAGTCGTTCGAGATTATCGAAGCGGGCTGTGATCTTTCAAAATATGACGACAGACAGAAGAAAGTCGTCATGCGTCTGATACATACCACCGGAGACTTTGAGTTTGCTGAGATGACACTTTTCAGCAAAAACGCCATAGACAGGGCGATGGACGCTCTGGACAGAAAACTGCCCGTGATAACTGACGTGAACATGGTGAAGACCGCCATAACGTCAAAATATCTGGACGCCGCCGGAATCGAAAAATTCTGCTTCATCACAGATGAGAATGTAATAGATGGTGCTAAGCGTGAAGGCAAGACCCGTGCGGAATACAGCATGGAATACGCCGCTGAGAAATATCCTGACGCCATATATGCCGTAGGCAACGCCCCCACAGCTCTGCTGAAGCTGATGGAGCTGAAAGAGCAGGGCAGGGTGAATCCGGCTCTGGTGATCGGTCTGCCTGTGGGATTTGTGATGGCTGCCGAGAGCAAAGAGATGCTGACGCACACGGATATGGAGTTCATCACCAACATCGGCACAAAGGGCGGAAGCCCCTGCGCCGGAGCGGTCATGAACGCTCTGATAAAGATAAAGGCGGGCATATGACAGCTTTCATCTCTGTTCTGATATTCGTTCTGGGTGCTGTTATCGGCTTTTTTGCCGCATGGTATCTGGGGCGGAAGGAACGTGCCATGACGGACGAGATGAAGGGAGTGTTCGCTCAGGTGTCCATGGACAGCCTGTCTAAAAACTCTGAGGAATTTCTGAAGCTGGCAGGCTCTGTGCTGGAGGCCAAAGCGGGTGACGGCGAAAGACGGCTGGAAGGCAAAAAAGAACTGATAGACGCCCAGCTCATCCACATGAAAGAAAATCTCGAAAAGATACAGTTATTTATGTCTTCTATGGAGAAAGAGCGGGAGTCAAAATTTACCGAGATAACCGAACAGATAAAGAGCACTGTGCGCCAGACAGAGAGGCTCACTGACGTTACCGGAGATCTCAGCAGAGCGCTGTCATCCACAGCCGAACGGGGCAGATGGGGCGAGCGTATGGCTCTGGATATCATCAGGGCGTCCGGCATGATAGACGGCGTGAACTACAGAGAACAGAGCACCATGAAGAACGGAAGCAGACCGGATTTCACATTCTTTCTGCCGAAGGGACTCATTCTGAATATGGACGTGAAATTTCCTCTGGATAACTATACCAGATTTTTTCAGACTGACGGAGCGGAGCGGGAAGCCTGCCTGAAAGCGTTCGTCAAAGACGTCCGGACGAAGATAAAAGACGTGAAGGACAGAGGATACATAGATCAGACTGAGAACACGGTGGACGTGGTTCTGCTGTTCATTCCGAATGAGAGCGTCTATGAGTTTATATACGAACATGACGACAGCGTGATGGATTTCGCTCTGGGACACAGGGTCATTCTCTGTTCGCCCATGTCGCTGTTCGCCGTGCTGGCGGTCATCAGGCAGTCGGTGGAGAATTTCTCATTCGACAGCACATCCGGCGAAATGCTGAAACTGTTCGGCGAATTCTATAAACAGTGGGGCATGTTCAGTGAAAAGCTGGAGATGATGGGCAGAAGGCTGGACGATGCCAGAAGGGAGTTCGAAACCCTGACCACCACCCGCAAAAATCAGCTTGAAAAACCGCTGGAAAAGATCGAAACCATCCGCCGTGAAAAAGGCTTAGAGATAGAATAAGAAAGATTGCTTCGTCACTGCGTTCCTCGCAATGACTGCATTGTTCCCCTCTTTCCGGAAAGAGGGGCTAGGGGAGATTTCTTATTTATTATGAATGAGGGCTAAGCGCACGCCCAGGTAAATCATCACAGAGCCGAGGGCTTTGTTCAGCAGACCGGACATCCTCCGGTTGCCTCTGAAAAAGGCAGTGGTATTGCCGGCGGTAAAGACCACAACAGCCTCAACCAAAAGACCGACCATCACCACCAGTGTACCCAGAACAAAGAGCTGTGCGGACGTATGTCCCAGCTCAACACGGACGAACTGAGGCAGGAACGCCATGAAGAAAATCGCGGGTTTCGGATTAAAGATATCTATCAGGATTCCCTGTTTATAAGCCTTGAAAAAAGTAATAGAGCTGTCGTGTCCCTGTTTGAAATGGACGTCACCTGTTTTTGATCGAAACGCTTTTATCCCCAGATAGATAAGGTATACCGCTCCGACCAGCTTTACAGCTGTGAAAGCCACAGCGGAAGCCGCCATGATAGCGGAGAGACCGAGCGCCGCCATAGTCACATGAACCATCGCTCCGGAACATACGCCAAGCATGGACGCCAGCCCAGCCTTGGTGCCTTTGGCTATGGTCTGTGAAAGGATATAGAGCAGATCGGGCCCGGGCGAAACGCACAGGGCGAACGCCGCTGAAAAGAACAGCAGCCAGTAAGATAGAGATTCCATTTATCCGCCTATGTGTTTGTTCTGCGAGAAAATTTCGTTTATGGAGTTGATAAGCGAAACCTGAGATTCGTTGTCCGCTTTTACGTTGTCCAGAAAATCGGTGATAACCATCAGCACGTCCGTGCGGTAATCCTCCAGAGCGGCTGAGGTCTTTTTAAGAGTTTCGACAAGTGTTTTGTTGTTCTCTCTGAGTATTTCGTTCTTCTTCTTAATATCCGCGCCGACTTTGAAATCGCCGGTGTAGCTCATCTCTTTATGATTCTTTTCCATTACCTTATAGCTTTCGGCGAGATCCTGAAGCTGTTTTTTCAGCTTGTTCATCTCTTTCTCTCTCTCGATCATGTCACGGGTCTGTTTATCCATCTGCTCGTAGGCGTCCTTTGCCTGAGCCTCGAGGATTATGATCTCTTCTTTCTGGCGCTTATCTGTGATGGAGAATTTTTTCTTCTCCTTGTCGAACTCCGCAACCAGTTTATCCAGAAGAACTTTGTTAATATCGCCATCATCTGCTGTGGGGTTGTATCCGCATGCGTTGGAAGAGAGGGTTATCAGGCTCATGACAAAACTGTTAAGAACCGTTCCGGTGCCGGGGTCCTGAACAAAAAGGGTGATGCCGTCTCCCAGTCGGAAGATGTGGAGGTTGACCTTTTCGCCTGCCTGTGTGATAGGCACCTGCATAACGTTAGGGTTCAAAATCATCTGTTTGAGCTGTGCCGGCAGTTTGGACTGTTTCACCACGCCGCCTTTGATGACATGCAGCACGTCTCCGCTCTGATGAACAAACATCTGCTGGTCGAAGAAGTTACTGAAATCTACAATTGATTTTAGTGTGCCGCTGCCCTGCATCTCTGCTCCCGAATGATTATAGTAACAATATAATACAGTCTAAAGACATTATTAGTCCAGTTCAAAAAAAGTAAAATAATAAAAAAAAAGGCGGTCATAAGACCGCCTTTTATATATCTAACCGTAAGGGTTAAATTATTTGATTCCTGCTGCGTCTTCGAGCATTTTTGTTGTGACTGATTTAGGACGCTCGATAGCGTAGCCGAGAGCTCTGTCCCATGTGATGTTAGCAAGAACACCAAGTGCTCTACCAACGCCGAACAGAACTGTGTAGAAGTCATACTCTGTAAGACCGTAGTACCACTGGATAACACCGGACTGAGCGTCAACGTTAGGCCAGGGGTTTTTAGCTTTACCATGCTCAAGAAGGATGCCGGGGGCAACTTCATAGATC
Organism: Deferribacterales bacterium; assembly: GCA_050251875.1. Classification (GTDB taxonomy): domain Bacteria; phylum Chrysiogenota; class Deferribacteres; order Deferribacterales; family Geovibrionaceae; genus Seleniivibrio. The sequence continues at coordinate 18,452 of JBFWMA010000011.1, read as the reverse complement.
ATAGCAACAACTTTGTAAAGCTCATCGTTAGGAAGGTATTTTTCGCAATACTCTTTCTGTGATGTGTATCTGGGGTCAGTTTTTCTAAGAACTGCGTGTCCGTATCCGGGGATAACAGATCCGCCTTTCAGAGTGTCCCACAGGAATTTAACAAGATCTTCTTTTGTAGGTACTTTTCCGCCGAGTTTCTGATAAACGTCTTGGATCCAGCCCAGAACTTCCTGGTTAGCAAGACCGTGAAGGGGACCTGCAAGACCGTTGATACCAGCAGACAGAGCGTAGTAAGCATCTGACAGAGCTGAAGCAACAAGGTGTGTTGTGTGAGCTGAAACGTTTCCTGACTCGTGGTCGGAGTGAAGGATGAAATACATTCTGGCAACGTCATCATAAGGAGGTTTGATTCCCATCATGTGAGCGAAGTTGCCGCCGAAGTCAAGGCTGTAATCGGGAGCGATAGGTGTATCGTTTTTGTATTTCATTCTGTAGATGTATGCAGCGATCTCGGGAAGTTTAGCAAGAAGATCTGTTGAATCTTCATACATAGAGTCCCAAGCTGTCATTTTGTTGAAGCCTGAAGCGTAGAATTTAGCGAATTTAGATTCGCGCTGCATAGAAAGGATAGCAGCAGAGAACATTACCATGGGGTGAGTGTCTCTGGGGATAGCTCTCAGGATGTCGAAAACATAAAGAGGAACTTGTGCGCGAGTTTTGAAATCTGCAACAACTTCTTCAGCCTGAGCTTTTGTGGGGATGTCGCCTGTCAGAAGAAGGTACCAGAAACCTTCAACATAAGGATAGTCTTTGCCGTTGGGTTTGGGGAGTTTTTCCATAACCTCGGGAATTGTATAGCCGCGGAAACGGATTCCTTCCATAGGATCAAGATAAGAGATATCAGTAACGAGAGATTTAATACCTCTACCACCGCCGATACACTGCTCGATTGTATATTCGCCAAGTTTAACATTGCCGAACTCTTTCAGCAGTCTTGTAGTCCTAGGACGGTGCTCATCAATTTTCTGCTTAAGTACTTCTTTAAGTCCCATTGAAATGCCTCCACTTTTTATTGTCTTAGATTTAAACACTGTTTATTTTTAGCATTAATGATACCCCATGTCAATATAGAAATTGTATACAGTGTGCATTAATCGGTCTTTTCAGGGTGGTGTAAAAACTGATTTCAAATGATATTTTAAATATATGTAACAAAGATTTATAATTGACCTGACAGATAAGAATATGACATAATCAAAAAAATAAAAATGCAAAAAGACGCTATTTCAAATATCATCAGTTGTTTTGTTCAGGCGCCTAAAAAGGGGCAAATATGCTCGGATTTATATTTATAGTTTTCAGCGCTTTCACACACTCCCTCTGGAACATTCTTCTGAAAAGATCGGAGAATAAATACGCTTTCAATTTTTACATGCATTTTGCGAACATTCTTTTCTTTACAGTTGTTTATGTGACTTTTTTCAAGCATTATCTCTATATATCGTATCCTGTGATCATCAGCGCCTTTATGGCGGCGGCGTTTTTTTCTGTTTATCACCTGTTAGTTTCGTCCGCTTACAAATATTCCGATGTATCTCTGGTTTACCCGCTCACCACGTCTTCGCCGCTTTTTATTCTGATATGGGCAGTTTTATTTCTTAAGGAACATCTGACACTTATGGGCACGGCTGGGATCATTTTGACCGTTATGGGAACAGTCGTTCTAAACCACGTCAGGGGTAAAGGTCTTAATTTTGGAAAAGGAGCTGTTTTCGCCCTTGTCGGTGCGTTCTTCTATTCGTTTGGAGCATTGGTTGATAAAAAAGGTGTTTCGCAGGGCAACTTTATATTATATGTCTATTCCATGTCATTCTTTATGACCTGTTTTATTTTTGTATATTCCAAACGGAGGGGTGATCTGACGCTGGATTATATCAAAAAAGACAAGTGGTGGGTCGTCCTTGCCGGGGTGGTAGTTTTTGCCTCATTCATCTCATACAGATACGGACTGACGATGGTAAATCTTTCCTATGCGTCCGCCATCAGACAGGTCAGCACTCTGTTCGGAGCTGTTATGGGGATTATGTTTTTCAAAGAAAAATTCACTGTCAACAGAGCTTTAGGCACGGTGCTCATAATGCTGGGCATCGTCATGATAAAAATTGGCATGTGACTTGATATAACGTCAGTGGTAGCGGAACAACCGCGCCACCGAGACGGAGCTCATGGGGTGCCGACAGGAGGTCGGCTTTCCTTTTTTTACATCTAGAGATTTCACGCCGAATGTATTACTATCTCTTTATCAGCGGATAAGGAGACCCTAATGGATATATCAAAAACAATAGCAGAACTGAAAAAGGATCCCAAGTTTGCGGAGAATGTCGGTATGATTCTCGTGCATAACGGGATAGTCAGAGGATGGAGCAGGGGGGACGGATCGTCTGTCACCGCTATGGAAGTCAAGAACGACTATGACAAGATAGAAGAGATCCGCAGAGATGTGGAGAACATGGAAGGTATATATAAAGTAGTGATAGAGGCGAGAGAGGGCGTTATGAAGCCCGGTGACGATGTTCTCTTTCTGATCGTCTGCGGCGATATCAGAGAGAATGTGAAGCCTGCTCTGGGGATTCTGCTGGACAGGGTCAAGTCGGAAGCTGTCACCAAGAAAGAACATAAAATATAGAGCAGTCATTGCGATGAACGTAGTGAAGAAGCAGTCTCATCAGGCTGGTTTATGAATAAATGATCGTGTGAGATTGCCACGCCTGCGATGCAGGCTCGCAATGACGAAATTGGTGTTATTGCGTGGAATAGAAACACCCGCCGATAGTAGGGCGGGGTTTTTCAGCTAGCTCGGTGTAGAAACGCCCGCCGAAAGTAGGGCGGGGTTTTTCAGCTAGCTCGGTGTAGAAACGCCCGCCGACAGTAGGGCGGGGTTTTTCAGCTAGCTCGGTGTAGAAACACCCGCCGATAGTAGGGCGGGGTTTTTCAGCTAGCTCGGTGTAGAAACGCCCGCCGATAGTAGGGCGGGGTTTTGCCCGCAAGCGTGGAATAGAAACGCCCGCCGATAGTAGGGCGGGGTTTTGCCCGCAAGCGTGGAATAGAAACGCCCGCCGACAGTAGGGCGGGGTTTTGCCCGCAAGCGTGGAATAGAAACACCCGCCGATAGTAGGGCGGGGTTTTATACCCGCCGCAAATTTTATCCTCTGAAAAGTATTTCGGCATCCGGATATTTTTCCAGAATGTCGTTTTTCATTTTAACCGCGTCTCCCGAGCCTCTGGTGCGGATAACCACCTTTCTTTTGTCTTTCAGGTCTATGTGTCCGCTCAGGATGCTTTCAATGCCGAATCCGCAGCTTCTTACCACGTCTCCCGCCGCCCTGATGCTTCCGGAGATGTCTTCCAGAATAAAAGTGATGCGGTATCCTTTTTTGCTGCCTCCTGTGATGTCTATCATCGCTTTAAAGATATCCTTGTCGGATATGATACCTGTCAGGGTGTCTTTTTCCACCACAGGCAGACAGCCGATGTTATGCTCCATCATCATCAGAGCCGCTTCCTCTATGGGCAGGTTCGGCTCAGCCACGAAAACGCCTTCGCCCATTATCTCGGACATTTTGGTGTTTTCCAGCAGATAGTTCATTTCATAAACGTCCAGACATGTTCCTTTGGACGGCAGATATTCCTTCAGTTTTCTGTCGGATACCAGTCCCTTCAGCCTGCCGTTATCCATCACGGGAATATGCTTGATATTTTTTTCTCTCATCAGCCTCACGGCGGCGACCACGCTGTCGTTTATATCAACGGTAAAAACTGTTTTAGTCATCCAGTCCTTTACATACATAAATAAATCCTCCGTATTTCACACGCCCAGATATGCGGCTTTTACATGTTCGTCATCTGCCAGCTCAGAAGCCTTGCCTTCCATCACCAGTTTTCCGTTTTCCAGAACATAGGCTCTGTCGGCTATGGACAGCGTCTGTTTAACGTTCTGCTCCACTATCAGAACGGTCATTCCCTCTGACCGCACCTGTTTTATGACTCTAAATACCTCTTTCACCAGAATAGGCGCGAGCCCCAGCGAAGGCTCGTCCAGCATCATCATCTTCGGCATGGACATAAGCCCCCTGCCGATAGCGAGCATCTGCTGTTCGCCTCCGGACAGCGTTCCCGAAAGCTGGCGGCGTCTCTCAGAGAGTCTGGGGAACAGCTCGAATATCTTCTCTTTGTTCGCCTTTCTGTTCTTCTTTGCCACGCCTTTCAGGGCGCCGATATCGAGGTTTTCCTCCACGGTCATTTCCGGAAAGAGTCTCCTCGCCTCCGGAACATGCACCAGCCCCAGCTGGATCAGGTCATAACCGTTCATGGTGTGTATCGGTTTTCCGTCAAAAATTATCTCGCCTTTCGTCAGGGGAACAAGCCCGGATATGGTGCGCAGAATGGTCGATTTGCCAGCTCCGTTAGCGCCTATGAGCGCCACTATCTCTCCGGGGGATACTGTGAACGATACGTCCCAGATAACCTGAAGATCAGCGTAAAAAACATCTATATTCTTTACCTGTATCATATCAGCCCTCCCCGCCGAGATACGCTTCCACCACCTGCGGGTTGTTTCTGATCTCGTCCGGCGTGCCTTCGGCTATCTTCTGACCGTATGTCAGCACCACTATCCTGTCGGATATGGACATTATCACTTTCATATGGTGCTCGATTATCATTATGGTTATTCCGTTCTCTTTTATCTTTTTGATGATCTCTATGGATTTGTCCAGCTCGGCGGGGTTCAGTCCGGCGAAGGATTCGTCCAGCAGAAGCAGTTTCGGTTTAGTCGCCAGAGCTCTGGCTATCTCCAGACGCTTACGCTTGCCCAGAGGCAGTCCTTTGGACAGGGTGTCTCTGTCCTCATACAGCTCGGTGAATTTCAGAACCTCTTCGGCTATCTGTTTCGCCTCCTGCTTCGACTTAGCCCGCAGAAAGGCGGAAGCGACCACATTGTCGAAAACGCTTAACCGTCTCAGCGGTTTTACTATCTGAAATGTTCTCGCCATGCCCGCCTGGCATATCTGGTGCGGTTTTTTGCCGCCGATGGATACGCCGTTCAGCAGAATGTCGCCTTTTGACGGTTTATAGAAACCGTTGATTACGTTAAAGAGTGTGGTTTTTCCGGCTCCGTTGGGACCTATGATGCCCAGAATCTCGTTGCTTTTCACTGAGAAGCTGACATCGGAAACCGCCGCCAGACCGCCGAAATATTTTGATACGTTTTTTACTTCCAGCATATCAGGCACTCCTCAGACCGAAAAATCTTTTTATCTTTTTAAAATCGCCCACTATGCCGTTGGGCAGGAAGATAATGATAAATATCAGCAGACCGCCGAAAATAGCCTGGTGCATGGCGCCCAGCCCCGGGATGGATCTTACCGCCTCCTGAAGCAGAACCATGATGACGGCGCCGATGAAAGGTCCCCACTGGGTAGCCACGCCGCCCACCATGACAATCATGATGGTTATGATGGATATATCGTGCAGGGCAAATACAATGTGCGGGTCGATGTAGCCCATATAGTTCATGTAAAAAGCCCCGGCTATGCCAGTCACCACGGCGCTCACTATCAGCGCTATGGTTTTATAGAGTGTGGTGTTGATGCCCAGCGACTCGGCGGCGTCCTGATCCTCTCTGATCGCCACGAAATAGTAGCCCAGCTTGGTGCTCAGCAGATATTTCATCAGCAGAAAGACGGCAACGGTGATCGCCAGAATAATGTAATAATAAGGCAGTTTAGAAACCCACAGCCTCTGCTGGAGCATGATTCCTAGTGTTCCGCTGGTGAGCCATTCCATGTTCTCCGCCGTCACTCTGAAAACTTCGCCGGAAGCCAGTGTGGCGAGGGCGAAGAAAGGTCCCCTGAGCCTGAGAACGGCGAGACCGATTATGAACGACAGTATGCCCACCGTGATGATGCTGAGCGGAAGCCCCAGCCACGGCGACATGGACAGCTTGGAATAGAGCACTCCGGAAGTATAAGCGCCTATGCCGAAGAAGGCGGCATGCCCGAAAGACACCTGTCCGCAGTATCCGCTGAGCAGGTTCCACGACATGCCTATGGTGGTCCACATCAGAAGCAGGATAAAGATGTGCATCACATATGTGCTGACCCCCAGCATGGGAAATATCAGGAAAAAACCGAGTGTTATAAACGGCATATACTTTTTCATTTTCCGAACCTCCTTCTGTGGAGAAGAGAGGCTATTCCGCCGGGCAGAAATATGAGGGCGGCGATGAATATGGAGAACCTGCCCACAGGCGCCCAGCCCATGCCTATGTATGTGGAGGTCATGGACTCAAAGACACCCAGAACAAGCCCGCCGATGATAGCGCCCACGTTCGACCCGAGACCGCCCAGAATCGTTATGACGAAGGCGATAAGGGTGAACTGTCCGCCCAGAGCGGGGTAAAGGTAATAAAGAGGGATAAACAGACATCCTGCGGCGGCAACGATGGCGGCACCCAGACCGAAGCTGAGTGAACGCATCCTGTTTACGTTGATGCCCATGAGTATGGCGGCGTCAGAGTCCTGCGATGTGGCTCTGATGGATTTTCCTATGTCTGTTCTGCTGAGGAAAAACCACATGGCTATTGTGATCATGATGGAGAAAAAGAACGAAACAGCCCACAGAAGAGAGACGGAAAGCTCTATGGGTGAGTTCGTCCAGTAGTCTGTCAGATACCATGTGACGGATGCGTAGTCCACCGGAGTGGATCTGTAGTCGGATTTAAAAAACACCGTGGCAAGGCTGGCGAGCACCATACCGATGCCCACGGTGAGGATAACCTGGTTTTCAGGGAGTATGGACTCCACTTTTATAACGGGCGTTATGAGATACTTCTGTATCAGAACGCCGAGGATGAAAAGAGCAGGAGCGGCGATGAAAACCGCCAGATAAGGGTCTATGCCCAGAAGGGTGAAAAGCCAGTAGGCGATATACATCGCCACCATCATCAGCTCGCCGTGGGCGAGGTTAATGATCTTCATTACGCCCATGATAAGTGTCATGCCGAGACCTATCAGAGCATAAAGACCTCCCAGGAGCAGACCGGATACAAGTGTTTGAAGAAAGACCTCAAGTTGAACCACTTAAACTCTCCTTAAGATATAAATATAAAAGCCCCCCGCACGGGCAGGGGGCTTGCAGGGTTGTTATTTTCTATCCTTCCATCTGGGGATGGGATAAAGATACGGAGCGCTGGCTGTGTGTTTGGGCCAGATAGTCTCGTGGTTGCCTTTTATAACCTGGAGAACCAGTGTTTCGAGAAAGTTCTGGTTCTGGTAGCCGTTTTTGTCCACGAAAGCGACATCGCCGAACGCTGTCTGCATTTTGGTTGCTTTCAGAGCGTCTCTGATATCGTTTTGTGTCCATGTTTTGGCTCTTTCCAGAGCATTTTTCGCAACGAACAGAGCGGAATAGGCGGCTGCTCCGTGGTATGAGGGATAGTCGCCGTACATGCTTTTATATTTTTCAGCATATGCCTTGGCTCCGGCGTATTTCACCTGAGGGCTCCAGAGTGTTGATGTGACGACATATTCTGAGGCGTCTTTTGCGTTGTCAACGAATTCGGGGATGGCAAATCCTGCCGCTCCGCCGGCGAACAGCTTAGCGTCCAGCCTCAGTTCTTTGATCTGTCTCATCAGAAGGGCGGCGTCCATAACATAGGAAACCATGTAGACAACATCGGGTCTCATGGATTTTACCTTTGTCAGGATAGGTTTGAAGTCAACCGCTCCTTTTTCATATTTCTCTTTCATCAGAACTTTCATTCCGAGAGCTTTTGCGTGCTTTTCCATTTCGTCAGCGCCGGATGTTCCGAAGTCGGAGCTTTCGTGAAGAATGGCTATGGTTTTGGGTTTAACCACTTCTTTCATGAAGCCGATCAGACCGCTGGCATAGTAAGCGTTGGGGGGATTCAGTCTGAAGACATATTTGTAGTTCTGCTGAGTGATGTCGTCAGCGCCTGAAACTACTACAAGATAGGGAGTTTTACGCTCCTCGCTCACAGCGGCAACAGCCTTGGCGCATGAGGAGGTATATTCGCCCACAATCAGGGGCTGTTTCTGAACGTCTATCAGTTTTTCAACGATTCCTCTGGCGATCTCGGGTTTTGCGCCGGAATCTTCAAATGTAAGAACGAGTTTTTTGCCTTTGATACCTCCGGCGGCATTGATCTCCGCCTGAGCTATTTCATAGGATCTTTTCTGGATATCGCCGAACTTAGCCTGTGTGCCTGTCAGCGGCAACGGAATTGTCAGGTTGAAATCATTGGCATATACAAACATGGTACTAAAAACAAGAAACAGGAAAGTAAAGGTAATAGATAGCGCTTTTCTCATATATTGATACCTCCATATACTTCTCTGGCAACTATGTATAATTATATAACAGAATTTGTTTGTTGCTATCGAAATATATTGAACCTATGAAAGAAAACGGCATGGTTGTTAAAAAGAATGTATCAATTGTTACTGATGGTGAATAGACGAAAAAAAAGCGGGGTTTTAACCCCGCTTTTGTGTCGAATTAATATCTAATATGAGATTGCCGCATCGCATTGCTCCTCGCAATGACGTCACTGCGAGGAAGCATATAGCTGACGAAGCAGTCTTATCAGGCTTTTTCACAAATTACCTGAGCTGCGCTCCGAATTGTTTTGAAAGATTCTCTATCATCTTCTGGAGGATAGAGTTTGTCTCCTCATCGGTCAGCGTTCTGTCCGTTGCGGAGAAGTAGACCCTGTATGTGCGGCTCGCTTTTCCTTCCTCTATGCCTTTTCCGGCGTATACATCGAACAGGAAAGCGTCTTCCGCCAGCTTGCTGGTCTCTTTGATACAGCTTATCATGTCCACTGACGGTGTTTTGTCGTCCACCACCACGGAGATATCTTTATATATTGACGGAAACTTGCTGAAATCGCTGAATTTGTAGATGAACTGAGCGTTTTCAACCAGTTTTTCCATGCTGATTTCGAATATCACAACGTTCTCTCTCAGGTCGATGCTGTCGGCTATAGCCGGGTGAAGCTCGCCTATGAAGCCGATGGACTGTCCGTTCACCATAACCTCAGCTCCCTTGCCGGGGTGCAGATATTTTCTTTCGCTTCTGACATATTCCGCCTTGATCTTGTATGTGGACAGGATATTTTCCAGAACGCCTTTCATGATGTAAAAGGGCTCGGAAGGAGCGGGCGCCGCCCAGCTCATGGGCCAGTATTGTCCGGCGATGGCGGCTGTCATATAGCTTTTCTGCTCGGGCAGTTTTTCACCTGTTTTTATGAAGGTGGAGGCGAACTCGAAGAAGTTGGCCTGTTTGAAACCGTTGTTCAGGTTGAACTTTATAGTCGCCAGAAGACCGGGGAAAACGAGAGTTCTCAGGGTGTTCATGTCTTCTGATATGGGGTTCAGCAGTTTCACGAATTTTGACTCGTCATCGAATATCTTTAAGAAGTCGTCTTTCATGAAGGAGTAGTTGACCGCTTCGTTGAATCCCAGTGTTTTCATTTTCTGAGCGATGTCGCGTCTGGCTGTGAGCTCTCTGCTCATGGGCATGCCGTCTGCGTGTATCTTGGGCAGGGTGGTGGGGATATTGTCATATCCGTAGATTCTCGCCACCTCTTCGGCGACATCCTGTTTGCCGTTGATATCCACTCTGTAGGCGGGGGATGTGACTGTGATCACTGTCCCTTTCACTTCCGGTTTCAGGTTCAGGTCAGCCAGTATTTTTACTATGTCGTTCTGTGGGATTTCTGTTCCCAGATATTTGTTGATCCATTCTGAGTCCACGGCGAATGTGATGACTTCGGGTTTTTCCACCTCGCCCAGAACTCCTTTGCATACTTTTCCGCCGCAAACTTCCTGAAGAAGGTAAGCGCCGTATTCAGTCATCAGGGGAGTGTTGGCGTGGTCTATGCCCCTTTCATATCTGTAGGAGGCATCTGTCTGCATGCCCAGCTTGCGGGCTGTTTTTCTGGTGGATTTCGGCTCGAAGTAGGCACATTCAAGCAGAACATCTTTAGTGTCGGGGTTGATGCCTGAGTGCTCGCCGCCCATGATTCCAGCCAGCGCCAGAGACTTTTTCTCGTCTGCTATCAGAAGCATGTCTTCGTTAAACGTGCGCTCTTTCTCATCCAGAAACAGCATTTTTTCGCCGGGCTTTGCGTTGCGGACTATAATTTTGCCGTCAACCTCTTTCAGGTCGAAGGTGTGCAGGGGCTGTCCGTATTCGAAGCAGACATAGTTGGTTATATCCACTATGTTGTTTATGGGGCGCACACCCACGGCACGCAGTCTATTCTGCATCCAGAAGGGGGAGGGGGCGAGTTTAACGTCTTTTATCACCCTCGCGGTATAAGTGGGGCATGCTGTTTTGTTCTCTATAACGACTCCGCTGTAGTTCTCCGCCTTGTCGTCTGTCTCTTTCAGCGCATAATTTTTGGCTTTCATGGGCAGACCATAGATGGCGGCTATCTCACGGGCATAGCCTATCATGCTGAGGCAGTCAGCTCTGTTGGGAGTGATGCCTATCTCCATCATGACGTCAGGCAGTCCGAGGAAGGAGTTCACGTCTGTTCCCGCCTCAAGGCTGTCGGGGAGGATCATGATTCCGGCGTGGTCTTCAGAGATGCCTATCTCGTCTTCGGCGCAGATCATGCCTGATGATTCCGTGCCTCTGATTTTCGCTTTTTTGATTTTGAATCCGCCGGGGAGTTCAGCGCCTATCTTGGCGAAGACAACAGTCTGTCCGGCGGCAACGTTGGGCGCTCCGCACACGACCTGATGCTCCTCGTCTCCGGTGGAAACCACGCAGAGGGAGAGTTTATCGGCGTCCGGGTGTTTTTCGCATTTCAGCACTTTCGCCACTACAACATTTTCGAGTCTTTCTTTTATCTCCAGAGCCTCTACCTCGAGCCCGGACATGGTAAGTTTGTCCGCCAGCTCTTGAGGGTTGATGCCTGTGGTGTCTACAAATTCATTTATCCAATTTAAACTGATTCTCATTTTTCCGCCTCCGCCTTAAAACTGCCTTAAAAATTTCAGGTTGTTTTCAAAGAATGAGCGGAGGTCGCCGATGCCGTATTTCAGCATGGTGATACGCTCGATTCCCATTCCGAAGGCAAATCCGCTGTATAATTCAGGGTCGTAGCCCACTTTTTTGTAAACTTCGTTGTTCACCATTCCGCATCCGAGGATCTCCAGCCAGCCTGTGCCCTTGCACACACGGCATCCCTTGCCGCCGCACATGGTGCACCCCATGTCCACCTCGGCGCTGGGCTCGGTGAAGGGGAAGAAGCTGGGGCGGAAACGCACGGGGATATCTTTTCCGAACATGCGCTGGATGAACGTTGTGAGTGTTCCTTTCAGGTCGCCGAAAGTGATATCCTTGTCCACCAGAAGTCCCTCCACCTGATGAAACATAGGCGTGTGGGTGATGTCATAGTCACAGCGGTATACTTTGCCGGGGGCTATGATCTTGATCGGCGGATTTTTGGATGTCATGGTTCTCGCCTGCACGGGTGATGTGTGGGTTCTGAGAACTGTGTCCTCAGAGACATAGAATGTGTCCTGCATGTCTCTGGCGGGGTGTTCCTGCGGGATGTTGAGCATTTCGAAGTTGAACATGTCCAGCTCCAGCTCGGGTCCCACTGCCACCTCGAAACCCATAGAGGTGAATATATTAACTATTTCATAGTAAACGGACATGATGGGGTGGATGCTTCCGGCGTTGAAGGGAACGCCGGACATGGTGATGTCCAGTGATTCTCCTGTCAGCTTGGCGGAAAGCTCGGACTGAGCCAGCTCTTTCTCTCTGGCGTCATACATCGCCTCGAAAGAGTTTCTCAGCTCGCCTATCATCATGCCGAATTCTTTTTTGTTTTCATTGGGAACATCTTTGAGCTGTTTGCTCAGGTCGCTGATTATACCTTTTTTGCCCAGATATTTTACCTTGACCTGGTACAGATCGGCGGATGTTTCTGATTGTCTGATCTCGTCTTCATACTTTTTGATTTCATTTAGGTCGACTAACATTTAGAGGCTCCGTTTGTCTTCGTGATTCTGAATTTTTTTATATAATTCTGAAAAAAATTATCTTCAAAACTGTATAAAAAAGGGGAGCCATGAGCTCCCCTGTGTTAAGCAAATCAGGCTTTAACCTGTTTGCAAAGCTGTTCGAATTCTGCGGGACTTTTTACTGCCATATCGGCGAGAACTTTCCTGTCGAGTTCGATACCAAGTTTTTTCATTCCGCCCATGAAAGCACTGTAGCTGAGTCCATGCTGACGAACGGCGGCGTTGATACGGATGATCCACAGTTTTCTGTAGTCACGTTTTTTCTGTTTTCTACCAGAGAAGGCAGCGTTCAGAGCTCTTTCGACCTGCTCGCGGCTTTTCTTATAGACGTTGTTGATCTGTCCTCTAAAACCTTTGGAGCGTTTAAGCCACTCCTTTCTTCTTCTGCGGGTTTTGTACCCGCCTTTAGCTCTTGGCATTTCTTACCTCCTATCCTGATTAAGCGTAAGGCAGCAGAACTTTGATGTTCTGCGCGTCTTTTCCTTCAATGATTCCGGCGTGACGCAGATTGCGCTTACGTTTAGTGGTCTTGGAGGTGAGGATGTGCCTCAGACCGCTCTTTTTCGCTTTTACTTTGCCGCTTCCAGTAACTTTAAACCTTTTTGCGGCGCCCTTGTGGGTCTTCATTTTCGGCATTTCGAAAACTCCTATAAATTAGTTTGCAGGAGATGCTATCGGAGATATTATCATTACCTGCTGCTTGCCCTGAAGCTCGGGCTTCTGGTCAACGACGCCGAGATCCTCGACATCTGTCTTGACTTTATTAAGCAATTCCAGTCCCGCTTCCTGGAACATCATCTCACGACCGCGGTAACGAAGGATCACTTTCACCTTGTCACCGTCAGCCAGAAACTTTCTGACGTTTTTCAGCTTAACGCCATAGTCATGTTCCTCGATCTTCGGACGGAATTTAACTTCCTTTGTGTCTACCTGGTTCTGTCTCTGTTTTTTTCTGGCTTCCCTGTCTTTCTTTTCTTTTTCGAACTTGAACTTGCCGTAATCCATAACACGGCAGACAGGGGGCTTTGCTGTGGGAGCCACCTCAACAAGGTCGAGACCGGCTTTTTCGGCTATACCCATAGCCTCTTCTATACTGCAGACACCATGTTGTGTGCCATCGTCCAAAACAAGTCTTACCTCTTTGTGAGGGATCGCCTCGTTGATTCTTTCTTTGTCCACGTTAGGACTAGGTTTTCCAGGGAATTTTATATATCACCTCCAGAGGTTTAATGTCTTATTTTGGTCGGACTCTCTTAATACACTAATATAGTCAGAAAAATCAAGCTCATTTTTAGTTTCTCCGCTTCTTAATCTGACTGATACTTTCTTATTATCGGCTTCATTCTGACCGATGATCAGCATGTGCGGAATCTTTTCCATCTGGGCTTCTCTGATCTTGAAGCCTATTTTTTCGTTGCGGAAATCGGTGTCCACACGGAATCCTTCCGCTTTCAGCTTAGCTGTCAGCTCTTTACAGTAGTCGAGCTGGGCGTCTGTAATGTTTATCACACGCACCTGAACGGGGGATATCCATATGGGGAAATTTCCGGCGAAATGCTCTGTCAGAACGCCGATGAAGCGGTCGACAGAACCGAGGATAACTCTGTGGAGCATGATGGGGCGGTGTTTTTGTCCGTCCTCTCCTATATAATTAAGGTCGAAGCGCTCAGGCAGGTTGAAATCCGCCTGGATTGTGGCGCACTGCCAGAAACGTCCGATGGCGTCTTTCAGCTTGATATCGATTTTGGGTCCGTAGAAAGCGCCGTCTCCCTCGTTGATCTCATAGGGGAGTCCTTTTGCTTTCAGGGCGCTGAAGAGAGCGTCTGTCGCTTTTTCCCAGTTTTCCACTGAACCGATGAATTTTTCGGGACGTGTGGAGACTTCTATCTCGTATTCGAAACCGAATATGTCCATTACATAGTTAACGAAATCTATGATGCCTATGATCTCGTCATTGAGCTGTTCGGGGGTGCAGAGGATGTGAGCATCGTCCTGTGTGAACGCCCGCACACGCATGAGACCGTGGAGAACGCCGGATTTTTCGTGGCGGTGTACTGTTCCCAGCTCGAAATAGCGCTGGGGCAGGTCACGGTAGCTTCTGATCTCTGATTTGAAAACCATCATGTGTGACAGACAGTTCATGGGTTTAACGCCGAAAGCCACATCGTCTATGGATGTGAAATACATGTTTTCACGGTAGTTGTCATAGTGTCCGGAGAGTTTCCACAGGTCCTGTTTCAGAATCTGGGGACCGTATACTATTTCATAGCCTCTTTTCAGGTGTTCTTTGCGCTCGAACTCCTCCAGAGTGGCTCTGAGCGCTCCGCCTCTGGGCAGATAAATAGGGAATCCGGCTCCCACCTCGTCTTCTATTGTGAAGAGTTTGAGCTGTTTGCCCAGTTTGCGGTGGTCACGTTTTTTCGCCTCTTCCAGCATGTTCAGGTATGCGTCCAGTTCATCTTTTTTGAACCAGCTTGTGCCGTAGATACGCTGAAGCATTTTGTTCTTTTCATCGCCGCGCCAGTATGCGCCGGCAACGGACAGCAGCTTGAAGTGCTTGATGCGCTTAGTGTTGTCCATGTGAGGACCGCGGCAGAGGTCGGTGAAGTCGCCCTGATCGTAAAGAGATACTGTCTTGTCGCCTTTTTCGGCGATCCCTTCGATCAGTTCGATTTTATATTTCTCGTGCGAAAACTCTTTTTTAGCGTCATCGATTGAAACCACTCTGCGTTTGCAGGGGATTGCTTCGGAGGCTATCTTAGCCATCTCTTTTTCGATTTTTTCGAGATCTTCGGGGGTGAACTTGTCATCGCCCATGTCGAAGTCGTAGTAAAAGCCGTCTTTAATAACGGGTCCGATTGTCACTTTGGCGTCTTTAAAAAGCCTCTGGACAGCCTGTGCCATGAGGTGGGCTGTGGAGTGGCGGAGGATTTCCAGCGCCTCGGTGTCTTTTTCCGTTATGATTCTGACTTTATCGTTATCGCCGACAGCGGCGTAAATATCTACAAGGTTACCGTTAATTTCAGCGGCGAGCGCGTTTTTCGCCAGTCCTTTGCTTATGGTGTTTGCCACATCGAAAGCGGTTGCGCCGTTTTCGATTTCCAGCTTGTCACCAGAGGGAAGAAAAATATTCATATAATATGCTCCCGATGGGTTTTTGAACCATAAATTATAGTCATTGGGTGTTTTCTTGTCAATAGCTTAGGATTGAAAGTGTGAAGTGTTTTTGCTTGCGGGATTAGCGCCCCGGCATATATTTCGGATTAGGGTGACGTATGAATGATTTTCTTTTGCAAATGGCAGAAAAGGCTGACGATGGAATAATCTATGTCAGTGTTGACGGCAATATCCGCTATTGGAACGCCGGGTGTGAGAAGATATTCGGGTTCGGGGCGGATGAGGTGATGGGAAAAAACCTTGATATCATTATTCCCGAAAAGCACCGCCAGAGGCACTGGGACGGTTTTTATCAGGTTGCCGAGAGCGGCGAGACAAAATATCGGGACAAAATGCTGAAAGTGCCCGCCCTGACTAAGGACGGAAGAAAACTCATAATACAGTTTTCTATGCAGATGATAACCGAAAATGACAAGATTGTGGGATTCAGCTCTATAATCAGGGATGTTACGCCTGCATAACTTATTGCGTGTTATGGTAAATAAATGATTTGAAAAATATTTTACTATTATGCGCATAATGTAATTTTGAGCTTGACATTAATTCTGTGAGTTGATATAACCTCCCACACACCAACAAGATTGGTAATAGCCGAGGTGGTGGAACTGGTAGACACGCAGGACTAAGGATCCTGTGGGAGTTAAATCCTGTGGGGGTTCGAGTCCCCCTCTCGGCACTCTAAAAGAGCCCTGTTATCAATTAGTTGGTAATGGGGCTTTCTTGATTCTGACAGTATTCTGACAGCATGTGCCCATTAGACTGTGTTGATTGCTTTTGACTTGAGAGGAATGAGCCTATTTTAGGCTGCTGAAACTCAATCGCTTTGACGTATTTAGCGTATCTGGTGATTAGTGTTCCTACGTTCGTATGTCCCATTCTTTCAGCAATATGTTGTTGGTTATCTCCGGCAAGAATGGAAAGGCTCGCATGAGTATGTCTGCACTGATAGATGATGCGGTATGCTATACCCAGTTTTTTTAACATAGGGTCCCAGACATATCTCATTATGTTTTCGGATGATACCCACGGGTCGCCATATTGATTGCAGAAGATAAACTCTGAGCCAAGAAAAGAGTATTGTCGGTGATTCTTTAATGCAGATAAAGCTTCATCTGTCAGTGGTACTGCACGTTTTGATGCTTTGGTTTTTGGTGTGGTTAATCTCTTTTCAGTAAAATGCTCTTTAACATGGTAGCTTCTGAACATGACATCAAAATTCTTCCACTTCATTGCCAGAACTTCACCTATACGCATTCCGGTGTGGAATAGCACTGTGAACATTGCATGGAATTTCGGCTCATTTTTTTCCAGATATTCAAGAATTGCATTCACTTCGAGTTGGTTGAACGGTTCAATGTCAGGCAGTTCTACTGTGAAATTTCTGACCCTATCCATCTCGTTGTGGTCGATATAGCCATGTTCGTATGCAAACTCAAAAACCTGCCTGAGCGGAGTGAGTCGATTATTGATTGTCTTTTTTGATAATTCAGAGTCAAGAAGGTTGTACTTGTACTCGTCTATCATATCTTTTGAGATATGCCTGATTTCACGCCTTTCAAAATAGCGTAAATTACACTGTAATCCTGCTTTATAGGATTTTAGAGTACTGTACTTGAGTTCTTCTGCTCTGTGTAGACGCTCAATCTGTTTCAGCCATTCTTCAGCAACATCACCAAACGTCATATCCGTGTTTGATGGTTTTGACATGAAATAAGAGCATTTTTTAGAGTTTGGAAACCAGTCAGCGTAATTGAACTGATTGTCCAAAATCTGTTGTTCAAGCTGTTTTGCCTGTCGTTCGGCATACCTCTGTCCGTCTTTACTTGCTTTTACACTTAGGTATTCCCTGCATCGGACACCTTGATAGTAAAAGTCTAACAGTAGCCGATCTTTATCTCGGCGGACAGCAACGTCTTTTCGTTTTTGTTGTGCCATTTTGCACCTCCTTCAGGTAATATAGTTTTCTTTAGAAAAAATTCCTCTTAATTCTTGCCTCTATTGCAGATTTTTTAAATCTTATGTCTGCGCTTTTAGATTTTCCATATTTTACATATTCACTGGGGTGAAACCGACCTAACGATTTCCAGTTCATCACAGTTTTGGGTTTAACTTTTAGTATTTTTGCAACTTCTGTATATGTGAGGAGTTCGTCGTCATTATTGTATGTAGTCATAAACAGCCTCCGTTTCTCAAATGAGGCTAAAAGAATTTTGGAACTTTTTTTGTGGTATTTTGTTATTTTGAGAAAAAATTTTAAATGAATATTGTGGTGATTTAGCGTCTAAATTGATGGCAGAATAAACTTGATATTATACATATTTTCTTGGAAAATTTTTGTGGTATTTTGGATGAGCGTTTTTTGCTTATGTAACTTGCTTATAATACAGTGTGATTTTTTTTGTGGTATTTTGTTCAGGGTGCTTTTTGATTTTATTAGTGATATTGAAGAGGCACGAAGAAAAATCTTCGTGCCAGTGATTAAGTCTTAACAGCCTATGGCTGATACATATAAAAGTGAGTTATTTTTGATATAAAATAATGTGGCTTGGCATGTGTCTTTTTCTTTTCTGCCTAGGACTGTTATTCCTGTCATGGAGTCATAATACATCACGCTTCCTGAGTTTTTGACCTGTCTGATGAAGTCAGTCTCTTTTGATTTAACGCTGTCGGGTATTGTGACGGGCAGAGGTGTGTTTGCCAGCTGCTTTATTTGCCCGTTACATCTGATGTAGTTATCTATTGAGGTTACATTCTTCGACAGCTTGGCTCTGGAGACAATAGCCAGATTTTCACACGCTCCATTTGACGAGACCCAATAGACATCAAGAGCTTTTTCCGGAGTATCCATTACCGCATGCGGTACAGATTGATTTACGGCCTGAAGCAGGCTTGTTCCGCTGAGGCTTGAACTGCTCATTTCTGATGCAAACTTCTGTTTCAGCATTTCGCTTAGAGATGAGTTTATGTCAGTTGAGGATTGTGCTGTCTGTGCTGTTTCATTTACTGATTCTTTACTGACAGGCAAATCCTCTATCATTCCATTCCTTATGAAGAGCTCATAACTGCTGGTTCCGTAGATATGTTTAATCTTCGCATAGAAAGGCTCTGATGATGACATGCACTGAAATACAGCGTCTTTGGGGAATAAGGAGGCTTGAATAT
>JBFWMA010000010.1:88227-91005 GCA_050251875.1 Deferribacterales bacterium | reverse complement strand
TCTGCTCGGCAGAAAACTGCCGTCTCTTCTTGCTCATGTGGACCTCCGATTTCTCTTAGTATTTTAAGCTAAAAAACACTTAGAAATCTACTCTGACTGTCTCAATTCGTCGGTCCACTATATTATCTGCAATTTTTTCACCGATTACATAGTCTGAAATTTCTTCACTTAAGTTTTTACCTAATGCTATCATTATCGCACGATAGCTTTTGCGGCTATTTTTGACAGCATTCAGATTTTCAATTAAATTTTTATCGCCGGTAATGTTTGCAATCTTATTTAAATCCCTATTTGACCTAGGGAATTTATCTTTACTGTCAGTATCCAGCCACTTCTTTAATGTTAGCTGAGTTTTTATCTTAATGCCTGATTCCTGTAAGATGCATAATAGTTCATTCAAAGGATTTTGAGAACTTTTCGAAATTACTTCAAAATATGTACTCAGTGATGTTTTCCACAATAAGGAGTCATTTTCAATTTTAAGTAAATCGTTCTCATCCGATTTCAACAATGATTTATATTGAACATCTTTGTTGTTTCCGTTGTATATTCTTACAACATCTCCTGCTTTTAAATGAGCAGCTTTTAATTTACTCCATGAGCCATTGTTATCTAAGAGAATGTATTGTCCTCGTTCGCAAACAGTATTATCCCCGTCAGTAAAGCTTATTCTGAAAAAAGTTCTCGGTTTATAATTCATTTCAGTATCTTGAACATCAGTATAATCATCAACTTGGTCCCATTTTTTAGGTATAATGGATGGTGAAAATTTGATATTTGTTATTTCATAACGTAATTCAGAACAATACTCAGTAAGGTTGTAATTTTCTATTTTATTCAATAATGAAATCAGAAATTCGGCTTCTTCTGGGTAGCAGACAAACATGAACGTTCCTGAAGAATCAGAAATTAGCTTAACAATATTTGTTATCTTATAAAAGCGGTTAAAATTCATTGTTCCGAGAAAATAATAGATTGTATTTTCAAAAATTTTATCTGGTTTTAAATCTTTTGGATGGACATAACGTATGTTCTTATAGATGAATTCCTCTTTCCATATGAAATCATCTAATATTACTAATTTGTTATTTTGAATATTCTCTTGAAGTGCAGGTAATTTATTGTTTTTAAAGCTATCGATTATAACATTAAAAATTTCTCTAATTTTTATCAGTATTTTTTCTGGATCAATATTTTGATTGTCTAAATTCTCTGATATGACTTCTTCCGCATGTTTATAATAGTTTAATACTTTAGCATTAAACTCATTGATGCCCCTGCTGTTATTATTTTTTGGTAAGCAAAATGAATAAAGCTGCCATTTGATATAGGTCAGTATATTTAAATTGATGTGATATTCTGTTTCTATGGATTTGAAGAAACTAATCAAATTTTTAATTTCTAACTCATATGGATCAGGCTCAACATTGAGAATTTCAATTTTAGATTCTCTTTGATCCGACAAGTATGAATATTCTTGGTATGTCCAACGCCATTTATTAAGAAGAAGGCTTTGATTCTCTTCATGTCCAATTACAATAATATTTTTGACTTTCCCTTCACGTATTAATCGATCAATATCATTTTCTTTTCCTCGATACTCACTATTCCCGATAATGACCAGAGTTTCAAAAAAAATATTATTAGAATTAATGTAATCTTTGAAGGTGTCTATATCTGACATGCCATATATCATTGGTTCGATTGGTAAGTATTGATCATATATCTTTAACTGTTTTGATACCCAGCAATAAGGGATTGCCTTATGAATAGAAATATTATCAATAAAAGAACTTTTACTGTCAGAGAGTACAATAATAGAAACAGAAAATGTACTATAACTTTTTCCGGGATATGACGGGATAGTGTGAGATAAGACGGGATTTTAAACTATATTTAAAGAACTAAAAAGAAAGATTTATATATCGTCTTCTAACAGATCACTCAGTGAGATAGCACGGGAGGATCTACGAATAATAGCACGAACATGAGATTCTGAAAGTTCAAAGTCTTTAGCCAACTGCCTAACATTACCACCAGTAAATTTTGCCATGATCTCTCTATCACGTTCCGGTCTGAGCATCTGCTTTGTCGAATGAATATAGATGTTCATACCACCAGTATCAGAGCCAACCCGAATGATGGCCGCCACAGCAATCTTCCTTGCCTGCTCATCGGGCAGACCTTCATTGCGGGCGGCCAAAAAAATTGCATCGGCGATCAACCGTGTATCTCCAGTGAGATCATCCAAAGTGATTTGCATTACGCCCCTCTGACCTCAGTTCCACCGACCGGGGCGATCTCTGCTGTACCTTTTAAAAAGACTGTATTGAGTATCCAGCCAAGACGATCAGCCAGCGACTGCAGAGGTCGCAGTGTTATCTTATTTTTATCCCATGCGTCCTGTGTAATATCTGTATCTTTGATAGATATATTTTCCTTCAGTAGACGCTTTTCAATTCTGGCTCGTGATTTATTATCCAGTGAATACAGCTTGCGACCACCAGTTGATCTGCCCTGTTTAACAGGTTCTTCTGATGTTTCTTTATTAAGATCTCGAACCATATCTATCAGCTCATCTGATGGTTTAGAAATCGGCGTATCGTCTGCCTGAAAAATATCTTGCATCTCATATTGTTCCGTTTTAGCATCGCTGTCCGCTGTCCGCTGTCCGCTGTCCGCTGTCCGCTGTCCGCTGTCCGCTGTCCGCTGTCCGCTGTCCGCTGTCCGCTGTCCGCTGTCCGCTGTCCGCTGTCCGCTGTCCGCTGTCCGCTGTCC
>JBFWMA010000010.1:28034-88217 GCA_050251875.1 Deferribacterales bacterium | reverse complement strand
CGCTGTCCGCTGTCCGCTGTCCGCTGTCCGCTGTCCGCTGTCCGCTGTCCGCTGTCCGCTGTCCGCTGTCCGCTGTCCGCTGTCCGCTGTCCGCTGTCCGCTGTCCGCTGTCCGCTGTCCGCTGTCCGCTGTCCGCTGTCTTGCCTATACGTCTGGATCTTTCTTCAAACGTTACTTTATCATCACCATCCAACGGAACTGTTACACACCTGAAGCGATTCGCCGACCAAATATAGTTTAAAGTTTTTAAATCAAGCAACTCCAGTCTTCTGCGATTTACATACTTTGCATGGTCTTTATCCCCAGACGTGTCACACATACAGCCTGTTAAAAATTTATCCATATGTGCCTGCCAACTGGTGCTATTCCACTGTTTAAGTATTTGCTCTATTTCTGTTTGAATCGCATGAACACTTTCTTTGCTTAATCTAGGTTTTTTCGGGACAGATAATTTTGACAGAGGGATGTGTAGTACCAGCTCTCCATCCTCTGCTGCAGAGTAAGAATATTTTACTGATGTAGCCGGAACGATGTCTTCTGTTATTATATGAACCAGACAAAGCTGGCCGTTGATTGTCGCAATTTTAAACATTTTAACCTCCTCTATTTGCAAGAGTTTTTATAGTCGTTAAATGTGCCTTTAGGGTTCTCTTTTTTCCATTCAAAGAACGGCTGGATAGTGCTGGAGATGTCTTGTGTCGAAATACCTGTCATTTGTTTCAGCCGCTCTATGATGTACGAAGCATCTTCAGAGAATATGATTTCATTGTTCCTAAGATCCAGTTTGCCACGGTCAACCTGTTTTGTGAGCCATAAGTCAAAGCCGTTCTCCAGTCGCCACGGGTACTGGTCTGCCAGAAACTCAATCAGGTTAATCTGATAAATAGTGGCAGATGATTTGTCCGCTTTCTTAGGCCTATTGTTCCTCTTGCGAGGCATTTTGAATCCTTTCTTTTTCAGTTCATCTATCAGCTTGTTTGCCTGGCGAAATGTGAGCGCCTTAGATGATGCGACTCCATATGTATTCAAAACATCTCTGTATGTATCATCGTCCATACCCAGCTTATATTTTGCTATATGAATGAGCTGGATCTGCTTTGCTGTTACAGTCATAACCATCTCTTCGGCTTATACCCCATCACCAGATCATATTTTCCGACTTTTAAAATGACACCTAACATCAGGTATTCAAAGCCGATACTGAACCCTAGAGCAAAGCTCATGCTTGATGAAAATTGAAACACCCACATAGTAACCTCCGTGAAATTCTCTTTACACCAACCTCTGATAGAGGATAGAATAGAAAGAATTTAAGGGGTGGCACCACCCACCCCTAAGCTATAGTGATTATCTTGTTTCGTCTGACCAACTTGTTTATCCCGATACGGGCACGGTGGCTGCCACCACCGTAGCTTAAGTTGATCTATTTTATTTCATCAGACCTCCTTGTTTGTTCTTTATCGAATATTCTTTCAATAGCTTCATATTCGTCATCGTTCATTTCATCAGAGTTAAAAGCGCATATGATAGGGCTTTTATCGTTGCGGAAAACATGAACCATTGCATTTTTCATCATATTGACATACTCGCATGGGTGTTCGGCATTATCATTACCTTGCCAACAAGATAATTTTTCATTGCAAGCTCTTCCGTCTTCTTTCATTATTTTGCAAACTTCGGACATTGCTGTTTTTATTATTTTATTTTCAGTATGCAGATCCATCAACTGATCTCCTTTATCCATCTCACAGCCTCGCTATATCCAGCGGTATAGACGTCCATGTGCCGTCCTCTGCCTGTGTCCAGAACTGCACATACTGGCGCTTACCGACCACGGTCTGGCTGTCTGCAATGATGTCCATAGCCTTTACCCAGTCTGCATCTTTGATCTTCAGCTTGCGCAGTCCGATAACTCTGTCCCTGTCAATCTTGCCTTTCTTGTCCACCTTGAATGCGTCACGCACCAGAACGACAATTTCACTGCGGCTGTCCCTAGACCATTTCTCTATACAGCCATCTATCAGTTCCTTCGCCAGTATCAGCTTCTCATCAAAGTCAATAAACTTTGCTGTGCTGACTTCTATCTTCATGTCGCCGCTGAAAGACCTCAGTGTTTTATTGCCTTCTTTGGTGCGTGCGCTTATGCCATAGTCGTCTTCCAGTTTTGATATGAAATCTTCGACATCATTAAAACACGCCTGTTTAAAAGCCTTCAGTTTGTCAGACAGCTCTATGGCTTTCTTAGTGAGTGATTCCACTATCTTGTCACGTTCCTTGTCTTCAGGCTTAACGTGCTTCTGCGGTACCGGCAGTCCGGTTGCATCCAGCCAGAATCCGTTTCCGTCTTTCTTAGCCATGCGCCACTCCTTTCATGTTGCGATAGTATGCAACCAGACATGTTCCGCCCTGGGCATTGAACTCATCCAGTAGATCAAACACGTCTATATCGGGCAGGATGTCTCTTGTTGCTATCATCTCGAATGTTTCATAGTCTGTTGCATCCAGCACTGCCGTTCTCAGTCTCTGGATATTTGCCATAATCTTCTCTCTTCTTTCTGTTTCCAGTCCCATAGCTCACCTCACGCTGACAGAACTATGTCTGCTGTTACCCGCTCTTCACCTATGCGTGCGGCTTTGTTCATCGCCTTTGCCGCCAGGCTGTTGATAGACAGCGGGTATGTCTGATATTCGTCACGTCCTGCGCCGTCTACGCCTCTTAGCCTACGCAGAAACGCTGCATACGCATCTTCCGAAAATACTTTGTTTGCCTGTATTCCAGCTCTTTTGAATTTGTGAATCAGATAGTTTTCAACCTCATCACCAATCATGCCTGTGATATGCGCAGGTGTGACTCTTCGTGTGACCTCACGCATCTCATGACGTCTATCATCCAATAAATATTTGAGTTCCGTCTGACCTATCAAAACGATGCCGCAGAGTTTTTTAAACCCGTCTTCCAGTTCGCTGATCTGCTTGAGAGCCTTAAATGCAGAGATGTCTAACAAATGCGCTTCTTCGATAATAAGCACCTGTTTCAGGCCTGTGGCTGCTCTGTCTCTGAGCAGTTGCAGAGCCTGTCTGGTTTTAGGCTCCAGCCTCACCTTAGGCTTTTCGTTAACTAAGTCCATTATGATCGCATCCAGTAATGATGCCGGAGTGATGCGGGATTTATCCAGAATCACAGGGTATATTACTCCTATGTTTTCATCATGGAGTTCTGCCACAGCTGCCTTTCTCATGACACTCTTTCCACAGCCGACCTCACCGTCTATGGCACAGAAGCCAGCGTTGCGGGCTGTATCAAGTATCATCTCTTTTGCAAAATAATGGTCTTCACTATAGAAGATGTCGTCCACACTTGATATGTCCGCAGAGAAAGGATTTCGGAATATCTTAAAGTGTTTCATAGTGTTGCTTGTCAGCATCTCTGCCTCCTCTGATATTTCCAGTTCGTCAGGGTTTCCCAAGCGAAATGGTTTTTTTCTTTCATATAAATTTCCTGTCTTATGAGCTTTCTTTGCTGTCTGGTTGTCGTCATTCCAGATGTCGTCAACTGTGAAGTTTCTGCCAGACAGCCATGATATTATCTTCTGGTCTGCCTGAACTGCGGCGGCGACCTTATTCTTGAATGCTTCCAGCTTCTTAGGAAATGTGCCTCCGATGGCTAAATTGAGCGAAGTGACATTCACATCCGCTGTGGCCGCAAACTGTCTCTGACTGTATCCGACTTCACGAAGACAGCGCTTCAGTAGTGCCTGCATTGCCTCCTCCTTCTGTTACTTCCCATATGATTTTCTCGGCCTCTTTGACAGAAACGGATGAACCGTATTTCTCTTTCAGTTCCTGATTCAGTTCTTTCGGTATAGAACCGAGACGTTTTGAAATTCTGTCCAGTAATTCTATGATTGATATGCGTCTGTCAGTTACGACGTCAGCCTTTGAAATCTGATGATCCATACCTGTTCTGGTGATGTAGTCAGTGATGTTCTCTGCACGGTTGCCCATGACATTCAGAGTACCACCGAACGCCACATCGCCTTTCTTACGCTCATCTCCATATGCCAGGTTCTCTGCTGCTTTCATGTGCTGTTGTGCTGCCGATTCCGGCATGGCTTTATATTCATGCCCTATCACAGGAGCATCGGCTCTGAATCCCGCCTCATTCTTTTGAATGGGTTCTGCGATGTATTCCTGACCGTTGAACACCACGCCGATCTTAGGCCACTCGAAAACACGCAGTACAACCATCACCTGGCTCTTGCGTGGGATGATGCCGGGGATCATGCGCAGGTCATAGTCCAGTGTGCGGAACGGTATGGAATATTCCGCCGTAACAGTTCTGGGGACTTCCGGCTGTCTGAAGAGATCCTGCAACAGCTCACGCTGAGGCAGGTTAATAAGCTGTTCCGGTTTTATCTTTAACCATAGAGCGTTTCTGGTCTGGCCGTGTCTACTGTGTATACGTTCTGCATTTATCGCCGTACACCAATCCATAACCCATGTGTTAATGTCTTCCAATGAGCTGGCAGGCTGCAACCGCAGACCGCTCTCAAAGCTACACTCAACAAAGTTATGCATGCGCTCAACAGCGCCCTGTATCTGTGACTGGTAAGGTGTGCTCTTCGGTGTTGAGACATTGAGATATGAGAGCCAGCCCATGATAGCTTTGCTCATGTTTGCAGAACCGTGATCTCGCATGAGCTGCTTAGGCACGCCACGGAACGGGCTTTTCTGGTCTTTTGATTCCCAGCATGATATGAGAAAATCAAATAAGTCTGCCTGCGTCTCCCCTTCAGAGTAATAATATTTTACAAACAATGCGCCGCTGTAGTGGTCTACCAATACATATCTTGTCAGTCGTCTTTTAATCTTCTTGAAGTTGTCTATCTTATTTTTATACAGGTCTTTTTCGCTACGAATTTCCAGCTTACCGTCCTTCAGGTAATACTGAATACAAACGGACGAGTCCACCAGATGAACGTCATTCGGGTGCCGGCTCTGCATCTGAACCGCAGGCTTTTGTGTCTGCATGGTTTTTTTATCCATCTGCCTCTCCTTGAGTATTCTGTTCAGCGTGCTTGCTGTTACTGAGCCCGGTTCTATTACGTTGTTCTTTTCAGCTATTCTAAGCGCTTCATTTGTCGGCATGATGTAGCCTTTCTTCTCTCTTACAGACCCGACTATCAGTGCATGTACAAACTGGATCTGGTAGTCATTCAGTACACATTTTCCCTTATCTGCCCTCTGCTTTCTGCCCGCTGAAAAGCCGTGTTGTTTTGCCTTACGGTACAGAGTGCTTTTACTTAAACCTGTTAGCTTGCTGTACTCTTCTATAATTGCGTTACGTGCGGACGAGCTTGCTGTGGACGCAAGGCTGTCCGCAAGATCTTGCTCCCACATTATTCGCCCTTCGATGTTTTATTGTCGCATGCGTATGTATCGTAACCTGTGCTGTAAAAACGTGTACGCCCACACTCTGCTTCGTTGGCACATGTTGTGCATGGTAACTCAGGCTCGTCCTTTATCTCGCTTTCATCATAAACAAACCCGAGGCGTATATCTGATATATGTTCGTATATGGCTTTGGTGACGGAAATGAATTCCTTCTCCATTGCAGGTGTCATGTTGTCTGGCAGGTTATGTCGTTCCAGTTTTACCAGTTGTCCGGTCAAAAGGATTTTGATATTCTGGATATTGCGGATGAACTTACTCTCGTCAGCAGACAGCCCTGTGGCATCAGCGGCGGCTTCGTATGCTGCGAGGTCTTTACCCATTTTGTTTATGGTGTCATCCTTAGCCTTTGCGACTTTCTGAGCGGCCTTTGTTGCCTGGCGCTCCTTTTCCAGTTCTTTATCTTTTGATGAGAGCAACCTTTCCAGAGCGTCTTTCACTTCGTCTTTATCATTTAGTGGTATTGTCTCTGTGACATCTCCACTGGCTATGACTATGCTGTTGTCTGTGACTTCCAGCTTGCCGTCACCGGCTGCGCTGCGGAGCTGTCTCAGTTCTCTGTAGCCAAGACCAAAAGTGGCGACCGTCGCCAGAAACTCCTCACCCATAACCTCAAGGTTCTGTAAGTTTTCATCTATTTGTCTGCGTGAATAACCTATTGACTGGCAGTAGTTTTCCCATGTGCCAACATTAGGCATTTGCTTGTATATCTTTTCTTCTTTGATTTTTTTAAGCAGCATCAAACTGGCGACAGTCGCCACTTTTGAAATAAAGTTAATACCTTCAATACGCCCTGTCAGCTTGTATGCTTCAGCTATAAGAGCTTCACGTTCATGCTGATCTGTCGGAAGGTTTTCTGCGACGGTCTCTTCAGCCACCAGCATTTCTGCTGTGAGCGTGTCTAGCTCTACCCTGTCTACCGCCGCCTGTGCCGGTGTTACTGTGCTTTTCTTTTTTCTTTCCATATCTCTCTCCAAAATCTCAGCGAATTATAATCTTGTCTGCCTGCTTTGCTGTAAGAAGAACACCTGCCGGACGTTCACCATCTCTGAATGCAGGGCAATACTGAGCGTCGCAGAAGAATGCGGCTGTCCAGCCGTCGTTGGTTTTCAGTATCTTCTTGTTCTCGCTGCGACACTGAGCGCAGTGACCCAGAAGGCTGATCACGTCTGTGGGTAATGTTGTCCTAGACATCTTCCAGCTCCCTACTGATGCTGTTCTGTGTCGCCATCAGCTTCGCTTTTCTGCGTGCGCAGAGTATGCTGATTTCCTGACCAAGTTCCCATTCTCCCCCTACGCACCTTACGTATTTTCGATTTTCCAGCGTTGTAAGATAGTTTTTCGCTGTGACGTATGTTGCGGCAATAGCATCTGCCACGGCTGATGTTGACATGGGTTGTTTCTGCATACTCAGTACATCAAGAATGTCCAGCGCTGTGGTCACAGTGGTCAGTTCTTTGTATGCGCCTACTTTAGCCATTGTTTTCCTCTTTCATCTTCAGCTCCAGCCTGCGCTTGCGTATACGTTCCCTGGCGGCGTATGCTGCGTTGATAACGTTGTTAAAATCCGCTTCGAGGATTTCCAGCTCGGCAATAGTGTAAATACCGTCCATGCGAGCTTCGGCATCATCTGCCATTGCTTCCGAGAACTCTTTCATAACCCGCGCAACGTGTTGCTGAATGTTTTCTTCTGTGGGTTTCAGTTCGCTGTTGAACACCAGTCTTGCATCCAGCTTCTCCGCCATCCAGTCCACCATCACTGTGTTTCCGAGAGCGTTGCACAGCATCGGTATGTTGCCGGCACCGGGGTGGTAATCCGGGTCTGTAAACATACGCTGAAGCGTGCTGGATGGAATCCCTGTGCCGACAGACAAGTCTTTAAAACTGGCTGTGCTGTATGCCTTTGCCAGTTCTTTAGCCTGCTGAAAGTCAACGTCTTTCAAGTTTGGAAGTCTTTTTAATATCATCGTGGTTGTCTCCTATATTGGTGTAACTCCCTGAAAATACTAAGGTTGAAGAAATCCTCCCAGTGTGTTGTTATCACTGGGAGGCCAACCAATAGTTTCAGGAGAGAACGATACTATGCTTAACGCTAATGCGAACGCCGCCTGTGATGAAAACCGCTGTACTGAGCTATGTGACTCAAAGTCTGCTGTGTATACATGCCACTGCATTGTGAGGTTTTCTGTATGAAACTCAATTTCAGCAATATGGTCTTGATATACCTTTATGATCTGCTTCATGGTTTATCCCCTTGTCGCATTGGCTTGACGAATCTGTTTGCGCCAATAGTGGATGCGCCACGGCTTAATGTGTGTCAACGCTGCAATGTACTTTACTGGCATTTTTGGAGTCAGTTTCATAAGCTCTTCATATCGCTCAAATTCGTCACTGCTCATCCAGTGGAAGTGGCAACCGTATTTGGATTCATGACGGTGTATGACAGAGTTGATTTTCTGCGCAAACTCCTCGCATCGCTTAACTACATAACGCCCACTGACAAGATCGCTGACCAGTGTTGCTACGGCGATTTTGTATTCAACCGCTTTCGGTTGCCTGCTCTCAAAAACAATGAGCTGCATACCGATGGGGTCATAGACCTCGGTGTCAATTTCTCTTATTCTTGTTCTTTGTTCACACCCCAGTTTGGGGTGCGAACACTCATCAGTGGTAGTCAACTTGACGACCACTGCGAAGTCTCGAATATGTGGATTACGATCGATGATTTTATCAATCGCCTCCTGAGGCTTGGCATATTCCAGCAGTTCGCCGATAGCCCTACGGGTGAAATGCGGCACTCTGTTTATGAGCAGAGACTCACGCAGTTGCAGTCCGCCATATGTGAAAGGCATAACACCAGTTTGGATTTGTATCATTTTCATAGCTACTTGATTCCTAATAGTCTTTTGGTCGTATTTTCGATGTTCTTTGAATTGATATTTGCTTTGAAAAAATTTGAGACAGAAGCCAGAGCAACTCCCGCTTCTTTTGCAATTTCTGTCATGGTGAGGTCAGCCTCAATACGTTTACGATTTAGCTGGCTTCTCTCCTCTATACGCTTGGCGTATTTTCTTATTGCAATATCCTCATACATGGGGCATTCTCCTAATTGTCATGTTATTAGTGTAAACAGTAGTGTTTTTACTAGCTACAAGAACAATACGGTATTCCGAATAACATGTCAATTTAAAATTGTTATACGGAAGTCATTGAAATGGAACTTAAGGAAAGATTAAGCAGTTTTATAAGTGAGTTATTAAGGGAATATAAAATTACACAAAAAGAATTAGCTTTGATACTAGGCGTTGGAGTTGGTAGTGTCTCAGCTTATGTTAAGGGGAAAGAAGTACCCAGAATAGATGTTTTAATTAAGCTAGCTGAATTTTGTGAAATAACAATTGATGAACTAGTAAAAGGCAGCGCTTCGCCTAAAAAGAAAGAAGTTGAGTTATTACCACCGAGTAACATTTCAAACAATATTGCAGGAGTGATAAATACAGGTAACATAACCTCATTGCATAATGGAGATGTATACAACAATACAGTAGTTAGAAGGACAGTTAAATATACCTATGTCGAAGGTGATTTGACTGAGAAACAGGGAGCTGAACTTAAAAAAATTGTTGATACTATTGTTGAGAATGAGAAACTGTATAAACAAAAGCCAGCTTCTCACGCTGCTGTTTGGAAAGCCTTGAATAGAAAATTTAAAGTCACTATGTATAGAAAAATTCCAACTGAAAGATTTGATGAAGCTAAGCTTTACTTACAACAATGGAATGGTCGAATAAAACGTAATGCCCCAAAAAATAATGATGAATATCGAAAGTCTAGATATAGAGATATTTTTGCTATTGCGAAAAATGAGCTTGGTTGGAGCAAGCATAATGTAGATGATTTTATTTTTGATAAATTTGAAAAAGAATCAATTAGAGACTTAACATCTAAAGAGTTAGAAACTTTGTATAATACGGTTCATCAATTAAAAAGAAGCAAATAAGTTAACCTAGTCGTTCTTATGTGCGTTTTTTGTACCCTCTTGACATCTTTTCTAAATTAAAATAACCTGAAACCCTCTCCAATTCTGCAATACAGCGATTATAGTTTTTTCAAATCCCCCGTAGAGAAATAATCACAACCATCAGTTATTGTCTTCATCAGGAGGCAATACATGTCAAAATTCACCAATATCATTGTGCATTGCAGTGACAGTACATTCGGCAGCGCTGCTGTTATTCGCCAGTGGCATCTGGAACGTGGCTGGAAAGACATCGGCTACCACTTCGTTATAGTAAACGGTCAGCTTGTTCCTGATCTCAAAATCCCACAGATGGACGGTCACATAGAGGTCGGCAGAGTAATAAACGGCGACAACCTGATCACAGGTAACGAGATCGGAGCACACGCACTCGGCTATAACGACAAGTCTGTCGGTATATGTCTAATAGGCGTCAAGGCATTCTCCGTGGCACAGATGGCGTCACTCACTACACTGGTCACACATCTCTGTAAAACATTCAACATCATCCCCGCTAACGTGCTTGGGCACTATGAGACTGCGCAGGCACATGGCAAGACCTGTCCTAATTTCGATGTATCAACACTGCGCAAGGCAGTAGAAGCACGCCTTGCAGAAGGAGATAAAGCATGAAAATGAGAATCCTGTTTTTACTGATGCTGGCTATGGTGATGCTCACCGGCTGCACAGTTGATGAAGTCTATGCTTCATCTGTCACCAGCCTGCTGGATGGCGTTGTTATCCCGTCTGTTGTAGGCATCGTTGGCGTATTAGTCGCCCTGCTGCTGAAGCGTCTGGAGACGAGATACGGCATACAGGTGAAGGCTGAAAACCAGCAGTACATCCGGACGATGGCTGAGGAAGCTGTGCAGTATGTTGCAGAGATAGCCGCCGCTAAGGCAAAGACAAAGCTGGGCATGTCGTCTGAAGAGAAGAAACAGACCGCCATAGAAAAACTGAAAACGGCTGTGCCGTCCCTGGCTTATAAAGAGGCTGACGAAGCAATCCATGCGGCTCTGGCCAGAGTTGTCGGCGCTGGCGCCACAGGTACTGCGGTTAAATAGCATGCTCTCTATTGAGCTGATAAAGCTGATTTCGGCACTGCTGCCTCTTATTCTGAAGGGCTACGAGTCTATCAGAGAGAGGCGCAGAGCCACACAGCTTGACACTGCGCTGGCCAACAGTGATGCGCAGCAGATAACAAAAAGCCTGAACGAGAGGTTTTAATGAAGATCCTGATTTTCTCAATACTGCTGCTCACTGCCGGATGCGCTGAAACTGTGACGGTCATCCCCTCTGACAGACAGATAATCAGCCTGGAAAACGGTGTTAAGCCTATGCCAGGTTGGTATGGCATTAGTGGCGGCTTCCTCCGTGAAATATATAACCATTGCGGAGGGGACAAATGACACCTGAACAAGTAGCAATGATTTCCGCAGTAGCTACTTTGCTTGAGCGCGTCGGCACATGGCCCATCGGAACCCTGATAATCGCAGTATGCGTGACACCCTGGGCGCTGCTGATATGGATAACAGTGACTCTGCGCAAACAGCAAGATGACAATGCAAAGGCTATGCGGACGCAGGTGGACGAGTTTGTGAAAGTGGCGAGTACATCGAATCAAGAGTTCAAGAAGATGTATGAAAACAACGCAGAGCTGGTTAAGGGATTTCTGCGTCTGAGCAGTGACCTGCATGACACCGTTGTTATGAATATCCGTGAGCTCACAGAGATGAAGGATATAGCAAAGAATAACCAGATATGCCCGATAGTCAGGGAGAAAGGGAGACCGAGCGTATGAGCAATCAGAGACTGATACTGAAAGGCAAACAGCAGGAGCTGAAGGATCAGCGCCGTAAACTTGGCTTCAAAGCCGAGGCTCTGATGGAGAGCATTACAAATGACCTGGCGCTCTATAAAGTCACAAAGCTCACAGACATAGACACTGAATCAATCATGTATGCGGCAGAAGAGCTGCACAAAATACACACGCATGCGGTAGAGCTGGACAACAACATAGCTGAAATAGAGGCTGAACTGAATGGGTGAACACAGCAAACGCAGATCAACCATAGATACTGAACTGCCGGAATCCGTGCGCAAGGAACTGCGCAGGATGTTGGTTGATGGTGATAGCTATGAAGCAGCAACCGAGTGGCTCAATGAACAGGGATATGAGATTTCCCGTTCAGCAGTTGGACGTTGGGGTAAGGCGTTCTTTGACGTGGTTAAGAATGTCAGGCAGATAGAAGAGCAGTCTGCGACGTTGGTGGGAGATGAAGACACGGCAATGCTGCTGGAGGAAGCAACAACTAAGCTGATACTCAGCAAGCTGCTTGAACTGCTGAAAGATGACAAGGTTAAGCTGGAAAAATCCACAAAGATAATGACTGACCTCGCAAACCTGCAGAAGTCAGTCGTCAGCCGTGAAAAGCTGAAAATAGAGATAAGAGACAGAGCGAAAGTCGCCGCCGCCAAAGTTGAGAATATCAGCAAGAAAGCGGGATTGTCGCAGGATGTAATCAACAGAATCAAAAAAGAGATACTGGGGATCGGACAATGACACCAACTATGTCACCGGGTGCAGATAAACACATCAAGGCGATCAACGCCGTAACGAATATGGACGACATTCGTGTTCTGCTCAAGTATCAGTCTGACTGGTGTGCGGATAATGCAGATGTAAAGTTTCTCGAAAAAAGTCGCCGGATAGGCGGCACATTCGGTGAGATCCTTGACGATGTACTGACAGCTGCAGGACAGATTGGTGACGACATCTGGTACATTGCTTATAACAAAGACATGACACAAGAGTTCATCATTGCGGCTGCGGAGTTTGTCCGTGTGCTGCACAATGAGCTTGTTGATATAGATGAAGAGATTATTAAAGACGAAGACAAAGACATCCTTACATATACCATCAAACTGGCCAGCGGGTACAGAATAACAGCCCTTTCTTCAGCCCCGTCTAACCTCCGTGGGAAACAGGGAATCATTGTGATTGATGAAGCTGCTTTCCATGAAGACCTAGCAGAGGTGCTTAAAGCAGCTCTGGCGATGCTGATATGGGGCGGTAAAGTCAGAGTAATCAGCACACACAACGGAGTTGATAACCCATTCGCAATATATATCAAAGACATCAAGGAAGGTCGTCTGCCGTACAGCCTGCGCACGGTCACATTCAGAGATGCCATAGCAGATGGACTCTATAAACGTATTTGTCTTGTAACCGGAAAGGAATGGTCACAGGAAGCTGAAGATGCGTTTGTCGAATCTATCTATACGCAGTATGGAGATGCTGCTGATGAGGAGCTGGACTGTATTCCTAAAAAGTCAGGGCAGAGTTATTTCTCCAGCGCAGTTGTAGAAAACAACCTAGAGAAAGGTATTCCGTATCTGGAGTTCGGTAAAAAGGATGACTGGAAGCTGCTTGATCCCGAAGTGCGTAAGGTTGAAATCCTGTTGTGGTGTGAAGATAACATTGCGCCTCTACTGAAGATGTATAGCTCTGAGACTGTGTGGTTCGGTGAAGACTTCGCCCGTAATGGCGATGCAACAATCCTGGATCCGTGCATCGATGACGGAGACACTTTCAGGGACATCTTTCTGCTTGAGCTTCGTAACATTCCTTTTGGCGACCAGGAAATATTCATCTTCTATATCCTTGACCGTGTGAACCTCGGAGGAGCGGCACTTGACGCCACCGGTAACGGTGCTCAGGTGGCGGAGAACACCGCCCTGCGCTACGGCGTTGACCGTGTTCATGAGGTTAAACTGAATCAGAAATGGTACCAGGAGAACATGCCCCGTTATAAAACCAGACTGGAAGATGGCAGTATGCGAATGCCTGACACACAGTCTGTGCGTGATGACCACAGAGTATGGGTAACGGCAAACGGCGTACCCACAATCGGTAAACGAATCAACTCAAAAGGCGTTAAACACCACGGTGACATAGTAATAGCGAAAGCTATGGCTGTGTATGCCCGTAACAATATAGAAGCTCTGGAGACTGACGTGATGAGCGCAGGACGCAGAGAAACAAGCAGGATGACAGGGGAATAGTATGTCTGATGGAATCTATGACGCTAACGGTAACTGGTTAGATTTTTCGCAACAGTCACAGATGTTGGATGAATATGCGACACGAGTCACCCGTGGCGAAGTATACAACTGGCTGGGTACACTGCCCGACCCCGATCCTATCCTGCGTAAACTGTCACAGGATGACGCCGTGTTTGATGATCTGATGGGGGACGATCAGGTAACAACGGCAACCCTGGGCCGCAAGATGGGAACGCTGAGAGAGGACTATTTATTCAGCCCCGGCAAGTTGACTGATGAACAACCCACTCCGCTGGCCGAACAGGTTCATCAGATGCTGGTGAAAGATCTGGAGAATATAGATCTGTATAACCTGATAGCGCAGCTCCTTGACACTCCCATGTACGGCATGGTGCCTGTTGAGCTGATGTGGCAAATCAAAGACGGTTATTACCGCCTGGTGGATCTCCGCCCACGCCCCACAAACTGGTTTAAATTCAACGATAATAATGAGCCTCGCTTTATGACTCTGGATACCGGAGACATGGGCAAGCCTCTGCCTAAATATAAGTTTGTACTGTCCCGCCATTTTCCGACATACAAAAACCCCTACGGTCTGCGTTTGTTGTCCAGATGCTTCTGGCCTGTCGCTTTTAAACGTGGCGGCCGTAAATTCTGGGCAACTTTCGCCGAGCGTTTCGGTATGCCGTGGGTGATAGGTAAATACGCAAAGGGCACAGCATATGCGGATAAAAGAGAGATGCTGAACAATTTGACAAACATGGTACAGGATGCTGTTGCAATCATCCCGCAGGGTGGCGGTGTTGAACTGCTGTCAGCAGGATCAGGCACAGGCGGGCAGGTACACAAGGCGCTCATAGACCATATGGACGCCGCTATAAGTAAAGTGCTGCAGGGACAGACGCTGACATCTGACGTGTCTCAGGACGGCGC
This sequence comes from Deferribacterales bacterium, assembly GCA_050251875.1. Lineage (GTDB taxonomy): Bacteria > Chrysiogenota > Deferribacteres > Deferribacterales > Geovibrionaceae > Seleniivibrio. The sequence goes on along the minus strand of JBFWMA010000010.1, from coordinate 73,750 downwards.
CGCATACAGCGCTGGTAAAGTGCATGCCGGAACATTGGAAGCATATCAGGCGGCAGACCGTAAACTGGTCAAGGCTGCTATGGAGGAGATTTCATATATCTACACAAAGCTGAATATGCCGGATGGTGTTATATCTCCCAGCTTTATCTGGCCGTGCGATGAGGAAGAGAAGCAGGATGACACATCAAAACGTGATACCGAGCTTAACAAGCAGGGTGTGCGCTTCAGAAAGAGCTATTACACAAAAACATACAACCTGGAAGATGAGGATATAGACGTGGTTGCAACAAATACAGGACAGCAGGGTCTGTCATTCTCTGACTCTGCCGGGAAGAAATATACAGCCGAACAGCAGGCTATTGAAGATCTGGTATCTGTGGCTGTCGGCAAGTCGTCATTGAAAGATATAGAAAAGCAGGTCAGGCAGGCTGTGGCAGACAGCGCAGACTATGATGATCTGATGGGCAGGCTGGCGGCGATGCTGCCTGATCTGGATACCACAGGACTGCAGACTGTTCTGGAACAGGCGGCTGTGGTATCAGCGGGATTCGGTACGACATTAGACGCATAACAGATATGAGCCGTTTCAGCGCCGTTTTAATACGTTGGGCGGTATGTGTGCCAGATGAACCACAGAATGGCACAGAGGGTGTTTATAAACGTTTATAAACACATAAACAGGAGGACATGTTGAGTACGCTGGAACTGATGCCTTTTGAAGATGCTGTGAACTACTGGGAAGGTAAAACTCCGCTGACTAAGTCAGAGTTCAATAAACTCACAGAGACTGAGCGTCAGCGTGCATTCACTGTCTCAGGCATTGCGAAGCAGGATGTACTCGCAGAGATATACAAACAGATAGGCGCCGCAGTGAAAAGCGGCAAATCATATGAAGATTTTAAAAACAGCGATGTATGGGCAAAGACAGGTTTTCAGGATAAAGGCTATAGGATAGATAACATATTCCGCACGAATATGCAGACCGCTCTGATGGGCGGTAAGTACCAGCAGATGCGCAAGTCAAAGCTGAAAGAATACTGGATGTATTCTGCAGTTAATGATTCTGCAACACGCCCTGCACATGCAGCGCTGCACGGCAAGGTTTATCACAGAGATCACGCATTCTGGATGACATGGTTCCCACCGAATGGCTACCGCTGCCGGTGCGGGGTGACCCCACTGTCTGCAGACCAGGTTAAACGGATGGGACTGAAGATTGAGCAGGATGATCTGACAGGTCAGACGTTTGATCTTGTAGATCCTGATACTGGTGAAGTGACAAATGTCGTCCTTATGCCGGATGCGGGTTTTTCTGGATCACCGGCGGCAGGGCTTGCACAGCTCTCACCGTCTGAGACAGACAGTATAAAAGACCTGACAGATAAGGCCCGCTGTCCAAAGAGTTTTGCTGATAGCTGTAAGACTCCGCTGGGCGAGATAGATAAACGCCATATTCTGACATTCAGTGACAAGGACATCATGGGGCCCGGGCTAAAACCTGAAAAGTACGTTGAGGCGTTCATGTCTGAATTCGGACTGGACATAGACGAGAGCAAGGTAATCACAGTACCCGGTGTCAGTCTGCCGTTTGTTATCAGCAAGGTACTGTTTATTGATAAGCAGACAGGCGCATGGAAAGTTGAGAAGTCCGGACGTGAAAAGTATGTCCGTCTGCTAGCCAGAACAATTCTGAATCCATATGAGGTATGGACTGTGCCTGCGGAAGTGGCGAAAAAGCCCATGCCTGTCGCCAGACTACTGCGTCTGTTTATGACAGATAACGGTAAGGTTGGTGGATTTGGAGTGTTTAACCTGGCAGGCAGCAGATACCTTCCTGCGACCGTGTTTACGCCTAAGTCAGAGACAGCGAACGAAAAGTTAATACTGGATTATCTGGAGAAACAAAGAGTAGGCGTTTTGGCATACAGAGAGAAATAAAAAACACGGTTGTGTCAGGCCACCGTGCAGATAGCACCCTTGCTGATTACCGAACCGCCTGACCGTCGTTCAGGGTACGCTACCTGTTTTTAATATAGTTTAAAAAACTTAAGGGGTCAAGAGATGTTGATAGAGGTTTTTCGCACAGGAACACATACAGACGCAGGCGGCCATGTAAAAACGTGGACACTGCCGGAACTGCAGCAGATCAGCGCAGACTACAACAAGTCTGAACATGAGGCACCGGTGGTGATAGGACACCCTGTAGACAACGCCCCGGCATATGCCTGGGTAAAAGAGCTTCAGGTGAAAAACGACAGGCTGATGGCTGAGATACATGATGTTCAGCCGGAGTTTAAAGAATGGGTAAATAAGAAGCTGTTTAAAAAACGCAGTATCAGTATGTACCCGGACGGCACCTTGCGCCATGTCGGTTTTCTGGGTGCGCTGCCGCCTGCGGTGAAGGGGCTGAAGGACTTCAATTTTAAAGAAGGAGCTGAGTATGAACAGTATGAATACGCTGATAGTAACGAAAATAAGGAGGGTTTTATGTTGACACTTGAAGAGATGCAAAAGCAGCTTGAAGCTGTCACTGGGCAGGTAAGTGCCTTGACAAAGCAGGTGAACGACCTGACTGCTGACAGAGATCAGCAGAAGAGCAGGGCAGAAAAAGCAGAAGAGGAACTGAAGAAAGTAGGCTCTGAACTGGATAAGACAAAGACAGAACAGGCGACAGCAGACATAGCGCAGTTCTGTGACAAACTCGTAGCTGATAACCGTGTGCTGCCGAGAGACAGGAAAAAGGTTCAGGAGTTCGCAGAAGGTCTGGCTAAAGGCTCCTCAGTGATCAACTTCAGTGAGGGCGGCAGTGAAGGCTCTCCGCTGGATAAGTTCAAAGAGCTGATGGGCAGTCTGCCTCAGCTCACAGACCTGACGCTGGATTTCAGCGATGCAAACCCCGGCAGACAGGAACAGCCGGAAACAATAAAACCGGGACAGGTGTAAGACATGAAGGGAACAATTTTCAGTTTATCAACAAAAGACAGTCAGGTCGTGGATGATGTCCACTCTCCTGTAGTGCGTACACTCGGACTGGCCGACCACTCTGAGGACATCGCAGAAGGCACCATAGTAGCGAAAAACGGGTCAGCAGCCATTGTGGCTTATGATCCTGAGGGCGAGGCGCCCGTCAACGTCCCGGTGGGGGTGTTGGTGCGCACAGCCCCGGCTGATGACGAGGCCGGTAATGTTATCGTCCACGGATGTGTATTTGCAGAAACACTGCTTGTAGGCGGTGAAGCTGTGACAGATACAGACATTGCGGCTCTGGAAGCTAACACAGCACTCTTTGTGACAAGGAGCTAAGAATGAATATCAATCTTCGTGAAGTATTTTCGAAAGCGGCGTTTATACGTTCGCTCAACCTGCTGAGTGGTATTAGCTCAGTGGCTATAGATAACGTTTACAAAAACGTTGTCACTATTCCCGCACCCGTGATTCCTGTTGCAGATCTCTTCACTGAGATCAGGACAGTTGGGCTGAGTACCCGTGGGGGTAGATATGTCAATTTATCGGGAACTACCGAAATAGGCGCTAAGTGGGTCGAACCCTATCCTATCAGGCTTAAAGAACCATTGTCCGCTGTGGATCTGAATAACCTGAAAATGCTGTCAAACGATGGCATTGAAGCGTGGCGCCAGCAGAAAATAAATAAGCTGCGCCAGACAAACAGAGCCACAACAGAGTACCAGGCCGTCCTCGCTCTGAAGGGCAAGATAGAGATGCCGGTGATCACAGACGATGGTTCAACAGCAACATACACTGTGGATTATGGTTCAACCCAGTCATACACAGTGTCAAAGAAGTTTGACGCTACTGACGCAACAATGGCCAGTGTTGAACAGGATCTGTTGAATATGGCAACAAAAGTCAAAAAGTCCGGCTATGGCGACATAGAGTTTTGGGCAGGTCAGGCAGTCTGGTTCGCTATCTACAAACTGATAGCATCAGCGCCTAACGATTCACGCACATCTATGCGTGTGGACGGGCAGACTATAATCACTGCGGCGGGCAAAGTGATCCTGCGTAACGAGGAGATCTATAACCCGAAAACTAAGGTATATGTGCCGACAGTGGCAGCTAACGAGATCATGTGTATCGCCCTCGCCGCTCCCCACACTCTTGCGTATGCAGCAATAGACGATCTGGATGGCGGGCTTCAGGCTCTGCCGTTCTTTATGAAACCCGTTAATGACTCTGAGCAGGGATGGAAAGTGCTGTCAGAGAGTAAGCCCCTGCCCGCCCCGGTAATAAGGGCGATCTGCTGGGCGACTTCAGTAACAGGTTAATCAGGAGGGGAGTATGTACTGCACTGTGGATGACATCAAAAAATACATAGATGACGAGCTGGTAGAGAGAATTACGGAGGCATACGCCGGACGTATTGAACAGCATATCAGTGATGTATCGTCTGAGATTGATGATGTTCTGCGTGGACGTTATATACTCCCCCTCACCTCTACCCCTGCGGTAATTAACCGCTGCTGTTCCGTGCTGACTGCATACCGCACGCTGGGCGGTATCACAGGAGTGATGGAGACAGACAAGACAACTGACAATGCGCTGATGTATCTGCAGAAGCAGTCTGATTCCGCAAATAAATTGCTGGAGTCAATCAGAGACGGCAAGCTGAATCTGGGTCTTGCTGAAGCCAAAACTGACAGTACCACATCAGATAATGAATTCCTGACTATCTCGCCCCGCCGAGAGTTTGATATGCGGGGGTACTGAGATGGGCGGTATTGAGTTCAAGATGGATATGTCTCAGCTCCAGTCTGCTGTCACCAGAACCCTGGCTGCTATGTCAGAAACAGGCGAGCTGATGGAAGAGATCGGCGAGCATATGAGGTCTGAGATCCAGATGGCTATGGATAAAGAGCAGACGCTGGATGGTGAAGCGTGGCCGGAAGGTAACAGGAACGGTCAGGCGCTGAGAAAGACAAGTAAGCTCTATAATTCAATCACATACGAAGCAACCAGTGACAGTGTTGCTGTTGGTGTTGCTAAGGCAGCAGAGGACAGACACCCGGATGTGCATCAGGACGGAATGGTGATCAAAGCGAAGAATGCAAAGGCGCTCCGCTTTCAACTGCCAGACGGCTCATGGCGCATGGTTAAGCAGGTAACAATACCTAAAAGAGAGATCGTGCCTGACTTTGGTAAGAGTGACAAAGCGAAATCAGAGATCCGTCATATCTGTGAAGAGTATCTGAGAGGGGTAATCGGTATATGACCAGTACAGATATTTTAGCGCTGATACAAACGGTTTTTAACGACTGTGGTCTGGATGGGGCAAACGTTACAGATGCCCACAAGACCAACATCCTGAAAAAGACGCCATACGCTACTGTCTCCTGCGGTGACGATGTCTTAACTCAGGATGTTGATCTTGTCGGCATTGTTCGCACAACTGATACAGAGACCAGGTATAAACAGCGCTATGTGCGTGTAATCCCTGTTGAAGTGGAGATAACACATAAAACCAACAGTGATGCCGAAGTATTGGCGTTGCTGTTCCTGGCAGCCCTGCCGTCAAAAACTGTTGTGAATGATGTCTGGGTGAAGATCAAGGCAGAGAAGGTGCAGCGTAAAGTGTTTGCAGAAGACAAGTTGGTGGGTGTGAAAGACGCTAAATCAGTGGTCGCTATTAAGATCACGGAACCTATCATCTCAACTGAAACCAGGACGCTGATAAAAACGATAAATCTTACATATACAGTAAAGGAGGCATAACAGATGGCTAAAAAAGTCCCAACGGATGAAACAACGGTAAAGCTCGTTGACATAGCCGAGCTGGGTAAAGACCTGCCGTCATGGAAGATGGCAGGCGTCTGCGCAATGAAAGGCTGGAAAGCCGGTAAACAGGTCTCTGAAACAGAATGGTCAGCGGCTGTTAAGCAGTTTGATGAGCGCCAGATGGGCGGAGGTAAAAAATGAATGATGTATTTGAGTACATTGTTGACGGTACCAGTGGGCTGGCTCCCGGTGACGTATCCGGCAGCACACTCGTAACTGGAGTCTGTTCTGCAGGAACAGCCGGTAAAGCGTATCTCCTCGGCAAAAGTTCTAACCTGAACAGCCTGCTGGGGTATGGTGCCCTGGTTGATGCACTGCGTGATCTGTTCGCAACAGGTGGTCAGGATGCTGTGGTTGTGGCAGTGCCGTGCGCCGGAATAGCCGGAGGCTATATCACAAATATCACACATGCCGGAGACGGAGCTGAAGCCACGGTGTCAGGTGTGGCGGCGGGTAGTGCGGATGTTGTTATCAAGGTTGACTCCGCAGGAGTTCTGGGTGTTGCCACTGTTAAGGTTTCGGTGGACGGCGGTACAACATACGGCAGTTCACAGCAGGTTGGCGCTGACGGTATTCTTGCTTTGACCACATACGGCGCAAACGTTGTTTTTGCCGGAGATCTGGCACTGGATGATACATACAGCTTTGCTGTGCGTACACCGATAGGCCCGGTTAAACACGTCGGTACAGGCCCTAATATATCAGTTGCCGGCACTGTGACTATGGGCGCTGACATTATACTGCTGATCACATCATCCGGCGGCCGCAACGAGGGAACATACCAGCTCAGTCTTGATGGTGATAACTACGGCACAGAGAAGACAATCCCCAGCGATGGGGTTATAAAGGTCGGCTCCACGGGCGTGACTATCACATTCCCTGATTCAGACGCAGTTGTCGGAGACACATATACATTCCGTCTGCTGGCGCCCGTGCCTACTGTTAGCAACGTAATGTCTGCAATAGAACAGCCGCTGGAAGTTTACGATGTTGAGAACGTTTATGTTGTCGGCCCCACGGATTCTGTAGACTGGGCCTCATTTGCAACATACGCAGATGAGCTTTTTAACAAGCATCGCCCGACATATTTTCTTTGCGAGTCCAGAATGCCGTATTCAAACGAATCCATTGATGACTGGACAACAGCGATGATAGCCGAGCGCCAGGGCTTCTCATACCGTTTTCTGACTGTGTGTGCCGCATATGGCGAGATCTCAGCCAGCGATGGATATACACAGCAGCGCAATGCCGGAGGCCTACTGCAGGGACGTATACTTTCAATACCTGTCATGCGCTCTGTCGGGCGTGTCCGTGATGCTGCAGTATCACAACTTAGCCTGCCTGAAGGCTACAATGAAAGCCACATCACTCTGCTGGCAGAGGCGGGATACACAGTTGCCAAGTTTTACGCCGGACTTGACGGTACATACTGGGAAGACGCCATGACAATGGCTGATGACACATCAGACTTTCTGTATCTGCGTGTTGTCAGAACGGTGTTTAAAGCGCTGCGCCTTGCAAGAAAGGCAGCTTTGAAATCCATGTATGACGAAGTCGGTGACCCTATAGCCACTGATGGCGCATCAGGTCTGACATATCTGGCAACTAACATAGAGGGGGCTGTGAACACTATGGCGGCTGCATCTCCCCAGGAGCTGGCAGAGTGTATAGTCACATTCCCTGACGGTCAGGATATTGTGAATAACGGAATAGCCGCTGAGTTAGAGCTCATCGGTATACCGGTTATCAAGAGCATTAAGCTCTATGCCAGATATGTGTATGCCGGCAGCAGTGCCGACAGCAGACTGGAGGTGTAATCATGTCAGTTAACGGTATTCAATATGACTGGGAGAGTGTTGAGATCATGATGCCTTACGGCGTTAGTATAGGTATGACTGAAATCTCGTACTCTGATGAAAGAGCTATAGAAGCCCGCTATGGCAAAGGGTCAAAACCCCGTGGATACGGCAGAGGAAACTATAAGGCAAGCGGCTCAATAACTATGGACAAAGATGAGTTTCTTAAACTCCAGGCGGCATGTGGCGGCAGTGTCTATGATGCAGAGCCGTTGCCTATCCTTGTAAGCTATGCAAACGATGACCAGCCAACAGTAGGTGATGTTCTGCCTAAGTGCGTCTTCACAAAGAATGAGTCATCAGCAAAACAGGGAGAGACGACAGCCGGAGAGCATAAGCTGGATATAACAATACTTGAACCCATCCGCTGGAATGGTATTTCAGCGGTGTCATAAGGAGACATAAATGAACGAAAATGAGTCAAAAGAGACAACAGAGACAAGTCAGATACAGTATCTCACGCTGGATGCTGAGTTTGAAAACTGGGGTGGTGATTCGGTTAAAATCACACACAAATTTTCAAAGCCCTCAAAAACTATGATAGAGCGTACAAACGCTGACATTCAGAAAAACAAAGGCGAACGTGCTATGGCAACTCTTCTGCTGCAGCTTGTACACCCTGATGAGAAAGCGGCGCTGACATCTGAACTGGAAGACTATCCCGGTCTGAAGCAGTCATTCAGTGACGCTATCTATGTGAAGCTGGGATATAACAGCGTGGGAAAGTAATCCCCCGGTTAAAACAGGAACTGTCCATATTTGGACAGTATGACGCTCTCATAAAACACTGGCTGCATGAGTCGCCCGCTGAAGACATGGATGTTTTTAATATGCAGGCGGCTCAGGCGCTGTGGGTTGAAGAGAGATATTGGAAATCATTTCATACCAAAGGTGAGTAGATGGTCGGTAACAGTATGGTTCTGGGGTCTATATTCAGACTGACTGATATGATCTCAGGCCCGCTAAAGCGCATAAACAGTAATATAAAAAACACAGAGCGGGCAGGTGACAGCCTGTCTATGAAAATGGCTCGTGTCGCAAAATCAATGACACTCGTCTCTGTGGCTGCTGTTGCCATCGTAGGTGCGCTGTGGTCTGTTGCATCATCTACTATAGAGACTCAGAGCCGTCTGGGTGAGCTGGCGTCTGTCGGCATCACAGACATGACGGCTCTGGAGTCTGCCGCCACTAACTTTTCAAATAACTTTGCAGGCTCGACAAAAGCCGATTTTCTTGCGGCTGCATACGACATAAAGTCCGGTATATCCTCATTATCAGATGAGGGTGTTGCGGAGTTTACGGCGCTGGCCGGTGCCACAGCAAAGGCAACAAAAAGCACTGTTGGTGAAATGACCAGCCTGTTTGCAACGGGTTACGGGATATTTCGCCAGCAATACAGCCAGCTCAGTGACATAGAGTTTGGTCAGGTCTTTTCAGGAGGTATATCAGCCTCGGTTAAAAACTTTAAAACAACTGGTTCTGAGATGGCAGCGGCAATCAGTTCCATCGGCGCAGCGGCGACAAACGCCCAGGTACCTTTGAAGGAACAGCTTTCAATACTGGGTATGCTGCAGGCGACAATGAGCGGATCTGAAGCCGGAACAAAATATAGAGCATTCATATCAAAAGCGGCATCCGCAGGTAAAGAACTTGGTCTGCGTTTCATGGACGCTAATAATCAGCTTCTGGGTATGCCGGAGATACTGACAGCTATCAAGAGTAAGTATGGCGAAACTATAGACGCAGTAGAAAAAATGGAGATGACGAAGGCTTTCGGCACAGAGGAGGCGGTAGCACTCATTGACCTGCTTTATAACAAAGTCGGAGATCTGCAGACAAACATCGTCAGTCTGGATACGGCGATGAAAGGCGGTAAGCAGTTCACACTAGAGATGGCACAGACGATGAATAATCACCTCGGCGCATCGATGCAGATAGCCGGTCAGCGGTTTCATAACCTGCTTGAGATAGTGGGCGGTATTTTTGCACCGATGATAAACACTGTTGTTACTGCGTTTTCATCTGTGATTCTGTGGTTACAGCGTGCGGCGTCTGCCCTGGCATCCAGCGGTTTCGGACGTTCGCTGCTGAATCTGGTACTGATCATCTCCGGTGTTGTCATTGCTCTCTTTGCGTTTTCAGCGGCTATGGCTTCAGCATCATTCGTGATGCCTATGGTCACCGCTGCTCTTGCTCCGCTGGGCGCTATGATCGGCGCTATTACATGGCCTATCTGGCTGGCTATAGGAGCTGTGGTTGCTCTGTATATCGCATACCGTAAAAATTTCGGCGGCATAGCGGACACAATCAGCGGGTGGTGGAAGAAAATCAGCCTGGTCTTTAAGGGTGTTAGTGCCGTTTTTAAGAGTATGAAAGATGGGGTAGGTACTGTTAAAGGTGCGCTAGCCGGTGAGATAAAGGCTGCCGGTCTTGTCGGCGCCGTTACAACGATTGCTAAGATTTTATATAGGATTAAGGAATTTGCGGCAGGTTTTATAGAGCCGTTTCAGTCAGCGTTCTCAGAGATAGGCCCGATGGTCTCTGACGCATTTGCCCCTCTGGGAGTAGTTTTGAAGGCAGTCGGTTCAGTGATTGGTTGGGTGGCTGAGAAGCTGGGTATTATGACCGCAGGAACAGATGCTTCAGGCTGGCGTGCGTTCGGCAGGATTGTGGGCACGGTGATGAGCATGGTGGTTCAGGTTATCCTACTGCCTATCCGCATCATATCGCTTCTGGTGCGTGCTGTCAGGTCGCTGGCTGATGCTCCTGCAGCTGTGGGCAGAGCCTTTACTACTTTCGGCCACGTTGCTGTTGATGGCCTGATGTTCATAGTCAGGAATAACCCCATCGCTATTCTGATCCGCTCCATTAAGGCGGTTATAGATTTTATCAGAAATATAGATCTCTCTGCTTCCGGAGCCAAGATGGTCACCACTCTGGTGACAGGTATCAAGCAGAAGATAATGGCGCCTGTAGAGGCCGTGAAAGGCGGTTTTACCAAGCTCCGTCAGCTCCTTCCGTTCAGTGACGCAAAAGAAGGCCCGTTAAGTCAGCTGACTCTGTCAGGTAGTAAGATCATGTCTACGTTGGCGGTTGGTGTTATAGCTGCGTCTCCGGTGTTATCCGGTGCTGTAGCTGATGGCTTCGGGCAGATCCCCGGCATGAACGGTGAGGCGCAGGAAGTGCAGGTGGCGGCACCTGTGTCTGTTCCCGCTCCTAAAGTTCAGCCACAGGTGAAGGATAATAAGCTGACTCAGACAGGAAAGAAAGACGGGTTGACTATCATTATACAGAACTTAACTCTGACGGATGTTAGCGACCCTGATGACTTTATAAAAAAATTACAGCAATTAGTGGAGGAGCATGGTGGTGAATAGCATAAGTTTTGATGACGGAAAAGTTACTTTAGGCGGCAAGCTGCTCCCGGGTATTCTGATCTCTGCGACAGTGGGTTCAGAGGTTGAGTTTAGTGACGCAAAGGAAGATGGCCAGAGCGGCAAGAAAAAGGTTGCGATGGGTTGGACAGACGCAGATGTCTCTATTGTTATTGACCTGCTGACTGATAACGATAGCGACTGTTATGCAAAGCTGACGGAGCTGGATAAGACGTTTAAAGGGCATGGCACAGGCGGCAGACCGCAGGTATATGAAGTGAGGAACAGGCACACGCTGGCTAGGGGAATAAAGAAGATTGTTTTCAGCAGGCTGGAGAGTTCTGAGACTGATCAGGATGACATCATCAGATGCACTATGCAGTTTCAGGAGTATCTGCCCGCTATTATGAAAGTTGAAAAGGCTGTGGCAAGTAAAACAACACCCATAACCACCTCGTCAAACCCTGTATTAGATGAAACGCTGACTGTAGATGTAAAGAAGGGTAGCTGATGCTCATAGATGGAATCATAACTGATCTGCAGATAGGAGACTATAAGGTAACACGGGTACCTGAAATGCGTATCTGGTACAACAGATTTGCTCCGATGAGCCTGTGTTATCTGACACTCGCTGATCCTGATGCTGAACTATACAACACCTTTTCAGCGGGTATGGCGGCTGTGCTGACATATGGCTACAGGTCTGGAGACCAGGCGACATGGAGCGGCACTATTATACAGTTCCACCGCAGTAATGATAACCTTTACATCGTTTGCGGCGATGCCGGTCGAGCTGTTTTTAAGACGAAGATCACTGAGTTCTGGGCCGGGGACTCGGCGGCGGCAATCATAAAAAATGTCCTGGGCAGGATAGGTGAAATCGGCACGATTCAGGATGATGAAATATCTCTGCCTGCGTTCACAGCATCAAACATCACAGTGCATGATCTGGTGCGTAAGGTTGAACATTCTCTGCAGACAGCATACGGAATAGATATGTCTGACTATGCACTGTTTCTGGCAGATGGCCAGTGGAATTGGGGTACTCACGGTATAGACGGTGATGTGCCTATTGTTGCTTCTCAGGAAGGCCTTATCTCTCATATGCCTGGTCTGCCAGGGTATGGCGGTAAGCAAACTGTAGAAACATGGCCGTTGGTTGGTTTTACTCATAGCCGCACTTTCCGGCTGATTGATAAGACTGCCGGCATTGATGATACATTCATGGCATCCGGTGTCTTACATATCTTCGGTGATAAATATGTCCGGACATTTATAGAGTACGGAGGCGGTTATGAAAAATACTGATCTGAAGGCACTCTTAAAGCGAGCTGTAGAAATCGTTATGCCTAACCTGCGGAAATACTATCGTGTTGTACGCAAGGCAAAGGTCGTGGCCACATACGCCAGTGACGGCAGGTATTTCTGTGATGTGCAGCCGTTACGTAATGACGAGTCTGAAGACTCGAACGAGCCGGTTCTGACATGTGTCGAGATCCCTGTTATCTGGGCTGGCCAGAGTAGAGGCATTGTGTGCCCTCCCGCTGTCGGCAGTATGTGTGATCTTGAATACTATGACGGTGACCCGTCTTTTCCCCGTATCAGCAACTTTCGCTGGCTTAATAACGGCGCACCTGCAGCAGAAGTTGGCGACTTTATCATTCAGCAGAGTGATGGTGTGTATGTGCGTATCTGTGCGAACACAGACGTTGAGGTAAGAACCCCAGGTGACGTGATGGCCACTGCAGATACTATAATATTAACAGCCTCAGAAAAGATTGTTTTGGATACTCCACTCGTACAGAACTCCGGTAATATGGAGAACGCAAAACTACTCACCACCGGCGGTATAGCATCAGAGGGTACATATGGAACCGGAGGTATAGCGACATTTAAGAAGGGTGTTAAGGTGGATGATGGTGATGTTATAGCTGATAATATCAGCCTGAAGGAGCATAGACACCCTATCACAGACGGTAATAACTACACAGGAGTGGCAACGCAATGAATGTTGGTGACATTTATGTTGGTAGTGATCTGATCCCTGCTGTGACACTACAGGGCGAGTGTAAGATGGTATCAGACGTGGACGTCATAAACCAGGACATACGTCTGCGCCTTCAGCTTCCTGTTGGGTGTCTGTTTTATGACGAAGAATTCGGCAGTTATTTATACCTGTTCATTAATGAAGAAAACACCGCAATCAACAGACAGGCGTTGATTGCTGAAATAGAGACCCGAATAGAGATGGATAGCCGTGTGATACCGTTGTCTGTTACAGCTACACTGATAAGCTGGGATGAAGACGGTATCACTGCGCAGGCACAATACAGCCTGTATGAGACAGAAACTGAACAGTTTCTGCATATCAGTATAGGTGATGATTATGTAACGGTGGTGGAAGATGTCAATACCGATTGATAAGACGTTAACTGATGTTCGTTCAGACGTTTACGCAAAGCTGGAAGAACAGCAGCAAGCTGACGGCTTACCCCGTAAGCTGAATCTGAATAGAGGGCCTATCAGAGGCATTATAGAACTGTTCTGTTGGGGTTTATATCAGTTGTATCTGTTTCTGGTGTCAATCCTGAAACAGGCGTTCCCGTCCACCGCAACAGGGTTGTGGCTGGATCTGCATTGTACTCAGGTGGGAGTAACACGAAAAGCGGCAACGAAAGCGACAGGTAATGTGATAGTCACACGAAGCCAGAGCGGAAATATCCGTATTCCGGCTGGTAAGATATTCAAGACGGAGGCAGATGTGGACGGTAACGTCTATCGTTTTGTGACTACATCTGCTGTTGTTATGGCATCTGCAGATAATACATATGTCGTTCCGGTTGAGGCTGAAGAGTATGGTGCAAACGGTAACGTTGTTACCGGGATGATCTCTATAATAGTGACATCAATCACAGGGATAGCATCTGTTACTAATTCTGCCGACTGGCTTACATCTGAAGGAAGGGATAAAGAAACGGATGATGAACTGAGAGCCAGGTACTTCCTCGTCTGGAAGTCAACGAATGGCTGTACTAAGTATGCGTATGAAAGCTGGGCACTGTCTGTGTCAGGTGTAGACTCTGTTAAGATCCGTGATCAGCACCCGCGGGGCCAGGGCACGGTTGATGTTGTTGTTAAGGGAACAGCAGGTGTGCCGACAGCATCCACGTTGACTGCTGTCAGTGAACTGGTAGCAGCGAATAAACCTATCAATGATGATGTATCTGTTTATGGGCCCGAAGTTGTATCTGTTGACATTGATGTGTCATTGACTGTGTCTAGCGGTGATTCCGCAACTGTTGTGTCTGATGTTACATCAGCCATTAATAGCTATTTTCAGTCAACAATAAAGATCGGGACATCGTTTACACTCCAGCGTCTCATTAGCCTGGCGATGCAGGAGAATGTTTCTGTAGTATCTATCACGTCCCCGTCTGCTGATGTTACAGTAACGGAGTCTCAGTTGATTGTGCTGAATAGTCTGACAGTGAGCTGATGCTATGTCTAAATTTTATCAATACTTTTCACAGACATTACGTTTTCCGTTTCTGAGAGCCGGCAGTGCTTTCCTTTCACTGGTGAAAGGTATTGCAGTTGTGCTGGATGAGATGCTGGAAAAGCTGAACTGGGTTAGAGATCAGTTTGTGCCATCTAAATGCGAGACGCAATACCTGCGTCACTTCGCAGACAGTAGGTCTATAAAACGTTATTCATTTGAAACAGATGAACAGTATAGAGGCCGTATTTGCGCCGCATATGTATTCTTTGCGCAGGCTGGAAAGGATGCCGGAGTGCAGGCTATTTTTGCGTTGTATGGCCTGCCTGCGACTATAGAGAGCCTAAGAGACACTGATGAAGAGAGATGGGCTGAATTTTATCTGATCTTCGCTGATGTTACAGGTGAAGTGATAAGTAGCACAGATGAATATATACAGATTATGAACGATGTTAAGCCTGCCAGAAGTAAGCTGGCAGGGGTTAAATATAATCTGGAAACAGATGGCACTCTTAATGTTATGTCAGGTCTGCAGACCAGCTCAATGGTTATTGTGCAACCAGGGGTTATGGAAGACTTTGACATCGCATTTGAGTCATTCACAGGCATGTATGTACACACTGTAAATAGAATAATAGTAGGAGGTTAATGTGGCTACATATAAATCGTATGTGACAGCGACTGGTAGTAATAAGATAGCTGCAGCTATTACAGCAGGGACAGCAGTATCTATTACACAGTTGGCTATCGGTGACGGCGGTGGATCTTCCATTACCCCGGCACCGGAGATGACTGCTCTGGTTAATGAAGTGGCTAGGGTATCGGTTAGTAATTATGATAGCGACTCTGAAGGAAGCACTATTACAGCCAGCGCAGTGATTTCTGCGGCGATGGGTGGGTGGACTATCAGAGAGCTGGGTCTTTATGATGATGATGGAGACCTGATAGCTGTCTGTAATTATCCGGACACTATCAAGCCTGTTCTGACAGATGGAGTGGCCGCAGATGTGGTTGTTGGGATGACTATAGCGGTTACGTCCGTATCTGCTGTTACTTTGGCTGTCGACCCTTCAAAAGTTCTGGCAACTAGAGAGTACGCCCTGGGCGTTGTAACTGAGCATGAGGCTAAGGAAGACCCGCATGGTCAATATATCCTCAAAAGCGAGATTGTTGATATTGAAGATACTGACAATGATAGCCAGAAGATAGTAACAACTGGCTTTTTGCGTGCTGCGATGTGCGATATTATGACAGCTCTCGGTTTTTCTTGGGTTTTCGGCACATCCGGCTATATTAAATTCCCGGTTTGTTTTAAGAGCTTCATGATTCAATGGGGCTTATCAGCAACTGTCGTTTCTGGCGTAACTCGCTGGATATATCCAGTCGCTTTTCCAACATCTGTTGTATTCGTTGGAAATTATACGTCAGAATCAAACGGCGGGGTTGATAGACGAATCTCTGTTAAGAGTAAAGATGTCACATATGTCGATTTTTGGCTCTATACAGGAACAACTCCTGCGACTATTGGCAATGTTGCATGTTTTGCATTTGGCTGGTAAGGAGTGAATTATGCATAAGTATTACGTTAAATTCGATGAAAATGGTTTTTTATCTGCATCGTATCCAGCCGGAGTCTATAAAACTCAGCCGGACGGGACATTCGAAGTTTCCGCCGCAGTTTGGACTGATTTGATGAACGCTCAGGGCGAGCGCCGCTGGGACGGCGAAAAAGTCGTTGAATACGTTCGTCAGCAGACTGATGAAGAGTTAGCGGCGGCGATACGCTCAAAGCGTGACACGCTGATAGCAGAGACTGATTATCTCGTGATGCCCGACTATCCGCTGTCTGATACGATATTAACAGCTGTTAAAGAGTATCGTCAAGCTCTGAGAGACATCACAGCACAAGAAGCGTTTCCCGCATCCGTAACATGGCCTGAGAAGCCTGAAATATAGCAACCAGACGGCAGTATCGGATATACACTCCGATGACGAGAGTGCGCTAACACTCACACAGATAACTGCTGCCGCCTGTACCCATGTCGACCGGGTGAGCGGATTCTAGCAGTGTATACATGTATCGTCAAGGAGTGTATTCATGCGGAGCATAATCCCTTATATTGGTGGTAAATCTCGTTTAGCTGATGAGATTATCAAACATTTTCCTACTGATCATCAATGTTATGTTGAAGTGTTTGCTGGTGCAGCAAATTTTCTATTCAGAAAAGATCCTGTTCACACTGAAGTAATCAACGATATTAATAAAGACCTAATCACTCTGTATAGAGTGGTTAAAAATCATTTTGAAGAGTTTTATAAACAGTTGAAATGGTTATTAGTTAGCCGTGATGAATACAATCGCTTTCTTGAAACTCCCGGTGATGTACTGACTGATATTCAACGGGCGGTCAGATATTACTATCTGGCTAAAACATCATTCGGAGGTAAGCAGGCTGGCCAGAGCTTTGGATATGCGCCATCATCACCTCCTCGCTTTAATCTATTACGCATCGAAGAGGATTTGTCTGAAGCTCATTTACGACTCGCAAGGGTCTATATTGAGAACATTCATTATCTAGAGATCCTTAAGCGGTATGACCGGCCTTACACAGTATTCTACCTTGACCCGCCATATGACGGCTGTGAAGATGACTATGGTAAAGGAGTATTCTCTAAAGATGACTTTGGAATAATGGCGGCTGTCTTATCTACACTCACAGGTAGATTTATTCTGTCTCTTAATGACACTAAACTGGTAAGAGATATATACCGAAAATTCAATATCGTGCCTGTTGAGACGGTTTATTCACTTGGTAAGGGTAATAAGACGAAAGTGAAGGAAGTTCTGATTAAAAACTTCTAAAGATAGGGAGGGTCACACCTCCCTTGTTTAAAGATATTAAATATTGTTTAAAAGATTTGGGAAGTGTATTATCGCAAGAAAACCGTGCGCTTTTTCGCACGCCGCTACATTTTACTTAGTTTTTCATTAAAATGTTTTTTGTTAAATAAAACAGCGACCTTATGGTTGAATTGTGCAGGTGTGTCAACAATACTAAAAAATGTATCATATAAATTCTGATAATTAGTAAAATCTATTTTTGATTTTCTTTTTGTAATTTTAGCATTATCATCTAAAACTTTATAATCCCTTAGAGCTATCATATGAGGGACAGACATGTCTGAATTTTTATGTCTGAAATATAGATTATTCTCATCTCTTTTTACGATTTTATATCTACGTTTTGTTTTAATATTCTGTAATACCGAACCTACCCTATAGTTCATTATGTCATTTTCATTTTCAATATAGTTAATAAGAAAATAAGAAGAAGTAATAGACAGTATTGTTGGAATTATGAATGCATCAACGTCAACATTCTGAGGCAACTGGATAAATAAGTTACGATGTTTATTAATTGCCCTGTCTAAGATAAAAAAATTGACTTCCTGAAAAGTAGACAGCTTGATAATGTCAAATTTATTTCTTTTTATAAAATCACGACTTATGACAACAAGCTCGTCTAAATAACCATTTAGCTCTTTCATATCATATTTTCCTTTTAAAAACATAAATTGTCAACTCGTTTAGAATAATCATCAGAAAGGTCTTTAAGTAAAAATATAATGCGATTACAAAAAGTTTCGTTACCATGTGTCCCTGATACATATTATTCCTATGTATGTGAATCTTTGTTGATAATATAGTAATTAAACGACAGAACCTGTCGCATGGTAGGAATGTTTTGTTTAAGTTGAGGTGAAGTTTTTGATAAATTGTCCTAAGATTGCTATATTACTAAATGATTAAATGCGTATCTAAAATCGACATGTTGTCTTGACATGGTTAAGCTTTCGACATATCTTTTAGATATGTCGAAAAGTGAGTTGAAAATAAGCATATTGGTGTGATATGTCGAATCATCCTGAAAAACCGTACAATGATATTCCTTTGTTGCCGCCGAAAGCGGAGATAGAGACAAAAGCTGTGCTGAAGCTGGCTATCGAGGCTAACAAGGCTCTGGCGGAGCTTAATTTTGCAACGAAGATGCTGCCAGACCCGACAGTTCTGATAAACACCATACCATTGCAGGAAGCCAAAGCAAGTTCTGAGATTGAGAATATCGTTACGACTTCGGACGAACTTTTCAGAGCGTCATTTACTGATAACGCTGATGTGGATTCAGCAACAAAAGAGACACTGCGGTATCGGCAGGCTTTGAAAGCAGGTTGCGAGATGTTGTCGGCAAAGCCAATCACAACCAACATGATTTGCGAGATATGCTCTATCATCAAGAATACAGAAATGAATATCCGTAAAGTTTCGGGAACACAGATTAAAAATGTGGCGACTGGCGAGGTTTTATACACTCCGCCAGAAGGTGAAAAGGTCATCAGAGATTTACTTTCCAACTGGGAAAGATTCCTGAATGAAAACACGGACTTTGACCCGCTGGTTAAACTGGCAGTTCTGCATTATCAGTTTGAGGCGATTCATCCGTTTCTGGACGGCAACGGCAGAACAGGCAGGATTTTGAATATGCTCTATCTGATTCAAGAGGGGCTTCTTGCTTATCCTGTGCTGTATCTCAGCGGATATATTATCAGGAACAAGGCTGACTATTATAGGCTTATCAGGGGCGTTACTGCTGATGAAAACTGGCAGGATTGGATTTTGTATATCCTACAAGGTATCCGTGAGGCATCTATTGAAACTGTTCAGAGGATAGAGAGTATTTCTGCTCTGATGAAACAGACTTATGAGGATATAAAGCGGCTTGCGCCTAATGTCCCCGTAAAAGAGATGAACGACCTAATATTTACCCAACCATATTGCAGGGTAAAAAATATTGTTGATGCAGGCATCGCCAAACGCCAGACAGCAATGGTATACTTAAAAAACCTTGAGGACGCAGGCATCCTCGAATCCGTGAAGGCTGGTAGAGAAGTCCTGTTTGTGAATAGGAAGTTTCTAAAATATTTAAGTATTTAGGGGCTATGATGCAAAATATAAAAGTTGAAATAAAAGCAGATGCTATAAGTAAAATATCTAAGGCTTCTCCAGCTTTTGCTATCGCTGAGTTAATTTGGAATGCACTTGATGCTGATGCCACTAAAGTTGAAATATCAATTGTGAAAGGAGAAACCAGAGTTGAAGAAGTCATTATTAAAGATAATGGCAAAGGTTTTTCATACGATAATGCACCAATTTTATTTAAATCATTAGGTGGCTCATGGAAAAAGAATAGTTCAACAACACCGATATATTCAAGGTTCCTGCATGGCAAAGAAGGGAGAGGGCGTTTTAAGGCTTTAGCTATAGGAGCGTATGCAAACTGGGAAGTGCGATTTAAAGGCAAAGATAAGTCTGAGTTTTTTAATATTAGCACTAACGCTGATATTATGACTAACTTCACGTTGTCTGATCTTTCTGAATGTACAGAAGAAAGTTTTGGTGTTGAAGTAGCAATAAGTGAGTTAAGCAAACCTGCTTATTGGGAAAACTTAGATGAATTACGTGATTCTTTGATCCAGATTTTTGCTCCGTATTTAAATAATTACCCGGATATTGAAATAGTGGTGGATAATATTCCGCTTAAAATATCAGACATAATTCTTAACCAAACTGATGAGCTTTTAGGTGAATTTAATATAGATGGGAAGTCTTATGGTTTTAATATTGAGATCATTGAATGGGATAAAATTCAAACAAGAGAATATTATTTATGTAACGAGCATGGAATACCTCTTTCAAAATTTACCTTCAAAGGTGCTAAAGGAGTTGGAGAATTTAGCTTTACTGCATTTATAAAGTCAAAGTGTGTTTCGGATATGAATTCAAGCGGTGATTTGGATTTAGTGCACCAGAGTGGTCTACTTGAAGAAGTATTTGAAAAATTGAGAGCTTTTTTGAAAGACCATTTTATTAAAAGGACAATAGCAGGCTCTAAGTCAATTATTGATAAATGGAAGCAAGATGCTATTTATCCATACTCGGAAGATACAGAAGAAAAAGTAGATATAGCAGAAAGACAGATGTTTGATATTCTCGCTCTCAATATCAATTCCCTCATGAAAAGTTTTGCTGATAGCCCAAATGAAATAAAGTCTTTTCAATTTAGAATGCTAAAGCAAACTATTGAAAAATCACCTAAAGACCTTCGGAAGATAATTGAAGAAGTAATCAAGCTGCCTAAAGAAAAGAAAAAAGAGTTAGAGGAACTCCTAGAAGATAATGATTTGACCTCAATAATAACTATGTCAAAAATGGTTTCAGATAGAATTAAATTTGTCTCAGGTATTGAAGAGCTCATATTTAACTATGAAACGAGAAAACTGTTAAAGGAACGATCTCAACTCCACAAAATATTGGCGGACAATGCTTGGTTTTTTGGGAATGAATTCCAGGTTGCTGTGAGTGATAAGTCATTGACTGAAGTATTAAGAGTTCACCGTAAACTGCTTGGTTGTGAAATAGATATTGATGGTGAAGCTGTTAAAAGACTGGATGGTAAAGTAGGGATAATAGATCTAATGCTTTCAAGAGATATTCCAAAAAATCATGAAAGTGAAAGAGAGCACCTCATTATTGAGTTAAAAGCTCCTAAGGTTAAAATAGGTAAAGAGGAAGTTGATCAGATAATTAGCTATGCTGATGCTATTTCAGAAGATGCTAGATTTAAAGGGCTTAATGTTAAGTGGAATCTTTTGCTTGTCTCTACAGAAGTTGATTCTACTGCTGAAAAAAGGAGAAGGCAACTTGGCAGAGAGTTTGGAATTGTTCATGATACAGAATTAATTGATGGTGGACGTATGACTGTCTGGGTCAAAACTTGGTCTGAAATCATAAACGGATGTAAACACAGAATGAAGTATATAAAAGATAGTCTTGATATGGATTTTGATGCCACCAATGGGGTTGAATACCTACAAAAAAAATATGCTGAATATTTGCAAGGCGTTATTTTGGATTAGCGATGGATTTTTATGGTTATGATAAATGCTAGTCGTAAAAATTTGGCACAGATTTGGCACACTTTTGCCCCTTTCTGTCGGTTTTGGGCGGAGACGTGGTGTTGATAAATAAGGGTTTTTAGGCGTTTTGACCCCTCGGATTTAAGTTCAAATCTTCTCATCCCGATTTATATTTCTCTTAAAAGCCAATCGTTTATCGGTTGGCTTTTTCAATTTGGCACACTTTTGAGTTTTAGTTGTAAATATAACCAATTTGCATTTTATAAATCATGTATGGTTTAATAACTTATGATATATTGAATATGGTCATAAATTATATTAATGAGAGTTTACGATGTTTAAAGGTTATATATATTTTACAGCATCACTAGTTGGGCTGGTATTCTCTGAAGCATGGCTTGTTAATTCATATGTTAAAGAATCGTCATTCCCCTGGGACTCGTTGATTGCATTTCTATTAGCAATTGGGGCGGTGTATACATCATTAGAACAATTTAAAAAAGACATAAGAGACAGTAAAAAATCTGAAAAGGATGCAGAACTATTTAAAGAATTAATAGAAGTCTTGCCACCAGAGAGAACAATTTCATTTTTCAAGCATACAGATTTTCATGGGAGTGTTTTGCGTAGTGAGCTTGATGGTTTAAGGCAATTTAGAGCATACTGGGACAGTGTTGATAAGGAGTTTTTTGATAAGAAGATAGATGCTGGCAGGAAAAAGATGTACTCAGCAGTAGATACGTTTATGGCGAAATATTCAACATACACTTCTCCTGTCGGGGATGGTGATTTTGCATCCGTGTACACAGATACAATTTATGACGGTATTTTTCCTGATGAAACTGTAAATAATTTGAAAAAGAAAGCTGATGAGTTAAATAGTATTGCTGATAGTTTAGCGAAGCAATATGAAGAATTTGTGCGAGAAGGAAAAAGAAAGTTTATAATCTAACTCCTCTGAGATTATGTTCCGTGTTCCGAAACATGGAACAGGCTTTACAGTCAATAATATATGTGCTTTAATGAGTAAAATATATTGTCGGTGATGTATGAACGTAACTGATGTTTATGTCTTATTGAGTTTTCTGGCAAAAGATAGCAGAAAAGAGACAATGAGGGACTGGGAAATCCGCAGCGGACTTAGCCTTGCAGTTCTGAGCAGAAGTATGAAATTTCTAAAGACTGCAAAACTGGTTGCTGACGATGAGCCTGTTTATCGGAATATTGGAGAATTTCTCATTCACGGTTTTCCTTATGTTTTTCCGATAGAAAAGGGCAAGGTTACCAGAGGGTTTGTTTCGGGTGTTGATGCGACCTCGTTAAAAACTGATTTTGTTGATAATGAATACCCCGTTGTTTGGGCGCATCCTGAAGGCAATGTAAAAGGCTTTTCAGTGCCGCCGCTTCATAAGGCTATTCCTGAAATGATAGCCAAAAACAAGTTGGAGCAGAAGGTTTATGAGATGCTTGCTCTGCTGGATCTCCTGCGTGTCGGACAGCGCAGGGAGATTGAAGCGGCAAAAAAACGCCTGAGAGAGCTTCTTAACGATGAATAATAAACAGCTTATGATAAGCATGGCAAAGGCATTAAAGCCGATGCTGGACAGGTTTGTGTTTGTCGGCGGCTGTGCTGTGGATTATCTGATAGACGATTCTGCTGTCACATCCACAAGGATAACCGGCGATGTCGATGTCATTGCCGAGATAGCCACAAGACACGAATACTATGCCGTGATTGATGAGTTAAAATCTCTTGGATTTGCCGAAGTCATGCCCACGGAAGACGAGCCAACGCCTATTTGCAGAATGCAATACGAAAGCATGATTCTGGATGTTATGCCGACTGATGTTGATGTCCTTGGATTTTCTAATCCGTGGTATCTTCCAGCAATTCAAAATTCAAATACCGTTGAACTGGAGGCAGGTCTTGTTATTCGCCTCGTATCCCCGGCATATTTTATCGCTACAAAACTAACAGCTTTTCGTACCAGAGGACAGAGCGAACCTTATTCACATGATTTTGAGGATATAATAACAGTAGTCAACGGCAACAGCAGGATTAGTGAAGAGATTCAGTTCTCAGATAGCAAAGTAAAAGAATATCTCAGGTCTGAGTTCAATAAAATCTTATCAATCAGGGGATTCAAAAGTGACTATATTGCTGGAAATCTAGTCGGCGAACCAGCCGGAAGATCTGATATAGTCTATCAGCGTATTCTGGATATTTGCCTCTGAATTATACAGACAGACACGTTCCTTTTCTTTCTTCTTCTCTTCTTAGTTATGTTGATACGCAAGGATTATTTAGTAATTCTTATCCTATGCTTATTATATTTAAACAAATATGACATGATCTATTAGTGGGAAAATTACCATAAAATATTGATGAACAGGTATAAATACCAAATAAGTTGTTTGACTTACTATTTTTGCTGTGTGAATATTCGGTATGGTGACTATTTATGATTAATTATTGTACGGAGGAAATTATGAGGATTTTAAGGGCAATATTATTGTTAGCCGTGGCGGCTGTTTATGGCTGCGGCGGTGGAGGCGGAGGCGGGGCGGTCGCCGAAGTTGACGTGAGCTATCCCACCAGCGCTTATATGAGATCCGGCGATTTCAGTTACAGTCCGGCGGTTAACAGCTCCGGAAGAGGAACACTGACATACTCCATATCAGGCAATCCCGCATGGATGGCTATAGACGCATCCACGGGTGTTTTATCCGGAACGGCGGTTGCCGGAGACTACACAGGGATAACAATTTCTGTGTCAGACGGAACCTCTACAGATTCCCATACATTCAGTGTCAGCGTATATCCCTGGGTGATTACAAAGACCGGACAGCAAAAATGTTATGATAACGCTGGCGTGGAAACAGCCTGCGCAGGAACAGGTCAGGACGGTGAATATCAGATGGGCGCAGAGCCGTCTTTCACCAGAAGCTCTGACGGCATAGTGACAGACAATGTGAACAGGCTTATGTGGCAGGACAATGCTGCGCCTGCTCTTAAATCATATGCGACAGCCGTTGCCGACTGTACTGCTCTCACTCTGGGCGGATACACAGACTGGCGTGTGGCAGGCATCGACGAAATACTCTCAATCTTAGATTACAGCAAGTTCAACAATGCTGTCTTTAGTGTGTTTACCAATATTTCAGTTGCTCATGACTACTGGACGTCCACTGTGGAACAGAACTCAGGAACTGATGTGGTATCAATTGAACTGGCCGGACCCACACTTTCTACTGAAGATCCTGCAACCGGAAATTTATATGCAATTTGCGTCAGGGGAGATGCTTTTCCCGCACGCTCATTCACCAGAGACCCTTCATTCGATATAGTAATCGATGGCAATACAGGGCTTCAGTGGCAGGACGATGCTGATCCGGGAATAGTAACACAGACCGATGCTGTCGCTGCCTGCGCAATTCTGACTCTCGGCGGACATACAGACTGGCGTGTGCCGAATGCTCGTGAGCTTCTGACTATTACTGATATGGGTAATCACTATAACCCTGTCTATGATAATGCCGCTTTCACAAATTACAGAGCGTCTGACGACCTGCACTGGTCATCGACTGTTACGCCGTTCTCGACAACAAGCGCATGGGATATTGATATGCTTGACGGTTCCATGCAGACTGATACCAGAGATTTAGGGGCTAACCGTTCTTACCGCTGTGTAAGGGGCGGATTTTCAGAATAGCAGATCATATGCGCGGGTTCTTTTTTGGAATCCGCGCTCAATCTTAATCTGTCTTCAGTCCTATAAATAACTTATAATAAAGAATACTACCCGGTCGGGTAGTGGCTATAAATATAATTATCAGATAAAATATATATGGAGGTGCTTATGCGCTCTTTATATATTCTGATTATATTTGTGATGTTTATCATATCCGGATGCGGGGGCGGGGGGTCGTCTTCCAGCACTGATCAGCCCGGTGATGGTGATACGCCCGCCGGAACTGATACGCCGGCATCAACGGCCACATATTCCGGCGGCAAGGTTGCGGTGACAACGAACAGCATGGGCAAGGCTGTCGTCACCAGCAGCACCCTGGGAGTCGCCTATAATATCTTTACCGTGGACAGTTCCGGCGATCCTGTCACTGGAATCACGGTGGTTTACAGCGAGAATGACGGTAAATCAGTTATCTATATAAAAGACTCATCCAGAGTTTATTCTGATGTGATATTGATCGGTACTCCTCTGGAGCTCAGCTCTGCCGTGCCCAGAAGCGCAAAGTCAACAGATTTATATGTTCTGGGTGTCAAACTGAAGGCGGCGGAGGATTCTTCTGTCGGCTTCACCTCATCCGCATATAATACCAGCAAAATATACGTCACGGAATCAGATGCCATCGGTTCCGGCTGGGATTCGGGCTGTTACAGGCTTGCGGATATCGTGTCTGAACTGTCGGGTATGGATTCATCCAAAGACGTTGTAATGACATTTGAGGGAGATGTGGCCGACAGCAGTCTCAAATATCTTACGCTGGATGGTTCATGGCTTACGGACGGCGGTCTCTCTTCCGCTCTGGGAGCCAGACTCCAGTCTGTGTTCGGAATAAGTTCGTCCGCCGCGGCTGACGATTTTTTTATGCTGACATGTTACCGTCCTTCATCCGGAGCACTGTACGATAACGGAATAGGCGCGGTATGCAGGATAGAAAAGAGCGATACAAAGTGTTCGTATGTGCTGACAAAGACAGGACAGAACACATGCTATGACGCTTCCGGCTCGTCCATTCCGTGTGACGGCACAGGACAGGACGGAGAATATCAGGCGGGTGTAGCCGCCAGTTTCACCAGAACGACATCATTCGGAGAAATCGTTACCGATAATGTAAACGGTATGATCTGGGAGGATTCCGGCGCATACAGCACACCACGGTATGAGTGGCTGGAGCTGTATACCGAATCCGCCAGTCTGAATTATAACCAGCACGGAGGCTACAGCGACTGGCGGACTCCTAATATGAAGGAATTATTCTCTTTAGTAAATTTTGCGTCAGGTTCAGGTAACGATTACAGCGAATTTTTGTATTTTCCGGCAGGACAGGCAATATGGACTTCAGAATATAGAATCGGCGGTATCGATGCATGGTATGTATATTTCACTGATATCGGAGTATATGCCGAAAACAAGAATATGACTTTATATTCCGCCTTTGTGGCGGGTAAGACAGAGCCCGACATCTCTTTTTCCCGCAGCGGCACATACGGCATAGTTACGGATAATATCACCGGTCTGATGTGGGAGGACGATGCGGTCGGTTCCAGTGTTACCTGGGTGAACGCTCTGTCCCGCTGCGAGTCGCTGTCTCTGGGCGGATATGATGACTGGCGTCTTCCTAATATCAGAGAGCTGATGTCTATTATGGAGCTGAACGGCTCTTCATCTGTTAACGCTGTTTTTACGAATTACACTGCTGACGATTACTGGTCGTCCACAACGTCAGTCAGCGTGATGAATCAAGCATATGCTGTCTTTTTTTACACATCTCCGATTATGGTGGGTGAAGTTAAATCCGCTTCAGCATATGTCCGCTGTGTAAGGTGAAATCGCTGACACATGATTTTATAAATAAAAAAAGCCCCTCGGATGAGGGGCTTTATGTTTATCTGTTGAGCAGGGGAAATCCCAGCTCTTCTCTGTGTTTCAGATAGTTTTCCGCGCACATCTTGGCGAGGTTTCTCACTCTGGCTATGTAGCCGGTTCTCTCTGTTACTGATATGGCGCTTCTGGCGTCCAGCAGGTTGAATGTATGGCTGCATTTCAGACAGTAGTCATAAGCGGGCAGGGGAAGTCCCTTCTCGTTTATGTGTACGCATTCCTTCTCATACATATCGAACAGCTTGAACAGCATGTCTGTGTCGGCGTGCTCGAAGTTATGAGCTGAATACTGCACCTCGTTCGCGTGGTAAACGTCTCTGTATGTTATCTTGTCATTCCATTTGATGTCATAAACTGATTCCACACCCTGAAGATACATGGTGATGCGTTCCAGACCATAGGTAATCTCGCCTGAAACGGGTTTCAGGTCGATACCGCCCGCCTGCTGAAAGTATGTGAACTGGGTGATCTCCATCCCGTCCAGCCATACTTCCCAGCCCAGACCCCATGCGCCCAGAGTGGGTGATTCCCAGTCGTCCTCGACAAAGCGGATGTCGTGCTCTGTCTTGTCTATGCCGAGCTGTTTCAGGCTCTCCAGATAGAGCTCCTGAATGTCGGAGGGTGACGGTTTTAATATCACCTGAAACTGGTAATAGTGCTGAAGCCTGTTGGGGTTTTCGCCGTAGCGTCCGTCTGTGGGTCTTCTGCTGGGCTCGACATAGCAAACGTTCCACGGCTCGGGACCGAGACATCGCAGAAATGTGGCGGGGTTAAAAGTTCCCGCTCCAACCTCTATGTCGTAAGGCTGATAAACTATACAGCCTTTATCCGCCCAAAATCTCTGAAGATTCAGTATAACATCCTGAAAATACATTAATCATTCTCCGTTATTTTTTCGCTCTGGCTGCGTGCGCCTTCAGAGGCAGAGCGTGCAGTTTTATAAATCCTGCCGCGTCTGTCTGGTTGTAGGCTCCGGCATCATCTTCCATAGATACCACAAGCTGGTTGTAAAGAGAATACTTAGATTCCCTGCCGATACATGTCACATTGCCTTTATAGAGCTCGAGTCTTACTTTTCCTGTCACATATTCCTGTGATTTTTCCAGAAGCGCTCTCAGACACTCCATCTCGGGGCAGTACCAGTATCCGGCATATACCAGAGAAGCGAATCTGGGCATCAGAGTCTCTTTCAGGTTGATAGTTCCGCCGTCCAGAGTAAGAGCCTCAAGGTCACGGTGAGCGGCGTGGAGGATTGTTCCGCCGGGTGTCTCGTAAACACCTCTGGATTTCATGCCTACATATCTGCTCTCCACCATATCGATACGTCCGATACCGTGTTTTCCGCCTATTTTATTCAGTTCAGCCAGCATAGAAGCCGGGCTGAGTTTTTTTCCGTTCAGTTTCACAGCAACGCCCTGCTCGAATTTGATCTCGATGATCTCAGCCTCATCGGGCGCTTTTTTAGGATCTACAGTATATTCGAACATCTCAGCGGGGGGTCTGTTTGCCGGATCTTCCAGTATTCCCGCCTCAAAGCTGATGTGCATAAGGTTGTCGTCAGAGCTCCAGGGCTGGTCGGCTGTCGCCTTAACGGGGATGCCGTGCTCTTTTGCGAAATCCATAGCCTCTTTACGTCCTTTGATAACATTAAAGAACTCAGGCTCTCTCCACGGAACGATAGTTTTCAGCTCGGGGTTCAGGGCGGCGGCTGTCAGCTCGAAGCGCACCTGATCGTTACCTTTGCCTGTGGCGCCGTGGGCGAGGAATTTGGCGCCTGTTTTGGCGGCTACCTCTACCATTCCCTTAGCGATGATGGGTCTGGCGAGAGATGTTCCGAGCAGATAGCGTCCTTCGTATACGGCGTTGAATTTAACAGCCTCGAATACGAAATCTTTTACGAACTCCTCTTTCAGATCCAGAGCGTAGAAATCCACGGCTCCGGATTTCATCGCCTTCTCTTTTATCGCTTCCACATCGGGAAGCTGCCCGAGGTCGGCAACGTATGCCACCACGTCATAACCTTTAAGCTGAAGCCATTTCAGAATGACTGAAGTATCGAGACCGCCGGAATAGGCAAGAACCACTTTGTCTTTTGCCATTTTGATCCTCCGAAGTATTAATTATGATTGTTCAGATTGTTATGCGTCATTGCGAGGAACGCCGTGACGAAGCAATCTTTCTTATTTAATAACCTGATCATAAAGGTCGTTCCAGTCAGGGTTAAAGCTGTTAACCAGCGCAATCTTCTTTGCCCTGCTGCCGCCTTTTATCTGTTTTTCTCTGGCTATTGCGTCTGTGATGGTTTCAAAACACTCATACCAGACAAGCATATCCAGATTGTACCTTTTTGCGAATCCGTCAACCATTTTATTTTTGTGCTGATATATTCGCTTTATAAGATCGGACGTTACCCCGACATAAAGAACATTTCTGTTAAAACATGTCAGGATATATACATAACCTTTTTTCATATCGCACGTTTAAGATTGCTTCGCTGACGCTCGCAATGACAATCATGAAAAACTTTACTTTCCCATCACTTTGAGCATGACGGCCTTCTGGGCGTGGAGACGGTTTTCCGCCTCGTCCCAGACTATGGACGCTTTGCTCTCATAGACATCCTCAGTGACTTCCAGCCCCATGTATGCCGGCAGACAGTGCATGAACAGTGTGTCTCTGCCTGTCGCCTTCATAAGACCGGCGTTCACCTGATAGTCTTTGAATATCTTTTTGCGTGCTTCTTTTTCCGCTTCCTGACCCATGCTCGCCCACACATCGGTGTAGATGAAGTCGGCGTCTTTAACGGCGTCATAGGGGTCTCTGACAAGTTCTATCTTAGCGCCTGTGGCTTTCGCAGCTTCTTTCGCCTCTTTCACCACCTG
Source organism: Deferribacterales bacterium (assembly GCA_050251875.1). Lineage (GTDB taxonomy): Bacteria > Chrysiogenota > Deferribacteres > Deferribacterales > Geovibrionaceae > Seleniivibrio. Next base: position 43,747 of record JBFWMA010000010.1, on the reverse strand, counting down.
CGCTTTGCACTCATATCCCTCGGGTGATGCCACGCTGATGTCTATGCCGAACTTAGCCGCTCCGTAAAGCCATGACTGAGCCATATTGTTTCCATCGCCTATGAAAGCGACCTTTAAGTCATAGTTGCCCTTGTATTCGTAGATGGTCTGAAGATCAGCCATCACCTGACAGGGGTGAAAATCGTCTGTGAGACCGTTGATAACGGGCACTGAGGCATACTGCGCCAGCTCCTCTATGATCTCGTGACCTTTGGTGCGTATCATTATTCCGTCAACATATCTGGACAGCGTTCTGGCGGTGTCTTTAACCGTTTCGCCGCGTCCGAGCTGAATATCGTTCGCGCTGAGATAAAGCGGATATCCGCCCAGCTCATACATGCCCACTTCGAAGGAGACCCTTGTTCTGGTGGACGGTTTTTCGAAAATCATCGCCAGCTTTTTACCCTCGAGGTGGTGGTGGCGGACGTTGTTTCTGTTTTCAGCTTTCAGCCTGACGGCTGTCTGTATCATCTCTTTGAGCTCTTCAGAGCTCCAGTCTCTCAGTGTCAGAAAATCTCTTTTCAACTTAAAAACCTCCGATCTCAAGCTCTCTGGCGGTCTTTTCTATAAGACCAAGACCCTCGTCAAGCTCTTCATAAGAGGCAGTCAGCGGCGGATATATCCTTATCACGTCATTTCCTGCCGGGACTGTCAGCAGTCCGTTGTCTATCGCTTTGTTAATGAACTCTTTCTGTTTGCCGTGAATTTTGATGCCTGTCATCATTCCGATGCCCAGCACGGTAACCTCTGTCTGGTAGAATATCTCTTCCAGACGGGTTTTGAAATAGTCTCCCTTCTCACGCACGCTCTGCATGAAACCTCTTTCGGTCATAACATCCAGAACAGCCATAGCGGCGGCGCATGCTAAGAAGTTTCCGCCGAATGTGGTGCCGTGTGTTCCTGCGGACATATATTCGGCTATGTCTGGTCTCGCCATCATGGCGCCCATGGGGACACCGTTGGCGATTCCCTTAGCCAGGGTTATGATGTCGGGTGTCACGCCGAAGTGTTTATAGGCGAAGATGTCGCCTGTTCTGCCGAATCCGGTCTGGATTTCGTCCATTATCAGCAGAATGTCGTTTTTGGCGCAGTAGTCGGAGGCGTTCACCAGAAACTCTCTGTCGATGGGCATCAGCCCGCCTTCTCCCTGCACCGCTTCTATCATCAGGGCGATCACACCGCCTTTTTTTGCTTCGTTCACGAATCCGGCAAAATCGTTCATCTGAATATGAGTAAAGAAATCCGCCACCGGCTCAAACCCTTTCTTTACCTTGTCCTGTCCTGTGGCAGACAGCGTCATGAATGAACGTCCGTGGAAAGAGTTTTCAAAAGTGATAACTCTTAAACGTTTGCCGTCATATTTTTTGTTGCCGTATATTCTCGCCAGCTTAAGGGCGGCCTCGTTGGCCTCCATGCCGGAGTTGCAGAAGAAAACGTCACCGCCGAAACCGCATCGGCTCAGCCTGTCCGCCAGCTGTTCCTGTACGGGGATGTGGTACAGATTGGATGTGTGGATGAGTGTTTCAGCCTGTTTCTGGATAGCTTCTGTGACTTTCGGGTGGCAGTGACCGAGGTTCACCACGGAGATGCCGCATCCGAAATCCAGAAAAACCCTGCCTGTGTCATCGGTAAGCCTTGCTCCTTCGCCTTTTACGAAAGTCAGGGGATACCTGGCGTAGTTTTTGAAAATTGCGGACATTTTGCTACCTTCTTTAAATTATTCAGGTTTGAGGGAAACAATATTAAAAGCACATTTCACTTGTAAATTCAAGGTTTTTCAGGTTGATTTTTGTCAGGTTACAATATTATGATGATTATCGCTTAAGGAGGTGCCGGATGTTATTCGAGGCAGTTACCGCCGTGGACAGATATCAGGCTGCCAGCAGACATATGCAGGATCAGACCGTTAGTCTTGATAAAGTGCTTGTCATTGCGGGGATAATTGTTTTTATCGCTCTGGTGCTTATTTTCGGCAGAAAGAGAAAGAAATAGCTGAAACAAAGGCTCAGGCGTAGAAATCCTCGTTCAGATTTCCGTTTTCATCCATTACCTTTTTGAATCTCTTGTGAATCAGATACCACTGATCGGGGTATTGTCTGATAACATCTTCATATATCTTGTTTATTCTTAACGCTATGTCCTGTATCCGCTCTTTCGGCTTAAGGTTTTTGTCCGGATGAATCAGCGGATAGAATATCATCCTGAATCCGGTCTCCGTGCGCACCAGAAAGGTGGGCATAATGGGCACGTCCCGTCTGGCGGATATCATGGGTATGCCTTTGATAAAAGTGGTGTTCACGTCGAACATCGGCACGAACATGCTGTCTCTCACTGTGGAGCTGTGATCCAGCAGAGCGCCCACCACCACGCCCTCTTCCAGAAGCTGGGGGATTTTTTCGGCTATGTTTCTGTGGTGCAGATATATCACGTTTTCGCCTGATCTCTGTTTCATCAGGTAGTCGTCCACGTTTTTGTTCTTTATCCGGCGGGCTATCAGAGCGCCTTTTCTGTTCACGATGGCGGAGGCGACAGGGGGGATCAGCTCCCAGCAGCCGATGTGTCCGCTTACCAGAAAGAAGACCCCGCTGTCAGAGGGCGGGATATTTTCCGGATTCACTATCTCTATGCTGTCCAGAAACTTCTGATCTATTCTGTGGCTGTAAAACGATTCTATGTATGTGGCGAAACTGTGACGGAAAGAGCTTTTGGCGACAGCTTTCACATCTTTCACACCTATGATCTCACAGTTTTTTTCGGCGATTTTTCTTCGTTTTTTATTAAAAAAATAGAAAAGACTGCCCAGCGTCATTCCCGTTTTTCGCAGGGACATGAATGACATCCTGTTGAATATGAAATAGGCCAGTCTAAGAAGGATATACACTTTTTATAACCCCGCCCACAGTGTTCAGTATGTTGGTCTGGGCGCTGTCCATCTCGGCGAAAAGACCGTCAAAATCAGCTCTGTTGTTGCCGTTTTTAAGATATTGCGCCATTTCAGAAGAGTTTTTCACGGTTTCCGCGGCGTTATATTTTGACGCCAGCTCAAAAATCTCACGGAAATTGGACATGTTATGTCCCACGCAGACATGGCGGCGGAACTGAAGCGCCTCATAAATGTTATGCCCGCCTGTGCCGTTCATGGAGCCGCCCACGAAGATCCTTTCGGATATGCTGTAGAGCTCTTCCAGAGTGCCGAATCTGTCCACCACGATCACCTGAGTGTCACGGCTGTTTTCAGACAGGGTGCTGACGGTGAGCCCATTCGCTCTGGCTGTTTCCACAGCCTCCTGTGTGCGGTTTTTGTGGCGGGGGGCTATGACGAGCCTGTCCTGCGCCCCTGATTCTATGAACGCTTTTACGGCTGTCTCTTCCTCGCCCCTGTGGGTGCTGGCGGCGGCGAAGATCGATAACCCGTTCAGAAAAGCGAAGAAATTCTTTTCGGGCGCCGGTTTTCTGGTCTGAAATTTTATATTGCCCAGTGTGGATACGTTTTTAGCGTTGCCTGTCACGGCGGCGAATTTTTCTGTGTCGGCATCGCTCTTGGTGTAGATATGCTCGAACTTTCTGAGCATCCTGCCGAAGAGGAACCGGAATCTTCTGTAGCTTTTGAAGCTCTTGTCGGACATCCTGCCGTTCAGCAGAAAGAGGCGTGTATGTTTTGCTGCGGATATTATCAGGTTGGGCCACAGCTCGGTGTCTACTATTATCAGCGCTTTCACGTTCAGATAGCTGATGATGTGCGCCACCGCCATGGGGTTCTCCAGCGGGAGGAGAAACGCCGTGTGGGGCTCGATGATTTTCTCCGCCTCTGCCTTGCCTGTGGCGGATGTAGTGCTTATCACCACTTTCAGCTCAGGGGTGTCCTGTTTCATCATGTCTGTGATTATCTTGATGCTTCGCACCTCGCCCACGCTGGCGCAGTGAAACCAAACGGACGGACTGTCTGTCTCGGGCAGGGCGATAAAACCCAGCCTCTGAAAGAAATCTTTGTCCTCTCCCCTTTTCAGAGCATAGAGATAGCCGAAAGGCATAATGAAAGGCATCAGTATGATGACCGTAAGGTTATACAATATTTTTATGATAGTCACTTATTTGTCCAATTCAGATTTATTCTTTACTGAGGATATATTAATGAGGTTATGTATGCAAATATAATTTTTTCTGTTGCGGTGGGATATAACTAAATGGTAAAAAATGCGGATATGGAAATTAGAGGAACAACCGTAGTAGCGGTCAAAAAAGATGGAAAAACTGCTCTGGGGGCTGACGGTCAGGTCACCTTCGGAAACACAGTGCTGAAGCACAACGCCAAAAAAGTGCGCAAAATATATAACGACAGGGTTCTGTGCGGGTTCGCCGGATCGACAGCTGATGCCTTCACCCTGATGGAGAGGTTCGAGGCTAAGCTGGAACAGTATTCCGGACAGCTCTTAAGAGCCGCCGTGGAGCTGGCGAAAGACTGGCGCACGGACAGATATCTGCGCAAGCTGGAAGCGATGATGATAGTCGCCGATGCTAAAGAACTCTATATAATCACCGGAAACGGAGACGTGGTGGAGCCCCAGAAGGGTGTAGCCGCCATAGGTTCCGGCGGTCCTTTCGCTCAGGCGTCCGCCATTGCGCTGGTAGAAAATTCCGAACTTTTGCCCCGGGAGATTGTCGAAAAATCACTGCGCATAGCAGCCGATATTTGTATATATACCAATGACAGCCTTACCATTGAGGAGATTTAGTGGAAGACTACACACCTAAAAAGATCGTAGAAGAACTTGATAAATATGTCGTGGGACAGCACAGCGCCAAAAGGGCGGTCGCTGTCGCTCTTAGAAACAGATACAGAAGAATGCAGCTCCCCAAATCCATTCAGGAAGAGATTTCTCCGAAAAACATCATCCTGATCGGACCCACCGGCGTGGGAAAGACAGAGGTCGCCAGACGTCTGGCTAAGCTCGCCAAATCACCCTTCATAAAAGTTGAGGCGAGTAAATATACCGAAGTGGGCTATGTGGGCAGAGACGTGGAGAGCATGGTTCGTGATCTGATGGAGATAGCCGTCAGCATGGTGCGTGAGGAGAAGAAGGAGAGCGTCATCGACAAAGCGAAGGCGAATGTCGAAGAAAAACTGCTCGATCTGCTGATCCCGCCCAGCTCCGGATACACCGAGGCGGAGACGTCCACCAGAGACAAATTCAGAGACAAGCTGAGAAACGGTGAGCTGGACGAAAGACCCGTGGAGGTGGATATAGATGACGCCGCCCCCAATGTGGAGGTCTTTACCAACATGGGTATGGAGGACATGACATCCGGTCTGTCCGATATGCTGAAGAACATGTTTCCGGCGAGAAAAAAGAAAAAGAAGATGAAGATATCCGAGGCCAGAGCCGCTCTGGAAGTTCAGGAGGCGGCAAGGCTCATAGATATGGACGATGTGAAGGAGACGGCGGCGCAGCGTGTGCAGCAGTCGGGCATTATCTTTCTGGACGAGATAGACAAGATATGCGCCTCATCGTCACAGGGCACCAAAGGGGGCGATGTTTCCCGTGAGGGGGTTCAGCGTGACCTTCTGCCCATAGTGGAGGGATCCACTGTAAACACGAAATACGGAATGATCCGCACCGACCACATATTGTTCATCGCCGCCGGAGCGTTCCATACTGTAAAACCCACCGATCTCATCCCCGAGCTTCAGGGACGTTTTCCCATCAGGGTGGAGCTGGAATCGCTCACCACTGAGGATTTTATAAGAATCCTGAAAGAACCCCAGAACAGCCTTACCAGACAATATTCCGCTCTGCTCGGCTCAGACGGGATAGAGGTTGATTTCACCGATGACGGCATAGTGAGGCTGGCGGAAATGGCGGACGAGCTGAACAGCTCTCTGGAAAACATCGGCGCCAGACGTCTGCACACTATCGTTGAAAAACTGCTTGAGGATATTTCATATGAGGCGCCGGACACTGACGAAAAGAAAGTGACCGTGAACGCCGCTTATGTTGAGGAGCATCTGGGCTCCATAGTGAAGGACAGAGATCTTAGCAAATATGTTCTCTAAAACAATAGCAGGTTTTACTCCTGCTCCCTCCTTTGTAAAGGAGGGTTGGGGTGGATTTCTTAAAATGCACCAAAAATCCCTCCAAACCTCCCTTTTTAAAGGGAGGCTCAATGCCGTTTGTTATTAGATGAATTACCGAATATTATAGAGGTTTGATATGAAAAAGCTGATCCTACTGCTCGTGCTTATGATTCCGCTGGCGGCTTTTGCCCGCTTTGAAAAACTGGTTACCGATGTGAACGACATGTTCGGAAAAATCTCAGGATATGTTGTCAGCGCTGAAGGCGAATCAGTATACACCGACCTCGGAAGGGACAAAGGCGCCTACAAAGGTATGGTTGCTAAAGTATACAGAGAGAATGAGCCCATCATCCACCCCATCACAGGACAGATTCTGGGAAATAAAAAGATATATGTAGGCGACATGGTTCTGGACGATGTTCAGGAGAAATTTTCCACAGGACGCCTGACTGTTCAGCAGAGAGCGCCGAAACAGGGCGACATCGTTGTTGTTAACCCTCCTATAGACGTAATGATTAAGGTTCAGGATATTCCCTCTCGTCTTGAGGTTCTTCTGAAAGAAGAGATCAGCAAAGCTAACAATATAATGATAAAAGATAAAGCGAGACTGGCTGTCACCTTCTCACAGAAGGCGGAAGGCGGGATCGGCTACACAGTGACAGACACTCAGTCCGGCGCTGTGATATATTCAAAATATTTCTCAGACCTTGACACCGAGGCGGGTAAATCCATGAACGCCGCCAGAGATATTCTCACCAGCAAACCCATAGACAAACCTTATAAATCCATGGCTGTGGGACGTGTCAAAAAAGACGACCAGATATATCTGACTCTGGCTACAAGCCGTGATGTGGATTTCTATACATTCGACGGAAAACAGTTTACTCCCGCTGGTTCTCTCGGGGCAAAACTCAGATACATTCAGAACGTGGAGACAGCCGACCTGAACGGAAACGGCATTGACGAGATATTCATAACAACAGTTCTCGGGGATTCCGCCATCAAGTCATCCGTATATGAATTTGACGGAAAAAAATATGTGGAGCTGGCTAACAACATTCCCTATATCCTCCGCACCATATATGTGAACGGACAGAAAAAGATCGTTTCCCAGATGATGGGACAGGACGGCGAATATCTGGGCAACATAACAGAGATAGTCTGCAACGATGGAAAATATGAGAGAGGTCAGGCGCTGAACACTGCCGGAAAAGCGAGCATATACGGCTTCGGATACGGCGATCTTAACAAAGACGGCAGCTATGAGGTTCTTGATATCAACTCCGACTACAAAGTGGACGTATATAATAAAGGCGCGAGACTCTATACATCTATAGAGCAGTTCGGTCAGACACCTTACTATTTTCTGATGAAACAGGAGATAGCGAGCGATTTCAGAACCACAGAGGAAGGGGACGATCCCTTCATAGCCGAGAGCAAGAGAAGATACATTAAAGGAAGAGTGTTTGTTAACTCTGACGGAAATGTATATCTGGTTAAAAATGATGAGAAGTATAAAATGCTTTCCAGAACAAAAATATACGGATCATCCAGCTTTACCATATTCAGCTGGGACGGACGCAGACTGCGCCAGCAGTGGGAATCAGACATTATGCAGCCCACTATCGTGGATTATTTTATGTATGAGGAATTTGGACGCACATATCTCTTCATGCTGAGAAACTACAGCGAAAATATGTTCAAGGATGACAAATCCCAGATCATATATATAGAGACCAAGTAAGACGGGTAATAAATTTATCTTTTAATTCCGGCTTTTTTGGTGTAGTATCATAAGATGGTATCAGATATGCAATTTTTTTCTTAAGTTTATCATCCGGTAAGCGATTAGAAAGAGTGTGCGAGGGTGCTGGAAAGTATATGTAACTGATTTATCTGACTTATATTTGTAAGTTATTTAACTTGCATAATCAGATATTCTGTTATATTTTGAGCGCCGATATGGTTGCTGACAGGGCGTATGTCAGCCTGAATTATCCATAAGTGGATGTTATTTATAACAAAAAAAATGTCGTTTTGATATTGACACGCAGAATTTTGCATGGTAGCATCTAGACGATTATAATAGTTGCGGTGAAATATCCGCAAAGGCAAAGAGAAGAAAAAAAGGTTTGGAACAACCTTAATGTAAAACCTACAGGAGGAAACAATATGAGAAAACTTTTAGTTGCTCTCATGATGGTAGCTTTCGCAGCTACTGCTTTCGCAGCTGATGTTAAATTCGGCGGTACTTATGAATTCGACGGTAAATACGTCAGCAACTACAACGGCAACGGTCTCACAGGTGATGATGACTCAGTTTCCGGTGGCTTCTATGAGCATGATCTGGATCTGTGGATGCAAGTAAACACAGACAAAGACACATTCTTCAAAACAAAACTTGAGCTGCTTGACAGAACTATCACTGGCGAATCCGGCAGCGATACAGCTTACAAAGCTAACACAGACTTCTCTGTACAGAGAGCATGGATCGGTCACAACTTCGGTGCAGTTCAGATCGAAGCTGGTCTGATGGATTCAGGCGCTTGGGGATATGCTTTCGCTGATGACGCTGAAGGTTCTTACAGAGTTAAAGCTACAATTCCCGTAGCCGGCGGAAAACTTTCTATCCTTACACAGAAAAAAGCTGAAGAGTTCAACACTGGTGTTGAAGATTCAGAAAAAGATGATGCTGACAAATATTCTATCGGATACAAAGGCACATTCGGCGGTATCATGGTAGCTCCTAAACTGGACTACGATATCAACTCTAACAAAGATGCTACTATCGGCGGTTACGATGGCAAAGATAACAAAGTTATCAACTTCGACCTTGCTGTTGGTGGTAAATTCGGCGCTCTTAGCGTTGAAACAGAGTTCCAGTACATCGCTACTACATTTGCTGACGAAGTTGAAGGCTCAAGAGAAGACTTCAATGTTTACGGTATCTACGCAAACGTTGGCTACAAAGTTGGCGCTGCTACAATCGGCTTCCTGACTGCTTACGGTTCAGTATCTGACGATATGCCTACAAAAGGTTTCGATTTCAAAGATGACTTCGATTCTACATTCATCCTTGGCGATGACATGGGCGTTGGTGGCGAAGGCTGGACAACAGGCGATCAAGGTGGCGACCTTTCAGGTTGGTGGGCAAACGCTCTCTACGCTCTGTATGATGTAAACGACAAACTCAGCCTGATGGCTAAATTTGCTTACGCTACATCTAACTGGGACGAAGATGGCGTTGAAAACGCTGTTCTTGACGGCGCTACAGCATGGGAATTCGATGCTTCAGCTACATATGCTATCACAAAAGAACTCAGCTACTATGTAAACTTCGGTTATGCTAAAGTTGATCTTGATGTAGATGGTTATGACATCGATGATCCTATAATGCTCGTTAAACACGGCCTTGTACTTAGCTTCTAATCACTTAACTGTGATCTAGATATAAAAAGCCCGTCTATGTGACGGGCTTTTTTTTTGTGTAAAAATATGTATACTATATAAGTCTAACAAAGTAGGGCGGCATTTAACATGCCGCCGAGATTACTACGCTTTCTGTGAAAGCTCGTAATGACGTAAGAATATATGGAGCCAAGATGCTTGAGATAATTAACCTGAACAAATCATTCGGCAAAGCCGACACCAGCATACATGTTCTGAATAACTTCAGCATGACCGCTATGAAAGGCGAGCGTGTCGCCATTGTCGGTCAGTCCGGAGCTGGTAAATCTACACTGCTTCAGATCATAGGCGGGCTGGACAGTATAGACAGCGGAATAGTTAGCTATAAAGGCGAGAATATTTTTGATAAAAAAGGGCGTGATCTGGACAGATACCGGAATGAAGAGATCGGATTCGTTTTTCAGTTTCATTATCTTCTGGATGACTTCACCGCTTTGGAAAATGTGATGATGCCTGCTATGATAGCGGGCAGAAGCAAGTCAGAGGTAAAAGATTACGCCATGACGCTTCTTGAAAGGTTTCATCTGGCTGACCGTGCCACGCATTTTCCGTCTGAGCTCTCTGGCGGTGAACAGCAGAGAACAGCGCTCGCCCGCGCTCTGATGAACAGACCCTCACTGATTCTGGCGGATGAGCCCACCGGAAGCCTGGACAGGAAAAACAGTGACGAGGTTCTGGCGATGTTTGACAGTCTGAAAGATGACGGAATAACAGTGCTGATAGTTACCCATGATGATGAGATAGCGAAATCCTGCGACAGGATAATCAGGATGGAGAAGGCATGAGAAAGATAGGCGTAATAGGCGGAAGCGGGCTTTACGAGATTGAAGGCTTTGTTTATAAAGCCGATGTGGAGATAGAAACACCGTACGGCAGACCATCAGACAGCTACAGGCTGTATGAATACAACGGCATGGAGTTCTATTTTCTGAACAGGCACGGAAGAGAACACGGCATCCCGCCGCATAAGGTCAACTACAGAGCAAACATTGACGGGTTCGCTCAGCTCGGAATCGAAAACATTGTGTCTTTCACAGCGACCGGCGGTATAAATAAAGTTTTTAATCCCGGCGATATAGTATTGTCAGATAACGCAATAGATATGACAAGCGGACGTGAGCACACTTATTATTCTGAAGGAACCATATACCACATAGACCTTACGGAGCCGTTCTGCATGCGTCTGAGAGATATGGTGAAAAAGAGTGCGGAGAGAGCCGGAATATATGTTCATGACGGCGGCACATACGTCTGCACAAACGGTCCCAGGCTGGAGACCGGAGCGGAAATAAAGGCTTTCGACAGATGGGGAGCTGATCTGGTAGGAATGACACTCTTTCCCGAGTGTTCTCTCGCCAGAGAAAAAGAAATATGCTACACCAACGTAAGCATCATAACCAACTACGGCGCAGGCACTGGTAAAACCAAGCTGACAGTGGAAGAGGTCATCACCGAAATGACGAAGGCTGGTGAAAAGCTGAAAAGAATAGTAAGCTGTCTGCCTGAGATATATTCCGAAGAGAGAGACTGCGGATGCGTTTATGCGCTGACAGGCACTAAGATCAGTAAAAAATAAAAAAGCACGGCGGCATATAAAATGCCACCCTACTTCAATTCACCATGACGGGGTTTTTACAGCAAGCTGGGATTAGAAACGCCCGCCGATAGTAGGGCGGGGTTTTTCCAGCAAGCTGGGATTAGAAACGCCCGCCAAAAGTAGGGCGGGGTTTTTACAGCAAGCTGGGATTAGAAACGCCCGCCGATAGTAGGGCGGGGTTTTTACAGCAAGCTGGGAACAGAAACACCCGCCAAAAGTAGGGCGGGGTTTTGCCAGCAAGCTGGGATTAGAAACGCCCGCCAAAAGTAGGGCGGGGTTTTATACCCCGCCGAGGAAAATATGATAGAAAAGAACTACCCTTTAGACGGGTTATGCACATATAAAACAGGCGGAAAAGCGGAGAGCTACAGCCGGGTGAAAACAGACGCCGAGCTGAGAGAAGCGCTGATGTACGCATATGATAACAAAAAGGAAATAATCATTCTGGGCGGCGGATATAATGTTCTGGTGCACGACAGCGGTGTAAAGGGCATGGTGATCAACACTGCCGGGCTGAACGGATATATTGTCAGAGACGGTGATTCGGTATATGCCGGAGCGGGGGTATCCATCGACTCGCTGGCGGAGTGGACGTGCGAAAACGGGCTGAAAGGTCTGGAAGACATGTCCGGCATCCCTGGCACTGTGGGCGGAGCGGTAAAGATGAACGCCGGAGCCTTCACCCAGGAGATAAAAGATTCCGCTGTAGAGATAGATATGATGTCGCTGGACGGCGGAACATACAGAGTAAAGGGCGCTGACGCCGGATTCGGATACCGCAGGGCGGATAATCTGAAAGGCGTGGTGCTGGGCGCTGTATTCCGTCTGGAAGAGGCGGACAGAGAGGAACTGAAAAAGAGACGGACAGATATTCTGGCAAAGAGACAGGAGAAACAGCCTCTGGACTTCCCATCATGCGGGTCTGTGTTTAAGAGACCTGAAGGAAACTATGCCGGAACACTCATAGAACAGTGCGGGCTGAAAGGCTACAGAATCGGCGGCGCTGTTGTGTCAGAGAAACACGCAAATTTTATATTGAACATAGATAACGCTACATCATCAGATATTTATAATCTGATATGCCATGTGAAAGAAACGGTGAAAGAACAAACCGGAATTACTCTGGAACAAGAGGTGCGGTTAATTGGCTTCTAAAACGAGCCCCTGTCAGGAGCTGACAGAAAAAGAGAAGAGGGAGCTGGCTCTAAAGGTCTATCCCACTCTGAAAACAGTCAGAAAAAAGAATCCTATCAGGCGTCTTCTGCGTTTCGGCGGAGGAGCTCTGGCTCTGCTGGTGCTCTGTTCGTGCGCCGTGACAGCCGCTGCTCCCACAGAACCTGTGCCGCAGCCAGAGCAGACATCCATAATGATAAAAAACGGCATGACGAAGGCGGACGATCCGAAGGAATTTGAGATGTCCATGCCGGAGTCAGAATTCAGTCTGGCGACAGTCTACAAATATTCCAAAGAACCCACTGTGGTTAATATCTCATCTGACGTGATAGATTTCGACTATGATAAAGGCACGATGATACTGCTGAAGAAAGACCGCCTGGAGACCAACAGACCGGAGTGTCTGTCGATCAATCTGGATGGTGAATATTCGTCCGTGCTGCTCAGCGGTTCGCTGGCTCTGGTGAACGGCAGGAAGAAGGCTGTTCTGGCAGATATCAGCAGATGCGGAACGCTGTCGGAGACAGATACGAACAGAAAAGGCGTGTCGCTCTCTGATACCGGTTTTCTGGAGTTCACGTCAAACAGCTATGCTCTTTATGACAGATATAAGACCAATGAGATTTTCACCGGAACATTTCTGGGCAGGGTGATATACGGACAGCTGGGAAAGACAAACATGCTGTTCGCCACGGAAAACGGCAAGATAGCTCTGATAGACACCGCCACCAATAAATTTTCCGCCATCACAAAAGACTCTCTGGGTATCAAACAGATTAATTATGTTGATTCAGATATTTACGTCTATACCGATGAAAACAGGCTGATCCGCATGCAGGCGGATTTCGGCAGTGCCGAGATAAAGGAAGTTAACAAGGCGCAGGGAAAGGACGGCTGTTTTCTGCTGAAAAAGAGCGGATATATGTTCTGTGACGGATATGTTACGGGAACAGAGAGCGCATTCAGATCGCCTGTGGGCGCAGATTCGGGACTTTATACGGAAGGACTGCTGTTTCTGAAGAAGGACGGCGTTCTGGTTTTCGTGGACAGCGAGCTTAATTTCAGGAAATCCGTGGTGCTGGGCGCTGAGGACATCGGAAAAGTCTGTCTGAAAGACGGGAAGGGATATTTCAGAGATCTGGACAGAAGCGTGAAATATTTTACAGCGGACGGGTCAGAGCATGTATCTGATAAATATCCGGAAAACTGCGACCATACATTCAATATGTCTGAAGGGGCTGTGCGGGACTCAGCCGGAAAGCCCATCTATAGATATGCAGATCCCGTGAACAGATCGATAAAAGCTGTGATGCTGAAAAGGATAATAGGCAAAGATATTTACTATTACTTTGAGGCTAAGAAATAACAATGACTCGTCACTGCTAACTGATGAAATCAGTGTGGCAGTCTCAAGCGATTGTCTATGATTAAACTGGTCGGTAATTAATTCTGCCTATTTGAGATCGCCACATCGCAAAATTCCTCGCGATGACAAACCAAAACTATCTTTGATGTCTGGGGCGTTTTTTTACTATGATGGACGCTTCCTTCATCTTGCGGTAGATCTCTTCATCGGATACTTTGTTTCTGGCGGCTATAACGTTGGGTTCGTTGGTCTGATAGCAGGGGGGCAGAGTGTTCAGAGTGATCGCCATGATATCCAGAACACAGCTGCTGCATGTGCACACATCGGGGTTATGCTCTAGAAATATCGGAAAAATTTCCCACGCTCTGTGCTCGTTGATGTTTTTCAGCATCTCTATGTCATATTGATTGATTTTAAGCATAAAACCACCTACAATTTTGTGTGTAAGACGTTTTTAAGTCTTTTTATATATAGCATCCCGGGGGCATGTATGCAAGATAAATTGGTCGTTGTGGGCGGCGGGAGCTGGGGCACGGCTCTGGCGGCGCTGGCAGCGCAAAATACTGACAGCGTTGTGATATACGCTGTGGAAGAAGAGCTTGTCGAGAGTATAAACACCAATCACATAAACAACCTTTTCATGCCGGATATGAAACTTCCGGCGAATGTCACAGCAAAACCTTTCGGAGAATTAAAAAATCTGGACTGCGGGCGCATCATCTGGTCCGTGCCGACACAGTTCTCCGCCAGAGTGGGCAGAGACTATAAAAAATCATTCACAGGTAAAAATATACTGATAGCTACCAAAGGGATAGAGATAGATAGCGGAAAGCTGATCGTTCATGTGCTTCAGGACGTGTTCGATGCCGAGTTCGCCATCCTGTCCGGTCCTTCATTCGCCAAAGAGGTGGCTCAGCAGAAACCCACAGCGGTGAGCATAGCTTCCAAAGACGAGAGCGATGCCGTGTGGTGGCAGAAAAAACTGTCCGGCTCTTACTTCAGATGTTACTACACAGACGATGTGACGGGCGTTGAGGTGGGCGGAGCAATCAAAAATGTGATGGCGATAGCCACCGGGATAGCTGACGGGCTGGGATTCGGATATAACGCCAGAGCGGGGCTGATAACCCGTGGTCTCACAGAGATGGCGAGGCTGGGGATAGCCCTGGGCGGAAAGCCGGAGACTTTCATGGGACTCTCAGGCATGGGCGACCTGGTGCTGACATGCACAGGAGACCTGTCCCGTAACAGAAACGTGGGGCTGAAGATAGCCGAGGGCATGAGCCTGAAAGACATCACAGCGTCCACCAACATGGTTGCCGAAGGGGTATACACCACCAAGGCGGCTTACAGTCTGGCTAAGAAGATAGGCGTGGATACGCCCATTATCAACGAAGTTTACGAGATTCTCTATAACAATAAAGACCCGAAAAGATCGGTGGTGGATCTGATGACCCGTCCGCTCAAGAGCGAGCAGATATGAAGATAATCATAGACGGCAGCTACATCGCCTTCCGTACATTTCATAAATCACCGCCCCTGACAAACTCCAAGGGTGTTCCCACCGGAGTGATACACGGGGTTCTCAACGTGCTTCTGACGCTGGCGAAAAGATTCGGCAGAGAGAACGTTGCGATAGTATTCGACCACAAAGCGAAGAACAGACGCCACGAACAGCACCCGGAATATAAAGCGACCAGAGACGCCACTCCGGAAGACCTGAATATTCAGTTTCAGCTTTTGGATGAACTGATCCCGCTGATGGGCATAGCCTATTACCGCATAGCCGGATACGAGGGGGACGACATAATGGCGACCCTCGCCATGAACGCCGAGGGCGAGGCGGGGATACTCACCAAAGACAAAGATATCTTTCAGATAGTCGGCGACAAGGTGAAGATATATGACTCCCAGACCAACGAGTTCTTCGGGCGGGAGATGGTTTTTGAAAAATACGGAGTATATCCGGAGAAGATGGGCGATCTGCTGGCGCTGGC
>JBFWMA010000010.1:0-27934 GCA_050251875.1 Deferribacterales bacterium | reverse complement strand
AACTCGCCAAAACAGCTCTCCGGTTTTCTGTTTGACGAGCTGTCTCTCAATCCTGTCAAAAAGACCAAAACCGGAAACTCCACAGACGAAGAGGCTCTCAGGGCTATGATGCCCATGAACCCGATGTATGCTCATATACTGGAAGATATTCTGAAATACAGGGAGCTGAATAAACTGCTCTCGACCTATGCCCTGCCTCTGGGCGACTACACAGACCCGCAGACAGGCAGGATACACACGTCATTCAAACAGACGGGAACCGCCACAGGCAGGCTGTCGTCCGTGAACCCGAATATGCAGAACATCCCCATGAAGGGTGAATACGGCGTGCTCCTGCGGGGAGCTTTTGTTCCCGCCGAGGGTTACTGCTTCGTGTCGTTCGACTATTCGCAGATAGAGCTGCGAATACTGGCGCACCTGACAGGAGATGTGAACCTGAAGACCGCGTATCAGCACAATGAGGATATCCACACCAAGACGGCGGCGGGAATTTTTAACGTGGCGCCGGAAAGTGTGAATTCAGACATGAGAAGGCTTGCAAAAGCGGTTAATTTCGGTATTTTATACGGATTGAGCCCCTTTGGTCTGTCCCGTGACACGGGCATAGCCCAGAAGGACGCGAAAACTTTCATCGAGAGATATTTCTCGGCATATCCTTCCGTCCGCTCGTTCATAGACCAGACAGCGGAAAACACCAGAAAAACCGGATACGCCGAAACCATATCCGGACGAAAACGTTTTATCAAAGAGATCAACAGCAGGAACAAAACCATAGCCATGAGGGGTGAGAGGATAGCCGTTAACGTGCCCATGCAGGGCTCGGCGGCGGATATTATCAAGCTGGCGATGATTGAGTGTTCCAGAGTTACTGCCGATAAAGGATATGATGCCTATATGGTTCTTCAGGTGCACGATGAGCTGGTCTTCGAAGTGAAAGAGGCTCAAGCGGATGATTTCGCCAGTGATATGCAGAATATCATGGAGAGCGTGATGAAGCTGGACGTGCCTCTGGTTGTCAACGGTGCGAAGGGAAATAATCTGGGAGAGTTGAAGTAATGAACAAGCTGAACAATATTATCAGAGAAAACGCCGATCTGAAAGACGAGATGAAGAGACTCATGGAACTGGTGAAAGAGAATCAGGTTAAGCATGAGGCGTTTCGTATGGTCGAGTTTTCGTTTCTTCTGGCGGAATCGCTGAAGGAGATAATAGAGAAGCCGCTTCATTACATCGAGGATATATTCGATGTGGACAGGGCGGTACTGTTCATCAACGGCGATGTGATGGATTTCGACCGTGAGGCGAATAATCTGGACTACCGCATTTTCTTCATGCCGGACAAGATGTTCAGAACATTCTTTCTGGAAAAGCGCCCCTACAGCTCCGACAGCAGGCTGAATCTGATAAGCGAGCTGGACGTGTATGAGGACATGGAATCATACATGATAGCGCCTCTTCTGCACGGAGAGAGCATCATCGGATGTCTGGCGCTGTTCAGCAAGAGCGCGGAGAAATTCGGCGGAGAGGTTTCTACCGATTTTGTAAAGGATCTGGCGTCCATAGCCAGCGTTTCCGTGCAGAAACTGTATAACACTGAAAAGATTTTTCGTCAGACCAGAACGGATTTCCTGACCGGAACATATAACAAGCTGGCGATGGCTGAGTTTCTGGACAGCCTGATGGCGAAATATAAAAGATACGGCACAGGATTTTACTTTCTGATGCTGGATATAGACAACTTTAAACAGATAAACGACACATGCGGTCACCTCACAGGCGACAGCGTGATAAAAGAGATAGCGGACGAGATCAAGGCGGGGCTGAGGGTCAGCGATGTTCTGGGGCGTTTCGGCGGGGACGAGTTCTTCATGATTCTGCCCAACCATGAGACGGCGGATATCTTCACTCTGGTGGAGAGGATACAGGACATAGGTAAGAGGGTTTTCAACGCATACGGATTCACCTTCGCCAGCCTGTCCGGCGGAGTGGTGGCGGTTCCGGGCGACATAGCCGAAAACGACACAGCGGAAGACATCGTGCGCATAGCGGACGGCAGGCTGTATTACAGCAAGAAGAACGGCAAAGGCTTTTTCACAGGTGTATAGATGATAATCAAAAAGACTGATAAACGCTTACAGGATATTCTGAACAGAGGCGACATACTGGAGGGCGAATACCTCTCCACAGTGCTCGGCATCATAGACAACGTGCGCAAAAACGGAGACAAAGCGCTGAAAGAATATACTCTGAAATTCGACAGATACGACATAGAGAAAGAGGGCATGGAGATAACCAAAGCCGAGATGAAAGCGGCATGGGACGCTCTGGACGACAGACTGAAAAAAGCTCTGGAAAACGCCAAAAAGAACGTGGTGGAATTCCACGAAAAACAGCTGGAATCCACATGGTTCTATGACAACGGCAAGGGAACCTATCTGGGACAGAAGGTGACGGCTCTGGAGAGCGTGGGCGTATACGTTCCCGGCGGAAAGGCTGTTTACCCCTCCAGCGTTCTGATGAACGTGCTTCCGGCGAAGGTAGCCGGAGTGGACGAGATAGTGATGGTGACCCCAGCCACAGGCGGACATGTGAACCCGGTGGTGCTGGCGGCGGCTTATCTGGCAGGCGTGGACAGAGGGTTTAAGATAGGCGGAGCGCAGGCTGTGGCGGCTCTGGCATACGGCACGGAGACAGTGCCTCAGGTGTGCAAGATCACCGGACCCGGCAACATATATGTGGCGCTGGCGAAAAAAATGGTATTCGGAAAAGTTGATATAGATATGATAGCAGGACCCAGCGAGGTTCTGATAGTGGCTGACTCATCAGCCGATCCGGACTATGTGGCGGCGGACATGCTTTCACAGGCGGAACACGATGAGCTGGCATCCGCCATAGTGGTTACGGACGACATGGAGCTGGCGAAGGACATTGAGAACAGTGTATACGCCCAGCTGGCTGAACTGCCCAAAAAGGAGATAGCCGGAAAATCTCTGGAGAGATTCGGCGCTATCATAGTGACGGACGATCTGGACGAGGCGGCGGACATAGTGAACGAGATAGCCGTGGAGCACCTGGAGCTGGCGGTGGCTCATCCTATGGAATTCATGCTGAAGATCAGAAATGCCGGAGCCATATTCCTCGGACAGAACACACCCGAGCCGGTGGGTGACTATTACGCCGGACCCAACCACGTTCTGCCCACAGGCGGAACAGCAAAATTCTTCTCTCCGCTGGGGACATATGACTTTCAGAAGAAATCCAGCATAATCTACTATTCCAAAGAACAGCTGATGGCTGATATGGAAGATATAAGAGTTCTGTCGGAGTCTGAGGAGCTGATCGCCCACAGAAATTCCGTTCTGATCAGAAAGGATGACTGATGATTATATATCGGGGTAAGGGCTATCTGGGGCTTCTGATCCCCGCTGTTTTCGTGGTGGTGGTCAATCTGACGGTGGACGCTGTGATGGGTGACGGATATTACAAGGATCACGGGATAATTCCGGCGCTCACTGTTATGCTGTCCGGTGTGACAGTATGGTTCACCGGAAAGAGCCTTAACAGCGCCGAGGCGAGGGAGCTGATGGATATGAAGACCCGTGAGGTCATCGTCATCAGAGAGGTTCACTCCATGTTCGGCATACCGCTTAATTTTGTCGGGCTGATTCTGGTTCTGATGGGGATTCTGATAAGTTTCTAAGGCATAAGGAGCGATGCTTCGTTGACCTTCATACCGTCTGCGTAAATATCCGCGTCTATGCGGAAATATTTGTCCCTGCTGATGTCTTTCAGCATTATAGTCTGTTTGTCTGACAGAATATCTATCAGTTTCTGTCTGGATATGAGTCCCTGTTCTCTCTCAATACCCCTTATCTCCGGCGTGTTTATGCCTCTGAATCTCACGGAAATCTCCCTGCCTATTATGTCCGGATAGCCCGCTATGTTGCATTTGATGGTGTCGCCGTCTATGACGGATACCAGCTCGCATTCGGCATCGCCGTATGTGTTGGCGGAGGCGTACATACACAGTAAGAGGGTAAAGAGAGATAAAATTAACTTCATGTGTAACTAAACCACGATACGCCGAAATAAGGAATAGGCATATGCGAGAAAAATATCTAATTTAGTTGGATATCTTGGTGTAGGTCTGGCGGTCTCTGCCCTTATGCAGAAATTTCAGACCGAGAAAATAGACAAAAACGGAAAGCAGGGTGACGCAGGCGGTCACTGCCTGATGAGCCCCCAGCGAGTCGGAGACCACAGCGCAGACAAGCATCAGAAAAAGCGGGAGGATATAGACGATCATCATGCTTTTGAAAAAATCACGCTTCTGTATGTCGATACGCACCATATCGCCTTTTTTCAGGTCATGGGCGTTTTTGAACCGCACACGGATATTGCCGGAGGACTGCATGGTGCATGCCCCGTGTTCCTGACAGCCTGTGCAGGCATGATCTCTCAGAACCTCCACCACTGCCGTGCTGTCCTTAGTCACTTCCGTCACCATTCCGTTGTGAGACATTACAGACGCCATCAGAACCTGCTCCTGATTATCCTGAATATACTGACTGACATAATAAGATAATTCAGCGCCAGCACAAGGCTGTATATGAAAATCACTGTATTCTCAGTGAGTTTGTAATATCCGCAGACGGAAAAAACAGCGACTATGCTGATGGTTCTCATGATGTTGAACATCAGGAACATTTTTTGTTTGCCCAGCACCGTCAGTATGTTGATGATAGGCACCACCACGAACTGAGCCAGCAGGGAGACGGACAGCATGGAGGCGAACTGACCCGCCTGATGCCACGGCTTGCCGAAGACCAGAACGAAGAGAGGCTCTCCAGCGATCTGTAATATGGCGAATGGAATCAGGCTCAGCAGGAACAGTTTTTTCGCCACCTGCTTAGACAGATCATATATCTTTCTGGGGTTGTTCGCCCCTATGGCGGCGGTTTCTGCGTAATATGCCTGTCCGGCGGACACCCCGAAGAGTATCACGGGCAGAGACAGAACGGATATGGCAAGTCCGAGCTGACCCACTGTCGCCACACCGAAAATCTTACCAGTGAGCAGCAGGGGCGCCTGTATGGAAAAAGTCAGCAGAAACTGTGACGGCAGACGATACATAGGAAAATCAGCGTAAAACCTCGCCGTGCGCATGGTTCTTTTCAGGGTGATGTGCTTCAGCGAATCTTTTATCTGGTCTTTGAAAACCTTTATGTATGTGAAACTGCTTCCCGCCTGAGCGTATGCCTGACCTATCAGAAGCCCTGTCACACCCAGAGGGGTGAATCCGGATAAAATCTTTATGGCGGAGCCTATGAACGACTGGTTTATCTTTGTCTTGGCTATGGGTTTGAAAGCCTTGATGCGGGTGGCGTATGAGCTGAGCGTCTCATAAATGCCTCCGGCGAACTGTGTGAGCACTATCAGCCAGATATATGGTTCGAGCCCGTGGGCGTTAGCCATGCTGAATATTTTCTCCCCGGCGGTCAGAAAGACTATCAGGGTAATCAGCGTCATGATTATTATGATCCCCAGATTCATCATCATGATATTCACCGCCATGTATCTGCTTCTGGGCAGCGGGACGGCGTATGAATAGCAGAGAGTGCTTATGGGGGCGATGAGCGATGTGAAGGCGATGAACAGCGACAGTATGCCGAAGCTCTCCGGAGCGAATATGCGTGTCAGCACCAGAGAAGAGAGAAAACCGATTCCCTTTGCCGCTGTGGTTCCCGTGGCGAGGATCATCATGTTTTTAAAGATTCCGCCCGTGCCGTCAGCGTTCAGTCTGTTTCTGATCTTGGAGAGGAGTTTATTCATCTAGGCTGACTTCGATCACTTCGGATTCTTCCATCTGCGCGTCCGCCTCGATCTGTTCTATCTTTCCAGTGCCTTTGTTGAAGACAAACTTTGCCGGACCTGTGGGCGCTCCGATGTGTTTTTCTGTGCCGTAGAACACCAGCACGGCGCCGTCATAGACAGTTTCGTCCGCTCTGATATAGGGCATGGGGTGCATGGACGTGTTTATGAGCTGTTCGATCTTTTCGTCCGTATGCTGATATTTGTTGTACAGCAGATTTCTGGACGTGATGATGGATTTCAGCTTGGGCGCTTTTTTTATGTCCGGATTCATTTTTGCCAGTTTTCTTATCTGGTCGTCTGTGTCTTTCAGAATTTTTTCCAGCTTGTCTTTGTTAGCCATCAGCTCGTTCAGCTTCTGCTGGAGATCGTGTTTCACCCCGATGAATATTTTGAAGACGGGGCACTGATCCAGACCTATTTTTCTTGCCCGGACAAAGCTGTATGCGTGTATCTCTCCGCCGGAGATAGTGCCGTCAGATGAATGGGTTTCTATGAATCCTTTGCAGTACAGCTTAGAGTTCAGACAGTGATATTTGATATTTATGGCGTTGTCGGCATAGACTTCAGCGTTTTCTATAAATCCGGCGAAAACTTCGTGTCCGGCTTTCACAACGCATTTTCCGGATGATTTTATGCCTGTCTTAACGGTGATGTCGTCTTTCGCCGTGAGGCATGCGTCCCGCACCACTCCCCAGACGATTATATTCTTGGCGTTGATGGAAAATCCGCTTAAGACGTCTCCGGAGACGGACACTGTGCCGTCAAAGGTGATGTTGCCCACGGAATAGTCCACATCTCCGCTGACGGAATATATCGGGTTGACGCTGAGTCTGTTGTTCTGAAAAATGACGTGACCGCCCTCAGTCGCTATGAACCCCTGTCTCTCTTCATCGTAGTGGACGTTTTTTCCTTTATGTATAACGAGTTTCTTGCCTTTTACCGCCGGAATCTTCTCTCCGGTCACCTTCATCCCGTCCGTGCCTTTTGTCTCCGGATGATAGGATATCAGCATCTGGTTCTCTTCCGCCGTGATTATGTGGTTGATCTCTCTGTAATCAACGCTGCCGCTCGCCAGCTCTTTAGGTCTGCGTTCCTCTATTTCGAAATGGAGCCTGATCCAGGCGTCCTCGCCGTCTTCCTTCGGCATGCCTTCGGCGACAAGAATATCCTCAACGATATATCCGGAGTTGAAATACTGCTCGGCATGGCGCACATTGTCCCACCTCAGGAGCTCTTTGTTCAGACGTTTGTCTATCGTCAGATATCTTTCTATGGCGTTTGTGTCGAGGGTTTTTCCTTTGTTGATGGCGGGAAACATAGTCAGCTCCGCCTGCATCCCGTCATCGGAAATATGCACGGCTATGCGGGCGTCTATGTCCATATCTGTCTCTATGTGTATGGTGGCAAGTGATTTTTCATCGAAGTGAATGACTATCCAGTCCTGGCTGATGCCGTAGACATGTTCCAGCATATTGCGCAGAGATCTGTCATTGTGTGGTTTCAGCGTGTTCAGGGTGGCTACGGGCATGGTGTGTCCCCTATTTTATCCTGTTCAGGGCTTCCAGCAGTTTTTTTGCTCTGTCGTGTTCCGGGCTGACCCTCAGACAGTCTTCCAGCTGTCTTTTGGCGCTGGAGACGTATCCTGTCAGGGCGAAAGTCTCTGCCAGCATATATCGGAACTCGGCGTCTTCCGGGTTTATCACCACGGCGGATGCGAAGAGTCTTTTCGCTTCTTCCGGATTATCTTTTTTCATATTAGCGGATGCGTCATCGTACAGCTTCTGGGCGTCATGCTCCGGTTCCCGAAACCGGATGGTGGAGAACAGCTCGTTATAAAGCCCCGTGTCGGACGGCGAAATGGATATCAGAGTGACTTCGCCCAGCAGGTTTTTCCCTCTGAAGACGTGCGCCACTGTGTTGTCGCCCTCGCTCTTTTCCATCAGCAGGGTGATTCCGTCCACCTTCACCTTGTCGTATTCAGTGACGTGGAGGCTGGACATGGTTTTTCTGAGGAAGATAGGCAGAAGCCCCACCTTCTCCTGAAAAAACTGCATGGTGAAATCCAGTTCGTTGTCATATCCCAGAATCCGCATACGCTTGTAAATAGGCGTGATGGCGGAGAAATTGTTCATTATGATGTATCCGTAGTCGGGGTTGTGGAAGGTGACGGAGAGGTTGCCTTCTGAGTTTTCTATGGATGAGAGACGGAAATTGTCCGGCACTTTCAGACCGTATGACAGAGGAATAGGTATCAGGGCGGTGTCTCTGGGGGCCGGGTCGAATCTCACTGTGGAGATATCGGGCAGAGCGTCCAGATCGTTCTTCGCTCTGAAGAGAAAATAGAGCCCTGTGGAGAGGATTATCACCCATACGAAGAAGAGCGAAACACCCCATACGCTTCTTTTATATTCGAAACGCACACGGAACTGCGGTTTGTTCAGATAGATGAGAGCCAGAATACATCCGGCTATCTCTGTGTATATTTTCCAGTCGTCCGGACCGAAACCCAGCAGATAGACACGGATGAGCACGGCGGTCAGACAGAGATACAGCACAATGCATGCATAATATCTGCTGTATACCATGCCGCTGTAAAGCACAAAACCCGCATGCATCAGCAGGAAGCAGAACAGCGCCGTGGCAAAGAAATATCCGATGGCAAAGTTCATGCTGACGGTGTCCAGCACCATATCGGGATTGAGGGCATAGATGAGCCCCGTATCCGATGCTGTCAGCATCCCCGCAAATATCATTAACGGTCCCAGAAAAGTGAATCCGGGTACTCTTTTAATATAACTTCTGTACGCCATATCCTATTTTATCAAATTAGTTTTTATTTGAAAAGAATTTAAATTTTCCAGCAAAATAATCTATATTCTGTCCAGATGCTTCTGCCAGTCCGGTTTTTTCGGTCTGTGGAGAACAAGATGAACAAAAGCGAGAATAAAAAACAGGTAAAAAAACCTGACATCCGCTGTGACGATGTAGATAATCAGCCCGAAGACGGCAATTGTCTCGGAACATCCCACAGACAGGATATATGAAATGAACAGCTTTTTCCCCAGTCTGTCGGGGTTGACCGCTCCCCTCGCCAGCAGGGCGGAGCTGTATTTCGCCAGCGGAAAAAATATCATAGAGATAACCAGAAAAACAGTGCCGATGCGGATTACGGAATCCAGCGGCAGATAATAGTGCGTATTCAGGTCAAAGCTCTCGGACAGAGCCACGAAAAGAGGGTAAAGAAAAAGCCCCGTGGTCATGGATCTGAACATTTTAACTGACATTTCAAAATAATTTTCAAAAGACATGATCACCCCTTAACATATTCATTTATATCATGACAAATTGACACTCTCAAGATAAGAAAAAAGATAATATTAGTGTTTGAAATATGAATCTTGCTGTGATAGGATGCCAGACCAAAAAATTTCAGGGCTGATTAGCCCAAAAACCGCAGGATGCGGTTCGTGGAGCGAAAGCGAAACGTGAGCGAAGTGTGGATTGATTCCATGCGGAGCGTTGGCGGAAAAAGTTTAGGACTAACTTTTTCCGAAAATAAGTTGTTAGACGTATTTAAAGAGAGCAGACCGGGACAAAAAGCCCCGGCGGTTAAGGTGAATGTCCGTGACAGAATCCGAGACACTCTCTTTGATATAAAAGGCTGCCGATCCGGAGTAGGTGGGCTGTTGTCAAAACAGTTTACACAGGCCGGCAGACCAAATATCTATTATGGAGTTTAATATGATGACAGGAGCTCAAATCCTCGTCGAATCCCTTATGAAAGAAGGGGTCGACATCATTTTCGGATACCCGGGCGGCGTTCTTCTCGGTGTATACGACACACTTTTCGATTCTCAGGAAGTTAAACACATTCTCCCCAGACACGAACAGGGCGGTATCCACGCCGCGGACGGCTATGCCAGAGCCACAGGAAAAGTAGGCGTTTGTTTCGGAACATCAGGTCCCGGCGCCACCAACCTTGTGACAGGTATCGCCAACGCTCAGATGGATTCTATCCCTCTGGTTGTTTTCACCGGACAGGTGGCTACAAACCTCATCGGCGGAGACGCGTTTCAGGAAGCGGATATCATAGGCATCACCAGACCTATCGTTAAGCACAGCTACATGCTGACGAATGTCGAAGACACTGCGAAGGTCATCAAGGAAGCCTTTCACATAGCAAGAACAGGACGTCCCGGACCTGTCGTTATCGACCTGCCCAAAGACGTTATGTCTGCCAAAACAAAATTTGAATGGCCGGATAAAGTTAATCTGCCCGGATACAACCCCACTGTTAAGGGTCACCTCGGACAGATCAAAAAAATGCTCCGCATGCTCGAATCAGCTAAAAAACCGCTGATATACATGGGCGGAGGCGTTGTTTCATCTGAGGCTAATGAAGAGCTGGTAAAATTCAGCGAGATAACAGGCGTTCCCGTTATCTCATCTTTCCTCGGTCTCGGCGGTTTCCCCGGCACACACGAAAACTTCGTGGGATGGCTCGGAATGCACGGCAACTATGCCTCTAACATGGCAATGGCTGAGCCGGACTTCATCCTCGCCATCGGAACACGTTTTTCCGACAGATCGACAGGACGCATCAGCGGATTCGCTCCCGATGCCAAGATCGCTCATATAGACGTTGACCCCGCCAGCATCAGCAAGAACGTTGTGATCGAAGTCCCCATCGTGGGCGACTGCAAAGCCGTTCTTAAACAGGCGCTGGGCGAGATAGACAAATATAACTGGGATAAAATGGCGCAGCCCAGAAAAGACTGGTTCGCCAAGATAAGGGCATGGGACAAGGAACATCCCTTCGACTACGACAGAAAAGCTGACGTCATCAAACCTCAGTATGTTGTTGAGTCAATATACAAAGTTACCAAAGGCGATGCCATCATCTGCACCGAGGTAGGACAGAACCAGATGTGGGCAGGACAGTTCTATAAGTTCAAGTCCCCCAGACAGTTCATCTCCTCCGGCGGTCTCGGCACAATGGGATTCGGTTTTCCCGCCGCTGTGGGCGCTAAGCTGGGCATGCCTGATAAAGAAGTATTCGACATAGCCGGAGACGGCTCTTTCATGATGAACCTTCAGGAGATATGTACCGCCATGCAGTACAACATCGCCGTTAAGGTTGCCATCCTGAACAACAAATATCTGGGCATGATCCGCCAGTGGCAGAACATGTTCTTCAACAACAGATACAGCCACTGCTGTCTGGACTGCCAGCCTGATTTCGTTAAGCTCGCCGAATCTTTCGGCGCTGTGGGCATGCGCATAGACAAGAAGTCGGATGTGGAAAACGCCATCAAAGAATCTCTGAAGATCAAAGACAGACCTGTTATCATGGACTTCACCGTGGACAGGGATGAAAACGTTTTCCCCATGATACCCGCCGGCGCTGCCGTTAACGAAATGCTGCTGAAATAAGGGAGGCAGGAACATGATGAGACATACAATATCCGTACTTGTAGAAAACAAATTCGGCGTTCTTGCCCGCATAGCAGGTCTTTTCAGCGGCAGGGGATATAACATTGAGTCTTTGTCTGTTAACAAAACAACAGACGAAAACATATCCATAATGACTATCGTGACTATAGGCGATGACCGCATAGTAGAGCAGATAATCAAACAGCTGAGAAAGCTGGTGAACGTTCTGCGTGTGCGCAACGTCAGCGAGATGGACCACATCGAGCGTGAGATGATTCTGGTGAAAGTGCACGCCACACAGAGAACAAGACCCGATGTGTTCAACATAGTGAACACTTTCAGAGGCAAAACTGTAGACATCACCAACGAATCAGTGGTAATAGAGCTGACAGGAGCAAACGACAAGATTCTGGCGTTTCTCAATGTGATGGAACCCTATGGCGTGATAGAGGTTGTGCGCACAGGAGCCATAGCGGTTTCCCGTGGAGCAAAGACCACCAGCGAGGCAAAATAACACCGCTTCGCCAGTCATTGCGAGCATAGCGAAGCTTTTGAAGTGAAGCGGAAAATGACGAATTTATTCGTCTTCATCTCATGAGACTGCTTCGTCAGATAAATCTTTCTCGCAGTGACGTATGATGAGAACAAGTTCTTTTATATATTTTGGAGGACATACTAAATGAAGGCTTATTACGAGAAAGATACCAACCTTGAGCTGATCAAATCTAAAAAAGTAGCTGTTATCGGTTACGGCAGCCAGGGTTACGGTCACACTAACAACATGAAAGACAGCGGCGTTGATGTTTGCGTTGCTCTGCGTAAAGGCAGCCCCTCATGGGCAAAAGCCGAAGGCGCGGGACTGAAAGTTATGGAAGTTAAAGACGCGGCAAAATGGGCTGATTTCATCATGGTGCTCGCTCCTGACGAAATTCAGGGCGACATCTATAGAAACGATATCCTTCCCGGTCTGGAAGAGGGCAACTATCTTGCCTTCGCTCACGGATTCAACATCCACTTCAACCAGATCGTTCCCCCCGCAAACGTGAACGTTGTGATGATAGCCCCCAAAGGACCCGGACACCTTGTGCGCGCTGAATATCAGAAAGGCGCAGGCGTTCCCTGTCTGATCGCTATCTATCAGGACTTCACAGGCGATTCCAGAGAAGTTGCTCTGTCTTATGCCAACGCTATCGGCGGCGCAAGAGCAGGCGTTCTGGAAACCACATTCAAAGAAGAAACAGAAACAGACCTCTTCGGCGAGCAGTCAGTTCTCTGCGGTTCTCTGGCACAGCTCATCCAGTACGGATTCGAGACTCTGACAGAAGCAGGATACGCTCCCGAGATGGCTTACTTCGAGTGTCTGCACGAAGTTAAACTGATCGTTGACCTCATCTATGAAGGCGGAATCAGCAACATGCGCTATTCCATCAGCAACACTGCTCAGTACGGCGACCTCACAAGAGGCCCCAGAATCATCACTCCCGATGTAAAAGCCCGTATGAAAGAAGTTCTGACAGAAATCCAGAACGGAACTTTTGCTAAAGAGTGGATGCTGGAAAACAAAGCCGGATGCCCCACATTCACAGCCCTTACCAGAATGGGTCAGGAACACCCCATCGAGGAAGTGGGCGGCAGACTGCGCGGTATGATGAGCTGGCTGGGCAAAAGCAAAATCGTTGATAAATCTAAAAACTAAGATTATTTATACGATACTTTTAAATGAGGCGGGCGTTTTGTCCGCCTTTTTTTATCAGAAAAATACAAAAAAAGTCTTGAAGTTATTTTTTATAGAGCTATCATCTCTTGAAAGGTGAAAAGTGTACGATTTAAAAAACGCTACCAACACACTTTCTGACGTGTCTGCAAAATCAAACACTACCCTTATGTCCATGTCTTCTTCTATGATGATGCACGGCTTCCGTGCGTAATATTTAATAACCCAATCACCACAATTTTACCCATTTGTTTTCAGGCTAACCACCTGGACTACGTCATTGCGAGAAACGTAAGTGACGAAGCAATCTAATTCATTACATGGGAGAATTATCATGAGCGCTATAGATACAGAACTTTTACACGGCGGATACACACCGAACGAAGACGGCTCCAGAGCTGTTCCTTTATATCAGACCACCAGCTATGTTTTCAAATCGGACGAACATGCGTCAAACCTGTTCGGTCTGAAAGAATTCGGCAATATATACACCCGTCTGGGCAATCCCACCACTGATGTGCTGGAAAAACGTCTGGCGGCGCTGACCGGCGGCACGGCGGCAGTTGTGCTGTCTTCGGGAGCGGCGGCAGTCAGCAGCAGCATACTGAACATCGCCTCCGCCGGAGACAATATCGTCAGCACCACCAGCCTCTACGGCGGAACATACAATCTGTTCAAATACACTTTCAAAAGATTCGGAATAGACGTTCGTTTTGTGGATTCGTCCAATCCTGAAAATTATATCAAGGCGGCGGATGAAAAAACAAAAGCATTCTACATAGAGACCATAGGTAACCCGGCTAACAATCTGGACGACATAGACAGAATAGCGGAACTTGCCCACAGTATAGGCGTTCCGCTGATAGTGGACAACACGGTTGCGCCCTATATATTCAATCCGTTCGAACACGGGGCGGATATCACCGTTTTTTCACTGAGCAAATATATATGCGGTAACGGCACTTCCATAGGCGGAGCTATAGTTGAGAAGGGCGATTTTAACTGGAACAACGGCAAATTCCCGGGATTGTCCGAACCGGACGAGAGCTATCACGGACTGAACTACTGGGACACGTTCGGCAGCCATGACAAGGCGCTGGTGCGGGGCGTCGCATACAGCATCAAGGCGAGGCTTCAGCTTCTGCGTGATCTGGGAGCATGCATCAGTCCGTTTAATTCCCACCAGATAATTCTGGGGCTGGAGACACTGCCTCTGCGTATCAGAAAACATGTGGAGAACGCCAAGGCTGTGGCGGAGTTTCTGGAAAATCACCCGCAAGTGTCATGGGTGAACTATCCCGGGCTTAAGAGCCATAAGGATAGCGCCAGAGCCGAAAAATATTTTAAATACGGAGCGGGCGCCATCATCGGTTTCGGTGTGAAGGGAGGTCTGGAAGAGGGAAAAGAGGTGGTGAACAGGGTTAAGCTGTTCTCGCATCTCGCCAACATAGGCGATGCCCGTTCGCTGATAATACAGCCGTCCGCCACAACACACAGCCAGCTGTCCGACGCCGATAAAAAGGCTTCCGGAATTTCCGATGATTTCATCCGCCTGTCCATAGGTATAGAAGAACCGGAAGATATAATCAACGATCTGAAACAGGCGCTTCAATAAAAGTGGGCGGAGTTAATCTCCGCCTTAACTTTCTTAACATATTTCACCCATTCTTTACATTGTATATAGAAATATCGAATGATACTATATTAGTCACATTCAAATGGGGGTTTAAAGTGACTATAAAGAAAAAGGTGATCTACGCATTAATTATTCCTGTCACAGCTTTACTTTTTTATTCCATGAGTGCTACGGTAAGCGATTTTCGTGTTTACAGCGGTATGAGCGCCATCAGAACCATGGTGCAGTCTTCCGGATATGTCAGCAGACTGGTGCATGAACTGCAGAAAGAGAGGGGCATGACAGCCGGATATATCGGCAGTCAGGGCGGGAAATTTTCCAGTGAAATAAAGACCCAGAGAACAGAATCGGATAAGCGTCTGGAAGAGCTGAAGAAGTTTCTGTCTGATAACTCAGCAAAAATACCGGCAGAGATACTGACACGGATAAATGAAGTCACCAGCGCTCTGAACGGGCTTAGCCAGATACGCTCGCAAGTGGATTCGCTGAGCATCTCAGCATCCGATGCCATAGCGTTTTATACCAAAAACAACACAAAACTGCTGGACACTGTATACAGGGCGTCTTCATTAACGCAGAACGCAGACATCACCAGAATGATGCAGGCATACGCTGACTTTCTGGAGGCGAAGGAGAGGGCGGGCATAGAGCGTGCGGTATTAACCAATACATTCTCCAAGGACGCCTTCGGTGACGGTATGCTGGCAAAATTCATATCGCTGACAGCTCAGCAGGACACATACATCAGCGTTTTTATGGGTGTGGCAGATTCGCATCTGCTGGATGTCTATTCCGCCGCCTCGAAAGACGAATCATTCGCCAGAGTTCAGGAGATGCGGGATATCGCCATGAACAGGGCGCAGACAGGCGTATTCGGCGTTGATCCTAATGAATGGTTCGAAACAATCACAAAAAAGATAAACGTTCTGAAGAAGATAGATGATGAAATAGCTAAAGAGATCGATACGTCAGCGTCATCTCTTCTGTCGTCCGCCAGAAACGGACTGATCTTCAATACCCTGCTGACTCTTCTGTCGCTGAGCGCCATGTTTACTCTGATGTATATCATACTTTTATCCGTGCTGAGAAATATCAGGAATCTGATAAATCTGACTGCGGAGCTGAACAGCGGAGAGGCTGATCTGACCCGCAGGATAAAGGTGGAGAAAAGTGACGAGATGGGTGAGCTGGCGGACAATATCAACACCTTCATATCGGGCATAGAGGAGATAGTCGCCGAGGTTAAGGAATCGTCCAACACTCTGGCATCCAGCAGCGAGGAACTCTCCGCCACAGCGGAACAGCTCTCCGGCACATTCGCCGAGCAGACAGGACAGGTGAACGATATCGCCTCCGCCATGGAGGAGATGAACGCAACATCCGGATCAATCAATAATCACATAACAGATGTGCAGGAAGTGACAGCGAAAGCCTATGAATACACAGGCGAGGGCAGCAGACAGCTGAAAGACGCCATCAGGATGATGAACAGCATAAAAGAGAGCACAAACACCCTGTCGGATACGATAGGCAGGCTGAATGTCTCATCCGGAAAAATAGAGGATATCGTGGGATCTATATCAGACATAGCCGACCAGACCAATCTGCTGGCGCTGAACGCCGCTATAGAGGCCGCCAGAGCCGGCGATGCCGGACGAGGATTCGCCGTGGTGGCGGACGAGGTGCGGAAACTGGCGGAAAAGACCCAGTCATCCACCAAAGAGATCGTGGATATCATACAGGAACTGCTGAGAGACGCCCGCTCCGCTGATAAAGACATGGCGGAGGCTCAGGAAAACGTTCTGAAAGGCGTCAGCGTGATAGAAGAGACCAACATAATGTTCAGCAGGATAGAGGAGTCTGTGTCCGCTGTTAAGGCGGCTAACGACTATGTGATAGTATCCGTGGGCGAACAGACGGAGGCGATCAACCACTCCACAGACAACACCGCCAGATTCTCCATAGGCATCTCAGAGAGCGCCACGGCGGTCAGACAGATAGCGGAGACTGTGGAATATCTGGAACAGCAGGCGGTCAATCTGAACAATATGATAGGAAGATTCAGAACCGTTTGAATAATAAATTTTTTATATAAGACTTGATTTAAACGCCCGTTCTCAGTGTATAATCAAACAAGTATATCAAGAGGCGGGCGTTTTTATGAAAAATATACTGCTGAAAAAAGAACTCTTCGGCGGTTTTGTCAGACAGCTCCTGACACAATATAAGGTTGCCGCCCCTGTAAAAAAGGGCACAAAGAGCTTCACATTCGAATATGTGAACGGGGCGGACGAGATATGTCTGAACCATATCCCCACCATCCTTCCCCCGAAGAAATATTTTCTTCCCCAGCACGAAACCCTGCTGGAGTACGACACCACAGACGGACAGAATATGCACGCGTATGTGGAGATGGAGCCTATGGTTATAGTGGGCGTCCACTCCTGCGACATCGCCAGCATACAGTGTCTGAACCATGTCTTCATGGACAGACCGAAGGACTATCACTATCAGGCACGCCACGACAAAATACTGCTCATCGGCTATGAGTGCCTGCATAAATGCGATCAGTTCGCCTCCTGCGGGCTGATGAACACCCACACGCCCACAGGCGGATACGACCTGTTCATGACCGATATCGGGGACTATTACTATTTCGATATAAACACCTTCGCCGGAGAACAGATGACGGCGATGTTTGACGGATTCGAGCCGGTCTCCGCTGAGGCTGAAAAGCTCCTGAAAAAAGCCAGAACCGACAAGAAAAAACTCTTCAAAAACGAAACAGACGTCAATCTGTCAGAGATACCCTCTATATTCGAGTGGGGATTCGACAGCCATGTGTGGGACAGAACAGCGGAGAAATGTCTCTCCTGCGGAAACTGTACCAATGTATGCCCCACCTGTTACTGTTTCGATGTTATGGACGAGGCGGAGCTGAATCTGAACAAGGGGCACAGGATCCGTATCTGGGATTCATGTCAGAACGAATCGTTCGCTCTGGTGGCTGGCGGAGAAAATTTCAGAGAAAAAAGGGCGCAGAGAGTAAGACACAGGTTTTTCAGAAAATTCAAATATCCCGTGGACAGATACGGCAAATTTTTCTGCACCGGGTGCGGCAGATGCAGCCGTCAGTGCATGGCGTCCATCAACCTGAAAGAGACCATATCAAAACTGAAAAGCTCATGGGGCGAACTATGAGAATACCGTTAAAAAAATCCGGCTATGAGATTATGAAGGCCGAGATAATAAAGATAACACCGATGACAGCCACGGAAAAAATGTATGAAATCCGGCTGAAAAACGGCGAGAGTCTCGACCACGAGCCGGGACAGTTTGTTCAGGTGTCTATGTTCGGAGCGGGCGAGGCGCCCATATCCGTCTGTTCGTCACCCACCAATCAGGAGACGTTCGAGCTGTGCATCAGAAAAGTGGGGCGCATGACATCCATGCTCCACGATCTGAAAGTGGGGGACGAGGTAGGCATCCGAGGACCTTTCGGCGTGGGATTCCCGGTGAATCTGCTGAAAGGTCGTGATCTGATATTCGTTGCCGGAGGTCTGGGGATAGCTCCTCTGCGGTCTCTGGTGAACTATGTTCTGGACGAGCGCAGGGATTTCGGCAGGACAGATATTCTGCTGGGGTGCAAAAGCCCCGAAAATATGCTTTTCGGTTCTGAGGTCGCCCAGTGGGGCAGCAGGATGGATATAAACTTCTGCTGTACTGTGGACAGATCAGACCCCGACTGGAAAGGGAACGTGGGACTCATCACGGCTCTCATCCCCGGCGTCACCATTAATCCGGAGAATACGTTCGCCGTGGTTTGCGGTCCCCCGGTGATGTATAGATACGTCATCACCGAACTGCTGAAGAAGGGCATGCCGGAGAGCAGGATATATGTTTCTCTGGAAAGACATATGAAATGCGGCATGGGCAGATGCGGTCACTGTCAGATACATCAGTATTACTGCTGTATGGACGGACCCGTGTTCTGCTATGAAAAGATAAAAGATCTGGAGGGCGCGATATGAGACCGAGAGTAGCGTTCTTCGACCTGGCGTGCTGTGAGGGATGCCAGCTTCAGGTGGCTAATCTGGGAGAGGAGCTCCTCGACCTGCTGGGGCATATCGAGCTGGTGGAGTTCAGAGAGGTGATGAGCGAGAAATGGGAGGGTGAATACGACCTCGCCATAATAGAGGGCAGTGTCACCAACGAAGAGGCCGTCCACCGGGTGAAAGAGATCAGAAAGAGATCAAAGACCGTCATGGCATACGGCGCTTGCGCCGTGAACGGCGGCATAAACGGAATAAAAAACACAAAACCCATGGAACAGGCGGGCAGAGACGTATACGGCGACCGGTTCAAAGATTTTCCCACTCTGCCGACAATGGCTGTGGGAGACGTGATAGATGTCGATTATATAGTGCCGGGCTGTCCGATATATCCGCCGGAGTTCCTGAAAGTGCTGAAAAGCGCTCTGGCAGGGCTGGAATATGTTATCCCCGACCATGCGGTATGCGTGGAGTGCAGGTTCAACGAGAACGAGTGCCTGTACGAACAGGGAATCAACTGTATGGGTCCAGTGACCCGTGCAGGATGCGGGAGCTGGTGTCCGAACAATGGCAACAAATGCTATGGATGCAGAGGTCTGCTGAGCAACCCGAACATGAACGGGGCGAGAGACGTTATGAAAAAATACGACCTCGAACCCGACCTGATACTGAAATCCATAGATATGTACAACGCAGCCGGGCATAAGGAAGAATAAAACTTGCCGATAGTAGGGCGGGGTTTTATACCCCGCCGAGATTGCGACGCTACGCTCGCAATGACGTTCGGCTTTTTGTCATCGCGAGGAGCTTTAGCAACGCGGCGATCTCCTAGCGTGAGATTGCTTCATCCGTAAAGGGTTCGCAATGACGTTCGGCTTTTTGTCATCGCGAGGAGCTTTAGCGACGTGGCGATCTCATAGTGTGAGATTGCTTCACCCGTAAAGGGTTCGCAATGACACTTAAAAAACAGTATTACATTAGATAGTAGGGCGGGGTTTTTCAGCTAGCTCGGTGTAGAAACACCCGCCGATAGTAGGGCGGGGTTTTATACCCCGCCGAGACACTTAAATAACTAAAGAAAGGTAAAAATGTCTAAGAATTTAAATGTGAATGTTGAATTTCTGACCCGTGTGGAAGGACACGGACACATAATAGTCGACATGAAAGAGGGCGTGCTGAATAAGTGCGTTCTGAATATTGTGGAAGCTCCCCGCTTTTTTGAGAGCATGGTGCGGGACAGGAGCATTTTCGAGCTTCAGCATATCACCAGCCGAATCTGCGGAATATGCTCATGCGGGCATACTCTGGCGAGCATACAGGCGGCGGAATCAGCTATCGGCTTCACCCCGTCCGAACAGACGACTATCCTGCGCAAGATACTGCTCCATCTGGAGAATCTGGACAGCCATATCCTGCACATCTATATGCTGGCGGCTCCGGATATGCTGGGAAAAAAGAGCGCCATAGCCCTCGCCCAGACAGACGGCGAAACAGTGAGAAGGGCGCTCCGCATGAAAAAGAGCTGTAACGATGCCTGTACCATATTGGTGGGCAGACACGTTCACCCGATATCATCCACAGTTGGCGGGTTCACCAAAATCCCCTCGGAAGCCGACCTGCTGGCTATGCGTGAGATCTTTGTGAATATTCAGAAAGAGATAGCGCCGACTATAGAGCTGGCGAAAACGTTTAAATTTCCCGATTTCGAACGTGATACCGAATATGTGGCGCTGAAAAACGACACTGAATACGCCATGCTCAGCGGTCTGGTGGCGTCCACGGACGGTGTGCTGAAGAGCAAGGAAGAATATAAAAACATCACAAACGAATATCTGGTGGATCACTCCACCGCCAAACACGCCAAACTGTCCCGTGACGCCTATATGGTGGGGGCGCTGGCTAGATTCAACATAAACTATGACAGGCTGAGTCCGGAGGCGAAGGACGCCGCCGGCGAGCTGGGACTGAAACCGGTATGTAAAAATGCCTATATGAACACTGCGGCGCAGATCGTGGAGTGCGCTCATTTCTGCGCTGACGGCATACGCCTGATAGACATCCTGCTGGAGAAGGGCATCGACAGATCGGAAGCCGTTCTGGTGGGGCTCAACGAGAATGACGTGATCCCCGTGAAAGCCGGAACCGGAGTGGGCGCTGTGGAAGTACCCAGAGGACTGCTGTTCCACTGCTACAGCGTGGATGAAAACGGCAGGGTGCTAAGCGCAGACTGCGTAATTCCCACAGGGCAGAATCTGGCGAACATAGAGCTGGACATGAGAAAACTGGCTGGACAGGTATGTGAAAAAACAAATGAGGAAGCGACACTTTTATTCGAGATGATGGTTCGGGCTTATGACCCGTGCATCTCCTGCTCCACTCATGTTCTGGAGGTCGAAATTGTCAGATAATATCAGCGAGATACTGCCGTTAAAAGAGGGCGTGACACTGTATGTGGGCATAGGAAACAGCATGCGTGGCGATGACTGCGCCGGAATGATGATAGCGGAAGGTATCACGGCAACGGACAGAGTAAAAACGCTCGCCGCCGGGGAAAAACCGGAAGAGGCGTATGACGAAGCGCTGGCTCTGAAACCCGCCAAGGTGGTGTTCGTGGACGCCGCCGATATGGGACTGCCCGCCGGAAGCATAGAGATATTATACGAGGACACCATCTCCGTGAAAGCCATGACAACCCACAAAATGCCTCTGCCTCTCATCAGCAGGCTCATCCGTGAGGAGACCGGAGCGGACGTGGTGATCTGCGGGATTCAGCCGGAGAACGTTGATTTCGGCGCTGAAATGTCGGCTTCTGTTAAAGAAACCTGCGAATTATTCATAAAAACGATAAATCAGTAAATGTAGGGAGGCATTTTATATGCCGCCGTGTTTTATGGCGGGGTGATGAAACCCCGCCCTACGAAAGAAATTGAGGAAAAGTGTCAGATAATATACTGTCCGCCGATACACCGTTCGGCGTGATAAATTTCACTCATTCTGTCAAAAAAGGGCTGAAAAGAATATATATCCGCATAAACCGTGACGGCTCGGTTGTTCTGCGTTCCGCTCCTCTGCGGAGCGAAGACGCTGAGCGCATAATATCTCAGAAATCTCAGTGGATTTTGTCGAAACAGAGCGAAAAACAGTCAGTTCCGGATGGAAATCCGCTGGAATACATCACATATCTGGGGAAAAAATATAAAACCGAAAGAATTTTTAATCAAAAAATGCCTGTGGGCAGGATAAGGCTGTCTTTTGAAGGCGAGTCTGCTCTTCTGGAGTTTAATCCACTGGCGATGACAGATGATAAGCTGACGGATTATCTGGATAAGTTTTACCGTGACGGAGTTAAAAAGACTGTGCCTCAGATGATGGAAAAATGGGTCGGCATCACCGGGCTCAAACCCGTGAAGGTGACATACAGAAAAACCAGAAGCCGCTGGGGGAGCTGTTCCGGCAGGGGGAACATATCTCTGAGTATCTATCTGATG
This sequence comes from Deferribacterales bacterium, assembly GCA_050251875.1. Classification (GTDB taxonomy): domain Bacteria; phylum Chrysiogenota; class Deferribacteres; order Deferribacterales; family Geovibrionaceae; genus Seleniivibrio. The sequence goes on along the minus strand of JBFWMA010000010.1, from coordinate 5,737 downwards.
AAGCTGTCCGAGCGGGCGATAGAATATGTTATAGTCCACGAGCTGTGCCATCTGAAACATCATAATCACTCAAAAAATTTCTGGGATGAAGTCAAAAAATATATTCCGGACTATCAGGCTGTCCGTGCGGGCATCAGAACACTGTCAGTATGAAAACTCCGTCCATGGGTAATATTTTGGCGGGGTATCCGTCACTTCCATCGGTTCTTTCGATATGGGGTGGATGAACGTAAGCCTGTGGTGATGCAGGGCGATCGCCCCGTTCTCAAGCGTCTTTTTACTTCCGTATTTGCCGTCCCCCGCAATGGGCAGACCGACAGCCGAAAGTTGCGCCCTGATCTGGTGATAGCGCCCTGTTTCCAGCTCAACCTCCAGAAGAGAGAGCCCGTTTTTATAATCCAGCAGTCTGTAGCGAAGAACAGCCTCTTTCGAACCTTCGTGGGGTTTGTCGGTGACTTTCGCCGTGAATCGGTGGTGGCTGTGGTGATGTCTCAGCACGGCTTCCTTTGCGGCGGGTTTCCCCTCCACCACGGCAAGATATATCTTTTTATGCTGTTTATCTCTCATTGACTGATTGAGTCTAGAGAGCGCCTTATCTGTTCTGGCGAACAGCACGGCTCCGCTGACGGGTGTGTCCAGCCTGTGCAGAGCGTGCAGAAAAACGTTGCCCTTTTTGTCGAAATTCTCCTTCAGCCATTGTTTCGCTCTGTCCTCCAGACTGTCCGTGTGGTGTTCGGACGGCTGGGTAGCTAGCCCGGAAGGCTTGCTGATGATCAGAACGTGGTTATCGGAGAAGATTATTTTCATTTTTCCGTCTGTTTCCACGCGGCGAAGAATCCGGCTGGCACGGGTATCTCCGTTTCGCCTTTGTCCAGAGTCAGTTCACACGCCTCTGAGGCGCCGTTGAAATCCTTCATCATCTGATACAGCAGATTTTTCAGCGTCATGGGGGTATATCCGGGTGTGTGGCATGTCAGCACTATGAACGCCGGCTTCTGACTGAGAATATTTCTGATGAGTTTCAGTATTTCCGGCAGGTGGGTATCTATCTTAAACACCTCGCCCTTCGAACCTCTGCCGAAGCTGGGCGGGTCGAGGATCACGCCGTCATATTTTGATCCACGTTTGTCCTCACGCTTCAGATATTTTATAACGTCATCGGTTATCCAACGTATCTTTCCGCCGGGGATGCCGTTCAGATCGGCGTTGCGCTTGGCGAGATCGTTTATCTTCTGTGATGCGTCCACATGGGTCACGTCCGCTCCGGCTTTGGCGGCGGCTATGCTTGCCGCTCCGGAGTAGGAGAAGAGGTTCAGCACCTTCAGCGGTCTGCCGGACGCCTCTATCCTGTCGGTGATGTACTGCCAGGAGAACCTGTGTTCCGGAAAAACTCCCAGATGCCCGAAATCCGTGGGGCTGATGTGGAATTTTATCCCGTCTATCTCTATGATCCACTCATTAGGCATATTCTTTCTGTAAGACCAGCTGTTGCCGCCCTCTCTGGAAAAAACGGCGTGGGTGTCGTGCCATTTTTCAGCGGGCAGAGTCTTTTCCCAGACAGCCTGTCCGCAGGGTCTGTCCACTGTATATTGTCCCACCTGTTCCAGCTTGCGTCCCTGTCCGCTGTCCAGAAGGCGGTATGATTGTTTTTGCGATGACATAGTTCCTCCACCTGATAAACTTAGCAGATTGTATGAGTATCTCAAGATGTTTGTTTATAGAATAATATATTACACCAATTGACATAAAATTATAAGATGATTAAAATAATCCGTTGCGTTCATTTATGGAGGTAGCTATGCCGATTAATTGGAATGAATATGACCCAGGGAGATTTTACGACGAGCTTTTCGAAAAGAAGGGCGTTCCCAGAGAGGCCAGTCGCGATGTCTTCAACCATTTAAAGAATCTTTCCTCGTCCGATGTTTATGACAAAAAAGCCAGAGCCGAAGCGGCGATTGTAGAGCTGGGGATAACCTTCACGGTTTACAGCGACGGCGCCAATATCGACCGTGCGTGGCCGTTCGATATAATCCCCAGAGTGATCTGCGGGCGTGAATGGGCAAAGGCGGAAGAGGGGCTGAAACAGAGGCTGAAAGCCCTGAATATGTTCATAAACGACCTTTATAACTCTCAGGAAATTTTAAAAGCGGGAATTGTTCCGGAGGACGTGATAACCACATCCAGAAATTTCCGCCGGGAATGTATAGGGATAACCCCCGCCCACGGCGCATGGGCAAACATATGCGGCAGCGACATAGTTCGTGACGGAGACGGAACACTCTATGTGCTGGAGGATAACCTCCGTGTGCCCTCCGGCGTTTCATACATGCTGGAAAACCGCAAGATAACCAAGCGGGTTTTTCCGGAGCTGTTCAAGGATATCAATATCATCCCCGTGGATGATTACCCGGCTAAGCTGTTTGACATGCTGACATCGCTCTCACCCGTCACAGACAGAGAGCCGGAGATTGTCGTTCTGACCCCCGGTGTTTTCAACTCCGCCTATTTCGAGCACGCTTTCCTCGCCCAGCAGATGGGAGCGGAGCTGGTGGAGGGCGCCGACCTCTTCGTGGATACGGACGACAAAGTATATATGAAGACCATATCCGGTCTGACTCAGGTGGATGTGATATACCGCAGGATAGACGATGATTTTATCGATCCGGAGGTCTTTCGCAAGGATTCCATTCTGGGCGTGCCGGGGCTGATGAGAGCATGGAAAAAAGGCAACGTGGGAATAGCCAACGCCCCCGGAACAGGGGTTGCGGATGATAAAGTCGTCTATGCCTATGTGCCGAAGATGATAGAATTCTATCTGGGTGAAAAGCCCCTGATACCCAATGTGGAGACGTATCTCTGCCGTGAGGCGGATCAGATGGAATATGTGCTGAATAATCTGGAGAAGCTGGTTGTTAAGCCGGCTAACGAATCCGGCGGATACGGCATGCTGGTTGGTCCCCACGCTGAGCAGGAGCAGATAGATCAGTTCAAAACGCTGATAAAAGAGAACCCCAGAAACTATATAGCCCAGCCCACGCTGAGCCTGTCCGTCACTCCCACTCTGACGGATGACGGCAGTCTGGCTGGACGCCATGTGGATCTGCGCCCGTTTATTCTTCAGGGCGAGAGCTCGTATGTCACCGCCGGCGGTCTGACCCGTGTGGCGCTGAAACCCGGCTCTCTTGTCGTTAACTCTTCGCAGGGCGGCGGCAGCAAAGACACATGGATAATCGATCCGGAGGAGGTGTGATATGCTCTCCAAAGTAGCCAACAGAGTTTACTGGCTCGCCAGATATATGGAAAGAGCTGAAGATATAGCGAAACTGGTGAACGTATACACCAACCTGATGCTGGACATGCCCAAAGGTACAGACATAGTCTGGTATAACCTGATAACCATCATGGGCGCCGAAGAGACTTTCAACGAAATGTATCAGGACAAGACGGAGAACAGCGTGATGTCTTTTCTGATATCAGACGCAAAAAATCCCTGCTCGCTGTTCGGCTCGCTCTGTTTCGCCAGAGAAAATGCCAGAACCACCAGAGACATCCTCCCCACAGAGGCGTGGGAGGTGGTGAACGAGCTGTATCTTCTGGTGAAGAAAGAGAAAGATAATCTGGACACCAGAAGCAAAAGATATAACTTTCTGACAAGCATCATAAAAGGATGCCAGAGGCTGGAAGGTATGCTGGTTAGCGGTCTTTCCCGCAACCATACATATAACTTTCTCCAGATAGGAAGGCTTCTGGAAAGAGCGGACACCACCACCCGTATTCTGGACGCCGGATCGATGATTCTGTCCGCCGGGCAGAAGATGAAGGGAACGGAAGGGATAGTCTGGATGAACCTGCTGAAAACCATGAACGCTTATCAGATGTACAGACAGTCCGTCAGAAGACGTGTGGCGAGCAGTGATGTTATCGATTTTCTGCTGAAGGATACCCAGTTTCCCAGAGCGGTGGAATACTGCGTGGACAGCGTGGGATATCTCGCCTCTAAACTGCCTAACAACGACCCCGTTCAGGTGAAGACAAAAGCTGTTAAAAACCTGCTGGAGAGTTTTTCGGCTAAGGATTCCAGCATGAAAAATATGCACGACCTTATGGATCAGGTTCAGATATGTCTGTATGACGTGGACGCCGCTGTCAACGATACATGGTTTAACGCGGCGATCAGCTGATGAAGAGATTTTTTTGCTCCTGCGGGGCAGAGATTTTTTTTGATAATACAATATGTGTCAGATGCGGAAGACTGGTGGGGGTAGACGCCGAGGGGTGCGAGATGTTCACCCTGAAGCCGAAGAAAAACGGGCTGGTAGCCGCCACAGTCGGATACAATACCAGATATTACAGATTCTGCGAGCACAGAAGCCAGGAGAGTCTGGGGTGCAACCTGCTCATCCGTGAGGAGGACCCCAGCACACAGTGCGTCTCCTGCCGTCTCACCAGAGTCATACCGGATCAGAGCATCCCCAGAAACCTTGTACGCTGGCGCACTCTGGAATCCGCCAAGAGACGGATGGTTTTTAACATGTATAAGAACCGTCTGCCGTTCGAGAACCGGTATCAGAACCCTGTGTCAGGGCTCTGTTTCGACTTTCTGGAGGACAGGAGATCAAACCCCAGTCTGATGAATGACGTGGTGTATACCGGACACAGCAACGGCGTGATAACCGTGAACGCCGCAGAGGCTGACCCTCAGTACCGGGTGACGGTGAGAGAGGAGATGAACGAGCGGTACAGAACCACTCTGGGGCATTTCCGCCACGAGATAGGGCATTATTTCTGGATGAGGCTGATTCAGGGGACGAAGTGGGAGTGGTCTTTCAGACAGCTCTTCGGAGACCATAACGAAGATTATGACGCCGCCCTGAAGAGATATTATGCCGAAGGTCCCGACCCGAACTGGCAGGAGAACCACATCAGCGCATATGCCAGCATGCACCCGCTGGAGGACTGGGCGGAGACATGGGCGCACTATATGCACATGAACGACACTCTGGAGACCGCCACCGCCTTTAAGATGCTGGATGTGGACATCGAACACACCGAATTCAATGTCGTTCTGAACAAATGGGTGGAGCTGACCGTCATTATGAACGCTCTGAACAGGAGCGTGGGTAAACCGGACGCCTATCCGTTCATCCTCAGCAGCACGGTTTATAAGAAACTGGAGTATGTGCGTGAGCTTATAGTGGCTTGCAGGTACTGATTAAATCTTAATCATGTGATTATCCGCTAATCAATTCCCTGAGTAAAATTTAGACGTTCATATCTGAAAATAACGCATGGGTATTATGTAGGGCTATTCAAAAGATATGTTAAACATAAGCATATTTATGAACATATAGTAATTATGATTGATACTTTTATCATCTTAAAAATAACTGCTACTAATAATTAATTTTCAACCTTAACCTTTCACCGTTTTGATATTGCAAATCTCAATAACTGCTGACGCACATATTTAAAACAAGATTCGTTGTTTCAATAGATGGATCGATACTGCCGTATTGGATTTTATAATAGTGGCATGATTTTAGCTATTTAGAAATATAATCTGTGGGGAGGGGATATCTATGCCTGAAAACCAGACAGTTACTTATAAACTCAAGTTTCGCACCTTTGAAACATCAGATTCTGTATTGAAAGCCTTACCATTTCCTGTATTCCAGCCAATTTATTCATAAAAACTGTAAATGTTTCCTTTGCTCCATCAATTATTGATAATAAT
>JBFWMA010000009.1:0-100450 GCA_050251875.1 Deferribacterales bacterium | reverse complement strand
AATAACTTGCATGATTATCAGCAAGTTATATAAGTTGCTTTAACAAACTAAAATCGTTCAAAACCGTTCAATTTCGTTCAAAATTTGACGCATTTGCTTCAAAAATGCGTCAAGTGTTTGAAGCAGTAGTTTTTTTTCGACCCTATTTCAGACGCTCTATTTTCCGGTATCGAATACAAGCCAACACACTAATAATAAACAATAATCAAGAAAACAATCTAACAAAAACCTTTGTTAACAAAATTGACAGACGACTAGAGCATTCCATTCGGATAAAATAACATATACTTGTGTGCAAATATATGTTATTTTATCCAGACATTACTTGCAAAAAAATCTTTAATGGATAAAATTACATATAGATTACAATAAATGTAGGCTTTTATATCCACATGTTTAGGAAAACATAACATGATAAAAATACTTATACCTCTAAAAGCAGTAGATGAAGCCATTGAGACCGTAAAAGAGATTGGTTCAACTTTTACCGCCACACAAACGCTGGAGGCAGGGATTCATCCTCGTACTCTATATCAGATGCGTGATAAGGGAGTGATAGTACAGCTTGCCAGAGGTCTGTATTGCCTGCCTGAAAATGTACCAGTTAATTTTGATATAACTGTTGTTACTAAAAAATACCCAAAAGCTGTCATATGTCTTATTTCAGCTCTCAGCTACCATGATCTGACAACGCAGATACCACATGCTGTTTCTATTGCTCTGCCAAAAGGAACTACTTCTCCAAAGCTGAAATATCCACCGATAACTGTTCATCGTTTTTCAAATGATGCATATACCGAAGGTATTGAGACACATACTATCGATAATACGCCTGTATGCATATTCTGCTAAAAACCACCACTCATTCTGTAGTTAAACCCACCGTCTATTCTGTTCTGAAAACCGCCACCTATTCTGAAGCTATACCTGCCGCCTAAAATTATTTTTCAATATTTCCAGATTCTGGAATCCTGCTGTGGTAGCTTAGGATAACAAAATCGTAAGGAGGATATTATGAGCTGGTTAAAATGTGGAACAATAGGTGCAATCATTGGTGCTGCCGCTGTGGTTGGTGCGGCGTTTCTGTTTGGAGATTCAGATGAGGCAGAGTCCCGCTCTTTCGATGAGTTCGAAGACGAGCTTGAAAATGAAACTCCTAGCAACCCCGAAATAGTGCCGGAATCATATTGGAGATTCAGAGGAGGCAGAGTCCCGCTCTTTCGAGAGTTCGAAGATAAGCTGGAAGATGAGACTCAGATAAATCCTGAAATAGTGCCGGAATCATAATCAGGATCAGAAATGGGCGGATTTGTAATATTTCTGTTTGGCTGCGGTGTTGGATATTACATTGCTAAAAACAAGTATAAAATCAAATAACATTGTGGCCACAAGTAAACGGAGAATACCATGAGTGTAACCGTTTGGTACAAAAGAATGTCAGAGAAAATACAAAATAAGCTTGCAGGATTTTGGAGTCTGTTAACTGTCGGTGATGATTTTGAGAAAACAGATAGTAGTAATTCAGACTGTAAACGCAACGAGGACAAGGCTTTCCACCTTGGCTTCAGGAACAGAAAAGCTGCAAGATTAGCTGAATTACGAGCTCACAGAGAAAGTAACCAAGCAAAGTAATTCTTTGGTGTGTCAAATGTTGCCTTATTGTGTTATTCTTCGTGAGGTATATGTGTATAATGTGAAACGAGAATACTGGGCTTCAAATATCGGAAGCCCGGTATATTATTTGGGATGGTTTATATGCCAAGAAAGCTCGATCCGGACACCACTCCGGGTGTAAAACTTTTACGTATGTTTCGTAAATTGATGGCTGGCGGAAGAAAACATTTCCAGCTTGATCTGGCGGAATATCTAAACTGCTCACCGCAGGCTGTGATGCGGATGGCTCACGAGATAGAGTCTGTAGTGGGTATCACTTTTGAATCAGGTATTGAAGACCGTAAAAAATGGTATCGTATTAATTCATCAAAACAAAACACCTTGGGGCTGGAGTTCGAAGAACTGCGCTACTTGAGTATTTGCAGAGACTTATCGACTGGACTTCTGCCGGAGAAAGTAATTGAGCGTATCGACAGCACGATATTAAACCTTTCTGTTCTGATGGCAGAAAAAAGCTATTCTGATAACAATTCCGTAGATAACAAGCTGACATTTTTTTCTAAGGGGCGGATAGATTATGCCCCGCATATGGCCAATATAGAAAAACTCATACGGGCTATTGAGTGTAAAACTGTGTGCCTTGTGCAGTATAAAGCACCTCAGCAGACAGACAGCATTGAGCACCGCTTTGTACCCGGACGGATAGTCAGCATGAGCAATGCATTATACGTTCTGGGATTTGGACTGAACCGTGAAATGACAGACATCAAACACCCTACCAATTTTGCAATTCACCGCATACAGAGTATTACCCTGACAGACAGACAGGTTGATATAGAGATGCCTGAATATAAGCCGGAGGTTTTTGGTCTGCCTTGGCATGAGCCGAAGACTTTCAAGGTTCGGTTTAAAGGCGGTAAGTCTGCGGAATATGTGAAAGAGAGGATATGGTCGGAAAATCAGACACTGACAGAGACTGAGGACGGCGGGGTTATACTTGAGCTTACAAGCCAAAGCGAACCTGAGCTTATGGCATGGGTGCGCAGCTTCGGCGAAGATGCGGAAGTGATATAAATAAACGAGGAATCAAAATGCATAAATGTACTAAATGTGGCTCTAAAAATGTGAAAGTTAAAAATAATATCGGTTTGCCATCACTTTTATCAAACCTTGCTGGTCGCCCCAAGGGTCAGCTGACTGTCACCTGCAAAGATTGCGGGCATGTTTATATAGTTATGGCGGATTAAATTTGTTTGAGCATTGAGGTTTGGCAATGGAAAATGAAGAAACAGTTATTAGGAGGAATCAAATGGAAGATAAAGCAATGGAAAAAGCATATTCTGAAGAATCTATGTGGAAAAAGTTAAAAGAGTTTGCGATTAAAGCCGGAGGCAGTGTTGTTTACGCAGTATTATTGCTTTATTACACAATGAAGCTTAAAGAAATACCTTTAAAAATAAAAGCAGTAATTATGGGTGCTTTAGGATATTTCATTTTGCCACTTGATGTAATACCAGACGCAATTCCAGGAGCAGGTTTTACTGACGATCTTGGTGTCCTTGTCGCAGCTATTGTAACTGTAGCAACCTATATTGATGAAGAAGTCCGCAATACAGCAAAAGATAAACTAAAGGATTGGTTTGGAGAAGACTCTGTAGGAGAGCATATCGCATCCATTGATGAAAAACTGAGCTAGACTTGTAAAATATTTACTGACGGTGGCGGTGTGCTGAATATACTCAGCAGACCTAAAGGATAACCTATAGCAACCTGTAAAGATCGCGGGGAAATGTAGCGATAATTTATGCTGACTGAAATTTGCTCAGCATATCGAATAAATAATTACAAAGGAGTATGTGAAATGTTTTTAGCAGATTTAGGATTAAGTGAAAAACTAGCGTTTGTACAGCTCTCAAATGAAATGGTTACAGTTGATGACGGCAAAGTAGATGTTAAAGAAGATGATATGATTTATTCCATGCTTAACGAAATGCAGTTAACAAAAAGCGATGTCGTAAGTATAGAGTTTAATCTTGATCAACTGGCTGATAGGTTTAAAAGCGGGCGGGCTAAACGTATCTGCATTGCTGAGCTTTATTCGCTTACTTTTTGTCATGAAAAGATACATCAGAAACAACAGCATTTGCTGGACAGTCTCGCCCTCTTTTTTGAAATTAGCAGCCAGGAAGTTGATAAGATTAAAAATTGGGTGGAAAGGTCAATGGAACTTATGCATGAGGGTTTTAGCCTGATGGAAGGGGGAGAGTAATATGTTGCCATGGCTAATTGGTGCTGTTGTAGTTACTGCTATCGTCAAAGCAGTGAGCGATGACAGCAGTTCAACGACTACCTATACAAGCAGTGACGAAGACGAAAGAAGAGAAGAAGCAATAGCAGAAGAAAGACAAAATATGCAGGAAAAGGCTGAGAAAAGTTTAGCAGATAAAATTGATAGATCATATAAAAAACTTCAAGATGCTCTTAAGGAGAATCCAATTGGCACTCTTGTTGTAAATAAGAGACTTTTAAATCCTGCTGGTAGGTCATATGGCCGCCTTCCTGGTGTTTTAGGATATTCAATTGGTAGCACTCTTGGTGGTTTAAATTCTGCTCAAAGTGCCAGCGGAGATTATTTTGAGTTTTCCCCATCCAAAATGAGTAGAGAAGACAAAGCATTGAAGTCAAAAATTAAGAAAAAAGTTAATGCTATTGAAAGACTTCTCTCGGGATACATTGAACCCATCCTTTCAAACCAGGCCTCATTCTGCAGTAGTAACTCATTTGAAGAATACAAGATAGAAATGCAGGGTATTGTGGATGAGAGTGATTTGAATGATTTTGAACTGTTTTTTAATGAAATATCTGAATGCCGTCCAAGAATACTTGCGTCCGGTTTGTTGAAAGCAGGAAAAAGTACATTGATGAACTGCCTGACCGGAGATTACGATGATACCCGTTTTAAAACAGGAGTCGTACGTGAAACTATATCTAACCAGATCTATGAACAGGATGGCTATATTTTCGTGGATACTCCCGGTGTGGATGCCGAAGAGAATGATACTAAAACAGCAGTAGAAGCTTTTAAAACTGCTGATGTTGTTCTTTTTGTACACAATGTAAGAAGTGGCGGCTTAGATGAGCCCGAAAGAAAGTTTATGGAGGAAGTCCATAAGAACTGGTCCAATCCACATGATTTTATAAAAAAAACAATATTTGTACTGACTCACATGGAAGGTAACGATGATTATGAAATAGTGGTAAACGAAATAAAAAAACAGGTTTCGGACATATACGGTATTGAGCCTTCAGTTATTCCTGTTGCTTCACACAGCTACCAGAAAGGTATGAAGGAAGAGAAACGACTTTTAGTCAAAAAAAGCAACTATACCGCACTACATTCACTAATCTCAGAAAAACAAGAGGAGTCAATGCAGTCAAAAAACGAAAGATATAAAGATAAGCTTTTGAGTAAAGCTGAAGAAATCAGAACTAAACTGACAGAACAGCAGAAAGAACTTGTGATGAAAATCGTAGCAATAGATAAAAAGCGTCATGATGCTGAAAATGATTTTCTGACTTTGCTTCAAGCTGAAAATAAAAAAATACAACGTGCTTATAATACTTATAAGGATAAAATGGATGAGACTTATGAGTAATATTAGTAAATTCTATGATAATATTAAAGAGTTTAAGCAGTCTTTGGGTGGCAATGACGGTGCCCAAAAAATCATCGATGATTTTGTAAGAGATATTAACTCTTTTGATACAGAAACTAAGTCAATATCAAAGCGGTTAAAGAAAAAGTATGGCAATACAGCTACAACAGAATTTATTGCCAACTTCGCAGAATTTCTGTCAGGTTCCATCGAAAATTTAAACAGGGACCTGGAGAAAAAAGCTAAAGGCGAAAAGCTGCGTAAAAAGGCAGAAGGTAATTTTCTTGTGATTATTTACGGGAAAGTAAAAGCTGGCAAGAGCACACTTGGTAACTATGTTGCAGCTCAGGCCAGAGAAAAAGGAGCATCCCCTAACTTTTTTACTTTTGATAAGTCTAATAAAAAGAAGAAGATTCATAAGTTGGAGGAGATAGAGGAAGGGGAATTTGCAACTAAAAAGATTGAGTGCACCAATACTATACAAGGTTTTGAGATTTCTGGTTTAACTTGGATAGATACGCCAGGTCTTGGTTCCATGACAACTGAGAATGGGAAACTTGCTGAGGAGTATATTGAGGCCGCTGACCTTATTATTTACCCTGTGAGTTCTGATAGCCCAGGTAGACGAACCGATACTGAGGAGTTAAGAAAACTCGCTGAGAAAAGAAAAGAGTTTCTGGTATTAATTTTAAAATCAGACACTAATGAAGAGGATCAGATCGACGATGAAATTGTTAATACATTAAAAAATAAATCCGAAGCGGACAGGAAGGAGCAGGAAGAACAGGTTAGAAAAGAAATCAAAAATGAACTGGAAAAGTATGACCTGAAAGCGTCCAATCATTTAATTCGTGAAATTATAAGCATCTCTGTCATAACTGCTAAGCATTATGAACCAAATCATGAAGAGTGGCAAAAGAGTAATATTACCAAGTTTTATTCGGTACTTAACGATGTTTTGCAAAAAGAGGCTAAAAGGCTTAAATCCGAACAACCAATGAAGAATATTTCAGCTCTAATGAATAAGTATGTTCTTAATAAAGAAGACAGTTTGTCATCTTTAGTTGAAGACTCTAGGATAAAGGTTAAGACCTTGGAAGAACGCTTCAAAAAGTTTAGAAACAACTCAAAAAACCTTATAGTAGAATCTATTGACTATGCTGACGGGGGTGTTCATGAACTCCTTTCTCAAATAAGAGAGGAAAAACTTTCAAGTAAAGAAATATCTTCTAGAATCAACAAAATTGCAGAGGAGGCTATTAGGTCTTCGTCGCTGCCAAAGATTCAGGAAATACTGAGCGATTTTACAAAAGAAATTATCAAAAGCTTCCCTATGCCCAAAGAGGGAACTAGAGAGTTTGAGCTAAGGGACAAAATCAAAACAATAACAATAACTAACGAAACGTTGACTAAAGCAACGGGTTCTGCCATAGGTGCTGCTATAGGAGGACTCGCAGGTGCTTTCTTCGGTCCTGTGGGTGCTGCGGCAGGTGTTATTGCTGGAGGTGCTATTGGAAGCGGATTAGGAGGTGCTTGTTCATCTATCGAACATAAAGATATTGTTGTGGGAGATAATTTTGACGAAGTGGAGCATCAGGTAAAGCAAGCAACTGAAGAGATTATTGGAGCAGGCATTAATAGCATTTTGGAGAGTTGCAATAAAGAGCTCATAGTTCCCATGTGTAAGACTCTTTATGATATTATTGGCAATGCAGAAGCAATTGTTAAAAATACAGAAGCGAGTATTAAGAAATGAAAGATTATAGTAAAGTGATAACAGACTCTTTGACTGTCTGGAAAGATTGTTCCGCAAACCTAATTCCAGAGGAAGATCTAGACAAAATCCAAAAGTATGTGATGAATAAACTTCAAAACATGAATCCTACCATCTCTGTCTTTGGGGCATACAATGCCGGGAAATCAACGCTCTTAAATGCAATCTTAGGTGAAGAGTTGTTTAAGGTTGGTGATGTTCCAACTACTTATAATATTGACAAACACAATTGGGGTTCTTGGACAATTTACGACACCCCAGGGATAGATGCACCTATTGAACATGAGGAGACAACAAACGAACATCTAAGAGAGAGTGAGTGTATCTTATTTGTCATTAGCACTAATGGCGACTTTGAGATGCGTGCACTTTATGAGAAATTAGCTGATCTTATACAAAGAGGTAAGCCTGTGCTGTTGGTTTTCAATGATAAGACAGGAGTACTCAGGAAGGATGACCCCTCAAGTGAAGCAGAAATATATAGTGCAATCGATATAAATCTAGACAAAATATGGGAAGAAAGAAACCTCGGCAAATACAAACGCCCTGACAGAATTATTGTAAATGCTAAGAGTGCATTGAATGCAAAACTCTCTGCCGCACAAGGTGAACCAAAAGATGCTCTACTTATCGCAAGCGGTGTGCCTAAATTGGAACAAAAACTTGAGGGTTTTATACGAAATGTAAATGAGGATGATATTGTAAATAGTATTATTGACTATTTAGAAAAGCCATTTAATGAGGCTACTGTTTTATTAACAAAACAGATAGATGACGGATATAAAAAGAAAATTGAGGAAACAAAAGCTTTTCTTGATAACTCTAAAAGAAAACTACTGTATGATAGCGAAAAATTGATTCGGTTAGGCCTAAAAGATATTTGTAACAATTTATCATCAATAGATCCTAGTGAAATTAAGCAGGCCGAAGCAAAAGTTACAGACGCTTTGGAAGATTTAGTCGACAAGTTGAAAAGTTTGCTTGAAGAAAGATTAAGAGAGATTGAAGAAAGTTATCAAATTGATTTTCTGGAACCTCTGATTGAATTGTATAAAGAAAAATCAATTAATAATGTCACTAACCAATCTTTTGCAAGCTATAGCCTAGATGAGGTTGAAAAATATTTAAACTTTGTTCCAAAAGAGAAAATTTCAGAATTTCTTGAAAAACATATAGCGACTTTGCTCAACAAATTAACTGAAATGTGGCCTAAACTCGCAAAGCTAGGTAAGTATGCTTCACATATAGCAACTGCTGTTATTGCTTTTATCGAAATCGGACTCGCATATCGTAAACAACAGGAAATCGAGAGGCAAGAGAGAGCAAAAGCGGAGGCTTTAGAAAACTCAATTGCTAGACTTAGAGAGGACATATATGGGGAGTTAATGCGTGGGGTAAAAGGCTTTCTTGAAGAGTTTTTTCAGAAGAAGTTGGACAGTATTGAGAAAATAGCAACTGACCAAAATTCTGAAGTGCAGAAAAGCAGTCTTGCTTTGGAAAAACTTAGGGAAAGCAGAAGTATGCTTGATTCTCTTAAGTCTATTAAATGAAAGAATTGTTTACTTATAACCCATTGTAGGTAAGAAATGATTAAAATGATCCCGCAAAGGATGGATCCTCATTGCAGCAGTAAGGCTGAAAAGAAATTGTTTCAGAAATTTGCTGAAGATGATTCATTGCTCTGCACAATTATTCATTCTTTAGCCTTGGCCAAACATGAGACTAAAAGAAAAGCAGAAATAGATTTTTTAATAATTTCAAAGTTTGGAATCTTTGTGATTGAAGTCAAAGGCGGCGGTGTCAAAAGAGAGGATGGCAAATGGTTTACTGTTGATGCTGAAGGAGATGAGTATCCTCTTAAGGAAAGTCCTTACGAACAGGCCTCAACGGCGATGTTTGCTGTTATTGATTACCTGAAAGACAAACTCGGTTTTCACCACGATATCACACGTACAGTTTTTGGGTATGGTGTGTTTTTTCCAGACATAAATGAACTGGAATTTGGAATTGAAAGCAGTGAGAAAATTACATTCACTCGTAAAAATATGACAGACGACCTGTCCAGAATAATCTCATCAATATATCAATTCGCAAAAAGAGAAAATACAAAATACTTTGAAATGAATGATGAAAGCATAGACAAAGTAGTCAAATGTTTGATAGGCAACTTTATCTACATTCCAAAACTGAATGAGACCTTTCAGAACATTGGCGAAGAACAGGAAATCCTTTTAAACAGGGAGCAAACTGTTGCTTTAAATACGATAGAAAATTTTGATTTTGTCACACTGATAGGCGGAGCTGGAACAGGCAAAACTCTGATTGCTATTGAAACAGCTAAGAGACTTAACGGCAACACCCTATTTATATGTTTTAATAAGAACTTAGCAAGTCATATCGCTGAGCATTTACAACTGCATAGTAATGTCACTGTCAGAAATATTCATGGATTAATAGAAGATATTGTATCGGATAGCATCTATTATGAGGAATACAAAGAGTCACTCAGTGCCAATCTGGAATTCCTGTATCACAAAGACTACTATACTTTAGCGGCGATGGTAGCGATTGAGAAAAACCTGAAATGGGAAAATATAATAGTTGATGAAGGGCAGGATATCTTGATTGATGGAGTGCTGGACTTTATAGACACATGTATTGTCGGTGGACTTGCAAGAGGTAAAATCCTGTGGTGTATGGATTTTCATAACCAAGCATCAGTGTTTAATAGGTTTGATGAAAGCCAACTTGACAAGCTGATGAAATTGTCAGTGACACAAGTTTTGAATATTAATTGCCGTAATACTAAACACATCAATAAGTTTGTTGAAGAGTTCACTAAACCTTCCCGTAAATCATTATGCTATACTGAAGGACTGCCTGTGAATCCAATAACTTATTCCTCTCCTCAGGATGAAGAGAAAAAAGTGATTAAAATTTTTGACGAATTAATCTCAAAGGGAATTGGAAAAAGCGTGATGCTATTTCCGAAGGTTAATTCCAATTGCTTCCAGAGATTAGTTGAGAGTGCGGTAATCGGAAATGTTAGTGGTAAATATTTTTATAAAAAGCTTGAATTGGTTCCATCAAGTGTGGCTGCTTTCAAAGGCCTAGAGTCAGAAGTTATTATTCTTACAGGAGTTGAGAGGCTTGATAGTGATTGGTGGAGATCAACACTTTATGTGGCAATAACCCGTGCCAAGTATTTGTTATACATACTGATAGATAATTCACTCGAGAAAGAGCGCATTGAGGGAGTTATATGGCAATAGACCTGAGTCATATTCTTGTAGTAGGTATTTCATCCAGAGCTCTTTTCGATCTCGAAGAAGAAAATAATATTTTCGAAAACGAACCGCTTGGAAACTATATAAAATACCAGACTGATAATGAAAATGTTTTCCTCAAAAAAGGTACAGCATTTCCGCTGATAGAGGCTCTGCTGAAGCTGAATAACCTCTTTGACGGTGAGAAAGTTGTCGAAGTTGTCGTCATGTCCAGAAACAGTCCTGACACTGGTCTGCGGATACTCAACAGCATAAAACACTACGGTTTAGATATCACAAGGTCGGCTTTCTCCGGTGGCGAACCGTTGTCGCCATATCTGGAAGCCTTCAGAGTTGACCTGTTTTTGTCGAAAGATGAATCAGATGTTCAATACGCCATAGATAATGGCGTGGCGGCGGCTTTGCTTTATAATCCTCCGAAAGACTATGAACCGGATACAGAGCAGATACGAATCGCTTTTGATGCCGATGCCGTAATTTTTTCTGATGAATCCGAACAGATATATAAAGAGCATGGGCTGGAGGCTTTTCAGAAGCACGAATCAGAAAATGAAGACAACCCTATTCCTCCGGGGAACTTCATGAATTTCCTTGAGATTCTGTCAAGAATTCAGAATAAATGCGGCATAGACAACTCACCGCTGAAAGTGGCGATAGTAACCGCCAGAAGCTTTCCAGCGAACATCCGTATAATCAAGACACTCCGCAGTCTAGGGGTTTACGTGAATGAATCATTCTTCCTAGGCGGTCTGCCCAAAGATGAAGTATTGAAAGCATTCCGTCCGCACATATTCTTTGACGATCAGGACGTACATGCTGGTCCAGCATCGCAGCACGTCCCTTCCGGCAGAGTTCCATATAAGTCATCTTCCAAACTAAATAAGTGATTTTTCTTCAGAGTCCATTATTGTGTTGACAATATTGAGTCTAGCCGATAGGATTACGATATGAATGAAACACACAGAATAATTCATGAAAGACTTGAAGCTCTCAAAGGTGGGGAACAGCTTAATTGGATTGAGTTGTGTTTCCTGCTGCAACAAATCCGTGACAGCAGATATTGGCATGGACAAGCTGTCTCTATTTCACATTGGTTTAGAGATAATAGAGAGATTTTTAATAAACCTGCTTCTGCGTTATGGCGAATACTTTCATCAGGGAAGTATGTTGGTGAGCTTAGAGAAAAGCTTTTGAAGTATGAAATAGAAATACCAACATTAGAAAAGCTGAACCCTAAAATCAGTCCAGAATCTATAGAAATACTCTCGAAATTAGAGCGTGTGCTTAAAGAAGATATGTTTATCCCATTGGCTCAAAGAGTTTTTAATGATGATATCCCAAGAGCTGAACTCAGAAAAATCTGGACAACATACAGACCTATTCTGGGTGGGCAGACAGCCAGAGGACAGTTTAGCTTTGCTAATAGAATTCCTAAAGCTAACTATGAAGACCGAAAGCAACAAATCCTTTTTGACGAGTCTGTTGCTATTGAGTTTATGCAGAACCATTTTAATGAAATTATAAAGTGCGAAAGACCACAGATTATTCAATTTCAGGACCGCTTAACACCAGATGACATAAATGGTGAAAAGCACATGTTTACCGGCGTTGTGCTGGTTAAGCCAGTAAAAGGCAGTATCGTATATCATGGCTTTTTATTCTATACATATGAGCTAGTTTACAGGTTTAGAACCAGTGTATATGAAGAATTGTATTGCAACTATTTATGGCTTCTTATCCAACCTAAACCTGATGAGCCTAATTTTTATGAGAACCTATTCAGAGATTTGCCTTACTACATGGGAGTGCTTGAGATCAACGGCACAGACTTCAGGTTAATGAGAGAAGCAGTCCAGTGTCCAAAGAAACCAGAAAAACAGGAATTTTTAATGTCAGCGTTTCTTGAGCGCACATTAAAGAAGTAATATATTTTTTGCAGATATTAAGTCTAGCCGAAAGGACTAAGCATATATGCCAAACAAGAGGTTAAATATGAGGAAAATCAGAGACGTATTACGGTTAAAGCACTCAGGAATGAGTGACCGTCAGATAGCGAAAAGCTTGGGGATTTCACGTGACGCTGTGAAAGATTATTCAATGCGAGCTAAAGCAGCCGGACTCAGTTATCCTTTGCCTGCTGACGTGGATGACTATGAGCTCGAAACTAGACTCTTTCCTTCAAAACAAAGCAAGCGTGATAATGATAAACCAAAGCCTGACTTTGCTTATATACACAAAGAAATGATGAGAAGAGGGTCTACTCTTGAAGCTCTGCATAATGAATTTCTAGCAGCACAGCCTAACGGTATCAGCTACAAGTATATGTGTGAGCTATACCGCAACTACAGAAGCAAACTCTCTGTTACTATGCGGAAATCGTACAAAGCTGGCGAAGTCGTTTTCGTTGACTATTCCGGCATGACTCAAAAGATATACGACAAATCAACCAATACATATAGAACTGCCCAGATATTTGTAGGCGTTATGGGAGCATCAAACTACACGTATGCCGAAGCTACATGGAGCCAGAAAATTCCTGACTGGATAAAAGCTCACGTTAACATGTTTGAGTATTTTGGCGGTGTGCCGGAAGTTGTTACTCCTGATAACCTTAAATCTGCTGTTATTAAAGCCAGTAGAGGGGAACCTGATCTACAGGAAACTTATCGAGACATGGCAGCACACTACGAAACAGCAGTTATTCCTACTCGTGCTGGAAAACCAAAGGATAAAGCTAAAGCTGAGTATGGAGTATTACTTGTACAGAGGTGGATATTATTTCGCTTAAGAGACAGAATATTTACAAGTTTGGCGGAATTGAATGAGACATTACGTGAGATGCTTACAGAATTGAACGCTAAACCATTCAAAAAGATGAATGGCTCACGGCAGTCTCTGTTTGACTCAATAGATAAACCTGCACTGATGAAGCTTCCTGCACAAAAGTACGAATATGTTAAATTTCTCAAAGTTAGGGCTGGAGCGGATTATCATGTTGGATATGAATCAAATCATTACAGTGTTCCGCATCAAATAGCCAAAGAAGAAGTGGAACTCAGGGTGACTTCCAACACAATTGAAATCCTGTTTAAGGGTCGCAGAGTAGCAAGCCATGCTTTATCTGACAAAACTGGTGACCGTCTGACGCAGAAAGAACATATGCCAGCAGCTCACAATGGCTATGTAAACTGGGAGCCCATGAATGATCTTGAGTTTGCAAAGACAATAGGAGCCAATACATACAAATTCCTGAAATATGTGTTTGAGAAAAGCCGGAATCATGATGCGAAGTACAGGCAATCAATTACTTTTAAGAGACTGATAAAATCCTATGATTATGAAGTCATAGAGGATGCAGCACAAACAGCACTTGGATTGGATTTGTGTCATACAGTTGGAGCGCTGGATAAATTGATAAAGTCTAAGGCATATGCTGTTGCTACAGAGGATGAAGAGCTTATAGAGGCAAACTTTGAACATGAAAACATTCGTGGAGCCTCTTATTACAAGTAAGGAGAACAATATGCTTACAAATATGACAATTCAGAAAATGCAATCACTGAAGCTGGGGGGAATGGCGAAAGCCTTTGAAGATCAGCTTGCTGACCCTAACATCGCCCAACTGTCCTTTGAAGAAAGAGTTGGACTGCTGATTGACAGGGAAGAAACACATAGGGCGAATGCGAGAATCCAAAGGCTGCTTAAACAGGCGAAATTCAAATATCCATCTGCTTGTGTCGAAGATATCGATTATACGAGTAACAGGGGGCTTGATAAGAGTGTATTGAGTCAACTACTCAATATGACATGGATAGAAAAAAGGCTTAACCTGACCATCACAGGCCCAACAGGAACAGGCAAAACATGGCTCGCAAATGCTATTGGCAACAAGGCATGCAGGTCTGGTATATCAACTCTCTTTTACAGGATATCTTTCATATTGGAAGAATGTAAAACCGCAAAACTGCAAGGAGAGTTTATAAAAACTATCAACAAGTTTACTAAGCCTGACTTGTTAATTATTGATGATTTTGGCGTGGGTAACATAGACTCAAAAATGCGTGGAGATCTCCTTGAAGTTATCGAAAGCCGCTCAGAGAATAAATCCACAATAATAACAAGTCAGTTGCCGACTGCTAACTGGCACGACTATCTGGGGGACACCAACAAGACTTCTTCTGATGCTATTATAGATCGGATACTAGGCGGGTGTTATAAGCTAGAGCTAAAAGGCGACTCACTCAGAAAAAACAAAAAATTATAAGGGGCAGCAAGCCCCTTTTATTTTGCCCATTTATAGAACCTAGTCATTGTCACATTCCTTAATATAAGACGAATAAGCTTACAGTAAAATATCAGTAGCAGTTTTAGCATTGATGAGTGGCAGGTATAGCTCCAGAATAGGTGGCGGTTTTCAGAGCAGAATCACTGGCGGGATTCCAGCAGACTGGGTGGCGGGATTACTACAGAATATGCATCGTTGAGTTCGGATTTAAGAGCATCACCGACCCCATCAAATTCAGCACTGTGGCAAAGATAATGACTATAGAGGCGGCATGCAAAATGAAAAATGTGGACATGGAAGCCTTTTTAAAGGCTTTAAACGAAAAAACAGAGAAAGAGGTTTAACAATGAAGAAGTTTCTTGCGGGAATTTTAATGCTTGCATCGGTCACCGCATTTGCGGAAGAGGTTCACCAGCCAAAAATGGATATGTCGATGGTTCCCGTCGGCATCATCAACTCATCAAACGGAGTGGTATTCAGACCGGGAGTGATGGGGATCGTTCTCCAGCATGAGTCTGTTAAGATGGACGAACTCTACAAAGGAACAGACGAAGCAACCCTTACACTCTCCACCGGTCAGTCACAGACAAAAGAAGTCACCGTAAACAGAACAAACACAACCCTCAGATACGGCATAGGCAAGGGTTTTGACATCAGAGCAATCATCCCCTATGTGGACAAAGAGGTGAAAGTCGGTGCGAGAACACAGCAGGGACTTATCGAAAAAGACTTCGATTCCTCCGGACTGGGTGATATTCAGCTGGTATCCAGATACCAGATTCTCGACCAGCTTAAGAGCGATTCAATGTTTATGACCGCAGGGGCGGGTGTTAAATTTGCCACCGGCGAGTCGGAAGAGAAGAAAAACGGCACATTTATGCCTATGGCAGTTCAGAACGGCTCAGGCTCAACAGACTACCTCGCCGAGTTCGGCGTGACAAAACTGCTCGGCAGACACAGGATAGACGGTTATGCTGTCTATCTGTTCAACACCGAAGGCTCACAGGATTTCAAATTCGGCGATGTCGCAAAATATGACATAGGCTACAGTTTTTCCGTCACAAAATTCTTCGATCTTGAGATTGAGCTGAATGGAAAGACTCAGGCAAAAAATGAGCAGTATGGGCAGAAAATCGCCTCCAGCGGCTCGACAACCTATTCAGTCACACCCGGATTTCACATCCGCAGAGGTCAGAACCTCCACTTCTCAGTCGGCGTACCCTACACCATCTACAGAGACGTGAACGGGACACAGCCCACAGCTGACATGAGCATAATGACCCGCCTCAGCTTCCAGCATTAAGGACAGAGATGAACCACCTCGCCGCCTTCATAGGCGTAAGCAAAAAATATAACAGAGAGGATGTGCTGAAAGATCTTTCTTTCAGCATCTCCTCCGGCGAGATAATCGGTGTTCTGGGGGCTTCCGGAGCGGGGAAATCCACCATGATGAAACTGCTCTCCGGCATAGAACACCCCACCTCCGGTGCGGTGACAAACAGAGCCGTGAGAACAGGATATGTTTTTCAGGAGCCGAGGCTTCTGCCGTGGAAGACCGCTCTGGAGAATGTCATGCTGCCCCTGACCGCCGTAAAGACCGAGCAGGGCAGAGCAAAAAAAGCCGCCATGCAGCAGCTGGAGCGGATGGGGCTTAAGGAGTATGCGGATTATTACCCGAAACAGCTTTCAGGGGGCATGATTCAGCGGGTTTCACTCGCCAGAGCATTTGTAAACGAGCCTCAGCTTCTGCTTATGGACGAACCTTTCAGTGCAATCGACCTTAAGCTGAAAGAGCTTCTGATGTTTCTGCTTAAAGAACATCTTAAAAACAGCCCTGCGGCTGTTGTCTACATCTCCCACGCTCCGGACGAGATACTCAGGATTGCCCACAGGGTTTTCATTTTTGAAAAGGGCGGCGGATTTCATGACATGCCGTGCAGCAGAGAGAACCTGATGCAGTATTACGATTCCACAGATATTGCGGGATTTCTCAGACAAATAAAAGTAAAGGAAGAAATAATAATGAGCGACTGGCTGAAAAAACGAGAGAATTTCACCACTATGGACATGCGGACAAAAACTATGGAGTTTCTGCCCGAGCTGCTTAAGATCGCCGAGGGGATAAAAGAGGGGGACGGACTGCACATCATCCAGTCCTTTGAACCGGTGCCTCTCTATTTTCATATGGAAAAATCGGGGTTCGTGAGGCATACGGAGAAGTATTCCGACAGCGAATACCACGCCTATTTTTATAAAACTCCCCCCGAGACTCAGAGCATGGCATCAAAAATGGCACAGCATCTGAACGTAAGCGACATAAGGGCGGAGAAAATCGCCTCCATCGTTATGGATTTTTTCAACGGTGCGAGCCTCGAATCACTCAAGCCGGACTACAACGGCATAGCCCCCGTCACCTCGGCTGAATTTGCATATGCGGAACAGCTTATCTCCGACAGAGGCGTTCCGGACAGCCGTTTTGAAAACAACATCAACAGCCTCATCAAGCTGTTTAAATCATCACTGGACATAGGAGCGGCGGGGAGCTATCCCGATGGACACCCAATCACCACCTATAAAAAAGAGAACAGAGAGATTGAGAAAATTGCGGAAGCAATCAGGCATGAAATCAGAAACAGCGGCACGCCGGATATTGAATATCTTAAATCCTGCTTCCTTAAGCTGAAGGATGTGGGACACCACTATGTACGCAAAGAGAATCAGCTTTTCCCCTTTCTGGAGAAGAAGGGCTTCGACAAGCCGTCAACCGTGATGTGGTCTCTCCACGACAAGATAAGAAACGGTATAAAAGAGTGCATTGCGTTGCTGGATGGCCGGAATCTTGAAGGATTCCTGAGTATTCAGGACGATGTTCTGGAAGAGCTGCTCGGCATGATTTATAAAGAGGAAAAAATTCTGCTCCCCACCGCCGAGATGATGCTCACGGAAGACGAGTGGAAACAGATACGCAGTGGCGAACGGGAGCTTTCCTACTGCTTTATAGACACACCGCCCATGTGGGGCGAAAACACAGCACCGAAAACAGCGGTATATCAGCCCAGGACGGAGGGGATATACCTTAAGCTGAGTGAGGGGATGCTGAGTTATGAGCAGATAAACGCCATCTTTTCCAATCTGCCCATAGATGTGTCCTTTGTGGATGCGGATGACAGAGTCAGATTCTATAACCAGTCTGCGGAGAGGATTTTTCCGCGCAGTCCCGAGGTCATCGGCAGAGAGGTGAGATACTGCCACCCGCCAAAGAGCGTTGATACGGTCATGGCTATCCTCAGTGCATTTAAGAGCGGTGAAAAGAATGTGGCGGAGTTTTGGCTGGAACTGCACGGAAAGTTCCTGCATATCAGATATTTTGCCGTGCGTGACGCAGCAGGTGCATACATGGGTACGCTGGAAGTGATGCAGAACGTAACGGAGATAAGAAAACTGGAGGGTGCAAGAACCCTGCTCTCCTGGGAATAAAAGGCGATTCCCCTGTATAGGTTGTACGATATACCTGCCGCCGCCGGCTCTGTCAAAGAATCGGCGGCGGCGGCAGGTTAGCCTATTTTACAGTAACCGTAATACTGTAAGCAAACCAACTTAACTTATATCGTATTTATTTCGAATGAGGGAGTGTCTGATTAGATTCACATAATTGCGACTTACTGGCACAAGAGTCCTTTCTTAAAATGTCTATCCCTACTCTACGGAACGATACACGTACCCAACTGACAAGTAGTACATCACTTTATATTCAAAAAAACTGTCCGAAATAAGATCAGTGTGCTGTTACCATATCCTAAATCTTGATACATGGCGACTAAAAGGTCATGTTAACCATATCATAAAGGTCTAGTCCTTGTCTTGTGGACATCTTAACCATAGCGGCAGTTAATGCGGTTTAGAAATCTCTTCCAACTATTCCGCGTTTTAGAAAGATAAAGCTCTCGCACGAGATAGGCTGTCAAGTCTAAATTGTCAAAATCAGGAATCTCAATAGGGAAAACAACCATTGCCAATGCCTCTCTGTTTTTTTCACGATACAGGCTTCTCGTGACACCTTATTCAAGTTCAGTGAGTGTTATCGAAGAATACAAATCAGGAACCCTCTCATTTCCAGGTTTAGGACTAATTATATCTGCTTATAGAAATATCATCGAATATATTTAGAGACTGCACAAAATATCCCATGCATCTGATTGGAGCATCAGGATAATCATATTTAAACATTTTTGATATAAGCCTGCTCAGCTTCAAGACCATATTCTTCATGGAGTCTGACAGCCTGACATTTATTACCATTAAAGACTATGGCATAGCTTATACATATTAACTAAGAGTCCCTCGTTCTACAAAGAATCGGGCGAGTTATTCAAACTCGCCCATCACTGAACCGCTGGGAACATTTTTTACTTCATTTTCTGATTCTATTTTGGGAGAGCCGCCACTACTCTTCCTACCAAACAGATTAAGCATATGCTGTCCCTCTTCTGTCTGGACATAAGCCGCTAATGACATAGCAATAAATTGCCCACGTTGAACCTTTGGCAGAGACATCAATGTTTTCAGAAGTGCTTCATTTTTTATAGTGAACTGTATTCGCCTTTCATCCATACATCACCACCATTATCACAATCCTGCTCGCAGACCTTTCATATAGCCTCTAGCATTGCTGTATTCCGGATGTTTTGGCACAGATATAATTTTTGATAATGATAACGGCATATAGCCATTCAGAATAACTGCTCCACCACCGCCAAGAAGCATAACTTCCGCACGCTTGAGTCTGCTGTCCCATCTGCTTTCTATTGTATGAAGCAGTTCATTGAAGTATTTCTCAGTGATACTTCTGATAATTTCTGAAAGGTCTTTTATATCGCCATAAAGCCTGAGCTTTCCTTCAAGAAAAACGTCTTTAGCTTCCTGTTCTGAAAGTTGAAATGAAAATTCGGAATAGATTATTTCTGCCAACTCAACAATAATGCGAGAGATACCGTATTTCTCCAGAGTGCCAGCATCAGAACGGACAGCCGCACCTTTCTCAAAACAGACTACATCCACGGTGTTATAACCGATATCAAGCACAATACCGTCTTTTGTTGTGTCTTCCTTCGTCTTGCCATCAATATCCATTCTATAGTCCATCAGAATACCGACAGCCTGCGGAAACAGCTTCGGCTGTATCTCAAGTTTTTCTCCGTCAACAACAGTCTGAGTAAGCTCTTTTAAGAACTCTTCTTTTTTAGAAAACCAATTAAGCGGCAAACCCACACCCACATCCTGCGTTTCCAACCCTAGACTTTTGAGAGCGTGATATACGAAAAGCCCCGTATATCTTCTGAGGAAATCATAACTGCGTGTACTGAAGGCTCCAAAACGTGCCTGCTCACCCACCAGATATTCTCGTCCTTGAAAGCAGCGAATACCTTCTTCTGTTATCCCTGAAGAACTGTTGCCTGCATATTTAATTGCTGTCGGCATCTTAAAATATTTCAGTTCTCCAGCTTCCATATAGACAACCTTCACATCCCCAAACCCTACGTCAATTCCAGTCATAGCGACCTCCTTACATTTTCTAAATATGTAATGACTCAGGGGTGAAACTCATCACGCATAAAACATGCTGAAAAGCCGCATTTATGAGTGATAAAAAACTGATTAATGAGTGTTCGTGATTTTGATAACTGAAATAACAGGCATTAAACACTCATTTAAGAGTGTTCAATCAGGGATATAGAATTGATGTTAGATTACAGGGTTATCTTTTAAGTTCTTTATAAAAGTTCTCGTGACTGCCAAGTGAGAGAAGGATTATCTCGGAGTCATCAAACTGATAGGCTATTAAAAAGAGCTGCTTTGTAATTTTGCATTTATACACAAATACTGATGCCAGATTGCCTTTCTTTTGCTCTCCGATATAAGGATTCTTGTAAATTGCTTTAATCGCTGTATCAAGCTCTGCCAGTTGATTTTTATGTAGTTTTTTCTTGTTCTTTACAAAGGTAGGAGTCTGGAGGATTTTACGCATTAAGCCCCTTCCCCAAACTTATACTCCTCAAGCTCACCATGCTTTGCCTCTTCAAGAGCAACAAGCAGATCCTTAATCATGCTGAAATTAAAATCAGGATTTTCCTCTGCAATTTTACCAATTTTTGCCCAATACTCTATCTGACCGCCAACAGAGCGATTTTCAACCTTTGATAAAATCTTTGCAGAATCGACTATCTCATCAGATATTCTTATTGCGTGTGCCATAATCCACCTCTGAGTATAAAATATTGCATAATGCAACTAATTGCAATGATATTTCAATATTTTATTTTCTGTGAGACAAAAGGACGTTAAATCAGTAGTGGTAACGGCAGGAAATAATAACAATTTTATCGTCTTCAACGGCATAAACCAGTCTATTGGTGTCATCAATTCTTCTTGACCAGAATCCTGAAAGATTTTCCTTCAGGGCTTCCGGCTTTCCGATTCCTTCAAATGGACTCCGAAGAACATCTTTTATGAGCAGATTTATTCTTTTGATTGTTTTTCTATCCTGCGACTGCCAGTAAACATAGTCCTCCCATGCCGCTTCAGTCCAGGTTATCAGCCTATTCACCTACGATGTCCTCAACCTTTACCTGAGAATTCTTATACTGGCTGATAGATTTCATAAGATGTTCAGCATTCGCCGGTGTTTTAAGCAGATGGAAAGTCTCCATAATACTGTTAAAGGTATCCAGCGACATCACAACGGTGTCATTTGAATCTCTGCGAGTAATGACAGTATAATCCGCATCGTCTATAACGCTATCAAGCACAGACTTCAGATTATTCCTTGCTTCTGTAAAGTTAACGACTTTCACTTCAGCACCTCCAACTTGTACAATTTAATGTACAAGTTAAGTAACGATTTTACAAGGGAAATTTGATTTTACTTGAGACAAAGGCATAAGACGGTGTCTCTGCGTAACGTATTTTGTATATTACAGGTTCATCACTTATTGGCTTTGCTACAGCGAGCCCCACCAAATCAAAAAATACGTTCAGAACGGTCTGTTTGTCGGTGTAAATGTTATTACAGACTCTCTTAACATCCTTGTTCGACAACACGGTAATTACCGCCGCTCTGTGCTGAAGCGTCAGAAAGCGAAACTGCCCCGGAGCGAATCTTTCCCATACCGGAAAATACAAATAATCAAAAATATCGCCCTGATAAAGCGGCTCAACAGACAGTTTTTTTAAGCCTTTCCTGAAGTCATGTTGCACTCTAAAATGCTCTGCAGTGAGATCCTTTCGGTATCTCATGGGCTTTGACTTCTTTTCATTATTCTGCATCATATCTGCTCCCTGTATGGGCTGAAATAAATCATATAGATCTTTTCAGGAACTGTATTGTGATCCATATCCCAGAAAAAGTTTGTTCTCTGATAGGTAAATCTATTAGTTACTCTCGAAAGCCAGAGCGGGATTATTGCTCCCGCTGTATGTCTGAATTCGGCGTTACCGGCTGCGAATTTCTTTGTATGCTTAATAAAGTACCTTTGTACCTCTTTCACCTGTTCCATAGCATCTTTTGCATATCTGGCATCTTCAACAAAAGAATTCACTAACGCTGACAGGATAACGAGTTTATGGGCATATGAGGATTTACCTTCCATAGCTTTTATAAGTCTCTCTTTGAGAGCTTTTAAATAGTCATTACTCAGCTGCACATCGACATGTGTGCGACCGTTACGTATAGATGCAGAAATCACATAACACATGATCTCAATTGGCTCATCAAACACATATTTGTAGCCACTCTTCCTTGAAGAACTCGTATTGACAAGGTTATTCTCAAACCTCAATCCGCTCTCATGAGCTTTAAAAAAGAACGGATCAAATACGCAGTTTGCAAGACTTCCTTTTCTGCCGTCTGCATTCCAGAAGCAGAGATATTTCTCCAAAGCGAAGTCGATGAAGACGGAATCAGTTATCCCATGATTTCGCAATGTAGACTTAAATAACTCGACATTATGTTCGCGTATCACTGTTTCATGAGAGTAATACCATTTCTTGTTGCTGCCATTAAAAAGCCTTCTCATCCAGCTGAGTGTGTTCCCTTTCGTCCAGTCCAGCTTAAAGCTATTCTTCTGCTTCTGGATGATTGGGGCAAGGCAGAGATATACTCTGTAAAGTTCTGTCATCTCTTTGTAAATGACAGAACCGGCCATATGAAAATACTTCTGCGACAGCTTATCAGCCATATTATTGAACGCTTTGCGGTTCATAATTTCATAAAGCTCGCCATTGCGGAAATACTGCCGCATTAGAATCATTCTCTGGGCACGTCTGACCTGATAATATGTATCTTCAATATTCATACGCAAGAAATGCGGACAAGGTGAAGTCATCACCGTCAGATTAAAAGAACGCAATAATACGAAGCACATAATACGTATTACAGAAGTGGATAAAAACGCACGGCAATAGCATTGACATCCGCAGCTTAAACGGAATAAATTTATTCATTATTTGATGAAACACATCGGACTTGATTGTCCATAGTCAGTCTGCGAAACGCAGATCAACCGCAATGCCCTGAGACATTCTGCGGAAGTTGTATGAACCTGCTGTCCTGAGATACGGACACCACGTATCACGCAACACCAGCGAATCAGAGATAGTATGGAGATCACCGCAGTACACCACTGCGGCCACGGAAGTCAGCGGAACACCACCGCATCAGGCGATGCATACGGAACTTAACGGGTAATGCCGTCTGGGACTTTACTGTCCATGGTACAGCTTATTTGACATAACCGGCTTCACCGGCTATGACCTTTTCTGCTTTCGGCAGAACCATTCAAACAAGTGCAGAAGATGAGATTAATTTCTCCTGATTTACGGCATGGCCGTATACGGAGGCGGTATCGAACGCAAAACATTAATCAGTCAAAGGCACTTTCCCCAGCCTACAGCATAAGCCAACAAACGTTGGCTGAAGCTGATGATATAGATAGATGCCTGGTTTTTTAAACGTATTACACTGTAGTGTGAGTCCCGAAGTCCACAGGCCGATGTAGACCAACATCGGCAGCAAAAAGCCATAGTGTGGAATAAGGGATGAACCGGAGAGCCGGATGCGAGGGAAACCCGCACGTCCGGTTTGGGAACCAGCTTGCAGGAGCTACCTGCTCCGCCAGAGCAGGGTGTGACTGTAAGTTGAGTTCACATAAAAACGCAACACTCCTGTTGTGGTAAAATCGCCGTAGGTGCTTTCCGAAATATTCCGGAGGGCTGGGATCCTCAACAAATCCCAGCAGGATTATAAGGAAAGCTCCGGAGTAAGAGTTTTCCACGACAAAGGGCGATTTATAAAGTGCGGGACACATGGATGTGCCTCACGGAGCATTTATGCGTAGTGTAAGTGATGCACAGGTTTCCTGTGCTGAACGTGGCGAAAAAATAACAGGAGGTTGTTTTTTCGCAAATTGAAATGGTGCGTCTGGATAAGACAGACATCCTTTTGGACAGGGGAATATGGGCTGAAAAGCTCAGTTAACCTGCAAGGGAATCAGCGGCTGTATAGGGATTAATGGACTGGTCATCCGTATAAACCTTTACAGTTAGAGCAGCTGATTTAAAGCCCGTGAGGGCGACCCGAAGCTTTATGGTGACGAGAGGAAGCTCCGTTTAAAACTTTTATGTGTAGGTGCGAGTAAGGCGATCTGTGACACTTCGTAGCCCGAAAACTGCAACAAAGTTGGTATTTGCTCCAACACCGAAAATTTGAGTACAGGAGCCACCTAAAGAGCTGTATAGGATGTGTGAGGTAAAAGCTCACGATGCCGGGACAGGTAATGCTGTTGGTATATTGTCTGAATCGGAGAAGTAACCTGTCTGATAATGTCAGGCAGGGCTCGGAGGACTCGTAGTAAGCCCGGTGTGAAGGCACCACGTCTGCGTCCGACCGTCCAGGCTAAGAGCCTGCGGCACTTTATGGGAGTGGCATCCCAGAGAGGTAAGCGAAGGACAGACGAGCTGTTGAAAAGACGGCTGGCCGAAGGGGTCTAGGTTCTGTATCATGCTACAGATGTTAATACGTTTAAGAGACCGGACACCGTTTATCGTGTCTGTCTCAATTTGGGGAGCTTCGGCTCCCCATTTTTTTATAGCTTATACATTATAAATACTATACTTTCTTTGCCCACTGTCTGATAAACATGCTTATACCAGCTTTATCCAACTCACCTTTGGCAACTCTCAAAACCATTTCTGAAAAATCATCCTCTGGAGCTTCAAAGTCGTAATCGTTCAAGATCAGAAAAATCAAAGCTGAAACTGCTCCAACCCTTTTATTTCCGTCAACAAAAGGATGGTTCTGTACAAGGTGAAAAAGATAAGCGGCTGCCATTTCATAAATACTGACATGTAAATATTGACCGTTAAAGGTTGCAGAGGGCATGCCTATTGCAGACTTGAGCAGATCAATATCACGAATACCCGTGTCTCCGCCATAACGGCTTATTTGATCCTTATGTATTTCAAGTATCTCAGGAATTGTTAGGAACTTTGGCTCCATCTATTTACTCAGCCATCTATTTACTCAGCCAGCTTTTTCAGTGCTTTTTGGTATTTTGAGTTCACCTTCTCCAGTGTTGAGTTAAATTCTTCTTTTCTTTGCTCGGATTTGACTGGTGAAAGAATTAAGACTTTTCCGTCAGTAGTAATGTCAAATGGGGTTTCTGCATCAACGCCAAGAAGCTCAAGAACTGGCTTTTCAATAACTAACGCCAGACTGTTTCCATGTTTCGTAAGTGTTTTTATCATAAACGCACCCTCGTGGTTAGTACAATGTTACAATAAAGATATAACCACCAATATAGCATGTCAATAGTCATAATTTAAATTCACAGCCAAGAATTTCAATTGTGTAAAATTAAGGCTGATTATATGGCAAGTCCGCCGAGTTCAAAATATCCTGAGAATTTGACAGGCTTAAAATTGTTGCTGATATACATAGCAACCTTTTGCTTAACGACATCCATGTCATCGCCCATGGAGATATTGTTTTCATTAGCAAATTTTGCCAACGTTCTTATACCGTCTTTCTCCGCTATATGTATATTTTCTTTGGTACAGCCTAAAAGCAGTGCCGTTTCAGACAACGAAAGAAATCCTCTGTTTGTAAGTCCAAGTCTGTGATGAAGTACCTGTTCCTGCCTCAGAGGCAGTATCCTGATTATTTCTCTTATCAGTTCTTCAGGAAATTGAAGTAACTCCTCTCCGTCTGTTTCATCTTCAATTTCTGAAATCTCATCAAATACACACGCTGATTTATCTGCGGTCTTCAGAACATCTCTCAACGCCGGTGTTGTCTGTATCTCTTCAAAATGATGCTTCAGGTTTATCAGCATCCTGCTTTCAAAAGCTGAAAGCGTCATAACTGTCTCCTCTGCAGCAAGCACAACCAAGGTTTCATATGCCACAAGCAGGGCTTCTGTTTCAAGATCTTCAAAGGAATATATCGAAAAAGGCAGATGCTTTGCGATATAGCTGGCTATTTTCCTTTTATTTGCCTTATTTGCAACGGTTAACTCGAATGCCTTGTTCCAGACAGATTCCGGATTATTAAAATCAACGCCATCTATTGTGATGTTCTCAGACGCAGCAGTATCCTTTGTTATGATTTTTTTGTTTTTCTTCCCTCCGCCATCGCCGGGACAATATCTGCATTTGTCAGTTGCTCCTGTTTTCATTATTTTTGGAGCACACATACCTTTACATTTTTCCCAGCACTCAGCCGCCTGCTGTATCAGCATCTCTTCAGATTGCCTTTTCTCAGAAACAGATTTCCAATCACATGAATCACAATATTCAAAGAAGTTTTTAAGCCTTAACCGCTTAACAACGCAGTATCCGGCAGACCTGCAGTCACTTATTATTTGCTCAATAGATTTTTCCTGTTTTGGCTCTTTTAACCTTGCCACATACGCTTTGCAGTATCTGCAATATCTGAACGGAGAGACTCCGTCTTTCAAAACCGCACAATCTGAATTTTTATTTGAGCATTCCTGTGCTCTTTCAAAAACAGAGAAACCCTCAGTATCGTATTTTCCTGCAATAACAGCAGAAGAGTTCTTTAAGAGCCATGACAGCTTTGGAAAGCCGGATTTAAAGCTCAACAGAAAGTCAGATCTCTTAACTGCACTAAACAGCTTATCCACAAAACTCTGACCATGTAGCTTTAAACCTTCTTTGATGTACGTCTCAAAAATTACATTAAACCTGCTTACTGCATCCTGATTGATTAATTCTTTATACTGATCAAAAGCATCATTATAATGACCTCTTATGCTGATGGGAGATTGCTCTGCATTGCACTCTTTCTCTCTGTCATCTATATGTCTAGTCTCTGAAGAATAGTCTATATAATGAGAAAGTGCCAAATTGTCCTGACGGAGGGTGTCATTTTGGGCATTGAGAGTGCCATCATGTCCAGACTGGATGTCAGATTGTCCTATCGTAGTGCCATTGTGTCCAGTCGAAGTGTCATTATGTCCATTCGCAGTTTCTTTGATATTCAATACTGTCGTGCCAAATTGTCCATTCGTAGTGCCATTCTGTCCTGACGACATGCCAGATTGTCCATATGCAATTTCAGATATTCTCTCATACACAATAGTTATCCATCTGGTCTTATTCATTCTGCTTTCATTGAATCTGTCAGTGCATATGATGATATTGTCAGAAGATAGTCGACTTATAACCCGCTGCAGAGTTTTCCTATTCCAGAATGAAAATTGTGTCATCCAGCGATTATAGCTATTTGCGACCCAATACGCTGAGTCACGCTCGCTTGAACTATATGAGAGCCAATAATGAAGCTGTTGCAAAAAGATAGCTTCATTTAAACCAAGTTTCACGGCAAGAGTAGGCTGAAATATAAGTGGATATTCATCAATGACGTACTCTGAATATAAATCAGTTCCGGTGACTTCACGTAATTTTGAATAATTTATTCTGTACCATTTTGTCTTATTGAAATACTTATTGAATTCAACAGAGGAAATCAATATTTCAGAATCTTCCAACGATTTGACGATTCTTTTGAGAGTCCTAAGGCTCCAGAAAGGAAACTGTTCAAGCCAGTTTTCATAAGTGTTATAAACCCAACTCACCCCATCATTCTGATGCTTTGACTTACCAAGCCAGTAATGCAGCTGCTGAGTGAAGATAGCTTCATTCAAACCAAGTAATTTGGCAAGAGACGGCAGCACAAGCAATGGTGGTTCGTTTATCAAATATTTTGTCATTGGCATAGGAAACCAAGCATCAATTTGATTCAAGGATTCGGATTAATAGCACAATATAACCTGCTCAAATTTCATATTTCTCAACTGAACAAGATTATATCATCCAAATGAACAATTCAAGAATATTTATACACCATATGGCATATAGCGACAAAACAAAAATAGAGTGATAATATTCAACATGGAGAAAACAGATAACATAGACGAAATTATCAGAGAACGCCTGAAAGAAGCCATCGCAAATTCAGGAATGTCTCAAGCAAAACTATCCGGCATAGCGAAGATATCGCACCACAACCTTAACAGATTCCTCACCGGGGCAAGAAAAGGAATAACCCCTGACACTATATATAAAATAGCAAAAGCCCTTGAGATAGACATATCTTACCTGTTTGGTGACGCAGACAAAGTCAACAAACAATCATCGATAAAACCGCTACACCAACAATCCTTCGGGGAACTATTACAAAGATTATTAGATGCAAAACGCATGACATACGAAGATCTCGCAGCACTTGACATTGGCGTCGGCATAAAAAGCATAAGCCATTATAAGAACAACCTAAGGGTTCCATCACTGAGCGTGCTTCAAAACATTGCTCACGCACTAAACACCCCAGTCGGATACTTTTTCAATGAAGTCTCACTCGAAGAAGCACTCTCAAATGAGCAAGAGAACCCAAAATCAAAAGAAATACAGAAACTTTTAGATATAGCCAAGGATCTTGATGCTGACAGCATTAGAGATTTACTAAAACAAGCTGAAAAGGAAAAAAGCCTTCAGTATTATAAAAAGATAACCCCCTCACAAAAGAAATCCTCATAATTTTACAAATCATAAATTTTTCTAATAGCAAGTTAATATTATTAAATATTATCTCCATTGTCAATTAATTTACACCATATCTCACATCATCCACATGAGCAAACACATCACGTCTTGACATGCTACTTATTGTAGAATATATTTTCAATATGGTACTCATAAAAAATAATCAAGGAACATACAACCTGCTCATCATGCACAATAATACCAGATATTTATGTACCATAAACGGCAATCCTGTTGAATTTGACAACCTTGAGTCAGGCGAAGAGTATATAAATAAAATAAAAAAGTTACCGCTTTTTTCTACATTTAGTACCAAAGAAAGAAATAACAATACCACCACTTTGAAATTACCTAATACCATCGAACAGGAGAACAGAAATGAGCACAACTTCAGAGAGGATGAGGACTCTCATCAAAGAAAAAGGAATGAAACAAATTGACGTATGCAAAGCATTGGGGCTCTCACCATCACGGCTGTCCAATTATCTCTCAGGTAACAGGATGCCCAGCATTGAAATTCTTTCGAATTTCTCCGCATACCTCGGTGTTTCATTGGACTATTTTAATACGATCCCGAACCCCAGCGATGAAATAGATGAAAAAGAGTCTCTCAAAAATTATGTCAGATTTTTAAACGAATTAGCAAAGCCTGTAAAAATAGAAGTTATAACTGATCTTGGAGTTAGAAAGTTTAAAATAAACAGCACCAAAGTATCAAGCCTTATCAGCTCGACAGCAAATTTATAAATTCGAGCTGAATATGAGCGACTCAGACATCAATCTGATACTTGAAAAACTGAATGGGATAGAAAAGCATCTTGAGGCAAAGCAATATTCACACAGATGGCTCTCGATGGCAGAGGCATGTGAATATGCTGGCGGCAGATCTAAAAACTGGCTGCTGGACAAACTCAACACCGGAAAGATACACGGCTATCAGGAAGACGGCAAAAAAGGTTTTCCTGGAAAATGGGTAATTGACAAAAACAGCATAGACGACTTTTACAGCGGATTAAAAGAGGACACCAACAAGAAGTACCTTGATCTGAAAAAACGAACAGGAGGATAACAACAGTAATGAAATTGTGGCAATACCCAGGCATCGGCACATGGTATATCTACTTTGACAGAAACAATAAAAAAAGCCTTAAGACAAAAGATAAGAAAGAGGCTCAAATACTCTTCCGTAAATATCAAAAAGATTTGCTCGAAGGCAAAATAAGCGAAATCCACAATTCTGAAAAATTCTCCGTTTTCAAACAGTCATGCCTCACAAATTATAAAGCGACAAAGACGTTAGGCACATTTCAGAGAATGGAATACACACTGAAAGCATTTGAAGATTTTATCGGCGACAAGGATATCTCTAAAATTACAAAAAGAGACATAGACAGATTCGTTGAATTAAGACTTGGGCAAGGTCTTGCAAAAACAACCATCAATATCGACATCAGGAACTTAAAAGCTGCATTTGGCAAAGCATACGAGTGGGAACTGCTACCTAAGAACACATTACAAGGATACAAACAACTTAAAATAGACCGTAAAGCACCACAGTTCTTGAATTTAGAAGACATCAATAAAATTGCAGACATAATCGACAGCCCTGTAATTAAATCAGCATTTTTCTTCTATATTCTTAGCGGTTGCAGGCGTGATGAACTTTTAAATCTGACTTGGCAGGATATTGATTTAAAAAACAGAGTAATCCATGTCAAAAAGAGCAAAACACACTTAGACAGATGGATTCCCATAAATGATTCTTTAATGGAGGTCATTGAACAAATCCCGCATAGAGTCGGTAAACTCTATCAGATGCATCACGACACCATCACACACAAGATGAAGAAATACATGATTAAAGCTGGATACCCAGAGATGAAACTTCATAATTTAAGACATACATTTGCAAGCCTTATAGCTATGTCAGGATCTTCATTACAAACAATCAGAGACCTTCTCGGCCATACAGATATCAAGACCACAGAAATATATGCTCACCTTACCAACGATCATCTTAAAGCCGCAGTGAGCAAAATCAAAATCGATATCAGCAATAAATAGCATTTCAAAGCACTCTCCAACCAGAATAACAATCGCCTTGTTACCAAACAAAGTAGTTTATCAAAAGTAAAATTCTGACACACATCCGCCCGTGATAAAAATTGAATGATTTCGCATTATTCTGACGACTGTTTCAAATCTGCTTCAAGTAATCTCGCTCCCATTGATAGATTTAGACATTTACCTAATAACATAATATTCCTAATCCAGAGGCCGCATGTTCGAGTCATGCCGGGGGCGCCATTCTTCTACAAATTATCAACAGCTAAGCTAAAAATCTTTGCGGTTTTCCCTGCGATAGCAGGGAACATATTCAGTCTTCGACTACTATTATCTTAATCTGTTCCTCGGTTTTCTTTTATTCCTCCACATTGAATCCCATACTCATCGTATTTTTCCACCTTAGAGGTCATATGGGCGATGATAACGCCTAGAAAAAGCATGGTTACGCCGTATAAAAAACCTGTTAAAGGGTTTCGGTTTTTTTTGTCTGCTATCATGGCTGCGGCAATTCCGCATCCTATGTGCAGTATTATCATGAATATTAGCAGTCCCATGTTTTCTCCTCTTTGAAGCATCGGAAACATCTTTTCACCACTCTGTTGCTGAATTTCATCATGCTGATTTCAAACGGCGCTGTGCGTCCGTTCGGATATTTTGCCCTGCCTCTGCAATAAACAGTGAACCAGCCTCTAACCTCGCAATAGCAGTCGGCATTATCGAACACCTTACCAAATGCACTCTCAGACCAGACTTCGCCGTCTTCAAGCTCAAGATTAAAATCAGAATACACCATACCGTCCTTGAATCCGTAATACATTCTCTTAATTTTTACGCCTTTATCTTTTGTTGAATGTGTTTTTCGGTTTTCATCATCCCATCTGAGATATGTGATAAAATAGCTTCCGTAGAATGATTTAAGGACGCCAGGCTTTATGACGGAAACACGAAAGAGCATGAAAATCAATAGACGCAACATCAACGGCAACAGAAACTTAAGAACATGATATGCCCCTATAGCCAGCCAAACAAATACTGTCAGAAATATGAATATGAAGAAAACTGCAAGCACTGCTTCCACCATAATATCCTCCATCTTTTAGTATTATGACAGGAACAAGCGTCAGATACTGTCGCATGTCTAAACAAATCCACATCCTTTTTTTACTGAAATAAAGCTAAATTCATTCTTGTTTAACCATGTAAAATTCATTAGATTATGACATATTACAAAATCGAGGGGGATTTAATGCCAGCTTATCGTTCGCACACCAGCACAAAAGGCAGAAACATGGCAGGCGCAAGAGCCTTATGGCGCGCCACAGGCATGAAAGAACAGGATTTTGAAAACAAACCGATAATAGCCGTGGTCAACTCTTTTACCCAGTTCGTCCCCGGACACGTCCACCTGAAAGACATCGGACAGTTAGTCGCCGAAGAGATAGAAAAAGCGGGCGGCGTAGCAAAAGAGATGAACACTATCGCCATAGATGACGGAATCGCCATGGGACACGATGGAATGCTCTACAGCCTTCCTTCCAGAGAGATAATCGCCGACTCCGTGGAATACATGGCAAACGCACACTGCGCAGACGCTCTGGTCTGCATATCCAACTGCGACAAGATAACCCCCGGGATGCTCATGGCAGCCATGCGCCTTAACATCCCTGCAATATTTGTTTCCGGCGGTCCTATGGAGGCGGGAAAAGCCGAAGTGGGCGGAAGATTCACCAAAATGGATCTGATAGACGCCATGATAGCCGCAGGAAACGACAAAGTATCCGATTCCGACTGTCTGACAATGGAAAGGTCAGCATGCCCCACATGCGGCTCCTGCTCAGGCATGTTCACCGCCAACTCAATGAACTGTCTGGCGGAAGCTCTGGGAATGGCACTGCCCGGCAACGGCAGTCTGGTCGCCACACACGCAGAGAGAAAAGAACTCTTTCTGGAGGCGGGCAGACGCATAGTTGACCTGTGCAAAGCCTACTATCTGAACGATGACTACTCCGTTCTCCCCAGATCCATCGCCACCAAAAAAACCTTTGAAAACGCCATGTCTCTGGACATAGCCATGGGCGGTTCCACCAACACCGTTCTGCACCTGCTTGCCGTGGCGCAGGAGGCGGAAGTCGACTTCACCATGAAGGATATAGACAGGCTCTCCAGAATAGTTCCCCACCTCTGCAAGGTAGCCCCCTCCACTCAGGAATATCACATGGAAGACGTTCACCGTGCAGGCGGCGTTATCGGTATTCTGGCGGAGCTGAACAGAGCCGGACTGATAAACAAAGACCAAAACACCGTACAGCAGATAAATCTGGGCGAAGTGCTTAACAAATGGGACATAATGACCAGCGAAACTGCCAAGCCCCGCTACATGGCGGCTCCCGGCAACGTGCCCACCATCGAGCCATTCAGCCAGAACAAAAAATATGACACTCTGGACACCGACAGAGAGAAAGGATGCATCAGGGACAAAGCCCACGCATACAGCCAGGATGGCGGTCTCGCCGTTCTTTACGGCAACCTCGCTCTGGACGGATGTATTGTAAAAACTGCGGGCGTGGATGCCAGCATACTTAAATTCTCTGGTCCCGCGCGCATCTTCGAAAGTCAGGACGCCGCAGTCAGCGCAATCCTGACAGACAAGATAAAAGCCGGCGATGTGGTAATCATCCGCTACGAAGGACCCAAAGGAGGTCCCGGTATGCAGGAGATGCTCTATCCCACCAGCTATCTTAAATCAAAAGGACTGGGCAAAGCCTGCGCCCTTATCACAGACGGACGCTTCTCCGGAGGCACATCAGGTCTGTCCATCGGTCACGTCTCACCCGAGGCGGCTGAGGGCGGCAACATCGGTTTGATAGAAGAAGGCGACACCATCAACATAGACATTCCGAGCAGAACTATAGAAGTAGCCATTTCGGACGCCGCAATGGCAGAAAGACGCAAGGCTATGGAAGCAAAAGGCGCCAAGGCATGGAAACCCGGCAGCAGAACCAGAAAAGTCTCCGCCGCTCTGCGAGCCTATGCCGCCATGACAACCAGCGCCGCCAGAGGCGCAGTGAGAGACGTAAGTCAGGTAGAAAAATAACCCGCATATAAAAAAACGCCGCATCTATAAAAGGTGCGGCGTTCTCTTTTCATCAAAAATCCAATCTTTTACTGACCGCCGCGGACACAGCGGACGTAATAGAAAGAAGTCTTACCCTCTGGATAGACAGAGCCTTCGTCGAAGTCGGTCCACCATGCTTTAGTATCGTCAGATACTAAAGTAGTAGACGACCAGTACGGATACGTCATAACTTTTGCAAATGTTGAACTTATAGCATTACTTGATACACTGATGTCGGATATCGTCAAAAGTTCTCTCTGGTTTGGAAGTCTCCAGTCGAAATAATTTCCAAGAGTTTTATCTTCGCAATAAGTTATGGCGGCAGCCCATGTCATTGCGGAAGTTACAGCATCATCCTGCCACATAAGTCCTGTGCGATTGTCTGTAACGATTCCAAAGTCGGCATCTCTTTCAAAATCTGCAGACGGATAAGAATCACCGCGAACACACCTGACATTGAAACTTCCTGTCTTAATGTATACACCATTAGTGCCTGTAGCAAAGAAGACATACCAAGCATAGTCAGTGTTCGATACAACTGTATTAGATGACCAATATCCGTACGAATACGTATTATTAAATGCTGAATTTATCGCAGGACTAACCTTTCCGTAGTCAACTATCAAGTTAAGCTCTTCTCTGGTAGGCATCCGCCAGTCATTGTACCCACCGTATGTTGATGAGTTGAGTGCTGTGCAGACAGCAGGTGCATTATCCCATGTTGCCGTTGTCGATGCTGCAGCATCATTATCCTGCCAAACAAGACCGGTCAGATTGTCGGTAACTATATACTCACCTGTTTTGGGCTCGCTTCTTACAAAATCAGCTGTTGTTCCTTTCCGGTAATAGCCATCGTCATAGTCGACTGAGACTGTAGTCTGACCTGATTTGGTCAATATCAATGTGACTATCGTCAGGTCAAATGTAATAGAG
This sequence comes from Deferribacterales bacterium, assembly GCA_050251875.1. Taxonomy (GTDB): domain Bacteria; phylum Chrysiogenota; class Deferribacteres; order Deferribacterales; family Geovibrionaceae; genus Seleniivibrio. The sequence continues at coordinate 65,601 of JBFWMA010000009.1, read as the reverse complement.
TCTGAACTAGTGTCGTCAGTAGCGATGATTGTTATGCCATTGTAAATACCTGCTGTTGCTGTACCAGACAGCTTGCCTGTGGATGTGTCGAATGTTGCCCAGCTAGGTTTGTTCATAATGTACCATGTCAGCTGATTACCATCAGCGTCAGTAGCGGTGGGAGCAAAGCTGTATGTGCCAACCTTTTGATATGTTGTCGGCGTACCGCTTATCACGGGGGCATTGTTCGTTTGGCATACAGAAGATGATTTGGTTATCCCGCATATCGTACCTATACCGTTGTCGTATAGAGCGCCTAACGAAGGCTGATAGCATGTCATCTGAAAATTTGCCAGAGGCAGAGTAGTATCGTCCAGACCATAGACAGCCTTCAGCCTTGTCTGCATCGCTGTGCTGAATCCGCTGTTTGAAAACCATGAGCCAGCCAGTTTGATATATTGAATGTCAGAGTCTGCAACGGTGCCGCTGAAGCTGATTATCGCCTCTTTGGCTGTGCCCATCCCCTGAAGCTCTGATATAAGCTCAGATGAAGTGTAGCAGTCTGTTGTCCAGCCTGTGCCTGTGCCTGCCGACATATATACTTGATGCAGGTCATAGGCGTTTGAAGTGAATCCTATAGCTGACGCTGTTCTGTTTTGCAGAGTAACGCCGAGGTTATATGCAGTTGATTTAGCGTATGTTTTGCTGAGGAATCTGGGTGCCGCAGACGCAAGCTCAGTGGGTGTGCCTATAAGGACTACGTCGTCATATGTCCCTGTACCGTCTTTGATATATATTACAGATTTACCGTCAACTTCTGAATAGACGACAGTAACGCCTGACACGGGATTATTTGAGCTGTCCAGCGCCAGAATCTCGTATGTAACACCCAGACTTGAGCTGACTATATTAGCCCTGCCCGAGCTGTCCGTTGTTACAGTTACTGTGCCGTCATATGTTGCGGAAGGTGTTGACGAACCGCCGCCGCCGCATCCCGCAAGCATAAAAATCATACACAATAATAATATATAAAAATAACGCATACCGCACCCCGCTTAATTATTAAAAACCTATTGTCCGCCTCGGACACAACGGACGTAACGGGAATCGGTGATATTGTAGTAACCAATATACCCATAGCTAAATATGGTACTCCATACAGATGCAGTATTATAAACAGCTGTGGACGACCAAAAAATACTATCAACCATATTAGAAAATACAGAACTTATTGCCGGATGAGATACACTTCTATCGGTTATAGAACTAAGCTCCCGTATGTTTGGAAGTCTCCAGTCGGTATAGCCGCCAAGTGTACTATCCTCGCAAGCTGAGATTGCAGCCGCCCATGTCATTGTGGTTGTGGTGACGGCAGTGTCATCCTGCCACATCAACCCTGTTCGCTTGTCGGTAACGATTCCATAGGTAGCGTCTCTCTCAAAATTTGCAGCAGGATATGAATCACCACGGACACACCGTACATATAAGCCATTCGTTTTGTTGGCAAAACCCATAATCACATTTGCAAAGCTAATATTCGAGGCATAGTCTGTATTCTCTATAAACTCACTAGATGTCCAGTAACCAAAGGATCCTGTATTAATGAATGCCGAATTTACCGAAGGGTTATTACGTCCAAAGTCAACAATAGACACAAGCTCATCAACAGATGGGAGACGCCAGCCGCTGTATCCGCCGTAAGATGCTGAAGCCAAATTAGAGCATACAGTTAATGCTCCTGCCCAATCGGCTGTTGTTGATGCCGCAGCAGCATTATCCTGCCATACGAGACCGTTAAGATTGTCAGTAACAATAAACTCACCGGTGTTTGGTTCGCTTCTTACAAAATCAGCTGTTGCTCCTTTCAGATAATATCCATCGTCATAGTCGGTATTGCTGGTTGTCTGACCTGTCTGCGCCAGAATCCATGTCACTATTGTAAGATCGAATGTAATCGAGTTAATATGCATACCGTCAGACACGGTTATTGTTATTCCATTATAGAATCCTACTGGGGCTGTACCCGACAGCGCACCTGTGGATGTGTCGAATGTTGCCCAGCTCGGTTTGTTTGCTATGCTCCATGTCAGAGTACCTCCGTCAACATCTGTTGCAGACGGGGTAAAGCTGTATGAACCTAACTTTTGATATGTTGTGGGAGTGCCGCTTATAACGGGAGCATTGTCGCACAACCCTGTCGACTTGATAATATCACATACAGTACCGATACCGTTATCGCTCAGAGCGCCAGATGAAGGCTGATAGCAGGTCATCTGAAAATTAGCCAGAGGCAGTGCGGCGGATGTGAGACCGTAAACAGACATTAACCTTGTCTGCATAGCCGTGCTGAATCCGCTGTTTGAAAACCATGAACCGCCCAGTTTCAGATATTGCAGGTCAGAGTCCGCAACGGTACCTCTAAAGCTGATTACTGCCTCTTTGGTTGTATCCATCGTCTGAAGCTCTGTGATGAGCCTTGACGTGGAGTAACAGTCTGTTGTCCAGTCTGTTCCTGTGCGTGAGCCTGCTGACATATATAGAGTATGAAGATCATATGCGTTTGATGTAAATCCGACTGTTGAGGCCGTTCTCTTTTGCAGTGTCACGCCGAGGTTATAAGCTGTGGATTTAGCGTAGGTTTTGCTGAGGAATCTGGGTGCCGCCACTAAAAGCTCAGTGGGTGTGCCTATCAGAACCACGTCTTCGTAAACGCCTGATGAATCTTTTACAAAGAATATCGATCTGCCGTCAACTTCTGAATACAGTACAGTGACGCCTGAAACAGGATTGCCCGAGCTGTCCACAGCAATAACTTCGTAAGACACACCCAGGCTTGCACTGGTTATTGTGGCTTTTCCCGAACTGTCTGTTGTGGCAGACGCATAACCGTATGTATCAGACGATGAATCTGATGAAATATATACTGTCGAACCGCCTCCGCCGCCGCATCCGGCAAGCATAAAAGCCATACACAATAATAATATATAAAAATAACGCATGACGCACCCCGCTTAATTATTAAAAAACCTACTGACCGCCTCGGACACAGCGGACGTAATAGGAACTGCTTTTATAGTCCGAGCTGCTAATACCGTCATAGAAGCCGACAAACCACGCAGCATCGGTGGTAGTTATATCGGTAGTAGACGACCAATAAGCACCGGAAGCTGTATTAGTAAATACTAAATTTATCGCATGGTTTAAAAGATTTCTATTTGCTATCGACAAAAGCTCTCTCTGGTTAGGAAGCCTCCAGTCGCTGTATCCGCCAAGTGATTTATCCATGCAATAGTTGATGGTTCCCGACCATGTCAACGTCGGACTGACCGCATCATCCTGCCACATAAGCCCTGTACGTTTGTCTGTAACAACCTGTTTTGTGCTGTCTCTCACAAACGCTTCAGACGGATAAGAATCACCGCGAACACACCTGACATAGGTGTTACTATTGTAGTAGTAGCTAACCCCGCTGCGAAATATGACAACCAACGCATAGTCGGTGTCGGCTAAATAGGTATTAGAAGACCAATATTCGCCTGAACCAGTATTTTGAAATATTGTATTTATGGCCGGAAAAGATTGTCCGAAATCAACTATAGATTCAAGCTCTTCGATAGTCGGCAGTCGCCAGCCGTTGTCATATCCGCCATAAGAGGATGTATTGAGTGCAGTGCAAACAGCAGGGGCATTGCTCCATGAACTCGTTGGCGACGCATCATCCTGCCACATAAGACCGTTCAGATTGTCTGTGACTGTGTATGTTGTATTATCTCTTGTGAGGGATGGGTCTGCACCCATTTGATATGATCCGTCCTGTCCGCTGATAAGACATTCGGCTGCACTCAGAGCCGTCCCGGAGCCGTCCCAACAGCTTGTCTGACCAGTCTTTGTGAGTATCCATGTGACTATCGTCAGGTCGAATGTTTTAGAAGCTATACTTGTTCCGTCTGACACGGTTATTGTTATTCCTTCGTATATCCCGGCAGTGGCTGTACCGGTCAGTGCGCCTGTGGATTCGTTGAATGTTGCCCAGTCAGGTTTGTTTGCTATACTCCATGTCAGAGTGTCATTGTCGGCATCTGTGGCAGACGGAGTAAAGCTGTATGTGCCTGCTTTCTGGTATGTTGTCGGTATGCCGCTTATCTCAGGGGCATTGTTTGGCTGGCAGACAGAAGACGATTTGGTTATCCCGCATATCGTGCCTATACCGCCGTCATATAATGCTCCGCTTGTCGGTTCGTAACATGTCATCTGAAAATTTGCTAAAGGCAGACTACTACTGTCCAGACCATAGACAGCCTTCAGCCTTGTCTGCATAGCTGTGCTGAATCCGCTGTTTGAAAACCATGAGCCAGACAGCTTGATATATTGAATGTCAGAGTCTGAAACATCACCTCTGAAGCTGATTACCGCCTCTTTGGATGTGCTCATTCCCTGAAGCTCTGTTATAAGCTCAGATGTTGTGTAGCAGTCTGTTCTCCAGTCTGTGCCTGTGCCTGTAGACATATAGACTTTATGCAGGTCATAGGCGTTTGAAGTGAATCCTACAGCTGACGCTGTTCTCTTTTGCAGAGTAACGCCGAGGTTATACCCTGTGGATTTAGCGTAGGTTTTGCTGAGGAATCTGGGCGCTGCTGTGGAAAGTTCCGAAGGTGTGCCTATCAGAACCACATCTTCGTATATGCCGGAAGAATCTTTTATATATATTACTGATTTGCCGTCAACTTCTGAGTAAACAACTGTCACACCGGAAACAGGGTTTAGGGAACTGTCCACCGCCAGAATCTCATAGGTCACGCCAAGGCTCGAACTTGTTATCGTGGCTTTGCCTGAGCTGTCTGTCGTTGCAGACACATAGCCGTATGTGTTCGATGATGAATCATCGGAGGTCAAATATACTGTCGAACCGCCGCCCCCGCATCCTGATATTATAAACATAAGACAAGTAATAAAAATATATACAGAGCGCATACCCCACCTCCGTATATATTTTATCTAATAACTAAATTTTTATCTACTACCCGACCGGGTAGGAGTTTTTAGTTATCAATAAGTTACATGCATGAAACAACAATGACTTATATCAGTCGGAAAATCTGTTATTATTAGATAAACACAGGAGGACGGCATGAACTATAAAGCGATGACAGTAACCGAAACGGCAGACGGTCAATTCGTCCGTGAAATAACCTCAAAAGACACAGAATCGCTTCCTATGGGCGATCTGCTCATAAACGTAAAGTACTCATCACTAAACTATAAAGACGCGCTCTCCGCATCCGGAAACAAAGGCGTGACACGTCAGTATCCGCATACGCCCGGCATAGACGCCGCAGGCACAGTGACCGAAACCGCATCGGCAGAATTTAAAGCGGGCGACAGCGTTATAGTGACAGGATACGATCTGGGCATGAACACATCAGGCGGATTTTCCCAATACATCAGAGTTCCCGCCGCATGGCCTGTGAAAATGCCCGAAAACATGACGGCGAAAGAGAGCATGATGCTGGGCACTGCCGGGTTCACCGCCGCTCTGTCCGTGCATAAACTCATAAACGCTGGGATAAAGACCTCAGACGGCGAGATACTCGTGACGGGAGCCACCGGAGGCGTGGGGAGCGTTGCGGTGGCAATACTCTCAAAGCTGGGCTACAGCGTCATAGCCGCCACAGGCAAACCGGAATCTGAAACCATGCTGAAAAAACTCGGCGCAAAAGGTATAATCCTCAGAAGCGAGCTGGATGACGGCTCACCAAAACCGATGCTGAAACCCAGATGGGCGGGGGCGGTGGACACTGTGGGCGGAAATATTCTGGCGGCAGCGCTGAAAACGGTACAATACGGCGGATGCGTCACCTGCTGCGGAAACGCCGCCGACTTTCATCTGGCGACTACTGTCTTTCCGTTCATCCTGCGGGGCGTGTCTCTGCTCGGCGTGGATTCCGTCATGTGCCCTGTTCCGCTCAGAACGGAAATATGGAAAAAACTCGCAGGCGAATGGAAACCCGAAAATCTGAGCGAATACATAGAGGAAGTGTCTCTGGAGAAATTGAGCGAGAAGATAGACCTGATGCTCGCCGGAAAAACAGCGGGAAGAATATTGGTGAACCCGGATGCCTGATGTGTTACAGTAAGAAAACTAAGGAACTGATGTGAAAAAAATTATCCCCGTGCTGATATTCGGTCTCATCGTGTTTTATGTGGCGGTGCATCCCGATCTTTATATCAAATATATCGTAAAAATGCTGGGAACTGACCCGGCGCAGAATACTCATGTCCCGCCGCAGACAACCCCCCGAAAACAGGAAACAACACAGGGCATGGACAACCCGGCGGAAAATCTTTTTTCTGGCGGCGCAGAGGGCTACAAATATGTATCGAAGGTGGAGAACAATTCACCGGATATGCTCCGGCTGGCTCTGCGGGAATCCAGCCAGTGCAAGGGAGAAGACCGCACCGAATGCCGCATGGAACAGCTCTTCTACTATGTTCAGAATAATATTCCATACGTCCCGGAGCCGGATGGTCCGGAAAATGTGCAGACACCGGAAGAAACTCTCGCCAAAGGAGGCGACTGTGAAGACCAGTCCATCCTGCTGGCATCTCTGCTGTCGCATGTTTCTCTGAAGCCTTATCTGGTGATCGTCCCCGGACATATGTATGTGATGGCGTGCGGACTGGGCGCTTCAACAGGCGTGTCGGACAGATACAACCCCGCTCCCACCCAGCTTTTTGATCTGACGGATAAAAAATATTACGCCGTAAACCTGAAAAACACCACGAACATAAGGATAACAGCCAGCTCCGGCGGGCTTTTCGATATGATAGCCATGCGAAGCGCAAACGATTTGGATAGATTCAAAAACAGGCTGACATATGAGTCATATCCGGAGTGTTCCGTTTTCCGCAAGGCGTCTTTCACCATCGACTGCAAATTTCCTTACGAAGGGACAATTCTGCTCTTCAGAGCGAACACTCCCGTGTCTGTGCGGGCCGACATCTTCAGCAAAAAAGAGAATCTTTATAAGATTTATCACTACAACGGGATGAAATGCGTGATGCTGGACGCCTCATACAAAGGAAACGCCGTGACAATGGGAATGGAGATGCCGAAATATCTGGATTTTAAGAAGAGAGTCTATCAGACGTGGTAATCACTTGACGGGTTTCAGCCTTTTGTGCAGAGCCTGTCTGGTTATCCCCAGCATCTTCGCCGCTGTGCTGACGTTGCCCTCCGCCGTATTGACGGCATAGTCCACCAGATACTGTTCCATCTCTTTCAGAGTGGGAAAACAACCTATGTATGAAAAAGCGCTGCCCTGCCCTGCTGAACACAGCTTAGCATCTATTCCGTGTTTCCTCAGAAAATTAACAACCTCGTTGTCTTTTGGTTTTTTCGATGAGAAAACCGCCGCCATGTCCGCCATAACAGCCTGAAGCTGACGGATATTCCCCGGAAACGCATATTTTTTCAAAGACTCCACTGCCGCCAAAGGCAGCTCGCCCTGATATTGCGTCCCCATATCTTTCAGCGCTTTTTTATAGAAGATATCAGCCAGAATCGGGATATCGTCCGCCCTCTCTCTCAGAGGCGGAATCACCACAGAGTGGGTGGACAGCCTGAAAAGCAGATCCTGACGAAACGCCCCGACCTTCACTTTTTCCTCCAGATCGGCATTGGTGGCGGCAACAATCCTGACATCCGCCTGTGTGTATTTATCCGATCCCAGAGGCATATATATCTTTTCCTGAAGCACCCGGAGAAGTTTCATCTGAGCGTTTTCATTCATGTCGCCTATCTCGTCCAGAAACAGGGTTCCGCCCTCCGCCTCGGCTATCATCCCCTTTCTGGGTCTGTCCGCTCCGGTGAAGGCGCCTTTGATATGCCCGAAGATAGTGTCGGAAAACATATTGTCATCCAGCCCGGACACGTTCACAGCAACGAACGTCCCTTTCCTTCCGCTGGATTCATGCACGGCTCTGGCGAAAAGCTCTTTGCCGACCCCCGTCTCGCCTGTTATCAGCACTGGAAAGCTGCTTTTGGACACAGCCTCCACATAGCTGAAGAGCTCCTGCATCTGTCTGTTGACAGTGATAATCCCGTGAAAATCCTCAGAATCGAGCAGTCTGGGAGACGCCATGGCGGTTCTCAGCGCCCGTATCTCCGTCTGCATCTTGTAGGCGTTCACGGCGCTGTTGTATGCCGCCTCGAAACGGTTTTTGTCTATCGGCTTCACCAGATAGTCCACCGCCCCTTTCTGCATACATCTCACAGCCGGCTCGATGTCCACGCTTCCGGTCAGAATAACCACAGACGTCTGAGGGTGGGATGTCCGGATGACCTCCAGCAGGTCCTCTCCGGTGTAATGGGGCATGTGCAGATCCAGAAAGACAATCTCCGGATCCAGACTGTCCAGATCGTCCAGAAACTTTCTGGGGTCGTTATATTTCGAATAGTCTGTTATGCCGTTTTTTTTAAGAAAGATGCCGTAAGCGTCCGCTATCTCTTTCTCATCGTCCACTATGACTACTTTCATGCGCTAACCACGGCGGGGATTGATATCCTGACACAGGTTCCGTTTCCGGGTTCTGATGTTATCTCCAGAGTTCCGTCATGGTCTTTCAGAATCGTATAAGCGATGGAAAGCCCCAGACCTGTTCCGCCCATATTCTGCTTGGTGGTGAAGAAAGGCTCGGTTATCCTCTCCAGAACGTTCTGCGGAATACCCACGCCTGCGTCTCTAACCTCGGTCACCACGTTTCCGTTTTCGGTTCTGCATGTAACGGATACGCTCTGCGCTTTTGATGTCAGCGCCTCCAGAGCGTTTATCAGAACATTCAGAACGACCTGTTCCAGCTTTTGCAGATTTCCCTTCACAAAAGGCAGACCGCTCTCCACCTCGGCGGTGAAAAAATCGGTGGATTTGTTTATTTTATGATTCAGAATCCTCACGGCGGACTGAATCACTTTTTCCATGGAAACGTTCTCTTTGTTGATGGGCGAATCCTGTCTGGCAAGCCCTTTCAGATCCAGCACGATATCCCTGATCCGCTCAGACCCTTTGACAGAGCCGTTCAGGAGCTGGAGAATATCATTCTTCGCCTCTTCATAGCCTATGTTGCCGATCATGATATCCGGATCGCTTTTGGACAGTTTGTCCAGCAGAGCGAAAATATCGCTGAAATAATCCAGAAGCAGTGACGAGTTGAACATTATGAAGTTGTTCGGATTGTTCAGCTCATGCGCCACACCGGACACCAGAGTGCCCAGAGCGGTCATTTTATTGGTGTGGATCATCTGAAGATTGAGCTCTTTTTCAATATTCTCAATTTTCAGTCTTTCGGATATATCATCGATATCTATGAGAAAATAGTCCTGCTTGTCTATGGTGAGCCTGTTGCCTTTCAGATCGGCGAAAAACTGCGTGCCGTCCCCTCTCTGCTGGGCGACCCTGCTGATGTTGAAAGACTGGTTGTCGTTAACGGAATTAACGAGCTGATCCATCGCCTCCAGCCCGAACAGATCGGAGAGACGCTTGCCCTTCACATTGCCGTCCGGCTTATACAGAGATATGAAGCTGTCGTTCACGTCATATATTCTCGCCTCCGGACATGTGACGAGCACAGCGGGCATAATCTTTTTCTTAAATATGGTGGTGAACCGCTTCTCTGCCTGATCCAGAGCCGTTCTGAACATCTCCATCTCTGTAACGTCCGTCACCGTAACGATATATCCCTGATTAAAACGGCATGAGGAAGCCAGAATTATCTTGTCGCCGCTCTCCGTGGTGACGGAATGAGTGGTGTGACCGATGGAATCCACCGAGAAATCATTTATCAGCGCGCTGATGTGCTGTCCCCTGTAGCATCTTCCGTTGTTCAGAATCTGGCAGAACGAGGCGTTGCTCATATTAATCATCATGTCATCGCTCAGAACAGCTATGCCGTCCAGAGTGCTGTCCAGAATACTCTGGAGCAGCTCGTTCTTGTCTGTCAGGCTCTTTTCCAGCTCTATCCGAATGAACGACAGGCTGATGGTGGTGAGCAGTGTCTGGGATGTGAACGGTTTTATGATATATCCGTAAGGACTTGTTTCCATTGATCTTTTGATGGTGGCAGAGTCGGAATAGCTCGTCAGATAAACCACCGGAACCGGATGTTTGGCGTGTATATCTTTCGCCAGATCGATACCGTCTATGGATGACTTCAGACTGATATCCATAAGGATAAGATCGGGCAGCCCGGCGGATATATGCTCCCAAACCTCAGTATCGTCCACAGCAAGACCCACAACCTCATATCCGTTGCGTTCCAGCTTGGAAGCGATATCGATACCGATGACAGTCTCATCCTCTACAACAAGAATCTTTTTAGAAGACATCGAACACCCTGTGAAAGTCTTTTAGCTAATTGTTCACCATAAATATTGACATGTCAACTTTGATTTACATCATATTTTTGTCTTTATTCAACAGCATATTAAGAAAATTATCCAACTTTTATGTAAACCACGGTTTACACTTCGTGTTTTCATGCATAAGGTAAATTACTGATAAACAAGGAATCCAAAACAGGCATATTCTTTGCGTATACAACTCCCATGAACAACAAAGTACTGCTTATAGACGATGAAGAGCAGTTCCGCAACAGTGTCAGGATAGCTCTGAAACGTAAAAACATTGATGTGGTTACAGAACAGGACGGATTTGACGGTCTTCAGAATATAATGCTGAGCGCCGCTTCCGGTCAGCAGTACAGCCTTATCATTCTGGACATCATGATGCCGAGAGTCTCCGGGATAGACATTCTGGAATACATGATACAGGAGCACATAGAGGTTCCCGTTATTGTCGTCACCGGTTTCATGGATTACGATCTGAAATTTTTCTGTTCACGGATCAAGCATATAAAAGTTCTGGAAAAGCCTTTCAACCAGACTCAGCTGGTGGACGAAGTCCTCAGTATTCTGGAAAAACCGGATACAGGTGATGCTCAATGACATATTTCGACAAAAAAAAACTGATGCTTCTGGTGATACTCATAGCGGCTCAGGCCGTCATCATTTTTCTTGATTCAGTACATCTGCGCTACATACTCAGCTCAGCGGTCTTTCTGCTGACAGGTTTCGCTCTGTGGGCTGTGCTGAAGGATGCCGTGAAGAAGATAAAATCAGAACAGAAGGCAGTGGACGAAAAATTTCTGACGCAGATAAACGCCAGCCTGAATCCGGTGGGCAATCTTATAGACGAAAGAGGATCCGTGATATCCGTTCTGAACGAACAGATCAGAAAAGTGATCCACGACAGCGAACTGGCGACCAACACCATCAGCGAAAACTTCGGACTGATAGTGGACAAAGCCATGCAGCAGGCGGACGAGGCGGGCAGAGCCCTTAACAGCTTCACCTCCGTTCAGGAAGGCGCCGGCGGCGGGTTCGTGGATTCCGCCAGACACACCCTGGTGCAGGTAATCACCGAGCTGGAAAACACAGGCAGATACGCCACAGAAACCAGCAACAATCTGGACAATGTGCTGAAGGACGTTCAGGAGATCAAAACAGTGGTCTCCAACGTGGAATATATAGCGGATCAGACCAATCTTCTGGCGCTGAACGCCGCCATAGAAGCGGCGAGAGCCGGAGAGCACGGCAGAGGTTTCGCCGTGGTGGCAGACGAAATCAGAAAGCTGTCAGAGAAATCAAACCAGTTTGCTCTGGAAATCAGAAGAGCGGTTGACGAAATATCCGTACAGATAAACGGCATACACCAGAAATCAGTTTCAGACGTATCCAGCATCAGCAAAATATCCGAAAGATCCCACGCAGACGTGAACTCCACCCTGAACAGTCTGGACAGCGCTCTGGACAACGCTAACAGCATCATCAACGGTCTTCAGAACAGCTCCATAAAGCTGGCTGAGGATGTGAACGCCATGGTGGTGTCCATGCAGTATCAGGACATCAACAGACAGAGGCTGGAACACGTCATGGAGCCTCTGGAGATAATGAGAGACGACCTGTCGAAAGTCGCCACAGGACTGAAGGATATATCAAAAGTCAGCTTCAGCGTAGATGTGAACGAGCTGGCAGAGCACATGAAGAAGATTTACACAATGGAATCAGAAAGAGACATCATGAAACTTGCCGCGTCTGAAAAATCCTTCCGCCCGGAAAAGGTTCAGACCGGCACCGATGACAACGTAGAGCTCTTTTGAGCAGGAGAACCCAATGAGAACTATGGAAGTAGAGAATCAGGAAAAAGTAGTGATTAAAGTTGAAGGCGATATGACGGTCCAGCATACAGGCGAGCTGCACAGGATTCTTCTGGCGTATCTCGAGCAGAACAAAGACGTTGAGATAGAGTTCGGCGACATAGAAGACGCTGACATGACCTTCATGCAGCTGCTCTGCTCTGCCCACAGAACATTCAACGCCAAAGACAGACACCTGACAGTCAGCGGAAAAAAGAACGACCTTCTGAACATGAAAAAGCTGGCAGGCTTTGTCAGACACAGGGGCTGTTCCAGAGATAAATTCATGAACTGTATATTAGTAAAGGAGAAATAATCATGGCTAAAACAATTCTAACCGTGGATGACTCCGTCAGTATAAGGCAGATGGTTAAATTCACTCTCTCTAAAGAGGGCTACAGCATCATAGAGGCATGCGATGGAAAAGACGCTCTCTCCAAGATAGGCGGCGGCAAGATCGACATGGTGGTGACCGACCTTAACATGCCCAACATGGACGGAATCACACTCATAAAAGAGCTCAGGACAAAACCGGAATTCCGCTTCACTCCCATCATCATGCTGACCACAGAGTCTCAGGACAGCAAGAAACAGGAAGGAAAAGCCGCGGGAGCCACAGGCTGGATAGTAAAACCGTTTCAGCCGGAACAGCTTATCAACGTAACAAAAAAAGTACTGGGGTGATCAATGTCAGCAGATGTGCATCAGCAGGTTTTTATACAGGAAGCGCAGGATCTTCTGGCTGAGCTGGAGGAATCTCTGCTGGAGCTGGAAGAAACACCGGACGACATGGAGACGGTGGCCCGTATCTTCCGTGCTATGCACACTATAAAAGGCTCAGGGGCGATGTTCGGTTTCGAGCATATCGCATCGCTGGTTCACAGCATAGAGACTACATACGACATGGTGCGAAACAGCAAACTGACCGTGACAAAAGAGATGCTCGACCACTCGCTGAGATCATGCGATGTGATAAAAGACATGCTGACCGACCCCGCCATGAAAGCGGACACGCCGGAAGCGCTCGCTATTAAGGACTTTTTCGAAAAACTGGGCGGAAAAAAACAGAAAGAGCCCAGCGCACCCGTGGATAAAAAGAACCTGATGAAGGAAAAAGACCTGAAAACATTCAGGATCACCTTCAAACCGAACGAAAACATACTGCTTCAGGGATCCAGTCCGGAGAGGCTGATATCAGAACTGCTGGACATGGGAGAGGCGAAGGCGATAGCCCACACCACAAACGTGCCGATGCTCGAAGTCTTCGAGCCGGAGAAATGCTATACCTTCTGGGACATTATCCTCACAACATCAAAGAATGAAAACGAGATCAAAGACGTCTTCATCTTCGTGGAAGACGACAGCGACATAAAGATAACCGAAATTGACGATTTCGGCGGAGAGCCCGACTGTTATAAAAGACTGGGCGAAATCCTGCTGGAAAAAGGCGACATAACAAAAGAACAGCTGGATGAAGTCATACAGCAGAGAAGATTTCTGGGCGAAGAGCTCCAGAAACAGGGTCTGGTGAGCCCGGACGCCGTGGAATCGGCTCTTCAGGAACAGGCGCACATAAAAGAGATGCGCGCGCAGAAACAGGCAGCGGAGAACGCCGCCTCCATCAGAGTCCCCTCCGAACGTCTGGACTCTCTGGTGGATCTGGTGGGCGAGCTGGTGACTGTGCAGGCACGGCTGAATCAGGTGGCTGTCCAGTCCGCCAATCAGGACATGCTGAAAGTAGCCGAAGAGGTGGAGCGCCTCGTGTGGGAGCTGAGAGACAACGCCATGAGCATACGCATGCTGGAGATAGGCTCAACGTTCAGCCGGTTCAAAAGACTGGTTCGTGACCTCTCCGCCGAGCTGGGCAAAGAGATAGAGCTCATCACCGTGGGCGGCGAAACCGAGATAGACAAAACAGTAATAGAAAAACTGGGCGACCCGCTGGTTCACCTCATCAGAAACAGCATCGACCACGGAATAGAGATGCCGGAGGACAGAAAAAAAGCAGGCAAACCGGCAAAAGGACACATAACCCTTCAGGCAAACCACTCCGGCGACAGTGTTGTTATCCAGATAATAGATGACGGAGGCGGTATCAACAAAGATGCCGTACTGAAAAAAGCGAAAGCCAACGGAATCGTATCTGAAAACGCCGACCTTTCCGACAAAGAGATATTCGAGCTGATATTCGCGTCCGGATTCTCCACAGCGGAAAAAGTGTCCAGCGTTTCCGGACGAGGCGTCGGGATGGATGTGGTGCGCAGAAACATCGAGGCGCTCAGAGGTGTCATCGACATCTCCAGCAAACAGGGAGTCGGAACAACCATCTCGCTGAAACTCCCTCTGACTCTCGCCATCATAGACGGTCTGCTGGTGGAGATGGGCGGGCAGTTCTTCATAATCCCCCTCTCCATAGTAAACGAATGTATCGAGTTCATAAGAAAAGACCACGCCAGCGAATCGGGCAGACGCATACTGATGGTGCGCAACGAACTGATTCCCTATGTGCATCTGCGCGATTTTTTTCAGATAGACGGCGAGCCGCCTGAGATTCAGCAGGTTGTCATCATAGACATAGACGGGCGCAGAGCCGGTTTTGTGGTGGACAGCGTGGTGGGCGACCATCAGACGGTTATAAAATCGCTGGGCAAAGCGTTCAGGGACATAGAGTGTATATCCGGAGCCTCCGTTCTGGGAGACGGCTCTGTAGCACTTATAATAGATGTTTTAAAAATTTATACGGAAGTGGAGTAGCTTCCTGGGGGCAGTCATGCTTAAACACTTGAAACTCGGATTTAAACTCACTCTTGGATTCGGCACATTGATAGTGCTCCTGATCCTCACCGGATTTGCCGGCTACAGAGGACTGGGCAATGTAAACAACCGTGTAATCAACACCACAATGCTGAACAGCATCACCAAGACTATGCTGGAATCCAGACAGCAGGAGAAAAACTACATCCTGCGCAAGGATATGCAGTATGCCGAAGCGGTAGCCGCTAAGGTGGACGCTCTGGAAAAAACATCTGAAGAGCTGAAGCCCAGATTCAAAGACCCTGTGAACATAAAACAGGTGGAAGATATCATGTCCGGCGCTATGGCATATAAAAACTCATTCCAGAAATATGTGGAATCTGAACAGAAGAAACAGGTTCTCATGGAAGACATGCGCAAGAAAGCCAACGAAGCTATAGCCATCGCCGAAAGGATAGCGGCGGCTGAAAATTCCGTAACAGCTATGAAGGCCGTGTCATGGTTCAGAGAAGCCAGAAAGTTTGAAAAAGAATATATCATCTCAAAAGATGAAGCATATATCGCAAAAAATATCGACAGCTATACAAAATCATACGAAACAGGCGTGGAGCTGAAAAGAACATCTCCTGAGCTCGCCTCAAAATATCTGGCGGGACTGGAAGTATACAGATCCGTGACAGATGACTTCTTCGGCGAGATCAAACACCAGCTGGAGCTCGAGACCAGTCTCGTTACAGACGCCAGAGAGGCGATGAAAGTAGTGGACGCCGCCACAACAGACCAGAAAGACAAGATGATGTCAGAGATCGCCGCCGCTAACACTATGCTCGCCGTTTTCTGTCTCATCGGCGTGATACTCGGCACAGTCGTGGGCATCATCCTGACAAAAGCCATTACAGGACCTCTGTTCAAAGGCGTGGAATTCGCCAAAGATCTGGCGGAAGGAAATCTGGACGCTAAACTGGACGTTCATCAGAGCGATGAGGTAGGTCAGCTCGCCGATGCTCTCAGAGCTATGGTGGCTAAGCTGAAAAGCATCATCACCGATGTCCGCACATCCGCCGACAATGTTGCCGCCGGATCGAGCGAACTCTCCAGCGCCGCTCAGGATATGTCTCAGGGAGCTACAGAACAGGCTGCCAGCGCAGAGGAAGCATCTGCCTCTATGGAAGAGATGGCGTCCAACATAAGCCAGAACGCCGACAACGCACTCCAGACAGAGAAAATAGCTCTGAAAGCATCCGGAGACGCCAAAGAAGGCGGAGAGGCGGTTCAGAAAACAGTCTCCGCCATGAAAGACATAGCGGATAAAATATCTATCATAGAAGAGATAGCCAGACAAACCAACCTGCTGGCGCTGAACGCCGCCATCGAAGCGGCAAGAGCCGGCGAACACGGAAAAGGATTCGCCGTGGTAGCCTCAGAGGTGCGCAAGCTGGCGGAACGCAGCCAGGAAGCCGCCAGAGAGATCAGCGAACTGTCTTCATCCAGCGTATCCATAGCGGAGAAGGCAGGCGGACTGCTGATGCAGATTCTGCCCGATATCCAGAAGACAGCGGAGCTGGTTCAGGAGATCACAGCGGGAAGCAACGAGATGAGGACAGGCGGAGAGCAGATCAACTCAGCCATCCAGCAGCTCGATCAGGTTATTCAGAGAAACGCCGGAGCGGCGGAAGAGATGGCGGCAACAGCGGAAGAGCTGTCCAGCCAGTCCGAGGCGCTTCAGCAGGCTGTCTCATTCTTTAAAATGAAAGACGATGGAAAATTTCAGGCAAAATACGATGCCCTGACAAAAAAACCCGCTAAAGCCCTGCCGAAAAAGTCAGCCTCCAGACCCATGCTGACTCACAAACCGGCGGAGAAAAAACCGGAAGGAATTGATCTCGATCTTTCAGAAGGCAAAAAGGACAGCCTCGATTCAGAATTTGAAAGTTTCTAAGGCGGTGCCACATGGAAAACAATACTATCACCGAAGGCATCAGCGGTCAGGTACTGACATTTAAGCTGGCGGACGAGGTTTACGGAGTGGACATCATGTCCGTGCGGGAGGTGCTGGATTTTTCCAGCGTCACAAAAGTCCCGCACACACCGGAATATATGGTGGGCGTGATAAACCTCAGGGGAAACGTGGTTCCCGTGGTGGACCTGAAAAAGAAATTTAAAATAGGCAAAACAGAAAAAACAGTGAACACCTGTATCATCATCGTGGAGGTGGAGATAGACGGAGAGTCCACTGTTCTGGGAGCTCTGGCGGACTCAGTGCAGGAAGTTGTAGAGTTCGAAAAGGACTGCATAGAAGACGCTCCCAAGATAGGAACACAGCTTAATACGGCGTTCATAGCCGGAATGGCGAAACGTGACAGCGGATTTGTGATAATCCTCAATGTCAACGCAGTCTTCTCCAATTCAGAAGTCAGCGTTTTCGCCGCCGCCGCTGAGAACGCAGAGAACGCGTGAGGCAGAGAGATGACAGATACCTGCGGAATATACAGCCAGACACTGAAAAAGGACGAGTTCAACGCTATCCGCAGATATATACACGATCATTGCGGAATCAGGCTTCCTGATAACAAAAAGAATATGGTGGAGGGACGCATCCGCAAGCGTCTCAAGGCGCTGGGCATGTCCACATACAGAGAATACATCGAGTATGTGTTTGACGATGCGAACCCCGTCTGCGACAGGGAACAGCTGGAGCTGATAGACGCCATCACCACCAACAAAACGGATTTTTTCCGCGAGGTAAACCATTTTAACTACATGTCCTCAACAGTGCTTAAAAAGTTCTCTGACAAGGGCATCGGAACCAATAGAACGCTGAACGTGTGGAGCTCCGCCTGTTCCACAGGAGAGGAACCCTATACCATAGCGATGGTTCTGGCGGAATATTTCGGCTTAGACGGCAATTTCAGAGTCTATGCCACCGACATCAATACCGCCGTGCTGGAAACAGCCCGCACGGCGGTTTATTCCAGAGAAAAAGCGGAAGATATCCCTTATGAGCTGAAAAAAAGATATATGCTGAGATCAAAAGACAGGCAGAAAGTCAGATTCATCCCCGCCATAAGGGAAAAAGTGACTTTCGGGCGCCTGAACCTGATGGACAGCTCATATTCTCTGCCGGCGGTTATGGATATCGCTTTCTGCCGCAATGTGATCATCTATTTCGATCACGACACACAGTACGATATCATCAGAAAAATCTGCGGAAACATAATCAAAGGCGGATATCTCTTCATGGGTCATTCGGAGACCGTTCACGGGATGGACCTGCCTCTGAAGATCGAAGCGCCCACAGTTTTTGTAAAACAGTAACGGGGACTATATGTTTGATGACTGCCAGTGCGTCTATCTGAAGCCGGGAGAAGTCTATTTCGCGGACGAAAGTCTGGTCATACATACCGTTCTGGGCTCCTGCATCAGCATCACTATGTACTGCCGGAAGATCAAAGCGGGGATAATGAGCCACTGTATGCTCCCCTGCTCCTCCGAATCTGTGAAACAGGGTGATGACTGCATGAAATATGTGGACTGCTCCGTGCTCTATATGAACCGACTCTTTCTACAGAAAAAAATCGAAAAGAGAGATATCGAAGTGAAATTGTTCGGAGGCAGCGACATGTTTGCCCCCGCAAACAGCACTGTGACGGTGGGACAGAGAAATATAACCGCCGCATTGTCAATTCTGGATAAATTAGGCTATAATATATCAGCCAGAGACACGGGTGGAGCTTTCACCCGTAAGCTGTATTTCTCTATTGATACCGGAACTGTCTATCAGAGAAAAATATCAAGAATTCAGGGGCTGTGAGATGGATAACAAGTTAAAGGTTCTTGTCGTGGATGATTCCGCCGTTGTCAGACAGGTTTTAACGGAAATTCTGCTTTCGGATTCCGCTGTCGGCACAGTGGTCTCGTGCTCTGATCCTTTCGCCGCCGCTGAAAAAATGCGTAATTTTATTCCGGATGTCATCACTCTGGACGTAGAGATGCCGAAGATGGACGGCATCACTTTCCTGAAAAAACTCATGAGCCAGCACCCCATCCCCGTGGTGATGTGCTCCAGCCTGACAGAAGAAAACTCAGACACAGCCGTAAAAGCTCTGGAATACGGAGCTGTGGATATCATACAAAAACCCAGAACAGGGACAAAACAGTTTCTGGACGAATCGAAGGTTATGATATGCGATGCTGTGAAGGCAGCCGCGAAAGTAAAAGTGTCCAAGCTCACCGGAGCGTTTCACGAGATAAGACCGAAGCTGACCGCGGATGCCGTTCTGGCTCCTGCGGAGAGCTATGCCATGATAAAGACCACCGAAAAGGTGATTCTGGTGGGAGCGTCCACAGGAGGTACGGAAGCGCTCAGCGTTTTTCTCCAGGGGCTTCCCGAGAACAGCCCGGGTGTCGTTATAGTCCAGCATATGCCGGAAAACTTCACCGCTTCTTTCGCCAACAGGCTGGACAGTCTGTGCAGGGTGTCGGTGAAACAGGCGGATTTTAACGACACGGTGCTTCCGGGGCGTGTTCTGATAGCGCCCGGCAACAAGCATCTGCTGATAAAAAGAAGCGGCGCCAGATACTTTGTAGAAACAAAGGAAGGTCCGCTGGTGAGCAGACACAGACCGTCTGTGGACGTTCTCTTCCGCTCGGCGGCAAGATATGTCGGAAAAAACGCCGTGGGAGTCATGCTGACCGGCATGGGCGATGACGGCTCCAGAGGAATGAAAGAGATGAAGGACGCCGGCGCCTTCAACATAGCTCAGGATGAAAAATCCTGCGTTGTTTTCGGCATGCCGAAAATGGCTATCGAGGCGGGCGCAGTGGATATGGTTCTGCCTCTGGGGGATATAGCGTCTGCCGTATTAAAATTTTGTTCAACAGGATAGCAATATGCACAGTCTGTCGTATGACCTGATATCTGTCATATCTTCGGTGGCTATAATGTCCACCGTTTTTCTGATACTCTACAGGATAGAAAAACAGGATTATCTGCTGGACTGGTTTTTAGCTTATCTTCTCTTCGCTTTTTCCTTTATCGAAAATCTCACGACCCGTCTCGGGATATCCAACTCATTTTTTCCGGAATTCTCCACCTTCTGCGAGGTGATGAGCGGAATATTCATGTTCTTCGGAGCTTACAGGTTTTCATACGGAAACCTGCTGCCGAAAAAATTCAAACTCTTATCCGCTGCCGTGCTGGCTGTTTTTATCATCCTTTTCGTCACTGTGTCCAGAAACGTTCAGATGATAGTTCTGCACATTTTTGTGGGAACCATCCAGATATATTCCGGTTTGATATTACTAAATAAAGTCCGCTCCATCAGCGGCAGGATAGCCGGGGGCGCCATCACTCTGTGGGGGATGCACAGATATACTTTCATACTGACGCTTTTTCTCCCGGAGATCATACAGATCAGGTATCACGCCACTTTCATTCTGGCGATCACCACGTCCATCGGCGTGATAATGATGCACTTCGAAAGCCTGAAAGAAGAGCTGAGCCGGATGGACAAGATCATAAAGCAGGCAACCCTATCCTCCAGGGACATCATCTATAACTTCAGACTGAGACCCGACCTGACGGTAAAATACGTCTCGCCGTCCATAGAAAACATTCTGGGGATGAAACCGGAAGACGTTATAGACAAGGGAATCAGCCTGAACGTCTCGTTCAAGACTGCTTTTCTCGAACGGATGCGGGAACACATATACAGCGCCGAAAGATCATCCAGCTATTCTGAGGTATTCGACCTGAAAACCGCAGACGGCAGAGACGTCAAGCTGGATATGAACACCACCATACTGTACGGAGTGGACAACAAGCCCGAAAGCGCCATAGGCATAGCCAGAGACGTGACGGAACAGTCGAACGCCTTCGAAACACTGGCTGATTCGAAGCAGTGGTACGAAAGCATTTTCAAATCTTCCGGAATAATGGTGATGGTGGTGGATTCGGCGGAGATGGCAGTAACCGACTGCAACAAATCCATTGCGGAATACTACTGCCGGACAATGAACGAAATGACCGGAATGCACATGCGTGAGTTCTTCGTGGACAGAAAAGAATACGGAGAATATCTGCGCTCCATCCGAAAAGATGCGGAACACCAGACACGCCAGACGCTGCCGGACGGAAGCGTGATGAACGTGACTCTGTACAC
Source organism: Deferribacterales bacterium (assembly GCA_050251875.1). Lineage (GTDB taxonomy): Bacteria > Chrysiogenota > Deferribacteres > Deferribacterales > Geovibrionaceae > Seleniivibrio. The sequence continues at coordinate 44,458 of JBFWMA010000009.1, read as the reverse complement.
CAGCGTACTGACTCTGAAAAACAAAGAGTTTCTCTACATCACCGTGTTCGACAACAACAGCAGCCTGATGCTGGCAGAGGAACTCTCGAAAATGAAAAATCTGCACAAATCGATTCTGGAATCTCTGGATGAGGGCGTCGTGGGGATTAACGTGGACGGGAACGTGTTCTTCATCAATGATTCCGCTCTGAACCAGCTCGGATATCATCCGGAGGAGATACTTTTCAAACAGCACCACGAGATAATCCATTACCGCAATGCGGCGGGGATGGTGAACAGAGAGGACTGCGACATTCTCATCGCTCTGAATAACCAGACGAGCCTGAGAAATCATCAGGATCATTTCGTGAAAAAGAACGGAGCGCTGATGCCGGTAAAATATAATTTCAGCCATATGAAAGAGGCGAACGGAGCGGGTATCCTGGTTTTTCATGACATCACAGAGGAGCTGGAGAACGAACGCTCCCTGATAAACTCGCTTAAGCAGAACAAGCTGCTCCTCCACGAGCTTCACCACAGGATCAAAAACAATTTTCAGGTGATCAGCAGTCTGCTGTCTCTGCACGCAGACACTCTGGATGACGGCAACGAACGTCAGTTTCTCAGCGAAGCGGTATCCAAGATACACTCCATGTCGCTGATACACGAGATGCTCTATCAGAACAAAAACTTCGCCTATATAGACGCCAGACTGTATTTCGAAAAACTGCTGAGCGATCTGATGACCTTCTCTGATTACGGAGCGGAGGGAATCAACATAACAACCGATATAGAGGATCTGAAGATACATCTGGACGAGGCGGTTCCCTGCGCCCTGATAATCAACGAACTTTTCACCAATTCACTGAAATACGCCTTCAAGGACAGTCAGGCACAGGACAAAACCATCAGCCTGAGCTTCAGCCAGTTGAACGGAGAGAGGACTCTCGTGTTCTCGGACAACGGAATAGGAGTTGACGGCGAAAGCGCTCTGGAATCCGGAGAGACTTACGGAATTATGATAGTCAGGTCGCTGGCGCACCAGCTGAAAGGAAAGATTGAGTTCGGCACATCCGGCGGCGTCACAGCCACTGTCGTATATACCCCGGCTAAAGCGCCAGAGGAAGCCTGATGGTGAAAACAGCGCCGTCTGCCCCGTTCTCCGCAGTCAGCCTGCCTTCCATGTGGTTTTCTATTATCATCCTCGCCATATAAAGCCCTATGCCTGTTCCCTTGCCCTGCTCCTTCGTGGAGAAATACGGATCGAATATCTTGTCAATCACCAGCGGGTCGATACCGCCGCCGTTGTCTGATATGGTTATCTTCAGCTCGTCACCGGATGACAGAAAACCGATAACCACCCTTCCCTGAAAAGATCTGTCGTTCTCTTTCACGGATCTGATGGCGTCCACAGCGTTATACACTATATTTATGACCGACTGTTTGAACTCGCCTGGATATCCGAAAATCTTCGTTCTGCCGAACTCGCACGGCGGAAAATTGTTTATGTTGGCGCATGCCACCACTTTGTCATCGCATTTGCATGTCAGCTCCAGAATGATGTTTCTGGAGGTAAGCTGAACGTTGATGAGCTTCAGCAGGCTTATGGTTTCGGTTATCGCCTCGAACCTCACCCTGTCTTTGTCCGGAGCGAAAAAATTCCGGAAGTGGTCTATGGTCTCCGACATGTGCATTATCAGCTTTATCCCGTTCTGCTCAAAATCCTCTATGTACTCCTCGTCTATCTCTTTCGCGTTGTAGCTGTCTCCGAGGTTCTGTATGATTATCGCCAGAGCGTTCAGGGGCTGACGCCACTGGTGGGCTATGGCGCTCATCATCTGCCCCATATCGGCGAATTTTTTCTGTTCGAACAATATCTGTTCCTGCCTGTGCTTGATAGCCACGTCCTGCTGAACCACGTCTTCCAGACGCTTCTTCTCGCTCTGCAAATTCTCTTCGTGATATTTCGTTCTGTACCAGTGTTTCAGAACGGGAGCGATCATAACTGCGATGAGCTCTCCGGACGCCATGTCCTCCTCTGTGAATCCGTCCTGTCTGTTCGCCATGACAAACTGCCCTATCACCTCGCCATAGCTGAGGATTGGCACCACCAGAGCGTTGCGCAGATGGATATGACCTTCCGGAACATTCATGTCAAAGTTCTTATACAGTGTCTTCTTGCTGATGAGGCTCTCGCCCCACAGACCGCCCCAGACATCTCTGGGAAAAACATTGCTCTTGCCGTCTATGGCGCATCGGGCAAAAATCTCGAAACTCATGGACGGACAGACCAGCTCTCCGGCGGCGTTGATATAACCGAAATATCCGAACTCTGACGAAAAGTATTCCCTCAGGGCTCTGTTTACACAGTCGAAAATGATAGTCTCGTCAGCGGACAGGAAACATTCCGATACCCTTATCTGGAGATTTTGCAGACTGTCCTGCTTCTGTTTTTCGTCCAGCTCCTCTTTCAGCGTCAGGTTGGTGCTGTTCAGGTCATCGTAAAGGCTCTCGAAGGCTGAATCGATGATATCTATCTCTTCCAGAAAATACTTATGCCCGAACTCCTTCCTCAGCATATTGTCGTAAAAACGCCGGAAAGTTGTTTTATAAAGGGCGTATAGTGACCCGAGCTGAAGAATCAGCAGAAAACAGGATATGATAAAGCTGTATTTGATAGTCTCGGTCAGGGCGCTTCTCCGGAAACTGCTCAGGGTATGTTTATTCAGCTCGGCATATAGATAATAGTCGCTCAGTTTTCCGTTGTAATATACCTTGAACATCTTCTTCAGAACATGTTCCGACTCACGGGGAAAATATCCGCTGTCCACCCTTCTGCTTCTGTCGGTGGAGCAGACCAGCATATTGTCATGCACCACGGAGAGAGCGTCCAGCGTATCCTGCGCTATCACCTGTCTGTCCAGATAGTCCAGACCGATGTAGCCTTCGTTCCTCTCTATGTCACGGGTGATAACATACACTATCTCGTCCAGCTGTTTGTCCACGCTGTGCATCAGAAACTCATAGGCTCTCCGCTCCTGAAACGAGAATATTACCGAGAATATCCCAGCCAGAATGACAAACATCGCCAGTGTATGAAGCAGTACAGCTTTCTTATAGTTGAATTTAATCAAGTAACAACTCGCTTGTGGGTATATTGTGGTTTTTCATCATCAGAATCACCTTGCTGTCGCTCTTTTCTTCCATTATCCATTTTATCCCGTGCGTGCTTTCGATGAACTCATTATATCTCTGATCTTTCAGATAGTCCTTAATAACTCCGTAAAATTTCTCAGGATTCTCATTCAGAACTCTCAGAGCCTGTCTGGAGCTGTCACGCAGTATTTTTATATCTTTTTTATACCTGTTTATCATGTCTTTTTTCAGAAACAGAGCGTCCATAATAAGGATGTCCTCGTGCCGTGAGCTGACTATCAGGTTCAGACCGTCCTTCATATATTTGCTGGTATACGGGTCATATGTGATAATGACCGAATCCGTATCTCCGAAATCCATATTAGCCATCTGATCCTGATTCATGTTTTTCAGAATCACTTTCCCGCTGTTTTCCTTCAGATAACCGTGCTCATAGAGATATTTCAGCATTATTTCGTTCACGGTGTTCATTTCATAATATACCGTGATCTCTCTGTCGCCGCTGTTTTTCAGCTCCGCCTGCGACATGGTGGAGACAACGTTGTCCGCCCCGTATGATATATCAAAGAGCACCACCGGATACAGATCCCTGTTTTTGGCTCTGGAGGCTTCCGCCTGAGTCCCCGTGAATCCGCTGACAAGCCCGGAATCATACAGACGGTAGGATTCGCCCAGAGACGACACAATGTGGAGCTTTATATTGCAGTTTTTCAGCATGCCCGTCTGTTCCGCGTATATTATGGGTGTGAAGCCAACCCACAGGTTGGTGGTTATGACAAGAGGCTCGTCTTTTTTCTGCACGCACCCGGACAAAGATAAAATCATGAGGAAATATAAAATATATTTCATAGCGTCACCTGAAGCGTCTTGTGTATATGAGCTGTGTTTAACACGCCTACTTTATTTTATACTCAAAGAGGAAACCCTGTCTATATTATGTCATTTTTAATTATGTACATTTCCGTACTAAATTCTGAGCAAAAGTACCTTTTCGAAATAAAACAGACGGGCGTTTTTTCTGTCAAAACACCCTTGCGTTGTTCTTTTCGAAAATCGAATATTTTTTAACCCGCTGACATCATGCCTGTTTTCAATTAAGCAGATATTTTTCATCTCAATTTTACAGCCGTTTATGGCACACACACTGCTTTTATACTTCTGTAGATAATAAGCGCCGGACAAAAATTACATTCCGGTAAAACATAAGGAGAAACGACATGAGCAGAAAGATAGCTTTCTACGGAAAAGGCGGAATAGGCAAATCAACAACACAGCAGAACACAGCTGCCGCTATGGCACACTTCTACGGCAAAAAAGTCTTCATCCACGGATGCGACCCCAAAGCCGACTCCACAAGACTCATCCTCGGCGGTATGCCTCAGGACACACTGATGGATCTTCTCCGTGACATAGGCGAAGACAAGATCACAGTGGATAACGTGGTTAGAGACGGATACAAAAGCATCCGCTGTGTAGAGTCAGGCGGTCCCGAGCCCGGTGTCGGATGCGCAGGACGCGGCGTTATCACTGCTATCGACCTGATGGAAGAGCTGGGCGCATACACAGAAGACCTGGATTTTGTTTACTTCGATGTTCTCGGTGACGTTGTGTGCGGCGGTTTCGCCATGCCCATCAGAGACGGAAAAGCCGAAGAAGTTTATATCGTGTGCTCCGGCGAAATGATGGCTATCTATGCCGCCAACAACATCGCCAAAGGTCTTCTGAAATATGCAGAACAGTCAGGCGTACGCCTCGGCGGCATCATCTGCAACAGCCGTAAAGTTGACGGCGAGCTTGAGCTTATGCAGGAATTCACAGAGGCATTAGGCACACAGATGATTCATTTCGTTCCCAGAGACAATGTTGTTCAGAAAGCTGAATTCAACAAAAAATCTGTAGTTGAGTTCGATGCTGAATGCAATCAGGCGAAAGAATATGCGACTCTCGCTAAAAAAATCATAGAAAACGAAATGTTCGTCATCCCCACTCCTCTGCCCATGAGCGAGCTGGAAAAAATGGTGGCGAAATACGGACTCATCGACTGATAACATCACTGAACCTACGGAGGAATACTATGCCATATCATACATTTAAATGCAGCGAGTGTCTGCCCGACAGACAGAAACACGCTGTGGTAAAAGGTCCCGGGGAAGACATCACATCATGTCTGCCTCTGGGCAACCTGAACACCATACCCGGAACAATCACAGAGAGAGGATGTGCCTACTGCGGAGCGAAACACGTTATCGGCACTCCCATGAAAGACGTTATCCACATGAGCCACGGTCCTGTGGGATGCACATACGACACATGGATGACAAAGAGATATATCAGCGACAACAATAACTTTCAGCTGAAATACACATACGCCACAGATATGAAGGAGAAGCACATCGTCTTCGGCGCTGAAAAAGTTCTGAAACAGAACATCCACGAAGCCTTCGATGCCTTCCCGGATATCAAGCGCATGACGCTGTATCAGACATGCTCATCCGCCCTCATCGGCGATGACATGGACGCCATAGCCAAGCAGGTTATGAAAGAGCGCCCCGATGTGGACATCTTCGTGTGCAATGCTCCCGGCTTCGGCGGAACCAGCCAGACAGGCGGTCACCACAAGATCAATATAGCGTGGATCAACAACAAAGTCGGCACGGTAGAGCCGGAGATCAAAAGCAAATATACCATCAACTATGTCGGCGATTACAACATTCAGGGCGACTGCGAGATCATGACGGATTTCTTTCAGCGCATGGGAATCCAGGTTCTGTCATCATTCACCGGAAACGGTTCATACGATGACCTGAGATCAATGCACAAGGCGGATCTGAATGTTCTGGAATGCGCCAGATCAGCAGAATATATCTGTAATGAGCTCCGTGTGCGCTACGGAACACCCCGCCTGGATATAGACGGATTCGGTTTCGATCTGCTGGCGGAATCTCTGATGAAGGTCGCTATGTTCTTCGGCGATGAATGTGTGGAAAAAGCGAAAGCCATCATAGATGAAGAGGTAACCAGATGGAAACCCGAGCTGGACTGGTACGCAAAACGCCTGAAAGGCAAAAAGATATGCCTGTGGCCCGGCGGATCGAAGCTGTGGCACTGGGCGCACGTTATCGAAGAGGAGATGGGCGTAAAAGTTGTCTCCGTTTACTCTAAATTCGGTCACCAGGGCGACTTCGAAAAAGGCATCGCCAGATGCGGAGAGGGAGCGCTCGCCATAGACGACCCGAACGAGCTGGAAGCTCTGGAAGCCATGTATGAGCTGAAGCCCGACTGCATCCTGACAGGTATGCGCCCCGGAGAGGTGGCTAAAAAGATAAGGATACCCTATCTGAATATCCACGCTTATCACAACGGTCCCTACAAAGGGTTCGAGGGATGGGTGAGGCTCGCCAGAGACCTTTACAACGCTATCTATTCTCCTGTGATGAATCTGGCGGCCATAGATATCAGCAAAGATGATTTTGACACCGGCACAGGTTTCAAAACACGCACAATGCTCTCCGACCCCGGCACTCCCAGAGAGGAACTGCACACAGAGCATATGTATACCGGCAAAATGGACATAGTCACGCACTTAAGAGGCAAGAAATATGATTTTCCGGCACCGGATAAGCCTGTTACAGATGCTGTGTGAGGAGAGTAACATGGAGATGAAAGAGAAAATAGCAATACTGGAAAACTATATAATGCAGAGATGCCTCTGGCAGTTCCACTCCAGAGCATGGGACAGAGAAACCCAGAACACAGGTATTCTCGGCATCACCAAACAGCTTCTCTGCGGAGAGGAGGCGGATCTCAGCACTCCCGCCCAGAAATGCTTCTGGGTGGACGCGGTATGCCTTGTGGACGGGTTCAAAGCAAAGTTCCCGTGGATAAACGACATGAGCGTGCCGGAGATAAAAGAGATGATGGACGGTCTGAAAGCCAGAATCGACTACGTCACCATACACGGTTCTCTGAACGAGGAACTGTCAGTAAAACTGTATTAGGAGTCTGTTATGTCTTGTGAAATAAAAGCCAAAGAAAGAGCCGGAATAATCAACCCGATGTATACATGCCAGCCGGCGGGCGCTCAGTATGCCAGCATCGGCGTGGAAGACTGCACAGCTATAGTTCACGGCGGTCAGGGATGCGTTATGTTCGTTCGTCTGCTCTTCTCTCAGCACCTGAACGAAAACTTCGACATAGCCTCATCCTCTCTGCATGAGGACGCCGCCGTACTGGGCGCTGTCCACCGTATAGAGGGCGCTGTGGACGTTCTTCTGATGCGCTACCCCCATGTGAAGGTAGTACCGATAATCACCACCTGCTCCACCGAAATCATCGGTGACGATGTGGAAGGTGTTATCAGAAAGCTCAACAAAGGGCTTCTGAAAGAAAAATACGCCGACAGAGAAGTACACCTCATCCCCGTGCACACTCCTAGCTTCAAAGGAAGCCAGGTTACGGGATATGATGTCGCCGTTAAGGCTTTCTTACAGCATTTCGCTGAAAAGACCGAGCCCAACGGCAAGATAAATCTGATTACTGGCTGGGTGAACCCCGGCGATGTGACAGAGCTGAAAAAACTGCTGAAGATGATGGATGTGGACGCCACCGTGCTTTTCGAGATAGAGAATTTCGATTCTCCCCTGATGCCTGACGGAAGCGCCGTTTCACACGGCAATACCACCATCGAGGATATGAAAGGCACAGCAAACGCCATCGGCACCATCGCCCTGAACAAATATGAGGGCGGAAAAGCGGCTGAATATCTGAAAGACAAGTTTCAGGTTCCGGCCATTATAGGACCCACACCCATAGGCGTCAGAAACACTGACGCATTTCTGAAGAACGTGTCTAAAATGACCGGAAAGCCCATCCCCGAATCCCTCGTCAGAGAGAGAGGAAAGGCGATAGACGCTTTGCAGGATCTCACCCACATGTTCTTCGCTGATAAAAAAGTCGCCATCTTCGGACATCCCGATCTGGTGATAGGTCTGGCGGAATTCTGTCTCGATCTGGAGATGAAGCCCGTGCTTCTGCTTCTGGGCGATGACAACCCCACATATGTGAAAGACCCCAGACTGCTGGCTATTCAGGAACACGCGGAGTTCGACATGGAGGTGATAACCAATGCCGACCTGTGGGAACTGGAAGACAGAATAAAAAATAAAGGACTGGATGTCGATCTCATCATGGGACATTCGAAAGGCAGATGGATATCCATCGACAATGACATCCCCATGCTGAGAGTCGGTTTCCCCGTTTTTGACCGTGCCGGATACTATCGCCACCCCACGGTGGGATACAGCGGCGCTATATGGCTGGCCGAAGAGATGGCTAATGTCATCTTCACCGATATGGAGAAGAAGAAAGACAGAGAGTGGCTCCTCGCAATGTGGTAACAGTTGTTCGTTTGCGCGCTCTCTGGCATAATCAGGGAGCGCGTACATAATATTAAACCATATTAAGGAGGAAACATGAACGCATCAGGACATCCCCACGGGGAAATGAGAAGAAAACAACGCCAGATAACAGACATGGCGGAGATATCAGAGATACTCAAAACCGGAAAGGTAATGAATCTGGCTCTGGCAGACAACAACATCCCTTTTACCGTACCCGTTTTTTATGCCTTTGACGGCATAGCTGTCTACTTTCACTCCGCCAAGGCGGGCACCAAGATAGAGCTGATGAAAAAGAACAGCACAGTCTGCTTCAGCGTGTCTATAGACAACGGATACATAGAAGACGACAAGGCATGCGATTTCGAAGCGAAACACCGCACGGTGATCGGTCTGGGTCAGGCGGTTTTCGTGGAGGACGAAGCGGAAAAGATAAAAGCGCTGGATATGATAGTGGCGCTGTTCACCGACAAAAAGTTTGAATATCCGAAAGCCAATCTGTCGGGAACAGAGGTCATACGCATAGACATAGAATCCATGAAAGGGAAAAAGCACGGCTTTTAAAACAAGCGAGGCAGACCATGCGTATAGCGGCATATGTCGATCCCCATGACGAAATAATCGATCTGAAAACACCGGGTATAGTCCGGTTTTTTGAAAACATAGAGGGTGTCTGGGTCTCTTTCAGCGAGTTTCCGCTCTCCATCAGGGAAGCGAACGATCTGAAAGAACTTCAGCTTATGCTGAAACCCATAGCGGAGGAGCTGGATGACGGTCATATCTTTCTGGCAGGAGAGATAGGAGGCGTCCCCGGCGTAATCCTCGAAAGTGTCGGGCTGAAAATATGGCGGTCGGATCACGGTCCCGTCATTCCCGAGCTGGAATACATCATGCAGAAAGAGCTGGAGGCGATGGAATCACTGCTGGTTCACCCGCCGAAACCTGTCGCCGTGGGGTCTGAATGTGAGAGAAAATTCCGCATAAACCTCATTGAGGTGCTGAAGACCTATCCCCACCTGAACTCCAGAGAGGTTCTCATTCCCTTTCTGACCGAAACGCCTTTCGGCAGTCTGGAGATAATCTGTGAACACGCTCCGAAATGGATGGAATCCGAACTGTCCAAAATGAACGTGATGATAAAATCAAAAGTTCTCGACCCGGGCGGAATAAAACTTGTTCTCTGTCCGAAAAACGGCATGTCAGGATGCTCCGGATGCGGCACAGCCGACCTGAGCGATATGCCCTGCTGCGACAAAAGCAGAAGGAGATGATATGACTGACGAATATTCCAGGGATTACAGAGTATATTTCGCCTATGGTCCTGATATAAACCAGAAATACATCAGATCACGCTGTTTCGGACCGGAGATACTGGCTGTCGCCAGGCTTTCCGGATACAGACTCTCGTTCTACGGAAACTCCCAGATATGGGACGGAGCGCAGGAAACACTGGAGCGCTCAGAGGGAGACGAGGTCTGGGGAGTGGTGTATAAAATGTCCTTCTATGACGGATACGAGCTGGACTCGTATCAGGATGTGCGGCTGGACGGCGCCGGACCTTACTTTCACTATCCGGTGACGGTGGAGGGTACAGACGGACAGATGTATTATCCCCTGATATACATGAAAAACCTGACGGGGGATGAAAAACCGCCCAGCAGGGAATACATGGACGTGATAATCAGAGGCGCTGAAGAGATGGGGCTTCCCCCTGAATACATAAAGTCTCTGAAAAAGATAGAGACGAAATCGGCGTCATACGCCGTGCCTCTGCCCACCATGCCCAGACGGACCGAGTGTTCAGGGTGTGACGATCTGCTGTTTAAGGATACAGTCTGACGTCTACCTCATCCTGCGGACACGGTATTGTCCGCCGATGATCATGTATTCGTTTTCGCCTTTCAGTATGCTCCCGGGCAGAAGCCCGCTGTAAAAAAATATCTTTGCCGGCGGTACCTCGGTGCGCCACACTGTGCGCCCGAACTCCCAAGCCCGCTCCGGCTCATCGGTGAAAGAGACCAGATTGTTCAGACGGACTATCTGCTCTCTCTTGCCGCATTCCTCCAGAATCTCGTATTCCTCCGCGTCATGAGTCCCGCGGTACAGAGTCAGTCTGGCGTCCGGCGGATATATCAGCCTCAGTTCGAACTGGCAGTATTCATACAGCAGATCCAGCTGGGAATCGATGGCGCTGGTATGCGTGCTCCCGTTCAGAGCGTCCAGCATATATGTATAGTAGCTTTCAGAGCTGATGCCGTCTATGCAGGCGTTGTGATATGTGGGGGTTATCCCCGTGCGTCTCTCCACCCAGTGTTTCAGCACAGCTCCCGCCACCGAGTTGGAATCTATCATCCACCCTTTCAGAAATCTCTGATAGCTGTTTTTTATGCTCTGTCTGGCATACTCCGTTGTCTGTTCCTCCGCTCTGTGCAGATTGAACTTCACAGACATATAGTCGCAGAAGAAACGGGCTCTGTCCGCCTGTTCACCCATGCCCGCAAGTCTTTCGAACAGAAAACGGTTGTTCTCCAGAACACCCTGAATGGCAACCCTCTGGGGGTTGTCGTTGAAATGATGAGAGCCCACCACCCACGGGGGCAGGTTCAGATGGTTGAATGAGCCGTATTTCAGATGAAATGCTCCTTACCTGTAATTCTTGTAGTCTATCTTGTATTTTTCCAGCCTCAGCCCGAACACCCTGCGGGTAACCCCCAGACTGTCCGCCGCTTCGGTGATGTTTCCGCTGTGCGCCTTAAGCGCCTCCACCAGCATCTCGTATTCCACCGCCGCCAGTCTGGCGTCCAGACTGCCGTTCTCCACATTCTCCGTCAGCACAGGTGTCTGGAGCGACGGAGGCAGGTTATATCCGTGAATCACCTCGTCATCGGACAGAATCACGGCTCTCTCTATGGCGTTCTCCAGCTCTCTGACGTTGCCGGGCCAGTGATAGCTCATCAGCATGTTCAGCGCCGGGGTGGAAATTCTTTTCACTTTTTTATGATTCTCTTTCGAATAGTGCGCCACGAAATGATCCGCCAGATTGATTATATCGCTCCCACGCTCACGCAGGGGCGGAATGACGATCGGAAAAATGTTCAGGCGGTAGTAGAGATCCTCTCTGAACTGTCCGTGGGTCACCATCTCTTCCAGATTGCGGTTGGTGGCGGCTATGATGCGTATGTCCACTTTGATAGGTCTGTTGCTCCCCACCCTCTCGAACGTCTTTTCCTGAAGCACTCTCAGAAGTTTCGCCTGCATGGAGAGAGACAGCTCCCCCACCTCGTCCAGAAAGATCGTTCCGCCGTCAGCGTCCTCGAACCTGCCTGTCCTGTGGCTGACAGCGCCTGTGAAAGAGCCCTTTTCATGCCCGAAAAGCTCGCTCTCTATGACGCTCTCCGGCAGGGCGGCGCAGTTGAATTTTATAAAAGGACCGTTTGATATGGGGCTGTTGTAGTGGATGGCTCCCGCCACCAGCTCCTTGCCCACCCCGCTCTCGCCCAGAATCAGCACGGTGGTCTTGGCGGGCGCTACTTTTCCTATGTATTCGTATACGTCCGTCATGGGTTTTGAGTGCCCTATGATATTGGACGGTTTGAACTTTCTCTTCAGGGCATCATTCAGGCGCCTGTTCTCTTTCTCCAGATTCGCCTTGTCCACGTTCTCCATGAGATAGAGCTCCACAACTGGCGCTATTACGCCTGCGCAGGTGGACAGAAGCTCCACATCCTGTTCCAGCAGTTTCTGGCTGTCGTACAGTCTCTCGGCGCTGATGGTGCCAAGCACCTTGCGTCCCCGCATTATCGGCACGCAGATGAACGACAGCTCCTGATCTATGCCGTATTTCAGCGATCTGGTGCGGTGCAGGAATGTCGGCTCATCGCTCACACGGGTCAGCATGACCGCCTTGCCGGTCTCCACCACTTTTCCGGTGATTCCCTCGCCTATATTGTATACGCCTTTGGACTCCTCATCCCCCGTGAGCCCGAAACTCTCGTGGATGAATATCTGTCCGGATTTCTGGTGATACAGGCAGATCATCCCGCAGATTATCTTCATCTCACGCTTCATGATGCGGCGCAGGATGATGAGTGCGTGGGACAGATCGGAGCTTTCGGCTATGACGCTGGTGAGTTTGTAAAGAAAAGGAAAGACCCTCGCCCGGCATTCGTGACTGCGGCATTTGTTCGCCTCTGCCACATCACACCTCTTCATTGTTCCGAACGATGCGGACGCTTTGGCGGTATCCTCACATTTTTTTATTTCAGCTTTTTTTGACACGGGCATGGCGGCTACCTTAAAATATTATGATGATTAAACTATTACGTCACATCGGCAGCGTAAGAATCAGTATCAGACACCATATTTTCTATGTCAAGACGGTTTTGACAGAGTAAAACCGCCAAATAGCCAGCTGAATAAGGCTTTCGGCAATAAACGCAGTATGTTCGCCTGTGCTGGAAATAATGAAAGAAATAATAAAACAATAACCTGATGAAACAAAAAAGGCGGTCAGATGACCGCCTTGATGTTTATTTAATAACGTTGATCCAGTCCGGCAGAACACCGAACTCTATGCCGAATACGGGGACAGCCAGCGCATAGGTCACCACCACCGTGATGAGTATACCTATAATATTCAGCCCGAATCCGCTCTTAACCATCTGCGGGATGGTGACATAGCCGGAGCCGAACACAATGGCGTTGGGAGGTGTCGCCACAGGCAGCATAAAAGCGCATGAGGCGGCTATGGCGGCGGGAATAGTCAGCAGAAGCGGACTCTGTCCCAGACCGATGGCAACAGCGGAAAGAATGGGCATAACCATCGCCGCTGTGGCTGTGTTGGATGTCAGCTCTGTCAGGAAGATTATCAGAGCGGTCACAGCTATCACCAGCACCACTATGGGAGCGTGTTCCAGCAGACTGACCTGAGAACCTATCCACTGGGCGAGACCGGTTTCTTTAAACCCGTCAGCCATGGCGAGACCGCCGCCGAAGAGTATCAGAACTCCCCAGGGCATCTTAGAAGCCCAGTGCCAGTCCATCACGAACTGATTCTTTTTCATCTCTATAGGAATGAGAAACAGTACCAGAGCGCCCGCCATTGCTATGGCTGCGTCTGTAACCATCTTGGGCTCAGGGAAAACAGAAGTAAGCTGAGCTCTGAATATCCAGCAGACGGCTGTAAGGCTGAAAACCACAGCAGTCCAGCTCTCGCCTTTATTCATTTTGCCCATCTTTTTCAGCTCCGCCTCGATAAGATCACGTCCGCCGGGAACTTTTTTCAGCAGCATGGGGTTGGCAAAACGGGTGAGCCACAGCCAGCAGACAGGCAGAAGCACCAGCACCAGCGGAACGCCGACTATAAGCCATCTGGCGAATGTGATCTCGTATCCGTATGTTTTGGTGAGATATCCTGCCAGAACGGTGTTGGGAGGCGTACCGATCAGCGTTGCTATGCCGCCGATAGAAGCGGCGTAAGCGATTCCCAGCATAAGGTTAAGCCCGAAAGCAAACTTCTCAGGTGAAAAATCTATTGTTTTATCAAGCCCTTCTCTTTTGCCCTCCTCCACAACGTGCTGAACGATGGCGAGCCCGATGGGCATCATCATAACAGTAGTGGCTGTGTTGGACACAAAGGCGGAAAGAGCGGCGGTGGCTGTCATGAATCCGAAAATAAGCCTGCTGGGAGAAAACCCCACCAGCTTCACTATGTTCATGGCGATACGTCTGTGCAGATTCCACTTCTGCATGGACAGAGCGATGATAAACCCGCCCATGAAGAGAAATATCAGGTGGTTGGCGTAGGGTGTTGTCGCCTTAGCCGTGGGCATCAGCCCCAGCATGGGAAAAAGAGGAATAGGAAGAAGACTGGTGGCGGGGATAGGCAGTGACTCGCACATCCACCATGTAGCCATCAGAAAAGCGACAGCAGCCATTTTCTGCGCCGCGGGCTCCATGCCTGCCGGAGCGGGCATCAGAAGCATCAGAACGAAAAGAACAGGTCCCAGTATCAGACCGAGCCTCTGGCGGAAGGTATATCCTTTCGGCTCACCGATATTCATTCCCCCGGGGGTCGGCTTGACCCTTTGCGATGTTTCGGCAGGAGAAGACTCAATAGCGTCAGCTATATCGACATCTTTCTCATCTGAACCGGATGCCAGAATTACTGATCTGAGTTTTTCTCTGGCGATGGAAGGCGAAAAAATAAACAATGATTTTGTCTCACGATGCATTTGCCACATATGAGACCATAGTGCAGACATCATACTATTCTCCTTTGAAATTAGTCCGTTGTGTTTCTCTGCGAATAAAATTAACCTTTAATTAATATGTGAAAGATTATAGTACACAATAAATACAAATCAAGTTTTATTCCGCTTCATGTTAATTTTCTTCAGGATATTGTCATAAATGGATAAGAATAACGAAATAATTCATATTAAATTTACTTTGCCCTGTTTTTCATGTATTCTATTATATACTTAATCAGAAAAGGTGTTTTATGAGATCCGTTCTGCATCTTTTATTAATTTTATTATTCCCGCTTACAGTTTTCTCCGGGGAGATCGTTTTCGGCACCTACCCGTCCAATTCGCCCGAAAATATCTATAAAGCGTTCACCGACATAACCTCATATCTGGCAGAGGACACAGGGCAGAATATCCGTCTGGTCGTCACCAGAGACTATTCCGAGCTGGCGGAAAGGCTGACTAACGGCACTATCGATTTCGCATGGATCGGATCGGTGAACTATGTGAAAGCGAAGAAGAAAATCCCCTCGCTCAGATACATCGCCACCTATTGCGAAAGATCGGACGCTCAGGATAAAATCATTCCATATTATCAGGGATACATCATATCTAAAAAATCGCTGGGCATAAACACCATCAGCGGTCTGAACGGAAAGATGTTCGCCTATGTGGACAAGGATTCCACCTCCGGCTACGCCTATCCCAGAATGATGCTGAAAGAGATGGGCATAGACGACAGCACATTCTTTAAAAAAGTATTCTTTCTGAAAAAACACGACAGAGTGATAGAGGCGCTGGTGAGCGGCTCTATAGACGGAGGAGCTGTTTCGGACGGAACATATTACAACGCCGTGGAAAAATACGGCAGTCTGTTCACCATTCTGGAGAAATCCAAGCCGATTCCTCTGGACGCCGTGGTCGCCTCCGCCAAAATGCCGGAGAGCACTGTGCAGAAGATCAGAACTTCTCTTCTGAAAGTCGGAGAAAATCATAAGGTGAACGGCAGTATAAAAAAATATCTCGGCTGGCCCGCCGCCGGATTCACAGAGAAGAGCGACTCATTTTATGACAGCCTCAGACAGGCTCTGGATATGAAATAAATGAATCTATATACAAAAATAATATACAGCACAATGATTCCGCTGCTTTTCGTGGCGCTCATCGGTTTTTTTCAGATGAAGCACCTTATAAACGAGCTGGATATCAGCCTGAAGAAGAGCTATGAGTCTCAGTTCGACATGGTTAGTTCCAGACTGGAAGGTATATCGAAAAACCAGAACTATGCCGTGAAAATCATTTCGTCCACCAAAGAGATAGCCAACGCTATGGAGATCAACGACAACAACACCCTCTTTGAGTGGGGCATGAACTTCATGTCTGACAAGGTCAGATATTTCATATTTCTGGATACCGGCGGAACTGTAATCTCCCGTTCTCCGGACGAGTTCCGTTTCGGCGACAATATGTCCGACTCCTTCGTATTCAAAAAGCTGAAAATGAACAGCAAATATTACGGAATAGCTGTCATAGACGGCGATGAACAGCTCGTGTGCGGCGGCGTGATAAAAAAATACGGCGAATATCCGGTGGGATATATCATCACATACACCCCCATAGACCAAAAGCTGTCTGAAATACTCAGCGTGGGCATAGACGGCGATGTGAGATACCGCTCCGATTCCAAAAGCAGCATGGATACCATGAAAGACAATCACGGTGAAATAAAAGAACTGAACTACACATATATGGATAATGAGGTCAAAAATCCCACATTCCATATCCACCTGAACGAAAGCAGCGAACACCGCAGCCTTATCGATCTGAAAAACAATATAATCTGGATGTCGGTAATCACCTATTCGACAATTCTAATCATACTTCTGCTGGTCTTCAGGATACATTTCAAGCCCTATAAACAGATGATGGTCTCCATCCAGAGATTCAACAGAAAAGAGACGGATATTCTGGAGCTGAAAGACGAGCTGACAGAGATCAAAGCCAACCAGAATCAGGAGGTTTCCAGCGTCCTGAGCGGTCTGTCCGGAATGATAGACATGGTGCAGAAGAATATCTCTCTGCTGAACAGCAAAAACGACCAGCTGGACAGGCTTTCGAAAACTGACGGACTGACGTCTCTGTATAACAGGCTCTATCTGGATTCCGCCCTCGCCGCCGAGGTAAACAGAGCGTCCAGATACGGCACGGCGGTTTCCATCATTCTGCTGGACATCGACCATTTTAAAAAGATTAACGACACCTTCGGACACCAGACAGGCGACAAGGTACTGATAGAACTCTCGAAACTACTGCTCAGAAACATCCGCAGCACCGACATCACCGGAAGGTGGGGCGGAGAGGAATTCATGATCATCTGCACGGAAACCAACCTGCACGATGCCGTTATGGTGGGCGAAAAGATACACGCCATTCTTAACTGTACCGAGCTGGCGGAGACCAAAGTGACAGTGAGCATGGGCATAGCCGAGCTGAAACAGGGCGAATCTGTGAACGGAATAATCAAGAGAGCCGATGACGCCATGTATAACGCAAAGCTGGCAGGCAGAAACTGCATAAGGACATAAATATGTTCAGCGGATTCACTCAGGAAACCCTGAGCTTTTTCAGGGATATCACCGAAAACAACAACAAGCCGTGGTTTGACGAGCACAAAACCGTCTATCAGAAACACGTCCGCCAGCCCATGATAGACCTTCTGAACGATCTCTCCCTATCTCTTCTGCCGCTGGATCCCCAGATAGACAGCATGCCTCCGAACTCCGCCGTGTCCAGAATCAACAGAGACGTGCGTTTTTCCAAAGACAAATCGCCCTACAGAAACAAAATGTGGCTGACAGTAAAAAGGCACAACAGCAACTGGAAAGAATATCCATGCTTTTATGTGGAAATCAGCGAACATACATACACATACGGCATGGGCTTTTACAGCGCCACCACCGAGACCATGAAGGGTCTTAGAGAGTTCATAGCGGGCTCGCCGGACAGCTTTAGAAAGATGGTGTCACTCGCAGGTGAAAAAGACGGCTTCATCCCGGGCAGTGAACGATATAAAAGGATACTCAGCAAAACCATTCCGGAAGACCTGATCTGCTGGTATCAGATGAAAAATATTCATGTTTATAAAGAACGCCTGATCGGCTCATCTTTTTTCACGCCCGAGCTGACCGATGAAATCTGCGGCGAATTCGAAAAAGTGAAGGATCTGTACCTTCTGCTGTCCCGTCTGGCTTATTCAGAGTTTTGAAACGCTCTTCCGCTCCATATTATACATCATTCAAAATATCTATATTATTGAATATTAACACTTCGAAATACACAGTTTTTATCCTATTTATCAGCTAATTAATCTGCCAATAACGCTCACATTTTCTTGCCTGTCGGTAAACCTGTGTTACACTTATTTTATACAGTCACACGGACGGAAAACAGCCGTTCTATATTCAACAGACTGTCTTTTTGGAGGTTGCAACAATGAACAGGTTAAGGATTTTATTGCTTAGTTTCCTGCTGATTCTTCCGGCATTTGCGGTTCATGCCGGCGCCCCCACCATGGCTCCTCTCTGCGCCAGCTGTCACCAGTCTGACAGCAACATGGCGAGAGGAACCCTTGATTACTTCGTGGAGAAGGTAAAAACTTTTCAGCTCGACCTGAGCGCCCCCGGAAAACCCGCCAAGATGGTTTTCAAATATGAAGACGGAACCAAGGTGAAGAACCTGCTCGACATGGAAGACATGGGCGATTACAAAGGCAAGGCTTTCAGAATCTACTATTATGTGAACGACAAAGGCGAAAACGTTGCCCTGCACGTCACCAGATTCGATATCCTCAACAGCATCACTCCCGACCAGAAGCTGGACAAGGAAGCCCTGAAACAGGTAATGCTTCATGATAAATCTGCCGTCATTATAGACGCCAGACCCCCTGTGAAATATAAAGAAGGATTCATCCCCGGATCAATAGTGATCCCCGCCGCAGCGTTAGAACAGCAGGCGGATAAACTGCCCAAAGACAAAAAGACTCCCCTCGTTTTCTACTGCGTGGGCGGATGCTCCAGCCCCACAGCCGCCATCAAGGCGAGAGGACTCGGATACACAGATGTTAAGATTTATGCAGGCGGTTTCCCCGACTGGGTAACATCCGAAGTTTCTTATATCGCTCCCGATCTGGTGGCTGAGCGCCTCGGCAAGAGCGAGCTGGCTTTCCTCGTGGTTGACACCAACAGCGAAAAACAGGCAAAAGCGGCTCACCTGCCCAATGCCGTTAATGTTACAGCCAAGACTTTCGACTCTGTAAAAGACAAACTGCCCAAGAAAAAAATGGTGCCCATCGTGGTTTACGGCGATGAGGCGGCAGATGTGGCAGGAAAACTGACAGCTATGGGATATAAAGGAACAAGAGTCCTGCCCATGACTATCTCCGAGTGGCAGAACAAAAACTATCCCGTTCTGAAAGGCGCGACAAAAGACAAGTTCGAGTTCATGGCTCTGCCGAAACCCGGCACCATATCAAAAGATGAATTCGTGAAACTTGTGACAGCTCAGCCGAAAGACACTGTCTTTGTGGACGTGAGAACAAAAGAGGAATTCGCCGCCGGAACTTTCCCCGGAGCTATCAACATCTCTGTTGAGGCGCTGAAGGAGAATCTGGACAAACTGCCCAAAGACAAACAGATCGTCACAAGCTGCGCTTCCGGCGTAAGAGCCGAGATGGCATACAACATACTTAAGGATGCCGGATACACAAACATTAAGTATCTGGACTCTTTCAACAAATTCAAAGACGGCGGTTTTGAGATCACTCAGAACTAAGCCTTAATTTCAGGTTATTTATGTAGGGCGGCATTTCATATGCCGCCTTTTTTTATTCCATATATTAGTCATTGCGAGCCCGAAGGGCAGAAACCTCGCCAAAAGTAGGGCGGTATTTCTAATCCCAGCTTGCTGGAAAAATTCCTTTTTTATCTCCCGTCACTGCGAGGAGTTCGGCAACGAAGCAGCCTCATCTGCCTATCCAATCAAGCCCTCTGGTCTAGCATTGACAATACTATTTGTCTTTTCTGACCCTTTTGCTATAATCACCTTATGAATATAACAAAAGCAACACTCGAAGACATACCTCAGCTCTGCGACCTGCTGAAAATTCTCTTTTCGCAGGAGGCGGAGTTCTCTCCGGACAGAGAAAAACAGAGCCGTGGACTGGAAATGATAATCAGCAATCCGGACTCCGGATTCATAATCAAGGCGGAGCAGGACGGCAGGATAGTCGGCATGACGAACATCCTGTTCATGGTAAGCACATTTCTGGGCGAACGGGTATGCGTTCTGGAAGACATGGTTGTCCATCCGGACATGAGGGGTCAGGACATAGGTACGCTGATAATCAAAAAAGCCCAGCAGGCAGCCCGTGAGGCCGGATGCAGAAGAATAACCCTGCTGACCGACAACGACAATTACAGAGCGCAGAGCTTTTATGAAAACAACGGATTCTCCATGTCGCCCATGGTTACATTCCGCAAGATGATCTGACAGTCCGCTACAGCTCCCCGTCCATCACAGAATCCAGATCAGAGCCTCTGAGTATCCGTTTATCTTCCTGAAGATCGAAATTAAGATACAGACCGTAATCTTTGTTCAGCTCAAAGCTCTTCTTCTGGGGAATCATTATATTGTCTCTATATTTCAGGACATTCCCCTGATAATAAACAACAAAATAGACAGTAGCGAGTTTTGTCTGAAAATTGATCGACATATTCATCACCGCTCTGACAGCGGGTTTATTGTTCACCGGAGTAAACATATACTCCATCCCTATGGGGCTTAAGCCCAGCTCGATGGAAGAATCCACATGCTTTTTAAGCGCTATAGGCACATTGACATCCAGAAAATCATAGTGAACCATCATAGGCTCAAGATATGTCGGTTTGATATTGATCATAATATTACCTCTAGAGTAATATTAACACAGAACAATCGCTCGATTTACACAATGAAAAAGATATGACAAAAATTAATGCCGTTTGAATAGTTCCAGAAGTCTTTTTGAAGCGGCGCTGGGGTTCATCACGCCGTTTTCCACAGATTCCTGAATCTGGGGATACATCGCCTGCACATGGCGGTTGTCCATGAACATGTCTTTCAGACCATCCATAACCAGCGTCCAGAGCCAGTCCACAGACTGTCCCCTGCGTTTCTCATCGAACTCGCCGCTCTCGGTCAGCCTGTCTCTGTAATCCTTAACCATGTCCCAGATATCTGATATCCCTTCGTTATAAAGAGCGCTGCACAGTTTCACCGGAACAGTCCAGTTCGGGCTTTTTGGACGCAGGATATGCAGGGCGTTGACATACTGGGATGCCGCCACCTCCGCTCTCATGCGGTTCGAGCCTTCCGCCTTGTTTATGATGATGGCGTCCGCTATCTCCATCACGCCTTTCTTGATTCCCTGAAGCTCGTCTCCGGCGTTTGCCAGCTGTAGAAGCATGAAAAAATCCACCATGGACGCCACGGTGATTTCCGACTGCCCTACACCCACCGTCTCCACCAGAATCACGTCATAGCCCGCCGCCTCGCACAGAAGCATGGTCTCACGGGTTTTTCTCGCCACACCGCCCAGTGTATCTCCGGCTGGGGAAGGTCTGATGAATGCGTTTTCGTCACGGGCGAGCTCTTCCATACGGGTTTTGTCGCCCAGAATAGAGCCTCCCGTCACCTGAGACGATGGATCCACAGCCAGAACCGCCACCCTGTGACCGGATGACGTCAGATGCTTTCCGAACGCCTCTATGAATGTGCTCTTGCCCACGCCCGGCACGCCGGAAATCCCGATTCTCACGGAATTTCCGGTTGCAGGCATTATCTTCTCAAGCAGTTGATTAGCCGACTGACTATGTTCCGGATTGCGGCTCTCTATCAGGGTTATCCCTTTGGACAGAGGGCGCAGTTTTCCCTGTAAAATTCCGTCAGCCAATGTCTGCATGTCTGTCAATTAAAGCCCCTGCGCCTTCTTAATGGCGTCCAGAGTCTCTCTGGCGGACTTTGTGATTGTGGTTCCGGGGCCGAAGATGCAAGCGGCTCCCGCCTGATACAGTTCTTCATAGTCCTGTCTGGGGATTACTCCTCCGCAGACCACGACTATATCTTCGGCGTCCAGCTTTTTCAGCTCAGCCACGAGCTGAGGCACCAGAGTTTTGTGTCCGGCGGCGAGAGATGAAACACCCACCACATGCACGTCATTCTCCACTGCCATCTTGGCGGCTTCCTCGGGAGTCTGGAACAGAGGACCAACGTCCACGTCAAAACCGCAGTCGGCATAGGCGGAAGCCACTACCTTTGCGCCTCTGTCGTGTCCGTCCTGCCCCATCTTCGCCACGAGGATTCTGGGACGGCGTCCTGTCTTTTTCTCAAACGCTTCGATGTCTTTTTTGATATCTGTAAATTCTTTATCAGTCTCAAACATAGAGCCGTACGCTCCTGATACGAGTTTTATATCCGCTTTGTGGCGCCCGAAAGCCTTTTCCATAGCGTCTGATATCTCGCCCACTGTGGCTCTCAGCCTTGCCGCATTTACGCAGAATTCCAGCAGGTTAGCAGAATTATCTCCGCACGCTTTTGTGATGTCGTCCAGAGCCTTCTGACAAGCGGCGCTGTCACGCTCCGCCCTGATTCTGTTCAGACGCTTGATCTGGGATTCACGCACTGCGGTGTTGTCGATATCCAGAACGTCTATCTCGTCCTCTTGCGCCAGTTTATATTTGTTCACGCCAACGATAACGTCTTTTCCGCTGTCGATGGACGCCTGTTTCTTGGCGGCTGATTCTTCGATCTTGAGTTTTGGCATACCTGACTCAATAGCTTTTGTCATTCCGCCCAGTTTTTCTATCTCTGCCAGCTCTGTGCGGGCTTTGTCTATCAGCGCCTGTGTGAGTGACTCTATGTAGTATGAGCCGCCCAGAGGATCGATCACCTTAGTGATTCCTGTCTCTTCCTGAATCACCAGCTGAGTGTTTCTGGCTATTCTGGCTGACTGCACTGTGGGCAGGGCTATCGCCTCGTCCAGAGCGTTGGTGTGGAGGGACTGTGTTCCGCCCAGCACCGCCGCCATAGCCTCTATGGTGGTTCTGATTACGTTGTTATAGGGGTCCTGCTCTGTCAGCGACCAGCCGGATGTCTGGCAGTGTGTACGCAGAGCGAGTGATTTCTGGTTCTGGGGGTTGAACTGAGCTATCAGCTCCGCCCAGAGGAATCTTGCCGCTCTCAGCTTTGCTATCTCCATGAAGAAGTTCATACCGATGCCGAAGAAGAATGAGAGTCTGGGGGCGAAAGCGTCAATGTCCAGCCCTTTGGAAAGAGCCGCCTTGACGTATTCCAGTCCGTCCGCCAGTGTGAACGCCAGCTCCAGCACGTTGTTTGCGCCCGCCTCCTGGATGTGATATCCGGAGATGGATATGGAGTTGAACTTAGGCATATACTTACTGGTGTATTCGATAATGTCCGCTATTATCCTCATGGATGGAGCGGGGGGATAGATGTATGTGTTTCTAACCATGAACTCTTTCAGGATGTCGTTCTGGATTGTCCCTGCCAGTTTGTCCTGAGTCACGCCCTGCTCTTCCGCCGCCACTATATACATGGCGAGGATGGGCAGAACCGCCCCGTTCATAGTCATGGAGACGGAAACGTCTCCCAGCGGGATTTCGTTAAAAAGTATCTTCATATCTTCGATAGAATCTATCGCCACGCCGGCCTTGCCCACGTCTCCAACCACTCTGGGGTGATCTGAATCATATCCTCTGTGGGTTGCAAGGTCGAAGGCAACGGAAAGCCCCTGCTGTCCGGCGGCAAGGTTCTTTCTGTAAAATGCGTTGGATTCCTCAGCGGTGGAAAAACCGGCGTACTGGCGCACTGTCCAGGGTCTTCCGGCGTACATGGTGGCCATGGGGCCTCGGAGATAAGGAGCGAATCCGGGAAGTGTGTCGGCGTTTTCGAGTTTTTCCAGATCATCCATAGTATAGAGAGGTTTAACCTCTATACCTTCCGCCGTCTTCCATGTCAGACGGTCAAGAGATTCGGATTTGCACTCTTTCTTGGCCTGTTTCTCCCAGTCCTCTCTGGTTTTTTTTGCAAACATATACAAACCTCATAGTAACTTTTTTAAAATGAGATTGCCGCATCGCTGCGCTCCTCGCAATGACGAAAAAAGCTGTCAGCAACGGCTGCGTTCCCATCAGAAAATTGTTTCGACTCCCTCAAGTGAAACAAAAAGAGGGGAGCAAACTCCCCTCTGATTTATACCGCAAAAAATGTGATTATTCAACCACAGCGAGTTTGTCCCCTGTGGAGACTGTCTGATCCAGAGTAACGAAAATATCCTGAACCACGCCCGCTTTCGGAGCTTTGATCTCGTTTTCCATTTTCATGGCAACGAGGATCATCAGAGGCTGTCCCGCCTCCACTTCCTGTCCGGGCTCCACGAGCAGTTTCCAGATATATCCGGGCATCTGAGCCTCGATAACCTGACGTCCTTCCAGACCGACATGTGTGCGCATCTTCATCAGACGCTTCATCTCGTCCAGAACTTCAACATCAAATGTATCGCCCTCGTCTGTCAGGATGGTGAAAACATCACCCTTCTCATGGATATCCATGGAGTAGGAGTTGCCGTTCACTATGATAGAGTAAACGTTGTCCCCGGCAACGGAATAGTCAGCCAGATATTCTCTGCCGTCTATAGTCACCTTGAACATGCCGCAGCACTGCTCCACGAGGTTTACGATGTGCTCCTGCTCACCGTTGTCTATTGTTACGAAGTAATCTCTTTTAGTTATCATTACGCGCCCCCGAGTTTGTTGCCCAGACTGGTGAGTCTGCCGAAACGCTTCCAGTTTGATTCGCCCACGTCACGTCTGGTGACGCTTCTGGCGGCGGCTATCTTCTCAGAGCACAGCTGTTTGATGACAGCGGCGATGATCGGAACATCCACATCGGCTGACTGTTTGCGTTTCAGGTCTTCCATGTCGAACTTGTTGTCGATGAAGCCTGTATCATAGTTTCCGGCGAGGAATGTCTCATTCTCCAGCACTCTCTGGTGGAAGGGAATAGAGGTTCTGATACCGGACACTTTGTATTCTGAAAGAATACGCTTCATGCTGACTATGGCGCTCTCACGGGTTTTTCCGATGGAGCAGACCTTGGCTATCATGGGGTCGTAGTAGATCGGCACTTCGAATCCGGCATAAGCGCCGCTCTCGATACGGACGTTGGGTCCGCCGGGTGTCTCATAAACAGTGATGAGACCGGGAGAGGGAACGAAGTTGTTCGCCGGATCTTCGGCATATATACGACACTCGATGGCGTGCCCGTTTCTGACTATCTCGTCCTGTGTGTATGAAAGGGGTTTGCCCTCGGCAACCAGAATCATTTCACGGACGATATCCACGCCGGTGATAAGCTCTGTTACAGGGTGTTCAACCTGAAGACGTGTGTTCATCTCGAGGAAATAGAAGTTCTGATCTGCGCCAACGATGAACTCCAGAGTTCCTGCGCTGACGTATCCGATAGCCTTGACGGCTTTCACAGCCACTTCATACATCTTCGCCCTTGTATCATCGTTGATGAATGGGCTCGGAGCCTCTTCTATAACCTTCTGGTGACGTCTCTGGATGGAGCACTCACGCTCGAAGAGGTGAAGTCCGTTTCCGTGTGTGTCGCCCAGAACCTGAATCTCAACGTGGTGGGGCTGTACGATGAATTTTTCGATATACATCTCGCCGTTTCCGAAGGCATTCAGCGCCTCGGAGCTAGCCATTCTGTAAGAAGACTCGAAATCAGCCTCGTCCTCCACCAGACGCATACCCTTCCCGCCGCCGCCGTGAACGGCTTTCAGCATGATGGGGTATCCGACTTCGAGAGCAGTCTTTTTAGCAGCTTCCACATCGGTGATGGGATCTTTTGTTCCGGGAACAACGGGCACGCCCGCTGCCATCATTGCCTTTCTGGCGCCTGTTTTTGAACCCATCATGATGATGTGCTCGGATTTAGGTCCGATGAAAGGTATGCCCTCTTTCTCCAGAGCCTCAACAAAAGTGGGGTTCTCTGAATAGAAACCGTATCCGGGGTGGATGGCGGAGCCTGTCTTTTTCGCTATCTCGATGATTTTATCCATCTTCAGATAGCTGGTGTCGTGGGCGTCCTCTGTGATGCAGTACGCCTCGTCCGCATAGCGAACGTGGGGCGCTTTGCGGTCTGCGTGCGTATAGATGGCAACTGTTCTGATGCCCATCTTACGGCATGTTCTGAAAACTCTTATTGCTATCTCGCCTCTGTTGGCGACCAGTACTTTTTTAATATCAGCCATTTTTCCCACTCCTTACAGCGGCAGGTTGTCGTGTTTTTTAGCGGGGTTTGTCTGTCTCTTGTTAGAGAGAAGCTCAAAAGCCTGAATCAGCTTGGGTCTTGTGATTTCGGGCAGGATTACCTCATCCACAAATCCAAGCTCGGCCGCTCTGTAGGGGTTGGCGAATGTTTCTCTGTACTCGTCCACTTTCTCCTTCTTAGCGGCGACAGGATCAGCGGCAGAAGATATCTGCTTGCCGAAAAGAATCTGAGCCGCTCCGTCAGGACCCATAACAGCGATCTCGGCTATGGGATAGGCGTAGTTAAGGTCGCCTCTGACGTGTTTGGAGCTGAGAACGTCATATGCTCCGCCGTATGCCTTTCTGGTAATCAGAGTCACCTTGGGCACTGTAGCCTCGCAGTATGCGTAGAGCAGTTTCGCTCCGTGGCGGATGATTCCGCCCAGCTCCTGCTGAACGCCGGGCATGAAGCCGGGAACGTCAACCAGTGTGAGCAGGGGAATGTTGAAAGCATCGCAGAAACGCACGAAACGAGCGCCCTTCACGGATGAGTTGATATCCAGAGCTCCTGCCATGATGGCGGGCTGGTTGGCAACTATACCGATGGAGCGTCCGTTCAGACGGGCGAATCCTACTATAATATTTTTAGCGAAATGTTCCTGAACCTCGAAGAAGTTTCCGTCATCCACTATTTTGCCGATAACTTCGTGCATGTCATAGGGTTGGTTGGGGTTTTCGGGAACAATTTTGCGAAGTGAATCATCTGTTCTGTTGGGATCGTCTTTGGTAGGAACTATGGGAGCTTCCTCCATGTTGTTTGAAGGAATGAAGCTGAGAAGCTCTCTGATGCGCAGAATGGCGTCTTCATCGTTTTCTGTGGCGAAGTGAGCTACACCTGATGTGGTGTTGTGCGTCATAGCTCCGCCCAGCTCCTCTTTAGTCACGTCCTCGCTGGTTACGGTTTTTACAACCTCAGGTCCTGTGATGAACATGTAGGAAGTATTTTTTACCATAAAGGTGAAGTCGGTGAGCGCGGGTGAGTAAACAGCGCCGCCGGCACAGGGTCCCATGATAGCTGATATCTGGGGAACAACGCCTGAAGCCAGTGTGTTGCGCAGGAAGATGTCGGCATATCCGGCCAGAGAGAGCACGCCCTCCTGAATACGGGCGCCGCCTGAGTCATTCAGACCGATTACGGGGCATCCGAGTTCCATCGCTTTGTCCATGATCTTGCAGATTTTTCTTGCAAACATTTCCGCCAGCGAGCCGCCGAAAACAGTAAAATCCTGAGAGAAGACAAAGACTGTTCTTCCGTTAACTTTTCCGTATCCGGTAACGACACCGTCACCGAGAAACTTCGTTTTATCCATGCCGAAGTTAGTGGATCTGTGGACAATGAACTTGTCCAGCTCGACAAATGTGCCTTTGTCAAGGAGCTTGTCGATCCTCTCGCGGGCAGTCAGTTTGCCCTGTTTATGCTGTTTTTCGATGCGGTCCAGACCGCCGCCGAGCTCCGCCGCCTCGTTCAGGTCGTGAAGCTTCTGAATTTTCTCATCCATTATATATAGCCCCCTCTTAGTGGTTATAATGGCAATAATAAAACATTTTTTAAATTTCTTGTCAACTATCAATAAATTTTATGACATGCTAACAAATGCACATATTCTCGCTATTTAGAGCGCATTTATGAAGGTTCAGCGAATATAAATGTTGATTTTCAAAGAGTTAGAGCAGTGTTAATATAATTAATAATTAATACAAAGACGATTTTTCATAATAGCTTTTTAATTTCACGAAGGCTTTTTTTATGTCCCATTCCTGATCCTGTCTCCTGCCGCAGAAGTTAGAGACGGCTCTTATCTGATATGCCTTTATTCCCAGCATGTTACACACGAATCCGAACGCCGCGCCCTCCATGTTTTCCACTCCGGCGCCCGTCTTTTCCGCCAGAAGAGCGGATGTTTCGCCCTCTCCGTCCAGAAAAGAGACCGTATTAGAATTTACTATAGGCAGTTCATCAACACATATATACTCTGAAGCCCCACCGGAAGGCATATCCAGTCCCATCTCTCCCAGACCGACTATCCTGTCTTTATAAAAAACAGCCTCGTCAGCAAAGAAATCCCTATGGATACTCACCACATCGCCCACAGAAAGCCCGGAAGAGCGGTAGGCTCCGCAAATGCCTGTCAGGACGGCTTCTGTGACGCCAAAACTCTTTATTATCAGAGCGGCGGCAAAAGCAGCGGATGTCTTAGTTATACCGGTGACGAATACGGGAATACCGTTATATTCCCCCTGTTTGATTCCATGTACGGCGGGTTTGAAATCTATGCCGAATATTTTTTCACCCTCTTTCTGTGTGGGAACGAAATACGCTTTCATCAGAACTCCTCATAGAAATCAGGATAGCTGTCCAGCACGCCTCCGGACTCCAGTTCCTTCATGGTGCCGTCGATCATCCTCACCAGTTTTTCTCTGTCCTGAGAAAGTCTGCCCTCCAGAGCCAGAAAGTTAGAAACATGATTCGACCGGAAGATGATGTTATGCCCGTCTATCCTCTCTATCATACCTTTCGATTCCTCAAAGATATCTCTGAATGTCGGTTTTTCCAGACTGTCGAAATAGTCCGTCTTCCTGCGCAGAAACAGAGTCAGAAACGACAGAAAGTTAGGATTAGCCTCGCTGACCCATCTCGCCGTGTCTTCTATATGCGCCTGTTTATATTTCTTTCCGCCGCCGCCCAGAATCACCATAACGGAGAAACCTATCCCCGTACTCCTGATCTCCTTAACCTTCGGCAGAATCTTAAAGGCGTCCATACCCTTGTTCATGCAGGCGAGAACCTCTTTGTTACCTGATTCCAGACCAAAGTAGAGCAGTTTCAGATTTCGTTTATACAGCTCTGTCCATTCTTCAGCGGACTTTTTCATTATCGCCTGCGGTCCGCAGTATGAGCTTATTCTGATGATATTCGGAAATTTCTGATTGAGCCTGTCCAGTATCTGGATGAGTCCTTCCGTGGGATAAATAACCCCGTCTCCGTCCGCCAGAAAGATTTTCTTTACGGTTTTGGCGTATGCGTCCGGAACTCTGTCTATCTCGTCAAAAATTTTTTCAATGGGTTTCAGCTCGAAAGGTTTATGAATATACATGCCGCAGAAGGCGCACTTGTTGTATGAACATCCGTGGGTTATCTGAAAAATCAGCGAATGCGCCTCGCTGGGCGGTCTGTAGAGCGGCTCTGTGTGTATGGGCATCAGCGTATTCTGTCCAGAACGGCTTCTGTGGCGCCGTGTTTGTTCAGAGTGTAGAAGTGCAGTCCGTCCACTCCGTTGCATATCAGCTCACGGCACTGGGAAACGGCGTATTCCACCCCTATCATGAACTGGTGTTTTTCAGCCTTTCCGTCCATTTTGTCTATCAGATGCTGTGGCACAGTGGCTCCGCACATCTGGGTGAATTTAACCACCTGCGCTATGTTGATGATAGGCATGATGCCAGCCACCACCGGAACATCCACGCCGTGTTTCTCCAGCCTGTCCATAAAGCGCAGATAGTGCTGATTGTCGAAAAAGAGCTGTGTGATGATAAAATCAGCGCCGGCGTCTATCTTCTTTTTCAGGTTTATCACGTCATCATCCAGACTTTTTGATTCCGGATGCCCCTCAGGATATCCCGCAACGCCTATGCAGTATTTGTCCCCGTGCTTCTCTCTGATATATGTCACCAGATCGGAAGCATATCTGAAAACCGGATTATACCCTTCAGGTGACATATCAGCCGGAAAATCGCCCCTGAGCGCCAGAATGTTTTCAGCGCCCATAGCGTCTATCTCCGCAGTCACGGCGTCTATCTCCGCCTTTCCGGCGGCGACTGACGTCAGGTGCATCATGGTTATCAGATTATGAGTCTTTTTGATGTGTTTTGTCCACTCCACCGTTTTGTCACGGGTCGATCCGCCCGCTCCGTATGTTACGGAGACAAAATCAGGCTCGTAGTCCACCAGTTCTTTTATTGTTTCATAAAGCACGGTCTCGGCTTCTGTCTTTTTCGGAGGAAAAAACTCGAAGGAAACTGTTCTTTTATTGTTCAAAATATCTATGATTTTCATACTATATCCCGCCGTTGTTTCTGAACTTTAATTAATACCACATAGATTATTGACTGCAAGCAGTTTTTGTGACATTGTTTTTTTATGCTGAAGAAGACCTATAAGTATATGCTGTATTTTTTTATCAGCTATGTAATTATTTTGAATATTCTGACTTTTCTCTCTTCAGGCAGTCTGAAAGCGCTCATTAATCCATTCCACATAAAAAACCGCACCGTAAGCATGTATCATCTTGCTAAACATGTGTTTTTTGTCGCCGGGCTCGGTTTTGTCACTTCCAGCCCAGAAGAAGTGGACACCATGATAACCGCCGCCTGTGAAAAATACGGAGCTGACCCCAGACTGATTCACATTATGATCGATGTGGAGTCAAAAGGCAGACAGTTCGCCATATCCCGCACTGGTGCTATGGGGCTGATGCAGGTGATGCCGAATACGTTCTTCGACATTTCCTCGGGCGACCCTTTTCTGGCGGAGGACAATATAGACGCCGGGGTGAAATATCTGGCGAAGCAGATGAGAAGATTTAACGACATCCCTCTGGCGCTGGCGGCTTACAACGCCGGACCAAACAACGTGAAGGAGGGTAAAATCCCCGACTTCGGCGAAACCAAACACTACATAAAAAAGATAATGGCGGAATACAACAACTAAAATAAAAAACTACTTCCTATCGTTTTTTATCAACGCACCAATCAGCAAAGCCTCATTCCGCTCACGTTACGTTCGTTCACACAGACAAGTCTGCGTTCTCATCCATGAAGTCAAGAAATTAAATCAGAAATTTACTAATAATCTCGGCGGGGTATAAAACCCCGCCCTACTATCGGCGGGTGTTTCTATTGTTTATATTATGTAGGGCGGCATTTTACATGCCGCCGTCAGTATCAGTAGCGTTTAAGTATACTCAGAACAAACTCCCTCTCCGGTTCGAAGGGCGTCCATTCGCTGTTCTTCTTGGTGAGGGCATAGTCGGTCATTTTCTCGATCTCCTCCTCAGACATAATATCCTTCAGAGACACATCGTAGCCCATTTCGTTCTGCCATCTGGCTATGTCGAACTCATATTTTCCCATCAGCCCGGCGACCACATGATATTTATCCACGTTTTTCGCCCTCAGCATCTCCAGATAATAAGGCAGGAGAATGGCATTGGCTGTGCCGTGGTGAATCTTCTTCTCGTTGGTGAGCCAGTAGCCCAGAGCGTGCATCAGCGTGGTGGCTGTGTGCAGAATTACTATACCGCCCAGAGTGGAACCATAGAGAAAATTGAGCAGGGTCTCATCGTTTGATGTGTCGGCTCCGGCAGCGAAGGTGGAGAGTATTATTTCCATGCCTGTCACGGCGTGGGAATC
Organism: Deferribacterales bacterium; assembly: GCA_050251875.1. GTDB lineage: Bacteria > Chrysiogenota > Deferribacteres > Deferribacterales > Geovibrionaceae > Seleniivibrio. The sequence continues at coordinate 12,838 of JBFWMA010000009.1, read as the reverse complement.
GCTGAACGGATTTGCCCTGTTGGAAACAAAACCTTCCATACAGTGGGAAAAAGCGTCAAAGGCGGTGGCGTATATTATCTTTTTATCCAGACTTCTAAGGAAAACTGGGTCTATCACAGCCGCTTTCGGAAAAGTGTTGGGCTTTGCGAAGTTGATCTTGTCCAGCTTTTCTGTGTCTGTGACTATGCTGTAGTTGTTCATCTCGCTCCCGGTTCCGCAGGTGGTGGGAACGCATATTACGGGAAGCGGTTCGTGTTCCAGTGTCTCTTCCACCAGAAGCTCATAGAATCCTTTATTGTTCGCGGCAAATGCGGCTATGGCTTTAGAAGCGTCCAGAGGGCTTCCGCCTCCGAAACCGATTATCACTTCGGCTTTGCATTCTCTGGCGAACTTTCCGCCTTTCAGGATGGTATTGATAGAGGGATTCTCCTCTATTCTGTTAAAATAGAATATCTCCTTGTTCCGGAAATATTCCTCCAGATATTTTTTGAACCCTGTCGCCTCGATGGATTTCTCTCCGCTCACCACGCACACTCTGGAATAGGGTTTCAGAAGAGCATGAAGGTTGTCTATAGCGTTAAAGCCGAAATATGCGTGAACCGGACTGTGAAAACTAAACTGCTGCATGGGGATCTCCTGACAAAGAAAAGATAAATAAGACTGCCGCACCGCTGCGCTCCTCGCAATGACGTAAAGCTATATGTCATTGCGAGCGAAGCGAAGCAATCTTATGTTTTTGAATTAGTATCTGGGTACTTTCTGCATCCAGCCGTATTTGTCTGCGGCTTTGCCGTTCTGAATGGCTGTGTATGCTTCATATATTTTTCTGGTGTTTTCGCCTATTTCGCCGTTTCCGACTTTTATGATATCTCCGTTGTCGAAGATATATTCGTTAACGGGTGAAACAACGGCGGCAGTACCGAAACCGCCAGCCTCGATGATGTCGCCGCTCTTGATCTGAGCCACGAAATCATTAATGGCTATGCGCTCCTGACGGACTTTGTATCCGAGATCGGGCAGAAGCTCGATCATGGACACAGATGTGATCGACCTGAGTATGGAATCGTTGAACTCGGGGATAACCACAGTCTTGTCCTTCATGATGTGGAAGTGGTTCATAGCGCCCGCTTCCTCTATGTATGTGTTGGACGCGTCCAGATAAAGGACCTGGCTCGCTCCGCATTTCTTCGCTACCTGTCCGGGCTTCATGGAGGCGGTATAGTTTCCGCCTGTTTTCGAAGCGCCTGTTCCGCCTGTAACGGCTCTGTGATATTTGTCGGTGATCAGCAGTCTCACGCCGTGGTTGAACCCGCCGGCATAGTAAGGTCCGCTGGGCGACAGAATTACACAGAATATATATTCGGCGCTGGGACGTACGCCCAGAGCGTCTTCAGTGGCAAACATGAAGGGACGGATATACATGGATGATTCCGGTATTTCGGGACACCATTTTCTGTCCACGTCCAGAAGTCTCATGACACCTTCCACCTGAAGCTCTACAGGGATCTGCTCCATGCAGATCAGATCTGCGGAGACGTTCATTCTTTCTGCGTTCTTATCCACTCGGAATGCGTAAATCTCCCCGTCATCGTGCATGAACGCCTTAGCGCCTTCAAAAATTGTCTGACCGTAGTGCAGACAGATAGCGCCGGGCATCATCTCGATGGGTCCGTAGGGGACTATGCGGGGGTTCTGCCACTTTCCGTCTTTGAAATTGACGAGAAACATGTGGTCTGAGCGGTGTAAGCCGAAGGGCAGACTTGAAAGACCCTTGATAGCGCCGTACTTCCTTTCGCTTTCAGGAAGCAGGGTGGTTGATATTTCCATGATTCCTCCTTATGAACAGGAAAATGATGAGTGACAGAAATAATACTCCCAGATATTACGGGTAGTAAAGAGTAAAATTGATATTTTCAGATATTTTTTGATTTTTCGGCGGCGCATCTTCCGGCGAGCCGTCCGGTGCTCCAGCATATCTGGAGGTTGAACCCTCCGGTGGGACCGTCCGTGTCGATGACCTCTCCGGCGAAAAACAGCCCGCTGACAACGGATGACTGCATGGTTCTGCCGTCTATCTCCTTCGTGTCCACTCCGCCCGCCGTCACCACGGCACGCTCGAATCCGGCGAAGCTGACGCCGCTGACGGGCATTGCTTTCAGCACAGCCGCCAGTTTTTTTCTGTCCCTGCCGGACAGATTAGCCGCCCTGGTCTCAGGGTCAGCGCCCGCAAGCAAAAACACCGCCGGCACCAGAGCCGACACGGCGTATCCGTCTATTATGTTTCTGATGAGTTTCTTATTGTTCTCTTTCAGCTTCTGTTCCAGCTCGGCGTCCAGCCCGGCAAGGTCGATATCCGGCATAAGGTCGATATCAATGCGCATGTCCGTCCCGGATGCCTTCCGGCTGAGGTCATATACAGCCGGACCGCTGATGCCTCTGTCGGTAAAGACCAGATCGCCTTTGGAAACCGCCGTCTTTCTGCCGTCTGAATAGAGAGCCAGCCCTATGTCCCTGAGACTGATCCCCTGCGCCTGCCTGACCCATTCGTCAGGACTGTACGCCGGAACCAGCGCCGGAACGGGCTTTATGACATGATGCCCCAGAGCCTCCGCCAGAGCGTATCCGCCCCCAGCCGAGCCTGTCTTGGGATAAGACATACCGCCGCATGAGATTATCACGCATTTCGCCTTTATGTCCCCTTTCGGCGTTTTCAGATGGAATAATCCGTCATGGGATATTTCCGTGACCTCCGCTCCGCAGACGATCTCCGTGCCGTTTGTCACGGCATATCTCATCAGCACACGCAGAACATCGTCCGAGCCTGCCTCACCCGCCGGAAAAACCTTAAAGCCCTTCTCCACAGCGGTTTTCAGACCCATATTATTAAAGAATGTGACAGTGTCTGACGGTTTGAAACCGTTCAGAGCCTGATACATGAATTTATTGTTCACGTTCAGCCTGTCTATGAACTCTTTTACTGTTTTGATGGTATTGGTGATGTTGCATCTGCCGCTGCCGCTTATCAGCAGTTTTCGCCCGCAGGTGTTCATCTTTTCCAGAAGTATCACGGAGGCGCCGGTCTCAGAGGCGCTTCCGGCAGACATCAGTCCCGCCGGACCGCCCCCGATCACAGCTATATCATACAGATCTTTTTTCATTAATTTCAGAAATCATCAGATTCTTTCGCTTTATACTCCAGAACCTTGATGTATTTTTCCGTATCCTGTTTGGGCACGTTAGCTTTCTCCGGCAGAGCGGTTATCTCCACCTTCTTATAGCAGTTCCACATGTCCAGCTCCAGAATATCCCCGGCTTTCAGCTTTGCCGAGGGTTTGGCGACTCTGCCGTTCAGTTTTACAAAGCCCTCGTCAGCCATCTCGTTGGCAACGGCACGGCGCTTTGTCAGCATCATCACTTTAAGAAATTTATCAAGCCGCATAGTATTTTATCAGAGTCTCTTCTGAATCAGTATCTCTTCTTTGCTCTCGGCGAGCCACTCGTTGAAATACTTGTCGGCCATTTTTGTTGTGATGGCGTTAACTATTGTAGCTTTCTTGTCGCCGCTCACGTCTGTTTTGCTCTTGAAATTCTCCACGAAGAAAACTCTGTAGCTTCCGTTTTCCTCTTCGATGGGAGCAGAAATCCCCTGTTTTGTGGCGCTGACGATCTTTCTGATGTTCTCGCTTAAGAGAGCCAGCTCAACCCAGCCGAGATATCCGCCGTCTCCGGCTGTTTTATCGTCAGAAAATTTCATCGCTGTGTCACGGAAATTTCCGTTCGCTTTGAAATCAGCCATCGCCTCGTCCAGCTTGTCTTTACCGGCAACGTGCAGAACTCTGAGCTCATACATGTCAGACAGATCCAGAGAAGCCTGATTCTCTGCTATATAGCTCTGGATATCCTGATCGGTGATAACTATTTTCGGTCTGAAGATAGTTGACATCAGCCTGCTGACGAGAATATCCACTTTGATTTTCCATTTGTACTGTTCATATGTCTGGTGCTGCTGATTCAGCAGTTCTTCCAGCTGTTCCTTGTTCACGCTGTTGCGCTTCATGATGTCTTCCAGAGCGCCCTCGACCTCTCTGTCGGATACCACAACGCCCTCTCTGGCGGCGGCTATCTCCACAACATAGTTGTCTATAAGACCGTCCAGATTCTCTTTATAGAAATCGTTCAGCGCCTCTTCCCTGTCGCTTCCTTTGAACTTTTCATAGATCAGTCTCAGCTTCTTGGGGTTCAGCGATTCCAGGTCATACTGTGTGATGACTTTGTCGCCCACCACGGCGTAGATCTTATTGATTATCTCCGCTCTGAGGCTTTGCAGGGGCAGCAGGATCAGAAGAATTAGAGGCAAATACAATTTCAGTTTTTGAATATAGCTCATCGATATAATCCTTTAGTATTTTTTCCTGTTTTATTCCGTAGAGTTCGTCATGAAGCTCGTCTTTCACATCGTCAAAATTTATTTTATCATTCTGCTGGATATCGGCAAGTTTAAATATGTGCCACCCGTATTCTGATTTCAGAACCTGGCTGGTCTCGCCCACTTTCAGCTTAAGCGCTTCCTGAAAAATATCGGGAAACTCAGTAACATCCACATATCCCAGATCGCCGCCATGGGCTCTTTCCGGAGCAACGGAATATTTCTCCGCCACCTCGGCAAAGCTGATTCCTTTCTGAAGCATGCGCATGGCTTCCGCCGCCTTCGCCTCGTCCGATGTTACTATATGGAATATATGAGCTTTTTTTATGCCTGTAAGTTCAGATTTTCTTTTGTTAAAATAGTCTTTCAGCTCTCTGTCGCTGACGGTGACCTCTTCGCTGACACCGCCCAGATATTCGTTCACCAGAGCTCTCTCATGGAGCAGTTTTTTCACCGATTCGAAGTTGATATCCAGCTCTTCCTCGAACTCGTTCACTACTTTTTCGCCCTTATCCGTTTTGAACGCCGCCATCATCTCGGCGAATTTCTTCTCGTCTATCTGCACCTTGTGCTTCTTTGCCTCCTGAAGGAGGATGCGGTGACGTATAAAATTGTCTCTGAGAGCGCTGAGCACAGCCTTATTATCCTGATTCTCCGGATCCATCATGGCGTGGGAATATGAGATAAAATCCATGAAATCGCCTTTGGTGATTTTTTCGCCGTTGATGGTGACATACAGCTCCGAACGTGTGGGATCGGGCTTCTCATCCGGTTTATGATCCGCCTGGTCATCTTTTTTCTTAGAACAGGAGATGACAAGCAGGGAGAGAACAAGGAGTAAAACAAGAAATATGCTCTTTTTCATGGGATTCAGCTTACTGAAACACGCCGGAATTTGCAATAGTCTATTTATCATCTTCCCGCTGGGGCTCAGGAACGATAGCCGAAAGAAAACCGGCTGTTCTCTCAAATGTTTCCGTATGGTTTTCGAAGTAAAGCGACATGGTGAATTCATCGTCAAACTTGAGTATAGCCTTCACCTTTCCGGCGGCGGTCATAAGAGTCTGGGGCATAACGGGAACGCTCTGCCCGAATTTCATCTTTATCCTGCTGGAATATACATACATTTTTTCTATTCCGGCTCTGCCCGCCAGATTTTTCAGAAGCATGATCCAGCCCAGATTAACCGTCTGATCCGTGACATCGCCATAGAGAGCGGACATCTCCGCCAGAAGTCCCATGGTCTCTTCTATCGTTGTCACATATGAAAATTTTCTATAGTAGTCCAGTCTGAGCCTTGTGTCTTCTATATAGTCCGCCGGGATATAGTGCGCTATTCCGGTGATAATCTCCGTATCGGTGAACAGGTTGGTAACGCCTTTCAGCTCTTTCACCGCCTCGTCTATCATGGCGATGAACAGTTCATAACCCACCTTTACTATAAAGCCTGACTGATCCGCCCCCAGCAGGTCGCCGGCGCCCCTGAGCTGAAGATCATAAAAAGCGATCTTCACGCCGCTTCCCAGATCGGAAAGCTGCTGAATGATTTTAAGACGCTTCTGCGCCACCTGAGTGAGAGCGTTGAACTGAGGCACAACCAGATAGCAGTAGCCGCGGCGCACGGAGCGCCCCACCCTGCCTTTGAGCTGATATATCTGCGCCAGCCCCAGATGGGCGGCGTCGTTTATGATGATCGTATTCACGTTGGGAATGTCTATTCCGTTTTCTATGATGGCTGTGCAGACCAGAACGTCTGTATTGCCGGAGTAAAACTCCATAAGAATCTTTTCCAGAGACGAAGCGTCCATCTGTCCGTGGGCGAAAGTCACCCTTGCCTCCGGAAGCATGCTCTTAACCCCGGCGGTCACCTGCTGGATATCCTCTATGCGGTTATGCAGATAGAACACCTGTCCGCCACGCTCCAGCTCCCGCTGGATGGCGGTTTTGATCTCTAAATCCTTCTTAACCACCTTAGTGATGACAGGAAGCCTGTCCACAGGCGGAGTATCTATTACGGAAATATCCCTTATTCCGGAAAGAGATAACTGTAATGTTCTGGGAATGGGCGTGGCGGAGAGATAAACAACGTCCACGTTGTTTTTCATCGCTTTGATCTTCTCTTTATGAGCCACACCGAACCTCTGCTCCTCGTCTATAATCAGGAGCCCCAGATCCTTGAACTCTATCTCTTTGCCCAGCATCTTGTGCGTTCCCACCAGAATATCCAGATCGCCGGAAGCCAGCCTGCCCAGTATCTCTTTTATCTCTTTGGCTGTGCGGAAACGGCTGACATAGTCCACCTGAACTGGCATAGTGCCGAAGCGTTTTTTGAATGTGAGATAGTGCTGACGTGCCAGAACAGTGGTGGGCACCAGCACCGCCACCTGTTTTCCTCCGGCTACAGCCTTGCATGCCGCCCGCATGGCGACCTCTGTCTTGCCGAAACCAACGTCTCCGCAGACCAGACGCTCCATAGGGAGCTGATTCTCCATATCGTTATAAACATCGTGTATGGCTGTGAGCTGATCGTCCGTCTCATCGAACTCGAATAGCTGTTCGAACTCGTCCAGCATCGTCCCGTCATCTTTGAAAGCGAACCCCTTCTCCAGCTTCCGCTGGGCATAGAGCTGAAGCAGGTCGAAGGCTATCTTCTTCGCCCTCTGTCCCGCCTGCGCCTTCAGTTTTTTCCAGGTCTGCGTCTGAAGCGAGTTTATGCGTGGTTTCGACCCCTCTGAACCGATATATTTCTGGAGCTGACCGATGGACGACAGAGGCACATAGAGAAATTCGCCGTTGTCGTATTCCAGCTGGAGGAAATCTCCCTCCACGCCGCCGATGCTCTGATGCACCAGCCCTTTGTATATCCCGATACCGTAATCCACATGGACAACATAGTCGCCGGATTCCAGATCGGATATAGTGGTGGAATAGAGCTCTTTTTTTCCTCTTTTCGGTTTTTTTCTGGTGATACCGAATATATCTTCATCGGAAAACACAGCCAGGAGGCGTTTTTCATCTATGAAACCGCCCCTGAATTTTTCGCTGAAGATATATAATCCAGCCTGCTGAATCTCTGAATAATTGCTGATTTTATGCGCAGTATAGCCGTAATCCACTGAAAAAGACGAGAACAGAGCGGAAAGCCTGTCGCTCTCTATGGCGCATAGAACTCTGAAACCTTTATCAGTATGCTCTTTTATGATCTCCATAGCGGACGACATGGAATGATAGACATTGTTCTTTTTTCCGCTGAAGAGCATTGCGCTGCTTTTATAGTTCAGCGGCTGAGCCGTCTCCGTCACTATGTCCGCCAGAATCAGCGTGTTCTCCGGCGTCATGCGGGTGTATACCTCTGACGGGTTTATAAAGTTTCTGTCATAGAATCCGCCATCCGGCGTGCGCCCGTCTATGAACGACAGGGTGTCGGAGATGTGCGTTTTATAATCCTCGGTGAAATAGACGAAGCTGACGTCATCGCCGATATACTCGAACAGGCTGGACATGCGCCCGTAAACAGCCGGAGCCAGCCACTGGCAACCGGCATATTTGCCGTACATCTCTACTTTGTCCAGTATTTCGTTATCGTTTATATGTTTTTTGATATCCTCGGCATCAAAGAGAGCCTCGGAAGCGGGCAGAAGAGTTATATTTTTCTGGGTTTTCAGCGGTTTTCTGGTGGCTCTGTCTATGACGGATATCCGCTCCGCCTCATCGTCAAAAAACTCTATCAGACACGGATTCTCATGTTCCGCCGGAAAAACCTCCAGAATATCGCCTCTGAAAGCGTATTCACCCTGTCCGTCCACCAGCTCCACATGGACATAGCCCGAATAATTCAGGATATATTCCAGTTCCTGCCTGTCATATTCCCTGCCCAGAGCTATTTCTATCACCGATGACTTGAAAACATCCTGCGGCGGCAGTGATTTCAGAAGAGCGTAAGGGGTTGTGACCACTATGCATGACGAATCGTCATTAAGAAGAGTATACAGGGTTTTGGCACGGGCGGAAATAACCTCCGGCAGCACCCTCGCCTCTTCAAAAGGCTCCTGAGTGTATTCCGGAAAAGGCAGAACGGCTGATCTGCTGAAAAAGAACGCCGTTTCCTGAAGGATAAGCTCGTATTCACGTTTTCCTGAAGCCAGAAAGACAGTTACCCTGCCTTTCGGTCTGTTGTTAAAAAAATGCCAGACGGAGGCGCACCCCCACAGATTGCAGAATAAGGACATCAGGCAAATCTGCCGAACATCATCTCATCCACCAGCTGGCATATTATATGCGCCGCCGATATGTGGATTTCCTGTATTCTGGGCGTGTTGTCCGTGGGCGACTGAAAGAGCAGATCGCAGAGCCCTTTCATCTTTCCGCCGTCTCTTCCTGTGAAGCCGACTATGCGGACGTTCATCTTTCCTGCCTCTCTGAGAGCCCGGACAACGTTCTCTGAATTTCCGCTGGTGGATATGCCCCAGAGGACGTCATTCTCGTTAGCGAGGGCGGAGACCTGTTTCAGAAATATATCGTTGAACTCGTAATCGTTGCCGATGGACGTGATTATAGACGTATCGGTGGTGAGGGCGATGGCGGGCAGAGGCGGGCGCTCCATTTTGAACCTGTTGACAAACTCCGCCGCTATGTGCTGGGCGTCTGCCGCTGAGCCTCCGTTTCCGCAGATCAGCAGTTTTCCGCCGCCCACAAAGCACTGAACTATCTCTGTGGCGATGGCGATGAGGATGGGCGTGCTCTCTGTCACGAACCTGTTCTGAACCTCTTTCATCTCATCGAATATTGAAGTTATAAATTTATCCATAAAAGTTTCCTTTTTACTTGTGTAATAGATAATTAATATAACGTCTGCGCTATTTTTTCAATAAGAGAAATCAATGAGATTGCCACGTCGCCCAGGCTCCTCGCAATGACGGCTCCAGTGTGTGTCATTGCGAGCGCAAGCGAAGCAATCTAATAAACTAATTTTTATGACAAAAATATTTATTGACACTATACACGATATAGTATATTTAAACATTAATCTTGAATAAGAGGATTACAATTTAAATGAACGCTATGACATTTTTCGGATTCTTTTTTGGTTTCTTTTTTTACTGCTTTTTTAGCAGAAGGAATGTAGCCGTCTGAATCCGGTCATGGCTTTAATATAAGTTTTGAACCGCGGCGGCTTCGCTAAGCTCCCGCGGTTTTTTTATGCCTGCGGGGGTTTTGCGAAGAACGCTGAAATAAATTTCCGGAGGAAAAAAATGATAGTAGTAATGAAAATCGGAGCCAAACAGGACGACATCAACAAAGTAATTCAGATGTCAGAGGACATAGGCTTCAGCACACACATCATCGAGGGTAAAGAGCGGTGCGTAATCGGTCTGGTCGGCGTGGACGGTCAGAGAGACAAGATGAACGTCATCGGCGATATGCCCGGCGTGGACAAAATCGTCCCCATCAGCAAACCTTATAAACTTTCCAGCCTTGAGGTGAGACCCGAGCCTTCCATCATCGAATGCTGCGGCGTAAAATTCGGCGGAGAAAACATCCCCGTGATAGCCGGTCCCTGCTCTGTGGAATCAGAAGAGCAGATCATCAAGACTGCGGAATTCATAAAAGCGGCAGGAGCGCAGATGCTCAGAGGCGGCGCTTTCAAGCCCAGAACCAGCCCTTACGCTTTCCAGGGGCTTCAGGAAGAGGGACTCAAACTTCTGGCGAAGGCGAGAGAGGTTACAGGTCTGCCCGTGGTAACAGAAGTGACTAACCCGAAATATGTAGACATGGTATACAAATACGCCGATATGTTCCAGGTGGGCGCCAGAAACATTCAGAACTTCGCCCTTCTGACCGAGCTGGGCAAGACAGACAAGCCCGTTCTGCTGAAAAGAGGCATGTCCACCACCATAGAAGAATATCTGACCGCATGCGAATATATCCTGTGTGAAGGCAACAAGAACGTCATCCTCTGCGAAAGAGGCTTGAGAACATTCGAGACAGCCACCAGAAACACTCTGGATATCAGCGCCGTCCCCGTTATAAAGTCCAAGAGCCACCTGCCCATAATCATAGACCCCAGCCATGCCGCCGGACACTGGCAGTATGTGGGACCGCTTAGCAAGGCCGCTGTGGCTATCGGAGCGGACGGACTTATCATAGAGGTGCACCCCGAGCCCGAGAAGGCATGGTCTGACGGAGCACAGTCTCTGACTCCCACACAGTTCCTCGAGCTGATGGGCAGTCTGCGTTCCATCGCCCTTGCCATCGGAAGGACAATATAGCCTGTAAAGACCTAATAAACGTTGTCATTGCGAGGCTCAGGATGAGCCGTGGCAATCTCATTGTTAGGGATTAATGGGGATAAAAAAATATATGAGAAAAATGAAAAATAGATGTTGACATCTAAGCCCTTTTTCGATATTTTTAGACCTCGCTTTTGAGACCTACTTGCCCAAGTAGCTCAGTCGGTAGAGCAGTGGACTGAAAATCCACGTGTCGGTGGTTCGATTCCGCCCTTGGGCACCATTTAAAAAATAAGCTCCCTTTCGGGAGCTTTTTTAATATCTCAATCTGAAGACGATAAACGCCATTTACATTTTCAAGGATAAAGGGTAACCATAACGCTGAATTTAAACCTGAATTATATCTTCTATCACTTTATCCGTAAATGTCTTACCTTTTGCAGTTGCATCAGACTTTCCAAGTGCGCAATAGATCCCATAGACTTTATCAATAGATTCCATCAGTGACTTATCATCATATTGCTCAAAGTTAATCAAAGAAAACTCCTGAAAATACTCCTTAACTCGCTTAACTATTTTTTGTTGATTTGATCGAACTTTCAACACAAAGTGCAGGTATACAAAGTACCTTATATTCAGTTTATCTCCTCTTTCGAGATAACTCGTTTCACTTAACACATGCTCAATTCTTCTTTGTAACTTAATAATTCGCAAATATCCTTCAAGATCATATTCTGTATTAAATATTTTACCATAATCCTCTACATTACTAACCAATGAACTTGGTCTTGCTCTCGACATATTAGGCTCCTGCAAAATCATTGCTATAAAGCACTGAGCTATTGTAGAAATTGTTACAATATCTTTTACTGGCTTATTTTCGTTCTTCCAATAATTTTTTCTTCTATCGTAGTAAATATTATATTTCTGCAAGTAGTCTTCAATATTTCTATGAATTTGATCTGTAGCACGCAATACTGTGGGAGGAATATTTGTTTGACTATTAGTAGATCTTATAATCTTAGAACGGACACCATCATTATCAGTAACTATAATTTTTATTGCTATACTACGATTTTCATTATCCATACTGTTCTTTGAAAAATAAGAAAAAATTTCGTATGATGTCTGGCAACCGTTTACAATCTGAGGATTTGAAACAATTATTGTCTTGCTAGTGACAGATGCCTTGTCTGTAAGAATTGTAACTCCGTTATTAAACCACCAAAACTCAGAGCTTTCTACCTGTCTAAGAGTATTAGAAATTTCTTCATTTACATTAGTAGAGCCTTGGTAGTCCCTGACATTTGCATCAAACAAATATTTTTGAATTTCTGAATTATCATCAGTAATAAATTCAAAATAATCTTTTAAATAAGCTAAACAGATATATCCTCCATCAGAGGTACATATAGGATTTTCTTTTAATTTTATAATATAAGATTCAGCTTTCTTTCTTCTCGACATACTAAGTAAATGTTCCGCAGTAATAAAATCAAAGCTAAACACTCCATTCTTAAAATATTTTTTAAAACTATCCTCAACATTTTTGGTTTTACGATTGACATTAGGATGTATTACATCAGACTTTGACGCATAGTAGTACTGAACATTTAATTCTGGCTGTTTTGCAATATTACCTAGATATAAATTACGGAAACATTCAATATGAACAACCAATGCATTGTTATAAACACTTTTTAAACTATCAATAGATTTCTCTAAGTTAAAGAAATCTTCTGTTACTGCAACAAGTTTATCCATCACACCTTCACCAAAGCTCTCCTTATTTTTTGATTGGATAATAAGAACTTTAATCTTCAAACTACCTTTATGAGAGTCTATATCCTCAAACGGATCAACTAACGCGTTGTTAACAAATATATAAACACTATCAACCCCACCATCCCCAGCTCCACCAACATTACCTTTTCCAATCTCATCATATGAGCAATCATAATCTCGTAAGATTTGTTCCGATGTGAACAACTCAAAGTAATCATCATCCGATTTATCTGGCGCAACATCATTCTTTAACTGATTAATTAGAGATGTTAATAACTCAAGTTTCGCATCTTGATATAGTGCGATAACTTGTTGTTATAGCTAGGATAACAATAGAAAAAGTCTCACATAGATGGTATATTGATTTTCCAATAACAATTACATCAAGGAGACTTTT
>JBFWMA010000008.1:0-121908 GCA_050251875.1 Deferribacterales bacterium | reverse complement strand
TTGTGAGGCGTTGAGCTAACCAGTACTAATAGTCCGTACGGCTTGATATATAAATCTTAAAGCTTCCCTTAATTCTAAGAGCCCATGTAGACTGTTTGACAGGTCTTAAAAGTTAAATATGAATATCAGGATTCCCTGGTGGCTATAGCGGAGATTCTGCACCCGTTCCCATTTCGAACACGGAAGTTAAGCTCTCCAGCGCCGAAGATACTGTGCGAATTAAACGTATGGGAGAATAGGTCGCCGCCAGGGATTTTTATATTTATACTTCTGATATACTTCGTTCTTCTACGTCAATCCTCCTAAAAAGATGCCTCACGTATTTCTGTATACGCTCGGCACTTCTTTACTCGGCTTTCCTTGAATAACTCGTATCTCAAAAGCATATTAACTCGTCATTACAGCTAGCTTGGTGCAGAAACATTTGTGACATAGGCAAATGTTTTGCGAGCACCATAGGTGCGTGGCAGTCTCATCAACATAATTAACTTGTTAGCTACCATCTCTTTCCTGTTACTATTTCACACATTAATTATACTGTTTTGACATGTTGTCTTCAGCGTGCTAGCATTCCAATGTGAGGTGCGTTATGGAGAACATGACAAAGGGAATACACGAAAAATTCTGCTCAGAATGCGGAAGCGTGATAAACGCTAAGGCTGAGATATGCCCCAACTGCGGTGTGAGACAACATTCAGTCAGCTCTAAGAACAGACTGGCGGCGGCACTTTTTGCGTTCTTTCTGGGCGGTTTCGGTGTTCATAAGTTTTATCTTGGGCAAGTTATGATGGGACTGATCTATCTGCTGTTGTGCTGGACATTTATTCCAAGCGTGATAGCGTTTATAGAGGGAATAATATATATAACCATGTCTGACGAGGCATTTGCGCAGAAATACTGCTAAAAGATAAGGGGGCTTTCGCCCCCTTTTTTTATATCTTAAACTGTGAAGCGCTCTCCATCTGGTCGTCCGCCTGATGCTGTATGTCGGCAACTGTGGAGGACACCTGTTCTATGGCGGCTGAGCTCTGTTCCAGTCCGCTGGAGATAACATGAGCGTTGTCGTTTATGTTGTTGATAGCGCTTACCTGTTCTGTGATTGCAGTATTGATGACGCTGCTTGATGTGCTGATCTCATCCACTGCTGTCACGATCTTCTCAAAAATGCTGTCTGTTTCATTCAGCTTGTTTACTCCGTCATTTACTTTTGACTTAGCAGAGTTCATCTCCTGATTTGTTTTTGTGGTTTCTCTGACAAAAGTCGAGATTATGCTCTCTATTTCATGAATAGAAGTCTGTGTTCGCTCAGCCAGCTTTCTTACCTCGTCAGCCACCACTGCGAATCCACGCCCGTGGTCTCCGGCTCTCGCGGCTTCGATGGCGGCGTTAAGCGCCAGAAGATTGGTCTGATCTGCTATATCGTTGATAACGAGAAGGATATTTCCTATCTCCTCTGACGATCTGGCGAGCTCGGCGACTGTTGTTCCGAGTCCCTCAACGTTCTGCTGAATACTGTTCATGACAGTGTTTGCGGTCTTGATACATGTCTGACCTTCGTTAGTGAGCTTTTTCGCTGAGTCGGATTTGGTTTTTACATCATTGATGGACGCAAGCACCTCTGAGGATGATGTGCTGATCTCTTCCACAGCGGAGGCAACCATGCTGACCTGTGACGCCTGATCCGAAAAGGTGGCGGCGAGCTCTTCTGTGGTGGACGCGAGCTCCGTGCTGGCTGAAGCCAGAGAGTTGGATGACTGCACCAGTCCCTCTATAACTCCCTTCAGGCTGTTTCTCATACTCTCCAGCGCTTTGGCGAACTGACCTATCTCATCTTTCTGGTCTATGTCTAGTGATTTGGTAAAGTCGCCTTTTGCCATAGTGTTGGCTGTCTCAACCGCTTTGTGCATGGGTAATGTTATTGCCCTGGATATAAGCATGCTGATGAAGATGCCGGTGAGAACTGCTGTCAGAGATATAACGAGTATGAATATCTTGGTAGACAAAATAGACGATGAGAGTGCCTCCATCTCGCTCTTTATTACGGCGCCGCACACTTCCTGCGCATCCAGACCGCCCTGAACGAGCTTTGCGCTGTATTTATCTATGTCGTCAAAGGCTAAAGCGACCTGATTGAACACTTCATTATAGTTTGTCAGTGCGTTTATCAGCTCCGTGTCGGATGTTAAATTCTGTCTGGCATAGTTATTCGCCCTGTTATAGAATTCCTGCTGGCTGTCATAAAGCTCTTTGGTGGGCTTTGCCAGATATTTTACGGCGTCTATCCTCATCATGAGCAGGTCAACAGCAAATGTTTTGGATTCGATTTTATCGACATGCTGGAAAAGCAGGGCGCCTGTTTTGTTCAGGTTGTTCACCAGCTCGGATTTCTTTTCTATGCCTGTGGCATATTGTCTGAATGCCTCTGAATAGGTTTTTATGACATCCATCATTTTAGAGATGTTCTGTGTGTCCTCTACAGATGTATATGATTTGAAAGCTGTGTCGTACAGCTCCTGAATCCTGTCAAAAGCGGCGTTCACCTCATCTCTGTATTTATTATCGGATGTATGGAAGTAGTTGTTTCTGTTTTCTCTCGCTTTGTTCATCAGAATGGTTATTTCAGCGAAGTTATCTTTTTTACTGAATAGGAATGCGAGATCACTGATCTTGTAGAACGCCAAAGAGCTGATGGCGGTCATTAAGACAAGAATTATACCGAACCCCGCAAGAAGCTTGTTTCTGATACTAAGATTCTTTAACATGTCTCCTCCTAAACAAATATTCTATTTAATATTCTAATGTAATAGTTACAACAGCGCAATTAAATAGATATTTCATGTTGTGACAGTATATTAATATATATTATCAGTATCTTACTGTGCTTTGTGTGTTTGTCGTGTTGAACTATAAATAAACATATGCAACTGAGCGTATGTCTATTATATGGCACAGTCTTGTTATAGTATTTTGTCTCTACTGTAATATAGTTATTTGTTTTGACAGTTGATGTGCTTAATAAAGAGCTCATGTTTGTGTATTTTCAGGCGTATTATAAAAACACAAAAACTATCTGATTTAAATATTGTAATAGTGTGGATAAATTTCAATAAGAAAATTATGAGCAAAAAAGAAGGGGGCTTTCGCCCCCCTGTATGGTTATATTCTGAACTGAGCCGCGCTCTCCATCTGGTCGTCAGCCTGTTTCTGAAGATCCGCAACAGTGGCGGATACCTGGTTAACAGCCGCTGAGCTCTCTTCCAGTCCGCTGGAGATGACGTGGGCGTTATCGTTGATGTTGTTGATGGCGGTCACCTGCTCTTCCATCGCTGTTCGGATGATGCTGCTGGCATTTCCGATCTCTTCCACAGCGGCAACGATTCTTTCAAAGATTTTGTTCGTATCGTCCAGTTTGCCGACGCCTTCAGTGACATATGTCTTGGCGGTCTGCATTTCGCTGTTTGTTTTGCTGGTTTCTCTTACAAAAGAGGAGATGATTGATTCGATCTCCTGGATAGAGGTCTGTGTCCTCTCCGCCAGCTTACGAACTTCGTCAGCAACCACAGCGAATCCGCGTCCGTGTTCACCGGCTCTTGCGGCTTCTATGGCGGCGTTAAGGGCGAGAAGGTTAGTCTGGTCTGCTATGTCATTGATAACCAAAAGTATGTTTCCGATTTCCTCAGATGATCTTGCCAGCCCCGCTACGGTGGTTCCGAGCTCTTCGACATTATGCTGTATCTTGAACATTACATCGTTGGCGGAATGAATGCAGGTTTGTCCTTCGCATGTGAGACCGTTCGCTGAATCTGATTTATCTTTTACTTCGTTAATGGAAGCGAGCACCTGTGTTGAGGATGTGCTGATCTGTTCCACTGCGGTGGCGACCATGCTGACCTGTGAAGCCTGGTCAGAGAAGGTGGATGCCAGCTCCTCTGTGGTGGAGGCGAGCTCCGTGCTGGCAGAGGCGACAGAGTTAGACGAATGGACGATAACTTCGATAACGTCTTTCAGGCTGTGTCTCATGCTTTCCAGAGCCTTGGCGAATTGTCCGACTTCGTCTTTCTGGTTAATATCCAGTGTATTTGTGAAGTCGCCATCGGACATTACGTTTGCTGCTCCGACAGCCTTTGCCATCGGTCTTGTGATAGAGGCTGAAATGAAGTAGCCCACTGTCAGACCAACTGTCACTGCGGAGAGTGAAATTACTATTATAAGCAGGATAGCGCTGGATACCGCAGAATCTATGTACGCTTTTTCACTGTCGATGATACCTGCGCAGAGATCCTGTGTTTCTCTGGCTGTCTCAACCATAACATTTTCGACCTGTTCCAGTTTTTTATAGCCTTCGTTCAGCTTGATAAAATTGCTGTTATAAAGCTCGAGCCCTTCAGATATGATCCTGAAGTTTTCTGAGCCGTCATTAAGAGAGCGTGTAAGCTCCTGTGTTTTGAGATAATATTTCTGTTGTTCGTTATAGAAGTCATCTGACTTGTTATATATATAGTTAAGCGTGTTCAGACGCATCATCAGCAGGTTGTTTGAAATATTCATCTGACCTATCTTGTCCGCTGTGGTGAAGACAACTGTGCCGGACTCTCTGAGCTGTTTTATCAGCTGGTCTTTTTCAGAAATGATATCTTCATAGTTTTTGAATGCGGCCTGATAGTCCTGAACAGATTTTATGATGCTGTTAATGCTCTTCTGATCCGCCTCTTTAGTATAGATAGCCAGGCTGTCCTGAGCGGTTTTCAATATTTTCTCAAAAGAGGCATTAACAAGATCACCGTGTTCTTTCATTCCGGTGAAAAGATATCTGATCCTGTTTGCCCTAGCGTCCCCGATGTCTGATACCATAGAGGCGAAGACATCCCTTTTCTGCACTAAGGAAGATAACTGCTTAAATTTGGTAAAACTAAGCAGACTGATAGTTCCCATAAGGAAGAGAACCACACCAAAACCGACTGCCAGCTTCTGAGACAATTTTAAGTTCTTCAGCATTTCGATCTCCTTTTGAATTATACCGATCTTGTCTTTTTCATAAGTTTTGCACATTTGAATATGGAAAACAAGAGAAACAAAAATTAAACAGCAAATTATTATAAGAATGTTGTAATATGCTGGTAGTAAATCAGAAAAAAGATATGTGCTGTTTAATTAGGAATTTGAATAAACTAATATTTAATACAACTCTACATGATAATAGTTATTATATTCACAGATAGAAAGAGTAGTCTTTGGAATGTAAATCAGGGTTAGTTGATTCTAATATTATTGCTATTAATAACTTAAGTGAAAATTATTTAATATAAAGTAAACAGATGTTAATTATTTGGTTACCATACTGTTATCAGAAGAAAAAAGATATTTTTAACTAAGGGGTCATTTTTTCTTCTTAGCTAAGAAATCTTCTATTATGTTCGGGGGAGCGGGCTTAGAAAACAGAAATCCCTGAATATCCGAACAGTTAAAGTTCTTCAGAACTTCCAGTTCTTCGTGGGATTCCACGCCCTCTGCCACAACTTTCATCCTGAGGCTCTCAGCCATCGCTATTATCGCTCTGGTGATGGCGGCATTGTCTGAGTCATATTTGATATTGCGGATGAATGACTTATCTATCTTCAGCCTGTCTATGGGGAAGTGACGCAGATAGTTCAGAGATGAGTATCCGGTTCCGAAATCGTCTATAGCCAGACTGACGCCTATATCTTTCAGTTTGTTCAGGGTTTTGGTGGTTTCGGTAACATTGGTCATAAGGACGCTCTCGGTGAGCTCCAGCTCCAGATTTTCCGGTCTGACCCCTGTTATCTTTAAAATGTTTTTTATGTTATTGATAAAGCTCTTCTGTTTGAACTGAACAGCGGAGATGTTAACAGATGTGATGATGTCCTTTTTGAGCTTGCTGGTCCATTCCATGTTCTGGAAGCACGCTCTCAGAAGCACCCACTCGCCTATCTGCAATATCAGTCCCGTTTCTTCCGCAAGCTGAATGAACATAGAAGGCGGAATTAGTCCCTTCTCCGGCTGAAGCCATCTGAGAAGAGCCTCCACACCGTACATTTCGCCGGTGATAGAGTTCACCTGGGGCTGATATTCGAGAAAAAACTCCTCTCTGTCCACAGCGTGTCTGAGGTCTTTTTCCAGAGAGAGTCTGTTCATCACTT
Organism: Deferribacterales bacterium; assembly: GCA_050251875.1. GTDB lineage: Bacteria > Chrysiogenota > Deferribacteres > Deferribacterales > Geovibrionaceae > Seleniivibrio. The sequence continues at coordinate 115,750 of JBFWMA010000008.1, read as the reverse complement.
TATAATTCATTTCTTTTGAGAAGAACTGATAGTTGTTTCTGCCCAGCTCTTTCGCCTGATACATCGCCACATCGGCGTTTTTCAGCAGTGTCTCGGGGTCTCTGCCGTCTGTGGGATAGATGCTGATGCCTATGCTGAGGCTGGTAAATACTTCGTGTCCGTTGACGAACTGAGATCTGGAGAGCATATTCAGCAGTTTTGCGGCTACTCCGGTCACGGAGTTTTCCGTGATGTTGCTGAGAGCGATAACGAACTCGTCCCCGCCCAGTCTGGCGACTGTGTCGCAGGATCGGACATGTGCTTTCAGCATTTCCGCCACATTAGTCAGCAGAGTGTCTCCCGCCGAGTGTCCCAGCGTGTCGTTGATATTTTTGAATCTGTCCAGATCTATGAACAGAATAGCAAGCTGTTCGTTGCCTCTGATGGCCTGCTGGATCATGATGCTGATCCTGTCTTTCAGAAGCTGTCTGTTGGGCAGGTTGGTGAGGGTGTCGTAATAGGCGAGTTTTTCCACCTTCTCCTCTGCCTTCTTTCTTTCGGTGATGTCTATAATGGTTCCGACAATTCCGTTTACGTTGTTGTCTGTGTCGTTGAAGATCGCCTTGGTGAAGATAACGTTCTTCTCCTGTCCGGCGGATGTTGTTATTTTTGATTCATAGGGTTCTATGGAGCCTTTCAGCAGAAGCTGTCTGTCTGTGCGGACGCACTGGGTGCACCAGTCTGCGTCTGTTATCTCGCCCATGGTTTTTCCTATGATGTCCTCTTTCTTCTTGCCCAGCAGTCTCTCCATGCTGGTGTTGCATCCGAGGTGTCTGCCTTTGGTATCTCGGTAAAAGATAGGGTTGGGGATAGAATCTATCAGGGTCTGAAGAAAATGTATGGTGTTTTGCAGTTTTTTGTCGCTCTGTTTCCGTTCCAGCTCCGCAGCGGCTCTGAAAGCGAACATTTTCAGCATGGATATAGCCATGGCGCTGTCTTCCAGGGGTTTTCTGCCCATCACCGCCATAGGTCCCAGAACGTTTCCTTTGGAATCGATAAGCGGTATGCCGAAATAGCTCTGAACGCCGAGCTCTTTTGCCAGGTGATCCAGATGAAATTTTTCCATGATTCCGGATTCGAACTGCTGCATGCCGCTGTTGATAACCAGATTGCAGGGTGTGTTTTCCAGATCGAATTCGAAATTAGGCACTATCTCGCCGTCTGCGCAGGCGGCAACGGTTCTGACTCTGGACCTGGTGTCATTGGTGAACTCGCAGATGAAGGCGTGGTCGGCGCTGCATGCCAGAACAAGATGCTTAACCAGAGATTCGAAAAAGGCGTCTCCGATGGAAGACAGAACCCCTTTGGAAAGCTCGTTGAAGCTCTTTTTCAGCTTTTCTTCCTCTGTGGAATCATTGAATTCCAGCAGAAGGAGGTTTTTATCGTCTGAAAGAGTCTTGATTACTATGTCGAAATACATGCTTCCGGCGGGAGTCACGAACTCTTTTCTGAAAGATATCTTTATATCGTCTGTCTTTCTGAAAGCCTCGATATCATCGCCGAGAAAGGTGTATATGTTGACGGTGCTGCATGATATGTCTCCGTCTCCGGAGGCGAACTGTTTGAACATAAAGCACATCTGATTCGCCGCGTCGTTAAGGCGCAGGGGAGTGCATCCTTCCAAAAGCACAACGGGATTAGGAATATCCTCAAAGATTGTCTGGAAATTTATGTTGTTAAATATCACTGCAAACCTAAATAATTTTTCAGAATTTTAGACTATAATAAATTCAATGTAAATAGTTAGTATCAGTATCTACGGGTACTTTTGCAATAAAATTAGTTAAACGTTTAACTAATCTTTGGTTGTAAAATAACAATTCGTTCTTTATTATTGGTATAATTTATGTATAATAAGACCAATGCAGTATTGAAGGTTACATAATGGATGATATTGAGAAGCTGAAAAATTACAAAGTGTTATATGTTGAAGACGATGACATTACAAGAGAAATGGCTTCCAGGATGATCTCTAAATACTTCAGAAACATAGTGATTGCGGCTGACGGCCGTGAGGGGCTGGAGAAGTTCTCCTCCGAGTCTCCGGATCTTATTATCACAGATCTTTCCATGCCCGAGATGAGCGGATTTGAGATGATTAGCCATATCCGCGAAATTAATAAAGAAGTTCCTATTATTGTCACAACCGCCTACAGAAACGAGACCGAGAGTCTGGATAACGTAAACGCGGTTGTTTTTAAACCAGTCAACAAAAAGCTGCTCCTTCAGGCAATTTCAGATATTTATGAGTAATTACGCATAATTTACAAAATTTATCTTTTTGTAAATTTGCATTTTGTAATTTTTAGAGTTATGCTGTTGTAACAGAGTAGCGAGCAAATTAACTAATAATAAACTCGCTGCCATTATTTATATGTAGGTGGGATTATGAACTTTGAGGTTGAGGTATTTAAAGCTCTTGGGGATAACAACAGGCTGCGCATCATCTGTATGCTTGCTGTTAGAGAGCTTTGCGTGTGCGAAATCAATGCTGTGCTGAACATTTCCATGTCGACAATTTCATCACACTTGAAAGTGCTGCGCAATGCGGGGTTAGTGAAATCCCGTAAGGACGGAAGATGGATAATCTATCGTCTGGACAAATCGAGTTCTTTCGTTGCGGATATTCTCAATGTAGTGATTTCCGGTATGAAAAACTCTGAAATTGTATCCGGAGACGTGGAAAAGCTGAAAACCGTTAATACTAAAAATTGCGGGGAATAATTTTTTCGTAACCGGAGGATAGTTGAACAAAAAATTATCCGGAACAGGTATTGTCACTCTTGCCGGAGGACTCAGGCAGGGTGACAATATCGTCTTACAGATGGAAGACCCCAGCAGCTACAGGCAGATAGCCGGGGAGCTGCTCAGCGATATGTCATCGTTCGAGGGTCGTTTCCATTTCATCAGTTTCTGCGAGCTCAACCAGAGACTCGATCTATCTGCGGTCGGCGTCAGCACTGTCGTCATTGACCCTTTCAAAGGATTCGAGGATTTTGTCAGAGAGTGTTCAGATTACATATCAAAAGTCAATGTCGGCGATATAGTCATAATAGACTGTCTCACCAGCCTGATGGGCTTCTGGGGGTCTGACTGGCTGATAGGCTATGCTTATCAGATCCTGCTGGATACCGCCACCGACAGAAAAGTCACCACCTTCACGGCTATGCAGAGAAAATGCCACAGACAGTTCACCGTAAGGAAGATAACCGAGGCGGCTTCCGTTGTGGTGCGCGTGATGCACGACAACATGAGCAGATACTGCCTGGTGCCCAGAAAGGCGAAGGACAGACAGTCGGCATCCATGTATAAGCCTTACATCATGGAGCTGAAGAAAGGAGTGCGCCCCGCCACGGGGACTCTGGACGCTTCCGAGATACAGAATCCGCCGGACAGACGGAGCGATATGCAGTATTTCAACTGTCTGGACGGTCTGTTTCTGGGGGACGAATCTGCCGATCCGGCGGAGGCGGTTAAAAAGCTGTGCCGGGTTCTGATGGGCATGGATGAAAGGATACAGAATCTGGCGGCGAAATTTCTGACGCTGGACGAGATGAAGATAATCAGAAAAAGAACCATCGGATCAGGCTTCATAGGCGGCAAGGCGGCGGGGATGCTCATCGCCAGAAAGATAGCCAGACAGAAGCTCCCGCAGGATATAGAGCATTTCAGAGAATATGACGACAGCTTCTTTCTGGGGTCTGACGCATTCTATACATATCTGATATATAACGGATTATGGGACGAATACAAGGTGTATTCCGATGACCCGGAAAGCGCCAAAACAAGAAAACTGCACAGACTGATATTAAACGGAAAGATGCCTCCGGAGATTATCGAGCGTCTGGAAGACCTGATAGACTATTACGGACATTTCCCGATCATCGTCCGTTCCAGCAGTCTGATGGAGGACAGCTTCGAGAGCTCCTTCGCCGGAAAATACGAAAGCCGTTTCTGTGTGCTCACCGGAGACGACTCCGCCATGCTGACTCAGCTTTCGGATGTTGTAAAATCCATATACGCCAGCATGTTCAACAGAGAGGTGGACAGCTACCGCAGGGTGTCCAAGCTGTCCGGCAGAGCCGATATCATGTCCATAATAATTCAGCGTGTCTCCGGCGTATATCAGGGGGACTATTTTTTTCCTCATGTGGCTGGAGTCGGTCATTCATATAACTCGTATATTTGGGATAAAAAGATAGAGGCGGAATCCGGGCTTCTGCGTCTGGTGGCTGGGCTCGGCACCCGGGCTGTCAGCAGGGGCAACACGGACTATGCCCGCATGATAGCCATCAACAGGCCGAACGATGACCCAATGCCTGGGAAAGAGAACAAAAGACTCTACAGCCAGAGGTATCTGGACGTTATAGACACAGTGACGAACCACATCAGAGAGATAAAGCCCTCTGATCTGAAGCCGTCAGATTTCATGCCGTCCATGAAGATTATCGCTTCCCGTGATATAGAGATGGAGAAGATGATATTCCGCTCGTCCGGCTCGTCCATTCAGGCATGGATGATAGATTACGACCATATCATAAACAAAACGTCAGTTGTCAGCACCATGTCGGAGATTCTGAAGGCGCTGGAAGAGGAATATAAGAGCCCGGTGGAGATAGAGTTCACCGTCAATTTTCAGGATGAGACCAACTATCTGGTTAACATCCTCCAGTGCAGACCTGTTCAGGTGCAGAAGATCAGCACCCGTGACGAGAAAGCGGGGGAGAACGAGGAATATACCGTCTTTCAGGCGAAAGGATCTTTTCTGGGCGGCAGCAGCTCTCTGCTTCTGGACACGGTGGTCTATGTGAACTGGGACGAATATGTGAAACTGCCTCCGGCAAAAAAGAGAGAGTGCGCCGATTATATAGGAATCCTGAACAACAGGATAAAAGAGAAGGGATTTCACTGTCTGCTGATGGGATACGGCAGATGGGGCTCCAGCGTAACCGCTCTGGGAGTCCCCGTTACATTTTCCCAGATAGACGGAATGCAGGCTGTCATAGAGATCGGACGCATAGAGAGAGGACTTGTGCCGGAGCTGTCATACGGAACGCACTTCTTCCACGATGTGGTGGAATCGAAGATCATTTACATATGTGTGCTGGAGGATAAAGAGCACTTCTATCTGGACGACACCATAACAAAAGCGCAGAATATGATAAGAAAAGCCATAGAGGAACCCGAAGGACTCGAAAAAGTGATCGGGTATTTCAGATTCCCCAAAAGACCTTTAAGATTAGTGACGGATATCAGAACCAGAACAGTCAATCTCTTCAGAGAGATTGTTACTCCCTGATTATTTGTCCCCGCCGCAGCATCCGCAATCGTCATCTTCACAGTCGTCTTCGCAGCTGAGCTGATCTGTGTCTATCAGGGCGAGTTCGCCGTTTGTGATAGCCAGACCCACTTCAAGACAGTTGTATATGAACTCTTCGAAGCTCATTTCGTTTGCCTTAGCCGCTTCATTGATCTCTTCGAACATTGATTTCTCAAGGTTGAAGGCAAAAGTCATCATATCGCCGTTCTGCTCTGTGCTTTCGCCGGAGCATCCGCATTTGTTATCATCGTTACCGCCGCAGCATCCCATGCTACACCTCACTGATTTTTCTAGGGTTTTATCAGGTTTTATGTGATAATGCAAACACAGACTTTGAATATTGGTGGCGTATGAGACTGACCCTGGCGCAGACATCACTGAAAAGCACAAAAAAAGATAACCTTGATAATATGATAAAGGTGATGTCAGAGAATAAAAAAACTTCTGATCTGATACTTTTTCCGGAGATGATTATGGGCGGAAAGACAGATTCGCTCGGTCTTTCGGATCTGGCGGAAGACGTGGAGAACGGGGCTTTCGCCTCCGCTCTGCGCGAGGCATGCGTCAGGCACAAAACCGCCGTGTGCGCCTGTCTGTGGGAAGACAGCGGCACCGAGAGGGTATACAACACCGCCGTGGTATATGATAAGCACGGAGCGGTGACAGCTAAATATCGGAAACTGCACCTGTTCGATGCTCTGGCTGTGAAGGAGTCGGATGATATGCTGGCGGGCAGTGACCTGCCTCCTGTTTTCGAGCTGGAAGGCATTATGTGCTCTCTGGCGATATGCTATGATCTGCGTTTTCCGGAGGTTTTCAGGAGCGCCGTGTTCAGGGGAGCTGAGCTTCTCCTTGTCCCGTCCGCCTGGTATGACGGAGAGATGAAGGCGGAGCATCTGACGACACTGCTGAAGGCGAGAGCTCTGGAAAACACAGTGTATGCCGCCTGCGCCGATCTCTGCGGAGGATGCTTTTCCGGTCATTCCGGCGTGTATGGTCCATACGGTGAATGTGTGGCGTCAGCCGGCACGGACGAGAAAGTGATAAGCATCCTTATCAGTAAGGACAGAATAACGGAAATCCGGAAGAAACTACCCTGTATAGATAATTTCCGCATGGATGTTTTCAGACGATAAATATTATTATAAACAGCGCATTGTTTAACAAATTTTGCAATAATTTGACACTTATTTAAATTTATTTATGCTATGGTTCATTATCAAGTGACATTGACTGTCAAGTACATCATTGTGTGATTAACCGGAGAATAAAATGGCTAAGAAATCTTTTAAATGCCGTGATTGCGGGGAAAAGATAGTCGTCAAAGAGGCTGGATCATGCCGCTGCGACAACTGCGGAGCAATCTATAAGTGCTACTTCGAGCTGAAAAAAGAGGAGAAAAAGACTGTTCACCCCGTTCAGATCGAAGGCGGAAAAAAAGAATCCATCCTTACATTCTATAAGGACAACAGAACTGCCTGATTACAGAATATATAGGGTTCGTTAGTCTAAGGTACTGACGAACCTTTTGTTTTTTGTGCATATTTCATTGTCGTATATTATATTCTTAAATGCTTTGAAAGCGTCCATCTCTTCCGCCTGACTCAGGTATCTCACCCCGTTCACATAGTCGAAGTTGGAAAGAACCAGCTCAGTTATCATCTTATCCAGCTTATTGCTTTTGCACATGTCGTCCATTATCTCTTTCACCTGATCATAGGGCAGAGAGCTTCTGTACGGACGTTCCTCTGTCAGAGCGGTGAAGACATCGGAAACAGCCATGATCCGGCATCCTGTGTCCAGCTTGTGTTCTTTCAGGTGGAAAGGATAGCCTGTGCCGTCCAGATTTTCGTGGTGAAAAGCCGCCCAGTCCTTGATTTTGTCAAAGATCTGAAATGTGTTCAGGATAGAATAGGTGAAGTAGGGGTGCTTTTTAAGAAGCTGAATCTCGTCTTCGTCCAATCTGCCCTGTTTGTATAATATGGCGGAAGGAATCCCCAGCTTGCCAATATCGTGCAGATATCCGGCGACCTTCAGCGATTTTCCCTCGTCTTCCGAATATTTCATGAGTTTAGCTATCACCTCCGCCACGGCCGCCACCCCGGCGGAGTGGTTTGCTGTGAAAATACAGCGGAAGTCGATGATACGGCTCAGCAGTTTCGCCGTCTCCAGTATGTTGTCGATGTTCATCGTCAGGTGAGAAAAGCAGAAGTTGTATTTCAGCAGTTTATATTTTTCCTGCTCTTCTATGTCGAACCAGAAAGACTCACGCTGAGCCAGCCTGTTGAATGCCTTGACATGCTCCGGATGAAATTTTATACCGTCAAATTTATTGATATTTTCTATCACAGCAGCCTTCTGGTCGAGGCTGGGGGTGTCTCTTTTCAGCAGAACGTCCACTCTGTCCGCCAGATGAATCACCATAGATTTTTCCGGCACTTTTTTCCCGGGTTCTATGGGGTTGTGCTCTCCGCCGTACGGGGAGTGGTGATAGCGGATCAGCTCCGGAGTCTCCGGAAACAGCTTAAGACAGGACATGAGCTGCGCTCCCACTATGGCGTGGCAGAACTCCGATTCGGATGTTGACTTAGTGTTGGTGAGCTCGTTGAACTCTTCCTCCATGACAACGCCTATATCGTGGATTAGGGACGCTATAATGATATTCTCTGTCTCCGCCTCGGAGTATCCCGCTTCCTGCGCCAGACTGCCAGCAATGAAAGCGACACGCTGATGGTGGTTGTTTATCAGCGGGTTAACAAGATCGAGCGCCCGGGAGAGAGCGTATGCTATATCGAAAGTAGATGTCACATAAACATCGAAAGCCTGATTGTCCAGATTGGGCATAATAAACTCCGTGGGCAAAGATTAAAAGGCGAAGTACAATGGTTGAAAATCTATGTTGAATAATATACTATAACAAATTAATTATAAAAAGTAATACCGCTTTACTATTTTTACATCATGGAGAAAAAATGGACGGAAAAAAAATCAGGGTCAGGTTCGCTCCCTCTCCCACAGGCTATCTGCATGTCGGCGGAGCCAGAACCGCGCTGTTTAACTATCTTTTCGCTAAAAACACCGGAGGCACATTCATCCTCCGTATAGAAGATACAGACAGAACCAGATTTCAGGAAGATTCGCTGAGAGAGATTTTCGAGAGTCTGAAATGGCTGGGGCTCGACTGGGCTGAAGGTCCGGAAAAGGGCGGAGACTTCGGTCCCTATATCCAGTCAGAGAGACTCGATCTATATAAGAAGCACGCGCAGATTCTGCTGGACAGAGGCATGGCATATCCCTGTTTCTGCACATCAGAGCGTCTGGAGCAGGTGCGCAAAGAGAAAGAGGCGAGAAAAGAACAGCACGGCGGATATGACCGTCACTGCCGTGACATGTCCAAAGAGGAAGCGCAGAAGCTGATAGACGCAGGCACTCCATATGTCATCAGGCTGAAAGCGCCTCTGGAAGGCTCAGTCAGCTTTATGGACGGCATAAGGGGCGAGATAGAAACCCCCGTGACTATGGTGGACGACACAGTTCTGATGAAGACTGACGGATTTCCCACATATCACCTCGCAAGCGTTGTGGACGATCACCACATGGAGATATCCCACGTCATGAGAGGCGATGAGTGGATCGCCAGCACACCCAGACACGTTCTGCTGTATCAGGCTTTCGGCTGGACTCCCCCCGTTTTTGCCCATCTTCCCGTGATTCTGTCGCCGGACGGAGGCAAGCTGTCCAAGAGAAAGGGCGCGGCATCTGTGATGGATTATAAAAAAGCGGGATATCTGCCCGAAGCGCTGGTTAACTTTCTGGCTCTGCTCGGATGGAACCCCGGAGACGACAGAGAGATCATGCTTCTGAACGATATCATCGAAGCGTTCTCTATGAACAAGATTTCCGCTAAGCCGTCAGTTTTTGACGAGCAGAAGCTGGAATGGATGAACGGTCAGTACATGGAAAATTACGATCCTTCAAGACTGCTCGGCGAGCTTGAGCCCATGTGGGCAGAAAGAGGGCTCCCGGTTAACGGTTTTGACGAAGCATATAAAAAAGGCGTGATTGCTCTGCTTCAGGTTCGCTCTAAAAAAGTGACCGAGATAGCAGAGACAGCGGACTATTTCTTCAGAGATCCTGAGGAGTTCGATGAGAAACAGGCGAAAAAACAGTTCAAACGCATGGTTCTGCCCGCTCTGGAAAAGATAATCGACAGAGCGCCCGGAATCCAGTGGAGCAGAGAGGCGGCGGACACGCTGTTTCACGCTGTGGCGGAAGAGCTGGAGATGTCACCCGGAAAGATAAACCCCGTTGTCAGAATAGCTCTGACAGGCGTGGGCGGCGGTCCCGACCTGTTCGATATGCTCTCTCTGCTGGGCGCTGAAACATCTCTGCGCAGGATTAAGAAAGCGTACGACTATATAGACAAAAACGTGGAAGGCTAAGAACTATGGAAGAAGAGATCTCGAAACCGTCCAATTTTATAAAGAATATAATCAGAAAAGATCTGGAAGACGGCAAAAACGACAAGAGGGTGCATACCCGCTTTCCGCCGGAACCCAACGGATATCTGCACATCGGACACGCAAAATCCATCTGCCTGAACTTCGGTCTGGCTCTGGAGTTCGGCGGCAAATGCAACCTGCGCTATGACGACACAAACCCCACCAAAGAGGATGTGGAATATGTGGATTCTATCCGTGAGGACGTGCGCTGGCTGGGGTTCGACTGGGAAGACAGAGAGTTTTATGCCTCTGACTATTTCGAGAAATTTTACGGCTATGCCGTTGACCTGATAAAAAAAGGCAAGGCATACGTCTGTATGCAGACTCCCGATGAGATACGCAAAAACAGAGGCACTCTGACCGAAGCCGGCACAGAGAGCCCGTACAGAAACACATCCGTGGATGAGAATCTTACACTGTTCGAGCGCATGAGAAAGGGAGAGTTCAAAGAGGGCGAGGCGGTGCTGAGAGCTAAAATAGACATGGCGTCACCCAACATGAACATGCGTGACCCCGTAATATACCGTGTGGCTCACTCCGAACACCACAGAACAGGCGACAAATGGTGCATCTATCCGATGTACGATTTCGCACACGGACTGGAGGATTCCATCGAGGGAATCACCCACTCGATCTGCACTCTGGAGTTCGAAGACCACAGACCTCTCTATGACTGGTTTCTGGATGAGCTGGGCGTTTTTCATCCCCAGCAGATAGAGTTCGCCAGACTGAACCTGACATACACAGTAATGAGCAAGCGCAAGTTGCTGACACTGGTGGAGAAAAAACTGGTGAGCGGATGGGACGACCCCAGAATGCCCACCATAGCCGGACTCAGAAGAAGAGGTTTTACCCCTCAGGCTGTCAGAAACTTCGCCGAGATGATCGGCGTTGCCAAGAGCAACAGTATTGTCGATTACGGTCAGCTGGAGTTCTGTCTCAGGGAGGATCTGAACAAGGTCGCCCAGAGGGTGATGGTGGTGACCGATCCCCTGAAGGTGGTTATAACCAACTATCCCGAGGACAAGGAAGAGTGGTTCGATGCTGAGAACAACCCTGAAAACGAGGCGGACGGCACCAGAAAAGTACCCTTCTGCCGTGAGGTGTTCATTGAGCGTGACGACTTCATGGAGAATCCCCCAAAAAAATATTTCAGACTGTCTCCCGGACAGGAGATGCGTCTTAAGCATGCTTACTATATAAAATGCGAAGAGGTAATCAAAGATTCAGACGGCAACATAACCGAGCTGAGATGCACATATGACCCCGCAAGCCGGGGCGGATGGACAGAGGACGGACGCAAGGTGAAAGGGACAGCCCACTGGGTCAGCGCCCGCCACTATGTGGAGGCGGAAGTCAGAATGTATGAGCACCTCTTTAACGTGACTAATCCGGACAAGGCGCCGGAGGGCAAAGACTTTACGGCGAACATCAACCCTGATTCGCTGAAAGTGGCTGTGTGCTATGCCGAGCCTTTTCTGAAAGACGTTCAGCCGATGACCCGCTATCAGTTCCTGCGTGTGGGATATTTCGCCTCTGACAAGGACTCCGTGTCCGGCAGACCTGTTTTCAACAAAACAGTCGGGCTGAAGGATTCCTGGGCTAAGGCGCAGAATGGTTAATGCTAACTAACCTGTTGTGAACCTATGTAACAGAACGGCGGTCTTAATGACCGCCTTTTTTTGTCTATTTCCGGTGTAATTTGAGCATCTTACACGATCTTTCCGTTTGCAAAAAAAAACTTGTTATGATATTTTAAGAAATACATATTATTATTGTTTGATTATAATGGAAACAGCATCATCTCTCATAAAAAAAGTGCCGGAAAACTCAAATATATTATGAGGTGATTATGTTTAAATCGTTAACATCCAAACTTCTTTTCTTCATTCTCTGTATCCTGGCGACAATCTTTTTCGCTGGCGGAATTTACTATTATTATTTCTCCGCTAATCTGGAAAAAAGCAGAGCCGCCAGCATGACTAAAGAAATCAATAATTCTGCTGAAGAGGCTGTTAAAACATATCTGAACACGCTTCAGGCTCTGGCTATCACTATGAGCCACAACAAAAGCGTTATAGAATCACTGGAAACAGGCGATGTAGAACCCGCCGCCTCAGAGCTGGCTAAAATTGAGGCGGAATATAAGTCTGTGGATTTCAAAGGCACAGGTTTTCACATCATCGGGACTGACATGCACAGTTTTTACCGCAGTTTTGACGAGAGGCGGGGTGACGATATCTCCTTCCGCTCAATGATAAAAACAGTGCTGAGCACACAACAGCCCATATCCGGCGTGGAGATAGGCAAGGTGGGGATGGGCGTCAGAGCCTTATCCCCGATATTCGGCACATCCGGCGACATCATAGGCATCATGGAAGTGACATCGGGACTTTCCGGCATCTCCAGAAAGTTTGAAGCGGATAAGAATTTTTACATCGTTCTGGTGGACAAAGGCGCCGTGGACGCTGAAGCCTACATGAAGAAGGGCTCAGATGTGGAAGTAGGTCAGAAATATCTGACAGCGAATAAAAAATGGTTCAACGAGCCCACCGTGGAGTGGGCGAAGAAAGCACCTCTGGCAGAGCTGGAGAAGAACGGCTCCGCAATGACTGCGGAGGCGGTATACGGCATGCACCCCGTGCAGGATTATCAGGGCAAGACATACGGCGTGGCGCTGGTGGGAACATCCAGAGCCGAGTTCGATCAGAGAACGGCGACACTCTCCAACGCTATAAAATATATGACGCTGGTCGGCGCAATGGTGGTTCTGATTATGATTACCGCCACCATGATTGTTCTGCGCAAAATTTTTATATCTCCCGTGAAAAGACTGGGTGATTTTTTCTCTAACATGGGGACTGACCTCACCGTTAAGTTTGAATACGACAAAAAAGACGAGTTGGGAACCGTGGCGGTGAAGCTGAACGAGTTCATCAGCAATTTCAGAGACATAGTAATGGAGATCACCAGAGCGTCCGGAGAGGTTAAATCTGCCACAGGCGGCATCAACGGCATGGTGGACAACGTAATGGCTGACTTCAGCGTTCTTTCGCAGAAATCAGAGAGCATAGCGGCGTCTTCTCAGGAGATGACGGCGACATCCACCGACATAGCCAAGAGCTGTCATATGTCGGCTTCTGCTTCCAACAGAACCACATCCACCACACAGCAGGGCATCGCCTCCGTGAACGAGGCTGTGGACCGTCTGATGATGATATCCGACAGGATATCTGAGACTGCGGACGTGGTGAGCAATCTGGAGACGAAATCAGGCGAGATAGTAAACATTATCTCGGCTATAAAAGACATAGCGGATCAGACAAACCTGCTGGCGCTGAATGCGGCGATAGAGGCGGCGAGAGCCGGAGAGGCGGGCAGAGGATTCGCCGTTGTGGCGGACGAAGTTCGCAAGCTGGCGGAGAAGAGCGCCCATGCCACCACAGAGATAGAGGCGATGCTTTCCGGGATCAGAACAGACACGGAGACGGCTGTGGTTCAGATGTCCGCCAGAGTGACGGAGGTTAAGGACGGTTCAGATCAGGCGGACAAAGCCGGCGAGAACCTGACTGTGATTCTGGGGCAGATATCTGAAGTCTCTTCCCAGATCAACCAGATAGCGGCGGCTGCTGAAGAGCAGAATGTGATTATCAAGGGTATTTCCGATGACATAGAAGAGGTCTCCGGAATAGCCAAAAACAGCTCGTCTATGGTGGAAAACCTGATGACGGAGGCTGAGAGCATGACTCAGGTAACTGTTAAGCTGGAGAATCTTGTCAGCAGATTTAAGGTCTGAGGACGGTTTTTTTAATAAAAGAAATCCACCCCGACCCTCCTTTACAAAAGGAGGGGGAAAGTTGGACAGTATATAATCAAAAAGGCGGCATGTAAAATGCCGCCCTACTTAAGAAATATCATAGTATGCGGGTTTATTTATCCCGCCGCCTACCGCTTATTTACCGGCTTTTAAAAGTTCCCAGTATTTTTCGTATACCGCTGTGGCATCGCCGACATCAAGCTGGAACTCGCCCTGCTTGATGATATTCATGGGGGGATATATTGTGTGGTTGTTTCTGATCTCGGGCTCAAGCATGCTCACGGCGACCTTGTTGGGGCTGGCGTAGCCTATCTCTTCGCTGATCAGTTTAGCCACTTCGGGCTTCATTATATAGTTAATGAATTTATGAGCGTTGGCAACGTTTGCCGCACCTTTGGGGATGCACATGCTGTCCACCCAGAAGATAGCTCCCTCTTTGGGATATACGAATTTGATTTTCGGGTTCTCTTCGTTGGCGGCGAAAGCCTCGCCGTTCCAGTTGATGCCGATCACGACTTCGCCGTTGATGAAGGGTATTTTGGGAGAGTCTGAGTTATATACTCTGACATTGGGACGGAGCTTGCGCAGAAGCTCATACGCCTCTTTTATCTTTGCCGGGTCTGTCTCGTTGCCGGAATATCCGAGCACTCTCAGAGCCATTCCGAAAACCTCACGCATATCGTCTGTGAGCATCACTTTGCCTTTGAACTTAGGATCCCAGAGGATGCGGTATGTTGTGGCTTTTTTGATGTCCACATACTGAGTGTTCACGTCCAGAGCGGTAGAACCCCACAGATAGGGAACGCTGAACTGGTTTTTCGGATCATAGGGCTTGTCCAGAAGAGAAGCGTCCATGTTTTTCATATTGGTGAGCAGTTTTTTGTTCACGGGGAGCAGAAGCCCCTCTTTTCTCATCCTGTTCACATAATAGGTGGAGGGGAAGATTATGTCGTATCCCTTTCCGCCCAGAACTTTTACTTTGGAATACATGGCTTCGTTGCTGTCATATGTGGCATAGATAACCTTGATTCCGGTCTCTTTTTCAAAATCGCTGATAACCTGATCGGGCAGATATTCTGACCAGTTGTAGACATATACAACTTCTTTTTTTGCATAGGCAGTGAAAGCCAGCAGAACGAGAAGCATTGTCAGGATTAGTCTTTTCATTTTTTCTCCTTATTCAGTATTTGTGACGCCATAACTATTATCAGTGAGAGGGCAAACATCACCGTGCAGAGCGCGTTGACCTCCGGTTTTACACCCAGTCTGACCATGGAATAGATGCGCAGGGGCAGGATGTCGAAATCCGGTCCCGTCACAAAAAAGCTGATAAGCACATCGTCCATAGACAGAGTGAAGCTGAGCAGCCATCCGGCTATGACAGCCGGAAACATCATAGGCAGAAGAACATAGCGCACAGTCTGAAACTCTGTGGCGCCCAGATCTCCGGCGGCATCGAACAGGTTTTTATCAAAACCCTTCATTCTGGATAGTACCGTAACTATCACGAAAGGGATATTGAATGTGATATGCGACAGCAGAAGCGTTGTGAAGCCGATGTTCATGTGTATGGTGACGAACATAATCAGCAGACTGATACCCATGACGATATCAGGCGCCATGATGAGAACATATACCAGCCCGAGGAGCATCTTTTTGCCTTTGAAACCGTAACGGTAAAAAGCGACTGCGGCGACACTGCCTATTATGGTGGCGAATGTGGCGGCGGTGACGGCCACCAGAAGAGAGTTTCCGGCGGCGCTCATCAGCGAGCTGTTGTTCATCAGGCTCTCATACCATTTGAATGTGAAGCCCTTCCAGCTTGTGCCGAATTTTGACGCATTGAAAGAGTAGATTATCAGCACGATGATGGGCAGATAGAGGAACGAATATACCAAAGAGGAATAGCTGATCTTCAGCGCTTTCATCAGATCGCCTCCCTGCCGGCCTTTTTCGAGCTTTTATAATAGACATAGATGATGATAAACATCAGTCCCATCAGAACCATACTGGCGGCTGCGCCCAGAGGCCAGTTGCGAACCAGCAGAAACTGGTTTCTGATAAAGTTACCTATCAGAAGAGTCTTTGCCCCGCCCAGAACGTCTGATATGTAGAACAGACAGAGGGTGGGCAGAAAGACCAGCATGCTTCCGGCTATGATGCCTGGCATGGACAGGGGCAGAATCACATGGAGAAACGTCTGAGCACGTCCGGCGCCCAGATCCTTCGCCGCCTCTATATATTTGTAGTCCAGCTTTTCCAGAACAGCGTACAGAGGCAGAATCATAAAAGGCAGAAGCGAATAGACCATGCCGATCATAACGGCAAGGGGGGTATACATCAGCTTCAGAGGCTCATCTATCAGCCCCGCCGCCATGAGCGCCATGTTCAGAAGACCGTTGGTTTTGATGATGACTATGATGGCATAGGTGCGGATGAGCGAGCTGGTCCAGAAGGGGATGATTATCAGCATAAGAAGCAGGCTCTTGAACCTGCCCTTGTATCTGGCAAGGTTATAGGCGAATGGAAAACCGGCTATCAGACAGATCAGGGTGGTTTCGAACGCCATTTTGAATGAATCGAAGATCACTTTCAAAAAGACGGGATCGAACATCTCTCTGTAGTTGTTCAGAGTGAAGGGCTGTTTTATCTCGCCGGGAACTTCGCAGGTGAGCAGACTGACGGTGAAAACCATCAGCACAGGCACCAGAACGAATACGATCAGCCAGAAGGATATGAGCGATATAGACAGGGTTTTGAATCGGTTCTTCTCATTCATCGGGAAGAAGTACCTCCCACCCGTCTACCCATTTCACGGCGACTTTTTCGCCTGTTTTATATTCAAACTCGGGATCGTCCTCGTCAAAAAACTCGCTGGCGGTGATTGTGGTTCCGCTGTCCAGACGAACCACGGAATCCAGCGTGGCTCCCTTGTATGTGGTCTCTTCTATGAAACCCTGAAGGGGATAGTCGCTGTCGGCGTCTTTTATGTGTTCCAGCCGGATATCCTCCGGGCGGAGCAGAAGCCTGACCTTGTCGCCCTCCAGAAATTTATGATCTTTTGTCAGGACGCATTCGCGTCCCTCTACATTTGCCATCAGCTTGCCGTGCATGGTCTTTTCTATCACGGCGTGCAGAACGTTGATCTCGCCCACGAACTTAGCCACGAACATGTTTTTCGGGTTTTCATAAACCTCTTTGGGCGTGCCGTCCTGCTGTATCACTCCTTCGTTCATCACTATCACACGGTCGGACATGGAGAGAGCCTCCTCCTGATCGTGGGTGACGAATATGAAGGTGATTCCCAGCTTACGCTGGATCTGTTTCAGCTCCGTCTGCATCTGTTTTCTGAGCTTATAGTCCAGAGCGGAAAGGGGTTCGTCCAGCAGAAGCACCTTCGGCTGTTTCACGATGGCTCTGGCGATGGCAACCCTCTGCTGCTGACCTCCGGAGAGATTCTGAGGCATGCGGTCGGCGAAATCACGGAGCATCACGGTGTCCAGAGCGGACATCACGAGGTCTTTTATCCGGCTTTTGGGAGTTTTTGACATTTTCAGCCCGAAAGCGACATTGTCATAAACGCTCAGATGGGGAAACAGCGCATAGCTCTGAAAAACGGTGTTCACTTCCCTCTTGTTCGGGGGGAGCTTGGACACCTCTTTTCCGTCTATGAACACTTTTCCGAAATCCTGTCTTTCGAACCCGCCGATAATCCTCAGCAGGGTGGTCTTTCCGCAGCCGGAAGGTCCAAGCAGGGTGACGAACTCGCCGTGGTATATGCTCAGGTCCAGATCATGTACAACGCCCAGTCCCTCAAATGATTTCGATATGTTTTCAAGTCTGACAATCTGATCTGTTTTTTTCATCGTGCACCGAATCTCTGTGAAATGTCTGATTCTGTGCAAAAATCATTGTTTTTGCGCAGGATAAACAAATTTTAATAAACAGCTTATAATACATATTTTCTTTTGAGTCTATGCAAAATGATTGATATTGAAAATAATGACAGAAAATTGACAAACAAAAATAAAGCGGAAAAAAGTCAGCTTATTATAGCGATGATTCCTTTAAGATATTCTGATTCAGGGAAAAAAGGGCTGACGGGATGGTCTTTTGCCTGTGAGAGATTTTCGATTATGCGTATGTTTTTTCCCGCATCTTTTGCCGCCCAAGAGACAGATTTGATGAAATCTTCTCTTTTTACTCTGCCGGAACAGGAAAAAGAGGCAAGAATTCCGTTTTTTTCAACTTTTTTCATGCCGAGCATGTTCAGATCTTTATATGCTCTCAGGGCGGAGTCCACATCCTGCTGGGATTTTGCCAGTTTAGGCGGGTCGAGGATAACTATTCCGTGCTCCTGAGTGTCGTTCTGTCTGTGGCGCAGATATTCGAAGATATCCGCCTTCACGGTCTCCGGTTCTGTCAGGTTGTTCAGTGCGAAGTTGGTCTTCAGGTTGTTCAGGGCGTCGGCGGATGAATCGGCGCTGATGATATGGTTAGCGCCCTTAACAGCGCAGTTCATGGAGAATCCGCCTGTATAGCAGAAACAGTCCAGAACGCTTTTGCCTCCGGCATATTCTGCCACAGCCAGCCTGTTTTCACGCTGGTCGAAATAGTATCCGGTCTTCTGTCCGGACATGGGGCTGGCGGAAATTTTCAGCCCGTTCTCTTTTATGATGATGCTCTCCGGTGTTTCGCCGTGAAGGCAGTGTTCCGGGAAGCGTATCTTCTCTTTTTTCAGAAGCTCGTCAGCGGGACGAACGTATATAGACAGGGGGTTCAGGGTCTTTATCAGGGCATTTTTCATCTGGGGCAGATATTTCACGGCGGAGGCCGTGTTCACTTGTAATGAAATATGTCCGGCATAGAAGTCAGCCACATAGCCGGGCAGAAAATCCGACTCTGAGAACATCAGTCTGTAGCTGTCGGTGTTTTCACCTATGAAAACCTTTCTGGCATTGAGTGAATCTTCTATTCTGCGTTCGAAAACACCGTCAAAATCCTCGTTTTCGTCCCATGAGAACAAACGGAGGGTGATGGCGCTCTCGCTGCTGAAAAATCCGTATGCTATGAAGTTTCTATCGTAATCTTCAACCCTGACAGCCTCGCCGTTTTCAGGTATTGTGTCGAAGCCGTAAACCGAGCCGGAAAAGACCCAGGGGTTTCTGTTTGCCGCCAGTTTGTGTTTCTGTTTTTTCAGTATAGATGTTTTCATTTAAATTATTAGTATAATATTTGATTATTTTATTAAAATATTTAAGATTTGCTTGAAATTATTTTGTTTCAAAGCAAAGATACTATATAGTGATATTGCAAAAATACAATAATTTTTATATTGATAGGGTCTTATTACGGAGGTTTCATGAGTCTTAGCATCAGACTGAAAATTGCTCTAATGTCAGTTGTTCCTGTATTTCTGACAGCTTGTATTATTACCGGTTTTGCCTATTTCCAGCTGAGAGGGATGGGGCAGAAAGAGATAGAGGGGCTTAAAACCTCTATGACAGAATCAAAAAAACAGGAGCTGAAGCAGTATATCGACCTTAGCTTTTCAGCGGTTAAAGATATATATGACTCTGCCGGTCCTGATGACGCGGACGCCAAGGCAAAAGTCGCTGAAATGTTCCAGAATATGTATTTCGGCAAAGACGGCTACATCTTCGCCAACGATGAGGAAGGCATTGTTATAGCCAACAGAGCCAAGCCGGAGCTGATAGGTCAGAATCTTCTGAATCTTCAGGACAAGAACGGCGTTTATCTCTTCAAAGAGCTCTTCAGAGAGGCGAGAAACGGCGGCGGATATGTCGAATATCTCTGGTTCAAAGCCAGCAAAAACACCGAAGTACCCAAGCTCAGCTATGCTATGTATATGGATAAATGGGGCTGGACAATCGGTACCGGATTTTACATAGACGACATTCAGGACGCGGTGGACGCCAAACAGGAAGAGGTCGCGTCCATAATATCCAAAACGGTCTTCATGATAGCTGTCGTGGCGACTGTCATCATCATCGGTATAGTTTTCGTATCGCTGTTTCTTTCCAGCATCATTACGAAAAGCATCATGGCTATCAACAAATTCCTTAAAGACGTGTCAGAAGGCGAGGGCGACCTCACCAAAGAACTGCCTGTGCTCTCTAATGACGAGATGGGCGACATGGCGAGACACTTCAATAAATTTATCAACAAACTCAATGAGATAATAACTATAGTGAAGGAAGGCTCTCAGAACGTGGCATCAGCCTCCACAGAGCTGGCTTCCACCACGGAAGAGCTGACCGTTACTTTTCAGGATCAGGCGAGCCAGGTGACATCAGTCGCCAGCGCCACCGAAGAGATCAGCGTTACTTCTCAGGAAGTTATGCAGTCTCTGGCGGAAGCCAACCAGGAGACCAACAACGCCGATGTGCTCACTCAGGACGGTAAAGAGAAACTGCTCAGCTCCGTGTCCGAAGTGATGGCTATCAAAGACAGAGTGGAAAAACTGGGCGGTACCATAGACAGCCTCGCCAACTCTTCTTCTGAAATCGGCAATATCGTAAACGTTATTAACGATATAGCAGACCAGACCAACCTTCTGGCGCTGAACGCCGCCATCGAGGCAGCGAGAGCCGGTGAACACGGACGTGGATTCGCCGTGGTAGCGGACGAGGTGCGCAAGCTGGCAGAGAGAACACAGAGCGCCACAAAAGAGATAGAGAACATCATCGGCAGTCTCCAGAACGAGACAAAGACAGCCACCGCAGACATGCAGGAGGCTACAAACAAGGTGATGACCGGAGCGGACGCTATCAAAAACACAGAGCAGGTTTTCGAGAAAATCGTCAGCGCTGTGAACAGCATCAACTCCACAAACATGACTATCAACGCTTCTATCCAGGAGCAGGTGACAGCCATCGCCAATATCAACGACAACGCCCAGGTAATCTCATCCGGAATAGATGAGAGCTCAAACGCTCTGGCGCAGGTGACGGAGACAGTGGCGGATCTTCAGAAACAGGCGGACGACCTGCATCTGATGGTTAGCAAATTCAAAACAAAATAAACAGCTGATAAACCGCGTGGTGTGCCGTGCCGCGCGGTTTTTTTTGTTTTGTTACATCGGTTCACGGTCTTCTTAACAATCTTTACCTCCGTTTCATATCATTAACAGCAATCTAACGTTTTTTCTGTGCATACTATATTATGCAATAGCGGTTTTTTATGTATTAAAGGAGGTATCATGTTTAAAGTGACAAGGTTTCTAATGGTCACTGCGATGGCGGCATTCTGTGTTTTATTTGCTGCCACAGCCATGGCCGCAAAGGAAAAACCCGTGAATCCCAAAACTTGCTACGAATGTCACGACGTAGTAAAAGAACTTCACGCGGGGGGCAAGCACAAGAATGTGAATTGTGTTAACTGTCACTCCGGTCTGAACGAGCACCTTGCTGATTCCAGCAAGCACCCTGTTGTTGATACATCATGGGAAGCCTGCGGCAAGTGTCACAAAGACCAGCACGACTCTTTCCTGACAGTGAGCAAACACCGTCCGGCGAGAGACGAAAAATCACAGCTGACCAACAGAGCTCCCAACCCTTACTGGGACAAACTGATGATGGGTCACGGCTTTACAAAAGAGCACGGTCTCACAAGAAGCCACCCCTTCATGCTTCTGGATCAGCTCGTGGTTGACAGAGCATTCGGCGGCAGATTCCAGCCTAAAAACGGATGGACATATGTTAACGAAAAACCCCAGAAGGTTTGGAACGTTATCAAAGACGCCGATCCTAAAAGCGATGATCAGAAAGTATTCATGAGACAGACTGCCACAGCGGTTAACCCTGTTTGTCTTCAGTGTAAGACACAGGACCACATCCTCGACTGGGCATACATGGGCGATCCTAAAGCCGGCGCTCCTTTCTCCAGAGCCAGCAAGCCTGTAGCCATGATCCAGTCAGGCAAGATTCAGCACGGTCTGAACTGCTACTACTGCCACGATCCTCACTCAGCTAAACCCAGAATCGTTAGAGACGCTCTTATTCAGGCTCTGACAAGACCTGAGGCCGACACTCTCTGGGCAAAAGACCCCAACCATACTAATATCAAAGTTTATGATATGGGTATGAGAGGATACACAAGAAAAATCGCCATCCTTGAGAAATATGACTCAAGACTTCAGTGCGGTCAGTGCCACGTTGAATATAACTGTAACCCCGGCACAGATACAAAAACAGGCGAGAAAGTGACTTTTGCTGACGACAGAACCAACCATTTTCCCTATAAAGATGTGTTCGGTCTGTATGATCACTATAAAAACCAGATACACATGCTCGACTTCAAACATAAGCTGACTGACGGTCTCCTGTGGAAAGCCCAGCACCCCGAATCAGAGTCACATTATAACTCTGTACACGCTAAAGCAGGCGTGGGATGCGACACATGCCACATGGAAAAAGTTAAAGGCAAAAACGGCAAAACCTACACATCTCACTTCGCCGTTACACCGAAAGAGCATATCAAATCATCCTGTCTGACCGGCGGATGCCATAAAGGCTGGACAGAGAAAGACGCCGTATACGCCATAGATTCTGTTAAGGCATATACAAAAGGCAAAATGAGAAAAGCTGAATTCTGGCTGGACAGACTCATCGACAAGATAGTTGAAGGCAAAAAAGCCGGACTTTCTGAAGATGTTGTTAAACAGGCTCAGGATCAGCACCTCAGAGCCCACATACTCTGGGAATACTGGACCGCTGAGAACTCAGACGGTTTCCACAACCCTGAGATGGCGAGAGAGTCTCTGACACAGTCAGTGGACGAATCTCAGAAAGGTATCAAAATCATTGATGATGCCTTAGCCGCCGCAAAAACTTCCGCAGCGAAGTAATAACGGACAAAACAAAGCGCGGGGGACCAATGGTCTCCCGCTTTTTCTTTGATTTTATATTCCTATTGAGGTGTTCCTTGAAGAAAATATTAGATTTTTTCAGCTCGGTAAAACTCGCTATGTTTCTGTTTGTGCTGATAGCCGCCGGGTCTTCTCTCGGCACTTTTATTCAGCAGCATGAGGCTGGCTCCAAGTCTGTTTTCTGGCTCAGCGAAAAGTTCCACACCAGCCATGAGCAGATGTATGTGATCCTTTCCAAAATAGGTCTGGTGGACATATACGGTTCATGGTGGTTCATCGCTCTTCTTCTGCTTTTCGCCCTGAACCTTATCGTATGCACCTTTAACAGACTGCCGCATGTATACAGACAGCTTAAGACTCCTGTCGGCATTAACAGAGATATTTTTGAAACCTCAAAAAACACCGTAACTTTCGAAGCGCCGGAAGACGCTGAGGAGAAGATACAGGGATATCTGAAAAATTTCGGTTTTGTAAGCGAAACCGAAGATTCCGTCTCATATTTCGCCGCGGAAAAAGGCAGATTCAGCAGAAGCGGCGTCTATATCACCCATCTGGGGATCATCATTGTGCTTGCCGCTGCCCTGATAGGCATCACAGCCGGATTCAAAGGCAATATAGCCATAGTGGAAGGCAGCAGCGATGACGTGATCATCACCCCCGCTAAGAAGGAGGTAAAACTCCCTTTCAGCATCCAGCTCGATAATTTCGATGTGGACTATTACAAAGATTCCATCAAACCCGAAAAATATGTTTCGGATATCACTATTATAAACGGCGATAAGAAGGAGCACCTTCAGCTTCTGGTGAATACGCCTGTAAACTACAAAGGCTACAGGATTTTTCAGACAAATCACGGATTCTATGCCGGGGACAATGTGCTCTTTATGCTTCAGGCTGGAAAGGCGGATAAAACCAGCAACATACACACCGGTTTCGGGCAGAAATTCAGCATACCCGAGACCAATCTGACCGCCATCGTTCAGGACTTCGCTCCTTCGCTCGGTCAGGACGAGAAGGGCAGGCTGGTTAACTTCAACACCATGATGATGAACCCCGCTGTGCTTCTGGAGGTCTTTGATGAAAACGAAGTATCTCTGGGATATAAGTGGATCTTTCAGAAACACGAGGAATCCGGCGATATGAAAGACTTCAAGGTTAAGTTTGTCGATGTGCTGGGCGCTCAGTATTCTGTTCTGACAGTCAGCAAAGACCCCGGCAAACTTCTGATATACATCGGCTTTATAATACTCAGCATCGGCGTGATTGTGGCTTTTTACTTCCGCCATACCAGAATATGGGTCAGAGTGGAGAAGAATGGTTCAGTCAGCCGTGTGTCTGTCGCCGCTGACAGAAGCAAATACAAATCGGCTGTCGGCGAAGATATCGACAGACTCAGAAATTTTATTTTGAAATAGGCGGTAAAACATGAACAGTTCAGCGCTTTTCGGCATTTCCGGACTTGTATATATGCTGTCTATGGCTGTGTATATAGCTTATCTTATCTTCAGGAAAGAAATAATCGGCAGAGTGGCGTCATACGCCGTTATCGCCGCTTTTTTATGTCATACACTGGCGTTTCTCATCCGCTGGTCGGATTTTTCACAAACATACGGTCTGGGGCTTTTTCAATCCATCCCGATAACAAACCTTTATGAGTCGCTGCTCTTTTTCGCATGGTGCGTTATTCTGGGGAATATCTATATAGAGAGGAAATATAAGACCAGATTTCTCGGAGCGTTTCTGACGGCTATAGCCGGAATGGCTGTGTCCTTCGTGGACATGGTGGGAGCGGCTAAGGGGATCCAGCCTCTGGTTCCCGCTCTGAAGAGCAACTGGCTTCTGGCGCACGCTACTATGAGTTTTGTGGCATACGCCGCTTTTTCCGTCTCTTTTGTGGGCGCTGTGCTTCATCTGGCATCGCTCGATCTGAAAAAGAAGCAGGGAATGTATATATTCTGGACGGTTTCACTCGCTCTGTTCGTCTTCGTGACGGCGTTCGTCACAGCGGATTTTGTCTATGCGCTCTCCGCCAAGCAGACTCAGGGAGCGTATAAGCCTCTTTATTTTGCTATAAATAATCTGGGTGCCGGAGGCTGGGCGGCAGTTCTGGCGGCATATCTGCTCCTGACTCTCTTCGTATGGAGATTCGGCGGCGGACTCGGCAGAGCGATGGCTAAGTTCGGCGTGAAAGGCGAAGTGATGGAGGAGCTGGCTTATAAAATGGTATCCATCGGTTTTCCCGTTTTCACCATAGGCGGTCTGATATTCGGCGCCGTGTGGGCTGACAAGGCGTGGGGAAAATACTGGTCATGGGACCCGAAAGAGACATGGGCTCTCATCACATGGCTGATATACGCTTTTTACCTGCATGCCAGATATGTCAGGAACTGGACCGGAGCCAGAGCGTCCGCGATAGCCGTGATAGGCTTTATATGCACAATCTTTACATACATCGGAGTCAACCTGCTGTTGTCCGGTCTGCACTCCTATGGAACGCTTTAACAGCCGGAAGATATATTGCTGATATATCAGTCTTTTCAGGCTGTTTAGATAATTAGGCGAATTTATAATCGTTGGCTTTGCCGGACAAAAAAAATCGCTTTATTTTTTTTACATGATATTATTAAAGATATTAAGCGATACAAGGTTTGGTGAAGCTATGTGTACGAAGATATTGATAGTAGACGATGATCAGGACATCCTGAATATTCTGGAACTCCTGCTCAATCTGGAAAAGTACGATGTCAGGTCAGCGTCCACCGGAATGAAGTGCCTCGAGATGGTTAAGGAGGATAAGCCGGATCTTATTATCCTTGACCTCAATCTCCCGGATATAGACGGTCAGCAGATATGCCGGCTGATAAGGGCTGAGATGGATATTCCCATTCTCATTCTGTCCGCCAGGGACAATGTGTCGGACAAGGTAGTCTGTCTGGAGTACGGCGCGGATGATTATATCACCAAGCCGTTTGAAAACATCGAGCTGGTTGCCAGGGTGAAGGCGATCCTCCGGCGTGTGGAAAAATCCTCATCCCACGAGGAGAGCAAGGGGACGGAAGACACGCTCCTCTTTCACCATCTGGAGATAGACAAAGCGAGCCGTCAGGTATTCAGCGCCGGCGAAAAGGTGAACCTGACGCCTAAGGAATACGATATTCTGATGTATTTTATAGACAAAGCCGGGCAGGTTCTGTCCCGTGACACCATAGTGAACGATATCTGGGGTAAAAACTCGATATATTCATGGTCCAGAAGCCTGGACGTGCATATCAAGAACCTCAGACAAAAAATAGAGATCAATCCAAAAAATCCCGACATAATTAAAACTATGTCAGGTGTCGGCTATAAGATCAAAAAATGAAACTTACTGTAAAGCTGCTTATCGGAATCATTCTTGTGACTGTCTGCATAGTCGTGCTGATGACGGGCTTCTTCTGGAACAGCCAGAACAGAATCCTTCTCCAGCAGGCACACATACAGGCGAAAACGCTCTTCGACATGATAGTAATCACCAGACAGTGGGTGGCGGAGAACAGAGACGAGGTTGTCCCTGTGCCTGCCGTTGTCACCAAAGAGCTCTCTCTTTATGCCGGAAAGATGTCCGATTTCCGCTTTCACATCACCAGCGAACAGCTGATAAACCCGGAAAACGCTCCGGACACTTTCGAGCTGAAGGCTCTTGCCATGTTCAGAGAAGGCAGAAACGAAGCGGAAGAGATCGAAACCATAGACAATAAGAAATATTTCAGATACATGGCTCCTCTTTATGTGAACAGCGCCTGTATGGAATGTCACGACTATCAGGGGTATAAGATAGGCGATCTGCGTGGCGGAATATCCGTCACCATCCCGCTGGCGGAGATAGAGAAGGCGATCGCCGAGAACAACACAAACTATGAGATAATCGGTTTTGCCGCCTTTCTGGGCATAGTTTTCACCGTTACCCTGCTTCTGAGGATGATGGTTCTGAAAAATATATCCACGCTCACCCGTGCCGCCGCCTCATATAAACACGGAGATTTTTCCGGAAAACTGGAGATCAGGACGGGGGACGAGATTCAGGAGCTGTCGGAAGCGTTCGAGATGATGCGCCAGAGTATTCTGGAGAATGAGGACAACCTGAAAGAACAGCTGGCGAAGGTGACATCGCAGTATAAATCGGTGATGGAGAAACTGAAGGCGAGCAACAGGGAGCTGAAGACCATAAACACCTTCAAATCCGACATTCTGGACAATCTCGCGCACGAGGTCAGAACGCCCCTGACAAAGATAATATCCTATTCCGAGATATTGGTTAACAAGGGCAGTGAATGCGGCGAGGACGTCCGTGAAAAGTCTCTGGAAACCATAGCCAGAAGCGCCAGGCTGCTGAACACTCTTTTTAACGAAATCATCACTCTGTCCAGGCTGGACAGCAACCAGTACCCTTATCATTTTATCCCTGTGGAGATCGGTCTGCTCATCAGAGAGATCGTAATGGAATACGACAAGGATATTCACGACAAAAACCTCAGCGTTAATATAGATATCCCGTCCACCGCCATAATGTGTCTGGACGGCGAGTCATTCAGGCATGTGGTGTCCAATCTGGTCTCCAACGCCGTAAAATTCAACAAACATAACGGTTTTCTCTCCATATCCATGAAAGACACTGACGATTACAGGATAATCGAGGTGGCTGACGGAGGAGTGGGCATACCCGAGGACGAGATAGGCAAGATCACCGGAAGGTTCTACAGATGCTCCAACGTGAAGAGAGAGTTCTCCGGAACAGGGCTCGGGCTCTCTATCATATCCAAGATCATAGACGGTCACAAGGGCAGGCTGGAAGTGTCGTCCGTTCTGGGCGAGGGGACAGCGTTCCGTGTGATGATACCGAAGTGTCTGCCGTGCAGCGCTTCTATTGAAGATTTCAGTGGTTAAAAAATCAATAATAAGTTAATTAATAAAAATAGAAAATTGTTAATATTATAAAGGGTATGGCATAGTTATAAAATTGTGTTATACTTCTTTATGGTTAGCGTAAAAGACAGTTCTTTTCTGGAACAGATCAAAAAACTGGCGGACGGCTATCTTGAAAACGGAACGGATTCCGGCAATCTGTGCCGTATGATGAAAAAACTGTTCGCTGTCACTCAGCAGCATATCGATCAGACTATCCCGGCAGAGCAGAAGGCTATGATAATGTGCAGGAGCGGATGCTCTCACTGCTGCCGTGTTCATGTGCCGGTTCTTATGCCGGAGGCGGTTATCATCGCCTCATATCTGAGAAACAGCAGCAACCCGGCTGTTCTGGGGCGGATGATTTCCAACATGGAGAAACTCTCTCTGGATATCTCCTCGTATGACGAGGAGGAGAGGGTCGCCGCCAACAAAAAATGTATTTTTCTGGGCAGGATGGGGGATTGTTCCATACACCCTGTGCGTCCTTTCGCCTGCCGTTCTGTTGTCAGCGCGGATGACAAAGCCTGCCGGGAATCCATGCGCCTGACACTTCTGGACGAACCCGTTCTGGTTCCCATTAATTTTCTGAACAAAAGCATCAACGATTCCGCCTTTATGGGGCTTGCCGAGTCTATGAAAGACCACGGTATTGACGATAGAAGCGTGGAGATCACATCCGGTGTTCTTGCCTGTCTCCGTTAAACGTTTCGGGTAAAAATTTTATCAAATGTTTATTTGACGGCGGCAGAAATGCCGAATAAAATATTATATACAATAGCGCAGAGAGGTATTTTATATGAAAAAGGTTTTATTTCTCATCTCCATTCTCTCAGTCTCCGCAGCCGCCATGGCAGGTCCAGACGGAGCGGCTCTCTATGCCAAGTGCAAAGGATGTCACGGCGCTGACGGCTCCAAGAAGGCTATGGGTGTCAGCCCTGTGATCAAAGACCAGCCCGCCGCAGATATCGTTAAAAAGCTAAACGGCTATAAGGACGGCACATACGGCGGTGCGAAGAAAGCCATGATGGCGTCTCAGGCGGGGAAACTTTCCCCTGACGAGATAAAGGCTCTGGCTGACTACATCTCAAAACTTTAAGCCTATGACTTTATTTTCAAAATTTGTATTTTTCCTGCTGGTTGCTTTTGCTCTTACAGGTGTATCCGGCGTCAGCGCCGCATATGCCGAGGAGCCTGTGAACCATGAACACATGGATCACGGACATATGGATCATGAGGACATGGCGGATGATGACGCCCCCATGGAGCATGTGCACAAAGAAGCCACAGCGGAAGAGAAGGCGAATATCGGAGTCACCGAGCATCTGGGGGAGAATATTCCTCTGGATGTTACTTTCACCGATTCCGATGGAAAGACCGTCACTCTGAAAGAGATAATCACAAAACCGACTCTGATCGCCCCTGTTTACTACAGCTGTCCCAATGTCTGCAATTTTTTGCAGTCCAGACTGGCGGATATAGTCCCCCAGATGAAGATGACAGCGGGAAAACAGTTCAATCTGATCTCCGTCAGTTTTGATGAAAATGATACCCCGCAGATAGCCGCCGCCAAAAAGACCAATTATCTGAAAGCGGCTGACGGCAGGATTCCGCCGGAGGGATGGTATTTTCTCACCGGAGACAAGGAGAACATAGACAGGCTCATGGACGCTCTGGGTTTCAGATTCATGAGACGGGGCAAAGACTTTGCCCATCCTGTGGCTGTCATGTCCGTTACTCCTGACGGAAAGATAGTGCGCTATCTGTACGGCACGGACATTTTGTCTTTCGAAATGACGATGGCCGTGGTGGAGGCGGAGAAGGGCACGCCCGGACTGTCCGTGAAAAAGCTGGTGGCATACTGTTTCAGCTATGACCCGCAGGGCAAGAAATATGTCTTCAACACGGTCAGGGTTTCCGGTTTTGTCGTATTGTTCGTTATCATTCTTTTCGCCGCTTTTCTGTTCTTCGGCGGCAAAAAGAAGAAGAAATAGACTCTGGAGTCAATATGGAAAACACAAATGCTGTAAAGAGCTTCTATGAGGACTCGGGCTCATCCCGCACAGGGATCATGAGCTGGCTGTTCACTACCGACCACAAGAGGATAGGGCTGATGTACATGTATGTGCTTCTGGCTATGTTCGTTGTCGGCGTGTGTCTGGGGCTTGCCATCAGGCTGGAGCTGATCGCCCCCGGAAAGACCATTATGGAGGCGCAGACCTATAACGCTGTCTTCACCCTGCACGGCGTTATAATGATTTTTATTGTTGTTATCCCGAGCATCCCCGCCGCTTTCGGCAATATGATTCTGCCGATACAGCTGGGTGCTGAGGACGTTTCGTTTCCACGGCTTAACCTTATGTCGTGGTGGCTGTATATCATAGGGACGGTCATGGCGCTGTTCTCTCTGTTCACCGGACAGGGGGCGCCGGACACGGGATGGACTTTTTACGTTCCATTTTCGGAGTTCACCACCACCAACGTCTCTGTGGCTGTCATAGCCGTTTTCATCTTAGGTTTTTCGTCCATTCTCACAGGTATCAACTTCATCACCACCATACACCGCCTGCGTGCGCCCGGCATCACATGGACAAAAATGCCGCTGTTCGCCTGGTCGCTGTATGCCACCGGATGGATACAGGTTCTGGCGACCCCTGTTCTGGGGATTACGGTTCTTCTGATATTTGTGGAGAGGGTTCTGGGCGTGGGGCTTTTTGACCCTAACAAGGGCGGCGACCCCATACTCTATCAGCATCTTTTCTGGATATATTCCCATCCGGCTGTTTATATTATGATACTTCCGGCGATGGGAGTTGTGAGCGACATCATCCCCGTATTCGCCAGAAAGAATATATTCGGCTACAAGACCATAGCGGTATCCAGCCTTATGATAGCCTTCGCAGGCTCTCTGGTCTGGGCGCACCACATGTTCACATCGGGCATGAGCGACACCGCCGTTCTTATCTTCTCCCTTCTGACATTCGTGGTTGCTATCCCGTCCGCCATCAAGGTGTTTAACTGGACAGCAACCCTGTATAAAGGCTCCATAACCCTTGAGCCGCCTCTGCTCTATTCGCTGGGGTTCATCTTTCTGTTCTCCGTGGGAGGTCTCACGGGGCTGATTCTTGGCTCTGCGGGTACAGATATCCACGTCCACGACACATACTTCGTTGTCAGCCACTTTCACTATGTGATTTTCGGCGGGACAGGCTTCGGGCTTTTCGCCGCCATGCACTACTGGCTGCCGAAGATGTACGGCAGGATGTATAACAAAAAGATAGCTAAGATCGCCTTTGCCGTGCTGTTTGTCGGGTTTAACCTGCTCTACATGCCCCTGTTCGTTATAGGGCTTCAGGGCATGCCCAGACGCTATTACGACTATCTGCCTCAGTATCAGACAGGTCACATGCTGTCCACTTTCGGATCATGGATTCTTGCTCTGGGGCTTATCATAATGTTCGTGAACCTCTACAGAGGATATACAAAAGGACCGAAGATCGGGCGCAATCCGTGGGGCGGCGCATCTCTTGAGTGGCAGACTATGTCTCCTCCGCCTCTGCTGAATTTTGACCGTGAGCCGGATACGTCCAGACGTCCCTATGATTTCAAGGGGGTAACGCCGGATGAGTGAGATACACAAAGACTATACGGGCGCTAAGCTCGGGATGTGGCTGTTTCTGTTCACGGAAGTGCTGCTGTTCGGCGGTCTGTTCGTCCTCTACAGCACATATCTTTATAAATATCCGCAGGATTTTCACACGGGCGGAAAACAGCTCGATGTTTTCATAGGCACGCTGAACACTGTTGTTCTGCTGTTATCCAGCTTTTTTGTGGCGCTGGGAATCACATATATCCAGAGGGGCGAGAAGAAGCTCGCCATCAGGTATACCCTGCTCACAATACTGATGGCGTTCGGATTTCTTATCAATAAATCCATAGAGTGGAGCGCTAAGTTCCACCACGGGATATATCCCAACTCCGAACATCTGCTGGAGATGCCCCACGGCGAACAGATCTTTTTCGGTCTGTATTTCGTCATGACGGGTCTGCACGGCATACACGTCATCATCGGCGCCATAGTCATGGGCGTGATGGTGTGGCTGATGAAGAGAGACAACATAAACAAAGACGACTTTGTAAAGCTGGAGAACGCGGGACTATACTGGCACCTGGTTGACCTTATCTGGATATTCCTTTTCCCGCTGTTCTATCTGGTTTTGTGAGGAGGCGGATATGAGCGGACATCATCAAGAACATCACATATTAAGCATAAAGACGGCGGGGACTGTTCTGGGTCTTCTGCTGATGCTCACCGCTGTGACGGTGGCTGTTTCCAGAATCGATCTCGGATTTATGAACGTGGCTGTGGCACTGACTCTCGCCACCACCAAATCGCTTCTGGTTATCACATATTTCATGCACATGAAATATGAGAACAAATTTTTCAGAATGATAGTGTTCATCTGTTTTCTGATACTCGCCATATTCATCGGGATGACATTCTTCGATGTGGCGTACAGGCATGGAGGCTGATATGGAAAACTCAGTTATAGATGCCGTAAGCAAGGTAGACACGGCTTTTCAGTTCATATTCGGCGTGTCGTTCGTGATATTGTTTCTGATAACGGCGGTGACGATATATTTTCTGTTCCGCTACAGCAGCAGGAGAAACCCCGTTCCCGCCGACATAGACGGCAACCTGACCGCGGAGATCATCTGGACAGTGGTTCCCATAATCATAGTGGGCGCTATGTTCTGGTACGGCTGGACAGGGTTCAAGGCTCTGCGTGAGGCTCCCGCCGACAGCTACAATGTGAAGGTGACGGCGAGGATGTGGTCATGGAAATTCGAATATCCCAACGGAAAAACCAGCGACAAACTCTATGTCCCCGCTGAAACACCCGTCAAGCTGGACATGACATCCACCGATGTGATCCACAGCTTTTATGTTCCGGCATTCAGGATAAAGATGGATACCGTTCCGGGCATGATGACATATACATGGTTCATGAGCGGCGAACCCGCCGAATATGATATTCAGTGCGCCGAATACTGCGGCGTGCGTCACTCCTATATGCTGTCGAAGGTTGTGGTGGTGACTAAGGACGAGTTCGATCAATGGATGAACAGCGACCAGAACGCTCAGGCGGAGCCGGAGGGCAAAACTCTTCTGGCGAAATACGGATGCGCTGACTGTCACTCCATGGACGGCTCTGTTCTGGTTGGTCCTTCTCTGAAGGATATCTATAACCGTGAGACAGTGATTCTGGAAAACGGAGCGGAAAAAACCGTAAAGGCGGACGAAGCCTATCTGAAAGAGGCGATATATGAGCCTTCAACCCAGATTGTGAAGGGCTATGACGACATGATGCCTCCGTTCAAGGACGAGATGTCTCAGAGCGATCTGGACAAGATCATCGGATATCTGAAAGACGGCGGCACGGCGGAAAAACCGGGCGCCAGAGGAGCCAAGATAGCCGATGACGAGGGATGCACAGGCTGTCACTCCACAGACGGCTCTATAGTGGTGGGACCCAGCTTTAAGGGACTGCTGGACAGACCGGTCACCGCTCTGCATAATGGAAAAAAAGTTGAGCTTACCGCAAATATCCAGTATATTATAAGCTCAATCAGAAATCCCGGGGAATATATCGTGGACGGATACGATGAGTCCATGCCTCCCTATGACTCTCTGAGCGATAAAGACATACAGGCGCTGATAGAGTATTTCGGCACATTAAAGTAATGATAGGTCACTTTTTTGATTTAATACGAATAAGAATTTCACTGATGGTAGGGCTCTCGTCTTTTGCGGGAGCCTGCCTTTATACCCATCATTTCAATTCCAAACATTTTTACGGTGTGATGGCGGCTATCTTTCTGTCGTTCGGATGTTCCGCCCTGAACCAGCTTCAGGAGAGGGACAGCGACGCCGTGATGGAAAGAACGGTGAAAAGACCTCTTCCGGATGGTCAGATGCTTCCCGGCGAGGTTTTTAACCTTTCGATAATAATGATCGGGCTCAGCTGGTGCTTCATCTTTCTGGCGGGCAGTCTTCAGGCGTTTTTTCTGAATATTATCACTATCATAGGATATAATTTCGTCTATACTCCCATTAAGAAGAAGACTCCCTTCGCCCTGATGGCAGGTTCTGTCATCGGAGCGCTGCCCCCCGCCATAGGCTACACATGCGTGGGCGGAAATATGACGGATATCAGTATCCTTATGGTGACAGCGGTGCTCTATCTGTGGCAGACGCCTCATTTCGCCATATTGGCGGAGAAATACGCCGATGAGTACGCCAGAGCCGGTTTCATGACTATCTCCGGAATATACGGACAGCAGAAGAGCCGGATATTCGTAAACGTATGGACGATGGCGTACATCTGCGCTC
Organism: Deferribacterales bacterium; assembly: GCA_050251875.1. GTDB lineage: Bacteria > Chrysiogenota > Deferribacteres > Deferribacterales > Geovibrionaceae > Seleniivibrio. The sequence goes on along the minus strand of JBFWMA010000008.1, from coordinate 81,847 downwards.
TGCTCTATATCCCCGCCGCCGGATTTTATAAGACCAGCACAGTTCCCATGCTCCACATAGCCATGACGGTCTTCTTCGGGCTGTCCATGCTCCTGTCGTTCAGATATCACAAAATGCGCTTTCACTATATCAATCTTTCCGCCGTGATGTTCTTCATCCTCATCCTCACCGATTCCGTTATCAGTAAGTAGTTGCCCTCGGGCATATTTAAGGTTATCATAGCCGTCTTTACAAACAGGGGTGCGTTATGAGTGATAAGACAACCAAAGTAATGAAAGAACATCAGGAAATAGCTGAGAAATATATAGACGATCTGAAAAAAGCCGATTCTAAGGCGGGATATATCAGCGCAATGAACACCTGCGCCGACAGTATCAAAAAACAGTATCCGGATCTGGAGTCCATCTGCGATGAGTTCAACACCCTGATGGTGACAGGTCAGGCTTCTGACGAGGTAAAACACGCCAGCATGACCGCCGGAGCGTGTTTCGGCATACGTTCGGTCGAGATGTATCCGAAGATGGCGCCCTACATGGGCGATGAGGATTTCAGAGCGGCTCAGATGAATCTGGACGGCGTGCTGAACGCCAATCCGCTTTTCGGCGGGCAGATGGAGGACGACAAGGCGCTGAACGAAGTGTCCCACACGTTCGCCTCCGCCATGAACTCCATGGCAGAGAAACTGCATCTGGAGACAGCCGAAGCTGACACATCCGTTATCGGCGAGATAGAGACGATCATGACAGATTTTGATTCTCTGGCTAAGCGTTTCGCCGCCGCCGTGGAAAAAGCCGACACATCCAGAAAGTTCGTCACCGCCGTTGACGGTTTCGTGAACGCTGTCAATAAGATGATTCCGAGGATGAAGGAGCTGTCAGAGCCCATGCGTATTCTGATGGCGCAGAAACTTCTGCCGGAGAATATAAAAGAGATTTCAGCCGGCATCGGTCAGACGCTGGGAAAAGACCTTACTGAGATTCTGAAAGACAAGAGAGAGCTGATGGCTGAGCCGAAGGTTAAGAAAGCCGTTGGAAAACTTGGCTCAATGCTGGAATCCGTTCCTTTCTAGATCAGATATCTGAACAGGTTAACGGCTATGATGCCGACCGCCATGCAGAAGAGGAGTCCTCTGCCTGTCGCCGCCGCCAGAATGACCGCTCCTGCTGATATTTTCTCCGCCATAGTGCCGTTTATCACCATCGGCGCGGAGATAGATGTCAGGATGGCTATGGGGATGCTGGTGAGGGCGTAGCGGAATCTGGGCGTCATGTTTATCCGCCCCGCAATATAAAACCCCGTAAATCTTGTGGCGTATGTAGCGAGTCCCATCAGAAGGATGGTGATAAAACTAATCCTGTCCATATGTCACCCACGCCGTAAATCCGCCGGCTAAACCGCCCGCCAGAATATACCATTTTCCGCCGACATAATGCTCGAACAGCCATGCGACTATCACCGCTGTGATTATCACGGGGATATCCTTGCGTCCTCTGACGCCGGACACTGCCATAGTCAGAAAGACAGCCGTCAGGGCGAAATCTATGCCCAGTTTCTCCGGAGACGGAATATATCCGCCGATCTGCCTGCCCAGCATGCTGGCGGTGAACCACAGGATGTAGAGCACCACACCGGACCCGGCGAGATATCCCACCCGTTCGGATGTTTTGCCCATTCTGCCCATGCTCACGGCCCAGCTTTCGTCCGTCATGAAAAACAGAGAAAGATAGCTGACCCATCTCTTCTCCTTCTCGGCATAGGGATATATCGAAGCGCCCATGAGGACGTGGCGGATGTTTACGATGAACGTGGAGAGGACGATGGCGAATATGGGCAGGGGATGCAGCCACATGCTGACCGCCATGATCTGCGATACTCCGGCAAAAACCACCAGACAGGACATTGCTGTCTCGGCGTCCGTCAGAACGCCTCTGGTGAGCATGCCGTAAACAGCGCCGTAGGCGGATACGCCCAGCGCGATGGGAAAACCGTCTATAAATCCACGTTTGAATGCCTGAATATTTGTGCTCATGCCGGTTATTATATCTGAAAAAGCGGGGAGGTATTGAAAAAAATTGCTATTTTCTTTTGATGCTTCCGGGTGTTGTTCCCCACAGCTTTTTAAAACTGCGCACAAAGTGGGGCTGGTCGCAGTATCCGCACTCCGCGGCTATGCGGGACAGCGGCATATCTGTGGAGATCAGAAGCCTGAACGCCTTGTCCAGCCTGAGCTGGGTCAGATAGGCGTGGGGTGTCAGTCCTGTGGACTGTCTGAAACTGCGCAGAAAATGAAACCTGCTCATGCCGGAGAGTTTTGCCAGATCGTCCAGAGAGTGCCTCTCTTCCGGAGCGTCCGACATCTTTTCAACGGAACGTCTTACTGATCCTGTCTTAACGGCTTTGGAAGGGCTGAATATTTTCTCTCTGTAATGCAGGAGAGCCATTATCTCCTCGAACAGACACTGCTTTTTCAGCAGGTTTTCCGATGAGGATACAGAGGATATTTTTTCAGTGATTATTTCAGCAATTACCGTGTTGTCAGAAGTATTTCTGCTGAATGCGAAGTCATATTTTTTAATATTATTTTCAGAGATGAATTTAGCTGTGTTTTCATTGGTGAAGAACAGAACATGCTGACGCCACCCGTCCGTTCCGGCGTTGTATCCGTTATGGAGATCGCCCGGGTTTACGCTGGCGAAGCAACCTTTGTGCAGAACGGCTTTGGATGTTCTGGATGTGAATCCCTGAAGCCCGTTCTCCACCACGCACAGGGCAAAATCAGTGTGGCTGTGCATGGGAAAGCTGTGTCTGCCGAATATCCCGGTGACGACTCTGGCGCCTTTCTCTCCGGTTTCGGTGGATATCAGGTCTGTCATGCTCTTTTCGACACGGCGAGCAGTACGCCGAGCCCCATCAGCACGGCTCCGGCAAGCTTATTGAGCAGACCGGCGCCCTTGCTTTTTTTAAGCCCTTCGCCTATCTGTCCGCTGAAAAGGGCGCACACGGAAAAGACTATGAAGGTGCACACGATAAAAACCAGCCCCAGAAGAGCCATCTGTATTGCAGGATGTCCGTTCTGTGGTTTTATGAACTGAGGAAAAAAGGCGATAAAAAATATCGCCACTTTCGGATTGAGTATGTTCGCTGTGACGCTCTGGATGAATATAGCTTTAGCCGACAGGAGCTTATCATCCTTCTCCGCATTGCTTGCGGATTTGCTGGAGAATATCCTGAAGCCTATGTATATCAGATACAGCGCTCCGGCTATCTTTATCACGGTGAAGGCTATGGCGCTGGCTCTGATGACGGCGGACAGCCCCACTATGGCGAATGTGGTGTGCGCTATATTGCCCAGAGAGAATCCAGCCGCCGCCGCCAGTCCGGCGTTTCTGCCCTGCGTCAGCCCACGGGTGATGACATAGATGATGTCTGGACCGGGAGCCGCCGCCAGAAGCAGCGATGTGGAAGCGAACAGGATTATCTGATCGAGCTCAAGCATTTCTCACCTTAATATTCAGCTAATTTTGCGTGCTTTTTATTATAGTATGAGGATGGGGCTGTGGAAACTTTCCAGTCGGCCTCTCTCAGCAGGTTTGCGCAGTCGCCCACGGAAACGCCTCTGCCTTCCTCTGTTTTGTCTGTGGTGTCTCTGGGGTTTCCGCCCACCTCTGCCCAGAAGAGGTTAGCGCCGGAACACGCTCCCAGAACGTTCGGTTCGTGTGTGCAGTTGCCCTTAACGCTGAAGGGTGTGGCTATTCTGGTGACTGCCACTATCTGCGCCAGACGCAGTTCGGAGATCATCCCGTGTTTTTCCAGAGTCGAACCGGGGATGGTGATGCGTCTCATTGCTCCGCTGAAAGCCGGGTCGAATGAAGCCGCCAGCAGTATTTTTTCCGCTATCTCATCGTTGGTGTGTTCAGGACCCACAGGCTCCACACATGTGCCCACGATCAGTCCTGCTTCCTGAAAACCTCTGATGGTAGACAGGCGCTGTTTCACAGGGGCTTTGGTTTTGTCGCCTTCGCCCATGCGGATGGCGTGGTATGCGCCGTGGAATCCGGCGTCTTTCATTTTTTTAGCCTTTTCAGGGGACATATCGCCCACGTTGGCTATCATCTGTGTATCGGGTCTTAATATCTTTTTAACTTCCTGAGCGATCTCTATCAGCTTTCCGAAGTCGTAATTTGCGGTTGTCATGAGAAACACTGAAGCGTTCTCGGGTGTATCGTCAAATCCTTTGGCATATGCCGCGCACTCTTCCACGGTCAGCTCTTTTTTCTCTTTAAAAATGCCGTAGCTGGATGAGAAGGCGCAGAATTCACAGTTAACGGGGCAGGGTGAGAGGTTCAGGGCAAACTGTCCGTGTACCTCGGCAGTGTTGTCGGTGAGCTCTCTGGATATTCTGGAAGCCTCGCCTATCAGCAGGGCGGCGTCTCTGGACTTAGGGTCGATAGAGAGCATTTTCACCACTTCTTCGTGTGTGAACGCTTCCTGAGCGGCGGTTTTTTTCATAATATCGTGAATGTTCATTGTCTCCCTCATAATCATTTAATCATTAGCGGATAATAGCTTTATCTGCGGCAGAAGTCTAGAAGTGATTTAGAGATTATGTCCAAAGGTTTTGAGCGTATGTTCCATCTGTGCCAATAGAGAGGCGTCTCCACACGGTGCGGAGAGGCGGCGTCAGCGAGCTTTTTTTCTTTCAGGAGCTGGTCGCACTGATGGTGGGGCATCATCCCGATTCCCATGCCTCTGATGACGGCGTCCAGATATTTTTCCACGGACGGTATATAGTGGGCGTGATAGTCAGGTGTTTTATGCCCGAAAGCCTCTTTGAACAGCTGAAGATGCAGTGTGTCTTTGTTGTTATAGACTATCAGTGGGACTTTTTTCAGAGCTTCCGCCGTGAACCCATCCGGAAAAAACTCAGCCTGTTTATGCGGGGCGACATACATCCGGTAGGTTGTCACGCCAAGATATGTGACACTGCACCCCTGCATGGGCTTGCTTCTGGTGCTGATACATCCGGCGGCTTCGCCGTCTTTCAGCAGTCTGTGGGTCTCCTCCTGATCGTCCACCCGGAGGCTCAGCAGGATGTTGTTTTTCATGGAGGTTTCAGCCACGGCATCGAAAAACCATGTGGCGAGCGTGTCGGCGTTCAGCCCCACGCACAGGCTGACGAACTCGTCCTCGCCGGAGTGCAGGGCATGCTCCATGTCGCTCTCCAGCAGTTTCACTTTGTTATAGTGCGCTATCAGAATCTTGCCTGTCTCGGTGGGGACAGGCGGTGTGGAACGCACCAGAAGAACGGATTTCGACTGTTCTTCGAGCTGTTTTATCTTTTGCGACACGGCGGACTGTGTCACGCATAGTTTGTCCGCCGCCTTCTCGAACCCGCCGTATTCCACCACGGCGGCGAAGGCTTCCAGTAGTTTATAGTCCATATGGAATATTAGCATAACTAATGTATTATAAAAACAATTAATTTTACTTTTAAATTCCGGCGGTATATCTTTCCATCACAAGGAGAGCGATATGACAGCGTATTTAAGCGGATTTTCCACCGGAGCGGGACTTATCATAGCCATCGGAGCGCAGAACGCCTTTGTTCTGACTAACGGGGTTAAGAAGAATCATCATTTCAAGATAGCGCTGATCTGCGCCGCGTTTGATGTGTTTTTCATAATGCTGGGCGTGGCTGGTGTGGGGTCGCTGGTGGCATCCAATCAGTATCTGCTGAAAACAGCGGCATACGGCGGAGCGGTGTTTTTGTTTATATACGGTTTCAGATCGCTCATGTCAGCTTTCAAAGAACAGTCACTTAGAACCGGCGATGCCGCAGATACGAACGTGCGCAGGCTCATTCTGGCAACACTTGCCGTGACTCTGCTTAATCCCCACATGTACCTGGACACCGTGGTTCTATTGGGCAGCATCAGCGCTCAGTATCAGGATAAGTATCTCTTCGGTCTGGGCGCCTCAACTGCCTCTGTTATGTGGTTTTTTCTGCTGGTGGGCTTTTCGGCCATGATGTCGAAAGTGTTCGCCAGACCCATAGTCTGGCGTATGCTGGATGTGTTCGTGGCGCTCACCATGTGGACAGTGGCGGCGCATCTGGTGATCTGATTATTTGATTTTTATCAGCACTGTGGCGGATCCGAGCTGATCTGACAGCTCTACCAGCCTGTCCCTTGAGGCATATGTGAAGCAGTGTCCCTTCGGGATGATTATTTTGCCGTTTTTGTGCATCACGTCATGGTAGAGGATCATGCCTGGATTCACGTCATTTATACTGATATCCAGAACAAAATTGCTCAGCTTAGGCTTTTCTGTGCTGGCTTTTATCTTTTCCTGCATCAGTCTTTCCTGGGCGACAAGATCAGTTGATATCAGATCATAGGCGATGGGCGATTTCGCTTTGAACCTGCTGTTCATGGCGGCGTCTATTTTGTCAAAAATCTGGTTAAGGTTGGTGGGTTTTACGAGAAAACCGTTCACATCCAGAGCGATAGCTATCCCTATGGCTGTGGTGTTGGCGTGGGATGTCAGGATGATGAAGGCAGTGTTCGGGTCGGCGGCGGTTCTGTTTGTACGGACAAGTTTCAGGAGTTCCAGCCCGTTGATATCCTCCATGTCTATGTCGCTGATTATCAGGTCGAACACCTTGTTCTGAAACATGAAAATAGCGTTTTCGGCGCTGGTCGCCTGTGTCACGTTTTCTATTCCGGCGGATGTCAGAAGCCCAGATATCGCTTTCAGAATCATCATATGGTCGTCAACCACCAGAACTCTTAAGTTTTTTCTGTTATTCATAATATTTTCCCACCTCAACCGCTATTTCGACTATTTTCATATTTACCGTGTCCAGGTCTTCCGCCAGATTATCCAGCTCTCCTTTCATGGCGGCAGTCTCTATCTGGTTGCATATGAAAGACAGCCTGTCCGCTCCGAACATATTCGCAGAGCTCTTAAGCCTGTGCGCCGCTTTTCTGACACATTCCGGATTCTGTGTCTGCGATGCCAGAACCAGCTGTTCATAGTCCGTTTTGTTAGATTCCAGATATTCGTTCATAAAAATGACCGCCTTGTCCCTCTCCGGCGCCAGATCTTCTATGAAGGAGAAATCTATGATCCTGTCATCAGTGAAGGTCAGCACGGGTTCATCATCGTGATGGGTATCGCCGAAATTGCTTATCTGATATATCTTTGACTGAAAGACATCCTCTTCGATGGGCTTTAGCAGATATCCGTTGAATCCCAGCTCCTTCGCCTTCGTATTGTTCATGTCGTAATCGTTGCTGGTGATAGCCAGAACAGGTATTTCGCTGCCTTCATCCCGGAGAGTTTTCACCAGAGTATATCCGTCCATCACGGGCATGTTCAGGTCGGTCAGAATCAGATCGACATCCCTGACCTTCAAAAGACGCAGAGCCTCCAGCCCGTTAACGGCGGAATCTATCCTGTATCCCAGCTCGCCCAGCTGTGCCTTCATCACAGCCATGTTTATCTCGTGATCCTCCACGAGCAGAATACTGTTGATCTGCTTCATGCTTTCGCCGGGCTGAATGTCTCCTCCCTCCAGAATATGTCTCTCCTCCTCATAGTCAGCGAAGGTGACGGCGATATTTCTGAACAGAGGCTCTATCTCTGAGAACGCTTCCAATATGTCTGGGTCGAAATGGGAGGGCATGGTGCGCCCGTCGCCGTTAATTATGATATCGCACGCCTTCTCGTGGGAGAACGGATCTTTATACACTCTTTTGCTTATCAGGGCGTCATAAACATCGGCTATAGCCATTAGTCTTCCGGACAGGGGTATGGAGTCTCCTTTCAGCCCCTGCGGATATCCTGAGCCGTCCCATCTTTCGTGGTGGGTATAGGCTATCTTCATCGCCACATTGATGAACGAGTTTTTTCCGAGTCTTATCTCCGCCTTGCGCAGAGCGTTGTATCCATATATGGTGTGCCGTTTCATCTCCTCGAACTCTTCATCCGTGAGCCTGTCCGGCTTTTGCAGGATGCTGTCGTGCACCCCCACCTTGCCCACATCGTGCAGAGGGGCGGACAGATAGAGCAGACCGATGTATTCCTCGGTGAGCATATCGGTGAACTTGCCCTTTTTTTTCAGGTGTCTCGCCAGAGCCTTTATATAGCTCTGGGTTCTTTTGATATGTCCGCCTGTTTCCGGGTCTCTGTATTCCGCCAGAGTTCCCAGACTCTCTATCATAACGGATTGCAGGAGGTTTTTGCTCCTGTTTACCTGTTCCAGTTCCTGTGTTTTGTCGTGGATAATGTCGCTGAGATGTTTTCTGTAGGCGTTCAGCTCCATATGCCTCTCCACCCTCAGCTTAACCAGCTCCGGATGAAAAGGTTTTGTGATATAGTCCACAACACCCATGGAGAGCCCTTTCAGCTCCTCTTCTATTTCGCTGAGGGATGTTATGAACATGACGGGGATCATGTCTGTGGACGGGTTGCTTTTCAGTCGGGATACGACTTCGTATCCGTCCATCTCAGGCATCATAATATCGAGCAGAATTATATCCGGATCGGTTTCTTCCGCCATTTTAAGAGCGTCTATGCCGCTTGTGGCAACGAATACCTTAAAATCATGTTTAAGAATATTAAGCAGAATATGCACATTCTCCGGCGCGTCATCTACTACAAGGATTTTTCCTTTTCCGCTCATTTGTCCCCCAACTTATTGTCTGTCAGAGTTTCCAACGCGTTCTTGAAATCGAACACGTCCAGATACTGCTGAGCTTTCCGCAATATCTGCTTATCCTTTTCTGAGGCTCGCTTCGCCAGCTCTTCCGCCAGCTCCAGAGCGTCCGCGTCATTCTGCGCCACCATCTGCACCAGCTCATCGAACATTCCGCTGTCTGTTCCCGGTGTGTTTTCAGCCGAGCCCTCCGGGCTGTCGTCTATGGGCAGTGATGATATGGACAGAAGAACAGTTTTCAGCTCGTTTTCCATAGACCGTATATCGTCATCGTTTGCTTTATCTCTGGTGAGACAGCTCTCTTCTATAATTTTGGCGGCGGCGCTCAGCTCTGCCGCTCCTATGTTCGCGGCGACTCCTTTCAGCCTGGCTATGCCTCCGACCAGATCGAGCCCGTCCAGCTTGTCCGGAATATTTTCCGGAGCTGGCTTTTCTTTCTGTTTTTCCGGTTCGCCACGGGTGACAGGATTCGCCGGAACTATATATCTGGCGAGGGTTCTGTACATCTCGTCCACGTTGATCGGTTTGGATATGTGGTCGTTCATGCCTGCATCCAGAGCGAGCTCCCTGTCTCCGGACATGGTGTTCGCCGTCATGGCTATTATCGGGATTTCAGAGTATATTCCGCCGAGCTGGCGTATCTTTTTTGTGGACTCATATCCGTCCATACCGGGCATCTGCACGTCCATCAGTACCCCGTCATAGTGACGTGTCTGCACTTTTAGCAGGGCGTCCATACCGTTGTTCACCACGTCCACATCTATCTTCTGGTCGCTCAGAAGCTCCACGGCTATCTGCTGGTTGATCTCGGAATCCTCCGCCAGAAGCAGTTTCGCTCCCCACAGAGCCGTATAGTCCTCATATCCCGACTGTTTTTTTGGTTCAGACGCAATATCTGTGTTCATACTGTAGATGTCCAGAATAGTGTCGAAGAGTGACGACAGGGTAATAGGTTTTATCAGGAATCCGTCAATGGGAGTATTGCTCAGCTCATTGGCGAGATCTTCCCTGCCGTAGGCTGTGGTGAGTATTATTTTCGGTTTTTTTACGATTACGGGATTGTTCTGAATCGTTTTTATAAAATTCAGACCGTCCATCACCGGCATGTTCCAGTCAACGAGCACCAGCTCGGGCATTTTGTCCTCATCCGAGCCGACTATGATTTCCAGCGCCTCCAGCCCGTTGGATGCCTGAGCCGCCTCGAAACCGATCACTTCCAGATAGCTGTGGAAAACATCTCTGGCGACAGGGTTGTCATCTACCACCAGTGCGTTCTTGCCGGAGAAGCTGCCGCTGACCAGCAGAGACGTTTTCTCCTCTTTCTGCGGAAGCTGGAGCACCACAGTGAACCAGAATGTGCTTCCTTTTCCTGGCTCGCTCTCCACACCGATTGTTCCGCCCATCAGTTCGCTGAGGTTTTTGCATATAGTAAGCCCCAGACCAGTTCCGCCGAATTTTCTGGTGACGGAGCTGTCCGCCTGGTCAAAAGCGACAAAAATCTTTTTCATCTGCTCCTGACTCATGCCTATCCCAGTATCCTTCACGGAGATTTTTATATGTATATTCGTGTCGGTCTTCTCCAGAACATCCACGGAAAGGACTATCTCGCCAACGCTGGTGAACTTTACGGCGTTGTTGCATATGTTTATCAGAATCTGCCCCAGACGCAGAGGGTCGCCCACCAGATATCTGGGGACATCAGGAGATGTGTTGAAAACCAGCTCCAGATTTTTTTCCTCTGTTTTCAGAGAGATGAGCCCAGCCACGTTTTCCAGAACCTCTTCCAGGTCGAATTTGATATTTTCGACTTTCAGCATCCCCGCCTCTATCTTGGAAAAATCCAGAATGTCGTTGATGATTCCCAGAAGCAGGTTGGCGGATCTGTCCATTTTTATTAGATAATCTTTCAGCTTGGGATCTTTATTGTTTTTCTGCATCAGATAACAGAGCCCTATTATGCCGTTCATGGGGGTGCGTATCTCGTGAGACATGTTCGCCAGAAAGTTGCTCTTGAACTGGCTCGCCTGTTCCGCCTCGGCTGTTTTGTCACGGAGCTTTTGCAGATATTCTTTATTCTGTTTTATCAGATAAGCGATGATGACCGACAGCATAAACGCCAGCATGGTAAGAACGGCTATCTGACGGAATTTGCTCATGATTATATTCGATCTTATTTCGTCAAAAGTAGAGGAGTCTATGACGTTAACCAGTTTCCAGTATTGCTCAGAGTTGTTCAGATCCGCGGCGCTCGGCTGATATGGGGCGGGCGACCCTGAACTGCTCATCTGTTTCGCTGTTAAAAAATAGAATGTGTGGAACAGATATACCGTTCCGTCCTTTTCATATTGTCCGGCTTCCGATGAGTTAACCGCTTCCCATGCCTGCGGGTTCTCTTTACTGAAAGAGCGTCCGTGGGGCAGCATAAAGCCGAAATCTTTCTGATAGTTGTCTGATATCAGCCAGTAGCCGTCTCTGTTAAGAACATTCAGCCCGTGTTCGTTCATATAGAACTTGCCGTAATGTTCTTTAAGCAGTTCGCTTATCCTGCTTCCATAATAGTTTAAAAGGACAACGCCTATTTTCTCCCCCTTGTTGTTGAACACGGGGGTGCCTATTCTTATCATGGGCTTATGAGGTATCTCGATTTCGTTGTTCTCTATATTCAGATCCAGCGGAGACACGAACACGCTGTTGTTTTTCTGGCTGAACGTATCGCTGAAGTAGTATCGCTTGAATTTATTCTGAAGGTCGCACTCGTCCACAGCCTGGGCGTAGCCCTTGATGTTGTTGATGCGGATTACTTCCATCCCCAGCTTGTTCAGATAGCGTACCTGATCGTATTTGTTTTTCGCCTTGCCGAAATTAAGAAAGGCGCCCTTGAGAGTGATGGGGCTTTTGCCGCTGTTGACGGCGTCTTCCACCAGATATTTCAGATAGAACAGATCCTGATCTATCTGATGGATTTCGTTGTGAAAGATTGTCATCGTCTCATGAAGCATATTTGCCTCATTATGAGTGACGACATACTTCTGCTGTTCAAACTCAACATTGATGATGAATTTAAAAGAGAAGAAAAGCAAAATCAAAAAAAGAGCGAAAATGTAAAAAGTATATCTAGTTTGCACGTTTCTTCTCCATGTCTGTAAAGAACATACTGAATTCAACCGTGTAAACACTGTTGTCAAAATGGCTATCTTATAATTATAATTATATAGTACATTTCCGTAAAAGCTAATCTAATTTGCTTTCTGACTACTATTCACCTATGGTAAATATTTTTATACTGAGAGGTTAATATATTATTGAGTCTGTCTCAGCCAGATGGTAATATGACACATGGACAAACGCCGCATAAGAAAACTGAACAATATAAAGTGTGAAAAGGGTCCGGTGGTATACTGGATGTCCCGGGAGCAGAGGGTTTCTGACAACTGGGCGCTCATCTGCGCCGTCAGGACGGCGGAGGCTCTTAACACCTCTGTGGCGGTGGTTTTCAACCTGGTGCCGGAATTCATAGGCGCTTCGGCGGAGCATTATTCCTTCATGGCGGAGAATTTCCGCCAGATCAGAGCCGGGCTGGATGAGCTGAATATCCCGTTTTTCATACTTTTCGGCGCTCCGGAGGAGGAGATCCCCCGTTTCATGTCCGATACAGGGGCAGGGTGTCTTGTAGCAGATTTTTCACCCTTGAAAATCAGCGTAAAATGGAAAGAGAAAGTGGCGGAGCGAATCAGCGCCGCTTTTTATGAGGTGGACGCCCATAATATCGTTCCGGCTTTCTATGTGTCTGATAAGAAAGAATATGCCGCCAGAACTATCCGCCCGAAGATAAACAGGCTCCTTTCTGAATTTTTAGTGGAATTTCCAAAGCTCAGTCCCCGGCAGAATAAATTTTCATACGGCGGAGATGACGGAGCGGCGAGGGCGGAGGCATATCTGAAAGGACACAGGTTCGGCTATGATTCCGGATGTCTGGCGGCTGAAAAAGCTCTGGATGATTTCATAAACTTCAGGCTTTCAGGATATGACAAAGACCGCAACAATCCTAATCTGGACGCTCAGTCTAATTTATCCCCATATTTTCACTTCGGACAGCTGGCTCCACAGAGAGCGGCTCTGGAGGTGAAGCGCTCTGATGCGCCCGACAGCGACAAGGAGGCGTATCTGGAAGAGATGATAGTGCGCCGTGAGCTTTCGGATAATTACTGTCTGTATAATCCGGACTATGACAGCATAAACGGAGCGGACGGCTGGGCTCTGAAAACACTGGATGAGCACAGGCATGATGCCCGTGAATATGTCTATGACTATGACGTTTTTCAGAAAGGGCTTACGCACGATCCTCTGTGGAACGCCGCCCAGAATGAGATGATCGTCACAGGAAAGATGCACGGATATATGCGGATGTACTGGGCGAAGAAGATTCTGGAGTGGACGCCGGATCCTGAAACCGCTTTCGAATACGCTCTCAGTCTGAACGACACTCTGGCGCTGGACGGCAGAGACCCTAACGGATATGTCGGCGTGGCGTGGAGCGTCTGCGGGGTTCATGACAGAGCCTGGTTCGAAAGACCGGTATTCGGCAAGATAAGATATATGAACGCTAACGGATGCCGGGCTAAGTTCGACACCGAAAGCTATATCAGAAAGATAGATAAATTAAAAAGGCGGTCGTGATGACCGCAGATTTCATGGATGAAATCCGTGGAGCGCAGCGTAACGTGAGCGCAATGAGGCTTTGCCGATTGTAGCGTCATCAGAAAAAGTTTAGGATTAACTTTTTCTGTAAAAATAATAGAAAGGCGGTCGTGATGACCGCCTGTTTTTTTATACCTGAAACTGTCTGAGCATTGCCGCCAGCTCTGATGCTTTAAAATTAAGAGTGTTGGCGATCTCGTTCACGTTGTCTCCGGAGCGGGTGTTCGCCTCGGAGAGCCTGAGCAGGGTTTCCATAATAGTTATCAGTTCTTTGGTTCTGGTGGCTATTAGTGTGGTTTTCGCCACTAGCTGGGCTGATGTGTCCAGAGAAATGCTCAGCTCCTCTTTTGTGTCGTCTGCGTGCGACATCAGATCATTGGATTTGTCGGCTATAGTCAGCATCTCTTTGGACAGTTTGTCTGTCTCTTTGCTGATGCTTTCCACGCTCATAACCAGCTCTGACGTGGTGCTGTTGATGGTGCCAAGAGACGCCTGAGTTCTCTCCGCCAGCTTGCGCACTTCGTCCGCCACCACTGCGAATCCTCTTCCGTGTTCTCCGGCTCTCGCCGCCTCTATGGAGGCGTTCAGCGCCAGAAGATTGGTTTGGTCGGCGATATCGGCGATCATCTCCAGAACGCTGGATATCTGATCCATCTGCTCGTTGAGCGATTTTATTTTATCGGACAGGTCAGACTGCTTCTTGCTGTCTGCGATAATGAATTTTGAAAAACTGCTGAGCTGTTCGGTGAAATCCGAAAGCTGTTTGTTGCTCTTCTCTATTACCTCTGTGGTGGTGATAGCCATCTCTTCGGTAACATCCAGAGCCTGTCCCACTTCGTTGGTTAGTTCTCCGGTTTTAGAAACCAGCTCGAGCTGCTGGTGAATGTTTTCAGACAGATTGTTGGCGGTGTCTGTCAGGCGGTAGCTGGAATCGTGGGTCTCCTCAGAGTTCTTTTTAGCGGAGACAACCACGCTGTGCACAGTGGCTATGAACTCGTCCACATATTTCGCCGCCATGCCGATCTCGTCTTTGCTCTTCACGTTCAGCCTTTTTGTCAGGTCGCCGTTGCCCTCGGCTATGTCCAGCATCCTGTCACGGAATGTATTTAAGAATCCTATGAGTATCTTAGAAGCTATAGAGAGGAAAATGATAGCGATAACTGTGACGACCACTGATATGATCTGGAATCTGAACATCATTTTCACTTTGCTGTCGGATGCCTGCTGAATCATTCCCACGGCTTTGTTCATCTCGCCCAGCAGTTTCAGGTTGTTGTCCAGAACCCATTGCAGCTCTTCCTTCTCGTTGGTTTCGAGATATTTCGCCACATGATCCTTGAACTCTTTCCATATGCCCTGAACAGTCCCCAGCTGGGAATAGGCGGGCTCATCCGCCTTTTTGATATATGCGTACTCACCGTTCAGATCGGCGGTGAGAGGAGCTTTTCCGGATTCTTTGAGAGCGTTGAGAGTTATTTCAAAATTTTTCATGGTGTTCTCGAGAGTGGATTTTGCCTTCTCCCTCGATTCGCCCTCGCTCACGGCATAGATCAGAAGTTCCTTAGTCATTTTCTGGGAGAACATTCTCTGCCGTCCGCCTAAGTTAATCACCAGTCCGTCAGACTCCTGACCGGAGATGATAACCCAGTTCATGGCAAAGGAACCGAGCACAATAACGAAAACCAGGAATATGGGGATGAAAAGTTTCTTTTTAATTGTTAAATCCATTTTCAGCTCCAATAAATTGTTTATATCTGTTTTTACCATATTTTTGGCATAAATGAATCATAAATTATCCTAAATGTTTAAATATGCACCGAAATGACTTGTAAAAATTGTAAGTTTTCTTATAATTAAATTATGTCCTGGAGATAAAAATGAGATACAATTTTTTTGTTGAGGGCATGGGCATTGAGTCAGATGTGATCTGTCTCGGCTGTGTCCACTTATTTGTCAGTAAACTATCTGGTAACGAACACGTTTTTTCTCTGACTTATTCGGGTCAGCAGAAAAAATTTATCATCGACACAGATGTTGATACTGAAAAAAAGATAGAAAAAATCATCTCTAAGGTGCTTAAACAAGCGAGCTATGAATTGAACAAAGAATTCAAATTGTCAAGTATTTGTAAGGAAAATTAAAAATCATAGCTTTTTTGACTTCACGAGAAGTATAATCTGGAGAGCCAGAACAGCCAGAAGCACCAGGATGAATTTCAGAAAACCCATATCATCACGCGCGCCCGGAATTCCGCCCAGATTCACCCCGAGAAGACCAGTCAGAAAAGACAGCGGCAGAAAGACAGTAGCCATTACGGAGATGAAATACATCTTTTTGTTTATGCGCTCGTTGGTGATGGCGGCTACCTCGTCCTGAAGCACATAACAGCGGTTATCCAGCGAGTCCAGATCCTCTATGAATTTGTTCAGTTTGTTTATGCTCTCCTGAATACTCTGTTCATCGGACACAGAGAAGAAACTGCCCTTGATGGTGGTGAGCTTCAGAGCGGCGTCACGCTGGGGAGAGAAGAAACGGGAGAATTTTATCACCGCCCGCCTGATCTCGGTGATCTGACGTCTCTGGTTTATGTCCGCCTCGTCTATAATTTTGTATTCCAGGTCATATGTGCTCTCTTTCAGCTCAATGATGAAGGTCTCCGCTCTGTCCGCCAGAATATCCAGCACAGCCGCCACTATGTTTCCGGGGGTTTCGGGGGCGTCCTCCGTTTTCAGAAGTGCCGCCAGATCGTCCACGGCGTGGAGCTGTTTTCTGGAAGTGGAAATGATTCTTTTGTTCTGCACAAACATGCGTATGGATATCATGTCGTGGGGGTCTTCCTCGCTGTCCAGATTCACGCCTCTTAGGTTTATCAGATATCCATCGGGATATATCGTGGTTCTGGGGCGGGTGTCCTCCGCCAGCAGGGCTTCTATGATGACTTCGTCTATGTCGTCCTGCTCATACATCCACTCTTTCGTTTTTTCGTTGTCGCATTCCATGTGCAGCCAGCACAGCTTATAGGGGATGCTGTCGGTGGGCATTTTACCGTCCAGACTGATCCATGTGTTTTTTTCGGGGAGAAGATAGCTGTGTTTGATAAAATCGTTATGCATCATGACCTCTTGTCTTAATGATACATTATAGAATGACGGGCTTCCAGAAAATATTTTATATTGTATTATTTCCGCAGGGTGATAGTTTAATTAATCGTTGCGATTATTTTACGGAGAATCAAAACCAATGACATTTTTCAAAATAAAGAATCCATCCCTTTACCTTATCTTTCTGTCCATGGTGGGGGCGACACCGCCTCTGTCCACCGACATGTATCTGGCAGCCATTCCGAAGATTGCCGCCGGATGGAATGTGGATATATCTATTGTCAATCTGTCGCTGGTTCTGTGGTTCGCCTCTTTCAGCCTGTCTCTGCTGATATTTGGTCCACTCTCGGACAAATTCGGGCGCAGACCTGTGCTGCTTTTCGGTCTGGCTACTTTTGTGGTTTCCAGCGTGATGTGCGGGCTTTCCACCGGACCTGTCATGCTGATCGTTTTCAGGATTATTCAGGGTATGGGCGCCGCCGCTCCGTCATCCATGGTTATGGCGATATGCCGTGACAGATACACCGGATCGGACAGACAGAAGGCGCTGGCGTACATCGGCGTGATACTCGCCGTGGCGCCTATGGTGGCTCCGTCCATCGGTTCATTTCTGCTGGGACTGGGGAGCTGGAGACTGATATTCTTCACCCAGGGCGCTATGGTTCTGATAACCACCGTGATCGCTCTGGGATATGAGGAGACGGCGAAAGAACTGCACCCCGGAAGTGTGCTTTCCGCCTTTGCCAGATACAGAAAACTGCTTTTCATGAAGGAATATGCCGCCGCTACCACCCTGATGGGTTTGTCCGTGGCTCCGTTTTATGGTTTCATCGCTTTTTCACCTATTGTCTATATGAAGATTTTCGGACTGTCAGAGCATTTTTTCAGCGTGCTTTTCGGAGTGAACGCCGTTTTCGCCATGGCGGGGTCTTTCACCAGCGCCCGCATATCTTCCGTTCTGTCACAGGCGAAGATGCTCACCGTCAGCTTTTCCGGCATGCTGGTGGGCGGTCTGTCCGTTTATCTGCTCGGCGGAAAAGGATATATATATTTCGCGAACTCGATGTTCATCTTCTCTTTCTTCGTGGGGTTCAGCCGTCCGGTCAGTTCCAGTCTGGTTCTGGAACAGGTCAGGACAGATATCGGCTCAGCCTCTTCTTTTATGGTTTTCTATCAGTTCATGGCGGGCGCTCTGTGCATGTGGGCGGTGACCCAGCCGTGGGAAAACCCCATAGCGTTTTATGGGATATTAACCACATCCGTCTGCGTTCTGGTTTTAGGCGGCTGGCCTTTTCTTTATAAATGGCTTAAAAGCAAGGGCGGAATATAGACACTTTTTCATGAAGATGGAACTGCATCATAATTTGTGTTTATATTTACTTCGTAATAGATTAAAATTTTAATAAAGGTTGACATTGCGGAGTTCGTCTTGCGGTTGCTGAAGTATGTTTTTAGAAGCATAAAACTGAAAATATTTTTATTTGTGCTCTTTACCGTGCTTCTGATGTGTACGGTATTTGCCTTTACCATCTATAACATGCAGCTCAACAGCAGCAGGGTCAGGGCGTCTTCTTATTTCCATAATGCCTTCACAGTGCTGAACAGACTGATAATCAAAAAGCAGAACGATATAAAAAACAGCAGTGATCTGCTGTCGTCTTCGCATATTCTGACATCTCTGCCGCTGGACACAGACACCGGCAGACGGCAGGCGGCGAAATATCTGGAAGAATCCGCCGATCTGGGCGGGCTGGGCATCACCGCCATATTCGACAGCGGCGGTCGTCCTGTTGTTTTCGCTTTCAACGATAACGACACTTACTATTCCGGATATGAGGCGCTCTCCGGACACACCGTCCTGATGCTGGACGGAGACAACGTGCCGAATTCCGGTAACACCGCTTTTATCAACGAATTTCTCACCCACACACATTTTTCCGATGACGGATTCATCTTTTCAGAGCTCAGCGGACAGCTCGCCGTGGAATATTTTCAGGAACGGCAGTCGGACAGGGGCGTTTTCCGCCTGATGACCGCCACAGTGCTGAACAGCGGTTTTCTAAGGCAGGTATCTGATGTGGGCGGTATGACCTTTCTGTATTTCATCAACGGTCAGTCCGTATTCAGAAGCGCCGTGCAGGCTCCGGAAAAAGTCAGCCTGCTGTTTCCCATGAGCTATACCGACCCGAAATCTATAATCAGAAAAGACGGCAAAAATATAATGTATCAGCGCTGGGTTATCAAAGACGGGCTGACGGTGGATTTTGTCTTTTACACCACGGATTTTTTCTCCTCCGACATCAGCAGAAACATAGCCATGGGGTTCCTCGCCATGCTGGCTTTCATCTTTCTGGCTGTTGTGCCTATCAGCTTTTTCATCCTGCACCGCATGGTTTCCAGACCTCTGAAAGAGCTGGGGCAGGCTGTTAAAAACATCGAGTCAGTGGATTATAAAACTCTGATCACCATCGAGCGTGACGATGAGATAGGCGAGCTTGTCAGTCTTTATAATGATATGATTAAGCTGATAAAGAAGAGGGAGATCGAGCTGGAAGAGATCAACAACCAGCTTGAGCAGATGGTTAAGCAGGAGACAGGAAAGAGGCTGAAGAACGAACAGCTTCTTTTCGACCAGCAGAAGTTTGTGGACATGGGGCAGATGGTGAACGCCATAGCCCACCAGTGGCGCCAGCCGCTGAACATCATCGGTCTGAGCGTGCAGAGCTTTGTTATCAACTACCGTGAAAACAGGCTCTCCGGCACGGAGGCGGAAGAGTTCGAGAACAAGATAATGTCCATGCTGATGCACATGTCCAGCACCATTGACGATTTCAGGAATTTTTTCCGCACGGATAAGACTATAAAGACCTTTCCGATGGTGGTGAACGTCACGGAGGTCATCCGGCTTATCAGCGCTCAGATGAAATATAACGGAATCGCCCTGCGGTTCAGATGCAGGTGCAATGATTCTTTTTATGAATATGCGGAGATCACAGCCGAAAAGCCGGACTGCGAGTGTACGAATTCACTGGTGAACGGTTTTCCCGGCGAGCTGAAACAGGCCGTGCTGAATCTCGTGCAGAACTCGAAAGACGCCATACTCGCCAGAATATCCAGACAGGAGATAGAAGAGGGTATGCTGGATATCTTCATGGAGAGTGACGGAACCAACATCAGCCTGAAGGTGACGGACAACGGCGGGGGTATAGACAATAATATAATCGGCAGGATATTTGACCCGTATTTCACCACCAAATCGGAGGAGCACGGAACAGGTATCGGGCTGTATATGACAAAAAGCATAATAGAAAAACATATGAACGGAAGAATAACCGCCGAAAACACCGGAGATGGAGCGGTATTCACATTAATTTTGCCTGTGGCTAAGGATGGAGACATTAATTTATGAGTAGGTTGGCTTTTATTATTTTAATGATGTGCGTTTTAGCTACTTCTGCTTATGCTGACAGAGAAAAAGTTTTTACGGTGGGAGTCAGAGCCTATAACGGCGTTCAGCTCTCATATCAGCGGTGGACGCCCACGCTGAAATATCTGGACAGCAGACAGAACAGATACTCCTTTAACCTCATGCCCGTGTTCGGGTTCGAACAGATGCGCAAGCTGGTGGAGAACAAAGAGATAGACTTTGTCATCACACAGCCGGCGGAGGCTGTTCAGCTTAAAGAGAAGTATAATACCAATATTTTCCTGACACTTATCAATCAGTATGAGGGAAAGGCGCTGCCTTATTTTTCCGCCGTGGTCTTCACCAAGACAGAGAACAGCTCCATCACCGATCTGAAAGATATGAAGGGAAAAACTCTCGCCGCCATCGACCCGGAGGGGTTCGGAGCATACTGGATGGGGCTCAGCGAAATCCGTGATGTCGGTCTGCGGGAATACAGCGATTTCAATGTGGTTTTCACCGGAACCCAGGACAGAGTGGTTGACTATGTTCTGGACGGCAAGGCGGATGCCGGAACTGTGCGTTCCGGCATATTAGAACGCATGGCGAAGAACGGCAGACTGAACCTGAAAGATATCAAGGTTCTGCACGCCGTGCATGATGAGCTGCCCCAGATGCACAGCACAAAGCTGTATCCGGAGTGGGCTTTCTCCGCCAGAGAGGGGATAGATCAGGAGATTGTGGCGGAGATACAGAAGATTCTGATATCCATCCCGCCGGATGATAAAGTGCTGGCAGAGAGCAGGTACGCCGGATGGGTGAAACCCGTGAGCTATACCAGCGTATATGAACTGATGAAAAAACTGAAAGTCGGGCTGTATGCCCATAAGCCTTTTATAGATTTCAGATCACTTCCGTTTTATTTCAAGGTGCTGCTGCCGCTGGCGGTGGTATGGCTCCTTATTCTGGGGTATGTGATATATTCCATATATAGAAAATAGACGGTATTGAAATAACAGCGATGATGTATTATTTTATTTTCAGTTGATTTTATTTGGAGACAATGATGAGAAAATTTATTCTGACACTTTTCCTAGTGCTTCTCTGCGCCTATTCATATGCCGGCTCTATGGACACCATAGACAATGCCGGACTGCAAAAGGTTATCAAATCATTTAAAGGCAAGACCATGGTGGTTTTCTGGGCGCCCTGGTGTCCGCACTGCATGAGGGAGCTGAGGATGCTGAGGGAAAATCCCGATTTTCTGAAAAACAACAACATTCAGGTTGTGGGAATCACAAAGGAGAAGGACTGTTCCTTTGCCATATCCACTGTTAAGGATGAGAAATTTCCGTTTAAATTCTTTATCGGCACGCCTGATCTTTATAAGGAGCTGATGAAGATAGACGCCGTGCCATACACCAGAGTATACGGACATGACGGAAATCTGATAGATGATGAATACGGATCGCAGAAGCTGGAAGATCTTAAGCTGATGCTTGACTGATCTACAGCCTGATATAGATACACTTCAGATACGCTCCCTCGGGAAAGCCGATGGGGTGGTCTGAGGCGTGCTGTGTGCGGTCTGTTTCCTTGTGGTTTCTGCCGGATTTTTTCACCGCTTTCAGCACTGTGTCGAAAAAATCTTCAGCAGGCACTCTGGCTGAGCACGATGCGCATGCCATCATTCCGCCTTTTGCTGTGAGCGATACCGCCAGCTTTGCCAGTTTTTCATATGCTTTCAGAGCCTGCGGCACGTCCTGCTGTTTTCTGGCGAATGAAGGCGGGTCGACTATCACCACGTCAAATTTACGTCCCCTGTCCGCCAGCAGTTTCATGTGTTCGAATGCGTCTCCGCAGAGTATCTCGTGACGGCATTTCGAAAGTGACGGGTTCAGGGCGAAGTTTCTTTCGGAGGCAGTGAGCGCCTCTCTGGCTATGTCCAGACTGATTACGGATTTTGCCCCGCCGGACGCTGCGTACAGCGAGAATCCCCCGTTGTATGAAAAAACGTTCAGAACGTCTTTTCCCCTGCACAGTGTCTTCACCAGAGCTCTGTTCTCTCTCTGATCCAGAAAGAATCCCGTTTTCTGCCCGTTCACCGGGTCAGCCTCGAAGAGTATCCCGTTTTCGGAAAAAACCACGGGTTTGGTGATATCCTTTCCATATATTATCTGACCGTCATATGTTTCCGGCGTGTCCTCTATGGTGCGTGAAAGTCTCAGCACTATGGTTTCAGGCGCCGTCAGCTCGGTCATTATGGCTTTAATGATGTTCAGGTGTCTTATCCACGCCGCCGTGTCCAGCTTTATCACCAGCACAGCGCCGTATACGTCCGCCACCAGTCCGGGCAGTCCGTCATTTTCGCCGTGTATCAGACGGTATCCGGTGGTGGACTCATCATCCGCCAGATCCGTTCTTTTCGCTATGGAGTCTTCTATGCGGCGTCTCAGCCAGTCTTCGTCTATGGACGTCTGTCTGCCTCTGTGCAGAACACGGATGCGGATGGGTGACGCAGGGTCATAGAGCCCTATGGCTGTGTATTCCCTCTTTTGGTTGTATATGACGGCTATGTCGCCGGGGTTCCCCTCTCTGTTGGCACGGATTATGGATTCCGCGTATATCCACGGATGACCGTTTTTGACGGATTTTACTGCGGCTGGCGTGACAGTGACAGAGACTGTCTCCTGAGATAGGGGCGGCATACACACTCCTTTATGTTGTTAAATGAAATATATTGAAGATCGCCCGCATGTTCAACCAAAAACAGCGGCTGTCAGATATAGGCGTTCTTAAGCTGTACGTTGCAGGTGACTTCCCGCATCTTCAGAGCGGTGGCGATGAACAGCGCCTTGTGAGCGATTCTGGACATCTCTTCTATATCAAAAACATTGTCTATGGCGACATCAATGTCTTTGTTCAGGCTTTCGAAATTCCACATGCTTTTAGGGTTTTCCGGTTCCATCGGCGAGATGGTAAAATCCATCCGACCGCATCTGACAGTGTGGGCGTTCAGACACTGCTTGTGGAAGAGATAGTCGAAAACAAGCTGTAGATCTTTTTCAGACATTTCGGAACAGTGCTTAATAATGCATCCGCCGATGCTGACTAAGTTTGTATGTAACATAATAAATATCCTATGAGTATAAGATCGTATAATTTAATAAAAAGTCAATTAATAGATTTATTTAAGTTTTGTCAGAATATGGTAAAACGCACAGATGCTTTTTTCTGCGTTTTCTGCCGGACTATTGATGTTGACATTTTTTATCCCTGTTTGTTACATTTCTACATCTTTGTAATTGAAAGAGGAGTTTTTATGAGCAAATCACCCTTTGAGCTGAACGGAGTTCCGCCTCTGAAGCAGGCGTTTCCTCTGGGACTTCAGCATGTTCTGGCGATGTTTGTAGGAAACATCACGCCTATCATCATCATTGCGGGCATACTTCAGATTCCCGCCGATGAGAAGATATTTCTGATACAGTGTGCGATGTTTGCTTCAGGTATCGTGACCCTTGTGCAGGCTTATCCTGTGGGACCCATAGGGGCGAGACTGCCCGTGGTGATGGGAACCAGCTTCGGCTTTCTCCCCACTTGTATAGCCATCGGCAAGCAGTACGGTCTGGCAGGTATTCTGGGCGCCTCTATTGTGGGCGGTCTGGTGGAGATAGTTCTGGGATCATTTCTGCGTCCTTTGAGAAAACTTTTTCCCCCTGTGGTGACAGGTACAGTTCTTCTGTCCATCGGTCTTTCTCTTCTGCCCGTTGGAATCCAGTATTTCGCCGGCGGGGTAAAAGCTCCGGACTTCGGTTCTCCTTCCAACCTCATACTGGGGTTCATCGTTCTCGTTACCATACTTATATTTAAATCATTCACCAAAGGCGCTCTGAGCGTATCCTCTATCCTGATAGGAATCATTGTCGGATACGTTGCCGCCTTTTTCATGGGCAAGCTCAACCTTGCCAATTTTGCCTCAGCAGGCTATTTCAGCTTTCCCATGCCTCTGAAATACGGAATATCCTTTCACTGGGATGCCATAGCCGCTATGGCTCTGATGTATGTCGTGACAACTGTGGAGACAGTGGGCGATATATCCGGAATCACCATGGGCGGAGCAAACAGAGAAGCAACAGACAAAGAGCTGTCCGGAGGCGTTATAGCTGACGGCGCCGGAAGTATTTTCGCCGCTCTTTTCAACTGTCTTCCCAACACATCCTTCAGCCAGAACGTGGGCATAGTCGCCATGACAAAAGTCATGAGCAGATACGTTGTCGCTGTGGGAGCCGTGATACTCATCGTGTCCGGTCTCGTGCCTAAGCTGGGCGCTGTGCTCGCCATGATACCCAACAGTGTTCTGGGCGGGGCTATGGTTATCGTTTTCTCTATGATAGCTGTCAGCGGTATGACTCTGATAACCAAACAGAGCATGGCAGGCAGAAACGCCGTGATAGTCGCCGTGGCTCTTGGTCTGGGATTCGGTCTGGGTTCCGTGCCGGAGGCTCTGGTGAGCTTTCCCGAAGGCGTGCGCATGATATTCGGCGGTTCAGGCATTGTTGTTTCCGGAACAATAGCGCTGATTCTGAATATTATCCTGCCGAAAGACGAGCACGAATAAACTCAGAAACATTATAAACAGGCAAGGCAGGGTCAGAAGCCCTGCCTTTTTTGTGTTGCAAAAATGAGTATTAAACAGGATATTGTTATATCAGAGATCGGGAGCTTCTATTAGATGATGAATATCGAAAAGTATTACAGGGCGGTTTCAGCCGAAGACGCACTGAAAGTATATCAGAACACTGACGGTGCCGCTGTTCTGGGCGGATGCTGTTATCTGCGCATGGGCGCAAAAAATATCTCAACGGGGATAGACCTGT
Organism: Deferribacterales bacterium; assembly: GCA_050251875.1. GTDB lineage: Bacteria > Chrysiogenota > Deferribacteres > Deferribacterales > Geovibrionaceae > Seleniivibrio. The sequence continues at coordinate 57,046 of JBFWMA010000008.1, read as the reverse complement.
CCGCTCTGGAGCTGGACAGAATAACGGTCAGGGACGGATCGACAGAGCTGGGCGCTATGGTGAGCCTGCGTGCTCTGGAGACGGACAAAAACATTCTGGAAAATTTCGGATACCTTTTTAAGGATGCCTGCGCAGATATAGTTGGCGTACAGCTCAGAAACTGCGCCACCATCGGCGGAACTGTTGCCGGGCGCTATCCTTTCTCCGATATACTCACCGCTATGTCCGTGCTGGACGTGACTATCGCTTTTGCCTCCGGCGCATCCATGAACCTGGCTGAGTATATGAACTCGAAAAAACTGTCAAAAGATATAATAACTAAGGTAATAATACAAAATAACATAAAAAAAGCGGTCTTTAATAGCGTCAGAAACTCACATGGAGACTATGCCGTGCTGAACTGCGCCTGCGCCGTGACAGACGGAAAATACTCTCTGGCTGTGGGTGCGAGACCTCAGAAAGCCGTCAGAGTTGCAGAAGCTGAGGAATTTCTGAATAATAATATAATAAACGAAAAAACAGCCGAAGAGGCAGGAAGAATATGCGCCGGAACTCTGGATTTTCAGGATAATATCAGAGGAAAAGCGGACTATAGAAAAGCGGTCTGCGTGCCGCTCGTTAAACGTGCCGTCATGGGGGCTGCCCATGCTGGTTAATCTCACCGTAAACGGACAGAAGAGGGAGCTGATCGCCGATCCCGGCGAGTTCCTTTCCGAAACCCTCAGAAAGGCCGGATACCTCAGCGTGAAGCAGGGATGCGACACAGGCTCATGCGGGCTCTGCACCGTGTGGGTGGACGAAAAACCCATCCTCTCCTGCGCCTATCTGACCGCCAGAGCGGACGGAGCGAGCATCACCACCATAGAGGGTGTGCGTGAACAGGCGGAGGTCTTCGCCGCCTTTATGGCGGACGAGGGGGCGGAGCAGTGCGGATTCTGTCTGTCCGGATTCGTGATGACCGTGCTCGCTATGGAAAAGGAGCTGAAAGACCCCACAGAAGATGAGATACAGCACTATATGGCTGGATGCCTGTGCCGGTGCACCGGATATATGAGCCAGACCAGAGCCGTTAAAAAGTATCTGGAGTCGAAAAAATGAGATATATCGGCAAAAAGATACACAAATCTGACGGAAACGCTCTGGTAAGAGGTCTGCCCGTATACACGGACGATCTGGAGATTAATAACAACACACTGATAATAAAGATACTTCGCAGTCCGCACCCCAGCGCCGTGATAAAGAGCATAGACGTCTCTGAAGCTCTGGCTATGGAAGGCGTGGAATGTGCTCTGACATATAAAGATGTGCCGGACGTTAATTTTACTCTGGCGGGTCAGTCATATCCCGAGCCGTCCGCATACGACCGGAGGGTTCTGGACAGGCATGTGCGCTATGTGGGCGATGAGGTGGCGATAGTCGCCGCCGTGGACGAGAAGACCGCCCTGAAAGCTCTGAAAAAAATACATGTGGAATATGAACTGCTGGAGTCTGTGCTCGATCCGGACACTGCTCTGGATAACCCTAATCAGGTGCATTCCGTTCAGCCCCATACCAACTTCGACATAGGATGCGACTCATCCAGAAACATAGCCTCCACCACATACACCGAGCAGGGAAATGTGGAGGAGAAGCTGAAAGAATGTTCTGTCGTGTCGGAGCTGTCATGCCGGACACAGGCGCAGGCGCACGCCATGATGGAGACATACCGGGCGTCCGCCAGAATAGATTATAACGGCAGGCTTGTCGTCACCAGCTCCACCCAGATACCTTTCCATGTCCGCAGACATCTTTCGAGGATTCTGGGCATCCCTAAGCAGAATATCAGAATAATAAAACCACGTCTAGGCGGCGGTTTTGGCGGAAAACAGACCGCCACGGCGGAGCTTTTTCCGGCTCTGGTGACGCACATCACCAAAAAACCGTCCAAAATAATATACACACGCCACGAAACGTTCTCCTGTTCCACCAGCCGCCACGCCATGAAGCTGGATGTGAGACTGGGTGCGGACAGCACAGGCAGGATAAAGGCGATAGACATCCACGGTTTTTCAGACACCGGAGCATACGGAGAGCATGCTCCCACGGTTTTTTATGTGGTTGGACACAAGACTCTTCCGCTCTATCACTCAGAAGCGTGCAGATATTACGGACACGCTCTCTACACTAACAAGATGCCCGCCGGAGCGCTCCGTGGATACGGCGCCACACAGGGCACGTTCGCTCAGGAATCGGCGATGAACCAGCTCTCCGACATGCTGGGCATAGACCCCTGTGAGCTGAGGATGATGAATCTGCTGGACGAAGGGGACGCCCACTATGAGCTGGACGGATCGATGGCGGGAAGCCCCGCCGTGCTGAAGAGCACAGCCCTGAGAAGGTGCATAGAGACAGGTAAAAAGATGATAGGCTGGGACGAAAAATATCCCAGGCAGGTTATAGACGACAGATATGTGAAGGGATACGGCATGGCGGTAACCATGCAGGGATCGGGCATAGCCAAGATCGACACCGCCACGGCGTATATTAAGCTGAATGACGGCGGATTCTTCACACTGATACACTCAGCCTCCGACATGGGACAGGGCAGTGATACCGTTCTGCTCCAGATGGCGGCGGAAGTGCTGGAAGTGGATATATCGAGCATCATCGTCACCAGCGATGACATAGACACAGTGCCCTATGACCCCGGAGCCTACGCCTCCAGCGGAACATATGTCACAGGGAACGCTGTCATAGCCGCCGCAGAAGACATGAAAAGACAGATAACAGAGACCGCCGCCCGTATGCTCCACACAGACACAGAGAGCATAGAATACGGCGGAGCTGAGATAAAATCAAAAGACGGCAGCAGTATATCGCTCAGAGAGCTGGGAGAAAAACTGTGCGGTTTCACTGGGAAGGATCAGCTGATAGCGAAGGGAACATACGGAGGCGAGACATCTCCGCCGCCTTTTGTGGCGGGATTCGCTGAAGTGACCGTGGATATGGAAACAGGCAGATGCGCCGTTACGGATTTTGCCGCTGTGGCGGACTGCGGAACGGTAATCAACGAAAACCTTGCCCGTGTTCAGCTGGAGGGCGGCATAGCGCAGGGCATCGGTCTGGCGCTTTACGAAGATGTGATATATTCGTCCACTGGGCGCATGGCGACTGATACTTTCATGACATATAAAATACCCTGCCGTAAGGATTTCGGCTGTATACGCACGGCGTTCGAGAGCAGTTACGAGCCCACAGGTCCGTTCGGGGCGAAATCGCTGGGAGAGGTGGTTACCAACACTCCGGCTCCGGCTATTGCCCACGCTGTTTATAACGCCACAGGAGTGCGTGTTACGGAGCTTCCCATTACTCCTGAAAAAGTTCTTCTGGGGATGATGAAAAAAAATGGATGATATTTTTCTTAAAGCCTTCGGAATAGAAAAAGGAGCTGTCTTCATAACAGGCGCCGGCGGCAAGACCAACCTGATAAAGAGGCTGGCTCTGGAGGCGAAGTCCAGAGGCATGAGCGTTCTGATAACCGCCTCCACCAAGATGTATCTGCCGGACTATGCCGACCATGTGGATCTCTCCGGCAAATGTTTCGAGGGACAGGAGATATCGTGCGGAATATATGTGGTGTCCGAGGGGATAGACCATAACAAGATATTTCTGGATACTCCGGCAAAATATAATGATCTGAAAGAACGCTTCGACCTGATGCTGATAGAGGCGGACGGGTCGAAGAAAAAACCGCTGAAAGGCTGGAACCATTACGAGCCTGTGATATATCCCTGCGGGGACTACACCATCGGCATCATCAATTACAGCGTGCTGGGGATGAGGCTGGACGAGAGCCTGGTTCACCGATACTCCGTATTTAAAGTTCTGACGGGGCTTCAGGACGGTGACGTGATAGAGAAAAAACACCTGTATGCGCTGGTAAATCACAAAATAGGGCTTTTTAAGGCGAGTTCCGGCAGGAAAATACTCTATTTCAGCCACTCTCCGGAGGATGCCGACATAGAAAAACAGAGCATGATGACGGTGTGCGGAGACGTCTTCGCCGAGAGAGTGAGAGTGCTGTGATGATCTCTGCCGTGGTGCTGGCGGCGGGTCAGTCAAAGAGGCTGGGCACCGACAAGCTCCTTCTGGAACTGGACGGCGGGAGCGTCATAGATATTTTTCTGAAAAAACTTCCGGTATCTTCATTTTCACGGATAAATCTGACATATCATAACGACAAAATAGCAGAAACAGCCGAAAAATACGGCATAAATACGATATATGTGGATAATCCGGAAGCCGGACAGGGATACAGCATCCGTCTGGGGCTCACGGATATAGACACGGACGTGATGTTCTTTGCGGCGGATATGCCTCTCTTAAAAGCTGAAACTATTGATAAACTGATATATAATCATAAGAAAGACCATATAACCATACCTGTCTGTGACGGAAAGAGACGCAATCCCGTTATTTTTCCGGCAAAAGCCATAGATGCTCTGAAAGCTATAGAGGGCGATATGGGCGGACGTGCCGTTATAGATTCCGGAGTGTTCAGGCTGAACATGGTGGAGTTTTCCGACTGCGGTCAGTTCACGGACATTGACGATATGGATGACCTGAAAAGGGTGAAAGAATTGTGGAAAAGATACTGACAGCCGTCCGGGGCGGAGGAGACATCGCCACGGGCGTTATTTACCGTCTGAAAAAGTGCGGTTTTGATGTTGTGATTCTGGAATGCGCTAAGCCGTCCGCAATTCGCCGCACGGTGTCTCTGTGTATGGCGGTGTATGACGGCAGGGCACAGGTGGAGGATCTCACCGCTGTCCTGACGGATACGGAGCATTACAGAGATGTTCTGAACAGCGGCAGTATACCTGTTATAATAGATCCTGACTGCGCTTCACTGGAGAAGATAAAGCCGGATGTGCTGGTGGACGCCGTGATAGCCAAGAGGAATCTGGGCACACGGATAGACATGGCTCCGTTCACCGTGGCTCTGGGGTGCGGGTTCACCGCCGGAGCGGACGTGCACGCCGTGGTGGAGACCAGGCGGGGGCATACGCTGGGCAGAGTGATATATTCCGGAGAGGCGGCGCCCAACACAGGCACGCCGGGGGAGATAGGCGGAAAATCAGCCGAAAGGGTGATATACAGCCCATACGCCGGAAAGATAAAGGTTCTGCGGGATATCGGCTCTGTGGTTCGCGAGGGCGAAACGATCGCCATCGTGGGCGATGCTGAGATAAAAGCGCCTTTTGACGGGCTGGTGCGCGGAATGATTCAGGACGGATACGAAACGCCTGTCGGCATGAAGATAGCCGATGTGGACGTCAGAAAAACAGAGACGGGCAATGCCCTGATGATCTCGGACAAGGCTCTCGCCGTGGGCGGGGGAGTTGTGGAGGCTGTTATGGGGCATCTGAGGGATAGAATATGGACAGAATGATATCGGAAAAGCTGGCGGAATATGTGCGTACCAATACGCCGTCCGCCCTTATAACAGTGATAAATAGCGAAGGGTCGTCCCCGGCGGTGACCGGATATATGATGACCGTGGCGGAGAACGGAGAGACCTCCGGCACCATAGGCGGCGGCAGGCTGGAGCATCTGGCGGTGAGCGAGGCTCTGGAATGTATCCGGACGGGAGTTTCCAAAGAGGCGCAGTATAATCTGAAAGCGGACGCCGACATGGCGTGCGGCGGAAGCGTGCGCATTTTCATCAGAGTATTTTCTAAATCGCCCGTGCTTTACATTGTGGGGGCGGGACACATAGGCACACAGCTTTATCATCTGGGCAGTGAGTTCGGGTTCTCCACGGTGATAGTGGACGACAGAGCGGACATGGCGGACAGAGCGCTGTTTCCGGAAGCGTCTGAGGTTATCTGCGGGGATATGGAACAGGTGCTGAAGAGCATCGAGTTCGATGACCTCAGCTACATCGCCATCGCCACCAGAAGCCACCACACGGACGAGAACGCCCTTTTCGCCGTGGCAGGCTCACAGGCGAAATATATCGGCATGATCGGCAGTACATCGAAGATCAGAAAGATATTCGGCAACCTGAAAGACAGAAGCGTGGGCGAAGAGGCGCTGAAAAGAGTATATGCCCCCATGGGGCTCAATATAGCCGACACCAACCCGAAGGAGATCGCCCTCAGCATCCTCAGCGAGATGATGCTGGTGAAAAATTCCGGTTCGGCGGATCATATGCGTGATTTGAAAAAAATCTGGTGAGCAATATGATCAAAAAGTTTTTTATCTAGTAAAAAAGCATTTATTCCGAATACTTTACGAATATATGGCAGGTGGTATCTTAGGTTTATGCAAACGCATAAACAGGAGGTACACCATGTTATACTTAGAATTCTTATTTCTGCTTCTGATGCTCTACCTCGGCAGCCGTTTCGGCGGTATAGGTCTTGGCGTGGTATCAGGCATAGGACTTCTGATAGAAGTTTTTGTCTTCAGAATGGTTCCCACATCGCCCCCCGTCACAGTAATGCTTATCATTCTGGCAGTGGTTACCTGCGCCTCTATACTGGAGGCAGCGGGCGGTCTGAAATATATGCTTCAGATAGCTGAGCGCATACTGAGGTCGAACCCCAAGAGGGTCACATTCATCGGACCGATGGTTACATACATCATGACAGTGATGCTGGGAACAGGACACGCTGTCTACACCATCATGCCCATCATCGGCGACGTGGCGCTGAAAAACAACATACGCCCCGAGCGCCCCATGGCGGCGGCGTCAGTGGCTTCACAGCTGGGCATCACAGCCAGCCCCATCTCAGCCGCTGTCGTTTACTATCTGTCTGAGATGTCCGGTTTCGGCGTGAGCCTCATGTCCATCATCGGCGTGACAATCCCCGCCACATTCGTAGGCGTGATAGCCATGTCAATCTACAGCGCCAGAAGAGGCAAAGAGCTTCAGGACGATCCGGAATTCCAGAAACGTATGGAAGACCCCATCTGGCGTGAGAGGATAGAGAACACCACAGCCACAACCCTGAACGAGGTTCTGCCCGAATCAGCGAAACACGCTGTATATCTCTTCCTGCTGTCTCTGGTTATCATCGTGATACTGGGCATGTTCCCGGCACTGAGAAAACTCTCTGATATGCCGAAACCTGTGGACATGGCGACACTCATCCAGATGATGATGCTCGCATTCGGCGGTCTGATACTGGTTCTGACAAAAACAAAACCCGCGAAAGTACCCGAAGGCGTGGTGTTTAAATCAGGTATGGTAGCCTGTATAGCCATCTTCGGTATAGCATGGATGAGCGACACATATTTTCAGCACGCTATGCCCGTTTTCAAAGTAGCCATAACAGGCATGGTACAGGACAACCCCTGGACATTCGCCCTGGCTATGTTCATCGTGTCCGTGGTTATCAACTCTCAGGCGGCAACATGTAAGATGATGCTCCCCGTGGGTCTGGGGCTGGGGCTGTCCCCCGCTATCCTGATAGCCATACTGCCCTCCAGTTACGGATATTTCTTTATACCGAACTATCCGTCAGATATCGCCACCTGTACATTTGACGTAACAGGAACAACCAAAATAGGAAAATACTATTTCAACCACAGCTTCATGTTTCCCGGTCTTATCGGGGTCATCACAGCATGCTGTGTCGGATACGCTCTGGCTCTGTTCATAGTCTGACGGATATATGATACGGGGCGCTGTCAGGGGAAGAGGGAAGACGGCGCTCCTGTATTTATATTGAAATATCAGTGACAAGGGTTAAGATTAGGAGAAATACAAACTATGCGGGAACAAATGAAATCCTTTTTCTCCGATAAACCGATAAAAACTCAGATGCTTATAATGGTCTCGCTGGTGGTGCTGGTTCAGCTTGTCATCAGCGGGATTATTTTTTCCGGTCTGGTGGCGGATTTTACACGGGATTACATCGGCGAGAAAGCTCTGAGCATATCAGAGACCATAGCCGAGTTTCCTGTGGTGAAAGACGCTCTGGTGAACGGAGATAAAGAAGGACACATTCAGGAGATGGCGGAGGCTGTCCGTGTGAAGGTCGGCGCTCAGTATGTGGTGATCGCCGACAGAAACGGCACACGTCTTTCCCACCCGAACACCGACAACATCGGAAAGAAATTTCAGGGCGGCGACACTGACGGAGCTCTGAAAGAGGGCAGATCATATATATCATCCGCCGTGGGAACACTGGGACCGTCCGTCAGAGGGATAACACCTGTTTTCAGCGATGGCGTGGTAGTCGGATTCGTTGCCGTGGGATATCTGAGCACAAATATCAGAGCGGTCATTCTGGAGCACCAGAAGAGACCTCTGACATTTGTTATGATGATGCTGGTTACGGGTTTTTTCGCCGCCCTGCTGATAGCGGAATATCAAAAAAGGATAACTCTGGGGCTGGAACCGGCGCAGATAGCCGACCTGTATCTGGAGAGAACAGCGATAATAGACAGCATCCGGGCGGGGGTGATAGCCATCAACGACCGGAAAGAGATACGGATGATAAACAAGACGGCTCTGCGGAATCTGAACATCACGGAGGACGTAACGGGAAAAGATGTGGGATATGTTTTTCCGACTGCCCATGTGGACAGGGTTCTGGCATCTCAGGAGACTCTGGAGGACACGGAGATCATCATCAACGGGCTGTCTGTCCTGTGTAATATCATGCCTGTGAAATATATGGACAGGCTCCACGGAGCGGTCATCACATTCCGCAGGAAGGACGAGCTGAACATTCTGGCATCTGAGCTGAACCGTGTGCGGGAGTGCTCCGACATGCTCAGGGTGCAGTCCCATGAATATTCCAACAAACTGCACACCATAGCCGGGCTGATCCAGCTGGAGGCTTATCAGGAGGCGCAGGAGCTGATATTGTCCGAGACCCAGATACATCAGGAGATGATGAACTTTGTCACCGCCAACGTGCCCGATCAGGTGATTTCCGCCGTGATAATGGGTAAACACAGCCGGGCGAGAGAGCTGAAGATAGATTTCTCCATAACAAAAGACAGCCGGATGGCGGATATTCCGGCGGAAATGGACAGGAAAAAGCTGGTAACTATTCTGGGAAATATTCTGGACAATGCCTTTGACGCAGTGCGTGACAGCGCTGTGAAGCAGGTGGAGCTGTCCATGAGCGATTCCGGAGACCATCTGGTCTTTCGTGTGGAGGATTCCGGTCACGGAATAGATATGGCTGTGACCGAGAACATCTTTCAGAAAGGAATAAGCACGAAGGGCGAGGGCAGGGGCATCGGGCTTTATCTGGTGCAGAGAGCCCTGATAGAGCTCAAGGGCTCCGTGGGATTTTCCAAAAGCAGGCTGGGCGGCGTGATGTTCCGAATATCCATACCGAAAGGACAATGATATGAAAACGATTAAAACGGTCATAGTTGAGGATGACATAAAAATATCCGAACTCCACAGGCGCTTCACGGAAAAAGTGAGCGGTTTTGAGGTGGTGGGCATCGCAAACACGCTGAAAGACGGCGAGGAGATGGTGGAGATTCTGGAGCCGGAGCTGGTGCTTCTGGATCTGTTCTTTCCGGAGGGCAGCGGGATGGATCTGCTGTGGAATATGCGGAAAAAAGGCATCTCTGTGGATATAATCCTCATCACAGCGTCCAAGGACGTGAACACGCTTCAGGAGGCGCTCAGAGGCGGCGCTTTCGACTATATAGTCAAGCCTGTGATATTCGACAGGTTTAAGTCGTCGCTGGAAAAATTCTATTCATACAGAACCGAGCTGTCCAGACATTCTGTGGTGGAACAGCAGACGATAGATCAGATAATACACTCCCCCAGACACGAAACGGCGGACGAGTCTAACGTGCCGAAAGGCATAGACCCCATAACGCTGAGAAAGATATGCGCCGTGTTCGATGAAAACGCCGGAAAGGGTTTTTCCGCCGAAGAGATGGGCTCGATGATAAAGGCGAGCCGGAATACCGCCAGACGCTATCTGGAATATCTGCTCTCTTCCGGATATCTTTATGCCGACATAGATTACGGCACAGTGGGACGTCCGGAAAGAATCTTTTACCGCAATGACTTGCGGTGATGTGATCCCGTGATCAAAATGAGCAGAATCTAAAGAAAATACAATATTCCTGTTTTATTGACGTGGAGCTTTTCAGGGTGCATCCTTAATTATGGTCACTTGACCGTGACATAAGGAGGATCAAGATGAGCGACATTAAAAGACGTGATTTTTTGAAGGGAGCACTGGCTTCCGCTGTTACCGCGGGCGTTTTTTCAGCTTCTTCGGCTTCTGCTGAGATCCTTTGCCCCGGCGAAAAAATCAAATGGGACGACACTCAGGATATAGTGGTTATCGGCACAGGTTTTGCGGGTCTGACTGCTGCTATCCACGCTAAACTGAACGGCGGAAATCCTGTCATCTTCGAAAAAAGAGGTCTTATAGGAGGCAACTCCTCACTGTCTACAGCATGGCTCAATGCCGCTGAAACCACTATTCAGCGCGATAAATTCGGAATCAAAGACGATACGCACGAAATCCACTTTAAAGACACCATGAAAGGCGGCGACTACAAAAACGACCCTGTTCTGGTGAAAAAGCTCACCGATGAGGTGACAGAATCAGTGGAATGGCTGAAATCTCTCGGAGCACCTTTTCCTAAAGTCGTTTTTCTGGGCGGCGCCAGCAAGAAGAGAGCCCACGCCGTTTCCAACGAATACGGCGGCGGACTCGTTAAGCTGTTGTACGATCAGGTGAAGGAACTCAAGATTCCGCTGAAAAAGAAAACAAAAGTGCTCGACTTTGTAGTGGATATGGATAAAGACGGCGCAAGAGAGCTGAAAGGGCTCAAAATAGACCAGAACGGCAAAATCAAATTCGTCAGAGTGAAAAAAGCCGTGATAATCGCCACAGGCGGATTCGGTTCCAGCAAAGAGCTGGTGGAAAGATATGACCCGTCACTGGTGGGATATTCCACAACTAACTTCGATGACGTCTCCACGGGCGAGGCTATGATAGCCGCTATGGAGAGCGGAGCCGACACATCCGGCATCAACTATATTCAGATTCACCCCACACTCTCACGCTCTGAAAGCGGCAAAGGAAATATCCTTATCACAGAGGGTCTGCGTGGCACAGGATTTATCCTGGTTAACGTGAACGCCAAAAGATTTGTGCAGGATCTGGACAGAAGAGACGTGGTCTCCGCAGCCATTTTGGAACAGCCGGAGAAATATGCCATACTCATAGGCAGTAAAGAGACTTATGATAATAAGGTAGCTGACTATATCAAGCTGGGTCTGGCTTATGAGGCGAACACTCTGGAAGAGCTGGCAGCCAAAGCCAAGCTGGACGCCGGCGTTCTGAAAGCGACTCTGGACGAGTACAACGGATATGTGAAACAGGGCAAGGACCCGGTTTTCAACAGAAAAGATGTGTCTATACCGATTCTGACAGCCCCGTTTTACGCTATTCCGTGTCAGCCCGCCATCCACCACACCATGGGCGGTCTGCGCATCAACACTGACGGACAGGTGATCGACCTGGAAGGCAAAGTGATTAAACGCATGTACGCCGCCGGAGAGGTGACCGGAGGTATCCACGGAACAAACAGACTGGGCGGAAACGCCGTTGCCGACTGTCTGACATTCGGCAGACTGGCAGCCAAAAAAGCGGTAGCAGAGAAGGGTTAGCCTATATGAAACTCAGATATTCAATAATCTTTTCGGTTATGTTGATTATTCTGATAGTTGTATCTTCCGCTGTGGCGCAGGAACTGAGGGGAAAACATAAGGAGAACGCCATAGCCTGTGTGGATTGTCACCAGACAGAGACGCCGGACTCGCCGGCGGATGTTGAGGCGTGTCTGAACTGCCACGGCGGTTTCGAGGGTATGGCGGAGGCGACCAAAGATCTCCCCATCAACCCACACGATTCGCATCTGGGCGAGGTGGACTGCACGGAGTGCCACAGGATTCATGAGCCTTCGGTGCTGTACTGCAATAAATGTCACAATTATCAGATGGAGCTTAAATAACATAAAAAACCCCGCTTAGGCGGGGTTTTTTTAATCCTGAAGTGTTTTTATGATGTTGTGACGGTTCTTTTCCGCCGTGTCGTGTCCCACAGTCAGAAAGACAAGGGAGACCACCAGCACGGCGACCTTCACATATACCAGTTTATTAAAGAACTTTGACTTGATATCCCTGACCCGGAACAGAAGCCCGGTGAACAGCACTGCGAAAACCAGAAAAGCCCCGGTGTAGAGCATCACGTTTGTGTTGTCGGTGGTGAGGATATGCAGAATCAGCACAGGCGACAGCGCCAGAGCGGCGTATTTGTGAAATGTGTGAATCTGCTGTCTTTTCACATTTACTCTGTTTCTGACGTATTTAAACTTAAACAGAGCCAGTCCAAGAACAGACACGGCGATCATCAGCCACACAGCCAACGATCCGGTCGCTTCGTGCAGTCCGTCCATCTCTCCCCCTATATCTCGTATACTTTGATGATATTAGTCGATCCTCTGGTGCCCAGAGGCGTTCCGGCAGTTATGATTATCCTGTCGCCCTGTTTAGCCAGCCCCATAGCCACGGCGGCTTCAGCGGCATTGGCGAAGAGGTCGTCTATGTCGGCGAACCCTGTGCAGTGTCCGGGAACAACACCCCAGAACATGCTGAGTTTTCTGAATGTGCCGATGTTAGGCGTCAGACCGATTATGGGGCATTGCGGGCGGAACCGGGCAACGCTGGATACGGTGAAACCTGATTCGGTATACGCCACTATCGCCTTCGCCTCCAGATCTCTCGCCAGCCAGCTCGCCGAGCGTCCCACCGCCCACGAAACGCTCTTGTCCGTGGTGTGTTCCTCGCTCCTGACACCCATCTCATAGCTGATGTGTCCTTCTGTGGCGAGAGCCAGCTTGTCCATCACCTGCACAGCCTCCACGGGAAACTCTCCCGAAGCCGTCTCCTCGGACAGCATCACGGCGCAGGTGCCGTCAAACATGGCGTTTGCCACGTCTGCGCATTCCGCCCTTGTGGGGCGCACGTTGTTTACCATGCTTTTCAGCATCTGAGTGGCGGTTATTATTATTTTGCCCATTTTCCGGGCTTTTTTGATTATCAGTTTCTGTATGATCGGCACATCATAGAGCGGCATCTCCACGCCCAGATCGCCTCTGGCTACCATGATTCCATCCACCATGGGGAGTATTTCGTCTATATTGTTGACAGCTTGCGGTTTTTCTATTTTTGCTATCAGCAGGGGCTTGTTGGCGGATTTGGATATTATCGAGCGTATCTTCACCAGGTCTGAAGCGCCCCGGACAAAAGAGAGCGCCACAGCGTCCACGCCTTTTTCCAGACCGAACATCAGGTCGTCTCTGTCCTTGTCGGTGAAGGCGACTATGCTGAGGTCTGTGGAGGGCATGTTCACGCCCTTTTTGGTGTATGCCGTGCCGCCGTTCAGTATACGGCAGGTTACGTTTCTGCCCTCTATGGCTTCCACCGCCAGCTCCATTGCGCCGTCTGCCAGCAGGATTCTGTCGGATATTTTCAGGTCTTCGGCGAGGTTGGGGTATTGCACAGGCAGAACACCGTCCACTGCGTCCTCCTCGGAGGCGAGAACACAGGTTTCTCCGGTGTGCAGTTCTATTCCCTCCGGCGGCAGAATACCCAGACGTATCTTCGGACCGCATAAGTCCTGTAAGATTGTGACAGGCTTATTCTTTTTCTGTGACAGATCTCTGATGGAGTCTATCATCTGTCCGTGGCTTTCGTGGGTTCCGTGAGAAAAGTTGAGGCGGGCTACATTGAGCCCCGAATCTATGAGAGCAGAGAGAGTCTCTCTGTCCGATGACGATGGACCGATTGTGGCGACTATTTTCGTTCTTCTCACATAAGACCTCCGGAGTGTTCTTATACAAGGATAAAGTATATTGATGATTTTACAACAGAACTTTTGTCAGATCGAGCAGACAGGGCAGGCAGGGTCTTTTTTCAGAGTGATCAGGATGGTTCGCATGGTGGAAAAATCGATGTGCATCATTTTGTTTTTCAGAGGTTTTCCGAAATCTGTCAGTATCTTCACAGCCTCCACAGCCGCCAGTGAGCCTATTGTGCCGGAGACCGCGCCCAGAACGCCGAAACCCAACTCCTGCCATTCTTTGTTCTCAGACATCAGACATCTGAGGCAGGGGGTCTCGCGGGGAAAAATATTGAAATAGTAGCCGGACATGTCGTCCATCGCCGCCTCTATCATAGGCACGCCCAGACGGACACATGCGGCGTTCATCGCCAGACGCTCCGGAAAGTTAGGGCGGGCGGATATAGCGACTCCGCAGTCTTTTATCAGATCGTAAGCCGTCTTATCATCCAGCCTGACGTTGTGCATCTCCAGCTTCATGTCAGGGTTGATCTTCAGCAGATTTTCTCTCGCTATGTCTATGCGGGGCTCGCCTATGCGGTTTATGTCCATCAGTAGCTGACGGTTCATATTGGTTTCGGTGAGATTGCCGTAGTGGGATATCACCAGACGACCGATTCCGGCGGAGGCCAGATACGCTGCCGTGGCGCCGCCCAGCCCGCCTATGCCGCCCACGAAGGCGGAGGAGTTTTTCAGTATCTCCTGCTTCTCTCTGCCGAAGCCTTTCATCATCATCTGACGTTTATAGCGGTTAAAGTAATCAAGCATAATAGGTATTGTAGACCTGCGCAGACGGTTATTCAAGAGGAAAAGGGGATGGAATAGCGGTTACGGCGATAGGACGTCATTGCGAGCCTGCCTTCAGGCGTGGCAATCTCATTAGGTTAAGCAGTGTGTGTAAGTGTGCTGTATAGATGAGATAGCTTCGTCACTTCGTTTCTAGCTATGACGAAAAGGGGGTGTCATTGCGAGCCTGCTTGCAGGCGTGGCAATCTCATTAGGTTAAGCTGGGTGTGGCAGTGTGCTGTATGGATGAGATAGCTTCGTCACTTCGTTTCTCGCTATGACGGGAAGTGGGGTGTCATTGCTAGCCTGCTTGCAGGCGTGGCAATCTCATTTGGTTAAGCCGAGTGTGGCAGTGTGCTGTGTTTATGAGATAGCTTCGTCACTTTGTTTCTCGCTATGACGGTAAGGGGGTGTCATTGCGAGCCTGCTTTCAGGCGTGGCAATCTCATTAGGTTAGGCAGAGTGTGTCGGTGTGCTGTATGGATGAGATAGCTTCGTCACTTCGTTTCTCGCTATGACGAAAAGGGGGTGTCATTGCGAGCCTGCTTTCAGGCGTGGCAATCTCATTCGGTTAGGCAGAGTGTATCGGTGTGCTGTATGGATGAGATAGCTTCGTCACTTCGTTTCTCGCTATGACGGTAAGGGGGTGTCATTGCGAGCCTGCTTGCAGGCGTGGCAATCTCATCAGGTTAAGCTGAGTGTGACGGTGTGCTGTATGGATGAGATAGCTTCGTTGCTCTGCTCCTCGCTATGACGAAAAGGGGGTGTCATTGCGAGCCTGCTTTCAGGCGTGGCAATCTAATTAGGTTAGGCAGAGTGTGTCGGTGTGCTGTATGGATGAGATAGCTTCGTTGCTCCGCTCCTCGCTATGACGGGAAGGGGGTGTCATTGCGAGCCTGCTTTCAGGCGTGGCAATCTCATTAGGTTAAGCTGAGTGTGACGGTGTGCTGTATGGATGAGATAGCTTCGTTGCTCTGCTCCTCGCTATGACAGGAAGGTGGTGTCATTGCGAGCCTGCTTGCAGTCGTTCTCGTCCCGCCGGAGGAAACAAAAAAAGGGATGCGTTTGCATCCCTTTTCTTTGTATGCCGAAGGGGGGACTCGAACCCCCACAGGCTTGACGCCCACAGGTACCTGAAACCTGCGTGTCTACCAATTCCACCACTTCGGCGTGGAAGAGTTTTATACTGTTTTCTCATGGAGATGTCAAGAAAGATATTACATCTTTTTCATTAAAAAATAGCTTGATAATCAAATTACTTGACAATAGAAATAACTCTGTGTATGTTTAGCTTGATAGTCAAAACAAACAGAGGTGCGATATGAACGATATGTTTCTGATAGCTTTGAATTCATCTATGGTGCTGGGGCTCATCCACGGGGTCAATCCGTGCGGACACTCATGGGTTGTCCTTGCTCCATTTGTTTCCGGGAATAAGAGCGGAAAGAGCGTTGCCGCCTATACCCTGTCGTTCATCAGCGGGACGGCTCTTGCCTGTCTGCTGATGGGATACGCTATAGGCGCTATATCCGGAAGGATTCCCGAGAGCGTGTTCAAATATCTGGAATACACTGTTGCCGGCGTGATAATCGTTCTGGGTCTGGTGCTGATGTATAGACCGTCACTGCTCCATTCCCACGATCACTGCGAATCAAAACCCAGAAAAACCGGCATGGCGGGGCTTTTTACCATTGGCTTCGTAAACATGATAATTCCCTGTCCCACTCTCAGCCTGATGTATGGATATGGTCTGAACGCCAAGAGCGCCATTTACGGTGTTTTCGTCTTCGGCGCATACGCCGTCACCACAGGGCTGGCTGTTTCCGCTGTGATATTTGCCATTTACAAGATAAGCGAACTTGTGCATAAAATGCATAGCCACAAGATTGAAAATATTCTGATGCGTTCCACCGGAGCGCTCACAGTTGTTTTCGGAGGCTTATCACTGTATCTGGGGTAGGATATGAAAGAGCTTTCCAGAATTCTGGTCGAGTTTTATGACAAGATGTCATCTTGGGAAAACGACATGGTGCGTGGCACAGGGCTTACGCTTCAGCAGGTACACACCATAGAGGTGCTCGGTGCTCACGGCGACATGAAGATGAAAGAGCTCGCCGCCAAGATGGGCATAACCACGGGAACCATGACTATCAATATAGATAAGCTGGAAAAGACCGGATATGTGGAGAGAAAACCGAACGAGCAGGACAGACGATCCACTCTGGTGGGGCTCACTGCGAGCGGAAAAGAGCTTTTCGAGGCGCATGACGACATGCACCTGCTCCTGACAAAAGAGATAACGTCATCCATGGATGAAAAAGAGAGGAAAGACCTCAGCCGTCTGCTGGAAAAACTTCTGGAAGGTTTTTGATCTAGCGCAGATAGTTTCCGCTGACCCAGCCTTTGCCCGTGTATACCCAGCCGTTCTTTCTGTCATATTCGCAGACCTGCTGACCTTTTTTCAGCACCTGAACAACCTTCGCCTTGGCTGAGGCTGTCTTGCGCACGTTCAGCGTTTTTGAAGTGACTGACATACATTTCACGTCTTTCAGGTTATAGAGATTGACCCAGCCTCTGTCGCTTCTGCCCCAGTCGCCTTTGAACTCGTAGAAGCACACTTTGTCGCCGTTGTCATAATCGCCCAGATTTTTTGATCTTTTATCGGCTTCTTTCCTGATATTCGCTTTTTTGTAGGAAACATACATACATTTGATGATTTTCGGTTTTTCCTGCTTTGCCGCAACGGGTGAACCGCTGGCGGGTGAGTCGGAGAGATATTCGGCGCTGACCCAGCCTTTATCTGTTCTGAACCATCCGGTGGTGACTTCTAAAATCTCCACCTTTTCGTTTTTCACATATTGTCCGGCTACACCGGAAGCTGTGTCCGGCTTAGAGCGTATGTTTACCTTAGCGCCGGTGATGTATTTTATGATCTGTGTCTGTTTTTTCTGTTCTTTTTGTTCCTGCTTTGCCTGCTGAGGCGCCTGAACAGGAGTTTCTTTCGGTTTTTCCGTTACAGGTTTCGGTTCTTCTTTTGGTGCGGTTTTCATAACGGCGGGCTTGCTTTCTGTTTTCACAGCGGGTGTCTCGGCGGGATTTTTTGCGGAGAGGGATTTGGTATTGACCCATCCTGTTCCGGTATTGATCCAGTCGCCCATTCTGTTCTGCTCGCAGATATAGTTACCATACTTATAGATGCCTATTCTGTCCGCCAGAAAAGAGGGGGTGCTTCTGATGCTGGTTACCTGAGAAGTAACATAGTAGCATTTCTTTTCGCCTGTCTGCGCTGTCACAGCCGGCTGTGTCTGCTGGGGCTGTTTCGGCTGTTCCTGCTGGGGGAGTTTGGGTGTTCTGGAGAAGCGGGTGTCGTCTTTCCAGTTCATGGGGTCGACATTTTTGTTGTCGTCCTCTTTGAATTCGTCATCGCCTGACAGCGTTATATCTGATTTCAGAAAAAGTTTTCTGCCGTTCTTTGTGTCATCCGCGAAGGAGGACATATTTATGATAAATACAAATAATATTATTGATATAAAAAGTTTTTTCATTCTGACCCATACCGTTATTTATTGAGGCGATATTATATCAGCTTGGCGTGCTATGTCCACAGTATTCTGATCTGAATTATTTCAAAACAAAACTAAAAAGAGTTTCCCAGTCGAAACCCACCGGATAAAGCCCGTCAATGCCTAAATCCTCAAGTATCTTCATCCCTTTGGCGTCATTCTGAGCGTGTTGCAGAGCGTCCGTCACAGCCTCTTTCTGTTTAGAGGTCATTTTATTGTTCAGCATCACAAAGAGAGCGTAGACAGATTCCGATCTGCCGATCACTCTCAGAGAAGGTTTGTAGATATCCGGGATAAGATTGTAAAAAGCGTATTCAGACATCGCCCCTGTTTCCGCTTTTCTCAGATAGACAGCCAGAGCTGTGTCTTGTTCACTGCCGGCATAGAAAAATCCTGTCATTCCGTTTTCTGTTTTCGATGTGCTTCCGGAGGGATAAATATTCAGTCCGGCTTTCTTCATCATCTCCAGAGGAAGATAGCTTCCCGTGGCGGAGCTGTCGTAGGTCAGGGCGGTTTTTCTGCCTTTCAGGTCGCTCAGCCTGTATATGCCGGAGTCTTTCAGTGTGAAGATAACGGATGTTTCATAGAGCGATCCGTTCTTTCTGGCGGTCAGTACAGGGGTGAAACCCTCATGTCTGGCTATCACGGCAGACTGATAATAATCAGCGATGACTACATCTATCCTGTCGGATTTAATCAGCTTCAGAAAGCGGCTCATGTCCGTTCCCTGTGCGGTGTAAACGGCGAAATTCTGATATCCGCCGTTTTTTATGGAGTCGTGCAGATAAGAGCCCAGATTATACAGCCGGTCGTCATCTCTGGGCGGAAAAGGAGTGATAGTGCCCAGCTTAAGCGTCTGGGCGCTCAGAGATACCGCCGTCAGCAGAAAGAGGGCGATCAGCAGTCTTTTCATTATTTTTCTGATACCAGTCCGAGTCTCAGATATTCTTTAAAGATACATTTGTCCTCGACATAGGGAATACCGGAGACAGCGGCGATCTTCTGCGCCTCGGGGCTTTCCACACCCTCCTGAAGCCAGATGAGCTTGGCGTTTTTTCCGCAAGCCTCACGCACCACTTCTGCGGCGAAGGCGCTCTGGCGGAAAACGTCCACTATGTCAGGTTCGAAGGTCAGCTCGTCCAGAGAATCGATGGTGGGCACGCCCAGAACCTCTTTTTCTATGGGGTTCACGGGGATGCACTGATATCCGTTCTTCATCAGAAATTTCATTATTCCGTTGCTGGCTCTTTCGGGTTTATTTGATGCGCCGACTATGGCGACAGTTTTCGCGTTTTTTATAAGCTCTTTTAATTGTTCATCAGATACATTTGTCATTGAAATCCTCCTAAAAAGTATTAATAATTATAACAGAAGGTGCGTAATGATACAAGGACTGTCTGCCAATCTGAATGCTCTGAAAACCTATGAGGATCAGCTCGCCGCCACAGCGAACAACATTGCCAATGTAAATACGCCCGGATATGCCACCAGCATATATAACTCTGTCAGCGACTACACACAGGCAGCCGAAACCAGACAGGACACAGTGGAGCTGAGCAGCGGACAGCAGACTTCCGGTGTTGATCTGGGCAGAGAGATGACAAATATGATAGTTGAGAAGCGTGCCTTCCAATACAATGTCGCCGCTGTGAAAACACAGGACGAGATGCTGGGCACACTGATCGATCTTAAAGGCTAGACGGCACTTCCGCGAAAAACACAGTCCCTTTTCCTTCTCCCGAAGTAAAATATACCTTTCCTTTCAGATATCTCTCCGTCAGAAGACGCATGCTGTATGTGCCGAGTCCCCTGCCGATGCCTTTGGTGGAGAATGATCTTTTGAATATGGACATTCTTACTTCATCCGGAATCACTTTCGGGTTTTTCACATAGAAGATGTCTGATCCGTTCTCTTTTCTGAACCCGATAGTCACTGTTTCCCCGTCTTCGGAGGCTTCCACGGCATTTTTTGTCATGTTTATGATGATGCGCTTGATGATGTTCTCGTCAGTGACGCACAGGGTGTCTGTTTCCGGAATGACGGTTTTGAAGACTATGTTTTTGTCTATCGTGGTCTCTTTGAAGAAAGACGCCACGTTTCTGATTATGTCTCCGGCATCCAGCTTTTTCAGGTGGATGTCAAGCTCGTCTTTCTCTGCCAGAGAGAGCATATAGCTGGATTTGATCTCGTTGTTCATGTTGGTGACGGCGGATGTGAGCAGAGGCAGAGTTTCTTTCAGAGACTCAATGTCGTCTTCTTCCGCATAGGTGCTTATCACGTCTGTTATCAGCCCCAGCCCGCTGGAGAGATTGTTTATATCGTGAAAAAATATTTTTTCCAGAGCGTTCTTTCTGTTTTCGCTGCTGATATCCATCACGCAGTAGAGGGTGTACGGTCTGTCGAAGAGTGTTATGGAAGACGTGCTGATGCGCAGGTCATAGGCGTTTCCGTTTTCGGAGACCAGACTGCAATCCTCCAGCCCGGTTTGTCCGCAGAGTGCTTTTTCTATGGCTTTTGTGGCGCCGCAGTAACGGCAGAAACTGGTCTCTCCGCATATCTCTTTTCCCAGCGAAACGTTGACGCATTTAAAAGCGTTGCCGGGACGGGAACCGTAATCAGCGGAAAGGTTGTGCAGCTCGGCGAAGTTGCTGAACCGCTGGTTGAAGTATACCAGCCGCCTGTCTTCGTCCAGCAGCATAACCATTTCGTGCATAGTCTCAGCCATTGAGATCAGCATGGGATAGGTCTCTTCGATATTTTTATGAAATTCCTGATTAAAAATAGTTTCTGACATTATGTATTCCTTAGAATGGATTATAAGATTAAAGGACAGATTTTGCATCTGTTTTTTATAAAAAACCTGTCTTGAATAAAAAAATAGAAGCTGATATATTCCGAACACTAAGATATGTACGGAGCGATAAATTGAAGCAGATCCTGCAAAACCTACTGGACGAAGCCCTCACCGAAATCATGAAGAGCGAGGGAATCGAGTCAGATATACCCGAATACACCATAGAAACACCGAACAATCCCGACCACGGCGATTTCGCCACTAACATAGCTATGAAATCGGCGAAAATCTTCCGTAAAAAACCGATGGATATCGCCGAGAAGATAACAGAGACAGTAAAACACCCTCTGATAAAATCAGCCGAAGCGGTAATGCCCGGTTTCATCAATTTCCGCATCAGCGAAACTTTCTATCAGGATATAGTGAAGAAGGCGCTGAAGAGCGATGAGTTCTTCACCAGCGGATACGGCAGAGGCAGAAAGACAATGGTGGAATTCGTCAGCGCGAACCCCACAGGACCTCTGCATGTCGGACACGGACGCAACGCCGCTTACGGCGACAGTCTTGCCCGCATACTGAAAGCTGCCGGCTATGATGTTCACACGGAATATTATATCAATGACGCCGGAAACCAGATGAACAATCTGGGTAAAAGCATATATGTCCGCTACCTGGAGCTTCTGGGGAGAGACGTTGAGTTTCCCGAGGACGGATACAGGGGCGACTATATTATAGATATCTCTAAAGCCATGCTGGAGGAGAACGGCGAAAAAATAGCCGAAATGCCTGAGGCGGAGGCGGTGGCTCTGTGTCTTGCCAGAGGTCTGAAAGACATCACGGCGGAGATAGCGCTCACACTGAAAAACTTCAACGTGGATATGGAGATTTGGTTCAGCGAAAAATCACTCTATAAATCAGGAGAGGTTGAATCCAGCCTTAAATATCTGATGGACAGAGGATTCATATATGAGAAAGACGGAGCTCTCTGGTTCGATTCCACCAAGTTCGGCGATGACAAGGACAGAGTGGTTAAAAGGAGCAACGGCGAATATACATATTTTACATCAGACATAGCGTATCATAAGAATAAATACGACAGAGGATTCATGTCCGTCATAGACGTGTGGGGAGCGGATCACCACGGATACGTTAAGCGTCTGAGCAGCGCCATCGAGGCGATAGGATACGAAGACAGGGATTTCAACGTCAGCCTGATACAGATGGTGAGCCTGCTCTCATCCGGAGAGCGTGTATCCATGTCCACCAGAGCCGGATCATTCATCACTCTGGACTGGCTGGTGGAGGAAGTGGGGGCGGACGCCGCCAGATTCTTCTATGCCATGAGAGATTACGAGGCTCAGTTCGATTTCGACATAGACCTTGCGAAAAAGAAAACCTCGGACAATCCTGTTTACTATGTGCAGTACGCCCATGCCAGAGTTCAGAGTCTGCTTTCAAAAGCGGAGAACGAAGGCATAAAATTCGAGCTGTGTACGCACCTTGATAAAATTTCTTCTAAAGAAGAGCTTGAGTTAATCAAGAAGATTTACGATTATAACAGTGTGCTTGAACAGGCGGCAAGAGGCAGACAGCCCCACCGCATGGCTTACTATCTTCAGGAGCTTGCGGCGCTTTTTCACGCATACTACTTTAATAACACTATAATAAACGCTGAAGACAGCGAACTGACATCAGTCAGACTCTCCATAGCCGTTGCCGTGGGCAATGCAGTGCGTAACGGGCTTGGTCTGCTGGGTGTCAGCGCGCCGGACAGGATGTGACAGTGAGCGAAAAGGAAACCAACACACAGGAGCAGGAAGCTCCCGTTAAGGGCAAAAGAAACTTTGGCAATACCATTGTTCTGTTTATCGTTTTTTTCATCATTTTCACCATACTGGTGACAGGCGTTGCCTTCTTCGCCGACAAGCTGAAAGGCGGGTCGAAAGAAGCCAAACTAACCGAAGAGCAGATGAAGCAGCAGATGACAGATCCTGACAGCGGAAAAGAGCAGGCGTACGTTGTGGACGACAAAGGCAACGTGGCTAAGCAGGAGGAAGCTCCGAAAGAAGAGCCCCAGCCAGCCGCCGCTCCGGACGAGCCTGTGCTCAGCGCTCCGCCCGTGGAGACTGTGAAGCCTGAAGAACCGGTGAAAGCTCCCGAGCCCGTGAAACCCGAGCCTGTGAAGGCGCAGGCGCCTAAAGAAACCGTAAAGCCCGCTGTGAAGGAAACCCCCAAACCAGCGGTTAAAAATACTGCCCCCAAGGCAGAGGCACCCAAATCCGTCGAGAAGAAAGAAACAGCGAAACCCGCCGTAAAATCGGAAGCACCGAAGGCGGCACCAAAGAAAACAGAGGCAAAACCCGCTGTGAAAGTTACGCCTGTTATTCCGGGCGAATACCATGTTCAGCTTGCCTCTTTCAAAAATTTTGAGCTGGCTGAATCCGAGTATCACCGTCTGAGAAGCAAGGTGAGCGACCTTCAGCTGGTTAAAGTAGATCTGGGAGAGAAAGGAGTCTGGTACAGGCTGAGATGCGGAACAGGACTCAGCCACGAATCAGCGAAAGCCAGAGCGGAACAGATTAAGGCTCTGACAGGTTACAACCCGGACATAATGAAGTAATGCTTAAAAAATTCATACTGCTGACAGCCATGCTCATTTCGGCATGGCTGCCGGCTCATTCTGATTCATATCCCCGTATCAGCGGGGCGCAGATATTTGTAATCGACAAAATGTATGACGGCAATCTGGACGAATTCTTCAAAGGGCTGAAAAGCGAAGGATACGACACGGTGATACTGCGTGTGTTTCACAACAGCGTGGACAGATATCATTACGGTGACGACTCCGGAAAATGCAAAAGCGGCGTCTATTTCAAGACGGACAGCGCCTGCGTTGTGAGAGACGTTCTGGGGGAGGCTGTGAAAGCGGCGCACCGGAACGGCATGAGCATATACGCCTGGATGGCGACCCGCACGCTCTCTTTCCTTAAAACGCCTGACAAGATGGAAAAGAATTTTGACGATGGCAATGATAAGGACGGTTACGGTTTTTCCATATTCAATAAAGAAGCCAGAGAGATCACTGTCAGGCTTTTCGCCGATCTGGCGTCATATTCCATAGACGGCATACTCTTTCAGGACGACTTTATCCTGCGCCACAGAGAGGGAGCGTCAAAGGATGCTTTGGCGGCTTACTATAACGACACAGGGATAGAGCTGACCGAACAGGGTCTTTTCGGATGTCAGTCCGGAATAAAAAATACAAAGGTGCCGGGCGGATGCCCCGACACGTTCATCCCCTGGGCGGAGTGGAAGAACGCCGCCATGACTGATTTCTTCAGAGAGCTGAAGACCGCCGCCATGCAGGTCAACCCGAAGATTAAGTTCGCCGGGAACGTATATTATGAAACTCCTCTCGACAGGGAGATAGGCATCGCCTGGTATTCCCAGTCCATTGATTCCATGCTGGAATCAGGATTCGACTATCTGGCTGTGATGGGTTATCACGACCAGATATCAAAAGAACTCTCCGTATCCGTGGATACGTCCATCGGCATACTCGGAAATATAATCAACAGCCTCTACCAGACTGTGCCCGAAAAGAGCAGGATCATGATCAAGGTTCAGCGGGCGTCTTTTTATAAAGACCGTAAAGTTGAGCCGAAAGATATCGAATCCGTCTGCTCTCTGCTGGATAAATATCCGGAGATAAGCAGGGTTACAGTCCCCGTCAACAGCCACGATGACATAGCCGGGCTCTGCTTTGGCAAGTAGACTTGTTTGCAATTCTTCCAGCTGGTATTATCATAGTAATAAACAGTTAAGGAGGAAAACATGGCAAAGGTCGGTGTAGTTTTAAGCGGAAGCGGTGTGTATGACGGCTCAGAAATACACGAAGCCGTGCTCACCCTTTATTACCTGCAAAAATACGGTAACGAAACTCTGATAATGGCTCCCAATGTGGAGCAGGCTCATGTGGTTAACCATCTTACAGGCAAGGTGTCCGAAGGCGAGAAGCGCAATGTGCTGGTGGAATCAGCGCGCATAGCCAGAGGCGCCATAGTGGATATCGCCGATGTCAAGGCTGACGATTTTGACGCTCTGGTTTTTCCGGGCGGGTTCGGGGCAGCTAAGAATCTCACCACGTTCGCCTTTGACGGGGCTGACTGCAAAATCAACCCTGATGTTCTGAGGCTGGTAAAAGAGACGGTGGAGGCGAAAAAACCTCTCACGGCGATATGTATCGCTCCGGTGATTCTGGCGAGAGTTTTTAAGGATTCCGGAATCAAGACACAGATAACAGTGGGCAATGACGCCGGAGTAGCCGCCGCTATCAGCTCTATGGGATCAGAACACATAGAATGTCCCGTGAAAGAAGCCATAGTGGATACACATCACAAAATAATAACTTCGCCTGCGTATATGCTGGCGGGCAGTGTGGCAGAGCTGGCAGAGGGAGTTAAAAAGACTATCCAGACGCTGGTGGGAATGCTGAACGAAAACACTGCCGCCGGATAAACCCCGGCTGAGATAAAAAGGACAAAAAAGGAGGCGGGCAATGCCTCCTTTTTTTTATGCTTCAGTGAATTTTTGCAGGAGGTCACCGAGCATCTGCTTATTGAGAATGTATATATATTCTGATAAATGTATATTTATGTCAAGGTTTTTAACAAATTTTTTTATAAAGACAGGAAAAGAAAAGCCCCTCAAAAAGAGGGGCTTTGTTATAACTGATTAGTATGTTTCAACTTCAGGATCGGCTATATCTTCAGGAGCCACAGGCTTTCTGAAAATATAGTAAGTCCATATCTGATATACCAGCACAATGGGTACGAACATCAGAACAACGATAGTCATAACAGTCAGAGTATACTGGCTGGATGATGTATTATACGCTGTCAGAGAGAATTCGGGTGATATGCTGGAGGGGATCAGGTTGGGGAAGAGTCCGATGATGCCTGTGAAGACTGTCATGATGATAGCCACGCAGGACAGAGCGAACGCCTTGACTCCCTTCATAAAACCGGAAGCAAGCAGAGCAAGCACACACACAGCGATAACTATGAAGAACACGGGCATTTTGAAGAAGTTATCATACAGATGTGTGGACACGAATGTCATGCCGAGGAAAGCAACAGCAACAACCACGAGGGGTATGAAGAGCTTTTTCGCCATTTTGCCGGCTCTTTCTTCCAGGGCGCCTGTTGTTTTGCAGTTCAGCCACAGAGCTCCGTGGTATGAGAAGAGCAGAACAAAGAAAACGCCTGTCAGAAGAGCGTAGGGGTTCAGAAGCAGGAAGAAATTTCCTTCATAAACAAACTGACCGTCCACCATATTGATGGGGATTCCTCTGAATATGTTTCCGAAAGCCACGCCGAAAAGCAGAGAAGCCAGAAGGCTGCTCACTGTGATGGTGATGTCCCAGCCTTTTCTCCAGCCGTCTGTGTCTCTTTTTCCTCTGAACTCGAAGGCAACACCTCTGAATATCAGACAGAAAAGAATAGCCAGCAGAGGCAGGTAAAGCCAGCTGAACATATAAGCGTATGTAGTGGGGAAAGCGGCGAATGTGGCACCGCCCGCTGTAATCAGCCAGACTTCGTTGCCGTCCCATACGGGTCCGAGTGTGTTGATTACCACTCTTCTGTCGGTCTCTGACTCAGACAGAAAAGGCATCAGTATGCCGGCGCCGAAATCAAATCCGTCCAGCATAAAATATACTGCCCATAAAAGCCCCCAGAGGGCAAACCAGATGATCTGTAATGTATCAAGTCCCATTTTTCCCCTCCTTAAGCCTCTTTAGGCCCTTTTTTAGAGAATTTAATCAGCAGATAGATGTCTATCACGCCGAGCAGTGTGTAGAATCCCACGAAGCCGACCAGAGAGAGAATAACGTGACCGGGTGTGAGGTTCACGGATACGGCGTCTGATGTTCTCATCAGTCCGTAAACGATCCAGGGCTGTCTGCCCACTTCTGCCACGATCCAGCCGAGCTGTCCGGCGATGTAGGGAAGGGGGATCATAAACAGAAGGATTTTGAGGAACCATGTCTTGTTTTCGATTGTATCTTTTCTGGAATATATAAGAGCCATTACAGAAGCCAGAA
Source organism: Deferribacterales bacterium (assembly GCA_050251875.1). Classification (GTDB taxonomy): domain Bacteria; phylum Chrysiogenota; class Deferribacteres; order Deferribacterales; family Geovibrionaceae; genus Seleniivibrio. The sequence continues at coordinate 29,907 of JBFWMA010000008.1, read as the reverse complement.
TAAAGAGGCATCCCAGAGCAACCATGAAACGGAAGCTGAAGAATGTGAGTCCCACGGGGGGTCTGTCTTCGGGAGCGAAATCTTTAAGACCTTTTACTTCTGCGTTCCAATCGTGGAAAGCGAGAAAACTTGCCATCTTGGGTATAGGCAGAATCTCCACAGAGTTTCTTTCGTTTTTGCTGTCGGGCATAGCCATCAGATATGTGGGAGCGCCTGACTGTGTTTCCCACAGTGATTCCATTGCGGCGAATTTTGTAGGCTGATATTTAGCAACGTGAATACCGCTGGAGTCGCCGATAACCGCCAGAAAGAGAGAAGCGGCGAGACCGAAGACAGCGCCGAATTTCAGACTCTTTTTAAAGAAAGCGGTTTCGTTTTTCTTTAGCAGGTGATAAGCGGAAACGCCCATAACAAAAAAGGCGGCCACTACCCAGCCGGATGAGATGGAGTGGAAAAATTTTGACCAGGCGTAGGGAGAGAAGATGAGAGCGCCGAAGTCTACCATCTCTGCTCTGCCGTTTTTCAGCTCATAGCCGACGGGGTGCTGCATCCACGCGTTGGCAACGAGAATCCAGAGGGCTGACAGGTTGGAACCCAATGCAACCATCCACACAGCGAAGAGGTGAGCCTTTTTGCTGATTTTTTTCCAGCCGAATATCCATATGCCTAAGAAAGTAGATTCAAGAAAGAAAGCAACGGTGGCCTCAATAGCCAGAGGAGCTCCGAAGATATCGCCGACATATTTTGAATATTCCGCCCAGTTCATACCGAACTGAAATTCCATGGTGATACCGGTTACTACACCGATAGCAAAGTTGATGAGGAAGAGTTTGCCCCAGAACTTTGTCATTTTCAGATAAAGTGAATCCCCTGTACGAACGTACATGGTTTCCATTATCGCCACCAGAATGATCAGTCCCAGTGTGAGTGGAACGAAGATCCAGTGAAAACCCGCTGTCAGAGCAAATTGAAGCCTTGACAATGCAATTGCATCCATTGAGGAACCTCCTGATAAAAATAATAATAGGAATAATCCAACCAATGCTCATGTTTACTCCTATGAAAAATGGATGTCAATAACTAAAAGAGTCTTTAAATCTTAGATTAAGATACTGATATATTTGGTTTTTAGCATTTAGATAAGTTTATGAATATGGAGCCAAATAAAGCAAAGGCTCGAAATGTATTGATAAAAATAGATAAAATTACATTGCGAAATTTAAGAAATAATGAGCATAAGGGCAAAATAAAACAAAAATTTGTGTTTTGTATAAGAAAAAAAATTTCAGCAGTTCTTACAAATTACCTCAGAAACAGCTAAAAAAGGTATTGTTAGTATGATTCACATTTATTTGCTTATCTGCGGTCTTGATAATCTGTCTGAGTTGCTGTATCCTGTTCTTATGAAGATACTATTAGCAAACGATGACGGCATATACTCAGAAGGTATTTTCGCCGTTTACAAAGCTCTTAAAGAATTCGCGGATGTCACCGTGGTGGCTCCCATCACCGAACAGTCCGCTGTGGGACACGCCATCACCATATCCGACCCCCTGCGTGTCACCGAATTTTATAAATACGGAGAGTTCTTCGGATACGGAATCAAGGGCACTCCCGCCGACTGCGTTAAGATCGCCGTCTGCGATATTTTGAAAGAGAAGCCCGATCTGGTGGTTTCCGGAATAAACCACGGCGCCAATGTCGCCACCAACGTGATATATTCCGGCACGGTTTCCGCCGCCACAGAGGGCGCAATGCTCGGCATACGTTCCCTTGCGGTCAGTCTCGCCACCAAGGAGAAGTTCGACTTCACCCCCTCGGCGGAGATAGCCGCTTATTTCGCTAAATACCTGCACAATTCCGCTCTGCCGGAGAATACTGTACTGAACATTAATGTTCCTGCCCTGTCTAAGAATAATATAAAGGGCTGGAAGTTCGCTGTGCAGGGGCAGGCACGTTTTCTGGATTATTTCACTAAAAGAGAGGATCCCAGAGGCGGACACTACTACTGGCTCACAGGAGAGAAGAAGGAGGCCGACATGAACGAAATGACGGACGACTATCTTGTTTCCAGAGGTTATGTCAGCGTCACTCCGCTGATGTTCGACATGACCGATCATAAAATGTATGAAAAATTAAAACATTCGGGAGACGAAGGTGAATTTAATTAAAAAATTCATATTCGCTGTGCTTCTGGTTTCCGCTTTCAGCGGTATCGTGGGATGTGAGGGCGGCTGCTCCGATTCTAACCCTACATCACCGGACCAGTCACAGCAGAGTAACCAGTAAATATATAAGTTTAATGAAAAAACTAACCTGCTTCATAATATCATTGCTGTTCTGCGCTTCCGCAGCCTTCGCCGCTGTGGATCTGCCGGAATTTGCTTTCACCGGACAGGAAATTACCGGATTCAGTATCCGTCCGTCATTCAGACACGTCACAGTCTCTTTCAGCGTTCAGTCCAGTGTGGACAGCTATCTCAGACAGGAATCTTTTAAACTGAAAGACGTAGAGACAAAAAAATACAGCTCTGCCGACCCCGGCGGGATGTATTCAGGCGGATTCGGCACAGCTCTGTCATATGTCTTCGTGGGCGAGAAAGCATACAGAAACAACGTGGTGAAAGGATATCTGGACAAACAGTATCTGGATGTAATCAATTCTTATGAAAAATATTATGACAAAAGAATAAAGGGAACTCAGTTCGAGGAAGAGGTCAATCTCCTCTATGCCTTCTCTCTGATGGAGACCGGAGCTATCAGCAACGCCGTGACTGTTCTGAAAAGGATAGCGGCGGGAAGCGGTGATTTCAGGTCTGTGGCGTCCGACCGTGTGGCGGCGTATTTCACAGAGACCAGATCATATGAAGAGATGGATATCTTTGCCTCCGGGCTGAAATCCATGACGCCTTTCACTCTTTACAGCTGGCTTTACAGCCTTTCACAGCTGGAGAGATATGACAGAATACTGGACGCTTACGGCAAAAACATCGATATCACGTCAAAAGACGGCAGATTTTATGATTTCTATGTCAGCGCCAGCTACAGCCTGGGCAGATTCGATGATGTCGCGGCGGCGAAAGACAGAGCCACCGAAAACACCGCCGGAGTGATAGCCGATGCCTGCGTGGTAAGGTCGGACACTGACTGCGCCAGAGCGATGTTTGACAAGATCAGAAGCCCGGAGATGAAAAAGGTTATATCCGGCAAGATCGCCGTGGCGGAAAAAAACACCGACAAGGCAGAGGAAGCTCTTAAGCTGATGAACTCTGATGAAGACAGGCTGAACCTGTTCTTCTTTTACATAGGAAAAAACTTTCCGGATATCAGTCTGGACTTCATAGACAGCTTCCGTTTCGACAGCACCATCAACAACGACTACATAAAATTCTATACAGGCGTTTATTATCTCTCTAAAAAGAACTATATGAACGCCATCAGAAACATAGACAGCGTAGTGTTTAACCGTGAGCTGATAAACACCGCCTATTATTACAGAGGACTGGCGTATGCCTCAGTGGACGCGTCCCGTGCCCAGAGATATCTCTTCAAATTCATAGAGCTGTCCGAAGACAAGCAGAAGCAGACTGTCAGCAGATATATGCTGTCCCAGCTCTACTATCTGGACAGGCGCTATGATGACGCTCTGATGCTGATTCAGCCCTGCGGAGAGGATTTCTGTGGACTGCTGAAGGCGAGAATATATCTGGCTAAGAACGATCCGGAGAACGCCTGGAAGAGTGTTTCCGATATAAAAGGCGATGAGGCGGCGCTTCTGCGTGCCACCGTGCTTTACAACAGCAAAAAATTCAATGACGCCATATCCCAGCTGAAGACCATAAAGAGCAAGAGCACCGAAAGCGATCTTCTGATGATGCTGACCCTGCTGAAGAAGGGCGACACCAGAGACGCCGGAGAGATATTTAACAAACATGCCGCTGACGGGCGTTTCATGAGCTCATATGTGGAGAATCTTTTCCTCACCGGGCAATATCTGGAGGTGCTGAAACTGACCGACAGAGACAGAGCCGGATACGCACTGGTGAGGGCGAAGGCGCTTTTTTCCCTGGGCAGGACGAAAGATTCAGCAATGGAGTTCAGAAAGATTATAGACGGCGGACAGAACAGCTTTGACGCATGGTACGGTCTTTTGTCATCATACATGGCTATGGGCGATAAGGACAGATTCACCGATGCGGCGAAAGAGGTTTCCGCCGGAAAAGCTGTTTTCGATAAAAAAGATTTTCTGATACTCCAGACAGCCAAGATGGCTCTGGACAATAAAGACACTAAGCTGGCGACCATGATGCTGAACAGCTTTTTCGATAATTTCACCGTTTCGGTATATATGAGAGACGCTCATCTTCTGCGTGGACAGCTTTTCCGTGACACCGGCAGGGTGGAGCAGTGTCTGGCTGATGCCGATGTCATGATGAAGGACGGGCGCTCGGACGAGGCTTCGTTTCTTAAGGCGGAATGTCTGCAAAGCACCAGACCGAAAGAGGCTCTGAAAATTTTCGAGGAGCTGGCATCCGGATCGGACAGATTCCGTGATATGAGTTACGGCAAACTGATAGACATATACACCAGACCCGCTGATGTCAGAAAGGCGGCAGTGTATTTCAAAGATAAAGACACCGGACTGTTTTACGGTGGTCTGGAAAAATATTTCGGCATGATAGACTCAGGCGAACTTTCGAAGGAGTCATCGTTCATAGATGCACTGATAAAAGAGGGCGCACCCACAGGTCTGCCTATCCTGTATTATTACAAAGGCAGAATTGCTTACAATGAAAAGAGATATGAGGACGCCGCCGCTGACTATATGAAAGGATATTACCTGTTTCCCAGCTCTCAGTACGCCTCAAAAAGCCTGTCCGGAGCGGCAGACTCATACGACAAGCTGGGCAAGGGAGACGAGGGCGATATCGTCAGAGCTAAGCTGAAAGAACTGAAAAAAAGAAAATAAACCGCAGGATGCGGTTCGTGGAATGAGTGAAGCCGCTTTTAGCGGCAGAACGAGTGTAACGTGAGCGAAGTGAGGCTTTGCCGGAACGCAGCGTTATCAGAAATGTTTTCCAGCAAGCTGGGTTCAGAAACATCCGGAGAATTAGCGGATGTTTTTAGGACAAAAAATTTCTGTATGCTTATCTGTCAGAGCTAAGCTGAAAGAACTGAAAAAAAGAAAATAATTATATATGAGATTGCCGTGTCGCATGCGCTCCTCGCAATGACGTCATTGCGAGCGTGAGCGAAGCAATCTTTCTTACAGGAGGAAATATGTTTGATCTGAACATGGAGCTGATGCAGAAAGGCGGGGTGCTGATGTATCCCATATTTCTTCTGTCTGTGCTGGCTCTCGCCATATTTTTAGAAAGACTGGTGACACTGCGCTCATCAGTATACGTCCCCACGGATTTTCTGAACAGGCTTCTGGAAACTCTCCAGAAAAAAGACACTGAGTCAGCGAAAACCATGTGCAGAGAGAATAAATCCGCCGTGGCGGCTGTAGCCGCTGACATTCTGGACAACCTGGACGTGCCTCTGCCCCGTCTGATGGAGACAGCCGAGGAATCCGGCAGGTTTCAGGCGAAACGTCTGGAAAGATTTCTGCCCTCGCTTCAGGCGATAGCCAGCATCTCTCCTCTGCTGGGTCTGCTGGGTACTGTTTTTGGTATGATTAAGACATTCGTTGCCATCAGCGATCAGGGTATCGGCAACGCTCAGCCTCTGGCGGGCGGTATATCCGAGGCTCTTTTAACCACTGCGGCAGGTCTTTCCGTGGCTATCCCCACCATCATATTTTACTATGTGGTGCGTTTCAGAAGCGAAAAGATAACAATAGAGCTCGAGAGAGCCGCCAGCAAGATTATAAACACTATTTTCAAAGATAAAGAGGCTTAAATGAGATTTTCCAGAGAGGAGAAAAGACAGATATCTGTAGATATCACGCCGCTGATAGACGTGGTGTTTCTGCTTCTTATCTTCTTCATGGTCTCCACAACGTTTATCTATTCCAACTCGATAGATGTTAACCTGCCCGCCGCCAAAGGCGATGAAAAGCAGATTAACGACAGCATCCGTATAGTGCTCACCAAAGACGGCGAGATAACCATCAACGGCAAGCCGTTCGCCTCTGAGGCTGTGCAGGATGAGCTGGTTAAGATGAAAGAGACCATCCCCGACACCACCGTCATCATAGAAGCGGATACGGAAGTGCCCCACGGACAGGTAGTCCACATCATGGACGCCAGCCGTCTGGCGGGTTATCAGAAATTTGCCATAGCTGTTGAGGAAGAAGGAAAATAAACAGCGGGAAGCGGTTCGCGCAGCGAGCGGAGCCGTGAATCTGCGCAAAAATGAGCGAGGCGGAATAATTTGAGGTTTGCTCTTTTTCTGATCCTGTCTCTGCTGGTGCATGTGTTGATATACACACAGATCGGCGGGGTGGATCTGAACCCTAAAGTCAGCCCTAAGCAGGAGATCATCGATGTGGAACTGGTGCCTCCGCTGAAAAAGGAGGAGCCTGTCATTCCTCCTGTGCCCGCATATGACCCGGGAGCGGCGAAGGTGGGCAGTGTGTCCATAGGAAGCCAGTCTCCGGCGCCCGCCATGACTATGCCAGAGATCAGCATACCCAAGATCATCGGCATGGACGACATGCAGATAAAGATACCTAAGCTGAATATCGGAACGTCTGTGACACAGGGCAAACTGGATTCCGACAAAGAGCTGATAAACGAGCTGAACGCCGAATCGGATAAATATCACCGCAGCAGCGCCGACAGAGTGGGGGCTGAATCGTCCGGCACAAAGCTGGGCACGGATGACGGAAAAGATTTCTTCGTGATAAAAAATCTGTCAGCCACCAGAAAGCTGGTTACCACGCCGGAAAAACCCGTGTTCTCCCTGTCTGCCGACACCACCGTCAGAGCCAGTTTTAAGATAGATAAAGAGGGAACTACCTACTCCATACTCCTTCTGAACCGCACAGATTCGAAAATAGAGCGTCTTGCCATTGACTTTATTCAGAAATTAAAGTTTAATGCCGTACTTGCCACAAGTAATGAACCTGTGGAAATAACTTTATATTTCAGAGTGAGATAGTGGACAATACCCTTCAACTTTATACAGAAAACCTCATCCGTGAAAAAGGCAAAATGACCTTTGCGGAATTTATGGACATAGCCCTTTATCACGAAGGGCTTGGATATTATCAGAGAGAGAATCCTTTCGGACAGCAGGGCAGTTTTTATACATCTGTCAACGCTTCAGAATCCTTTGGACGTACACTGGCGAAATCTTTCGTTTATATGATGAACGGGCTGGGGCTGGAAAAAGCCCTGTGCGAGATGGGCGCCGGAAGCGGGATGCTCGCCAACGACATACTGAACTATCTGAAACAGAACGAAAAAGAGCTGTACGATGCCGTCAGCTATACCATTATAGAAAAGAGCGGATATCTGATAAACCGTCAGAAAGAGCTGATAGAAAAGGAACACAAGGGCAAGGTGCGCTGGATTCCTTTTGAGGAGCTTAATAATTTTTCCGGCGTGTTTTACTCTAACGAACTGGTGGACGCTTTCCCCGTGCACCGTGTCATCCGCATGAACGGAGAGCTGAAAGAGCTCTATGTAAAAGAGATAGACGGAAAGATGCAGTTCTTTCCCGATGAATTCTCCACACCCATGCTTCAGACATATCTGGACAATATCAACCTGAAAGTGACAGAAACCCAGATAGTGGATATAAACCTCGATCTGGTGAGCTGGATAGAGGCTATGGCGGACAAAATGGACAGAGCGGTCATGGTTACCATCGATTACGGATTCGAGGCTCCCATGCTCTATCAGTCATACCGCAGAGACGGAACGGTCACCTGTTATTACCGCCACACACAGAACAACGATTTCTTCGACCGCATAGGCTATCAGGACATCACAGCCTTTGTGGATTTCACATCACTCTCCCTCTATGGACAAAAGAAGGGGCTCGCTCCGCTGGCATTCATGCCTCAGTGGCTGTATCTGGTTCAGTCGGGCATACTGGAAGAGATTTCCGCCGCCAAGACCGACCTTCAGAAGCAGTCTATCAAGGCTCTTATCATGCCGGAGGGCGGATTCGGTACTAATTTTCAGGTGTTTTTACAGGGTAAAAACATTGATATTACACCGGATTTCAAGTATACCCAGTCGGCTAAGGAAGTTCTGGACAATATGGGGAAAATATTTTCATCTTAAACTGGCATAGAGAATGCTATTAACTCTGCATAACAAAGTTTGCAGGGGGCACAAGATGATAATCTCAGGAAATTTTTACCAGAATCAAACAGCTACAACCACAACAGAACAGAATAAATCCACAGCGTCAACAGAGACAGACAGTCTGGCTGCTCTCAAGACATTCTTTGGAGACGGCAGTCTCGATGGCGGAAAGGTATTCGATAAGGTTCAGATATCTCAGCAGGCTCTTTCTGTGCTTGAAGACTATGTGTCAGCCAACGGCACCACAGCCGAAGATCCTCTTCTGGATCTTATCAAACAGAACGCCGCTGAAGCATATCTCTCAGCAGGTTCATCCGATGAGGAAGCCAAGAGCGCTCTGGATTCTCTCTCTGAATATTTAGGCGCTTTCAAGGAAAAACAGATGAACGAAGTATATGCCAAGATAAAAGAGGCGAACAGCCAGCTTTCAGGAGATTTCATCTCCGATGCAGCTCTTTACGGCGTTCAGTCACTTCTTTAAATATCAGCAAATTCCATAACATCGCTGAACACAAACCTGACGGCGCCGTCCGTCAGGTCGTTCAGCATAGATATATTGAAAGCGTCATTTCTGGCGCTCATGAAATAATTGTTCATGGCGAATCCGCCGAAATCCATCCCTTCGTTTCTTATAAAATATCTGGACAGCATGGCGTGGTTTACGCATCCTAAACGGTTCGGCACCACCACTATGTTTTTCAGCCCGCATGCCAGCGCTATGTCGCAGTTAAAAAGTCCTTCGTCCAGAGGAACGAGTATGCCTCCGGCGCTCTCCACCACCAGCCAGTCGTATCCTTTTACGGATTTAATGCTGTCCACGGTCTCTTCATAAGGAAAATCATCGAACGCCAGATATGGCGCCGTGGGGATCTCCGCTGTGTGCAGAGTGGCAGAGTTTTCCTCTCCTATGCCGGACATCTCCAGAACGGTCTTTCTGTCGTCATCCGCCGGAAAACCTGTCTGGACAGGTTTTATATAATATACGGATTCGCCTCTGTCTTTCAGATATCTGCACAGCAGACCGGAAAAATATGTCTTGCCTATGCCTGTATCAGTTCCGGTTATGTAGAGTTTTTTCATCAAAGCACCTCATAGACGGATTCATACGCTATATCCACCAGCTTCACCATTTCGTCTTCGGTGATGATGTATGGCGTCATAAAGTATATCACATCCCCCAGATTTCTTAGGTATGCTCCTTTCTCCACCGCTTTGCGGAATATCTGAAATCCCGTACGTTTTTTCCAGTCGAAATTCTTTTTGGTTGAGGTGTTCTCGACCAGTTCTATTGCTGATACGCATCCCAGATGGCGGATATCGCCCACATGCGGCTTGCCGCCGAATTTTTTGTTTATATATTCGTGCATCACCGGGAATTTTTTTCTGTTGGCGTTTATAACGTCATCATCTCTGAATATCTTCATGGTCTCCACCCCGCATGCGCAGGCGAGTGGGTTGCCTGTGTAGCTGTGGCTGTGCAGAAAAGCCTTCAGGGTGGTGTATTCGTCATAGAAGGCATCGTAGATGTCCTCGTGGGTCATCACCACGCTTAATGGCAGATAGCCGGATGTTATGCCCTTTGACAGGCAGAGAAAATCGGGACAAACGCCCGCCTGTTCCAGAGCGAACATGGTGCCTGTTCTGCCGAACCCGCAGGCTATCTCGTCAAAGATGGTGTGGATGCCATAGTGATCTGCCGCCTTCACCAGCTTTTTCAGATAGATAGGAGGGTGCATCTTGAACCCTCCGGCGCACTGAAGCAGCGGTTCCAGTATTACGGCGGTCACGGTGTCTCTGTTGTCCGCCATTGCCTTTTCCATGTGGCAGAAACATTCGGCATCGCAGTTGTCACGGGTCTTGTTGAATGGACATCTGTAGCAGTCGGGTCCCTGCACACGGATGTTCTCTATCATGATAGCGCCGAAAAGCTCGCTGTAGAGCTGTTCTCCGCACACGGACAGAGCGCCCAGCGTCTCCCCGTGATATCCGTTGTCCAGATAGATATATCTGTTCTTCTTTTCGTTTCCTGTGTTTTTGCGGTATCCGTAGCTCAGCTTCATGGCGGATTCCACGGCTGCCGAGCCGATATCGGCGAAGAAGACACGGGTAAGTTTTTCCGGTGTGATATCCACCAGATCTTTCGCCAGTATCTCCGCCGGATCGTGTGTTATCCCTGCGAATATCACATGCTCCACCTTGTCCAGCTGATCTCTCAGGGCTTTTTTCAGCCTGGGGTGGTTGTGTCCGAAGAGGTTCACCCACCATGACGAAACAGCGTCTATATACTGTTTTCCTTTGTCATCATAGAGATATATTCCTTCGGCTCTGTCTATTTTTATTATGGGATATGTTTCGTGATCTTTCATCTGGGTGCATGGGTGCCAGACGGGGGTGCTTGGTTTCATTTTTTTTCCTTATGTTATTGACAGTAATCTTACCTCTGATATTATTTCCCCATGAGAGATAAAATCAAGCACAAACTTAAAGAACTTCAGGATGAAAGCCTCTACCGTGAGATGCCAGCCATGAGCGAAGGCTCGGGAAAATATGTCTGCGTGGACGGCGAAAAATACCTGAATCTGGCTTCCAACAACTATCTGGGGCTGTCTGAGATACCGGAGATCAGGGAGGCGTCAGCGGACGCCGTGATGAAGCTGGGCACCACATCCGGAGCGTCCAGAATAGTGACAGGCAACTACAGCATATACGATGAGCTGGAGCACAGAACAGCCGTTTTCAAGAAGGCGGAAAAAGCTCTGGTGTTCAACAGCGGATACGCCGCCAACCTCGCCATTTTTTCATCTCTGGCGGACAGGCACACCGTGGTTTTCTCCGACAGGCTGAACCACGCCAGCATCATAGACGGCATAGCCCTGAGCGGAGCTAAGCATGCCCGTTATAAACACAACGACATGTCCGACCTGAGGTCACTGCTGGAAAAATATAAAGATACGCCTGATAAGATAATAGCCACAGACACGGTGTTCAGCATGGACGGCGATGTGTGCCGCCTGCACAATATTGTTTCGCTGGCGGAAGAATACAACGCCATAACCGTGATAGACGAAGCCCACGCCGCAGGAATCTTCGGCAGGGGCAGGGGATATGCCCACGAGCTGGGGCTGGAAAAGAGGGTGGATGTGCATATGGGCACATTCAGCAAGGCGTTCGCTTCCTTAGGCGCTTATGTCGCCGGAGATTCCGACATAATCGACTATCTGCGCAACAAGGGCAGATCATTCATATATTCCACATCGCTTCCCCCCGCTGTCACGGCGGCAAGCCTCGCCTCTCTGAACTATGTCATAAAAAATTCCGACATAGGCGGACGGCTGATGGACGCGGCGGACAACCTGCGCCATGCCCTGAACAGGATGGGCTTTGATACCGCCATGAGCGTTTCACAGATCATCCCCGTGATAATGAGCAAGAACGAGCGGGTTCTGCTGGCTAAGGAATTTCTGATGGCTAAGGGGCTCTATGTGGCCGCCATTCGCCCGCCCACCGTTCCCGCCGACACCGCCAGACTGAGGATATCTTTGAGACTGGATGTGCTGGACGAAACCGACAGGATAATATCCGCCTTCGACGAACTGAAAAAGAGCGGTATATGACAGACCTTTTCGTGTCCGGCTGGTGCGGTTTTTCGTCACTCTTCGGTTCATTCTCCGGCAGATTCGACTTTCGTGTGCCTTTTTTTGACGATATGGACGGGGTGTTTCAGATGACCGGGAAAAATCTGGTCTGCTGGTCCACCGGAGCTAATCTGGCGCTGAAGAATGAACATCTTGATTGCGACAATATAATACTAGTGTCTCCGTTTATCAGCTTTACCGACTACACCCCTGTCAAGATACTGAACAGAATGATAAAAAAGTTCGGCTCTGAGCCGGACGCCGTTATAAAAGACTTTCTGACCGCATGCGGAGCGGAAACGGATGTCAGTGTCAGCTATGACGTGACAAAGCTGAAAAGCGGGCTGGAATATCTGCTGAACTCCGGCGATGGCGTATGTCTGAAAGGAAAGAACATAAAGATAATCCACGGAGAGAATGACGCCGTGGTGCCTGTAAATGCCGGCGAGGAACTGGCGGAAAGGCTCTCCTGTGAGCTGATAAGGGTGAAAGGCGGACAGCACTTCATAAGTCCGGACATCATAGCGGAATATCTGATATGAAGATACATATCCGCCGGGCGTTCTGCTCATCATCGGACACATACGATTCATCCTGCGACATCCAGAGGATAGTGGCGGATCATCTGGCGGAAAAACTGCCGGAAGTTAACGGAAGTGTCCTGGAAATCGGAACAGGCACCGGAATTTTCACTGAACATCTGAATAAAAAATATGCGGATCAAAGCATCTATTGTATTGATATAGCTCATTCTTTGCTGAAAAAAGCGCAAAAGACATACTCAAAAAACATCTACATCTGCGGTGACGGAGAGCATTTGCCGTTTAACAGAGGTTTCTCTCTGGTTGCAGGTTCTTCATGTCTGCAATGGTTTCAGAATCCTGAAAAGAGTATCCCGGCTATGCTGTCAGGCGCTGACAGATTCGTTTTCTCTGTCTTTGTGGACGGCACTTTTGCCGAGATGAAGATTCTGAACGAGATGACAGGCTTCGGCTCTGTCTATCCTCTGCCTAAGCAGAATGACCTGCTGAAGTGTTTCGGCGGATTCGCCATAGAGCACGAGGTCAGGGAATATGTGATCTATTTCGACAGCGTGCAGGAGTTTCTGAAAAAACAGAAAGGCACCGGAGCGACCTTCTCCGGCAGCGGGAAGGTGTCGTCCAAGACGGCTTATAAGCGTTTTCTGGAGCTTTATCCGGAGCTGTTCGGAGACGGTGGAAAGATACCTGTTACCTATCGGATATTATACATTACAGGGTTTACGTCATAGCGAGGAGCTTGCGACGCGGCTATCTCATAAAGTTATCTTGCTGTGTGAGACTGCTTCGAGTTTAACTCTCGCAGTGACGTTGAATAGGAAATAAAAAAGGCTTCCATAGAGGAAGCCTTTTTGTTTTAGAGGTTGTTAGGGATTATTCAGCGCCCACACCGAGGTAGACTCTGATTTTATCTTCTTCATACTGCTCCTGAGCTTTTTTATCAGGAGTCATGATAGAGGCGATGAAAGCAACCGCGAATGACAGTGTCATGGACACTACAGCGGGGTTTTTCAGCGGGAAGATTGCCTTCTCATGGTGAAGAACGTCAACCCATACAGTGGGGCTGATGATGATCAGAATTGTAGCGGAGATAGCTCCTGCCAGAATCGACCATACAGCGCCCTGTGTGGTGAATTTTTTCCACACGATGGACAGGAAGAGTGCCGGGAAGTTGGCGCTGGCGGCGATAGCGAAAGCCAGACCCACAAGGAAGGCAACGTTCTGTCCTTTGAAAAGGATACCCAGACCAACGGCGAAGATACCGAAGATGATAACAGATATACGGGCAACCTTAACCTGCTCAGCCTCTGTGGCTGTGCCTTTTTTGAACACTGACACATAGATGTCGTGGCTCATGGCTGATGACGCTGCCAGTGTGAGACCGGCAACCACCGCCAGAATTGTGGCGAAGGCAACAGCGGCGATAAAGCCGAGGAAGGGTGTTCCGCCGAGCAGTTCAGCCAGAGCGGGAGCGGCCATGTTTCCGCCTTTATCTATGCCGAGAATAGCGTCTTTGCCTATCAGAACAGCGGCTGTGAAACCAACTATCGGGATAACCAGATAGAAGTAGCCGATGAAAGATGTAGCGTAAACAACTGATTTTCTGGCTTCTTTAGCATCCGGCACAGTGAAGAATCTCATAAGGATGTGCGGAAGACCGAGCAGACCGAACATCAGAGCGAGACCGAGTGACAGAGCGTCCAGAGGATTCTTTATAAGACCGCCGGGGTTCAGCATGTTGGCATCGGGATACATAGTCTGTACAGCGCCGAGCATGTTGCTGATGCTGAAACCGAATTTGTTAAGCGCAAGCAGTGTGAGCACTGTAACGCCGAACAGAAGAAGGCAAGCCTTGATGATCTGTACCCATGTGGTGGCGAGCATTCCGCCGAAGAGAACATAGAGAAGCATAACCACGCCCACTATAATCTCAGCCATTTCGTAGGGCATGCCGAACATAAGCTGGATAAGTTTTCCTGAACCCACCATCTGAGCGATGGTGTAGCAGAGAACAACGAGGATACCGCCGACAGCAGAAGCTATACGGATGGGTCCCTGACGCAGTCTGGATGCCACAACGTCCGCAAAGGTGTATTTACCGAGGTTACGCAGAGGCTCAGCGATGAGGAACATCAGAGCGGGCCATCCGACCAGCCAGCCCACGGCGTAGATCATGCCGTCATAGCCTTTCAGAGCCACCATACCGGATATACCGAGGAAAGAGGCGGCTGACATATAATCGCCCGCAAGAGCGAGACCGTTTTGAAAACCTGTAACACTGCGTCCCGCAGCGTAGAATTCGCTAGTTGTTTTTGTTTTTCTGGCGGCGAAGTAAGTGATTACCATTGTGCCTATAACAACAAGCACAAAGAACAGAATCGCCGTTAAGTTAGGTTTGCCGAGAGTTGATTCCATTTGTTACTCCTTGCCGTCTTACTGAAGATCTTTTTTAAGAGCTTCTACTTTTTTGTCGTAGCTTGCGTTAGCCCAAAGGACATACACAACGGTCAGGAGCCAGGCTCCTATAATAACGAGTACGAAAAGAACAGTTCCCATAGTGATGTTTGTTCCGACCATCTTCGCCAGAAACTCCCTGTTAAGGGCAACAAGAAAGATGTAGCCGTAGTACATCACAAAAAGGATCGCCAGCATAAAAAAGCTGAATGTCCATCTCGACCTGACCAGCTCATTGAACTTGTCTGAGCTTACAAAGTCTTTTGCAGTCATTTTGCTCCTCCTGATAAAATCTAAAAGGTGTTAAGTAATAGAAAACATGAAGACCGATATTCTTATATTGTCTTCATGTGAGAAATGTAAAACACTTTTTAATTTTAATCAACATTAAAATTACGTCATTTGATTATTTTTTGGCAATTTCATTATTGGAACAATTGATAATTGTATACAATATTAACAACTGTATTTATATATATTTAATAGATAAAAATAAAAAACAATCAGGCTTTCAAGGTGTCAGGATGAATATTTTTTGTATGTTAAAAAATTTTTTTCCAAAAATAGCATTAGTGTTTTCTTATTAAAGCCTCTATTAATAGGGCGCTTGCTTTATATTGCTTTTCAAGCGTTCATTATAGCTGTTTTAGTGATTTATAAATACAGAAAACGCAAAAATTTATTACGATGTTATAAAATAACTACTGTAAAGAATATTACGCATTTTAAAATGCTTTGTTTTATTTGAATTATCTGATATAATTCTTTTAACATAAAAAGTTAACCGAGGTTGCCATGCAGTACGCAGAGATTTCCACATCAGAAGAGATACTCGCTTCCGCAGAAACACTGCCCGCTTTCCGCTCTGTTCCGAAGGAGCGCCTGAGGATGACAATACTCAAGTGCGAAGCTGTGACGGCGGACGCCGGAGAGGTTCTTTTCAGACGTGGGGAGACATATCACAGAGGTCTCTATATTATGCTGTTCGGCAAGGTGAGGCTGACCGAGGGCGCGTCATCTGAAATCATGGTGGAGCGCGGCGGCATGCTGGGCATATCCACCTTCGTGGGTAAATCCACATACAGGGTGACAGCCATAGCCGACACTGTGTGCCAGATGGTTTTCATGCCGGAACTCTGCGTATATAAGCTGATGGAGGACGTTCCGGAATTCCGCACATCTTTTCAACGGATGGTGTCCGAGAGAAACAGCGAGCTGGAGGGCAGGGCATCCTGGTCTGTGGCATCGTCCACATATAAACCCGTGGGAAGCTATATGACATCCCCTGTGACAACTGTTAATAAGAAGAATACTGTGTATGAGGCGGCGGAGATAATGAATGAATCCAGCATCGGCGCCATCGTGGTGTGTGATGATTCCGGCGAGCTGGCGGGGCTTCTCACATCCAAGCACATCGTTCAGCGGTTTGTGCCTGATATGAAGAGAGAGATTCAGGACGCCTCTGTGGAGAAATATATGGAGCGCAGTCCCGTGGCTCTGCCTCCTGAGTTTCCTCTGGTGGAGGCGCTGGCGCAGATGCAGCAGCGCAGGAGCGAATATGCCATAGTGGTACGCTCGAACATGCCGGTTGGGATACTCTCCAACAACGACATATCACGCATGCTGTTCACCAACATAAATACATATGTGACATATGTGGAGAATCTGGAATCTCTGGAAGATCTCCAGAAGGCGCACGCCGGTCTGTATAAGGTGGCGGCGTCTCTGATGGACAGCTCCAGAGTCAGCTATGACATACTGCCTGTGCTGTCATCTGTCCATATAAACATACAGCGCAAGGCATACCGCATCTGCGCCGAGCAGTTTTACGCCGAGACGGGGTTCAGTCCGGCATCCGTCCGGCATACCCTGATAGTGATGGGTTCCGGCGGACGGCGGGAGATGGCGCTGGATCCGGATCAGGACAACGGCTTTATCTTTGACGATGAGGTCACGGATGAGCAGGTGGATATGTTCATGAAGTTCGGTGCAAAATATACTGACGCTCTGGAATATATAGGATATGAAAAATGCAAAGGCAACGTCATGGTGACGAACCCGGAGATGGCTCTGCGCATATCTGACTGGAAGCACAAGATATCACGCTGGGTGGCGAACCCAGGGGCGATGGGGCTGATGTGGTCGTCTATCATATTCGACTTCGATGGATTCGCCGGAGACGAAAAGCTGGTCTGGGAGCTGAGAGACCATATCAATCAGAATATAAACAAGAGCCCAGTGTTTCTTATCCAGATGCTGGAGAAGGACAGCAACCTGCGCATACCCCTCTCTATGTTCGGAAAATTCATAGGTGAGAAAGACGGCGGGCATAAGGGCGAAATAAACTTGAAATCATCCGCTTCAGCCTTTATAGTGGATGTCGTTAGAGCCTTCACGCTGAAGAACGGACTGAACGAGCTGAACACTGTGGAGAGAGTGAAAGCGCTGATGAGGAAAAACATCATCAGCGAGGAACTCTATCTGCACACGCTGGAGGCATATGAAACTATCGTGGATATCACCCTGAACAGCCAGATTCAGAAGGCTGAGAAAGGTGAGGAGATCAACAAATATGTGAACCCGGACGAACTCTCGCTGTATAACAGAGAGAGGCTGAAAAAAGCTCTGGGACAGATACAGAAACTGTTGAGCACGGGACTACGGTTCTTCAAAGGACACCCGTAAGCCACGATTCGTTGATACATAAACACGGCTTTCGGGGCTATAGTCTCCGAAAAATAAGGAGACTGTGATGAAAAAGATGACCGTAATGATCGCCGCCTATAATTCCGCCTCTGCTGAAAGAGTGATAAAGAGGGCGAAGGAGAATTTCGGTCTGAAGAAGGGAGCCCGTGTTTTGAAGGCGAACGGAGCGAAGGTGATCTTTGTCAGCGGACTGATCCAGAAGACGGTGAAAGACCTGTCCGAGCTGGACAAATACAAAGATTACGATATGCTCGTCATCCCCGCCTATCCTGAGGATTTTGACGCTAAACCGAACACTTTTGACGCTAAGGTGCATGTGAACAACAATCTGGGGTTCTCTGTGTTTGTGTGCGGTGTTCAGAAATCCGGCAGGGAAGAGGATGTTAAAGAATCCGCCGATTTTCTCTGCGAGATAATCAGGAACAATCTGGGGCTCTGATCTCTCTTTTTCACCACATAACTATGCGTTATGGCAAATATTGCCTTCACCGGCAATCACTCCCGAACCGTCACCTTTCATGCCGTGTCACAGCATCTGGACGCTACAGGTGTGTTCTGGATAATGCCGGGCGCTCGGTTCCGCATAAAATACCTTACAGATCATGGTGTTAACAGAGCTGATATCCTCAATCTGGCTGAGATTAAGCCTGAAACCGATATTGATATTCTGTCCGAGCTGGAGAGGTTTTCAGATGTTTCTGCGGCATATATCATCTCCTGCGACAGACTGCTGAGCCGTAAAAACCGTGACTATGCCTATGGCTACCTGTGCGCTGTGTATAAATCAGTCAAAAAGTTTATAACCGACAGTAAAATAGATATAATATTCTCCGAGGCGACATGGGCTTTCGAGCTTGTGACCTGCGCCGCCGCCCGTTCCTGCGGGGCGGAGTTTCTTGTCCCTCATACCGTCAGATATCCTAAGGGGCGGTTCGTTTTTTTCAGAGGTATTTTTCAGAAAGAGATTTTTAACACGGGCAGGAGCGTCAGTGTGACGGAGATGCCTTCTCTGTCCGGCGGAACAGATGTTATTATGCCGAAGCTGGTGTCCGGGCGGAATTTTTCCGGTCTTTTCAGGCATCTCTTGCGGTATGTTTCTGAGAAATATGATGATACCTCCCATACTCCTTTTCAGCTTATCCGTGACAGGGCAGGCAGATATATTAACGCCGGGCTGATCCGGTTCGGCGGATTCAGCGGACGTCCCGAGGGAAAATACGTCTATTTTCCTCTGCACTGTCAGCCGGAGGCGTCCATAGACGTTCTGGGCGGATTCTACTCCGACCAGCTCAGCCTGATCAGGGCTGTGTCTAAATCTCTGCCGTCCGGAATCATTCTGGCGGTTAAGGAACACCCGAAGGGGATAGGCATGAGAAGACCGTCATTCTTCAGAGAGATAGACAGCCTGCCGAACACAGTGAACGTATCGCCTTTCACCGACAGCGCAGAGATCATAAAGGGTGCTGAGGCTGTGGTATCTGTTTCCGGAACAGCCTGTTATGAGGCGGCGCTTTCAGGTGTGGGCTCGGTGGTTTTTTCAGACGTGTTTTTTGCCGGACTGCCAGCAGTTTTCAGATGCCGTGGATATGACAATCTCGCAGATTGTCTTGTGATGGCTGTGAGCGCAGTGAGCGACAGACAGTCAACCGCCCGCTTTCTGGAAAAGATGTCAGCCTGTTCATATTCGGGGAGTGTTGAGCCTTATGATTTTGATAATGATGTGATAAAAGAAGAGAACGCCCGAGCCTGCGCTAAGGCGTTCATGGATGTTATAGATTATTCGTCTTCCAGGCCTCTTGCCGCCGCCGCTTCTATGTCGTCCAGATGAAGCTGGTATGCCTCATAGAGCGATGATCTCGCCTCGTCAGGGGCTATGTGGCTCCCGGCTATGACTATTTCTGTTTTGTGCTTCAGTCTGGCGTTATAGATGTCGTGTTCGGCTGTCGCCTGTTCCTCGAAACTTTTTCCCATCACTTTCAGCTTTCCGGCGAAGTTGTCTTCCATTATGGTTCTGATGAAGTTTTTCACCGCCTCTTTGTGCAGTGATCCTTTGCCGTGCCCCATGGAAACGGAGATATCTATCTTGAGACCGGAGAGTGTTTCGAGCATTTTAAAGTTTTCGCCCAGATCGCTGCCCAGAACATTGTCCACAAAGTCAACCGCCGGGGCTTCTATGGTGAGGTTCAGCTTGCGGAATATTTCCCACTGGTTCACCTGATCGTACACATCGCCTATGAAGATGGGGCTGGCGCCTGCCGCGGCATCGCCGGACAGCCAGCGGACGAAATCTGAAAAGCCGGAGATGGACGGTCCGAAACCGCCGGAGAGCGTCAGAATAGCCTGACGGTCAGTGTCGATGAGAGCATAGCTGACATCGCCCAGACTGCCTCCGTCCAGAGGCGCTTCCTGTATCTGTCCGTCTCTGTTGAACCAGACGGGTAAAAATATTTTTTCTTTTATAAGGCTCACAGGGTAAAGTTTTCTGTCGGAGAGCTGTATGGGTTCAAAAATCTTGAACATCAGCTCACAGCTTTTTCCATCGAAAAAACCGTAGTCCATTCCGCCTTCCGCCATCGCCTCCAGCTTGTATTCCAGATCCTGATAGAAGGTGTCCAGAGTGGATTCGAGCCTGTAAAAATTTACCGTGATATTTTTTCTTTCTGCCATTGTAAAATCCTTGAGTTTGTGTGAGGTCATCTTATACTAACTTCCATAGTAATAAAACATTTTTTAAGGAGAAAAATAATGAGCGCAATGGCTTTTGTTTCCATATCGCCTCTGGGTGACGGAGAGAGTGTTTCCGGATATGTCGCCAGAGCGGTGAAGGTTATCAAGGAGAGCGGGCTGAGCTGGGAGCTGACACCCATGGGTACAATCATCGAGGGTGACAGTCTGGAAGACGTTCTGAAGGTGATAAACAGCGCCGTGGACACCTTAAGCGAGTGCAACAGAATATCCGTCTCTGTTAAGATAGATTACAGAAAAAATAAACCTCTGGGAATGAACAGCAAAGTCGATTCGGTTATGAAAAAACTGGGGTAAAGGGCTCAAGCTGACGGCATCCTGACCGAAAAGATAGTTAGACACTATTTTTTTGGAGCAGGGACATGTTGCAAAATGAAACCAAAGAGAGCTTCACTGACTTTCAGGAACGCATAAAAGAACTGCATCTGATTATAAAAAGCTGTGAAAGACACGGCAGCCAGACCGATGAGCAGGTCGGCAGACTGAAAAAAGTTGTGAACGGCATGGAAGAAGTGCTGAAGAAATCTCTCTGCACTACAGGCAGAGGAGCTTAATTCATGAATTTCAGTCTCGATCCTTATGTGACACTGCTTGCGGTTGTGTCTGTTTTTGCGCTGTTTTCGCTGTGGTACATCGGCAGAACTCTGCACCAGAACAGACAGATCAAAAAGCTGTGCATTGGTCTTTGTGAGTGTATAGCGGTTCTAAGGCACACGGATGAGGCTGTGTGCGTCAGCGATCTTTCCGCAGACGAGAAAAAATCTTTCGCCCAGATTCAGCAGGCGTTTAATCAATATATCAAACCCAGCGTAAAATACAGGCAGAATCTTCTGTCTGCCCTTAACAGCCTCTGCGGCACATCTTACAGCCTTTTCGACATGCACGACTGCTTTGAGAACAGCAGAATCAATTCATTCTTCAAAGATGTGGTGGAGAGAAGCGGTTTTCTCTTTATCAATGTGGTGTATATGTCCGGTCTGGAGCAGAGCGGTTTTTATATCCAGCTGAACGGCGAGACTAAGGTTCAGGAAAAATTATAAAATAAAACCCCGCGTTCAGCGGGGTTTTTTGTTATACAGATGTTGTTGCTTTTTTCTTTTTCAGGTTTTCTCTGGCAAGTGCCGCCGCCGCTGTCATGTTTTCCAGCGATGACACTGTTTCTGCCCATCCCCTTGTTTTCAGTCCGCAGTCCGGGTTGATCCACAGGTTGTCGGCGCTGATATATTTCATCATTTGTTTTATCAGATATGTTATCTCCGCCACACTGGGGATTCTTGTGCTGTGGATGTCGTATACGCCAGGACCTATGCCGTTGGTGTATCGGGTCTTTTCAAAAACATCCAGCAGAGACATTCCGCCACGGCTCGCCTCAATGCTGATGACATCGGCGTCCATCGCGGCTATGTACGGCATCAGACCGCTGAACTCGCTGTAACACATGTGGGTGTGTATCTGGGTTTCGTCACCGACACCGGATGACGCCAGACGAAAACTATTGACCGCCATATCCAGATATTTTTCACGCTCGTCTTTGTCCAGAGGGATTCCCTCGGCGAAAGCCGCTTCGTCTATCTGGATTATCGGGATACCTGCGTTTTCCAGCTCGGCTATCTCCGAGCGCAGAGTCATGGCTATCTGGGTGAAAATCTCTTCTCTGCTGATGTCGTCCCGGACAAAGCTCCACTGTGTGATGGTGGCGGGTCCTGTCAGGATGGCTTTCACAGGTTTTTTTGTCAGCGATGCGGCGAATTTTATCCATTTCAGCGTGAAAGGCTCATCGGCGGAGATGTCGCCGTGTATGACAGGAGGTTTCACGCATCTGCTGCCATAGCTCTGAACCCACCCGTGTTCTGTGACGCACATGCCGTTAAGTGTCTCTGCGAAATATTCCACCATGTCGTTTCTTTCCGGCTCGCCGTGCACCAGCACGTCCAGCCCCAGCTCTTCCTGCTTTTTTATATTTTCGCTTATTTGGCGCATCATCATGCTTTCATAGTATTCCTGTGTGATGACGCCTTCTTTCAGCTCTCTGCGCAGTGAGCGGATGTGAGCCGTCTGAGGGAACGATCCTATGGTTGTGGTGGGCAGAGGCGGCAGATTCAGTCTTTTCTGCTGTATCTGCTTCCTGACGCTGTAGGGGCTTTTGCGGGAAAACATCTCTTCCGGCAGGTCGCCGTGGAGTATGCCGGCAGGACGTTCTGCCTCTGTGTATGGTTCCGGTTCGGCTTTTCCTTCGGCTATGTCGGCTATCTGCCTGATCTCCCCGCACTTCTGGACGGCGAACGACATGCGCTCATAAATGTTATTGTCCAGATTGGTTTCCAGCGTTTTGTCTATGGGGCTGTGGAGCAGTGAACAGCCGGAGCTGACCATTACACGGTCCGTTCCCAGATGATCTGTCAGTTTTTTAATAGTCTGCGCCGCTTTTGCAGTGTCCGCTTTCCATATATTCCGCCCGTTCACCACTCCGGCGGACAGAGACATGTTCTGAGGGAGTTTGCCCGTGTAATCCGTTATGTCTCTTTTGATGGATGTCATGTCCAGATGCAGGGCGTCATACTCTGTATCCGCCGCCAGTTTCAGGTTTTTATACGGATCTCCGAAATAGGTCGTCAGCATCAGATTCAGCCCGTCCGCTTTCTTTCTGAGATATCTGTGGGCATCGGCGAAGGATTTCTGAGCGTTTCTGTCCATGTCCATGCAGAGGATCGGCTCCTCTATGCTGACCCATGAGCATTTGCCGGATAATCTTTTCAGCAGGCTGAGATATATGTCTGTTATTGTGTTTGTCAGCTCCCATCTGTTGCCGGAATATGACGACAGAGCCAGAAATGTGACGGGACCTATGATGACAGCCATCGGCTCGTACCCGTTTTTGTTGGCGAGTGTCACATCGGCGGTGATGTTTTCGCTCATATATTCCGGTCTGGGCTCCGTCAGTTCGGGGACTATGTAGTGGTAGTTGGTGTTGAACCATTTTTTCATGGGGAGGGGTTTCAGGTTCAGCAGGGAGTCGCCTCTAGCCATTGAAAAATAGGTGTCGGTCAGCAGCAGTTTTTTGTTGATAAACCTGTCCGGTACCATGCCCAGCATCAGCGCCGTATCCAGCATCCTGTCATACAGCGAAAAATCGCCCGCCGCCACAAATGACAGACCTGCTTTTTTCTGGGTTTCAAACGAGAAGAGTTTCAGCTTCTCCGCTGTCTTTTTCAGCTCTCCCAGAGTTGTTTTGCCGTTCCAATAGCTTTCGAGAGTGTGTTTGAGTTCTCTTTTGGTTCCTATACGCGGGAACCCGGGGATGTGTGTAAGCATTTTCTGCTCCTTTAAAAGATTTAAAAGAGCGGACAGATCAGGGCACGCGGAAGTATTGACGAGGGAGGGTTCAATGCTTCTGTCTGTGACGCGAGACAGTCCTGCTCTTATCCCAAAGGGTCGTCTTCTGGCTTCCGGCTCCTTTTTCGTCTTTGCCTTCCCGCATTCGCAGTGGCGCAGACAGGAGAAATGCCGGTTACAGCGGCGCGTCCGCGACGGATTTTCACCGTCTTCCGTTTCCCGATGGATTTAGACCAACACTATATATATTTTGACATGGAAATGCAAAACAAAATAAATCGCTGTCCCGTGTGGTAAATTTTTCCCTTCGATACATTCCGATTCATGAATATTAGTGAATATCACTGAAAAAAGGTAATTTTTTCCCGGATTTTTTTGGCACGCAACTTGTTATTACCATTGCGTCAGATAAATCAGGGAGCAAAACAATGGCACACCTTGCATCGGATAAGACAGAAAAATACTTTCAGAAAGCTGATCTCGGGAGCGATTATCGTGTCGCATCTCCGGAAGAACAGATACTGGACAGAGTATATGACTTTCCGGACGCACTGCCCGAACGCGCGATGGACATGCTGGTTGATCTGGCGAGTGACGACTCTGTTACCAACAGAGAGATGGAGTTCATCTATTTTCAGATAATTACACTGCCTCTGATGGCGAAATCAGGAATGTTTGCCGATCAGAAGCCCAGATATCTTTCTGAGAATAAATGCGGTTTTCACGATTATATCAGATACAGGCTTAACCGCCTGAACTATATGGGGCGCAACGGATGCGACCCGAAATTCTGCGAGCGTATCAGACAGCTCCTCTGGAGATTCACTGTCGTTTGACGTTTGCTCCGCTCTTTAGTGGCGGAAACCTAAATACGGCGTCGAAAGCGTGACTTGTTCACGGAAATACTGTCCTGGGGGTGTAGTTGATGACACCCCCGTCCAATTTTCAGCCCTAAAATAAATCAGATATCTGCCATAATAAATTAAAACTATAAATGATTTGGAGATGAAACATGAAGCACTTTGGAT
Source organism: Deferribacterales bacterium (assembly GCA_050251875.1). Taxonomy (GTDB): domain Bacteria; phylum Chrysiogenota; class Deferribacteres; order Deferribacterales; family Geovibrionaceae; genus Seleniivibrio. The sequence continues at coordinate 5,203 of JBFWMA010000008.1, read as the reverse complement.
CATGCCTCTGCGGTAAGGTGACTTTTGAGGTGGAAGGTGATTTCGAAAATTTCTTTCTCTGCCACTGTGAGCGGTGCCGCAAAGACACAGGATCAGCCCACGCGGCTAATCTTTTCTCTTCTTCCGCAAAGCTGAAATGGCTTTCCGGTGAAAATCTGGTGAAGACGTATAATCATAACTCTATAGGACATATCAAAAGTTTTTGCCCTGAATGCGGGTCGGCGCTTCCTAATATTCAGATGGACGGGACGCTGCTGGTGGTTCCTGCCGGCAGTCTGGATGTGGATGTGTCTATCAGACCTGACGGGCATATATTCTGTGCAAACAGGGCGAACTGGGACAATGAGCTTGAGAAGATTCAGCAGTTTGATAAACTGCCTGATGAACGGAAATAATACATTCAGAACTGCATTGAAAGGCTGCCCGCTCCGAAATCCTGTCTGTGGCTGATCTGTGCTTTGAACTCTCTGCTTCGTATAACGTGCGTATAAGCGATGCGCACATTCCGCATAGTCAATACCAGTCCCGTCTGAAAATCGCCTACCAGAGGCTCTTTTTTCACGCTGTCGCTGTCACGGAAAGTATTGCCGTCCAGAAAGATGTTTCTGGCCACAGCTCTACCCTCAACACCTGCGAACAGATACCATCCGAAACCTTTCTTCGGAACAAAGAACCCTGAGCTGGGCAGGCTGGGCTGTATGCGTGGAGGACCGTAATCAGACGGCAGTTTTTTGCCGTATCGAAGTGTTACCCCTGTGTTGGCATATGTAAATATGTTGCCCAGCACGCCTCCGGCATGGGGGGTTATATCGAATGGAACGCCGAGCCATGATGTGGAAACATAGCTTCGCCAGCTCCGCTGATAAGTGAGTATAAATCCCGGTTCGTTTTTGAGCTGGTGACTCCAGCCCTGCGGCTCATCTATATGTATGGTCTTGTGAACAAAGGTCTGGGTTTCATCCGCAAAAGAGGCGGGACCAACTACGCCCACAGTCAGCTCTATCTGATCGAGCCTTTTGCCTGTTTCAGCTATCAGCCCCACAGACCCATAGAGCCATCCGGCATAGGGACGGTCGTCAGTGGGTGGATTCTGCAAAGTGATGTCTGTCGGGGTATACATGTTCTGACCGACAGAATAGTTTACATGGACAGTGGACTCGGCAGGAAAGAAGGGGACAAGACCGGCAGCCCGAAGCGCCCAGTCAGATTTCTTCCCCGGTGTCAGAAGCCATGAGGCGCGGACTCCGTTTGTATAGTAGCGGTCGCTGTGGAAGATGTCGTTCTCCATCACAAAGCTGATGGTGTTTCTGTCTTTATCCTCCTCGGCAGTCGCCGCCAGAGGCATGCACAAAAAGATAACCGACAGCACAATAGCTGTCATTCTCGCCCACCCGTGAAAGGTCAAATTCATCCGACAGTTCTCCTGTCATTATGGTTTTTCTACGGTACAGTTTTGGAGAGCTTTTAAATTTATATCTGTAGCTTTAAAGGTGAAATCTTTGCTGCCGCCAGTATTTTTACCAAAATTCTCCACAGCTAATTTAATCAGAACAGGCATAACATCCGCAAGTGTTTTACTCTCATCCTGACTGAAAACTTTTCCCTGCCAGAGGGGAGCCTGATCTGTTTTGCCTTTATCGAAAAGCTTAATATCCAGAAATTTAGTAAACTCTTTGGTGCTGGACGGTTCTGTTGACGTTCCTAAAAAGGTGCCAATGGAAGCTCCGCTCCCCATGCCGCCGTTAAACATACCTAAACCGAAGCTGAAATTTCCAGTAACCTCAGGTTTATTTTTTGCGCCTGTAATCCCAAAAGAGGGGGAGATTACAAAACTATGTTTATTTTCATTTCTCTGCCAGCCAATGCAGGCTAGCTGTGTTTCAAGAGTTTCTATATATTTCATGGCTTCAAGGTCAGTCTTTATATCAGAAGATAAATCAAAAGAATAGGTCTGATCTTTATAATTCTCCTGACCTCCATAGCCAGTCATGTTCACTTTATAGCTGGTTGCGCATCCGAACAGCACCATCAGCATAAGAGATAAAAAAATATACTTATACATAATATGTTCCTCCATTGAAACATTATAGAATGGTTTACTATATGAGCAAAGGAGCTACATGATTTTTCGTCCCTGAATCACCCTGACAAGAACCGCCAATATGGCAATAACAAGAAGAATATGTATAAATCCACCCATGGTATATGAAGAGATTATGCCCAAAAGCCAAAGCAATATAAGCACAACAGATAATGTCCAAAGCATATGCACTCCTTTTACTGTGTACAGTATTAGAAACTTGTGTCCGCTGGAAATTCCAGAGCGGCTCTATTTTACGATCAGGCTGTTTTTTACTGACTGAACGCCTTTAACTGCACCGGCTACTTCTTCAGCACGCTCTACAGTCTGAGGTGAGTCAACGAATCCGCTTAGCTGAACCTGACCTTTGTATGTTTCAACACTTATTTGGAAGACCTTAAGTGACTTGTCGCCGATGATAGCCATCTTAACTTTCGATGAAATGACTGTATCGTCCATATACTCTCCGGAGCTTTCATGCTGGGGAGTTGCGGCACAGCTGAAAAGCAGTACTGCAAGGCTAAGATACAGTAACGGGTTTAATACTCTCTTTAGTTTTATCATAATTTTACACTCTCTTTGTTTATTTAAAATTAAAAGCTACTAATTATTAATATCGTTCAGAGAATATAATTGTCAATGAGTATAAACATGAACTCAGGTAAACCGCTGTTGAAATAGATTATATGTAATAGCGGCGCTTTGTTTGGGTATGTTAAAAAAATATTAACAAAAGCTGTGTGCTTAACAAAATTCTTAAAGAGTATTAAAAACCTGATCCACGGTGATATCTCTCATGCATCTGTTTTCTGAGCAGAGGAAACGTCCTTTTGTTTCACAGGGGGAGCAGGGGAGGGATGACGATATCACAACGGCGCTTTCCGGTGCGGTGTGCGCCGGATTTGTCGCTCCGAAAATAGCCGTTATCGTGGGTATTTTTTTTGCCTTATAGCAAAACTAAAATTGTTCGGTATGTTTATCTTTATAGTTTTTCATTCAGATATGGTATTAAGACTTTTTCAAGAAGAAATGTATCACCATTTAAATTCAGATGATTGTTATCACTGTATAAAGGTACTCCTTTTTCATCTTCTGTAAGACATTCGTTTTCAGGGCAAAAAGCTTTCTCTGTATAAATTATCTTAGCTCCCTTTAGAAGTTCAAGGTGATTGCCGGACTGATTGATTTCTTTAGATATCTGCATCCGTGTAGGTTTTGGTGGTGCTACATATGCCTTGTTGAACGGATGAACAAAATATTCTTTTATGTGATTTGGGAGAACCGGATTTTCCTGTACTATATAAATCTTCCTTCCATCTATACTGTACTCATTAATGGCATTCTGTAATTCTTTAATTGTGTTGCCGTAGAAAGTCCGTTCACGGATAAGTATAAATATTTTTTTAATCTTTTTACTGTTTTGGAGAATATTTACAACTTTATCCGAATATCCTTTCACATATCTGTAATCGTCCTTGCTGTCTATTATAGGATTTGCTCCGCCACTTAAAGAAATTAATACAGTATTTATGTTATATTGTGCGTTGTATTTAGATATAAGTTCATATGCGCCAGGAGCATGACTGTCTCCGACTACCGCTACGGTATAGCTGCCGTTAACATCTGTTTCCTTGCAAAAAACATTTTCATTATTTATGAATTTATCTCTACATTCTTCACCATAGATCCTAATATGATTAAAGACATTTGGATTGTATAAAGCCTGTCTGTTTATCCAGCGGTTGCTTATACCTCCTTTTAAGCAGATTAAAACTCCAAAAAAACCGATAGTTAACATTATAACGATGAGAATTAGAGTGGTGAATGCTCGCAATTTTTTACTGTAACGTAAGGGTCTTTCATAAAAATAATAAGTCAATGCAGAGAGAAAAAAAGAGAGTAATAGAAGCTCTAACTTTATTGTCCTATCCATAGACTGCCCGAAAATTATTCTGCTGTATGTTAGAATTACCCAGTGCCAAAGGTAAAGAGGGTAGCTTATTAAGCCAATCCAAACTGCAATTTTCGATGCAAATATTATTCTGTTTATACCTGCCGTATACCCTGCTGAGATACACAACACTGTTCCTAAAACCGGGTAAAGAGCGTGTAGTCCGGGGAATTTATCAGATTGTTGAGTAAATAGGCTGAAAATCAATAAAGAAAACCCAACGGTTGTCACTAAATTTATTGATAAGCTAGAATTATTATTTTTTTCTTTATCGAATAGAACACGATGTAAGTAATTCTCTGCTTTTATGTGCATATGTTTAATAGACAGAGGTATATTCATCTGAAAATATGCAAGTGATACTCCAGAGAGCATTTCCCAAAATCGTGTGAAAGGCATATAAAAATCAAAAACTTTGTTATCATAAAAGAGAATATTCAGTGAAAAAGAAATAAGTAAGGTGAAAGATATAAATAAAGACTTTCTTAATGATAACTTCCTTATAAATAACATAAAGAGAGGAAATAAAATATAAAATTGTTCTTCGACCCCCAAGCTCCACAGATGGAGTAGAATCTTTGTTTCGGATGCCTGATCCCAGTATCCAGCCTCAGAGGCAAAAAGAATGTTGCTGATAAAAGATGCGCCGCCAAAAGTATGTTTTCCCAGAAGAGAATAATCCTGTGAAGGCAGTGCAAACCATCCTAATATCAGAACTGCTGCCAGTACAAGCACCAGAGCTGGAAAAATCCTTATAATTCTTCGTTGATAGAAGTCAGACAGGCTGAATTCGTCTTTGCTGATTTTGTTCAGAATTATTCCACCTATGAGATAACCGCTGATTACGAAGAATATATCTACTCCTGTGAATCCGCCTTTAAGTCTTGATGGAAAATAATGGTATATAATAACGGCTAGGACAGCAAAAGCTCTCATTCCGTCAATATCTGGTCTGTAATTCTTTATAGGACCATGAAAAACATATCGTTGCATATATTAGAAAGATCCCTTTTATTAATGATTCATCTAGAATTAAAGCATACTGGATAATATAGTGGACCGACGAATTGAGACAGTCAGAGTAGATTTCTAAGTGTTTTTTAGCTTAAAATACTAAGAGAAATCGGAGGTCCACATGAGCAAGAAGAGACGGCAGTTTTCTGCCGAGCAGA
>JBFWMA010000007.1:0-169430 GCA_050251875.1 Deferribacterales bacterium | reverse complement strand
TTATTATCAATAATTGATGGAGCAAAGGAAACATTTACAGTTTTTATGAATAAATTGGCTGGAATACAGGAAATGGTAAGGCTTTCAATACAGAATCTGATGTTTCAAAGGTGCGAAACTTGAGTTAGTAAGACATGAAGGAAACGGATATGGAATTATTTAAACAGCAATTACAGGAATTCAAAAAAAGACTCGATGAACTGGCTGACAGACCAGGGAAAGATGCCGTGGCGGCTCTTGTCACCGAAGTTTTTGGATGCGATTTTTTCGATATATCCTGCTTTATTGATGACAAAGAGATTTTTCAGGCGATGCTGGACACTATGCCCGTGCCTGTTTATTACAAAGACACAAAAGGGGTATATCTGGCGTGTAATCAGGCGCTGTGCGACCTTTACGGGCTGAAGAGGGAAGAAGTGATAGGCAACACCGCCTATAAATTTTTTTCGAAAGAGATAGCCGACAGTTTTGCCGAGGGAGATAGAATCCTTATCTCGGAAGGCTCTGAGGAGAGGGTGAACCACAGAGGCAGATTCCCGGGGATGGCGGATGGATTTCATGTTATCCAGAAGCGTGCTTTTTTTATCAACGGCAAGGTACAGGGCATCATAGGCGTTATAATGGATTTAACAGAACAGAAAATGGTGGAGGACAGAGCCTGGGTATCCGAAGCGTTTTTTAAATCACTTTTCGAAACGTCTCCTATGCCGATAATATTAATTAACAGCTTTAATATAATCGTTGACCTCAACGATACGGCAGAGAAGTTTTTTATAGGATCTGAAACGCTGGCGGGGCAGGATGCCTCAGCTGTCTTTTGCAGCTACAGCGATTATGAAAATGTTATGTCGGCCGCGAACGGCATATCCAGAGCAAAAATACACAATTGCGCGGGTGAGAAAGAGGAAGTCATAACGATGCTGAGTTCCAGCGTATTAGGAGGCGAAACCTTCCACGCTGTGGCATTTGTAAGGACGGATATCTGATTATGGACGAAAAAAGAGACATGCGGGGGCAGCTGTTTGACGATTTGGCATACAAAGAGCAGCCTTCTATCGAAATTTCTGATGATTTGATGTCGGCAACGCTGATCGTTCCCGATGATCCGCTTTATGTGGATGTTTTCAGCCTTATCGCTGAATCCGGGGTGTATGTCGGCATAGACACGGAGCTGGTGAAAGAGATCAATGCCGCTCTTCTCACAGGAAAGAAAACCGAGAGAGCCTATGTCATCGCCAGAGGAAAAAAGGCGGTCAGCGGTCAGAACGGCGAGCTTATCCTGCGCACTGTTAAGCCGGCGGACATGATCCTTTCTTCTGAAGATATCACCAATGTCGATTACCGAGTTTATAAGCAGAAACAGCTGGCTCTGGCAGAGAAAGACCAGCCTGTCGCCATGATAATCAGCCCCACGAAAGGAAGAGACGGGATGACCGTGACAGGCGAGCCCATCGACTCTCTGGACGGTCTGGAAGTGGAACTGGATCTGGGCAAAAACGTATATATCAACGGCAAAAAGCTCGTGAGCTCCATAGACGGGCTGATAGAGTACAGTAAAGTTGGAAACAGGATAAAATTCGATATATCAGAAGTCTATCTGATTAAAGGCGATGTTGACTTCTCCACCGGAAATATAGATTTTCCCGGTTCCGTCATAGTGAAGGGAAGCATAAAAGCCGGGTTCGAGGTGAAGGCGAGGAACGAAGTGGTCGCCACCACCATCAGAGGAAAAGTAACAGCCGGAGGCGGAGTGACAGCCAGACAGGGCATCATCGGCGGACAGCTCCACGCTGAGATATTTGCCGGCGGCTCAATATTCGCCAAGTTCATGCACAAGGCAAAGGTAATCAGCGGCGACAGCGTGATGGTGAAAAAATCCATCATGTATTCAGAAGTGTACGCTGAGAACGAAGTAGCTGTGGAGAGCGCTCCCGGAAGCATCATCGGTGGAAAAACCTTCGCCGTGAACGGCATTTCAGCAAAAATTCTGGGATCTGAAAGCTATGTGAAAACCGATGTGTCTATTTTCAGCTCCGTTCATGACGTTCTGGATATGAAAAAATTCGTGGCGGAGAGGTATGAACTCTCTAAAACGCTGATAAAGCTGGAAACATATCTGGGCAACAACAAAGAGGTTCTGATGCGTCAGGGCGAAGAGAAAAGGGCGATGATAGATAAACTTCTGAAAAAACGGGAACAGCTCAGAAAAGAAATCGTGATTAAAGACGCCGAACTGAAGCTGATTCAGCAGAAGCTGACAGAGAAGAGCGACGGCAGGATACATGTGGGCAAAACAGTTTTTCCCGAAGTGAAATGTATGATCGGCGGCAGGTTCTATCTGGTTAAAGAGGAGAGTTCTAAGGGCACTTTCTCTTTTTCTGAAGAGGATCAGGAAATCAACTATAATAACGAGAAATAATCAGAAGCTGAGCAGCTCTCTGTTGAAGACATATCCATTCTCAACGGGTCTTATCAGACCCATATCCATGAATTTTCTGACATCACGGGAAGCGGTTGTTCTGCTGACCTTGGCGTAATATTTCGTAAACGGCTTTTTCAGCTGAAGTTCCTCCTGAGAAAAACTTTTTCCCGTTTCATAGAGCATAGACAGAAAAGCGTGCTGTCTGGGTATCAGCTCCTTTTTGTCCAGAAGTCTGTTCAGATATTCCATCACGGAGTTTCTGCCGAAAAGCTCGCGGTTTTTCACCGCTGCCGGGCTGAACAGGCGCAGAAGTCCGGAGCAGATGAACCGGGCATAAGAGGTGATGTCTGATGTGGAGCAGAAATCGGTCACAGCGTTGAAATAAGCTGTTTTGTCCTTAACGCATATATCCGGAATCATCATGGCGGGAACGGATATCCCGTGCGCTCTCAGCAGCATTATTTCGGCTATTCTCGCCGTGCGGCAGTTAAAGGCGGCGAACGGGCGTATCTTTTTCAGGTGCATATGAAGGAGCATGCCTTTGATGAACGGGTTGACGTTCGACATCTCTTTCGATGTCAGCCACTCTGTCAGGTTTTTCAGCAGCAGGTTGATGTCGATAGCTGTGAAGGGAGGTGTATAGTCCGATGGGTCGTCCGGTTTGGAAGATCCCTTTCTGAAGAGTCCTTCCGCCTCTTTAGATACCAGATTCCGCCCCAGCTCGGCGTTTACCGATGCCAGAAGCTCGGGGGTGAGAGGCTCTCCTGAATGTTCCAGAGCGTATTTCAGGGCGCAGTGGACGTTGACCGTCTCTATCGATCTGACATCCTGAGTAAAATTGCTCCTGTCGTGCTGTATTATTCTGGAGACCTGATCGAATGTTATGCCTTTTTCATCCGGAAACAATACTCCGAACACTGCCCGCTCTGTGAGCGAACGTGTCAGTGGCTGTCTGTCCGCTTCTGTCATGGGGAGGGCGGATATGACTGATACAGCGTCAGCCAGAGGAGCTATGTCCTGCTGTGAAACCGCGCTGAAAAGGTATTTTCCCGAATGAAATGTGCTGATCTCTCTTTTTGGGTGTTCATTCACTCTTTTTCGCTTCCTGCCAAAGTTTTTCCATCTCTTCCAGGCTTGCTTCGCTGCATTGTCTGCCTTCCGCTTTAAGGCTTTTTTCAATGAAATTAAATCTATCTGTAAATCTGCCGTTGGCTTTTCTGAGTGCTTCGTCAGGGTTTATTTTGAGGAATCTCGAAATGTTGATAAGAGCGAAAAAAATATCGCCGAGCTCGTGCTCCATCTCTTCTTTTGTTCCGGAGCGGACGGCGTCTGTGAACTCATTGAATTCTTCGTTAACTTTTTCCATACAGTCGTCAGCGTTATTCCAGTCGAAACCGACCTTTCTCACTTTTTCCTGAATTTTAAAAGCTCTTAACATAGAAGGATATGCGTTTGGTATATCGTCCAATATAAATTCTTTGCTTTTGTGTTTTTTCTCTTCCAGCTTGATCTTGTCCCAGTTAACTAAAACCTCGTCAGTATTTTCGACATTTGTGTTTCCGAAAACATGGGGATGCCTTCTGACGAGCTTTTCAGAAATTTCACGCAGGACATCTTCCAGGGTGAAATACCCCTCGTCTTCCGCCATAGCCGCATGGAAAACCATATGGAACAGAACATCGCCGATCTCTTCTCTGATATTGGGAATATCTTCGTTATCCAGCGCGTCAACGAGCTCAAATGCTTCTTCAATAAACAGATTCTTTATAGAGTATAAATTCTGCTCTCTGTCCCACGGACAGCCGTTTTCGCCTCTTAACTTCTTTACGATATTCACAAGTTTTTCAAATTCTGACATCATTTAAATTGCAAATCCCTTATTAACCGTATAAATTATAGTATTAACTTACATGACAAAACAGTGCATGGCAATTTATTTTAAATCATTTTTCGAGGTAGCAACGTGAAATTAAGTATCAAGCAATACGTTTCATTAGGTGTTTATTTGGGGATTTTGCTGATTACTATTATTCTTTCCGCTTATGACTATTTCAGCATTAAAAACTCTGTTATCAAAAACGCTGACAAATCAATGTCCACCCTCTCTGCTATGATGGAGGACAGGATAGCGGAACAGCTCTCAGACCTCTCTCTGACTGTCCGGACAATAGCGGATGACCCTGATTCCGCCCGTATGCTGGCGGAAGGCGACAGAGCCGGGCTGACAGAAAAATATGAGAAATATTACGGCACTATAAAAGATTCCATCAACCAGTTTCAGTTCCACACACCGCCGGCAACCAGCTTTCTTCGTCTGCACAAGATAAAGAAATTCGGCGATGACCTCTCCGCTTTCAGACAGACCGTTATCCAGGCGAACGCCACCCAGAAACCCGTTGTGGGGCTTGAGGTAGGCAAGGGCGGTCCCGGAATGCGTGTGGTTTTCCCCGTTTTTTATGAAGGACAGCATGTGGGCTCTGTGGAGTTCGGCGGCTCTATCTCCAAGATGATAGACCAGCTCACCAACTCTTTCGATGTTAAGTTCGCCATCGGCATCAGAGAAGAGATCATCAAAAAATCTGAGGGAATGGAGAAGAAAGAGGGAGACGTTGTGAAAGACAACGTACTCTATTATAAAAACAACCTCGAACATCCGGAAGACTTTATCAATGCATACACATCGAATGGCGTTGTTGCTCTGGAGGGGCATAAAGTTTATATCTACAAATCAGTGCTCCATGACTATTCCGGCGCTGATATGGGACACATCCTCTTCTATAAGGATCTGACAGATGTAATGCACTCGGCATTCACCGGAGCGCTGAAGAAGTTTATCGTGGGATTTATCCTCGCTACAATCTTCGCCATCGTTCTTTACTATGTTCTGGCTCATTATCTGAAACTGCTGAACCTTATGGGAAGCATAGCAGACGCTGTTTCCACAGGAAACGGAGACCTCTCCAGACGTCTCCCCGTGAAGAGCGAGGGCAACGAGCTTGAGACCGTATCCCATAAAATGAACAACTTCCTGACCACTCTGGACAACAACCTGTCCAAAACCATACATACGCTTGGGACTCTGGTCTCAGGCATCATGCCCATCTATTATTCTCTGCTGGATGTGCGCAAGGCGTCCAACGCGAACGTTGACTTCGCCGCCACTGTGGCAGCCGCCGGAGAAGAGATGAGCGTTACCGTTGAGGAGATTTCCAGAAACACGGCAGACGTGGCGGAGAAGGGCGAACATACCCTTGTTCTGGCGCAGGAAGGCTCCGCGATAGTTAAAGACGCCACAGAGAAGGCGGAATATGTAAGAACCATCGTTACATCGCTTTCTGACGATATCAACTCGCTCACCATTAACGCCAAGAGCATCGGCAGCGTGGTGGAGGTTATCAACGATATCTCCGAGCAGACCAACCTTCTGGCGCTGAACGCCGCTATCGAGGCGGCAAGAGCCGGAGAGGCGGGCAGAGGTTTTGCCGTGGTCGCTGACGAGGTTAGAAAACTGGCTGAGAAGACACTCGACTCTACCAACGAGATAGAGAAGATGGTTAAAGTGATTCAGGAGAACGTCAGCAGAGCGGACAAGAACGCTAAACTCGTTGAGGATAATATCGGTTCTCAGGTGGAATCCACAGAGAAAGCTAACGAGAGATTCAACGAGATTCTGAACGCCGTGATGGATCTGAACGCCCTGCTTCTGAATACCTCATCCGCCTCCGAACAGCAGGCGAAAGCGACAGCGGACGTGGCTGGAAACATCGATCTGGTGGCTTCTTCCTCCAGAGAATCCAGAGACAAGGTTGAATCGCTTCTGGATGAGATAGACAAGCTGATGGACGAGCTGAGCAATATTGAAAAAGACCTTATCCAGTATGAGCTTTCATGCAAATCCATCGTGTTTGTAAAAGCCAAAATGGCTCACATCAAATATCTTAAAAACGTATATGCCGCATACATGCGCGGAGTGGCTCCCACCGGGCTCAAAGATCACCACGCCTGTGATTTCGGCAAGCTGTACTTCGACAAGGATATTCAGGCTGTCTTCGGCAATGATCCTGATTTCAAAGCCATCGACAAGCCCCATGCGGACGTGCACAGGCTGTCCCATCTGGTAGCGGATCATATCAACGCCAGAAACTTCGACAAGGCGCTGGAGGATCTGGAGTTGATGAGAGACAATGTAACCGTGCTGATAGACCTTCTGGAAAGAATGTTCGAAAAAGCGAAATGCATAAAATAATTAAAAGCCCTCTGAAAAGAGGGCTTTTTTTTGCTTGATAATCACGCCGATTATGCGATTCTGATTATATGAACATAGACGAGGCATCTGCGCAGTATCTCTCTTTCATGCTGAATGAGAAGGGCGCTTCAAAACATACACTGATAAACTATTCCAAAGACCTTGCCGATCTCTGCTCCTATCTGGAGGAATCAGCGGTATCGGACATAGACGATGTGGATTTTTTCACCCTGAGAGGGTTTGTCGCCATGCTGTATGACAAGGGAATGTCCAAGTCCACAGTGGAGCGCAAGATAGCCTGTATCAAGTCTTTCTTCAACTATCTCCAGAAAAAGAACAGGTCGGAGGACAACCCCGCCCGCATGCTGAAATTTCCTAAGAAAGAGCAGAAGGCGTTCAAGGTATTCGGGATAGACAGCATCATAGGTCTGCTGGATACTCCGGATAAATCCGAACCATCCGGCATGAGAGACGCTCTGATACTGGAGCTGATGTACGGCACGGGGATGCGTGTCAGCGAGCTGGTGGGGCTGAATATCTCCGATATCGATTTCGGCGGTATGAGGATAAGGGTGAGGGGAAAAGGGAAGAAAGAGCGCATTGTGCCCCTGGCGGATATGCACATATCCATGATAAGGGAATATCTGGCTGTGGCGCAGGAAATAGCCTCCACAGGGCTGAAAGACGGCGAAGCGCTTCTGATAAACAAGCTGGGGACTAGACTGACCGACAGGTCTGTTAGAAGGATAGTGGAGAAATATCTCACGATGGCGGGTCTGCCTCTGGATTTTTCACCGCACTCGTTCAGACATACATACGCAACGCATCTGCTGGAAGGCGGAGCCGATCTGCGTACCATTCAGACTCTTCTGGGGCATGAGTCTCTGTCCACCACACAGAAATACACACATCTTAATCTGGCGGAACTGCTGAAGGTATACGACCAGACACACCCCAAAGCCAAAAAATAAAAAAGCCCGTCATTGACTGACAGGCTCTTTTAAAAAAAGCGGGTAGCCGGACTCGAACCGGTGACCTCAACCTTGGCAAGGTCGCGCTCTACCAACTGAGCTATACCCGCGTTCACCTCATCTGAGGTGGATGGAAAATATATCATATTCCCAAACTATGTCAATACTGAAAATCAGATATGTCAGAAAAAAATCAGCGTACGGTTATTTGAGACGGACGGAAAAAACATGATAAGGTGAAAACCTCTATGCGACAGAGGTTCTGTTGATTTTGCGGAGATATACGGTGCCTGAGTCCAGCGAGAAATAGAGGTTGCGGGTTATCCTTCCTCCCGTATCGCTGGATATGATGCTGTATCCCATTTTCTTTAAAAGCTGAGACGCCGATTCAACATTTTTCGCACCTACGCCCCGTTCATTGTCCGATGCTGTGAACAGACTGCTGCCGCCGAAAAGTTTCACCTCTGTTTCAGTGGTTTTCGCTCCGGCGGACTGAAGTTTTTTGCTCATGAAGAGCAGGGCGCAGTCAACATATTTCATGGCGTCTTCTCCTCTGTGTATGTCTGAGGAGAGCGGGAGCATACAGTGGCTTATAGCGCCGATCTTCAGCCTTTTTACATACATGGTCACGCTCACGCACGATCCCAGAACCGTATGCACGATGAGCGGTTCGTCAGAATAGATAATCTCACCCGGTTTCAGATAATAGTTTCCGTATTCAAGCATTCTTTTCATTTCCTTTTGAAGATCGTGGGTGCCATAACATCCAGCGGCAGATCCATCCCGTGGACGGATTCTGAGTGTCCCAGAAACAGAAAACCTCCGCTGGCGGTGTTTCTGCATATTTTATTAATAATTTTCTCTTGTGTCGCGGTATCAAAATATATGATGACGTTGCGGCAGAATGTCACATCCATCACCGCCGGAAGGCTGTATTCGCTGTTCATCAGATTCAGCCTGCCAAATGTTACCTTTTCCCTTATCTCCCGGCGGAAACGCACCAGTCCGTGCTGTTTCTTAGACCTCATGAGATATTTCTTTTTAAGCGTGAGCGGTATTTCCGCCGCTTTTTCTTCGGTATATACAGCGTCCACCGCCTTTCTCAGGACAGAATAGCTTATGTCGCTGGCATAGACCCTGAAATTGCCGTCAATTCCAAAATGCTCAGCCAGCACCATGGCGATGGTATACGGCTCTTCTCCGGTGGAGCAGGCGGAGCTCCAGACGTTCAGACACCGCTTGGTTCCCGCTCCGTCAGCAGCAAAAGCCGGCAGAAGAGAATCGCTCAGATAGTTGAAGTGTTTCGGTTCTCTGAAAAAATCCGTTTTATTTGTCGTTATGACATCGATCAGGTTGAATATCTCCCTGTCTGCCATACCGCCTGTGTCGTTAAACACCATGGAAATGTATTCAGAGTATGATCCGATTCCTAAATATCTGAGGCGCTTGCGGAGTCTCCCCTCCACCATATTTTTTTTGGTGGAAGGGAGCTTTATCCCGCAATTGTTCTGTATGAAAGTTTGAATCTGTTCATACTCGGCGGATGTCAGTTTCTGAAAATAAACGTTATTTTCTTCAGAAAAATCGTCATTCATCAACTGTTATTCTCCCGCCGTCACTTCTGTTAGGGCCGCAGTGGCTGTATATGAACCTATCTCGTTCATGGAAAATACCGCGTTTACATTGAGGATGATGACAAATCCGGTGTCTTTCTTTGCCATGCCCGCAATAAAGGCGGTGTTCAGCTGAGTGCCTATTTTAGGCGCCTCTTCTATGGTATCGTGCTCAAATTCAACAACTTCCTGAACAGAGTCCGCAAGCGCTCCAAGAACAGTGGAATCACCGTCCACTTCCACCTCCACGATGATGATGCAAGTGTTTACGGTTCTGACAGTGTCTCCCAGCCGGAATTTCTTTTTAAGATCCACAACCGGAACGACATTGCCCCTTAGATTTATCACTCCGACCATGAAGTCAGGCGTATGTGGGACTTTCGTCACGCTGGAGAAATCCAGCACCTCTCTGACTGACATAATATCCACGCCATAGACCTCATCGGCCAGCTTGAAAGTCAGTACCTGACTGCTGTCGGTTCCTTTTCCTATTGTTTTATCTTCCATAGGGTACCGCCTTAAAAACTTTCAAAATCTGAATCTTTGTGCTCACTTTTTCCATCAACGAGATCCAGATCAATCCCCTCGCTGTCTTTCTTAGGCGCAGGTTTCTGCTGCGGGTTAAGATGATGAGGGAAAACAGGTTTTTCAAAATGTTTCACAGGCTCCGGCGCTTTTTTGGCTGTTTTCTTCGCCTGGGATGCGTATTTGTTTACGGAAGAGCCGTTTGTCTTCATTTTGAAGAACGATATAGCCTGCTGAAGAGCCTCAGACTGGCTGGACAGCTCTTCTGATGTGGCAGCCATCTCTTCTGAGGCGCCAGCGTTGCGCTGGATAACCTGGTCGAGCTGCTGAATGGCGGCGTTGATCTGTTCGCCTCCGATTCTCATCTCGCTGCTTCCTGCTGTGATTTCCTGAACCAGTTCAGCGGTTTTCTGAATATCAGGGAGTATCTGATTGAGAAGCTGACCCGCTTTCTCCGCTATGTCCACACTGCTGGACGACAGGTCGCTGATCTCTTTGGCGGCTTCCTGACTGCGTTCGGCGAGCTTGCGCACTTCTGACGCCACAACTGCGAAGCCTTTTCCGTGTTCGCCGGCTCTTGCCGCTTCTATAGCCGCGTTCAGAGCGAGCAGGTTTGTCTGGCGGGCGATTTCTTCGATGATGGATATTTTATCAGCGATATCTTTCATCGCTTTTACTGTTTTCTGTACGGCGTCTCCGCCTTCTTTTGCGTCTCCAGCCGCTTTCAGCGCTATTTTCTCTGTCTGAAGGGCGTTGTCGGCGTTCTGGTTGATGTTTGACGCCATCTCTTCCATAGAGGCTGAGGCTTCCTCTGCGCTGGCTGCCTGTTCTGTGGCGCCCTGAGACATATCCTGAGCCGCGCTGGAAAGCTCTCTTGATCCTATGGCAACGTTGTCTGATGATGTACGCACATCGGTAATGATGCTTTTCAGCTTTTCAACCATATTTTTAAGAGCTGAGGCAAGCTGTCCCACTTCGTCTTTCTGGTTTATATCCAGCGAAGCGTCCAGATTTCCGTTAGCGAGTTCTTTGGCGAATTCAACACCTTTGGATACGGGTCCTGTTATCCCTTTTGTTATGACTACAGCGGCGATGATGCCTATCACAACAGCGACCGCTATTATCGCTATCATAAGCGTAATGACTGATTTGAATGCGGCGAGCATGGCACTTGTGCTGGCGGCGTTTTCAGCGTCTGTGACCTTCTGCGCCTCCACAGCGGCTTCGATCATTTTCTTTTCAAGCTCGAGCTGGGAGTTGATTGTCTTTTCAATTACCGTGATGTTCTGCCCGTATGTTTCAAAGAGGGATGCGATATCGGGCATGTGTACCACAGCGGCTTTTACGATATCAAAAGCTCTGTAAACGTCACCGAATTTCTCCACCTGATTGTCATAGAAAATGTCTCTCATTACCATACGGATAGTCATGAAACTGCCCATGACGTCTGCGCTGACGTTTGCCTGATTGAATTTCTGGTTCAGAGTGCCGCCGTCCACACCCAGAACCCCATATATTTTCAGTTTTTCATCATTCAGAGATTTGTACTGCTGGAAACAGCTGTAAAAATCGTCAGCGGATTTTACTATCGTCTCCAGTGTGGCGTCCTGTTGGTCGGTGGCGAAAACTTTTGTTGTTTCAACAGTTTTCTCGAATTCCGCCATAGCGGTATCGACCTCTTCGGCATATTCCTGTTTGCTTTTGGCTATGAATTTCGCTTCAGAAAATCTGGCGTCTTTGAACTGAAGTGTCATAGTAGAGAGAGCATCGGAATATTTGGCTCCTTTCAGAACAACATTCATACCGTTGTAGGCAACTATACCGACTACCAGAGTAAGACCTATTACAAGTCCGAAACCGATCAGAAGTTTTGCCCCGATTTTAAGATTTTTAAACATAAAACCTCCTTATTAATCTATATCATTGTAAATTTTCATAATATCTATGATCAGAGCGACAGACCCATCGCCCAGAACAGACGCTCCGGATATGCAGTCTATCTCTTTGAACGCCTTGCCCAGAGATTTGATAACCGTCTGGTGGTCGCCCACGACACTGTCCACCACAAAGCCGATACGTTTGCCGTCCACGCTGATAATGACTATCTGCTGGATTTCGGGCGTTTCTCCCGGCATATTGAAAAAGTGTCTTAAGGGAACAAAAGGCACGAGCTCGTTGCGCACCATGATAATGCGCCTGCCTGATCTGCTTTCGTGCTCAGACTGGCGGAACTCGATACATTCGTTGACTATCGAAAGCGGAAGGATAAAGAACTGGTCGGCTATGGTTACCAGCAGACCGTCTATGATGGCGAGAGTGAGCGGCAGTTTGAGCGAAATGGATGTGCCGACTCCCTGGGCGCTGTTGATGTCTATTGTCCCTCTCAGCGCCTCTATGTTTTTCCGCACGACATCCATTCCAACGCCTCTTCCGGAGACGCTCGATACTGTGTTTGCCGTGGAGAATCCGGAGGCGAAGATCATTTCAAAAATCTCTTTTTCGGATGGTTCATACGAGTCGGATATGAGCCCTTTCGCCCTTGCTTTGCTCAATACCGCCTGTTTGTTGATTCCCCGCCCGTCATCGATGATTTCTATCAGAACACTGTCGCCGGCATGGCTCGCCTGAAGGGTGATGTGTCCTTTCGGCGGTTTTCCTGCCGCTTCTCTTTCCTGCGGGGTTTCTATGCCGTGGTCGATGCTGTTTCGGATGAGGTGAACCAGAGGATCGCCCAGTTTTTCTATTACGGTTTTGTCTATTTCCGTTTCACCGCCGAAAGTAACCAGCTCTATCTCTTTTCCCAGCTCCTGCGAAAGATCCCGCACCAGCCTTTTGAAACGGCTGAATGTAGACCCGATCTCCAGCATTCTGATGTTCATCGCGTTGTCTCTGAGCTCCCAGACGAGCCTTTCGACTTCTTCCGCTACTTTCAGCATTTCCGGATCGTTTCTCTGTCCGGCTACCTGGCTCAGTCTGGCCTGCACCGTAACCAGCTCGCCCACCAGATCCACCAGAGCGTCCAGCCTTTCGGAAGGAACTCTTATGGATGAAGATGCTTCCGCCGCAGTGTTTTTCTGGGAGCGGACATTCTTTATGTGCGCCTGTTCCTGAAGGGCGGAATCCAGAGCTTCTGTGGTTACCATGCCTTTTTCGACCATCAGTTCGCCGAGAAGCTTTTTCTCTTTTAAAACATCATTGAGCTGACTGCTGCTGAGGCATCCTTTTTCAAGAAGTATCTCGCCGATCTTCTTTTCGTTCCTTTCGTCCACGGACAGATCGTCCACCTCTGTCACGGAAAGCTCGCAGTCATCCATCACGAAGATGAAGACATCTTTTATTTCGTCTTCCGTTTTATCCGTTGTCAGGATTATGTCCCACGCCAGATAGCACTGCTCCGGATCCAGTTCGTGGAGCTCGGGTATTTCGTGCGAGTAGATAACCACGGACGACTGTCCCATCTCTTTGAGCTCTCGGATCAGCAGCATGGGGTTGCACCCCTGAAGCAGGATGTTTCTGTTCGGTTTGAAAGTTATTCTGTAGGTTTTCAGATCATGATCTGCCGTTCTGTCAGAATCATGTTCAGCCGGTTTTTTGATCTCTTTATTTTCCGGTTTGTCCGTTTTTGAGATTTTGCCGAAAAAATCTATGATTTCATGCGCCAGAGGCGAGTCCGCCTTAATCGCCTGATCGGCAAGCATTTCCCTGATTATGTCGCAGGATTTCAGAGAATAGTCCAGCATCTGTTTGGACACGGATGCTTCTCCGTTGCGCACCATGTCATAGGCTGTCTCTATCCCGTGCACCAGAGACGCTATATGCTCGAAACCGAACATCGCCCCCGATCCCTTTATCGTGTGCATGGCTCTGAAAACCCTCGCTATCAGCTCACTGTCATCCGGGCAGTCTTCCAGCTCAAGGAGAGACTGCTCAAGCTCGTTGAGAAGTTCTGTCGCCTCGTTTATAAAAGTCTGCTGGTGTATGTCTGTTGACATGAATCACCCCATGACCTTTTTTGCGACTGCAATGAGCTGTTCCTGCTGAAAAGGCTTAACTATCCAGCCTGTAGCCCCGGCGACCTTGCCTTCAGATTTTTTTGAATCCTGAGACTCGGTAGTGAGCATTATGATAGGGGTGAAGCGAAACTCCTGTTTGGCTCTGAGAGCCCTGATGAGTTCTATTCCGTCCATATTAGGCATGTTGAGGTCTGTGACCACCATGTCTATCTTTGTCCCGGTGATCTTGTTCAGAGCGTCTCTGCCGTCTGATGCCTCGATAACCGAATATCCCTCTCTGGAGAGGGTAAACTTAACCATCTGACGTATGCTGGATGAGTCGTCTACTGTTAAGATTGTTTTAGCCATTGTGTTTCTCCTTTACCAGGGCGCAGTTGCCGGATTTGTCCTTTGTGCATCCACGTTCTCTGATGAACCCGGCAAAGCCTTCTCTGCTCAGCAGTTCATTCTTCATCCCTGTGACATTGAATCGTTTGTTTCTTTCCAGAAAGGATTTGTGGGCGGAGCACAACAGCTGCAAAAAGGTGAGGTCGGCTTCTTCGACCTGACCTATCTCCATGTCAACTGTTTCGGCGGTGTCGATGATATCTCGCAGCTTAGTATGGAGATCTACGATGTGGTCCACTGTGAGAGAGCCGGAAACAGTTATGATAACTTTTGTTCCGAGTTTAGAAATATCGATTTTCACATTCAGCCTCCAATGTTTATGTTAAAAAAGCTCTACATTATCAGTTCTCTTAGACGCGGATTTAACCCCCGCCTGTCCTGCGGATTTATTTTTTAATACTGTCCGTTCAGATTCCATGGTGTATATCGTTTGAACGTGTTCATTCAGGTTCTGGATTTCAGAGGTAAAGTTAGCGTCTGATGGGTTTTTCAGCTTTTCAGAGATGGTTAAGAGGTCTCTCTTCATGATATCCAGCGGGTCTATGACGTGTTCTATTCTTTGTCTGTTGATGTCCTGATACTGCATGGAGACAACCATTCTGTTTATGTCGTCGGCGAGATCCATTGAGCTAGTGCGCAGTCCGTCCATGATTATGTTTGAGTCTTCTATGGCTCTGTCGAGGCATCCTAAGGCCTGTTCCACGTCTTCGTGAGATTTAGTGGATACTTCCTGAATATTCTGGAAATCCTGAACTGATTTGTCATGGATTCTGTTGATCTTTCCGGCTGTCTCGTCCACAGCTCTTCTGATTTCCATCGCGAACTGATTTGATTTTTCGGAGAGTTTCCTTATCTCATCTGCGACAACGGCAAAGCCTCTGCCGTGTTCTCCGGCTCTTGCCGCTTCTATGGCGGCGTTAAGGGCGAGCAGGTTGGTCTGATCCGCTATGTATTCCACATTAGAGACGATATTTTTTATGCTTTGAATTTCGTTGATAACGAGCGATAGCTGTTCGTTGGTATATTCAGCGTATGCTCCTGTATTTTGCAGTTCATTGATGACTTTGATGAGGGTTCGTCTGTTTGTTTCTATGAAATTATCTCCGGAATCACCCGCCTGTCCGCTTGTAAAGCTGTCCAGAGCTCTTCCGGCGTCTTCTGACTGTGCCGCCGCTTTCGCTATGATTCCGCTGAAATTATCTGAAATGATGTTGTTTGCTTCCTCGCTGTCGGCGATAACCATTTTCAGCTGTTCCTGAAAAACGGTCATGATAGATGAATAGTTGCTTATCAGCTCGCATACGGGCAGGATGCCGTTATTGATTTCGGCTATTTTGTCAGATGCGGAATCCTTCTTCTGTTCTTTGGCGCTGCCGCTTTTTTCTGACAATAATGAAAATAAAATCAGGGCTGCGACAGCAGTGAAAATCCCTAAACCCGCTCTGAAGTAGGTTGACTGTGAATAAGTTATTAAAATTTGTGTGAAAATAATAATAACGATACCTGTAGCCTGTTTTTTGTTGCTCAAAACCATCATGGACACTCCTTTGTCGTTTATTGAGTTAGTAGGGTTATAGCGTGGATGAGTGTCTTGTGATCAAAAGGTCTTGTGATCACTCTCAGATTGCTTGTGTCATCATTTAAAAACAGAAAATTCGTTTCGGATTCATCAACAATGATGATTATAGGGGTTTGTAAATTGTCCAAAACCATATGCTTAATAGCGTGAATGGTTTTCTGATTAAGCCGGGCGGTATTAAATATTATAAGATCGCAAAAGTCATATTTCTTGTGCAGGTTCTGGGCGGAACCAATATAGTCAACATCATCGCAGACGAGTTCCATGCCGCTCCTTTTCAGAGCAATCCGGAGACTGTCGCTAAAATTATCTTGATCGTTAACTAATAAAATTTGTTTTTTCATTCTGTGGTTAATTGCAATATCAGTGCCAAAAAAACCATACCAAAAATGTATATTTAAACGTCTAATTAGGACAAAAAATGTAACACAATAATAGTCAAGTCATTTAACTATCAGATGTTAAACAATAAATCTAATATGTAAAAATTGTTTACACTTACACTTTTTCATAATGTCCGCTATTTCTAATCATAGGTTCAACTAAATAACTAAAAATATTAATTAATCCCAAAGGGTACGGCGCGAAATCAGCATTAATGGTAAGTATTCTAATTATATCTCTGAGGCATAAATAAGTTAAAAAAACGCTTTGTTTGAGCTGTTGACATGTTTTGTAATATCAAAATGTATGCCTGTTTCAGGACTTTTTAGGAAAAAAAAGTAAAACTACTATAATTTATAGCCTCATGCCTATTCTGAATGATCAGAAAAGTCTAAAATTTTAATTAACTATGGATTTAATATATTGTAACGTTCTCTGCGGGTTTATAGGACTTAATTGATAGTAAATAATATTCACATTGATATTCCTGCTTCTATTGTAATGATACAGCTATTTAAGGATTTCATGTTCAAATGAGTTAATATATTGATAATATGTGTAAAAATGTGAAACATCAGCAAATATAATGTAATATGGTTCACCATGCTAAGAATATTGGCATGATGTTTGGTTTAATCATACAAAGGTATGAGACACGATATGCAAACTATTAGGTGCAACGGAAAGTGAAGATGATATACCTGATATTATTTAGTAGTAACAAGTAATTATTAATATCGTGAATTTTTCGTTAAATGGTTTTAGCCGGATGTGCATCTCCGGTAAGCGGTGCCGTAAAGTCTAGATTAAATTAAGGAGGGTGCGTATTGATTTCCGCATGATTCAATTATGAACTCACAAGTTATAATATTAGATGAAGAAAAACAATTAAACGATACATACGCTGGTTATATGCATGAGATAGGAGTTTCTGTCTTTAAGATATTCAACGACCCCAGAGAATTCATCAGCTCAGCGTACCGTATAAGAGCGAAAATTATTTTTGTTAAAAGCAGAATGACTTTTTCAAGCTGCGATGAGATTATTGATATCATTAAAGATAAAATGCCTCTGGCATCGGTTATCGTGATTTCTGAGGAAGACGAAACTGATGAGACTGTAAGATATATCAGAAAAGGAGCGGTGGGGTTTATTATAAAACCCATATCTTTCAGTAAGTTCAAGACAGGCTATCTGACAGCTATGAACTCACTGCAAAACGGGATATCCAGCGAGATTGTTTCGTTGGAAGATTCCAGCCTGCTTCGTTACGCTTTTGAAAAAAT
This sequence comes from Deferribacterales bacterium, assembly GCA_050251875.1. Taxonomy (GTDB): domain Bacteria; phylum Chrysiogenota; class Deferribacteres; order Deferribacterales; family Geovibrionaceae; genus Seleniivibrio. The sequence continues at coordinate 152,004 of JBFWMA010000007.1, read as the reverse complement.
TATCACCGTGGAAGACAGCGTCAGAACCATTCTGAAATATCTCAGCAATATAGCCAGAAGCGACTATCCGGTTCTGATAACGGGCGAGACCGGCGTGGGCAAGGAGCTTTTCGCTGAGGCGGTGCACAGAGCCAGCGGACGCAAGGGTTCATATGTAGCCGTGAATATCTCCGGGCTGGACGATACTATGTTCACCGATACTCTTTTTGGACATTCTAAGGGCGCTTTCACCGGAGCGGAGAGAAACAGAAAAGGTCTGGTGGCGGAAGCGGAGAGAGGAACGCTTTTTTTAGACGAGATAGGCGATCTTAATGAGGGAGCACAGGTAAAACTTCTGAGACTTTTACAGGAAAAAGTATATATGCCTCTTGGAATGGATAAAAACGTGCACGCCAATGTCCGGATTATAGCGGCTACAAATATTGATCTGAAACAGAAGATCAAACAGGGCAGGTTCCGGCAGGATCTTCTTTTCAGGCTTTCCACCCACTGCATAACGATTCCGCCTTTGAGAGAGCGCAGGAACGATATCGGTATTCTGGCGCTTCAGTTTTATAACAAAGCTCTTAAAGAGAGCGGGTATGAAGAGACGGATTTACTGCCGGAAGGCGTGGAGGAGATATTGGTGAATTATATAATTTTCCGGGCAATGTGCGCCAGCTCCAATCAATCATGAATGATCTGGCAATGGTTACGAAGGGAAGGAATCTCTGCAAGAAAGAGATTAATCTCTTTATGAAGCGGCACGATATCAACCCGAAAATAGCTGATATGGACTTTAATTCAGGCATATTTACCTTTTCAGGAAATTTCCCCTCGTTAAAAGAAATGGAAGATGTTCTGACCAGAAAAGCTCTGGAATCATCCAGAGGGAATGTCAGCGAAGCGGCGAAACTGCTGGGGATCACGAGGCAGTCGCTGCATAGATATATCAAACTGAAAAAGCTGTAGCGGTATTGCTTCAGAAAACTCTTAGAATAAGCTGTTAAACGAAAAAAGCCTCTGCGAAAAGCAGAGGCTTTCTTATGAAAGGCGACGCCCAGAATCGAACTGGGGTACGCGGATTTGCAGTCCGTTTTGGTGCTTTTTTGTATATTTTAGTCTGTTTGTATCTGTTTATATGAATCTCATATTACAAATAAGTTATATCGGTTTACTGCGTAAAATTTTTCTTGCTATTTTTGCATATTTTGGCATAATTTGCTATGTGTGGTTAGAAAAAAGGTTAGAAAAAAATGGGGCGTAAACTATGGCTATAATGGTAAAATGTTCTGTCTGTCATTCAAAAGTTTCTGTCAAAAACCAAATTTGTAAATGCGGTAATGATCTCAGAGAAGACAAAAACAAGCTTTATTACATCGTTTATACTCTGAATGGAAAGAAGGTTTGGGAGCATGCCGGACATAGCCTTAAGCTAGCCAGAGAACTTGAAGTCAAAAAGAAATATGATGCTATGAACAAGCGAGTTGGTATCGTCAATAAAGAGCTTAAAAACATTGCTCTTGATGACTTTATAGATAACCAGTTCGCACCTCATTATATGCTTAAAAACAAAGGCTACGAAAAAGAAAAGAGCCGCTTCAAGATTATCAAAGAATACTTCGGAAGTGTTCAGCTCAAAAGCATTACTGAATATGATATCGATAAATTCCTAAAATACCTTCAACAGGAGAGAGAAGTTTCTAAAAGTACGATCAATAGGTATATCGCAGCCATCAAACGTATTCTGAACTATGCTATCGAAATTGATATCATCGGGATCAACCCTGTTAGGCACGTCAAACAAATGCCTGTGGATAATAAACGCACAAGGTATCTGAAAGAAGAAGAGATTGAGAGGCTTTTAGAGGCATGCAGAGAGAGCCGGAGTGATAAGCTCTATTATATTGTCCAAGTTGCCCTTAAAACCGGAATGAGGATGTCTGAAGTCCTTTCTTTGAAGGGGGCTGATGTCCACATGCTTGATAAATACATTATGGTAGATCAGAATAACACGAAAAACAGCAAACAAAGATTCATTCCTATTAATGAAGCTCTTTATGGCTGTTTAACAGAGTATTTTGAAACACACAATATTGACGATGACGAACAGCTTTTTGCAAATACAAAGGTTAGGAAGGCATACAGAAACGCACTCAAAAGAGCAGGGATTAAGGACTTCTTATTTCATGATCTTCGGCACACATTCGCCAGCCGTCTAGTGCAAAAAGAAGTAGACCTTTATGCTGTCTCTGAGCTTCTTGGTCATAGCAACATCACAGTAACAAAACGCTATGCTCACCTAAATCAAAAGAACTTGCGAGATGCTGTAGAAAAAGTATGATATTGTTATTAAGAGAATATGATTAAAGGAATGTGAAATTGCGATATGATGCTATAGCGATTGATACAAGTGTATTTATAAAATACGGACTTAATCTTGAGTCTGGATTACTAAAACAATTAGGGCAGTTTAAAAATACATCTGTAGACGTGATCATTTCTGATATAGTAGAAAAAGAAGTCTTAAAGCACTTGTCAAAGAATATAAGGGATGCTCAGGAACAGCTAAATAAAGCTTTGAATGAATCGAAAAGAAATAAAATTTTAAGTGAAAAATATGTTGAAAATATCTTAAGTCAGCTCGCTGAAAGTTCTGCCGAAGCAATGGCTAAAAATAGATTTGAGTCTTTCAAAGAAAGTGTAGGTTTGATAGTAATTAGCTCTAATAATGTGGATCTTCAAGAGCTAATATCAAAGTATTTTGATTCAGATTTACCATTTGAAGATAAGAAAGACAAAAAAAATGAGTTTCCAGATGCTATAGCATTGTTGTCAATAGAAAAATGGGTTGATGAAAATAACAAACATGCATGTGTCGTTAGTATAGATGACGGTTGGATAAAGTATTCTGACAATTCATGTTATATGACTCCCACAAAAGATCTTGCTGAAGCTATTGAGAAATTATTGCCTGAACCTGCCGTGCAAAGAGCTATTGAAGCTATTAGACAAGTGATTGCTGACTATGATGCTGAGGCAGGATGTTCATTTTTATACGATGATACTGTTTGCGAAAATGACTCTTCTGTAAATGTTTATGCTGATTCTTCTGTTTATTATGAAATAGAGCATTTGACATCAATAATAGATGATCTAGAGTATGTTATTGATGAAAAGGGCTTAATAGACATAAAAGTTTTAAGTTTGAGTGACAGTGAAGTAGTCTTTGAACTTGGGTTGGTAATTCATTATACATTTTCAATAGGTGTTAGTTTTCAAATTGATGATTCTCGCTATGTGAATTCAGTAGTTTTTGCGAGTGGGAGTAAAGAACGATCTATTGAGCACTGTGCTGATGCAATTATAAGATTTACTGGTTTATTTAGTGATGAAATTTCTAAAGATTGTATTATTGGTTGCGAAATTGAAATCGTTAATCCAATTAAAAGTGTAAATTTTGGTGATATTGATACTATTTGGCAGAATATTTCACATTATGATTAAAATGAGTTTAAGTTTTTATTTGAGATTTTGCCCTAAAAATTATAAAGATTAACTACAAACTCTTTATGAGCTTGAGTTATTTTCTTCAATATCGCCTATCCTAGATTTTGACATGTCATCCTGTTAATTTGTTTATTGCTCAATATTGTCTATTGGGCAAATTTTATAAAAGATAATGAATAACTGAGATATAATATGATTACACTAAAATGCCAAATGAGAGAGAAATGAGCAATAAAGAAGTATGCACCACTATTAACCAATTGGTTATGGCATTTTTAAATGAGCTAGATAATAACTACTGGGAACCATTATACCAATATGTCAAAGATAATCCTGATTTAATAAAAACTGTTCCAGGATTCCTTTTAGATCACCAGGAAATTGTTGTTTATGTTGGCAGAACACACATAGCTGTTGAATATTTAGGCTCAGAGAGTCTAGTCGAGTTAAAACAAGGGAGCGAGTTAACAGTTCAAATTCGTGATTATTTAAGCAAAAATTGTAATCTATTTGAGCAAATTATTGGTTTTAAATATGATTCTACTGCTAAAAGCACTATGCCACTCTTACCTTTTAATGAAGATTTACTTTTTCCAACAAATAGAGGGCTTGAAAAATTGTTAGAACTGGGATGGAATTTTCACGCTCAGAATAGCGTGATTGGTTTAAATACACCAGCATTGAAACCAGTTGTTGGAGAATTTGCCAGAGTCGTAAATGGCATGTTTTTCGATGCAGATGAATCTGGGTTGAAATCAAGAAGGATAAAATGGTTAGATTTCTTTCCTATTCATTTCAATGATTCTGGCGAAGTGTCTGATACCATATCGTTTAACCTTCGATATATGAAAATGGCTGTAGAGGATGATGCTCAATACTTATATCCTATTCCTGCTGATTATAAATATGTTCAGTTACCAAAAATAAATCAGTTTATCGAAATTTGGGGAGATAATACAAAATCTGAAACTGATATAACATCGTATCTGGCAAAAAAAGAAAACGAATTTATTCTTACAATGAAATTTGGAGCAAAAGAAGTCCACCCAGAGATAGTTTGTGAATGGCAGAGTGAATATCGTGAGAATATTAAACCTGATTTCTTTGTTGTTCAACCAAATGGCTATGCTGACATTGTTGAATTCAAACTGCCTGATATTAAAAAGAAGGCTGTTGTCGGGGGGAACAATAGAGAAGCATTTGCGGCATGGTTAAATTCATATATTTCACAAACTAGAGTATACTCTAGCTATTTTGATGATCCCAATAATCGAAAATGGTTCGAGGAAAGATACGGATTTAAAGTTCATAAGCCTCGCAGATGGCTAGTTGTGGGACGTAGATTCGATTTTGATTCGGATGTTTGGCGAGAAATTATGAGTGATTATAAAGATCTTGAAATAATCACATTCGATGATTTAATAGATGGTGTTGTAGTTCAGTTTTATAAGTAACAGATATAAATTATCTATGATTCTGCATAAATATTGAGGAAATATATGGCAAAGTGGTTATTAGATCGTTTGTTTGATGCGGATAGTCGGCAGAAACCAAATTTTGCATTTCAAGGTACTGTAAATTGGATGCGAGCGCTTTCCTTTATAGTTCAAAATGGTTCCCTTGAAGATGAAAATATAAATAGTTATTATCAAAGAGTAAGTAGACGTACACTGAATCATGAAGCGGATACATTAGTTTTTGAGAACATGATGATGGCTTTTCATAATCAAGCTGCACTTGTTAGACTATGTGAAGATATTTCTCACCCTTATGATGTATGTCGTTCTGCTATTATTAGCTGGTATTACAGTACTTATTTTACGTGTAGTGCTATGGTTGCTGCTGCATCAGGATCTACACAGGAAACTCATGCTCTAACAGCAAAGGTATGGCAATCTGATATTGTTGACCATCAGCTAGTAATGCCACCTTTTTCGTTGAGTCTGAATAGTCTTATTCAAAATGAAATTGAAACTAAAATTGCTGAATATCGTGGCAACAATATATATAATCTAAATATTCATGCAGAAAGTAATGATGAAGCTTGGGGCGCAATTGTTTCATATCTCAGTGGCACGTCGGAATATGAAAAATGTCGTATAGAAGAGAGAGTAAAAACTAGCCGAGAGTTTAAGTCTCTGGGTGTAGACAATTTTCGTAGCAAAGCTGCTAAAGAACTAAGAGATAACCACCTGTCTAAATACGTAGTAAACTATTTAATTCAAGCGTTTCGTTATCGAGGGAAAGCTAATTATCGTGATTCAATTTTTCTGAGTTATGGGAATAATAATTCTGAAAGATTGGAAATATTTATAAAAGATTTGGAAATAGTTTCAAGAAAATTTCAGCGTATGGCAGCTTTTTATTTGTCTAGGAGGGTTGAAAAAGGAACTTGGGAAGACTTTACTTCTGACCTGATAAAAAACTCAAGACTTTCTATAGATGTCGAATATCTAGAAGTTCAAAGCTAAATATGTATCATGAGTTTTGTACATGTATTATGGTAAAAAGCCCCTTAATAATAAGGGGCTAGTATCCTAAAACTTTTCTAACTTTGAAGTATCTTGGTCTGTTTTGTTAATTTGTAGCTCATCAATGATCTTTTGCCTCTCCCAAAAGATATTCTCCAATGAGAGATCTGACCTCATTTTGAATTCTTCCTGATTCACTGAATAACTTTTAGGCTTTAAGGTTGTCATGCAGCCGGCAAAGTTGGGAAACTTCACATAGCACTGTAAATCTGGCAGCTGCATAATCTGAGATGGAATAAACAGTGGTTCTCTGACTTTTTGTCTGTGCATGTTTACAGAGTTTCTTTCTGACGATCCAAACGTCATTCCACTCAGAGCCTTGTGATATTCCGTATCTCCAATCTTGCGGCTGAGAAAGTCAGCGGTGTCGGGATCATTGACCCCGAATATCGCATTTGTGCTGCAAGCATTGATGATGGTATTTCTAAGATCTTTGCCGTAGATATTATCTATCTGTCCGATGTCCTGAATACCCAAGAAAACAGCACCGCCTTTACTTCGGGATAATGTCAAAAGCTCAACGATTCTCTGCATCTTTTGAAGAGTACCAAACTCATCCAGAATAAAGAATAGTCTGTTATTTGGATTGTCAGGCATGGATATCAGGTTTCTGGCAACAGTATCTATGAACATTGTCAGAATCGGCTTAAGAGTCTCTTTTAGCTTGTCATAGTTGGATATAAACAATATCCCTGATCCGTTTTTCACCCATTCTTCAATGCTGAATGAGTCATTATCATCTTTGAAGTATTCAAAGATTTTAGAATACAGGTGCATAGTTGACAGAACTGACCCTGTCTGTTTATTTGAGGGGTCTGCTATGTGTGCCGCTCCTGCCGTGCCGCCTTTAGTATTTCGAAGAATTTCTGCTAATTTTTCAGGTGACTTTGTCAGTGTATTCCAGAGAGCGGAATAATTCTTCTGGTTCGTCTGGAATAGATGGCTTACGACACCAGTGAAAACATCTCTTGCCGCCAAATTGAAAAACGGCTGTGATGTGTGTGCCTGTTCCGGAATCAGAGAGGCCGTCATAGATATGATGTCCATAGGCGTTTTCATATCTGAAAAGATGTCCCAGTTGATAGATCTGCTATCCAGTGGGTTGAAGAGTAAATCTCTCTCAGGATCAAAAAATCTACTGACGTAATCACCTTTAAAATCATAGATGATTGCCTTTTCTCCACGTCTTCGCAGTTCTTCTATAAATGAGCTTGTCAGAACAGTTTTCCCTTTGCCTGTTGCTCCGACTATGAAGCAATGCTTCACCTCTGCTTTTACAGGCATTTTGACTTCTCCAAATGAGAGGCTCAGTTGTTCTGTTCTAAGCTGCTTTCTCAACTCCTTCGGTGTGCTTAATTGTGATCCTCTGGCGTACTCATCCTTTGATTGACTCTTCGTTTTGTTACTGAAGAACTTATGTAGAGGAAAGAACAGCAGAAACACCAACAAGGATTTCATTGCTATCGACTTGAGAGTCAGTAAGTCTTTTATTCCCTGCTCATAATAGGTTGAAAACAGGTTATGAGCAGCTACTTCTATAACCTTGCCGTCATAGTTCAGGTGCATAGCAAAATTTGGAAGTGTCCTTGCCAATGCTCCTGACAGTAGCCACTTGTACATATAATAGAGCTGATCCTTGTCATAAGAGAAGTAGACGTATGTTACCACTACTGCTAAATATACAATGACCAGAGCGGCGAGGATGAATAATATCATCCTCATTGACATTTTGAGGTTGTGAAGCCACGCTTCAAAACCAGTGTAATTATGATTTTCACTCATTAAATGCTCCTTAGCTTTCCAGCAGCTTTTTCATTTCTGCTGCTGTTTGTGGTGATGAATTTGACAGTAGATAAAGAGCTTTTTTGATCTTAACCATGTCGTCCCATTCGTTCCGGCTATTTTTGTTCACCATGATAGCCAGACCTTTGTTGACGTTGATTACCTCGTCAAAGATCTGTTTCAAAAGGGTGGTGTCATAACCGCCAGAAGCATTAAGTTCAGATTCGATTTTCTTCATAAAATCCATTAATCTGGCCTCAAATGTTTTCTGTTTTCCGATGCTTCGGATTAGCTCTCTCAAGGCTTCGCTTATAGTCAAGTTCTTTGACTCAGCGAAGGATTGGAGGGAGGCATAATCAGCAAAACTGATCCTGAAAGTGATGTTCTTATACATCTGTCCTCCGTATTAATTTTGTCGTGCGTTGTTAGTGCATTGTCTGGCCAGACTTTTCAGCTTTTATCCGCACACTCTGTAGTGCATTTAACATTACAGAATTCTTTATTTAACTTATTTATATTCTTGTATTTTATTCGGATTCTTCAAAGCAACATGGTTGCGTGAAGTATCCTCCTTTTCCGAGTCTTAAAATTCTATCTGGTTGTCCATTTCTGTTTCGTGGGTGTTGGTGTTCTCAAGCATGTCATGAAGCGATATTTCATTCTCATGAATGCTTGCTCGATCTGCTAGTTTGTCAGCGTCATCGGTGTATATGTGTATGTCATCTGTGGCTCTGGTCATTGCCACGTAGAAGCTTTCAGAATTGATCATTTTGTCATTAGATTCGGTGACATATTGGACGGTGTCACATGTTTGGCCTTGAGCTTTGTGGACTGTCAGAGCATATCCATAATCAAGGTAGTTATAGTTTTCAGGTTTAAAATTGACTGAATCGCCGTTGTCTTTGTTGATTGAGAGAATGCCGTTCTCATAGCTCTCTATTTGACCTGTCTGCCCATTTTTGACATCAAGTAGGTAGTCGTTCTTCTCGAATACAATTTTGTCTCCTACGGCAAATTCTTTGTTCTGCTCAGTAAATGCCGAAATGTGATTGCCGTGTTCGGATAGGCTGATTGATTCAGAGTATCCTTTGGGATTTATGACACTAAGGCTGTTGTTTTCATGGTCTATATATGAAATCTGCCATTCAGATCCGGCTTTAAAGTTATCGATGGCGGCTGTTATAAAGATACTCTGTCCAGCTTCAAAGCTGTGAGAATTGAATTTATCGGTCTGACTGATATTTATCTGCTCTCTGACAGTGAGTTCAAAACGGTCAGCGTTATCAGGTAATAAAACCTTTCTAGCATCTAGATTTAAAGAGTCTTTGAGTTCATTATTATGTGTGAGAATTAAGACATTCTTTCCCGGCTCGATGAAATTCCTGTAATTCTCAATAACATCTTTGTTAAAATCAGAACTTTCGTGAAGTTTATCATTGGCTGATAATACGGATAAGGCTTGCTGTATACCATTGTCGTTTATTCCTTGGTGATAGTCTTTGATTGATCCGACTACCTCTTGTGTAAGTGAGGTCTGTTGACGTAAGTTTTCAGAGAGAACAACATCTGCACCGAATTTGTCGATAGCATCTTTGAAAATTTGCCCAGCCTGAATTGGCTGTAGCTGTTTGGTATCGCCAATAAACACGACTCTGGTGTCCGTACCTTGAGCATGTTCAATAATAGATGCAAACTGTTTTGAAGAAATCATTGAGGCTTCATCAACAATGAGGAGAGACGGTTGATCAAGTTTAATATGTTTATCCCAGTTGTTCAAAAGGCTATGGAGTGTGTGAGCCTGAATATTACCATTCGTTTTTTCTTCAATTTCAGCGGCGGCTTTCCCTGTGAATGACGCTCCGATAATCTTAACATCAGATTCCTGCTGTAAAATATTTGCAACCATGTCTAATGCATAAGTTTTGCCAGTTCCTGCGTCTCCCTGAATGAGCGAAAACTGCTTCTTCGTAGTGGCGATATGCTCGTCAAGTTTTTGTTGTCCTGCAGTCAATGAGGTGTTTTCAAGATACTGGATCACCTGTTCAGCCGTCATATATGAGTTGGTACTCTTCTGATTTTCAATTGTATTGAGAATCGCCTTTTCTGATTCTATTACGTTGGCTGTTGTATAGATTGTTGACGGCAAATTAATAGTTCTAGTTCCTATTCTAGTTGATACTTCTCCGATTTTTTGAATTTGTTCATTTGAAAATGTTTTTTGAAACTCCTTTTCGAAGTCTTCTATAGTTCGAGAGCCAACATTCAACTTAAGGTATGTTTCCGCTAACTGCTCCTTTGTGAAAGTGGACTGGTTTTCTGTAATGAGATCTGCTGTTTTTTCTAGTGTGTAGCTTTGAAGTTGTTGCTCAATGGAATTACTGACTGTTTGTTCGATGCTGTCTCGATTGACCTGAGATTCCCACAAGTCTTTCAATTCTGCGGAGGTAATGGATTTATCTTTTTCATCTCTGCTCGCCAGAATAGCCATATCTTTAAGTTTCTGTTCAGAAGCTTCAGGATACTTCTCTCTTAACTTATCGATATTTTCATTCAGATATTTTGTGACTTCGTCTGATCTCTTGGAGAACTGATCAATCCACTCCTGTTTAAACCCAGACAGCTCAAATGATGATCCTTTGCGGTCAATATTGTATCCAAGTTCAACAATATTTTGTGCTAGATGATTTTGATATACTTGGTTAATCATTTTTTGGCTCAAAAAAAAACTTCATTTGAAGTAGCACGCCAACCATCTTCAGACTTAGTCAAGTTGGCGACTATTGTATGTGAATGTAATTGTGGATCGTTAGATCGAGATGTTGAATGATGGAAAATAGCCGCTGCTATATTATTTGTTTTGACAAAAGAGGTTGTATTGTCTTTCGTTTGCCTTGCCATAGCTATTGATTCAATATATTGAATAGTTTTTTCAACTGCTCTGGTATGAGCATCGACTATTCTACTGTCTCCTACATGTAAAGCATGAACAGAGACCGATTTAGGCGCAGACAATACAAAGTCTATACCAGCTCTGTGGTTGTTATTTACTCCATTTTGGATAAGTTGTTCGTTACTTCTTGGATTTTGCCCCCTTAATATTCTTTCAAAATGGGCTTTTTCAATATTACCGCTTAACCCTAATTCTTCTGCGGCTTTTCCGCTCCATTTGGTGTTTTCAAAAGATACACCATTAAATATGGGATCTTTCTCATAATAATAGTTCAGTGCGTTTGAGATTGCTATTGCCCTGAGTAGACTCATTTGTTTTTCCTCACTCTTATTTTCTGAGAGTCAAGCCATGCATCAAGATCATCAGGATCGAACAGAAGAGTTCCTCCGCTTTTTATGTGCGGGATTTTCCTCATATGAGTGAGCTGATAGATGGTTGCCTTCTTTTTGTTTATGTACTCAGAAACTTCATCAATGTTTAAATATTTTTTCATAGATTCCTCCAATTGCATTTTCTTAGATTTTATGTGTTAATATCTTGGTAGGTAAACATAAGTTATCTATTAACAGGGATAAGTTATGTGCTTTAGAGGTGTTTCAGGTGAGTGAGAATGAAAAAATTGTTTATTCAGATGATGAACGTTTGTTGACACTTGAGTATTTAAAAGAGTTTAAAGATAGATTTAAAAACAAGAAGTATAGTGACAAAATTCCTGAAGCAGCAAGGAACTATCTTGAAGCAATCATTCAATTTCTATCTAATAAAGATAATTTAACTGAAGATTATGATAAAATTAAAGACTTGTGGCTGATGATTAATCAGTCTGAGTCGAGTTCGACTGATAGACAAAAAATCAGTAGTGCTCTCAAAACATTAAAAGTAAGCATTTTCCGAGATCATATCTATGAGAATTACTATGAAAATTATGTTATTGAAGATAGTGTCCTGCTTTTCAAAATAACAAAACGTACTTCTAAGGGAATTGGCTTCTATTTGACATATCTTTTGAGATATTTTCTGTTATTTTTCCCCGGGATATACATTTCCCCTGAAAGAATAAGTTATGAAAAACTTGGAAATAATGTCTATGGTTTAGTCATTAGTATCTATTTTGCCGTCTTTTTTGTTTGTTATAACATTTTTATTAGAACAGGTTATTCGGCAGTTGAAAGAGGGCTCAATTTAAATGTTGAAAAGGCTGTTAAATTGGGAGCTATCGGGATAATGACTCCTAAATTATTGAATAACTTTATTTATATGGGCTTTGCCTTATTTTTTGCAGCAATATGCTGGCAGTGTAGTCTTAGGATTTTCAAAGTTAAATCAGCATACTCTTTTTTTGTTACGACAAATCTGATGCATTTGTTATTAATATATATTGCTTATCTGTGCGGGTATGAATTAAGTCCGTATATCTTCCATGGCTTAGAGTTAAAAGCTATACAAAATATTTTGTCATATCTTGTACTTGCTAGTTACATAACATCAGTTTTTAAGACATTAAAATGCGGAATTGATAATGCAATATTAATTTCCTCTTTGCAGGTAGCTTTAATTTTATTGGTACAAAACATAAATAAGTTATATCATGTTATGTGATTTAGTTTGATAAGTGTTTAGGCGGTAGAGATGAGTATGTTTCAGAAATCGGTTCTTGATAGCTATTTAAAGTCGATAGACAAAAAGAAAGTCAGTGATGCTTTTGAAGTATTTAAGAAATACTATGGCAATCAGGAGCGGCTTCAGAACATTGCAGATTCTAAAGAAGAGCAGTATCAGGAAGGATTTTTAAGAGACTTGTTTGTAAATGTTTTCGGGTACACGATTAATCCAGACCCTAGTTATAACCTGACTACAGAGTTTAAAAATCTTCAAGATGCTAAGAAGGCTGATGGGGCAATCCTGAAAGACGGTAAACCTGTTGCTGTCATTGAGCTTAAATCAAACAAAACAAAAAATCTTGAGAGCATACAGGATCAGGCGTTTCGATATAAGAACGGTCAAAAAGACTGCCGTTATGTTATTACTTCAAATTTTCGCTTAATCCGTTTTTATGTCGATGATGCAACCGAATATGAAGAATTCAACCTTTTTGATATAAAAGGGCATGAATTTAAACTGATGTATTTTCTTATTAATAAAGAAAATATTCTTTCTGATATTCCTTTTAAGCTGAAGACAGCATCTAAAGTGCACGAAGAAAGTATTTCTAATAAGCTGTACGCAGATTATTCTGTTTTCAGAGAAGAGATTTATCAGAATATTATCCTGAAGAATCCAGCCGTAGATAAGCTTGAGCTTTATAAAAAGACACAGAAGTTACTTGATAGATTTTTATTTATCTTTTTTGCAGAGGATAGGGGGCTAATTCCTCCAAATTCAATATCAGAAGTGATTGCCCAATGGCAAAAGTTAAAAGATCTTGATGAATATAGACATCTGTATGAGCGTTTTATTAAATTCTTTGGATACCTCAACAATGGCTATGAATCAAATGGTTATATTATTCATGCATATAATGGCGGCTTATTTAAGCCGGATAGTATGTTAGATGAAATTGTTATAGATGATGCCCCACTCATTAAGAACTGTATGACGCTTTCCAAGTATGATTTTGACTCAGAAGTGGATGTCAACATACTTGGACATATTTTTGAGCATTCTCTTGGTGATATAGAAGAAAAATCCGCAGAAATCAGTGGAGAGAAGGTTGATAAATCAAGAACACGCCGTAAAAAGGATGGCGTGTTTTATACGCCAAAGTTCATAACAAAGTACATTATTGAAAACACTATTGGTATTCTATGTAGAAATAAGAAAGAAGAGATTGGACTTTATGATTTTGATTTAAGCAAAGATTATAAAAAAACAAAGGGCAAGAATAAAGATCTTAATGAAAAAGGTAAACAAATCAAAGAACTACTAGAAAATTATAAAAAATGGTTATTTAGCTTAAAAATATTAGACCCTGCATGTGGTAGTGGAGCATTTCTTAATGAAGCTTTAGACTATCTTATTAAAGAACATTCTTTAATAGATGATATGATTGCAGAACTGACTAAAGACACAGTGCTGCGACTGACGGATACAGACAAAGAGATTTTGGAACATAACCTCTACGGTGTGGATATAAACGATGAGAGTGTAGAAATTGCAAAACTCTCTTTGTGGCTTCGTACAGCTCAAAAGGGCAGGAAGCTTTCAGATCTCAATGGAAACATTAAATGTGGTAACTCTCTTATAGATGATCCTGCGTATGCAGGCGAAAAGGCTTTTAACTGGCATGAAGAATTCAAAGATATAATGAATAGTGGTGGCTTTGATGTCATAATTGGTAACCCACCGTATATTCGTATTCAAGGCTTAAAAACAAACTATGAAAATGAATCACTGTATTATGAGCAAAATTTCACTTCTGCTGTTGGAAAATACGATATTTATGTTCTTTTTATTGAACTTGTCTTCAAGCTATTAAAAACAAACGGCAAATGCTCATATATTCTACCTCACAAGTTTTTTATTACAGATTTCGGAAAAGGAATTAGGAAACTATTACTTGATAGAAAATTTGTTGAAGAAGTTATTCATTTTGGAAGCCATATGGTATTTGAAGATGCCTCTGCATATACATGTGTTATTAAATTATCAAAGAATAATTCTAAGATATTGTTTTCTAAAACTGCACCTGATTTTATTAATAATTCGCTGTCTTTTTCGAGAATAGAATATGACTCTCTGAGTAATAAACCTTGGTATTTTGCTGATGATACTGAAAAAGTAATTATTGAGAAAGTAGCAAAACAACAGAACAAATATAATGACTTATTCAGAGGTGCTTTTCAGGGTATTGTTTCAGGAGATAACAGTGCTTTTTATTTATATGACTGTGTCATATCTGGAAATAATGTTAGTGGATTTAGTAAACTTGTTGGAGATAGGATCGAGATTGAAAGAGACGTGACGAAGCCGCTGGTTGGCGCAAAAAATGTCGATAAGTATTTAATAGATTACGATAATACGAGACTGATTTACACATATCGGTTAAATGGTGATAAAACTGAATTAATAGACGAAAAGACATTGAAAACAGAATTTCCCAAGTGTTACAGTTATTTATTATCTCATAAAATGCGATTAGAACATAGAGGAAGCGAAAAGATGCAATACCCTTGCTGGTATTCATTATGGAACTTTAGAAATAGCAATAACCAATCAGCAGTTAAAATCATAACTCCAGATGTGTGTTACTTCCCCTCAATGGCATTGGATGAAAATGGCTTATTTTATCATAATGATACTACCTATGGATTAATCTTAAGAAATAATGATTTAAATCATTATAAATCAATACTATCTATATTAAACTCCTCACTATTCTGGTATTTTATAACAATGACAGCTCCTGAATTACGAGGCGGTTTTTTTAGATTTAAAACAAAATATTTAGAAAATTTTTCTTTTCCGGATTTGACGGAATATTACTTAAAATTTCAAAATAAATCTGAGATTATGATTAATAATCGTAAATTAATAAAAGCAGTGTCGGAAAGATTCATAAATTTATTAACAGCAGAAATGAAAGACATACATTTGTCAGGAAAACTATTAGAGTTTTATATTAATGATTTTAATCTTTTTTTATCTGAACTCAAAAAACAGAAGATTGAGCTATCATTGAAAGATAAAGCCGAATGGATGGAATATTTCGACAAGTGTGTGTCTGAAATAAAGACTATTCAGGCTAATATAGACAAAACCGAAAAAGAAATAGATCAAATGGTTTATGAGCTTTATGGTTTATCCCCTGAAGAAATCCAGATAGTAGAAAGCAGTATATAGGAGGTTTTTATGCCTGTCCCTTCTTATGATGTAATTATGTATCCGATGCTTGAGCTTGCGAAAGACAGGCAGGAAAAGAATATAAATGATTTGATAGAGCCTCTTGCAGATCTTCTCCGGTTGTCAGAAGAAGACCGTAGTGAAAGGATGCCGAATAATAACAAAAATCGTACTACGTTTGCATATAGAGCGGCTTGGGCAAAAACATATCTTACAAAAGCTTGCTTGATCAAAATAACAGGACGTAGCAGATTTATAATCACAGATAGAGGTATAGCTGTTTTAGAAGATCCTACAGTTACAAGCCTTGATAGAGCTTATCTATTAAGATACCCAGAGTTTGCTGTTTTCGTAAATCAGAATAGAAGTGAGCAAACAGAACAGATATCAAATGAACATTCAGGGCAAGCACCCGAAGAAACTCTACAAAATGCTTTTAAAACAATCCAGAATACCCTAGCTTCAGATTTATTGGATACTCTGAAAGAATGTTCTCCTACATATTTTGAAAAGATAGTAATAGATGTCCTGATAAAAATGGGGTATGGCGGTTCTGACAGTGCTGCTGGGCTAGCTGTTGGCAGGTCTGGTGATGGAGGAATTGATGGTATTATCAAAGAAGATGCTCTCGGACTTGATAATATTTATATTCAAGCTAAAAGGTGGGACAAGGGGACTGTTGGAAGACCGCAGATTCAACAATTCTCTGGTGCTCTTGACGACAAAGGAGCAACTAAGGGCGTTTTTATAACCACTTCAGAATATACCGCCGAAGCAAAAGAATACGCTTCTAGAATAAATAATAAGCGTATTATTCTTATCAACGGCCTTCAATTGGCTGAATACATGATTAAATATAATGTCGGTGTTTATATTCAGGAAGTTTACGAGCTTAAAGGAATTGACAGTGACTACTTTAATGAAATATAGAGTTTAAATATGAGCGATTTGATTAAGTTTAACAATTCAGAAGTTTCAAAGAGAATTTACAGTATCAGAGGAAAGCAGGTAATGCTCGATTCTGAGCTTGCTGATTTATATCAGGTTCAAACTAAACGACTGAACGAGCAAGTTAAACGTAATATTGAAAGATTCCCAGAAGAATTCAGGTTTCAACTTTCCAAAGATGAATTTGATGAGGTGGTCGCAAATTGCGACCACCTTGACAATTTAAAATATTCTTCAACTCTACCATATGCTTTTACTGAGCAGGGCGTTGCCATGCTTTCTGCTGTTTTGAAAAGTGATGTGGCTGTAAAAATCAGTATAAAGATAATCAACACATTCATAGAGATGAGGAAATTCTTATCAGGCAATGCTGTTATTTTTCAGAAGTTTCAAGAGCTTGAAAGCAGACAGAAATCATATGAACACGAAAGCGAAGCAAAATTTGAAAAGATATTTAAAGCAATCGAAGATCGTGACATTGTCCCTAAACAAGGAATATTTTATGATGGTGAAATTTTTGATGCCTATAGCTTTGTATGTGATTTAGTGAGGAAAGCCAAAAGTGACATTGTTGTAATAGATAACTATATTGATGACACTGTACTGACTCTTTTATCTAAAAGAAGCTCAGGTTGTGCTGCATCAATATACACTGATAGAATCTCAAAACAATTGAATCTTGATATTCAAAAGCATAATCAGCAATATCCAGCAATTAACGTCAAAGAACTGAAAAACTGTCATGATAGATTTATTATCATAGATAAAAAAGAAATTTATCACATAGGAGCAAGCCTGAAAGATTTGGGTAAGAAATGGTTTGCTTTTTCTAAACTCGATTCTGATTCACTTCAAATACTGGATAAAATAAAAAGCATTAAATAAGTACACTCGACATAGCCCTTATGCTTTATTGAATGTGTATGATTTCTTGTGGCGGTCAATTCGGTCAATTAACGGTCAATCATTTAAATGAGTATTTGCACTGGTTAGAAAAAAGGTTAGAAAAGTTGAAATAAAGATTTTTTAAGTCTTGTAACTTATTGGTATTTAAGAGAGGCGACGCCCAGAATCGAACTGGGGTACGCGGATTTGCAGTCCGATGCCTAACCACTCGGCCACGTCGCCATGAGAAAAAAAAGACCAGCCTAATCAGCCAGCCTATAAAAAAGCGGGTAGCCGGACTCGAACCGGTGACCTCAACCTTGGCAAGGTCGCGCTCTACCAACTGAGCTATACCCGCATGAGGATGTTTTTATATCGTATCACATGATGGATGTCAATAACTTATTTCAAAAAAATTGCAATTATATGTCATGAACAATAAAAGGTTATCAGTGTTTCAGAAAGACGGTGCCTTCCTGAAAAGCTCCGTCCGGTTTGCTCGTCACGGTATAGGTAAATCCGGCGGTCACGAAGTCGTTCCGCACAGCCTTGCCGGATGAATAGGTAACGGCTCTTCCGCCGGGGTTCATCAGGTTATACACGTCTCTGAAAACGTCCACAGTCCACATATCCGGGTTCTTTCTTTTGCCGAAAGGGTCGAAGTATACCACGTCAAACTTCAGCGGCATCTCCCTGATTATCCGTGCGGCGTCACCGATGGCGATATCCAGCCGGATGTTATTCATCCCGCCGTTGTCTATCAGATACCTGAGCGCCTCATAGCCTTTGTAAGGCCACATAAATCCGTTCTGCTTAATGGTGTCAAAAAGAGACGATTGCTTCTCCACAGTGACGATATGGAGGCGGTAGGGGGTGTTGAGTGTGAGCACCCTGTCCAGTGTGACGGCAAGATTGCTTCCGCCGCCCAGACATATATCCAGAAGCCTTACATCCTGTTTCATCAGCATCTGTTCTATGCCGCTCGCCAGATAGAATTTATGAAGGCTTTCAGTGAACGCGCCAACGCTTTTGGCTCTATATCCCTCCATGTAGTCCATACTGTAGAGAGATATAGAGCCGTCCGCTGTTATTAAAGGTTTGTTCCTATTTTTTATCGGGATTAAATTGGGCATTTTCGAAATAGATGTGCCAGTTGTCCGCTATCCTGTCGGGGTAGTCGTCACGGTAGTGTCCGCCTCTGCTTCCCTTTCTGGCGTATGCGGCTTCGGCTATCAGAAGCCCCACTGTGAGCATATTTCTGATTTCGGCAGTCTGTCTGTCTGACGGTGTTCTGCCGTTGAACCTGCGCAGATGACCGCTAAGATAAGCTATGGCGCTGGAGAGACCGTGCTCGTTTCTGGCAACGCTCACTCCGTCCCACATGGCTTCCTGAATCTCAGCCACCATTTTGTCCGCCTCGTCAATTTTCAGAGGCTCGCCCAGGGCTATGGCGCTTTCTGCAACCACTCTGTCCTTAGTGTCTTCCGCCGCTGTTTCGGCGCTTCTGCCGCCGAAAACAACGCCCTCCAGAAGAGAGTTGCTCGCCAGCCTGTTAGCCCCGTGCACACCGTTGCATGCCGCCTCGCCGCATGCGTAAAGACCTTTCAGGCTGGAGCGCCCGAAGTCATCGGTGAAGATTCCGCCCATGAAATAGTGGGCGGCGGGGCTGACCGGAATAGGATCGACTGTGATGTCGATATTGTATTCCAGACAGGTGGAATATATTTTCGGGAATCTGTTTTTTACAAAATCTTTTTCCAGATGCGTCAGATCGAGGAACACATGGTCTGTGCCTGTCTGCTTCATCTCAAAGAAGATGGCTCTGCTCACCACGTCTCTGGGGGCCAGCTCGCCGTCCGGGTGATATTTGCTGGCGAAGCGCTCCATGTTTATGTTGCGGAGTATTCCGCCTTCGCCTCTCATCGCCTCGCTCAGAAGAAACGCCGGAGCGCCCTTGATTGTGAGACCTGTGGGGTGAAACTGATAGAACTCCATATCACGCATAACAGCGCCGGCTCTGAAAGCCATCGCCATGCCGTCTCCTGTGACGACAGCGGGGTTGGTGGTTCTGCGGTAGAGTCTGCCCGCTCCGCCTGTGGCGACTATGACCGCCTTGGCGTAATAATATTCCAGCTCGCCGGTTTTCTCGTCCAGAGCCAGAACACCGCACACGCTGTCCGGAGCGTCTTTGATAAAGTCCAGAGCATAGGTGTATTCCAGCTTTTCTATGTTTTCGAACGTTTTGGAATATTCCTTAAGCGTTCGTACGATCTCGTGTCCGGTGGCGTCCCCTTTGGCGTGGATAATCCTGTTGACGCTGTGCGCCGCCTCACGGGAAAATTCCAGCACTCCTCCGTGCATGTCGAACTTCGCTCCCCAGGAGATAAGCTGCTTGATATATTTAGGTCCTTCCTCCACAAGAGTCGAGACCGCCTTAAGGTCACACAGCCCATCTCCTGCACGCAAAGTATCCTCTATGTGCAGAGAAATGTCATCATCATCAGAAAGGGCGACTGCGACGCCGCCCTGTGCGTATTCTGAGGAGCTTTCCCCCAGAAAACATTTTGTAACAACAGCAACCCTGCCGAAACCGGCAAGCTCGATGGCCGCCCTGAGGCCGGCCACGCCGCTGCCTAAGACTATGTAGTCATAAAAGTAATTGTTCATTTAAAACCTGAGACCTGCTTTAAGTCCGAATTGGTAAACATCTGCTGCCTTAGCCGCCTCTACGTTGATGACGAAAAGCGGGAAAGGGCATATCTGAAGACCGACAAGTCCTCTGATATTGTTTGCTGTTTCATCGTCAAGGTCAGCGTCAGAATCTTCGCTGGCGATGGCGTATACATCCTCGATACCCGCATAGGGTGTCAGGATGAGGAATCCTTTGCTGATGTAAAGTCCGGCAAGGAAAGTCTGGAGGTTTACATCCTCAATGTTGAAAACTTTTGTGTAGGCAACTCTGGCGCTGATGGCGGGAGTAACCACTGAGCCTTTCAGAAAAGCGTATTTAGCTTCCACTGTGGCGGCTGTGAAGTTGAGATTGGCGCCCTGAGTAACGCTTGCTCCAAGATCCACTCCGAAGGGAAGTCCCTTCTGAATATGCACTCTGTTTGCCCATATTGTGTTGGCGGCTTCAGCTCCGCCCCATGCGTTTTCCCATCTGTCCGCGTCACTGTTGATAGTGGTGAGCTGGGACTCGAGGGCGATGTCGAACCCGAGAGTCTTCAGGGGCTCGGCAGGGCTGGAGATGGTGGGGGTCACTGCCATGCTGAGGTCGGATACCAGATCTTTGAACTGTGTGGCTGTCAGATCGGGCATCAGTGAAAATTCCGCGAATGCGCTGGAACACATCAGCATCATTGCAAAAACGATAACCTTCTTCATTTGTTCCTCCTTTTTAAATCCGGAAGACCGAGATCCTTGTGAAAATTCTCTCTGGTCCTGTTAAAGTAACCGAACTTCATATTCTTATGCTTCTTTTTCACCAGTTTCAGGAGATTTTTCAGTCCTAAAATCTCCTCCTTCCTGAACTTCATCTTCGAAAAGAGCAGGTCAGGGTCGATGTTCAGATTTCTGAGCTGTATCAGGTCTATCTGATATGCCGACAGAAAATCTATCAGAGTGTCCGCCTCGCTCTCTCTGTCGTTTATGCCGGGCATAGTCAGAAAGTTGAGCGAGGTATATACGTTATATCTGTTCGCCAGCTCTATGCTTTTCAGCACATCTTCCAGCGTGTAGTTCACAGGGTTGTAGTAAGCGTTATATGTGGATTCTACCACGGAATTGAGGCTGACACGGATACTATCCACTCCGGCGTCAAATATCATTTTCATCTTTTCCGGATTGCTGCAGTTCGAGTTGAAATTGACAGTCAGTTCCGGCGCTTTTTTCTTGATGATCTTTATCGCCTCGGCGATGGTGTCGGTGACTGTGATGGGGTCGCCCTCGCATCCCTGACCAAAGCTGACTATGGGCTCTTCCGCCACCTCATAGTGGTTGAGAGCCACCTGAGCTATCTCTTCTGGTTTTGGGATGAATTTTATCCTGTCCTGCGGCGCCGCCACCTTCTTGTCCTCCTGAAAGGAGATACAGCCGATGCATCTGCTGTTGCATGTGGGGGCTGAGGGCAGGGGACATTCCCATCTGCCTATGAAGGCGTTTTTAGCCGCTGTGCAGTGATATTTCAGAGCGCATGTGGAGAGCTGTTTATAAAGCCTGTTGTCAGGATATTTCGCCAGCATCTCGTCCACGGTGGGCTTGAATTTGTCTGTGTAATCGAAATTTTTCGGGTTCCATTTGCTGTCGTCATCCACCTTGATGGCGGGTACGACAAATCTGTCGTTCAGCCAGCCCACGGCGGTATACGCATAGAGCGGGAGGATGGTGTCGGAGTTTTTCACATATGAGGGCAGAAACAGACGCAGATATCCCGGGTCGAGAAAAGCGCTGACGGCGTATCCGCCTGTGAAGGTCTCCATGCCCGCTGTGTCGGGGTTGTAGGCGACAGGATGAGTGTCCGGAACGAAATACAGTCTGGAAGACGGCGGCAGCTCGATGAGCTCCACCTCGTATGGGACGAAGTTGAAATTCTCGCTCCTGACGGTCATTTTCAGGTGCGGATGGTCATATATATTTCCCTGCCTGTCGGCGAAAAGGAGGTTTGGAATGTCGTACATATTTTGCCCTATGGGTCAGTTTAGAAGCATAATAATACAGTGGTTTTCTCAAAGTCAAGGTGATAAAGCACATGTGGAAAATTAGTGAGCGTTATTATCCATTGTGCAGTTCGGTTCTGTTGCGCCCGTTCTGTTTCGCCTTGTACAGGGCGCTGTCCGCATTGACTATGAAGTGGGATATAGTATCTCCGTATGTGTACTGGGCCGCTCCCAGACTGATGGTAACCCTGCCCACACTGCCGAAATAATGCTCCTGAACCTCCAGACGTATCTTCTCCGCCAGTCTGGCGCAGGCTGTGATGTCGGTTTCTGAGGCCACAATAAGAAACTCTTCTCCGCCCCATCTGCCCACTGTGTCTGTGGCTCTGGTGTTTGCTTTTAGTATGCTTGCCAGCTCTTTAAGAACTCTGTCGCCCTCTGAGTGGCCAAAAGTGTCGTTCACTTTTTTGAAGTGGTCTATGTCCAGCAGTATTACGCAGAAATCATGCTTATATCTGTTGAACCTCACCATTTCGGTTTCCAGTGATTCGTCCAGTTTGCGTCTGTTATAAAGCCCTGTCAGCTGGTCTGTCACAGACATCTCTTCGATGAGCTTTGCATCGGTGCAGTCATAGTCTATGGATGTGTATCCTGTCACCTGACCTTTTTCGTCCAGATCGGGGCTGATTATCTTATGGAGCCAGAATGTTTTTCCGGTCTTGCTGACGCAGCGGAGGTCGCCCTCCCACACTTTTCCCTCTGTGATGGTGTCCCAGAGGTCTTTGTATATGGCGGGGTCGTTCTCCGGATGTCTGATTAGTTTGTTGGTCTGACCGATCAGCTCATCGGCGGAATATTCGGTGATATCTGTAAAAGCCTTGCTGCATGATGTTATCACCTGATTTTTGTCCGTGGTGGCGCTTATCAGATATTTGTCCATGATGGAGTGAAATTTATTCAGTTCATAGTTGGATGCCGCAAGTTTTGCCTGGAGCATGGACGGAATATATGCCGCCACCCATGAAAGGGGGATAGATACGGCCAGCACTATTACAGCTATCAGCAGAGCGGCAGAAATATTTCTCTTTCTCATACTCATGATGGCAGAATGTTTAGGTATCAGCACCATGCGTATCTGTTCTCCGTTGCTGATGTACTGCTCCATATTAAAAGAAAATAAATCTTTTCCTATGAATTTATCTGTAGTTAAAATTATCTTGTTTGCATTGATCAAGGAGAAGAAATCTTTTCGACCATCAACATAGTTGCTCCATGACTGGCTGGAGTCAGGACTTTTTATTATTTGACCGTCACTGTCTATTAGGTAGGTATTGAAATTAACTATATTTGTTGAATTATTTAATGTGTTGTTCATTAATAGATTGATGATAATAATTCCTTTAAATTTGTTATTGAAATATACCGGAGTTGCTAACCTGAGTGTTGGTTTAAATGGTATTTCAACTTTGCCGTGTTCGATATTCAAATCTATTTTGGATCTCCATACTTCATGGTTGCGGCTCAGGGCCGCCTCTTTAAAATAATACCGTTCTGACTTATCCTGAAGTTCGGTGTCCGGGATTATGCGCAGGTCGTTTATGATCCTGTCTACGCGTACTTTTTCCATGCCTTTTTCGTCCAGATACCTCACCTGCATAAAATCAGGGTTTGCACTGGCAAAAGCATAGAGAAGTTTTTTAACGTTGTCTTTATTTTCATCTGTTCCGTTTCTGATATACTTAATCAGTATATCACTTGATGCGATTGATTTTAGGATAAGAACTCTAAACCGCTTATTACTGTCCCAATAAAAAGCCTTTTCCATAAAGGCGTTTTCAGCGGTCTGTGATATTTGTTTATTAATATCGACGTAGTGTATCCTGTAGTTGACGGCAGAAGTAACCAACGCAACAACTATGCCGAATATTATGAAATAGATAGCAAAAATAATATAGTACGCCTTTGATGTTGTGTTTTTCATAAATTTTCTCCAAAAATTATATAGCATGTTTTTATAGGAACATAAATAACAGATTATACTATCAGAAATATTGATGAAGATTTTAATTGATATTGTCATTTATATTACTTTAGGGCTATACTTTTACTGCTATGAACGGGTGACATTTTTGTTATGACCCAATAGAGATATTGATAAACATAATACACTGTTAAGGAGTTTTTTATGACAGACATCATCGATATTTTTGCCAGAGAAGTGCTTGATTCCAGAGGCAACCCCACCATAGAGGTTGACGTGGTTACAAGCGGAGGCGTTCTGGGGCGCGCTATCGTTCCCTCCGGAGCTTCCACAGGCGAATACGAAGCTGTTGAGCTGAGAGACGGCGACAAAGGACGCTACCTCGGCAAAGGCGTTATGAAAGCTGTGCAGAATGTTAACGAAATAATCGCCCCCGAGCTTGAGGGCATAGATGTTACAGAGCAGAAGATGATCGATGAGATACTCATCCAGCTCGATGGAACAAAAAACAAAGGAAAACTGGGTGCTAATGCTATCCTCGGTGTTTCTCTGGCATGTGCCAAAGCCGCCGCTGAGTCTTGCGGTCTGCCCCTTTACAAATACGTTGGCGGAGCTTTCGCCAATGTTATTCCCGCTCCTATGATGAACATCCTCAACGGCGGATCTCACGCCGACAACAACGTAGACATTCAGGAATTCATGATCATGCCTCTGGGCGCTGTCAGCTTCCGTGAGGCGCTGAGAATGGGCGCCGAGGTATTCCACACACTGAAAGGCGTTCTGAAAGCGAAAGGACTCAACACCGCCGTTGGCGATGAAGGCGGTTTCGCTCCCAACCTCGGATCAAACGAAGAGGCTATCGAAGTTATCCTCGAAGCCATAGAAAAAGCCGGATACAAAGCCGGAAAAGACATTTACATAGCTCTGGATGCTGCTTCCAGCGAATTCTACAACAAAGAGAAAGGTATCTATGTTCTGGCGGCAGAAGCTCAGCCCGAAAAAACATCCGCCGAAATGGTTGAATACTACAAATATCTGGTTGAGAAGTACCCGATCATCTCTATCGAAGACGGTCTGGACGAGAACGACTGGGACGGCTGGAAACTGCTTACAGACGCTCTGGGTAAAAAGATTCAGCTCGTGGGTGACGACCTTTTCGTTACAAACACAGAGAGACTTGTGACAGGTATCGAAAAAGGCGTTGCAAACTCCATTCTGGTAAAACTGAACCAGATCGGTACTCTGACAGAAACTCTGGACGCTATCCAGACAGCGAAAGAGGCTGGATACACATGTGTCATCTCTCACCGCTCAGGCGAATCAGAAGACACAACAATAGCCGACCTCGCCGTGGCTGTGAACGCCGGACAGATCAAAACCGGTTCACTCTGCCGTACAGACAGAATAGCCAAATACAACCAGCTTCTCCGCATTGAGGAAGAGCTGTTTGAACAGGCTACATACAAAGGTCTTAAGGCCTTTTACAACCTTAAGTAATCACCTTACAGGCGGGGTTCTTCACCCCGCCTTTTTTTATCACTTCTGTCGAATCAGGCAATAATCTAAGATTAATATGTATTGTTTCATCCGCTGAATTGTATATCATACTAAATGGTTGAGAATTTTTTATTTCCGGAGGTTTCCCATGCTCTATAGAACCATGCCCAAAAACGGTGACGAGCTGTCCATTCTCGGTTTCGGATGTATGCGTCTGCCTATGAAAGACAAAGCCATAGACGAAGAGAGAGCCATAGCGCAGATAAGGGATGCCATAGACAGAGGGGTGAACTATGTGGATACCGCATGGCCCTATCACAACGGAGCCAGTGAGCCGCTCGTGGCAAAAGCTCTGAAAGACGGCTACAGAGAAAAAGTGAAGCTGGCAACCAAACTCCCCACATGGCTGGTGAACAGCAGAGAAGACATGGAAAAATATCTGAACGCCCAGCTAGAGAGGCTGGAGACAGATCACATAGACTACTATCTGATGCATTCGCTCAACGGTCCGTCATGGAACAGACTGATGAAGCTGGATATTCTGAAATTTATAGACGATATCAAAGCGGACGGGCGCATAGTCCGTGCCGGATTTTCTTATCACGGCGAGCCGAGGGATTTTAATCCCATAGTTGACTGCTATGACTGGGATTTCTGCCAGATACAATATAATTTTCTGGACAGAAACTATCAGGCTGGGCTCTCCGGACTGAAATACGCCGCAGCAAAGAACATAGGCGTGGTGATTATGGAGCCTCTGCGTGGCGGCAGTCTGGGTAAAGAGGTTCAGCCGAAGGCTGTTCAGGATGTTTGGGACAGCGCCGACAAGAAACGCACGCCTGTGGAATGGGCGCTCAGGTGGATATGGAACCATCCCGAGGTGACGCTGATTCTCTCCGGAATGAACGAGGAAGCCCACATAGATGAGAATATCAGGATAGCGTCCGATGCGGAGGCAGACAGCATGACTCCGGCTGAGCTGAAGATTGTGGACGAAGCGGAAAAGGCGTATAACAGTGTGATGAAGGTGGGATGCACCGCCTGCGGATACTGCCTGCCTTGCCCTGTGGGGGTTAAAATACCCGTGTGTTTCGAGTGGTATAACAACCTGCACGCATTCGGCGAGGTGATGGGATCCAGATTCAAATATGCCATGACAACCGGAGACGTGTTCAGTGACGATCCGAAAACCGGGTTCGCCTCACAGTGTGTCGCCTGCGGTGAGTGTCTGGATAAATGCCCGCAGAATATAGATATTCCTGAAGAGCTTAAGAAAGCCGCCGCCGATCTGGAGGGTGAGGGCTTTGCGGATATTGTGAAGATGGGAAGAGAGTTCGTCCGCAGAAAAATATAGACAAGGATAACCGATGGATAATTTACGGGAAATACTGACAGGGCTTCAGAACGGGACTGCCGATCTGGACGACACGGTGAAAAAGCTCCGTGACCTGCCATACATAGATATGGGTCATACGAAGATGGATATGCACAGACCGCTCAGAAACGGTTTTCCGGAGGTGATATACGCCGAGGGAAAGACGCCAGGGCAGGTGGCGGATATTTTTAAGGCTATGTCAGGACGCTCTAATGTTCTGGCGACCAGAGTCAGCGGAGAGTGCGCCGCCGCTGTGGCTTCGGTATGTCCGGAGGCGGTGTATGACGAGCTGGGCAAAACACTGGCGCTGAAAATAAACGAGATACATTACGCAGAGAAAGAGACGGTGATAATCACCGCCGGAACGTCCGATCTGCCTGTGGCGCAGGAAGCGAAAACCACCTGCGACATGATAGGCGTCAGGGCAAAGATTATATCTGATGTCGGTGTTGCCGGTCTGCACAGGCTTTTCGACAGGCTGGACGACATACGAAACGCCGGCGTGGTTATAGTGGTCGCCGGGATGGAAGGGGCGCTGGCGAGCGTCATAGGAGGTCTGGTGACCAGCCCTGTGATAGCTGTTCCCACTTCCGTGGGATACGGAGCGTCTTTTTCTGGCGTGTCCGCACTGCTGGCTATGCTGACATCCTGCGCCGGGGGCATCACCGTGATGAATATAGACAACGGATTCGGCGCCGCATGCGCCGCCCGGAGAATTTACAGCCTGATAAAAAGCTGAACCTCTTGATTAATCCCCAAGTCTTATTATATAAATACTTATAATAAGACCTAAGGAGTAGATTATGCAGCTTGAAAAGAAAATGGCTGATCTGATATGCGAATATTCCCTCAATCTGAAAGAGGATGACATATTTCTGATAAGAGCCGAAACAGTTTCCGAGCCTCTGGTTAAGGCGCTGATGGTAAAGGCTCTTCAGCTTGGCGCTCATCCCATTCTGCGTATGCAGATAGCGGAACAGCAGGCGGCTTTCTATGCCAACGCTAACAACAAACAGCTTGAATTCATAGCCCCCAGCGTGATGGCGGACGCTCACAACATCACCGCTCAGGTATACATCGACAGCACCAGCAACACAAAACAGCTGACCCGTGCGGATAAATCAAAAATATCTCTCGCCAGCAAGACCATGCGTCAGGTGCGTGACGTGCTGATGGACAGAGAAGGCAAAGGCGAGTTCCGCTGGTCGCTCTGCCCCTATCCCTCACAGGCTATGGCTCAGGACGCCGAAATGTCGCTGGATGAATACACAGAGTTCGTGTTCAACGCATGCAAGCTGAACGAAGCGGATCCGGTGGCGGCATGGCGCAAGGTGGACGAGTTTCAGCAGAACGTGGTAAAGATTCTGACAGGCACCAAAGAACTGCGCATAGTCGGCAACAAGACCGACATCACTTTTAACGTGAACGGCAGAAAATTCATCAACTGCAACGGACACCACAACATGCCTGACGGAGAGGTTTTCACCAGCCCCGTGGAAGACGGCGTGAACGGTCAGATATATTTCGACCTGCCCACATCATACATGGGTGTTGAGGCTGGCGGAATCATGCTGAAGATAGATAACGGACGCATCATGGAAGCCTCCGCAGAGAAGGGCAACGATTTCCTGCAAAGCGTTTTGGAGACAGACGAAGGTTCCAGACTGATCGGCGAGATCGCCTTCGGTCTGAACGACAACATAGACAAGCCCACCAAAAACATTCTGTTCGATGAAAAGATAGGACGCACAATCCACATGGCAGTGGGCGCAAGCTATCCTGAAGCGGGCGGAAAGAACAAATCAGGCATCCACTGGGATATGATCAAGAGCATGCAGGACGGCAAAGTATACGCCGACGGCAAACTCATTTACACCGAAGGTAGATTTATAGGATTATAAAAGGATTGTTTATGAAATCGGGTTCAGAAAGAAAACTAACAGGACAGGTTGGCGAATTTCTTGTTTGTGCTCAATTGGGCACTATGGGCTATTATGCTTCTCCATATTCTGGCAATATGCCAGGTTTTGATGTTACAGCAGTTAATCCAACAACATTAAAGTCATTTCCTATCCAAGTTAAAACCAGTAATACAGATACAATGCTTCGGACTACTATTGACCATTGGATAGAATATAATATTGTTGATGAAAATAAATATCAATTTGGTGAAAAGAAAAAGTTAAAACACCCAAATATGATATGGATTCTTGTTCAGTTAAAAGAAAACAGTATAAAAGAGCCTGTTTTCTTTATATGCACTGAACAACAAATTCAAGATTTAGTTATTAATGGCTTTGTAAGTTACATGAATAAAAATGGTGGACGAGGACCAAGAGGAGGAATTTCTCCACATGCAACATTATCAACTGAACAATTAAAAGACTTTAAAGAGAAGTGGAATCTTCTAGATGAAATAAGTAAAAGTCATATTTAAATCAAAGGCGGTCGATTTGACCGCCTTTTTTGTGCATTGTCATTGCGAGCGAATCGTTGCAATCTCTGTGTTTTAAACGAGATTGCCACACCAACTGCGTTGGTTCGCAATGACGGTAAGTTATAAACAACAGGATGTTGTTCGTGGAGCAGATTTATCTACGGAGTGTAAGTGGAGTGAGGATTTGCTCCGAACGTAACGGTATCAAAAATTCTATAGCTAGCTTGGTGCAGAAACATCAGGGAACATAGCCTGATGTTTTCCATGGATGGATGAATTTTTGTTTGTATGAGATTGCCACACCAACTTCGTTGGTTCGCAATGACTGTAAGTTATAAATAACAGGATGTTGTTCGTGGAGCGAAGCGGAACGTAAGCGTAATTGAGGCTTTGCCGATATGGAGCGGTATCAAAAATTCTTCATGGACGAATGAATTTTTGCTAATAGAATAAACAGCCGAAACAGCCGTTGTACTGCGGGTTGTTGATTGGTTCGATCTCTGTGCCGGACATTTCGGATAAAAATTTCAGCAGACCTGCGTTGGAAGCCACGCCTCCGGCGGCGAATATTTTTTTGTGCCTGTATTTTCTGATGAGCGGAAACAGCCTTCTGGCGATGCTTTCGTTCACCCCGGCACCTATTGATTCTATTGAAAAACCCTCAGCTATCTTGCCCACCAGCTCGCTTTCACTGAATATGGCGCAGGTGCTGTTCAGCTTCACGGGTTCTGCCGTCATGTCAGACAGTTCGTCCAGAGATATGTCCAGTATCCGGCAGGCGTTTTCCAGAAACCGCCCTGTGCTGGCGGCGCATTTGTCGTTCATCACAAAATCGTCAATGTAGCCGTCACGGACGTATATCACCTTGCTGTCCTGTCCGCCCACATCCACCAGAATGAATTCCTGCTCGCCAGTGGATTCCAGAGCGCCTCTGTAGTGCGCCTTTATCTCGGATATCACGTTGGCGTTGGCGAATGACATCATGTTTCGTCCGTATCCTGTGGCGGTTATCCGGCAGGTCTCGTCCGCTCCGTATGATGTGAGATCGATGAACACGTCACCTTTCTCTCTTTTCACCCTGTTTTTATAGAAAAATACCGTGTCTTCACGGTGATAGGTTATGCCTGTCTCCGTCTGTACTGCTATTTTTACAAATCTGCTTCCGAGGTCTATGCCGAGTTTCATCTCTTCTTCGCCTCCAGCATCTCCAGAAACGACTCTATGCGTATTTTGGTTCTGGCGTCTATGCCTGACGGAGCGTCCCCCTCTATGGTTAAGATAGGGCAGTTGATCTCTTTTCTGATGATGATATCCTGCATCTGGCGGTAGCAGAACGACTGGACATAGTGGATTATGCCGTCCAGCTTTCTCTGCTGTTTCTGCTCTTTTATGTCAGCGACCCTGCCGAAAACGTCATAAGGATAGGTGTATTCCGCATATCTTCTGATGTAGTCCGGGTCGTCTGAGGGGATGGCGAACTGGCGCTGTATCTCGTTGAAGATTACCTTTGCGCCTTTTGATTCCATAAACTGATATATGTCTGAAAAAATAGTCGGAACGCCGATGAAGCCTATTTTAAGTCCCCCGGTGTCGGGCACCCGTGCCTCCGCCTCTTTCAGAAAAGCATCCAGCTCGGTTTCATATTTTTTCAGGTCGGTGTTGAAGTCGGTGGAGGTCACCAGCCACAGGTGGTTTTCGAAACCTGTCACTTTGCCCTCTGTGGTCAGCTCGTCCAGCCTGCGCAGTTTTGCCCGCACGCTGTCTGTCTTTTTGGAATATTCTATGCCTTTTTCAAGCGTTGTGCCGATGGATTTGGCGAAACGCTCCATCTCGCTTTTAAGTGTTTCGTATCTGTGTTCTTTTTCGAAGGGATAGCTGAATGAGTGTACCTTGATCCCGTCATTGATAAAGAGCTCCGCCAGAGCGTGCGAATTACTGCAATCGCCCTGTGTCACGGCGATCACTTCGTCTATGTCCGCCTGTTTCACAGCGGCGTATATGCCCTTGATCCATGCGCACAGGTTGCGGGGCAGTCCGTCATCCTCTGCCGATTCCGCCATTCTCATGGGGTCTGTATCTGTGATGAAGACGTTGTTCAGGTCAACGGGCACCTTGCCCGCCGCCAGAATTATCTCAACCGGAATAGTGGTGGTAAAGCCGACTCTGGACATTATTTCAGACTGAAATCTATATATCTGCGGACCTCTTTATGAAGTCCGACTCTGTTTTTAAATATGATTGTGTTCTGCTCAAAAAACCTGTCCATCTCGTTGAAATCCACCAGATCGATAATGTCGCCGGACATGCGGTCTTCCACACGGATTACCTTGGTGAAATCATTCTGTTTCAGCTTTTTGACCTTTATTTTCTTTTTATTGGTATAAAGATACATCTCGCATGTGTCGCCTTCGCAGTCCAGCTTGGCGTCATACCATGTCATATCCTCAAAAACGGCCATCCAGCGTTCGTTCATATTATGCCAGTCCTTTTGCTTGCTTTATCTCTTCACGTCTTCTGACGGCGAAGTTTTCTATGTCTTTCAGCAGACGCTGGTCGTACATGCCCTCAAAATCTTCTGTCTTCTTCACGCCCATGATAACATCGAAAAGGTCGTTGTCGAAAATTTTCACCAGCATGTTGATGAGGTCTTCCAGTTCTTTTTCACCATAGCTTTCGGGCAGGTGGTTTGTAACGTAATCACGAACGAAGATCTCGTTTTCCAGGATGGCGCGTCTTGCCGCCTGAAATATAGCCTTCTTTCTCAGTGCTTCAATTTTATCCATTTGTATCTCCGTTAAAACAATATATTCAGTATTTATATGTTGTAAAGCCCCGAACGCAGATTGCCGCGTCGGTGTACACCTCCTCGCAATGACGGGGGCGGGGAGTTGTATCAGCCAAGGGTATTTTCGTCTAAAAAGACAGGTTCCGCAATAACTGATTTGAACCTGTGATAAATAACAAAGCCGGGCGGTGTATTCTTCGGCTTTTTTACGTTCTTTTTCTGGGTATAGTCAACGGTTACTTTCAGGTCTGTTTTCCGCTTGCTCATGCCGGCGGTGATGGCGGCGCACATCTCTGTTTCGTCAGGCGTGATGTTGCCGTCCTTTCGGAATATCAGGTGAGCGGAAGGCGTTTTTTGCGCATGAAACCACCAGTCATTCGGGTTGGCGAACTGGAACACCAGCCTGTGGTTGCTCACAGAGTTTCTGCCGATGTATGCCGTGCCTGCACCAACGTCTATCTTTATGAACTGTTTTTCCTTGATCTGCTGTTTTTTCTTCGGCTCCGATCTTTTCATCTCCAGAGCCAGTTCACGCAGCTCATCATCCGATGCGGATATCTCTATGTAGTAGAGCTGTTCCAGAGCGGAATCGATGATGTTGTCTATCTCCTGCATCCTGCCGTGGAGCAGTCCCACCGATCTCTCCTGCTTGTCCGCTTTTCTATAGAGCCTGTTCACCTCGTGGTTCGGGTCGAACAGCTCGGGTATGTCATACGGCACTTTCACTATGCCGTCTGATGTGTATTCATCCAGACTGACAGATCCTCTGGCGTTTTTCAGAACATGCAGGTTCGCCTTCAGCAGATCAGCCATGCGTCTTGTTTCCGGGAATTTCTCCGCCTCTTTCAGCTCCATCAGAAGCTGATCTTTCAGCCTAAGATACTTCTCCGCCTGTTTTTCAAAGAATCTTGTGAGGCGTGGGCGGATGTCGCTCTCTTTTTTCACGCTCATCTTCACAGCGCCCGCAGACAGATCCTCTATCCTGATCTCTTCGGATTCGCCGAACGGTCTGAACGGAATTATCCTGCCCTGAGCGTCTCTGTAGAATATTTCGTCACTCAGGCTCTCTCTGATGAGAGCGGCTGTTTCGTCAAAGCTGTAGTTGTTTTTGACGTACTGGTCGGCGTGTTTCGCCGTCACGGGATAGAACCCCAGCAGGTCGTTAAAGTCTTTTCCGGAATATTTGTCCAGCGTCTGCTGTTTGTTCAATCTGGGCTGGGCATATTTCGCTCCAACGGAAAAATCCCTGTCGCCGTCAGCGTTGTTTTTGCAGAACAGCCAGATTATGTTTCCGGCTTCGTTCACCATGCAGACGTTCGCCATCTTTCCGATCAGTTCGAAGATCAGCCTGTGGGTCTCTATCTTTCCGCTGGGTCTGCGCTTGGCTATGTTTATGTAGAACAGACGGTCATACCGCCTGCACCCTATGTCGGATATCTTTCCGCCGGACAGCCTGTCCAGAGCGGGGTCTTTCACGCCTATCACATCATCCGACAGATATATTGTGGGACTGCCT
Source organism: Deferribacterales bacterium (assembly GCA_050251875.1). Taxonomy (GTDB): domain Bacteria; phylum Chrysiogenota; class Deferribacteres; order Deferribacterales; family Geovibrionaceae; genus Seleniivibrio. The sequence continues at coordinate 118,334 of JBFWMA010000007.1, read as the reverse complement.
CCGGTGACGCGCACGTTCAGCGCCGAGCGTTCGGATGTGAAGAGCCCGATGCTCAGCCCCGATTCAGTGACATTCAGCTTAGCCGCCTGCGCCCCGATATATCTCTGTCTGAGGATGTTTACCGCTTTGGTGAGTGTAAGTCCGTCCATAGCAAACAGATAACACTATTTTATGATGAAAAACAAGAGGTTGATTTTTTCTGGTATTCGCATAATATTCATATTCGCAAATCAATTATTTTGGAGGTAAAGGAATGTCACAGGAAAGAATGCAGTTCAAAACCGAGGTGAACAAACTTCTGGAACTGATGATCCATTCTCTCTATTCTCACAAAGAGATCTTTTTAAGAGAGCTGATATCAAACGCTTCAGACGCCATCGACAAGCTGAGGTTCGAGGCTCTCACCAATGACTCCCTGCTGGAAGGGGACGCCAACTACAGAATAAAACTGGTTCCCGATGAAACAGGCATGACCCTGACTATATCCGATAACGGTATAGGCATGACAAAAGACGAGGCAGTAAAGGCTCTCGGAACCATTGCCCACTCAGGTACAAAGGAGTTCATGCAGCTTCTGGAAAACAAAGAGGCGAAGGAAAACCCCGAGCTGATCGGTCAGTTCGGCGTGGGATTCTATTCCGCCTTCATGGTGGCGGATAAAGTCACTGTCTATTCCAGAAAAGCGGGTGAGGACAAAAGCATCGGTATAAAATGGGAGTCCACAGCGGACGGTTCCTTCACAGTGGAACAGTGCGACAAGGCGACCAGAGGCACAGACGTTGTTCTGCATCTTAAAGCCGATGAGAAGGATTATGCCACAGAATGGGAGCTGAAAGACGTTGTAAAAAGATATTCAGACTACATCAGCTATCCCGTGGTGATGGATGTTACGAAAAAACAGGAAGACAAAGACGTGACCGAGGAAGAGACGCTGAACTCCATGAAGGCCATCTGGCTGAAGGACAAGGCGGACGTGACCGAGGACGAATATAACCAGTTCTACAGACACGTTTCTCACGATTTCACCGATCCGTCAGTGACTATACATTTCAAGGCGGAAGGAACAACAGAGTTCTCCGCTCTCTTATATATCCCTCAGAAAGCGCCCATGAACATTCTCTATGCCGACTATAAGTCAGGTCCGGCACTCTATGTGCGCCGTGTGCAGATTATGGATCACTGCGCCGATCTGGTGCCTCAGTATCTCAGATTCGTAAAAGGCGTGGTGGATTCATCCGACCTGCCTCTGAACGTGTCCCGTGAGATTCTCCAGAACAACAAGATGGTGGAGATAATCCGCAAAAACATCACCAAAAAGGTTCTGGACAACCTGACACAGATGAAGACAAACGAACCGGCTAAGTATGAGGAGTTTTTCAAGGAATTCGGGCGTGTGCTGAAAGAGGGCATCCATTTCGAATTTACCAAAAAAGAGGAGATCGCCTCTCTGCTCATCATGGAATCCACCGCCACGGACAAGGGCAAATATACCAGTCTGGATGAATACATCGGCAGGATGAAGACAGAGCAGAACGAGATTTACTACATAACCGGAAAAAACAGAACCGAGCTGGAATCATCCCCCTATCTGGAAGCGCTGAAAGAGAAAGATCTCGAGGTGCTCTTCATGACAGACGAGGTGGACGATATCATCATCTCCGGTCTGATGAAGTATAAGGACAAACAGTTCAAATCCATCCTGAAAGGCGACATAAACCTCGACAGCACAGAAGAGAAAAAAGAGAAGAAAGAACACTTCGCCAAACTGACAGAGAAGGTTAAAGACGTTCTGAAAGACAGCGTGAGCGAAGTCAGGCTTTCATCCAGACTCAAGAACTCCCCCTGTGTGCTGGTCTCCGGCGATTCAGACATTGACCCGTCTCTGGAAGCCATGCTGAAGCAGATGGGACAGGCAGTTCCCGCCCGTCAGAAGATTCTGGAGCTGAACCCCGACCACAGGCTGGTGGAGATGCTGAACGCCGAGTTCGAAAAGAACGCCGACAGCGAAAAGATATCCGACATCAGCGAACTGCTGTATAATCAGGCTCTGATTCTGGAGGGCAACATGCCTTCAGACACCGCCAGATTCGCCGTGCTGATGACGAAGGTGATGACCGAGAGCTTTTAATAAAGAATACTCCTCCCTTTTCAAAGGGAGGCTGGGAGGGATTTCTTAAAAGAAATCTCCCCTAGCCCCTCTTTTAAAAAGAGGGGGACAGGTACAAAACATGCGTACAACGCTGCTGTTTATGCTGATGCTGACCGCCTCCAATGTCTTCATGACGTTCGCCTGGTACGGACATCTGAAGCATGCCGGAGACAGAAGCTGGATATGGGCTGTTTTTATAAGCTGGGGTATAGCCTTTTTCGAATATCTGATACAGGTTCCGGCGAACCGTTTCGGGTACACGGAGATGTCGCTGGGACAGCTAAAAATCACTCAGGAGATAATAACTCTTGCGGTTTTTGTGCCTTTTACTTTCTTTTTTATGAAAGAACCGCTTAAATTAAACTATGTATGGGCAGGGCTCTGTATGGTCGGAGCCGTCTATTTTATATTTAAAGGATGAATATGTCTAAGATTGATAACACCGTAGAGATGATTAAGGCGATAGCGGATAAAAACCGCCTGAGAATAATGCTGATGCTCTCGGAACGTCCTCTGTGTGTATGTGAGATCGATTCGGTGCTGGGGATAGCCCTTTCCACCATTTCGTCTCACCTGAAACAGATGCGCTCCGCCGGAGTTATAGAATCCGAGAAGGAGGGCAGATGGGTTGTCTATCACCCCACAGCCGATCCTCTGGTTCGCTCCATCATATCAGATATCAAAAAACAGCTCTCTGATGACGCCGAAGTAAAATCCGACATGGCAAAGATAAAAACTCTCTGCCGGGAAGAATGCGCAAAAAATCTTAAATGACACCTCTTTTGTCTTGTTTAATATTTAATAAGATATATTTTAATGTTAAACAAAGGAGGTGTCCCGTGAAAAATCAAGTTCTTGAAAAAGAAATCCTCAGCATGGATGCCTTCATCAGCTTAATGAAAGCGTCAGACCATGTATCTTCGTTCGTGCACGCTCATCTTAAGGAAGAAGGAATCACCGTAAGCCAGTTCGGAGTGCTGGAAGCCCTTAACTATAAAGGTTCCATGTGCCAGAAAGACATAGCCGAGATAATCAGAAAAACGACAGGCAACATGACAACCGTGATAGATAATCTGGAAAAGCACGGGCTGGCGGTCAGAAAAAAAGACGCCGCGGACAGACGATATTTCACCGTGAGTATCACAGACAAAGGCAGGCAGGTTCTTAACGATGCTTTTGAAATATATAAGCAGAATGTCGCTGAAAAGATGACCGATCTGAGCGCCGAAGAACTTAGCTCTCTGATAACTATCTGTAGAAAACTGGAAAAGAAATAATTTTCGTCATGACGTCACTGAAGACATTAAGGGAGGATAAAAGTCCTCCCTTTTTTTATTTCTTTTTTGACACCAATCAAGTATTTTTTTAGTTCACCGGGTATATTGGCTAACATAAAGCAGGATACAAGGAGATATAAATGATAAACGCCAATATTACAGTTTACGAACTTTCAAAACAGCACCCTTCAGCATTCAGTCTCTTCACCAGCAAAGGTTTTGAGAATTTTAAAGAACCCAAGATGCTGGAGACCGCCGGAAAGTTTCTGAAACTGGAAACAGCTATAAAACAGAAAAATTACGACCTTCAGACTTTTTTAAAGAGTCTGGATGAGATAGACAGCAACAGAGACGCTCAGGTGGATATCACCCTCAGAGAATCAGTGAAAGAGGGCGACATCACCGTTAAGGGGCTTCTGCCCTGTCCCGTCCGCCTACCATTGCTCGAGTCCATAGATTCTTTTGCCCAGAAAGTGACAGAGGAAACAGGGCTCACCATCGCCCACGAGCTGATAGCCGCTTCCGGCGGTCAGAGCTGGCTGGAGGAGAACGTTGTGGGTATCAAAGCGGAGAATGTGCCGGATATATTCGTATCCGCCGGATTCGATGTTTTCTTCGATGACGCTTCTCTGGGTGGTCTGGTGAAAGAGGGCATGTTCGAAGATATGACAGGCGCTTGCCACGGCTACATGAGCGGATTAAAAGATCCCAGAGGCAATTATGGAATGGTGGGTGTCGTGCCGGCTGTTTTTATGGTGAATCTGGACGCTCTGGAAGGCAGAGAAGTTCCGAAGAGCTGGGCGGATATCCTGAAGCCTGAGTTCAGACGCAGTGTATCGCTCCCCGTGGGCGACTTCGACCTGTTCAACGCTCTGCTGGTGCATATACACCGCATGTTCGGCGATGAGGGCGTGGTAAATCTGGCTGACAGCATGGTTCAGTCCATGCACCCCGCTCAGATGGTGAAAAACGCCGGGAAAAAGAACGTTGAAAAACCCGCAGTAACCATCATGCCGTATTTCTTTACAAAGATGCTGTTCGGCAACAAAACAGTCGAGATCGTCTTTCCTGAGGAGGGATGTATCATCAGCCCCATCTTTATGCTGACAAGACGTGACAGAAAAGAAGTGATAAAATCCGCCGCCGATTTCCTTTACGGAAAAGAGGTGGGCGAAATACTCAGCCACAGAGGTCTCTTCCCCGCTCTGAACAGCGAGGTGGACAACAGACTGCCCGAGACCATGAAATTCAACTGGATCGGCTGGGACTATATATATTCCACTGACATGGGCGCTCTGCTGAAACGTCTGGACGCTCTGTTCAACTCTAGTCTGGAGGCATAACATGAGATTTGTGACTGTAAGCGGTCCCCCATCATCCGGCAAAACAGCCGTGATTTTAAAAACCGTGGAAAGCCTGCGCCAGCGTGGTTTTAAGGCGGGCGTGGTGAAGTTCGACTGCCTCTACACAGACGATGACAAACTCTATGAGGCGAAGGGTATTCCGGTAAAAAAAGGACTGTCCGGCGCATTGTGTCCCGACCACTATTTCGTGAGCAACGTGTCCGAAAGTTTTGAGTGGGGAAAGAAGCAGGGCATAGATATCCTGATAAGCGAGAGCGCGGGGCTCTGCAACAGATGCAGTCCGCACATCAAAGAGATTCTGGCGGTGTGCGTCATAGACAACCTCTCAGGCATCAACACGCCCAAGAAGATAGGTCCCATGCTGAAATCCGCCGATGTGGTGGTGATAACCAAAGGAGACATAGTGTCTCAGGCGGAGCGTGAGGTTTTCGCTTCCAGAGTCGCCACGGTGAATCCCACTGCGTCTATAATGCATGTGAACGGCATCACCGGGCAGGGCGCTTTCGAGCTGTCCACCCTCTTTGCCGATGCAAACACCGAGACTGATACTCTGGACGGAAAAAGCCTCAGATTTTCAATGCCTTCCGCCCTCTGCTCATATTGTCTGGGCGAAAAGAGGATAGGGGCTCAGTATCAGATGGGCAACGTCAGAAAAATGGATGTGGACAATGGATAAACAACAGATAATAAATATAGATTTCGCTGAATTACAGGCACAGTTTCCCTTTGCCGGAGATTTCTTTGAGTCGCAGGGGCTGAGAATCCCGCAGACATCCGTGAAGGAGTTTGTGAAAAATCTGACAGACACCGAGCTGGAGGATATGGGGATCGACCCGGCGGAGTTCATACATAACTTCGTGACCTTCATAGAGGCTGTGGGCTCCATGACAGAGAAAACAGCGTCTATAGAAAAACTGACAATAACAGGCGGGATAAACAAAAAAGGCGAGGCGGAAAACTTTGAGCTGGAGATTAACTCCGGCGAGATTATCTGCATAGTGGGTCCCACCGGATCGGGCAAGAGCCGTCTGCTGGCGGATATCGAATGGATGGCTATGGGCGACACGCCGACCAAGCGCTATATCAGGATAAACGGCAAAGACCCCGAAAAGAGCTGGCGTTTTTCGCCCGAGCATAAGCCCGTGGCGCAGCTGAGCCAGAACATGAACTTCGTCATGGATCTGACTGCCAGAGAGTTTGTGCGCATCCACGCTGAGAGCCGTTTTGTGCAGGATATAGACAACAAGGTGGAGCTGATAATAGAGAAGGCGAACGAGCTGGCGGGAGAAAAATTTGACGGCGACACACCCGTCACATCCCTTTCCGGCGGACAGTCCAGAGCTCTGATGATAGCGGATACCGCTTTCCTTAGCAAATCACCCATCGTTCTGATAGACGAGATAGAGAACGCAGGCATCGACCGCAAAAAAGCTCTTCAGCTTCTGGTGGGCGAGGAGAAGATAGTTCTGATGTCCACCCACGACCCCATACTGGCGCTGATGGGCGACAAGAGACTGGTGATAAAAAACGGGGGCGTGGCAAAGATCATCGCCACCACAGACAAAGAGAGAGCCAACCTTGAGGAGCTTCAGGAGCTGGACAAAAAACTGCTCGACCTGAGAAACCGTGTGCGCATGGGAGACATGCTGGAAAACATATGAAAAAAGACAGGCGTGTGAAAAAGGACGCGAAAGTCCTGAACGCTTTTATACATACCTACTGCCGGGAAAACCACGGTGTTGCTCCCGGCACTCTTTGCCCGGAATGCGCCGAGGTGCTGGCATATGCCCTCGCCAGAAATATCCGCTGTCCGCTCGACCCGAAACCGAAGTGCAAGGACTGCAAAGTTCACTGTTATAAACCGGAGATGAGGGACAAAATCCGCCGTATCATGAAATTCAGCGGGATATATTACATAAAGCGGGGCAGGCTGGACTGGGTGTTTCACTATTTCATATAAAAACATTGTTAAATTATAATACCTTGACGTTACATTATTTGTATGACTATTATTAGGTTCGTAACGTTTTCCTAAGGTGTTGATAAATGAAATATATTGTCATGCTTTTTATTTCTTTTCTTCTGGTTTCATGCGGATTCGAAGAGACTTTTCCCACTGACGGCAACCCTGGTAATAATGAATATTTCAGGATTTCATATGCCCCGGACGACTGCACGGAGGCAGGCAAAGTCAAGTTTGTCTATAAATATATGCACGATGCCTATCTGTGGGCGGATGAGGCTCCTGTTCTTGACTACACCTTATACGCTTCTCAATACGATATTATGAATGATCTGAAAGTTTCTCAGGACAGGTTCAGCGGGCTGAATACTCTGGCGAATTTGATCAGCTATTACTATGGCGAGACCATAGGACTCGGCACTAATTTAGTCGCATACTCTAACCGGATTTATGTGAAATATGTCATTCCCGGAACACCCGCCGATATCGCCGGGCTGAAAAGAGGATATGAGATACTCTCTGTTAACGGCTATTCCACAGCGGCGATGTTAAGCGACAGCAGTGTGATGGACGCCGCTTTCGGTCCTTCCGCCGCGGGCGTGCAGAATGAAATAGTCTATTCTGATTACGACTCCGTGTCTCACACCGTTACATTGACAAAAACCGCTTACTATAATTATCCCGTGCTGAGCTCAAAAGTTTTTAAAAACAGCTCAAACGGTAAAATGATAGGCTATCTTGCCTACTCATACTTTAACGCTAACTATAATGATCTGGACTCCGCTTTCTACTATTTTTCCAGAAGAGACGTGGAGGAACTGATTATTGACCTGAGATACAACGGCGGGGGACTGAACGACACCGCCGGATATCTTGCCAGCCAGATACTCGGAAGCACTCTGGAAAGAAAAGTGTTTGAAGAGATGCAGTACAACAGAGTCTATTCGATTTACAATTTTTTCTATTATTTTCAGACTCCCAAATATCCACTGTATCCGGAAAAGATTGTTTTTCTGGTCTCCGGCAGCACCGCTTCTTCCAGCGAGCTTTTGATTAACAGCATAAAGGCTTATAAAGACGTATATCTGATCGGCAGAAAGACAGTCGGAAAAAATGTCGGTATGGATTTGGTCGCTTACTGTGATATGGTTATGACGGCTATCACATTCAGAAACGCCGATGTGAACGGAAACAGCGATTTCGCCAACGGATTCGAGCCGGACTGCTATAAAACAGACCCGACCGATGCCATGAAGGATTTTGGCGACCCGGACGAAGTTATGCTTTCCGCCGCTATAAATTATCTCCAGACGGGTGTCTGCGTGCCGGACGCCAAAAACAGGTCTGATGAGAATGACAGCTATATTGACGAGTTCAGAACGGATCCGGCGCTGAAATAAATCAGAGGTGAGATATGAGCGGAATCAGATGTCCATACTGCGGGACGGAAGCATCAGAAGGCGATGTGAAGTGCGAAGGATGTCAGGCGGATATAACCTACAGAGTGCCGAAACATCTCTACGCCGTGCTGTTTGCTTTTGATATTTTTCTCACCGTGTATGTGGTTCGAAATATCACTGTGAAAGGTCCTCTTGTGAATCTGTGCGCTCTCGGGCTTTTTGTTCTGATATTTATATTCGGCGCTTATTATTTTAAAAAACATCATGTCGGCGAGCCCGAGTTTAAAAGCAAAGAATAGGGCTTAAAACCCGTTGCCAAATAAAAACGTCAGGCGTATATTTCCCTAATGCCGGAAAAAATTAATCCATACAAAGCGTTCAATACTGACGATGAGATGAAGGGCATCATCTATATGCTCATTGCGTCTTTTCTGTTCTCGTGCATGGGTTTTTTCATCAAAAAACTTTCTGTTCATCACGCTCCTATGGAGATGATTTTTTTCAGAAACATAGTCAGTCTCGCTCTCATCATCGGCTCCATGCTTATCTTCAAACCCAGCAATCAGGGCGGAAAACCTTTTCTGCTGGCTATGCGCGGCGTATACGGCTTTATCGCCATGTTTTTTTACTTCTTTTCGGTCAGTGTTCTGCCTCTTGCCACTGCCGCCACGTTTTCTAAAACGTCTCCCATGTTCACGGCTGTCATCGGCGGATTTCTGCTGAAAGAGAAGACCGGAAGCAAGCTCTGGACATCCATCATAGTCGGTTTCATAGGGATTCTGTTCATACTGAAACCCAGCGGAGAAATATCTCTGCTCGGTTCTCTGGCGGGCATAGGGTGCGGTTTTTTCGCCGCTCTGGCATATGCCACGGTGCGTGGGCTGGCAAACTATTATGACGCCAGAATGATGGTAATGTCGTTCTCTCTGGCGGGACTGGGCGGTTCATCGCTCTATTTCATCGTGATGCACTTTCTGGGCGTGCCCAGATATAACTCGCTGGCGTTCGTTCCGGCGGGCATAGATATTTTTTATATGTTCATGCTGGGGCTGGTGGCTGTGGTGGCGCAATATTACATGTCCCGGTCATATTTTTACGGTCGTGTGGCTCTGATGAGCACCGTTGGCTACAGCGAGCTGCTGTTCAGTGTGTTCACAGGTATGCTTGCGGGGGATATGTTCCCTGACTCTCTCTCTCTGCTGGGTATACTGCTGGTAGGATTCAGCGGAATCCTGATAATGAGAGCCAGAAAATCTTGACACCTGCCTATCATAGTTTAAACTATATTAAGACTAAATTAACTTTCTTTTGATTTCGGAGAACGGCATGACAGTTTATAAAATAAAAAAGGGGCTGAGTCTGCCTATTAAGGGCGCTCCGTCCGGTGAGGTCATTGATATGACCTCTGTTTCATGCGTTGGAATCTTGGGTGACGATTATCCGAATCTGAAACCTTCCATGCTGGTGAAGGAGGGCGAGACCGTAAAAAAAGGTCAGCCTGTTTTCACCGACAGGAAAAATCCCTCAGCGGTCTTCACCGCTATTGCCACCGGAATTGTAAAAGCTGTCCACAGAGGCGACAAAAGAAAATTTCTGTCTCTGGTGATAGAAAAAACGTCCGGCGATGCGGTCCGCTTCGACACATCATACACAGACAGAAGCACTGCTCTGAAACTGCTGATGGATTCCGGTATTTTTACATCTCTGCGCAGGCTTCCCTTCGCCGTTGTGCCCCATGCGGATGACAAGCCCGAGGCGGTCTTTGTCAACTGTATGGACACCAGACCCCTGGCGCCCGACATGAAACTGCTGTATCAGGGCAATGAGGAATATTTCGCCGAAGGGCTGAAGCTGGTAAAAATGCTGGCGGATAAGACATATGTCTGCTGCGCCCCCGACATGAAGGTGACTGATGACGCTGTGATATTTGACGGGAAGCATCCTGCCGGACTCACAGGCACACATGTTCACTTTCTGCGCCCCGTGTCCATGCAGAGATGCGTGTGGACTATGGACATGCAGACTGTGATAGACATAGGCTACCTGATAAAGCACAAAGAACTGAACGAATCAAAAATGATAGCCCTCTCCGGTACATGCGTAAAATCCCCCTGTCATGTGAAAACTGTCAAAGGGGCATCGATAGATCAGATTACAAACGGCAGAATAGACTCTGAAAACGCCAGAGTGATAAACGGCTCCGTGCTTTACGGACTGAAAGTTTCTGACGGGACGGCTTATCTGTCTTCCGTCATGAATCAGGTCTCCGTGGTTAAGGAACAGACCGACAGACCCTTCATGGGCTGGCTGATGCCAGGCGCTAAGGTTCACTCTGTCAAAAATATATTCCTGTCAAAAGTCCTGTGCGAAAAAGACGTGGAGTTCGACACGTCTATGAAGGGCTGTGTCAGGGCTATGGTTCCCGTTGGCATATACGAGAAGGTGATGCCGATGGATATCCTGCCCACGCATCTGCTCAGGGCGCTTCTGGTAAAAGATTATGAGACGGCGGAGAAGCTGGGCTGTCTGGAGCTTTCCGAAGAGGATCTGAGCCTCTGCACATATGCCTGCCCAGGAAAGATAGACTATGCTCCCGTTCTGCGTTCTGCCCTCACCGACATAGAGAAGGAGGGCTGATATGAGAAAATTTCTGGAGAAATATAAACACCTTTTCGAAAAAGGCGGCAAGTATGAACGCTGGTTCCCCGCATTCGAGATGGTGGATACATTCCTGTATAACCCCATGGACAGAACAAAAGGGCGCACACACCTGCGTGACGGCATCGATCTTAAGCGGATCATGACGACCGTGGTGATAGCGCTGATTCCCTGCGTTCTGATGGCTCTCTATAACACCGGATATCAGGCGAACATGGTGATAGCCTCCACCGGAACAGAGAACCTCGCCGGATGGCGGCACAGCCTGATAAGCGCCATGGGCGTGGGTTATGACCCGCACAGCATAGGGGCGAACTTCTTTCACGGAGCCTTATACTTTTTACCCGTATACATAGCCACGCTCGCCGTGGGCGGTTTCTGGGAACTGCTGTTCTCCATCATCCGCAAACACGAGATAGGCGAGGCTTTTCTGGTTACCAGTCTTCTTTATCCGCTGATTCTTCCCCCCACAGTGCCTATCTGGCAGGCGATGGTCGCTCTGTCCATCGGTCTGGTTCTGGGCAAGGAGGTTTTCGGCGGAACAGGCAGAAACTTTGTAAACCCCGCTCTGTTTGCCAGAGCGATACTCTTTTTCAGCTATCCGTCCGGTGTCACAGGCGACAGGGCATGGGTGGCAGTGGACGGCTACAGCTATGCCACACCTCTTGCCTCTCAGTCTCTGGGCGGACACATTAATGTGTCATGGATAGATGCTTTTCTCGGGTTCATCCCCGGTTCTATGGGCGAGACTTCCACTCTGGCGTGCATTTTCGGCGCAGTGTTTCTCATCTGGACGGGAATCGGCTCGTGGCGGATCATTGTTTCATCCGTTGTGGGGCTGGTGGCTGTCACATCTCTCTTTAATATTGTCGGTTCTGATACCAACCCCATGTTCTCCCTCGCTCCCCAGTGGCATCTGGTTATAGGCGGTTTCGCCTTCGCCACTGTGTTTATGGCGACCGACCCTGTGTCGGCAACGTTTACGGAGAAGGGCAAGTTTTTCTATGGACTTCTTATAGGCGCCATGACGGCTCTGGTGCGGGTGCTGAACCCGGCATATCCGGAAGGAGCCATGCTGGCGGTTCTGTTTGCAAATATTTTTGCCCCGCTGATAGATTATATTGTCATGAAAGCGAATATGCAGAGGAGGATGAAGAGAAGTGCGGTCTGAAAGCGATCTTAAAACATTTTTAACGGCTTTGACCCTCGCTGTAATCTGCTCCTTCTTTGTGGCGGGCGCAAACGTGCTGTTGAAGCCGAAACAGGATATGAACCGTGAGCTGGAGCGGAAGAAGAACATTCTGCTCGCCGGCGGTTATCTGCATGGCGACACCGATGTTGCCAAAGCGTTCGAACAGGTGGAAACCTATATGGTGGACATGCGCACGGGAGAGGCTGTGAAGGCTGACGCCGGAAAATACTTCGAAAGCATCAAAAGGCTGGCGACTATGCCCGATGCCGTTCATCTGTCAAAACAGCAGGATGTGGCTGTGATAAAGAGCATCCCTGCCAAAATTCCCGTATTTATAATCCGTGACGAAAGCGGAAAGATAAACAAGCTGATTCTGCCGATATACGGCTCCGGTCTGTGGTCCACACTTTACGGCTTCATGGCGCTGAACAGCGATATGGACACCGTGAGCGGAATCACATTCTATGAGCACGGCGAGACACCCGGTCTGGGCGGAGAGGTGGACAACCCCATCTGGAAAGCTCAGTGGGTGGGCAAGAAAATATACTCCGAGGACGGCTCAGTGGCTCTGTCCGTGGTGAAGGGCGGCGCAGCGGGTGAGCACCAGGTGGACGCTCTCAGCGGCGCCACAATGACAAGCCGTGGCGTGGAAAACACAGTACGCTTCTGGATGGGCGTTGACGGATTCGGGAAATATCTGAATAAACTGAAAGAGGGGGGTGCTTAATGTCAAACATAAAGACACTGACCGACCCTATCATAAAGAATAACCCCATCGCCGTGCAGGTGCTGGGCATCTGCTCCACGCTGGCTGTTACTACCAAGCTGGAAGTGACGCTGGTTATGGCTGTGTCCGTGACTGCGGTCGTGGCGTTTTCCAACCTTTTTATATCTGCTCTCAGAAACTATATGCCGTCCAGCATCAGGCTTATCATAGAGATGACTATAGTGGCGACACTGGTTATCATCGCCGACCAGATCATTAAGGCGTATATGTTCGAGATCAGCAAACAGCTGTCGGTCTTTATGGGGCTTATCATCACCAACTGTATCATCATGGGGCGGGCAGAGGCATACGCCATCAGCAACCCGCCGTTCAGGAGCTTTCTGGACGGTCTGGGCAACGGCTCTGGTTATGGTCTGGTTCTGATAGTCATCGCCACCATAAGAGAGCTGGTGGGTTCCGGAAAACTGTTCGGCTTCACCATTATGCCCTCTGTCAATTCCGGCGGATGGTATCATCCCAACGGGCTTTTTCTGCTGGCACCCAGCGCCTTCTTTCTGATAGGCATACTGATATGGATAGCCAGACTGACAGTAGTGAAGGCGGAGGATTAACATGGAAGCATATCTTTCGCTTTTTATAAAATCTATATTCATAGAAAACATGGCTCTGTCCTTCTTTCTGGGCATGTGTACCTTCATCGCCGTGTCGAAGAAGGTGGAGACGGCTTTTGGTCTGGGCATCGCTGTTGTGGTGGTGCAGGCTATCACCGTTCCGGCGAACAACCTGCTCTACAGGTTTGTTCTGAAAGAGGGCGCTCTGACATGGATGGGCTTTCCCGATCTCGATCTGGGGTTCATCGGGCTGGTGACATACATCGGTCTGATCGCCGCTATAGTGCAGATTCTGGAGATGGCGCTGGACAAATACGTTCCGTCTCTCTATTCCGCTCTGGGTATATTCCTTCCGCTGATAACGGTTAACTGCGCTATTCTGGGCGGTTCGCTCTTTATGGTTCAGCGTGATTACGGATTCGGCGAATCTGTGGTTTTCGGTCTGGGCTCGGGCATAGGCTGGGCGCTGGCAATCGTAACCATGGCGGCCATCCGTGAAAGGATAAAATACGCCGACACCCCAAGAGGGCTCGGAGGTATGGGCATAACATTTATTACTGCTGGCATAATGGCTATCGCCTTTATGCTGTTTTCGGGGATAAAGCTATGACAGTGCTTTTAATGGGAGTAGCGGTCTTTACGGTTGTCATTCTTCTTCTGGTGGGGGTCATCATCAACGCCAGACGCATGCTGGTGGCTGCCGGAACAGTAACCATAAACATCAACAGCGAAAAAGACCTGACGGTTAATGTCGGCGGAAAACTGCTGAACGCTCTGGCGGATAACGGGATATTCGTTTCATCAGCGTGCGGCGGCGGCGGTGCCTGCGGTCAGTGCCGTGTAAAGGTATTGGAGGGCGGCGGAGACATCCTGCCCACTGAGAAGAGCCATATCAACCGCAAACAGGAGAAGGAGGGCATGAGGCTCTCCTGTCAGACAGCCGTTAAGCAGGATATGAAGATAGAGCTGGACGCCGAGGTTTTTGCCGCCAAGCGTTTTGAGTGCGAGGTAATATCCAACGACAACGTGGCTACCTTTATCAAGGAATTTGTTCTGAGAGTGCCTGAAAAGGTCGATTTCAGAGCTGGCGGATATATTCAGGTGGTTGTGCCTCCGTATGAGTGCAAATTCAGCGATATGGACATACCGGAGCAGTACAGAGGCGACTGGGAAAAATTCGGTTTTTTCAAAATAGAGAGCGTGGTTAAGGAGGAGGCTCAGCGTGCCTACTCCATGGCGAACTATCCGGAGGAAGAGGGCATCGTGAAGCTGAACGTGCGGATCGCAACACCCCCCTTCGGCAAAAAAGTGCCCCCCGGCATCGGCTCATCATATGTCTGGAGCAGAAAACCGGGTGATAAGGTAACTATTGCGGGACCTTTCGGCGAGTTTTACGGCAGAGAGACCGGCAAAGAGATGGTTTTTATCGGAGGCGGTGCGGGCATGGCTCCTCTGCGTTCGATAATCTTCGACCAGCTAAAGAGGCTGAATGCCGGCAGAAAGATAAGCTATTGGTACGGCGGACGGAGCCTGAAGGAGCTGTTTTATCTGGAGGATTTTGAAGAGCTGGAAAAACAGTTTCCTAATTTTAAATGGAACATCGCTCTGTCTGATCCCATGCCGGAGGACAACTGGACAGGCTACACGGGATTCATACATAACGTGGTGCTGAATGAATATCTTAAAAATCATGAAGCGCCTGAAGACATAGAGTATTATCTCTGCGGTCCTCCCATGATGATTTCGGCTGTGCTGAGTATGCTGGACAGTCTGGGAGTTGAGCCGGATAATATATTCTTTGACGATTTTGGCAGCTAGCTTTGTTTAGAAATGCGTGCGATAGCAGGCACGCATTTTGGATCATAGATCGGTTTAGAAACACCTGCCGATAGTAGGGCGGGGTTTTATACCCCGCCGAGATCACAACGCTTCGCTCGTGATGGTCAAACCTGCGAGCTTAACGGTATCTGAAAAAGTTTAGGATTAACTTTTTCTGAGAGGTTATTGATGAGATTTTTAGCGGTATTTCTGGCGGTTTTCATAGCGGTATCCTTCTTCGCCCTGATGCTGAAGCTCAGAAGCAAAAAGAGCGTCTGCCGATGCGGAGAGGGGCACTGCCAGACCGGACAGACATGCGACAGACACGAGGAAATACACAGTGCACACGACAGTTGATCTTATACTGCTCTTTATTGGCGGAATGATATGCGGCGGCTATGTCTTTGTAAAGGGTGAACCCTTTGTCAACAAACACATATCACGTCACGGGTCTTTCATATTCTCTTCATGGGGAGTGATGCGCTATATAGGCATTCTTCTGGTTGTCATCTCATATTTCTTTCTTCATATGCACTTTGTGACAGGCATGGGAACAGGCATGATTATTTTCAGTCTGGCGCCCGCCGCAAAAAATTAACCTACTTGTTAACACCTCATAAATAGTATATAGTTTGGAGATATGGTGAATAATAACGAATCTTATATCATAAGAACCACAGGGCGGAAACCTGAGGATACTATTGAGTGGGTGTCTCCTTCCGCCAGAAAATTATTTTATTCTAACCCCGTTGGAAAGGCTCTGTCAGAGATTTTCCCCGGATTTTTTTCCGCCGAGAACAGAGCGGGCAGGAACGGCACGTTCATTTCTCTGGGTGCTCAGAACTTCATCATGGTCTTTCAGGACATCGGAATGAAAGACAATATCATCATAAACTTACACCCGATCAATCTCTTTATGGACGCTGAAGATCAGGAGGACACCTCATCCGAAGAGGTGAGGAAGAGAACACAGGCGCTCAGGATGGCTGTGAAGGATCTGGAGCTGAACAGAAAGAAGCTGAGCCACGCAAACGCTGTGACAGGCACAGGTACGTTTGAGTATATCCACGATCTCAAATGCCTGATACTCTCTCCGGAGGCCTGCGGCGTTCTGGGATTCTCAGCTGATAAATCTGTGGTGAACATAGAAGACATCTGCAAAAATGCTAAAGAGAAGGGTTTCTCTCAGCTCTGCGAGGTTATGTCGGAGGCGGCGGATAAGACCATGGTGGAAACCGAGGTCTCGATGAGACATCCGGACGGGTCGGAAAAGCACCTGCGCATAGTTATGAAAAAACTTTCTCCCAGCACCCATTCGCTGGACGGCATCATACACGACATCACCGACACGAAGATGGCGGAAAAAGAGATGCGCCGTCAGGATACCTATTACAGAACACTTTATGACAACGCTAATATAGGCATTTTCACCCTGGATAAAGACGGGCTGATAAAAGACTATAATAAATATCTGGAACATCTGATAGGCTACCAGCCGTCTGAGCTGAAAGGTAAGAAAGCGTCCGACACCATCATCAGACCCGACTGCAAAGACAAGATACTAAACGCCTACAAACAGCTGATGAACGTTGATAACAGGATACAGCCCGTTGATTTTGCCATCATGAAAAAAGACGGCTCACACGTTGATGTGCTTGGCAGTTTCGAATATATCGATGACGGATATGAACCGCTGTTTTTCGGATTTATCAGCGATATTTCCGAATATAAAAAGATCCACAGCAAAAACCTGGAACAGGAGCGCATGCTGCTTCAGCAGTCAAAAATGGCGACAATGGGCGAGATGGTGGGCATCATTGCTCATCAGTGGGTTCAGCCGCTTAATTCCATATCCATGATATCGCAGATGATGCAGGAACTTCTGGATGTGGATGAGGAGTCTGAAAAACTCATCAGCAAAACAGTATCCAGCATCGTGGAACAGATAAAATTTATGACCGACACTGTGAACGATTTCAGGGATTTTCTGAAACCGTCTTCTAAGGCTTCGGAATTTGTTCTGTCTGAGGCTGTTGTCAGCGTGATGGATCTCTACAGACCTCAGCTGAAATATCACAATATAAAATGCGGCATTTTCTTCGATTCAGAAGAGGCGAAAAAGGCCGTTGTTTACGGATATGAGAACGAGTTTAAGAATGTCGTCCTGAACCTCTGTACCAACGCTAAAGACGCGCTGGAACAGAACAAAACTGAATACGGCGAGATAGACATCACTCTCAGCTCGCTGGATAACGGACGCTATGTGACTGTTGCCGTGGAAGACAACGGCGGCGGTATCCCCGAACATATGCTGGAAAAGATTTTTAACGCTTATATCTCCACCAAAGGGGAGAAGGGAACAGGGCTGGGTCTCTATATGAGCAAGCTGATAATAAACGACAGGATGAACGGCGAGATAAACGTGGAGAACACGGATAAAGGCGCTAAGATCATTATCACACTGGAAAACAAAAATAAAAGGGCGGTTTAACCGCCCTTTTTTTATGCGTATGCTGATTCGCTTTTATGATCGAGATAGTCGATATATGAGTCTATTTTTTCCATCACGGCGTCATATGTGTCGTTGGATATCTGCGGAAGATCACCGCCGAGCGCTCCTTTTGCCTTATCGAAACCGTCTTGCACAGCCTCTTTCGCTTCTGCCAGTTTTTCCGGATTGTTTCCTGCCATTGAGGATACGAAGTCGAAAATCCTCTGAGACGTCTTTTTAACGCCGAAATATCCGTCTTCGGATATCAGCGACTGCATGCCTGAGTCTGTGTTTTCTATAGTGGTTTCAGACTGAAGGGTTATCTTCACCGACAGACTGTATGATCTGATCTCCGCCATAACGGTTTCGGACTGACCTTTCATCACATTCTGGGTGTGCTGTGATATCCTTTCTCTCAGCCTGTTCACGGATTCCTGAATATATGCCTCGGCTCTGCTCATCGCTTCGTCTGTGAGAGCCTTGGTTTCGGAGTCTGAAATATCCGCCTTGTCTTCATGGATTACGGAGGCGGAGACCGCTGTATATTTTATTTCGACATTGACTGATTTCGAGGTTGTTTTTGTGCTGTCGGATTTCTTTTCGTAAGAGTCATATTGCAAGCCGACCGACTTAGCGTTATAGTTCACATACATGACACCCTCCGTGGTGAATATTTTCATAGTAATATGCATATCGGCGGGACATCATTATGCTTAACGAAAATGTGTGTTTTTTGTGAACAGAGGATGGAGCAGATATGCTGAAAAAACTTGATTATCCTACCTTGATAGTGTTTTCCGTGCTTTTGGGGCTTGCGCCCTTCATTCCGGAGCCTCATATCTGGCAAAAGCTCAAAATGCTCGCCGCCGGAACACTGAAAAAACCGATAGACATATTCGATCTGGTCTTTCACGCCGCTCCGATGATACTTCTCGCCGCCAAGTTCTTCGTGGAGAAAATACTCAGAAAAGGCTGATCACAGAGTATTGTCCGGGTTCGGGTTAGGCTTCCTCTCCGGTTTGCCGTAGAAATACCCCTGTGCAAAGTCGATGTGGGCTGACATAGCCTTTTTTGCTATTTCTCTGTCGGAGATAAACTCGCCGATGGTCTTCATATTCATCTTCTTGGCGTATCTGACTATGGAGTTCACTATATCCAGAGCTCTTTCGTCTTTGGTAATCAGCTTGATTATGCTTCCGTCTATTTTGATATAGTCGGCGTGGACTTTCAGCAGATAGTCGAAGTTGGAATATCCGGTTCCGAAATCGTCTATGGCAATCTTTGTCCCCGCCTGTTTGAACTTTTCCAAAGTGGCGACAACATCTGTGCTGGAGTTGAGCTGTTCGGTCTCCACCAGCTCTATCACCATGCGGTTCAGAACGCCCGCCTGTGAGGCATAGTCATATACATAATCTATGGTGCTGTGGTTCAGCAGATCTTCCACGGAGAAGTTGATGGAGAACTCATACGGACTGTTTCTGAATTCATCTATTGATTTAGCGGCGACTATTTTTGTCAGATCCGGGTATATTCTGGTCTGTTTGCTGACATCCAGAAACTCTGAGGGCGGCATGATGGAGCCGTCTTTATTTATTATGCGGATGAGGCACTCGTACTTCACTATCGATTTTGAGCTGAAATCATAAATAGGCTGGAAGAAGGGTACTACTCTGTCATTCTCCACCGCTTCTGTCAGCATCTTCATTATCTTGATATTCTGCTCATAGATGTCTGAGTTGTTTATATTGTGAATGTCATAAACCACATGGCTTTTGTTTTCTGATTTTGCCTGCTGGAGAGCGATATCAGCCTTAGCTATGATATCATCGGTGTCATTGGCAAAGCCCGCTCTGTAGCGGATGATCACCTCTTTTCCGTCCAGCTTGAAAACCTCTCCCACGACAGAGTTTATGCCTGCCATGGTCTGCTCTATAAACATCTGTTTGTCGATGTATGGAGCCAGCACTGCGAAAACATCCGAGTGGACACGGTATATATTGAACATTTTCAGCTGGCACTGGTTCTTCATCCGTTCCGCCGCCATGCTGAGCAGGTTGTCGCCGAAGGTCATTCCGTAGAGCTCGTTGATCTCGTGAAACCTGTCTATGTCTATGAAGGCGAGGGACGGCATTTTAGAGTTTTCTATATCTGTTATCAGCTTATATCTGTTGCCCAGCCCGGTCAGCCTGTCCACGCTGAAAACGTTCTGGAGCATCTCCCTGTTTTCGATGACTTCTGTCACATCCTGACTGCATGAGGTAAAGCTGACTATGGTTCCGTTCTCGTCTTTATAGGGGATGATGGATACTTTGTGATAGAAGTGTCCGCCGTCCACCCTCAGGTTTTTTATGATGCCGTGCCATGATCTTCCCTTTAAAATGGTTGTCCAGAGGTCTTTGAAGAGTTCGTTGGGGGTGTCCGGGTGTCTCATTATGTTGTGGCGCTTGCCTATCAGATATTCTCTGGAATATCCGCAGATCTCGCAGAATTTGTCGTTCACATAGGTGATGTGCCCCATCGGGTCGGTTATGCTGACGATGGAGCTTTCGTCCATCACGTTTTTATACTGTTTCAGGTCGTTCAGATATTTTGTCTGGCTGGATTCCACAGCGCCCATCTTTCTGGAAACATACACAGCCACCAGCAGGGTGGAGATGAACAGGGCGGATATCAGCATCAGGTTCGATCTGAGATCATCCGCCAGCGTGGATTCGATCACTTCTTTTTCCAGCTCTGTGGTCTCTTTCAGGTTGTTGAAGTAGAATCCGGTGCAGATAATCCAGTCCCAGTCGGGCACATATTCCACATACGCCACTTTCTGCACGCTGATTTTGGAGCCGGGTTCCGGCCATTTGTATGTTACGAAACCGCCGCCGCTCTTCAGCGAGGCGTCTACCATTTCATCTATGAACAGTTTGCCGTCTATGTCCGTCAGCCCTTTCAGACTGCCTTTCGGAAAATCCGGAGACGGATGGAAGACTGTCTGATATTCAGGAGTTATCACCCAGAAATATCCTGTATCTTTGTAGCCGTATCTGTCGTTCTGCATCTCCAGCAGGATGCTCTCTTTTGCCTTGTCGGTCAGTTCTTTCAGATAGATGCTGGCGCCGATGAGCAGACCCAGCTTTTCGTCATATCTGGCATAGGCTACTTTATAGCTGTCACGGTCGTTCATGTTTTCGCTGATGTATTTGTATTCTCCGAACGCCTCTTTTTCTCTATATACTTTGTTCAGAAAAGTCCTCAGGTCGCCGCTGATATTCATATTGAGTAAGTTTTGGTTCTCCAGATCGGGGTTGCCGCCGTGGTGCAGAATATTTCCTTTGGAATCCATGGCGAAATAATATCCTGAGGAATATTCCCATTTAAAGGAGTGGATCATCTCCTCCAGCGCTATTTTTCTAAGTCTTTCCGATGAGTCCCGTTTCAGAACGTTTTTCAAAAAACCTTCGGCGGATTCCACTCTCGCTCTCACGGTGTCTCTGGCGTTCTGATATACCTCTCTTTTTTCGAGGGATATGCGGGATGTGATTCTGTTTATTTCCTGGTGGATATATTCTTTCTGACGTTTTACAAAGATTTTCTCGAGTTCCTGGCTGGTGTTGACTATGTGCTTTTCAGAGAGCGAAGAGATATTGTATATCAACATAATGGAAAAAACCGCCGCGACTATAATCATGGATAAAAAAGTGAAAACAGACAGTTTGTTTTTCATCACCCACCAAATATGATAGTTTGCCCTTGATGATATTATATTCCAATTTGGTATTATAATAAACAACAAAACATTGTATTGTCTTTATAATTAATGGTGTTAAATTATATAAAATGAGTATAAATTCAATATGGATATTTTTTATCATCTTTATTTTTTGAGAGGTGCTCCATGAAAGATTATCTTGTTATGCTGGATAAGATAAAAATCCCCGCCGCCGTCACGGACTCATCTCTTCATGTTATAGAAAAAAACGGACAGTTCGAGAAGGTTTTTATCAATGTTGACAAGATATTGCCCAGCAGCTTCTATGCTTCTTCCATTCCGGATTTCTCACATGTGGTGGATGGAACAGCCGAGATAAAGTCATATAACACGCTTCTTAACATAAAGGGAAAAAAGCAGATATATAACATCAGGCTCTATGCCGCCGGAGATTCCGCCTTTGTTTTCTGCGCTGTGCCTGCCGGTGTGGATTTCAGCTCTAAGAGCAATATATTTAAGACAGTGAAGGGACTGAGAGAATTTAAAAGCAGTCTCGATGTTTTGGTAAACAGAGTGCACGGAATGGTTTTTATCCATGACGCTGTTTCAATCTTTTTTGCTAATTCATCTGCCTTGAAATTTTTAGGATATCAGACCATGGAAGATCTGAGCAGGTCTGAAAGATGCCTGTGCTCCTTCTTCGAAGACACAGAGGAAGATTCGCTGAAAAACAATCCTGAATGGAAAGAACTGATCTCTTCGGGTCTGCTGAATGGATATGAGAAGAGAGTCTGTATAACGAGCGCTGAAACGGGCGATAAACACTGGTTTATCGTGGATGTTGTCAACACCGGAGGCGGCTCGGACGAGTTTATTTCTGTTCTGACGGACATCACCGACCTTTTCTCCGAGCATAAAAACTATGAAACATCTGAGAGCAAGTTCCGTGAGATGTTTTTCGGGCATTCGGCTCCCATGCTGATTATAGACAACGAGAACGGCGGAAAGATAATAGAGGCGAACAACGCCGCATGTATCTTTTACGGATATGGCAAGGAAGAGCTGATATCCATGCATATAGACCAGCTCAATATAATGCCTCCGGAAGCTATCAAAAAAGAGATGCAGCACGCCAAAAGCAGAGCGAGAAATTATTTTAACTTCATACACAGGCTGAAAGACGGCAATGTCAAAAATGTTGAGGTCTATTCTTCTCCGATAGATTATAACGGGCGGACGGTTCTCTGCTCTGTCATTTTAGACAGCACAGAAAAAAAGCTGTACGAGATTCAGCTGAAAGACATGAACAAAAGGCTCAGCGAAAGAATATATCACGAGGTAAGGCAGAGCGAACAGTGCGAAAACAAATTCCGCATGCTGGCAGACATGGTTCATGACGCCGTGGTGGTGGTTCGTGCGGACAGCGGCTTTATGGGGCGCATCATAGAAGTAAACGCCAGCGCCTGTGAACTTATGGGCATGGAAAAGAGCGGTCTGCTCTCCATGTCTCTTGGTGATTTTTGTTCTGACGCTGATTGGACGATTTTCACAGATTTCTTCTTCAGCACCCAGTCAGAGAGTGTCGGGGAAACCGATCTCACTCTGAACTGTTCAGGTAAAATCACTCCATGCACCGTAGCTATCAGAAAAATGAATAATGAAGATAAGGTTGTTGCGGTTGCGGTATTGAGAAAAAAGCCGTAAAATCAGTAAGTGAGCAATTAAACAGTCAATTAGTCGATAAAAATTATTAAAAGAAAATTGTTGCTATTTTTGCGAATACATGTATTATGTAGCGATAATCAAACATCAGGAGGAAATAATGTCAAAATCATTCAAAGACTCAGAAACACTGCAAAACCTTATGAAGGCTTTCGCCGGAGAATCTCAGGCCCGCAACAGATACACATTCTATGCTGCTCAGGCCCGCAAAGAAGGCTTCCGCCAGATAGAAAATATCTTTCTTGAGACTGCCGACAACGAAAGAATGCACGCAAAACGTTTTTTTCAGTACGCTAACGATATCCTCGGCGCAGAGATCCCTATGATGGTTAACGTGAATGCCGACTACCCCGTTGGCTTAGCCCAGACACTGGACAACCTGAAATTTGCCGCTGACGGCGAGCACGAAGAGTGGGAGATTCTCTATCCTACATTCGCTAAAATAGCCAAAGAAGAGGGCTATCCTCAGGTTGAGGCTCTTTTTACTAAAATCGCCGCTATCGAAGCTCACCACGAAGCCAGATACAGAAAACTCGCCGAAAATGTCGCTAACGGACTCGTTTTCAAAAAACCCGCTACAGTCGCTTGGAAATGCCTTGTCTGCGGACACGTTCACGAAGGACTGGAAGCTCCCGCTGTTTGCCCCGCCTGCGCGCACAAACAGGAACATTTCGAACTCGTGGTTGTTAACTACTAATCATACAGAGGCGGGTCTTATGACCCGCTTTTTTATTTATTATTATTTTCTCTAATATTTCTTTTACTTATCTTTAAATTACAGTTGTGATTATGTGATAATTTTATTAACATAGGGTCAAATATTATTTAGGGGTGAGAAGCATGTCCGGCAAAATGAATATGGCTGTTCAGAGCGCTCTTCTTATTGTCCTGGCTTTAATTATCATTTTCAGCAAAAGTCCTTTATATGTCACGATAGCTGCCCTGATTGTGGTGGCGTCCGTGATATGGCTCAGTTATCTGTCCATGAAACAGGAGGTCTCATCCGCTAAGGACGAGTTCGCCACATTTATGGAAACAGGCGAGTATGCCCTCATAGATAAATGTGTTCTTCCGGATAACGTTATCGGTTATCTGAAAGGCATAGATAAAAACATTACCCAGTCATACACGGGGATATCTTCTGTGGCTGACTCGGCTATTCCTCTTATCAATCAGCTTGCGGAGATCAAAAAAATCGCTGAGCACAGCGGATATGTCTCATCTCAGGTGGCTTCTTCCGGGCACGAGCTGGCGAGCGCCATCAACGAGATATCCGAAATAGTAAACGAAACAGTGGCAAAGGCGGAATCCTCAGTGGATATCGCCAATGTGGGCGCCAGACGCTTTGAGGAGACAGGCGGAAAATCTGAGATTATGGGCGAGACCATGAACATGCTCGCAGATAATATGCAGCTTCTGGAAAAAGACGCCTCTAAGATCAATGATGTTCTGAAGGTTATTAACGACCTTTCCGATCAGACCAATATGCTTTCTCTGAACGCCGCCATAGAAGCGGCGAGAGCGGGAGAGGCGGGTCGTGGATTCGCCGTTGTGGCAGACGAGGTGCGCAAGCTGGCGGAGAGAACAAAACACGCCACAGAGGAGATAGATTCTGTTGTGAAAGGAATTACCGGAAGCATCAGAAGCGCCGCCGAGATGTCCAGAAAAACATCTGAGGCGGTTATCAGCCAGCTGGAGATGAACAGCGAGGCGGGAAGCAGTTTTCATAAAGTTGCTGACGAACTGAGATTTATCAGCGCTCAGATTAATAATATTTCAGCCGCTCTGAGCCAGCAGATTGACTCATCCAATATGATAATGGAAAATATAGACAATCTTGCCGGTGATTCACAGGTTCTCGATGAACAGAGCAATACTCTTACCGATTCTATCAACGGGCTTATGAACGCCGTGAATACGGTTGAGTCATCCGTCTCTCCTTATAAGAAGGGAGATAACGCAGCTCTTTTCATCAGGGCGAAAATAGCCCACGCAAACGTTCTGAGGGCTATGCAGATAGCGGTTATAAATAAAAAGACCGACATGAAAATACCTGATCACGCTAACTGTATGTTCGGCAAGGCGTATTACAGTGCGGAATATCAGGAGAAGTTCAGAAACGACCCTGATTACAGGGCGATAGAAGGTCCGCACAAAATGGCGCATAAATACGCTGATATCGTAGTGGAGGCTGTCAGAAAAGGCGACCCGGATATGCTGGGCAAGCTGAAAGATTTCAGCTCCGCAGTGACAGAATTTAATGTGGTGATGAACCGCATGATAGGGAAACTTTCAAAATAAAAACAAAAGGCGGACACTGCGTCCGCCTTTTTTATTACATCTTTGTCATTTTTACCATACAGCACATCAGAGCGCCGCTTCCGCCGTTCTCTACCTTTACTACCGCTTTGCACACGGAACAAACATATACTTCGCCTTTCTTCGTTGCCATTTTTATCCTCCGTGAAAACACTCTCAATGTAGAATATGACAGCATGGGTAAATGGTCAATACTGATATTTAAAGCTGATATTCCAATATCAGAAGGACATTCCTGTATTTATGAGATTCTCCGTTTTCGAAAGTCCTTTTAATATTAGTATACACAGTTCTGAGCAAAGTCCGCTTAGTTAAGCCCCATATTAGACTGAATTTTCTTTCTATGTTGTATTTAGTATCATACGATGGAAAGAGGTCTACTTCTGTGTTGCCGCTATTATATTTGTAGTAGCCGTAAGCGTAAGCTACCTCTGGAATCATTTTTTGCCATATTTCTGATTTATTAAGTTTAGGACTTTTTATATAAACGCCGCCTTCCACATTGTAGTACCACGGATAAGAATCATTTTTGCCTTGAGTAATATTTTTCTTACCGAGTTCAGCAGACAGCATGCCGCTGAGGAAACTGACATCGCCGAACAATGCTGATGTGCCGACTATTAACTCACGCTCTTCTGTTTTTTTGATATCGTTATATTCTGTAGAGGCGCTGTAGTAAGAAAAAATTCCATAAAAGTCAATATTGTTAAGATAAGTTTCATTGAGCTCAAACCTGTATCCTGCTCCCATATGTATTTGTGTTGCGTCCCATGCTAAATTGTCTGTTTCGAGAGTTGTCGTATCAATATAGTCATTGTTGCTGTCGTATGACGAAACACCGAACAGGACATAGACATCATCATCAGTCCAGATTTTTGTAGATATCTGGGTTATTTTAATAGTTCTTTCCATAACATAGTTGTTCATGTCCCATCCTTCTTCTTTTCCTGTGTTTTGCTGAATTCTGAATCGGACACCTTTGCCCAGATATGACTCCAGCGCTTTATGTGTTGATGGATCTAAATCATCGAGTATACGGACTTCCGCAAAATAGCCTGAATTGTACCAGATTAAACCATTATCCGTTTCTTTCTTGTCAGGAAAATAACGACCCAGTTGAACATAGGTCTCTGCGTAAGCAATAGTGAAAGAGATAAGCATAAGGGTAGCCAAAATAATTTTCTGCATAACTGTCCTCATTGTTATTATTATAAAAATACAAAAGTTATGCATATATTAAACAAATAGAATATTAAATCAACATAATGTTTGTTTAAGCGCAAAGATAGTTTGAGAAAGTTGAATATAAAAGAATAATTGATGTAATTATCGATGGATCCAGAAGATGATTTTCAGCCTTTGTAAGTGTTGATTATGTTGAGGATGCCTGATCTTATCATGTCAACGCCGAAAGAGCCCATTACGAAGCCGTTTATTCTGATGAGGATCCCGAGAACCTTGTCAAAAGCGACAGTGAGATGTTTTGACCTGATGTGATACCTCATCCAGAACAGTGTAAGGATAACCGCCAGAGTCAGGAGCATGGCAAGGACATTGACCGCGGCGGATTCCAGTATGCTCATATGGCTGCCGATCAGAACGCAGACAGATATAGTTCCAACACCTGTCATGAAAGGCAGGGCGATTTCTGAAGCTAGGTCGTCCAGATTGCCTCTGAAAGTAATCATCATCTTCTGCCCGTGTATGATAGACAGAAGCGACATGCTGAAGAGCACCATCCCGCCGAATATCCGGAAGGAATTGAAGTTGATCTTTAACACGGATGAAAAGAGCGATTCGCCTGAGAATGTGAAAAACAGATTTATTATCAATGATATTATGGTCGCCTTTATGACAACTTTGATGAAATCCCTCTCACTGAGATCGTTTCTGACCGGAGCCAGATAAAGGAAAAGAGCAATAGGGTTGATGATTGTTATGAGGAACAGAACCTCTCTAAAAATGATATTCAAAAAGACCTCGCTGGGACAGATCACTCATAATACCGCAAATATTATAAATATGAAAGAAATATGTATGAAATATTGTGTTTTCTGATGGATGTTTAGTTCGTTATGTAAGAATCGTAATAGACTGGCTCAATATCCTTCTAAAAGCTAATAGTGCAAAGCATACGTTATTATTATCGTTATTTTATCTGAAATATAAAAAATAGCTTTCTTGACAAATATTTCCACTTTCTGAGAATATGAAAAACACTGAAATAAAGGTAAAAAAATGAAATGTAATATATGCGAAATAGGATGCGGGATAAAAGACGGCTCAGCGGGAGCCTGCGGAAGATATAAAAATGACGGCGGAAAACTCATAGAGCTGTTTCCGGACAGCTATCTTGTCGTGTGCCCCATCTCTGCTGAGACAATGCCCGTGATGAATTTCTATCCCAAAGCGAAATTTTTGCAGATAAGCACCTCCGGATGCAATTTCGACTGTTCCGGATGTGTAGCCACCGTGGTGGCAAAAGAGGTGAATCCCGACAGCAAGGCGCTGAAAAAGCTGACTCCTCAGCAGATAGTGGCAAAAGCAAAAGCAGAGGAGTGTGCGGGGGTCGTGTTTCTGATGAATGATCCTCTGGCATCCTTCTATACCTTTCTGGAAATAGCAAAAATAGCCAAGCAGAGCGGGCTTCTGGTGGGTTGTTCTTCTAACGGATATTTCACCGAACATTCTCTGGATATGATCGCTCCGTATCTGGATTTTATCAATATAGGTATCAAGGGGTTGTCTGACGAAGATTACAAAAGCTGCGGCGCTCCAGGATATGAGCCTGTTATTAGGAATATACGTCGTTTTCATGAAAAGGGTGTGCATGTGGAGGCGGCATGCATGCACAAAAAAGACGAGGACGAAAAAGTTGGCGAGATAGCTGATACCATCGCCAAAATATCCAGAGACATTCCGCTTCAGGTCATGCGGTTCATACCGCTGGACGATGCCGATATCTCCGGCGAACCATCCATCACAGAGTCAGAGAGAGTCTGCGCACGGGCATATGAAAAGCTGGATTATGTCTATCTTTTTAATTCTCCGGGGACTGACTGCATAAACACCTACTGTCCGAAATGCGGAACCCTGATCTATGAAAGGGATTTTTACGGACCCATGGGGTCAAAACTGCGCAATGCGGCAATAGCGGCGGATGAGAGGCACTGTCCCAAATGCGGGCACGAGCTGAACATCAAAGGCACGATGTCTGAAAAAACATATAACGAGAATGATTTCGAGGGCGGATATCCGTTCACCCGGGCACTGGAGATAATAGAAGGCACACTGGCGGCTATCGGCGTCAGAGACAGAAAAACGATAGTGGGATGCTGGGAAGAGGCGCTTCAGGGCGGCGGGCTCCAGAAACTGCACGGCAATCTTCAGGATTTCGAGAGCTATGCGAAAAAGATAGGGCATTTCGGCAAAATGACAGGACACGAGAGCGAGGCATACGCTCTGGTTAAGCATATGAAAGACAGGATCATGTCCATATCTTCCCGTCTGGAAGGGCTTAAAAAGCCGTCAGTTTACTATGTGATGAGCAATCCATTGTTCGCTCTGGAAGAGGGCAGGCTGGAAAACGAGCTGGTGGAAATGGCAGGCGGAATCAGCATAAACAAAACACTCGGGTGCACAGGACGCCCCGGGATGAAAATATCCCCCGAAAGGCTGAACGGGCTGAATCCTGACGTGATTGTCATATCGTCTTTTATGCCCAGCACTCTGGATGATTTTTACGCCTCATGCGAAAAACTGGGCATCAGCGTCAGCGCTGTTGAAAACAGAAGAATATATAATTATCCCGCTCCGTGTTTCGATTTCGGCAGTCCCAGATGGATTCTGGGGCTGATGCATATCGCCAACTGTCTGCATCCGGATGTTTTCAGCTTCGACATCATGGCGGAGGCAGAGGAGTTCTATCAGAAATTCTATGGAATAGGGTTCCGACCGGAGGATGTGAACCGCTCATTCGCGAAACCTGTTAAAACATGGGCCGGCGCTCTGTAGTTTTTAGATAAATAATTCCGGTTCTTTTCTGGCGGAACAGTTTTTATAGAGCATGTCTATGCGCTCCAGTATCCCCGGATGCGCTATATATCTGGCGTCTGAAGGGCACTGTTTTATACAGGCGCAGCACATGACGCATTTATCCGCATCGGAAGACGCTGTGGTTTCTATCGTGATAGCGTCTGTGGGGCAAACGCTCACGCAGGTTCCGCAGGCGCCGCAGATGTCTGTTTTTGTCTGCGGTGTGACTCCTTTTATCCCCATTCTTTCTTTATAAGGCACATTGCCGTTCATGTCGGGTGTCTGTGTTCTGCCTGATTTTACCTTGTCTGATACCATCGAGCCGAAATCATTCGCCTTCTGTCTGTCGGCGCTGTCGGGTCTTCCCTGAGCCACTGGTTTTTCGGCGGAAGAATATGAGTGTTCGCCAATAAAAGCTCCTCCGGCGATGACATTAAATCCTGCGGCGGATATCAGATCTCTCAGCTCCACCAGAGCGTCTTCATATGCTCTGTTGCCGTAAACGGCGACCGCCACAGCCGGAGCACCGTCAGATGTGATGTTTTTCATCCTCTCTGCGCACACCAGAGGCACTCTGCCGGCGTATACAGGGATGCCGAACAGGGCGATTCCGTCTGTTATATTCGCCTGAACAGAGCTGTCCGGCAGTGTCAGGTCATAGGTGATTGTTTCGTTTCCGATGCCTTCCGCTATGCTTTCCAGAACAGCCTTTGTGGTGCCGGTGGGAGAAAAATTTATGATATATGTTTTCATGTCCGCCTCGTAGATTTATCAATCATAATAATTATCATATGTCGGCGTCCCTGGCAAGTTATGGGGCTGGGGTGACTGATTTTTCCGCCTTTTTATGTGTTTCGTATGTTAACAGGTGTATACTTTAAGAAAAAGCGGGTAGCGACATGTTCCATAACACAGAGATGAAAGAGGTTCTGGAACGGCTCAACACGTCTGAAAAAGGGCTGTCGTCCTCAGCCGTTAAGAATCTTCTGAACACCCACGGAAAAAACAGGCTGTCTGAACAGAAAGGACAGAGCCGATGGATGATGTTCCTCGAACAGTTCAAAAGCGTTCTGATTATCATCCTGCTTATAGCCGCCGTTATATCGGCTCTGCTGGGAGAGATAACGGATGCCTGCGCCATATTCGCCATCGTAATTCTGAACGCTCTGCTTGGGTTCTATCTGGAGATCAAGGCGGAGAAATCCATAAAATCTCTTAAACGTCTTCTTTCGCTGAAAACCAAAGTTATCAGAGACGGCGAAATCTGCCTGACAGATTCCGAGCTGATAGTCCCGGGCGATGTCGTGCTTCTGGAGATGGGGGCAAAAGTTCCCGCCGATGTGTATATCATCGAGTCTATAGACCTGCGTCTGGATCAGTCGGCGCTGACAGGCGAGTCACTCCCCGTGCCTAAGACAGTCAGCGTGTGCGCCGAAGAGACGCCTCTGGCTGAGAGGCATAACATTGCGTATATGGGAACCACAGTCGCCGCCGGACATGGACTGGGTGTTGTTACCGCAACTGGCATGAACACAGAGTTCGGCAAAATAGCCGGGCTGACACAGAGCATGGGGTCTGATGAAACCAGACTGAAGCTCAAGCTGGACAGACTGGGGCGGAAGCTGGGCTATATATCGCTGGGTATCGCTTTCGGTATATTTGTTCTGGGGCTGGTGCAGGAGAGGGGGCTTTTCGAGATGTTCATACTGGCGGTTTCCCTCGCTGTGGCTGTGATACCCGAGGGGCTTCCGGCGGTGGTTACCATCACTCTTGCGCTGGGCGTGAGAAGCATGGTGAAGAAAAACTGCCTAATCCGAAACCTGTCCGCCACAGAGACTCTGGGCGAGGTATCGGTGATATGCACTGACAAGACAGGCACGCTGACGCAGAACGAGATGTCCGTCAGAAAAATATATATGAGCGGAAAGACTTATGACGTCACAGGTTCCGGATATGAGCCGGAGGGTGAGTTTCTTCTGAACGGGGAGAAGATAGACCCGCTGATGTCTGACGGTCTGGTGGAGCTGATTACCGCTTCCGTGCTGTGCAACAGGGCGGTGCTGAGCTGTCATGACGGCAGATATATGCCCGTAGGCGACCCCACCGAGGGCTCGCTGGTCTGCATGGGGATGAAGGCGGGCATAGAAGCGGCAAACATAAAGAACGGTATGCGGTTGGTAAAAGAGATAGGTTTCACATCATCCAGAAAGCGCATGACATCCGTATATGGTTATGAAAACAGATATTTTCTATATGCCAAAGGAGCACCGGAACGTATTCTGCACAGCTCCGCCTATGTGCTGTCGAACGGATGGAAGGTTCCTATGAACAAACAGCTCATAGAATCGCTTAACAAAGAATACGACCGTCTGGCGGCGGACGGGCTCAGGATTCTCGCCATAGCCAGCGCCCAGCCGGGCAACATTGAGGCTGACGATGCCATATTGGAGAGCGGGCTTGTCTTTCTGGGGTTCGTCTGTATCTCAGATGCCCCCAGAGCGGAGGTACCAGCCGCCGTGAAAAGGTCTTATCAGGCGGGTATAGATGTTATCATGGTGACGGGAGATTCGCCTGTCACAGCCAGATCTATCGGGCGTGAGATAGGCATTATCTCTGACAAGGTGTTGACCGGAGCCGATCTGGATAAGATGGACGCTCCGCAGTTCCGCAGGGCTCTGGAGAAATGCAGAATTTTTGCCCGTGTGGCTCCGGAGCATAAATACCGCATAGTGGAAACATTACAGGGCATGGGGCGTGTTGTCGCCATGACCGGTGACGGAGTGAATGACGCTCCGGCTCTGAAAAAAGCGGATGTCGGTATTGCGATGGGGATCAAAGGAACGGATGTGGCGAAGGACGCATCCGACATGATTCTGGTGGATGATAATTTTTCCAGCATTATAGACGGAGTGGAAGAGGGGCGCAGACAGTATGAGAATGTGCAGAAAGTCGCCAGATATCTTCTGTCGGCTAATTTCGGCGAGATAGTCACAATCCTTGCCGCCATGCTTCTCGATCTGCCTGTGATACTTTTCGCTGTTCAGATACTCTGGATCAACCTTGCCACGGACGGACTGCTGGCTCTGGCGCTGGGCACCGATCCGGCAGTGAAGAACAGCATGCTGATGCCTCCCAGAGACCCGAAATCCGCCATATTGTCCAAAGACGTTATGCTGTTTCTGCTGAGTCTGGGGGTTTGGATAGGCGGTCTCACCGTGGGTATATTCTGGTATCTGCTCTATATCGGAGAGCCGGAGACAGAGGCGAGAAGCGCCGCCTTCATAGGGCTGATCGTTTTTGAGATGATGCACATATTCAACTTCAGAGACACTTCGGTATCGATATTCCGCAAGAGCTATCTGGATAACCATACTCTGACGATGGTATGGGCGCTGACATTCGCCGCCCAGTTTATTATTATTTATCTGCCGTCAGCCCAGGAGACGTTCTATACATCGTCCATGACGCTGTCTGACTGGCTGTATGTGATAGGCATGGGGCTCACGGTTATACTGGCGGCAGAGGTATACAGGCTGGTGTCGTCCGCCGTGAACAGGTCTAAGACGCTATCAGTATGAATCCCGACCAGAAATAGGGGTTCTGATATCCCGTGAATTTCGTATTTGCTCCGCCGGATTTTTTCAGCGATCTGTCATTGCCCGCTGTGCCTTCTCCCGTCATCCTGAGTTTCTGCTTAGCCATGTGCAGGGCTTCGGAGGGCTTTAATCCCTGTTTCATAAATCCGTAAAAATATTCCATCAGCGTTTTTGTGGCGAACGAATCCACAGGCCACAGAGACGCTATGACGTTTGAGGCGCCAGCCAGCTCAAAGGCTCTGGCTATGCCCGTCACTCCCTCTCCACGAAAATACTGTCCGCTGCCTGTGTTGCATGCGGATAAAACCACCATGTCGGCGCTGATCTTCAGCTTTGCTATCTCAGAAGCCGTCAGCAGGGAATCCTGTCCGGTCTCTTCGGACATCACCAGCGCAGGCTCGTCCATTCCGGGGATCTCGCCTCCCAGAATACCGTGTGTGGCGAAATGCAGTATGGTGTATGCGTCCAGAGGCATGGACTTAATGCGGCTCTCCACCGCGTCTGCCCCCAGCAGAAGGCTGGATTTGCCCAGCATCCCCGCTATGGATGTTACTTCGTCTCTGGTTTCGGGCAGTGCCTGAAAATAGCCTGAGATATCAACCGATCTGGCTCTGGACACTTCCTTTTTTCTCAGCATCGCCAGATGTTTTTTCTCATATTCCGGATCGGCTATGCCCAGAAAATATGCCGGTTTAAAAACATTATTTTTCAGCCCGTTTAGGGTAATTATATGATCCACGGTAAAGCTGTCGAATATCATAGAGTTTTTATAAGGCAGAATATCGAAAGGAAGTGCGGACACTGCTCCGTCTGACAGGAGATGTATCTTTCTGACTCCTTTGAATCTGTCCAGCGGGGCGACCAGGCTATGCGTCAGATCTGCCAGCATTTTTTTATCATAGACGTGGTTTTTCGCCAGATCATCTTTCGATCTTTTAGTCAGCCTGTCCTGTCCTTTCGCTTTTGGGCTGATGTCCAGAGAATAGGCGGTTTTCGATATCCCGGCGGTAATGTTTTCCGTGCCGGAATCTATTATCAGATATATCATTTCATCGTTTTTCAGACCGCTTCTGACAGCGGACAGAGACGGATCGGCTGATGAGAACTCCGGCTTGATATCCTTAAACTGTCTGGCGTTCAGCATATCCACGGCGGTCAGAAAAGCATTGAAGGACCCTTCTGTCTTTTTCTGGGAATATTCTCCGGCTTTCGCCCTTATCATCCCCAGATAGGCGTCTTTGGAATAGCCTCGGAAGAAACCACGGCGGTATTCCACAGGGAGACTCTCTCTGTATTTTTCATAGACGTTTATCAGGTTTTTATAGTTAGCGGCGGCGAACTCGTATTCTTTTCTTTTTTCATAGAGCAGGGCTTCCGTACCCAGCAGATCAGAGTAACTGCTCTGCATGTTGTCGATGTAATAAAATTCCGGTGGGAGATAGCTGTATGCGTGGTTCAGCTTTTTCAGCGCTGTCTGTGCGTCCAGCAGTTCAAAGGACGATTCGTTCAGCCTGCCTGTCATCATGTTTATGACGGCTTTGTAGAGGTGTTCCAGATACACCAGACGATATTTCGCCTTCAGCATTCCGAATTTATCCCAATAACCGGACAGACTGGTCATGGACATGGCTTCTTTTGTTATGAGTGCATCAGGGTATGTTTCAGATAAGTCGTTAATGGGGGTTCCTCTGCTCTCGCTGACTGATTTCACAGCCTCTTTCAGAGCCTGACCGGCTCTTTCGAAGTCTCCGTTTAAGGCAAAGAGCTTTGCGAATGTGAACATCTCTCCATCGTTGACCCTGTACATTTTATCCTTGATGGTGTCTTTTGAGACGTTGATTTCAAAATAGTTTTCGGTGGTTATGCCTCCGGCCACTTTTATGTATGGTGTCATGTACTTATAGTCATAGTATTTCAGCAGAAAATCAAAAAACCTCTGCTCGTCTTTGATATTGGCGTCAGAATATCCGTCCATCATGGACGCTTTGACAGCGAGCGTTCGGTATGCGGTGTTCACCACAACGAAGTGGGGACGATTAGCCTTAATGTCGTCAATATCCAGCTCAAAATAATCGTCAACGATGCTCTTTATCTTTTTTATCAGCTCTTTTGCGGATTCTGTCTGTCCCAGATTAAGGTAGGTCTCGGCAGTATTCATAAGCGACAGGAGATGCTGATCCAGCAGATTGATATCGTAAGCGTCCTCGGCGAGCATTTTATAATATGGAATGGTTTCGTACAGCCTGTTTGTAGCCATGTAATAGTTGGTGACCGCATTGCACAGGTCTTTGAAAAGATATCTATCGGCAGAATAGGTGGGGTTGAATTTTTTCAGCCTTTGCCATATGTCTTTGCCTTTTTTGAAATGTTCTTTCACCTGCGCATCGGCTGATGTCTGACTGTTTGTTTCAAAAAGCCCGTATATGGCGATGATTTCGTCATACAGCGCTATTTCGTCAGCAGATGTATATTTGCCGCTGAGCATTTTTTTTACTTTCAGCTGACCTTTAAATCCGGCAACAGTATCCGCATGGGATACTGCCGCCGTAAACATAACTGTCAGTAAAATTAACAGTATTTTTCGTGTCATTATTTGTTGATCCAGGTCATTCCGCTGAGGTGAAGCCCTGTTTCATCTGTACTGAGATTGAAAGAAATCGTGTTTAAATTATTTCCTGCTTTCCATGAGTAGGAATATACGCAGACATTAGGAAATTTATCTTCGTCTATCTGTTTCTGAAGACCGGCTATAGAAGCATCCAGCTCTTTCAGAGTTTTTTCTTTATCTGCGGCTTTTGAATATTTTGCTATTGTGTCTCTGCTTGCTTTTATGCTTTTTATAGCGTTTTCAGTGGAATCTTTGCCGACTTTTGTATCTTTTT
Organism: Deferribacterales bacterium; assembly: GCA_050251875.1. GTDB lineage: Bacteria > Chrysiogenota > Deferribacteres > Deferribacterales > Geovibrionaceae > Seleniivibrio. Next base: position 82,430 of record JBFWMA010000007.1, on the reverse strand, counting down.
TCCATGTGTTTTCTTTGGTTATGAATTCGTCAAAATAAGCCATTGTCTGCTCTTTTAACTTGTCAGCCTCTTCCAGAGAATTGGTGGGGAAATCGATGAAAAGGTCGTATGAATCCTCTGATTTTACATATTGCTGATCATAGCCTTTTCTGAATTTCACATAACCGTATTCGGCTCCTGCGGGAGGGTTAGTGAAAATTCTTATGGGGTTGTTGGCGGCTGCCTCTGCCTCTTTTATCACCTGCATGGCGAAGTTGTTGGTTGATTTGCCCTCTTTAACGCTCTTTTTCATTGCTTTTTTTGTAAATTCAACGGTTTTTTCAGATATATATGCCGCTTTTTCGTTTGTAGCCGGATCGGCTTCTATGGCGGGGATAGTGAGGGGATCTGAAACGTATGCGTTTACCAGGTTAAAATAATACTTTCCGCCTTCAGAGGCGGCATATTGTCCAAGAGATGAAACATCCGGACCGCTCTTCTGCATTCTAAGCGATTCGTTGGTTCTTGCGATGCTCTGCTGGCTGTTGTTATAGATCTCCGTGCTGGCGCAGCCCGCGAGCAGGATGAAAAGAACAGATAATACAAAAAGACTGAACTTGTTAAACATAAATAACTCCGTGGTGTATTTATGTCTCATACTCAAATTTACAGCAGTAAAAACTTCAATATGAAACACATCGGTTAATTCTAACCTGCTGATAACTCATTCGCAAGTTAATATTCACATTTTTATATATGTAGTATCCATATCTGACATGTAGTTAATTTAACTGCATAGAAATTATTTGTTTACAATAACTTATCTGTTTATTTGATTTCCGGTATAAGGTATATTTTTTCAGGAGAATATATGAACAGATATGAAGAGCTTAACAGGAAAGAATACGGCGAGAGATATGACCGGATCAGGTTTCTGAAACCTGAAGACGCCGAGCGGGCAGAGGCGGAGAGAAGAAGCCTGATAGAGTCCATCGGCGGCAGGGTGGAGTGGGGCGCCAAAGGCACAAAGGCGGATTACGGCAGAATATCCGGAGGGTGCAGAATATGCTCCGAAGGCGGCTGGTCCTGTCTGTTCATAAACGGAAAATGCAACTGCAAATGCTTCTATTGTCCCTCTCCGCAGGACGAAAACTGTATGCCCACCACCAACTCCATATCGTTCGTTTCGCCGGAAGAATACATCGTCTATCTGAAAAAATATGGATTCACCGGGGTCAGCATCAGCGGCGGCGAACCGCTTCTGACGCCAAAACTTACTTTGTCATATATAAAAGCGGTCAGAAAGGCGTTTCCATCTATGTATATCTGGATGTATACCAACGGGACTCTGGTGACCGATGAGATAGTCGCCGGGCTGAAAGAAGCCGGGCTGAATGAGTTGCGCTTTGACATAGGCGCAGACGGATACACCACAGAGCACGTCAGAAAGGCATGCGGCGTGATAGATACCGTTACGGTGGAGATACCCGCTGTGCCGGAAGAGACGGAGCTGATGAAAAGCATCATGCGTGAGCTGAGCGGTATGGGGGTGAAGCATCTGAACCTGCACCAGCTCAGGCTTACTCCGTATAATTTTGAAAAGCTGATAGAGCGGGACTATACCTATCTCCACGGTGATAAAGTAGCCGTGCTGGAATCGGAGCTGACGGCGCTGAGGCTGATGAAATATTCGAAAGACGCTGAGCTGAGCATAGACGTTAATTACTGCTCATTCGTGTATAAAAACAGATTTCAGGGAGCCGCCGCCAGAAGGCGCAACAGCGCTATTATGCTGAAAGAGGGCGAGACTGTCACAGAGAACGGATATATAAAAACCACTGACGGCGATAAGACGGTTTACAGCTTCGGCGTTCAGCTGCCGTCCGTCAGCTATCGTAACCCGTTCGAGACGATAAAGCTGAGCAAAAAACGGAGTTTCGTGGTGGAGCGGGTAAAGGCTCCGCATCCGGAAGACGCCTCGGTTTATGAGAGTATAGAAGAGGGTATGCAGAGATATAGATAAAAAAAAGGCGGACAATTAAGTCCGCCTTTTTTAATATGTTTACCTGTCCGCTTATTAAGCGTCGAAGTACATTTTGAATTCGTAGGGGTGAGGTCTGCTGTCAATAGCGGAGATCTCGTTAGCTCTTTTGTACTCGATCCAGCTTGCGATAGCATCTTCTGTGAAGACATCGCCTTTAAGCAGGAAGTCGTGGTCTTTTTCAAGAGCGTTGATAGACTGCGCCAGTGAAGAAGGCATCTGGGGAATAGCAGACAGCTCGATAGGATCGAGGTCATACAGGTTTTTATCCATAGGCTCGCCCGGATCGATTTTGTTCTGGATACCGTCAAGACCGGCAAGCAGCATAACGGAGAACGCCATGTAGGGGTTGCAAAGAGGATCAGGGAATCTGATCTCAACGCGTTTAGCCTTAGGAGAGGGTGAGTACATGGGGATTCTGATAGAAGCTGATCTGTTTCTGGAGGAGTAAGCCAGAGAAACGGGAGCTTCGAATCCGGGTACAAGTCTCTTGTATGAGTTAGTTGTGGGGTTTGTGAAAGCAGCTATGGTGTGAGCGTGCTTGATGATACCGCCGATGTAGTAGAGAGCCATTTCGGAAAGTCCGGCATAGTTCTCGCCTGCGAACAGGGGTTTACCATCTTTCCACAGTGACTGGTGAACGTGCATACCTGAACCGTTGTCTCCGTGGAGGGGTTTGGGCATGAAAGTAGCAGTCTGACCGTGAGCAACGGCAACATTTCTTACAACATATTTGTATGTCATAAGCTGATCAGCCATTGTAAGCATGTCCTGGAATTTCATATCGATCTCACACTGACCGCCTGTGGCAACTTCGTGGTGAGAGTTTTCGATAGTAAGTCCCAAAGACTCCATAGTCATAACCATTTCGTTACGGATGTCCCAGAGGCTGTCTGTGGGAGGAGCGGGGAAATAGCCGCCTTTGTTGGCAACTTTGTATCCGAGGTTTTTACCGTCAGCTCCTGTGTTCCAGTCGCCTTCTTCAGAATCGATGAAGAAGTATCCTGTGTTTCTTGTATAGTCGAACTGAATGTTGTCAAAGATGAAAAACTCAGCTTCAGGTCCGAAGTAAGCTGTGTCGGCTATGCCTGTGGACTGAAGATATTTAACAGCTTTTCTGGCGATGTTTCTGGGGTCTCTTGAGTAGGGCTCTTTGCTGATAGGATCGAAAATGTTGCAGATCATGTAAAGAACAGGAATCTGAGCAAAAGGATCTATTTTAGCAGTAGAGGGATCAGGAACCATGATCATGTCTGAGTTGTTGATCGCCTGCCATCCTCTGATAGAAGAACCATCGAAGCCCATGCCGTTTTCGAAGAAATCTTCGTCAACCATGTGAGCGGGGACAGTTGTGTGCTGCCATGTGCCGAGGAAATCCACGAACTTCATGTCAACCATTTTAATACCGTTCTCTTTAATCATCTTAAGAACATCTTTCGGTGTCATAATGCCTCCTGAATATATGTATACGGATTAAAGTGCGTTTTCGCCTGTTTCGCCTGTGCGGATACGGATAACTTCATCTATGGAGAAGATAAAAATCTTACCATCGCCGATTCTGCCTGTTTTGGCAGCTTCCTGAATAACCTCGACAGCCTGAGCCACGAGCTCGTCAGAAACAACAACCTCAACTTTTATCTTAGGAATGAAATCGATAACGTATTCAGCGCCTCTGTAGAGCTCGGTGTGACCTTTTTGTCTACCGAAACCTTTTACTTCGCTGATGGTTATACCTCTGATACCAATTTCAGTCAGTTTTTCTTTTACGTCGTCAAGTTTGAACGGTTTGATGACGGCTTCAATCTTTTTCACCTTATACCTCCGTTATGAGCACATGGATAGGAGCAATCAGCATGCCAAACTCCAAACCCCATTACCAAAGGGTTTTCAATACCCAGTGTTTTGGCTCTATGATTAAAAATTAGCCACAATATGGCTATTTCTTAATCAGCTGAGTCTTGATCAGCTTTATCCTTGTTTCGATATCCTTGACTTCTTTGTTCTGCTTTAAACGTGCTTCTTTGATAATAATCAAGTCCCGCAGTATGTTAAGCGACCATCCGTTGAGCTTGTCAATAGCGATGGCTTTTTCGGCTATCTCTTCGGAAAGAGCAGGATTCTGCATTATATAATTAATCGATGCTTTTCTCAATAGCCTTGTTTTGGTAACATCATCTAAGTATGAGTTTTCGTCTGCGGATGCCATGTCTTTGATAGATAACTTACTGATAGTATTGTACGGTTCTGTTAATTTGTTTTTGTCGAAATCTTTATTTTCGAGGTAGGCTATGATGTTGTTTTCCTCGGAACATCTGCCTGCCTCTGCATAATTTTTAGCCACTTCCAGAGAAGCGGTATCTTCGCCTGTCTCCTGAATCACGAAGCGCCCGATAAATATACGGGAAAGGTTGCACACGCTGTCCACTTTCATGAACTGGGCTTCTGATTTGTAGAAGTTATAGTCGGCGAGTTTAGCGTCACCCTTCAGATAATACATCTGAAACTGGCTGTACAGCTTGCTTCCGTAGAGGAAGTCGGGGGAGCTTTTCGGTTTTGAGCCGCATGAGAATATGATCAGAGCGGTCGCTGTTAATATGATAAGTTTCCTCATGGCAGTTTTACCTTCTCATCCGCTTTTATGGTGTCGGATCCGTTGAAGGGCCACTTCTCTTCCATATTCAGCAGAATTCTGTTGGATGTGTTCAGTATGTCGTCCGTCTGTTTTCTGAGCGCTTTCAGATCGGTGGTGGAATCGGCGACATCTGTTGTTATCTTGTTGGTGTTGCTCACAGTCTTCTGGAGCTTATCCACGGTTTTGTTTATGTTCTGCGCCAGTTTGCCTATGTCCTCCGCGCCTTCCTTGATGGCTATGATGCCTTTATCCAGGTCAGCTATGGCGGGTTTCGCTTCAGTTACCCTGTCGTTGACACCGGCTACCGCTGTGTCCACTTTGTTTGTGATCTCTATCAGATTGTCCTGAGCCACCTGTATCTTTGTCATGATGGACTGAACTTCGTTTTTCAGATAATCTGAGCGGGTGAGAAATCCCACTGAGCCCTCTTTTTTCGAAACATCGCTGCCCAGATCGCCCAGACCGCCCAGCAGCTCTTCTATGCTTTGTTTTTTGTTAGACACAGAGGCTGTCACATTGTCCACGTTTTCTAATATATGTTTTATATTGTCCAGCATGGGCTCGAATTTCTTTATCAGATCGGCGATCGCCTGCTCACGGGTCAGCTTATATGTCTGTCCGTCATGTATCTCTTCCGGAGACTCCAGCCCGCCGGAGAGAACAACGGCATTGGCGCCGATGACGCCCTGAGCCTGAATCTTGGCGTCAGACTGAGGTTTTACCCATTTCTTGTATCTGACGGGAATTTTAGCTCTCAGTTCCACCAGACCGTCATCCCTCAGCTCGATGCTGTAGACCCTGGCGATCTGAAATCCGGAATACATGACGGGCATGCTCTTGGAGAGTCCCTCGCCTGATTCCGAGATAAAGATTACCTTCACTTTTGACGAGAAAAAATTCTGCTGGATGAGAAATCCGGTCAGAAACGCCAATATCAGTATCATGGCGGCAAAGATGAATATGCCTACTTTAAATTCTATATGCTTAAATCTTGGGTCGCCCATAGGTCAAAATCCTTTTCGATGTAATCGTTCATATCCTCAAAGAGGTATCTATGTTTTTCATGTTCTATGATAACCGATTTTTTCAGATCTTCACAGCGTAAAAATTGGTGAAACTGCTCCTCGTATTCAGCTATGAACATCCTTCTGGGGTTGAAAAAAACCGTCCAGTCCGGTTCCAGATATTTTACCTGAAGAAATTTAACAATGAATCGTTCAAAGTTGTTCAGCTGGTTGCTTCTGGAGTGGAGGTGATGCTCTATGTTGAATTTTCTGAGATCCTTTATAATAGCTCTCTCGCCCTCATCATAGCTTGTTTTATGATGATATGCCGCCGGCAGAAGAATGTTTTCGATGACGGAAAGATTACCTATGATGGGGAATGTGCCGGACACTATGCCCAGCCTTTTCTGGTCGGCATAACACATCAGAGTCGCCATCCATGCGTCCGCTGTGTCTTCATGTTCGTAATATATAAGGTACTTGCTCATAATATCACTCCGATGATCTCTACAATTATTATAGCGTAAAAGAGACGGAACATTCCTCTAAGCAGGGCTATAGGAATTTCCGTTACAGCGTTTCCCACTTGCAGAGCGGTATAGATAGGAATAGACATCAGAAAATATCCGAGAAGTATGATCTTTATAAAAAATACTAATACAATGTTCAAAGTGAAGGCGTCAAAAATAGTTCCTATTAGAAAATCAAATGATATGTTCAGATTAAAACTAAGAATCAGATATCCGCCCAAAATAGAAATGTAAACAAATATGATAGACAGGGCAGACATACATATAACTCCGGAGAGTATTCTGGGTATGTATAAATAGACGAAAGGGTCTATGGAGAGCGACTTGAGCGTATCTATCTCTCTGTTCATCTTCATCAGGGCTATTTCGGCTGTGACGGCTGTGGATGTTCTGAGCGTCAGAAGTATCGCTGTGACAAGCGGAGCGAGCTCTTTTACCGTGGTGGTGACAAGCACGCTGCCCACGGCTGATTCTGCGCCGAACTGAACCATGAACTTAGTGAGTCCGCCCACCAAAGCCAGTCCCAGAGCCAGCGACACGAAAGAGAAGGTGGGGAGGATCTGAACGCCTGTGAAATATATCTGTCTGCGGAAGACTAATTTTACTGAAGGGTAAAAAATATGCGGATTAAAACACCCTTTGAAAAACGCAACAGTAAAGGCAAAGTATCCGGCAAAAAACCGCATGGAATCAATAGCTTTCTGTCCGGTGCGTTCAATGGTCTTTCTCATAAAAAAGATTATATATCATTACTCTGTTGTTGAAAACAAGAAATCTAGTTGACTGAGATATTGAAAATATGTATAGTAAAACGGTCTTTTAACTTTTAATTACATCAAATAAGATTAGAACTTATTTTTAAAACTACAAGGAGTGAATGGTATGTCGAAAAACAACAAAGTTATCATCGACGGCAACACCGCCGCCGCCCATGTCGCACACGCGACGAACGAAGTAATCGCTATCTATCCTATCACACCCTCATCCGTTATGGGAGAGATTTCTGATGAAAAGTCCGCAGTGGGCGAAAAGAACATCTGGGGCAGTGTTCCGAAGGTCGTTGAGCTTCAGTCCGAGGGAGGAGCGTCCGGAGCAGTTCACGGCGCGCTTTCAGCGGGTGCTCTTACTACTACATTTACAGCTTCTCAGGGTCTTCTTCTGATGATCCCTAATATGTATAAGATAGCGGGCGAACTGACTCCCACAGTCTTCCATGTTTCAGCCCGTGCCCTTGCCACACACGCTCTTTCTATCTTCGGCGACCATTCAGACGTTATGGCATGCCGTCAGACAGGATGGTCCATGCTGGCATCCAACAACCCTCAGGAAGTTATGGATTTCGCTCTGATTTCTCAGGCGGCCGCTCTGGAAGGCAGAGTACCCGTTCTTCACTTCTTCGATGGTTTCAGAACATCTCACGAACTCCGCACCACTATAGAGCTGAGCAAAGAAGAGATGAGAGAGATGATCTGTGACGATCTGGTTATCGCCCACAGAAAAAGAGCTCTTAACCCCGACACTCCCACTATAAAAGGTACATCACAGAACCCTGACGTATTCTTCCAGGCGAAAGAGACCGTCAACAAGTTCTATCAGGATTTCCCCGCCATCATGAAAAAACAGATGGATAAATTCGGTAAACTGACAGGTCGCCAGTACAGCCTTGTTGACTACTTCGGCGCTCCGGATGCTGAAAAAGTTCTGATAATCATGGGTTCAGGCGCTGATGTCGCTGAAGAGGCAGTTTCATACATGAACGCCTGCGGCGAAAAAGTCGGTCTTATCAAAATCAGACTTTACAGACCTTTCCCCCTCGAAGACTTCATAAAAGCTATCCCCGCTACATGCTCAAAAATGGCGGTTCTGGACAGAACAAAAGAGCCCGGCTCAATCGGCGAGCCTATGTATCTTGATGTTCGTACAGCCATCGGCGAAGCTATGCAGAAAAAACTTTACAAATTCAACGGCTACCCCGTTATAGTCGGCGGACGTTACGGTCTGGGCTCTAAAGAGTTCACACCCGCTATGGTTAAAGCCGTTTTCGACAACCTTGACGCTAAAGAGCCCATGAACGGCTTCACAGTAGGTATCAAGGATGACGTTACAAACCTCAGCCTTAACTATGATGAAAACTGGCTGACTCCTCAGGACGATGTTTTCAACGCTATGTTCTTCGGTCTGGGTTCAGACGGTACAGTGGGCGCTAACAAAAACTCCGCTAAAATCATCGGCGACCTGACAGAAAACACAGTTCAGGCTTACTTCGTTTACGACTCTAAAAAAGCCGGCTCAATGACAACATCTCACCTGAGATTCGGCAAAAGAGATATCAAAAGCTCCTATCTGGTTCAGAAAGCTGACTTTGTCGCATGCCACAACTTCTCATTCCTTGAGAAATACGACATGCTCAAATATCTGAAAGCTAACGGAACTTTCCTGATCAACAGCCAGTACACCGCTGACGAGATCTGGCAGCACATTCCTGAAGTTGTTCAGAAACAGATAGTCGCTAAACAGGCTAAAGTTTACACCATCAACGCTGTTGACCTGGCGGAAGAGATCGGTCTCGGATCACGCTACAACGTTATCCTTCAGACAGCTTTCTTCAAAATCTCCAACATCGTTGACTTCAACGTTGTTACAGAAGCCATCAAAGGCGCTAACAAAAAGACTTACGGCAGATACGGCGACAAAGTTGTAAAAATGAACAACGACTCTGTTGACGCAGGCTCCACAGGTCTTAAAGAAGTTAAATACCCCGGTCAGGGCGGAAAAGCCGCTGACGGCGCTGTTGAGTTCCCGCTGATAAACAACTGTGTGACAGACAAAGACGCTTCTGACTTTGTTAAAGGCACAACCAGCATGCTCGTTGCCATGAGAGGCGATGAAGTATCAGTCGGTCAGCTTCCTAACGATGGTACATTCCCCACAGGAACCGCCAAGTTCGAAAAACGCAACATCGCTGTTCACATTCCCGAGTGGGATACAGAACTCTGCATACAGTGCGCTATCTGTTCATTCGTATGCCCCCACGCCGCTATCCGTACTATGGTTTACGATGCGAAAGAGCTTTCAAAAGCTCCCGCTTCTTTCAAATCAATGGACGCTAAAGGCAAAGAGTTCGACGGCATGAAGTTCACTGTTCAGGTCGCTCCCGAGGACTGTACAGGCTGCGGCGCTTGTGTTTACAACTGCCCCGCCAAGAGCAAAACAAACCCCGAGCACAAAGCCATCAACATGGCTCCCCAGCTTCCTCTGCGCGAGCAGGAGATGAAGAATTTCGACTTCTTCCTGTCTCTGCCCGAGCTTCCTAACGAGAAATACAACAAAGCAAGCCTTAAAGGCTCTCAGCTGGCTCCTCACATGTTCGAGTTCTCCGGCGCATGCGCAGGCTGCGGCGAAACTCCCTACATCAAACTGCTGGCTCAGCTCTTCGGCGACAGAGCGCTCATCGCTAACGCCACAGGCTGTTCATCTATCTATGGCGGTAACCTGCCCACCACACCTTACACAAAAAGATGTGACGGCAGAGGACCCGCATGGTCTAACTCACTGTTCGAGGACAACGCCGAGTTCGGTTATGGTCTGAGACTCACAGTAGACCAGTTCACTGTTCAGGCTAACGAGCTTCTGGACAAACTTGCTGATAAACTCGACAAAAAACTTGTTGAAGAGATCAAAACAGCAGAGCAGAAAGATCAGCTTCAGATCGAGGCTCAGAGAGCAAGAATCGCTCAGCTGAAAGCCGCTCTGGAGAAAATAGGCGGAGCAGACGCTAAAAACCTTATCTCTCTGGCAGACTATCTGGTTAAAAAATCAGTATGGATTGTCGGCGGTGACGGATGGGCGTATGACATCGGTTACGGCGGTCTGGATCACGTTCTGGCTTCCAACGAGAACATCAACGTTCTGGTTCTGGATACAGAAGTGTACTCAAACACAGGCGGTCAGGCTTCTAAATCAACACCTATTGGCGCTCAGGCGAAGTTCGCTTTCTCCGGTAAGGCTGCTGAGAAGAAAGACCTCTCCATGATATGCATGACCTACGGTCACATATATGTTGCCAGAGTTTCTCTGTCCAACCCCGCTCAGGTGATCAAAGCGTTTGTTGAGGCTGAAGCCCACGATGGTCCTTCAATCATCATCGCTTACTCACACTGTATCGCTCACGGTATCACCATGACCGAAGGTGTGGACGCTCAGAGAAAAGCTGTTGCTTCCGGCTACTGGCCTCTGTTCAGATTCAACCCCGCTATGAGAGAAGAGGGCAAAAACCCCCTGACTCTGGACAGCAAAGATCCTTCCATGACTCTGAAAGAGTTCATGGCTACAGAGAACAGATTCCGTGTAGTACAGAAAATGTTCCCCGACAAAGCAGACGCTATAGTAGAGTTCGCCAGCATGAAATCCCGTCAGAGATTCAAGCTGTACAAAGAGCTTGCTAAAGTCGACTGTTCAATCGAAGACAAGTAAGACCTTTTTAAAGGCGGGTGTAACAACCAGCCAAAAAATGCAGGGCGGGGTTTTATACCCCGCCTTTTTTTATTATCAGTCCTCATCTTATCTAATCATATCCATTTTCATTCTTTCATATAATCCACCTCATGAAGAACACACCGCAAACAGGCGGAAAATGGGGCGGACATATAATCTATGCCGCCTCCGTCTTCATGGAGGAAACATGCAGAAAATCATAGAGCGCATCAAAGAATACGAAGGCTACAGAGACCAGCCATATCAGTGCACGGCAGGCAAGTGGACGATAGGATACGGCTACAACTATCAGGACAGAGGTTTTACGACTGAAGATATTACGGCGGTGCTCAGCCGGGGATTTACCAAAGAACTGGCTGAAAGACTGATAGAGAAAGACGCAAAGAGATGCGCTAAAGAGGCGGAGGAAAACTTTCCTTTCTTTAACTCGCTGAACGAAGCCAGACAGGCTGTGATAGTGGATATGCTCTATCAGCTGGGGTTCAAAGGTTTGTCAGGATTCAAGAACTTTCTGGCGAGGCTTTCGGAGCATAACTATGAGGCGGCTTCTGCGGAGATGATCCACAGCAGATGGTTCACCCAGTCGGGCAGAAGAAGCAGAACAAATGTAAAACAAATGAAAACAGGACAATGGGAAGAGGTGGCGTGATGATACCGATATTATCTACAGCATTCGTTTCGGCGTTCAGCAAAATATTTTATGCTTTTTTCACAGAGAAGATTATATCGAATATTATCCTGAGCATACTCAGGATGCTGGCAAAGAAAACCACCAACACACTGGATGACGAGATAGTGGAGCAGGTGGCGAAGAACCTTAAGGTATAAAAAAGGCGGCATGTAAAATGCCGCCCTACTTCATTATTTTATATATCCGCCGCAACTTAGCTTTCGATATATTTTTCGGTCATCTCGTACATGGTCCATACGCCGCAGGGGCATACTCCCGCACAGATTCCACATCCGATACATTTTGACGGGTTAGAGATGTACTCGAACTTGCCGTCTATCTCTTTTCTGGTGATAGCCTGTTCGGGACATACTTCCAGACAGAATGAGCAGTCACGGCAGAAACCGCAGCTCATACATCTTCCGGTCTCGTCCTCAGCCTCCATTTCAGCCACTTTCTGAGCGTTCATGGGGTGATAGTATTCATCCTTCACCTTGTCCTGAGGAATCACGGGCGCTTTGGCGAAATCATCCAGCTTGCGTCCGTTCAGCATCCTGTCAACGTTGATGGCGGCTTTGCGTCCGTCTCCCAGAGCGTGTGTGAACAGACCCTGTTTGATAGCGTCACCGGTGATGAACACTTTTTCGTCAGCCAGACACTGAAGATATTCGTTCATCTTCACCTGACCTTTCTCATCCATCCATGATCTGTCCATGAAGGAGAAGTCGGGACGGTCGCCGATGGCGATTATCACTGTGTCAGCTTCTATCAGCTCGCCGTTCTTTGTGAGAACGCCTTTCTCTGTTATCTTGTCAGTGTATACGGGCCACAGAATTTTTGCCCCGAGACTTTTCGCGTGATCCATCTCATGCTCAAAGGCGGCGGGTTTCTGGATATCTATGGCTGTAACCTCTTTGGCTCCCATTTCATAAGCGCCAAGCACAACGTCCATGGCGGCGTTTCCGGCACCGATAACAACGACTTTTTCGCCCACTTTGGGTTTTTCGCCTTTGTTAACGCTTTTCAGGAAGTCTAGACCTTTAACCAGTCTTTCGTGTCCGTCAAAGGGGATGACTACCGGCACATGAGCGCCCACAGCCACAATGACGGCTGAATAGTCTTTTACCAGACTGCTGAAGAGGTCTTTGTCCACCTTAGTGTTGGTTTTAACATTTACGCCTTTATCCAGAATACGTTTGATCTCTGTTTCCAGAATATCCTGAGCCAGACGTTCGTTAGGAATAACCTGTTTCAGCTTTCCGCCGACAACAGAATCCTGCTCGATTACATCCACCTGATAGCCGAATTTGCGCAGGTGCCATGCGGCTGTGAGTCCGGCGGAACCTGAACCGATGACGGCTACTTTCTCTTTTCGCTGAGGCACGTCAAAACCTTTTGCCTCCGCTTTTCTGCTGAGCTGACCCAGCTCTTTTATCTTAACGGGGATGTCGACTTTCTTACGGGAGCATATGTCCTGACACAGGTTGGGACATACCTGTCCGCACACGGAAGCGGGGAAGGGGCTGTAATCCAGAACCAGTTCCAGAGCTTCCTGGATTTTTCCCTGACGGAGCAGGGCTATGCGTTTCTGTGTGGGGATGAAAACGGGACAGTTGTATTCACAGGGAGCTGAATATCTGGCGTTCTGCCATTCGGGATATTTCAGTCTGAGATCGCCTGTCTCAACATATTCCGCCACATAGTAGTCTTCTTCTATCAGATCGCCGAATATTCCGTCCCTGACCCATTGACCCATACGGAAGTCATTCATCGGCATGAGAGTTTTAATCTTTTTCTCTTCGAATGTCTTGGCGACTATCTTTTTCCACTGAGACATGTCGGAGAGTGTTGTCAGAGCGTCTTTGCGCTCCACTTTTTCGAGAAACTCGGGGAGTCCCTGAAGCAGAAACTCTTTGTCGTTCTCGTCCAGCTCCATTATCCATACGTCTTTTTCAGAGAGACCTTTTACGCTTCCTCTGACATAGACTGTTCCGCCGACCATGCCCACGCACCCTCTGTCGCCCATGACAGAGTCCATATTTTCAGCGCCCAGTCCGCAGATGACGGCATATCCGCCTCCCATGAACTCAAAGCTGAAAGAGCCTGTGGTTTTCAGAACCCAGAACTCCGGAGCGGGGAATTTGGGGTCGTGTTTCATCAGAGCGCCGGAACGTGTTCCGGTTCTGCCGCCGACATATATCTTTCCTGTGGCTGCGCAGTGCGCTGTGGTATCGCCGCCGTCTCCTTTCAGAACGATGGTGGCGCCGGCATTCAGCCAGCCCACGTCTGCGGGGGCTGAGCCGTCGATGATGATCTCTGTGTCGTGCATACCCATAGAGCCTACACGCTGACCGGGGTTTTTAACTCTGAATTTCAGAGGTTTCCCGTCTTTGGTCCAGAGAGGTCCGCCGATGTTGTGCTGACCGGAGGCATCGATCTCGAATTCTGTATAACCTTCGTCCAGCTTTGCGTATACATTGCGGAGAAGGTTTTGTGTAGACACTCTTTTTCCGTCTACAATTCCCTGAATTTTAACTGTTTTTTCGCTCATTTCATCTCCCCCCTTAACATGAGTATTGGATGTTAAGTCTGTCAGCCACATTCTTATCAACAGAAATGAGGCAGTCTGAACGTCCGATGGGAAGAGAACTGTTGCCTATGGGGGCGAGCATTTTTTTCAGCTCGTTGTCTGTGGCGATGAAATAGTTCACTATCTGCTCGGCTGTTTTGTCTATATCCAGACGTTTAACCAGTGAGGGGTTTTGTGTGCATATGCCCACAGGACAGAGACCTGTGTTGCATGCGTTGCACTTGCCGTGGTCGTTGCCCACGCATCCTGCCAGCTGGAGCATCAGCTTTCCGGTGAAGACGCCGTTAGCGCCCAGCGCCATCATTTTGAACGCGTCCGCCGCGAGGTTCCAGTTGGCTCCCAGACCGCCGGCTGCCCAGAGGGGTATCTGACCCTGCTTGCCCTGATGAACGGCCGCGTTGTAGCAGTCTCTCAGCTTGGACACTATGGGGTGACCTGTGTGGTCCAGAGATATTTCGTTGGCGGCGCCTGTTCCGCCAGCCAGACCGTCCACGAAGAAACCGCCCACTATGTTGTAAGGGTCACGCAGAAGGTTGTTGTATACTGATACTGATGTGGCGCTGGCGGCTACTTTGATAGCCACAGGCACCTGAAATTTAAACGCTGAGTTCAGAGACAGAAACATCTTCTGAACGCTCTCTTCGATGGAGTAAAGCCCCTGGTGGTTGGGGGGGCTGAGCAGGTCTGCCTTCGGAACGCCTCTGATTTCAGAGATGTGCGAAGCGACTTTTTTAGCCATGAGCAGACCGCCATCTCCGGGTTTTGCTCCCTGACCTATTTTGATAAGGATACCCGCCGGAAGCTCCTGCATGTCGGGCATGGAGTTGATGATCCTGTTCCAGCCGAAGTGACCGGAAGCGATCTGGAGTATCATATATTTCAGATATTTTGATTTCAGCAGTTTTACGGGAACGCCGCCTTCTCCTGAACACATGCGGATGGGCAGTCCCACCTCTTCGTTCAGATATGCTGTGGCGATAGCCATCGCCTCCCACATACGCCATGACAGAGCGCCGATGGACATGTCGCCGATGATGATGGGGTAAATCCAGTTCACCTTCGGGGTTGTTTTGTTCATCACGAGCTTCCCGTCCACTATCTCGAAGGGCATCTCGTTTGCGGGCAGGATGCGCCCGAAAGGAGCCAGCATGTCGAATGTGTGTCTGGAAGCGTCCAGTGAGGGGTCTGTCATCTGAGAGATGCGTCCCACTTTTATCTTGTCCAGTGTGCGTTTTTCTGTGGCGAGGTTGGAACGTCCGCCTCTTTTATAAGGATCAGCGAGTGTGGAGCGGTATTTTATTCCGAATCTGGAGTCGGGGTTACGCTCGGGCTTAATGGCAGTGTTGGGGCATACTCTTTCGCAGATTCCGCATCCACGGCAGAAGTTATGCTCGCTGACTACCTGTTTTATAACAGGGACAGTCTTGAACTGCACCTTAGGTTCGGGTGTAAAATGGTCGCTGATGACCTTTCTGCGTTTTTCAACGCCGGCTTCGATAGCCTTGAAGGGGCAGGCCGCAACGCATTTTCCGCAGAATGTGCAGCGGTCGGTATTATATACGATCTGCCAGTCCAGATCGTCTCTGGATATCTGGTTTACTTTCATTGTTGCCATCTTTCAACCTCCAGATTGTTGTTAATAACCACCATTTCTCTTTCGTTTGTGTATATGTCCTGTGTCCAGTCACGCTCGGGCAGGATCTCGTTGAGTCCTGTCACCTCTGAGGATATGACGGCTGTATCCGCTGTGCGTCCGATGACAACGGGACGGAGTTTTTTAGCGTCGCAGGTGTTGAACATGGTTCCGTCCGGCAGAACAGCGATGATGGTGTTCGGACCGTTCAGCTCCAGGTTGCTGAGAACCGCTCTGATGTTCTGAAGTATAGCGTGATCCTCTCTCTTCTCCGCCTCATCGAAGGGCAGGGGAGTGATGGTGTGCTTGTAATACTGCAGAGGCCACTTCAGAATCTTGTGAATGTAGTGCAGAGTATACAGAAAGCACTGTGAATCCGACTCGAAGCCTATGTAGCCTTTATAAAGGTTTTTCTGAAAGTTTCTGTTTTTTTCGTAGAAAGTGTTTTCGCCGTTTGCCAGCGCTGTGTATCCCTGAAGAAAGAACGGGTGAGCGGCATAGCGCACAATGTCGTAGTTGGTGTTCTGGCGGCATTGAGCGGTTATTATCTTCGCTGTGAAATCCTCGTCTTCGTCCCATATGTCGAAATATGTTCCGATGTCTGTAGGATCGCCTATCTCTTTCAGAGTGAGCACATCCGGCCAGAATGAATAGACGTATCCGTCATTGGTTTCCGCCAGAGCCTTGCGGAGCTTCAGACGCATGTCTACCAGAAGCTCTTGTTTCTCTGTGTCCGGTGCGTATTTATAGCTTTTGGGATAATGTAGTACCTGAAAGACATAATTAGGCATCGGCTCAATCTTCAGCCCGGGCTGATCGTTGATCTCCGGACTCCACTGCATCACCCGGCTGAATCCCGCCTGATGAAGCACATCCTCGGCAATCTTGACTCCCTCGTCAGTGCATGCCATTGAAAGAATGGGAAGTTCTTTGTAATTTTCGAACCTTCCCCCTAAATCCTGCATTACCATAGCAAAGCCCGAATTATCGTGACCTTTTTGCTGGGACCTCATTAGCATCAAGGCTTTTGAGGGATGTATGTAATTCTTGGATTTGATCGCTCCTATTCTGCACATACTCTACCTCCGTTATCAACCTTATAAAGTAACTAAAAACAATTGTCAATAATTGTATAATTAGGTTAGTTCTGATAAAAGGCTAATAAAATTATGACATATCTGAAATATCTATGACATAAAAATATTTGCATAGTAATCTTCCTGATAATAAAGGCAAAAACACTGTTTATGATACATAACATTGTTAGGTGTTTACCTGTGAAAACGATAAAATTTTTTTTAAAAAAAGTGAATCAGGCATGATATTTGCGCTGTTTTGACAGAGAAAAGAGTATTTAGCTTTAACAATTCACGGAATAAGGATAAGATTCCTTATAAATCTCATGAGGTCTGTATGGAAAAGAAGAAAGCCGGGTTCTCTCTGCGGGTGAATGAAGAGATTACGACACTTTTCAAACAGTACGGAAAACCGAAAAAATTTGTAAAAGGCGATGTGGTGGTGAAGCAGGGCGACTATTCCAGCCATGTCTACATTGTGCTGACAGGCGAGGCGGAGGTTGTCAGGATTGATAAATTCGGCAACGAAAACAAGCTGGCGGTTCTCTCGTCCGGCTCTATCGTGGGCGAGATGGGCGCTTTTCTGAACAATCAGCGTTCAGCCACTGTCAAGGCTCATTCCGACATTCTCTTCGTGCTGGAATGTCCTAATCAGATGTTCATCAGAGGGCTTTTCAGCACACACGAGCTGACATACAGAGTTCTTACAAACTATGCCGAGCGGATAAACGACCTTAATATCACAGTTTCCATGCATTATCAGGCGAGGGTGATGCTGGTTGTGGGACACTATATTATTTCAAAATTCACCGGAAATGACAATATTCAGGAAATAAAGCTGATTTTGTCCGAAATTGATGAGCTGTCCGGTCTGGAAACTTATAAAATTATCGAGGCTCTGTATAACTTCAAGGCGCTGAGAGCCGTGGAAAAGCTGATTCTGCCGCCGGAGACGCATATTATAGAGGTTGAGGTGGATAACCAGAATATCGGCGATGAGACGGACGATGACGGCGGGCTGGTGACTGTGAAAACAGACGGAACGGAACCCGGAATCGTGACTGCCGTGGTGAACAAAGAGAGGTTCAGAGAGCAGATACGCAGACTGTCTTATGTGTAATAGATTGACAAAACCGCTCATCTAATCTAACTTGCCGATTCAAACTTACGGCGGCAGAGGAAAGATGGTAACAATAGAGATGCCTGACGGCACCCTCAGACAGTCTGATAAAAACAGAATAAAAGATATTCTGAAAGATATAGGACAGAACGACAACGCCGTTCTGACCGTTGTTGACGGCTGTCTGGTGACCCCTGACGCCGGGGTGAAGAACGGCACGGTGATAAAGCTCATCTCTGTGGTGAGCGGCGGATGAAATGTATCAAATGCTCCGAAAACGCCGTTATCAGCCTTAACAGGCACAATGCGGGGTTCTGCAAAGAGCACTTCACGGAATATTTTCATAAACAGATAAATAAGGCGGCGAAAGACCACAAAATGTTTCTGAAAGGCGACAAGGTGATGGTCTGCGTCTCCGGCGGAAAAGACTCTCTGGTTCTGTGGCACATACTGCACAGCTATGGATTGGACACCACAGGAATGTATGTCAGTCTGGGAATAGGGGAATATTCCAAAAAATCCAGGGTAAAAGTCGAAAAGTTCGCCGAAAAACACGGGCTCAAAGCTATTATCGTGGATCTGGAAGAGAAAGGGCATCCCATCCAGATGCTGGCAGCCAGAACAAGGCGCAACGCATGCTCCGTGTGCGGTCAGGTGAAGAGACATTATTTTAATAAAGTAGCATATGACGAAGGTTTTACAGTGGTCGCCACAGGGCATAATCTGGACGATGAGGCGGCGAGACTGTTCGGAAACGTTCTTCGATGGGACACGACGCATCTGGGTAAGATGAGCCCCAATCTGCCGGAAGACAGCGAGACCATGAAACGCAAAGTAAAGCCTCTGATGAGGCTTACGGAGAAAGAAGTGGCGGCATACGCCTTTCTGCACGGGATAGACTATATCCCCGATGAATGTCCCATGTCTAAGGGCGCTTCGTCTCTGGAATATAAAAAAGTGCTGAACGAGCTGGAATCAAAAATGCCGGGTACAAAACATTTTTTTTATCTGGAATATTTTAATCTGGCGGCTGATAAATTCGAGATCAAAAAAGAGAACAAAGATAAACTAAAAAAATGTCTGAAATGCGGAATGGACTCATATCTTGATGTCTGCTCCTTTTGCAGATTAATGGAGAAAGCAGAATGAGTAAGCTGAAAATGGGCTCTCTGGCATTCATGATAGACGAGATGAAGGGCAAAAAACACCTGATCAGGCTCAAAGAGGGCGTCAGGTTTTCCACACAGTACGGCTTCATAGAGCACGAAGCCATAGCCGAGGCGGGAGACGGCGGAGTGGCGTACACACAGAAGGGTGTCGCCTACAGGGTGTTTTATCCCAC
This sequence comes from Deferribacterales bacterium, assembly GCA_050251875.1. GTDB lineage: Bacteria > Chrysiogenota > Deferribacteres > Deferribacterales > Geovibrionaceae > Seleniivibrio. The sequence goes on along the minus strand of JBFWMA010000007.1, from coordinate 63,319 downwards.
TTACTCCGACTACATCATGCACATCAAAAGAAGAGCGCAGATAATATATCCCAAGGACAGCGCCGCAATACTCATGTCCTGCGACATCAGAGGCGGTCAGCGTGTTCTGGAGTCCGGCATCGGTCAGGGCGCCATGTCTATAGCCATCCTGAACACACTGGGCGGAAAAGGCGAGCTGGTGAGCTGTGAGATCAGAGAGGATTTCGCCTCTGACGCCGCTCATTTTATCCACGAATTTTACGGTGAGGCTCCCAACCACAGCATAATCATAGGCAACGTATATGAGGGATTTGACGGCGTATTCGACAGAATAGTGCTCGATCTGCCCGAACCCTGGCATGTGGTGAAACACTGCAAAGAGGGGCTCACAAACGGAGGCATCATGGTGTGCTATCTGCCCACGATACTTCAGGCGGTGACACTGGTGGAGACTCTGAAAGCCAGCGGAATCTTTGAGGAGCTGGAAACTTTCGAGATCACAAAGCGCCCCTGGAAGATAGACGGACGTTCCGTGCGTCCTGAGATGTGGACATATAACCACAGCGCCTTTCTGGTGAAGGCGAGAAAGGTGGAACCCATGCCCGTCAGGGAAACGGTGAAAAAAGAGGAGACTGAAGAGGCTCCGGAAGAAGAAATATAAAAAATAAGGCGGTCGTTTGACCGCCTTTTTTAATAGTCCTGAATATTCAGTTTAAAATTGGTGAAGCTGATATCGAACTGACCGCTGAGGATCGTTCTGGTACCGATGGTGAACCCGTAGCGGACACTGTCCAGAGTCCTTCCGGCGATGTTGTCTCTGTAGCAGTTTTTGAGTATAGGTGTGCCGACATCGGACGGCAGAGCGGTTCCTTTGGTTATTTTATCAAACATATAGAATGATTTTACATCGTTTATCTTTTTAACCCCGGAGGCATCGGCGGTATATCCGTTGTAGTCGTCCTCGTCTATCTGCCAGGCGTATGCGCAGACATAGTCGTGGGGGTCTGTCGCTATCGTTGTTGTGCCGTCACATACCGTTCCTGAGGCGTTGCATCCGGAGACAGCCTCCATCCGCACATAGAAAGGCGTTTTTTCTATAATGACAGGCACTTCTGTTCTGTTGAATCCTGAACCGGTATATTCTCCGGTGCTTTTATAGCATCCGTTTGTGTTCGTGTTTTTTGTGCATGAGTCATTGTAAAGCGAGTTATGGGTATTGTAGGAAGACCCGTTTTTGTGAGAGACCAGCGCCATGTGCGATGTGTCTGACGGGTCGGATTTGGCGTTGGGATACAGCAGACCGTAATTGAACGGCATGTCGAATTCCAGGGCGAAGTTATCGCCGTAAAGGGAAGCCGAGTCGTTGAACAGACCAAGTATGCCTGATACCTCATAGTCAGAATATCCCAGCCCCTCGAATCCGGCGCCGACATCGTTCAGAGTGGACACCATGGTGTCTCCGGAATATCTGTAGCTCTTTATGATGGTGAAAGTAAAGCCGTATGGCATGGCAAAAAGGTCTTCGAATTTCGGAGTGAGCTTGAAGAATGCTGCCAGCTTTCCTTTGGTGAAGGAAAGGCATCTGTTCGTATCTGCCGTGGGGATGTTGCACGAAAAAAAGGCTGATACGGATGTCATCCAGCAGAGCCCGGTGCATCCGTATTTATGGCTGAGAAGCACCAGCGGCGATTTATGAAAAGCGATTTTGTCGTCTGTCATGTCTATAACGCTTTTGAACTCCGGATAATCCTTTACAAAGGAATGGAACTGACTGAATCCCTCGATCTCTCTGTCGGCGTTCCCTCCGGATGAGGCGTCTTTAGCCGCCAGCGCCAGATTATATGATTTCAGGATAGAAAGCGAATACTGCTTCTCCGCTTTTACTCCGTTCGAGTCTTTCACATATACTTTCACTTTTGCGGATGCCGGAGCGTCATCGCTGATTACGGGTGCTGAGGAAGTGTTGATTATCAGGGAATCTCCGGTCACATAGTCGCTCTCTCCGCATGCGGAGATGCTGTTCAGGCTTTTGTTGGATCCGCCGGAGATTTTGTAGTTCAAAAGAGATCTAACGTCTGAGCTGTCTGATTCCGCGCACCATTGATATGGTCCGACACCGCCCTTCAGCGTCAGTGTATAGCTGTAGTCGTTTCTGTGAGCCAGAGGCGGAACATCCTTCTGTATGATCTCAAGAGCCGCTCCATCGCATCCGGCGGCTTTTTTCAGCTCGTCCAGAGTCATCCATTTTGCAATATCGTCATAGGTTTCCGTCTTCGATTGATCTGCGGTGTATCCGTCCACGGATATGGTGTCCAGATATGTTTTCAGAGTGCGGGAATTGGTGTCATATGTTATCTGCACGTTCTGGTTGCTTCCGCCGCTGACGGCGGCGAACGCCACGTTTGAAATTGTTTTGTCCGGCGTGGTGCATGCGGATGATGAACATATCTGAACCGACATGGTTGTGGAGTTAATGGCGCATATATCTTTCGGGCGTCCGTTTTCGTCCACTTCGGTCAGATCATTATCCGGAATATAGAGCATCGGTTTTCCGAAGGAATCAGTCCGGGATGTTACTGCGGAATATATTTCGTTTCCTGTTGTTATCTGAAAGTTGGCTGAGGTATTCGGAAGCCTTTTGGCTCTGGCGGAATATTCCCCCACCTCTCTGACCAGAGCGGAGACTTTGTCTGTGGACGAGCTGATTTTGGAAGAGCTCACAGTGGTCTGGATCGCTTTGATAGAGGCGGCGGTTAAAAAACCGACAATAAACAGAACAATGATAACTTCTATAAGGGTAAAGCCTTTTTTATTCATATTTCACCGTGTTTATGAATGACTATACATCAAGTCATCCTTTTTTTTAAGCTAAAAATAGATTATAATGGAACAATGAAAGATAACGTGAAAGGATTTTCTCTTGTAGAGATGGCCATAGTTCTGGTTATATTCGGGCTGATAATGTCCGCCGCTTCATCCATACTGGTGCTTTTTGTAAACAAAGGCGGAGCGGAAAAAACAAGAAGAATGGTGGAATCCGACAAAAACGCCATATACAGCTATGTTTCATCCAGCAGGGAGCTCCCCACGAAAACACTTTTTCTGAGCAGTGTGACATATCCCACAGACGGATACGGCAAGCAGGTGCATTATTACGCCGACCCCATACTGGATAAGTCGATCGGGTGGTGGAACGCCGGCTCTGACGTGTATAATAATGTTGTGAATACCGTTTGCGGATCATATTATACTAATACAGAGGTGTGGGTATGTAAAAACGCCACCTGCGCCGACAGCGACACGGACAGAACAGCGGTAAAAAATATCGCCTATGCTGTTATCAGCGGGTCTGAAAACAAAAATATTCAGACGGGCGTGAACACTGTTGTTAAATCAGGAGCGAACGTTATCCGGGTCTATCCCCAGGGATCGGACGCGAAAGACGACTACACCACAGATATGAACCGTGCGGAAAAATATGACGATGTGGTTGACTGGGTTACGCTGAACGAGCTGAGAACAGGCTCCGGGTGCGACCCTGAACAGTATAAATATCTGAGCCAGACTATGCCGGCGGCTTCCACTGATTCCGGCTATGTGTTTAACTTTTATATAGAAGGCGGCATTCCGATAGCCTCGGATAACACGGCTAACGCTCAGGCTGAATATAACTGGTCTGTGGAAGAGATAACCGGAGACCCGAAGATAACCTCTAACGGCAGTTTCGGGTTCAAAGTGGTAAACTCCGCCGGGTCGGAGTCATCTCTTACCACTGACGGAGTAACGGTGGGTCAGGGCGCTTTTCTGAGGCTCAGCGGAAACAGCTCATCCTATGACAGTCAGCAGTACAGGTTCAGGGTGACTGTTACGGATAAAGCATACGCCGCAAAGCCGTCAGCGGAGTATAAGTTTACAAAAACATTCATTCTGAATGCGCAGTATTAGGTGACAAGATGATAGAGAAGATAACCCCCGCGGGTATCACGAAGATCGACAATCAGATCAGGAACCGGACAGAAACCACAGCCGTTTCATCCTCGGAGACTGAGACTGCGTCCGAATCATCTTCGTCACAGAAAGTATCCACAGCGAAAAAATACAACTCCATATATCTGAAAGCCAGAGACTCCCAGAGCAATCTGAGCTATGTGCAGTCCAGAGCGGACGCTCTGAAGGCTGTCAGTGTAAAGCTCCAGCAGCTCAAAAAAATGGCTGTCGAATATGACAGCGCCAAAGACAGAAGTCTGGCGGAACAGGACACAATAGTAGCCAACGCCGAGCAGGTGCTCACATCCATCGACACTATGGCGTCTAAGGAGCAGTTTCTCGGATCGAAAGTGATAGGCGATGCCGACAGCAAGGAGCTGGGGCTGGATGTTATAAATCTGGAATCCGGCGGCGCTCAGGCTCAGCTGGACAGAGCCATCAGACAGGTGTCTGCCAAGCTGGCTTCCAACAGCGCTCTGAACGCCGAAACAGAGATCAGGCTGGAAAACCTCGAAAAAACCAGCAAGCTGAAAAACGGGTATCTCACGGAGTTTCAGGCGTCCGAGATTGTGGACAGTCTGGTGAACGCCATGGGCGAGACAGACCCCGAAGATCTTTATAAAAAACTCGATGCCGGAAAAACCTCCGGACTTATTTTCTGACGATCATTTCATGACCTATCTGGGTATTTTCAAAATATTATTTCCATACATGTCAGCTGCCTTTGTAGGCGGCGCTTTCAACAGGTTCGGCATCACACGGGGAAAACCAGAAAAGCTGATGCTGAAAGCTCTCATCAATTTCTTCATGCCGGTGATGATTTTCAACTATGTTGTGGGCAACAAGGCTCTGGCGGATATTTCTAACGTGATATCGGCTCCTGTCGTGGGGTTTTACGGCATAGTCATAGGTTTCGCCGTGTCGTGGTATCTGGCGGGGTATTTCGGAGCAAAGAACAGAGACGCCAAGGCGTCATTCGCATTTACCGTGGGAATATACAATTACGGCTTTCTTTCCATCCCCATCACTGAGTTCACCTTCGGCAAGGAGACGGTGGGGCTTCTTCTGGTGCATAACATCGGCATCGATCTTGCCTACTGGTCTGTGGGAGTGGGGCTTATGACCGGGTTTTCTTATAAGAATTTTACCCGTGTGCTGAAAAATCCTCCTCTGCTCTCCGTTATAATATCTCTGGCGGTTAATTTTTTCATAGGCGGAGACGCTCTGCCTTCGTGGGTTTACGGCGTGATGCACCCGATAGCTCTTGTGTCCATACCGATAGGTATTTTTATCAGCGGTGCCGCTCTGGCTGAGTCAGCGGGCGCTCTGATGAAGAAGGGCGGTTTCAGAATATCCGTGGGAGCTGTCATTCTGAGGATGTTTGTGATTCCCGTGATAATGGTTCTGACGGTGAAGTTTCTGCCTGTGTCATACGATCTTAAGATGATAACGGCGGTTCAGGCGTCTATGCCGGCGGGGATGCTGACTATCGCCATTATAAAATATTTCGGCGGCGATCTGGAGACAGCCGTTCAGACGATACTGACGACCACGGCGGTCAGTCTTATCACTATTCCGGTGTGGATAGAGATATTTTCGAGATTTCTTGCCTAGAAGTAGCTTCTGGCTCCTCTGTATGATCTGACGAAATAATCCAGCGAAAGGCTCTCCACCTTCACTTTCTGCCCTGTTCTGGGGGCGTGGATAAACATATCATTTCCTATATATATGCCGACGTGGGATACTCTGCCCAGCCTTCTGGTGTCGAAGAACACGAGGTCGCCCGGGCGCAGTTCCTCTTTGCTGACATATGTGCCCTCTTTGAACTGTTCGTATGATACTCTGGGCAGGTCGAGTCCGTTCAGCCTGTAGACTGCCATGGTGAGACCGCTGCAGTCGAATCCTGAGTCGTTTGTTCCGCCCCATTCATAGGGCACGCCCAGATATCTTCTCGCTGTTTCAACTATTGCCGCTCTGAGCCCAGTGATGTCTGTGAGATATTCCGGCTTTGCCGCCTCATATTCTTCGGGCGCGACAACGTAGTATACGTCTATATATCCTCTGTCCTGCATCTTTTTAGCGGCGGCTGTGGCGGCGGCTCTCGACTGAAAGTTTCCGAACCTGACTTTGTACAGGTTGTCGACATCCAGAAAGTAGTAGGCTTCCAGTCCGCTTCTGTCCAGCTTTTTTTCCAGCCGGACGGCGTTTGATATATTGCCGAACGCTCCCGCCTGGATGGTGTACTGCATGGATTTCAGCTTTCTTTTCTGAGGATTTATCTCGTTTGTGACGGGGGAGTCTGTAAAGTTCTGGGTCGCTGTGGAGCAGGAATACATGAAGACTATAAGCATTATCAGGAAAACGTGTAATTTATTCATAAATGTTACTGCCGTGTTTAAATAAATTTAAGATACAACTAGCCTTGAAAATCGGCGCTATGTATACTAAATTCAGATAATAAACAATTTTTTTTCGGAGTGCAAAGTGAAAAAAGAGGAACTGCAAACTTTTGACGGAAAAGAGGGGAGAAAGAGCTATGTTTCCAACGAGGGAAAGGTTTATGATGTAACCGACAGCAGACTCTGGAAAAACGGCAAACACGTTAACAAACACTTCGCCGGAATGGATCTCTCCGAGGCGCTGAAATCCGCTCCGCACGGTCCGGAGGTTCTGGAGCGTTTTTCTCAGGTAGGCACTCTGGAGGCTGTCAAAAAGACCGCCGAAAAACAGGAAAAAACATTTAAAGATACCGTCAGAAAACTATACAGACTTTTTCACCCGCACCCTATGTTCATACATTTTCCTATGGGGCTCATCAACTTCACCGTTATCATGCAGATAATATTTCTCGCCACCGGAAAAGACTCCTTCGAGTCTGCCGGATTCTATTCTCTGGCGGCTTCCGTGCTGTTTCTCATCCCTACTATCGGCTCCGGATTCGTCAGCTGGTGGGTTAACTATGAGCTGACTATGAACAAAATATTCGGCATGAAGATTGCCTTCTCCATCATACTGTTCTTTATGTGTCTGCTGGAGGTCATCATGCGTCTGATGTCTCCGGAGATAGGTACGGGGCAGGGTATGGCTTCTCTGTTTTATCACGCTATGATTTTTCTGAATGTGCCTGTGCTGGCTGTTATAGGGTTCAACGGAGGAAAGCTGAGCTGGGGCTAGGGTTTCATCCCAGTCACAGCGGCGAAACCGCCCTTGCCGTGACCTTCTGACGGCTGTTCGGCATAGCTCAGAGAGCTGTCAATCAGCGTCTGATATGTTTTTATATCTGTGAATCCGGCCTTTTTCATTATGCGGATGATATCTTCCGTGCTGTAGAACTCCGCCTCCTGATAAAAAACGCTTTCAGATTTTTTCGCCAGATATTTTGCGCCCAGATCGGTGTCTTTATCCACGAAGGCAACCGCTATGTGTCCGCCTTTTTTCAAGATACGGAATATTTCGTCACATGCCTTCTGCGGGTCGTTCACAAAACATATGGTGGTAACCATCAGAACCCAGTCAAAAATATCTGATCTCAGAGGCAGATCTTCCGCCACGGCGCATATCGTGTCTATGCCCAGTTCCACAGCTTTTCTATACATCTGCTCCGTGGGTTCCACACCCAGCTTGATCCCCAGAGGGAAGGCGAATTTTCCTGTACCCACACCGATCTCTATCATCCTGCCGTGCATTTTCAGGCTTTGCAGAAGGAGCAGTTCAGACTCGTAGGCATAGAGATTTCTTTCGAACCACTCGTCATATTTTTCGGTGTTGCGGCGGAAAGCGCCGTTGCGTATTTTGCTCATATGTTTAATATATTATGTGTCCGGCGATTTTGTAATATAAAATTGAGCCCTTTGAAAAAAAATCTTGAAAAAGGTCAGTCGAATATGTATTATCTGTACTCCGAAGGCGCGTAGCTCAGTGGGAGAGCATTGCCTTGACGTGGCAAGGGTCGACGGTTCGAAACCGTCCGTGCCTATTTCAACCGCACTCATTTTATGGGTGCGGTTTTTTTATGCCTTGAAGAGTTCAGATCCTCTGAAAACGACACTTTCGGGAATGTCTTTGATAAAATTCTGACGGAGACAGTAGGTATACGCGCCCTGATAAGGAATTATCAGCGTGTCGCCTATGTTCATGCTTTCGCCGTGATACGCCGCCCCCCACACATCGTGCGGTGTGCAGAGCGAGCCGAGCACCATCATCGGTTTTTCTGTTTTTGACCGGCTGGTGATGTTCACCACCGGAAAATAATCCATCTCATATCTTTCCCAGCCCAGAATGTTTGTGGCGCCGTCTGTAATGGCGATGTCCGGTTCTTTGATATCTTCCACGCTGAGCAGCAGGTGCATGCTGTGGTGCGCCACGAATCTTCCCGGCTCAGCGTATACATCGCAGTCGGTCAGCGGGCGGATGTGTTTGTTGAAAGCCTCAGAGAGAGCCCTGGCATATGTTCTGATATCCGTGGCGGGGAGATATCTGTGATCCAGCGGATCGGTTGTTATATCTGTCAGGTGCTTGGCTACTTTTATCTCCTGAGCGGTGTCCGCCAGCATCCATTCGCCGTCTTCCACCCAGTAGCCTCCGCCCATGTCCAGAAATTTTATTTTTTCACGCTGTCCGGCGCTCAGTCCGGATATGGCGTGACCGATGGTCTCTATCAGTCTGACATGGTTGTCCGGAGTCAGATTCCAGCTGGAGTGAAACTGAAGCCCGCAGAAGTCTATATTGCGCTTCTCAGCGGCTTTATCCATGAAAACAGGCAAGGAGTCGGCAGCTATGCCGAACTTGCGCCAGAGAGGATTATTCTGTGTCGTGATGCGCACCCCGGCTCTTACTGTCCTGTTCTGCCTGTCCGCCTCGGCGCTCAGCTTTTCCAGCTCGTTCAGGCTGTCCATCAGCACGGTAACTTTTTCTGAGTGTTTTACAGCCAGAGCCAGCTCTTTCTGTGTTTTTCCGGGTCCGCTGAAAACTATTCTGTCAGCCCCCGCTTTCAGGGCTGTTGTCAGCTCCGCACCGCTGGACACGTCTATTCCGTATCCGTTTTCGGACAGGGTTTTGATTATATACGAGTGATTGTTGCTCTTCATGGCGAAGAACGGCTGAAATCTTTCGAAACATTCGCTGAAAGCGGACATAAAGCGTTCGGCGTGTGAAAGAAGCCCCTGTTCGTCTATGATATAGAGCGGCGATCCGAATTTTTCCTTTGCCAGCTTCAGCGTGCCGGAGATGGAGTGGATATAATCCACCGTGTTTTCAATGTGCTCATCGGGCAGTCTCGGGGTTGTTTTGCCCAGAATTTCTTTCAGAGAGTCCAGATAGTTAGCGTAAATCATTCTGATATATTATCCTGACGGAGCGTCTGACGCTCTCCGCCTGATTTTTCAGTGTGTCTGATGAGTCCGGAGTGAATATGACGAATCCCAGAATTCTGGAGTCATAGTTTTCCGGAGGAAGGATTATTTCGTGTCCGGATTTTCTGTCTATCAGTGTTTTTGTTATCCTGCTGTCCTCGTCTATCTCCACATGGTCGAATATTCCGCTCCGGTCGGCTATTATCCTCACGGCGCATTTCACCGTCCATTTATCGGCGGCGGGGATGTTGGGCATTTTTCTGACAGCGTGGTTCACAGCCAGCCGGAACATGTTCAGACCGGAAGATTCCTCTATCAGCCAGGGCAGGCAGTCGCCCCCGATTCTGGGGGTCATCTCCAGCAGATATATTCTGCCGTCCTTCACCATCATATCTGTCATGGCTATCATGTCGGAGAATCCCAGCGCCTGAGCGCCTTTTATCAGAGCTGTCTTCACATCGTCCGTGTTCAGCTCCGTGTCTCGTTCGCCTGGAACTACATACGCCGATGTTGTTCCGAATGAGAGCGAGTGATCGTGTATTTTGCGGGAAAAGCGGATTGTCTCCGCCTGTCCGTCTTTCAGAATCCAGTCGCAGCTGTATTCCGTGCCGTCTATATATTCTTCCAGAGTGCAGTCGGTGGTGCCGTACATTCTGGTGTTGTGGTGCATAGCCAGTTTTTCTTCTATGAAGCGGAATTTCTCCTGTGCCTCATCTGCGCTGTTCACCAGAAAAACCAGCTCGCTTCCGCTTCCTGTTGCGGGTTTCAGCACAGCGGGGAAACCTGTTCCGCTCAGGGCGGCGTCTATGTCGGACAGCGATGACGCTGTTCTGGTTCTGGGGCAGAGAACGCCTGTGTCTTCCCATATCTTATGTGATTTTGATTTCGACCGGCAGAGGTCTATGCTGGCGGATGAAGGGAAGGGGAGGCAGAGAGCGTCCGCCACGGCGGAAGCCATGGGCAGGGATTCGCAGTCGAAGCAGGCAACGCCGGAGATTTTTATCTTGTGCAGGGTCATATGGTCTTTCAGGTTTCTCAGCGACAGCTCAGTGTCTGTGAGATCCGTGAGACATTCGTCCTTCAGGGGCGGCTTATAGCCGTCCCATTGCAGGCTTTCGTGTATATCCGTCAGAAACAGCACTCTGTCTCCGAGCTGTTTGTGGATTATCTCGTTGTAATCGGCCGTGGAACCCACCACGACCACTCTCTTATCAGGCAAAACATACTCCGCTGACCGTCTCGGCTATTTTTTCAAAAACGGACTCATCAGTATTAGATACCTTGAAAAGAGGTCTGGGTTCAAGATGAAACATCGTTTTCCACGAAAAGTTGCCGCAGAGGAAGTCAGCCTGTGAAAAACGCTGTTCGCATGAATATCTCATGTGCATAGTGTTTATATATTTCGCCACTCCCGGATAGTCGGCGGATGTGCCTCCAGCCAGCAGTGTATAGGTGTTTTTGAATATACTGCCCATGTCTATGGCGGCGTGGCGCCCGTCTATCATGACGGATGTCATTCGGAGCATGCCGTTCTCTTTCAGCCAGAGCATCATATTGCGGAAACCGCCTCTGAAGCGTTCATCAGAGAAATATGAGTCGTGACCGAAGCGTGACACGTTCATGTCCGCCAGAACCTCAAAGTCCTCATAGCGGTCTATGACTGTCTCTATGGCTCGCTCATCGAAGGAGGCGACCTCTTTCTTTATCTTTTTCGCTGTTTTTCCGCTGAATGTTTTGTAGTATTCATCCATGCAGAAACCGTAAGCCGGAGGCGTGAACAGATATCCTGTCTCGTCCTCTTCCAATGTCAGCTTTTCGCTTGCGTTAAGATAGCGCAGGTGAAACGTGCCCCTGCCGTCTGAGCGAACATAGCTCAGTATGTCGTTCAGAGTCTCTTCGCTGTCTGTTACCAGCCTGTTCTGCTCCAGCCATGTTTTGCCGTGCCATGATTCACCCGGAAAATATCCGAAAGATGAGCTTTCGCTGATGTAGCACAGCGGCAGAAAACCGTTGATGATGCCGTCTCTTTCAGAAACGACAAAGAACAGCTCTCTGCTGAATGTTCTGTGGAAACAGTCTCTCACTTCCCATATGTCGGTGATGACCTCCACTGGGATGAGCTCTTTCCACAGAGCCATACATTTGTCATATTCTGTGACGGCGTATATTTTGTTCACTTTCTCAGTGCCTGAGGTTCACGTTTGTCTTGCAGTGGGTGCCGCCGAAAAATTTTACGGCGAATTCCTCCACCAGAGCGGGGTCATAGGGTTTGCAGCTGAAAACGTCCAGATATGTAGCGTTTGTCAGGTTAGCGAAGTGGGCGGATATCAGAGATGTCTCTATGAGCTGTGTCATGGAGAACCCCTCAACTTTTTCGTCCTCGCCGAAGTGAACAACGACTGTTTCGCCGAATCTCTTCATCTCTATGAGATCGCAGAGCTCGATGACGAACTGACGGATGGCATCAGCGCTTCGTATTGTTTCCGGATTGCAGTTGTATATATCAAAGCTGGACGCAATACCCCAGACTTTGCGTTCTTTAGCCTCTTCGACTAATTGTGTCCATTTGGACGGTGTTGATACTGCTGATGCGTTTGTCATCATTGCACCTCGTGTTGTATGTTCGGGCTCTATATGCTGCCTGCGTCAGCAGGCACGGCTTCCTTTATAAAACGTGACAGAGACGCCACCAGCGCCTTTCTCACAGGGTTCAGCATCTCTTCCAGATTTGCCTCATCGTTGGAGATGACGGCAAAAGAGAAATATCCGGACAAAAATCCGGCAACGGCGCACGCTATTCTGGTGAGCGAGCTCTGGGGCAGGTGATATTTGACAACATTGTCTATCAGCTCCGCCACATGTTCCAGATAGCTGAGGATGGGTTCGTCTATCCCCTCATAGCTGTGTTTGATAGTCAGGTCTGATCTGCCCTGAAAAAACAGTATAAAGTCGCTCCTGCGTTCGGAGAAAAACTTCAGATGCGCGCGGATAAGGCTGTCCAGAAGAGAATCGAGATCGTTCTGGTTTTTGCATGCCTTGTCCAGAGCGGCGCACAGCTCAGACATGGAGGCTGTTATCAGAACATTTATCAGCTCGCTCTTATTGGCGAAGTGCAGATAAAAAGTTCCCTTGCCCACGTTGGCTCTGGCTGTGATGTCATCTATGGTGGAGATATCCAGCCCGCTTTCAGCGAACACCTCTTTGGCCGCTGTCATCAGCGACTGTCTGGTTGCTTCCGACCGGAGCTCGGTTCTGCTCTTTTTGTGAGCTGTCATAGAGGCGACACCCATTTATTTGTCTCCCGCTGTTTGTGACTTTATGGTCACTGCTGACTATTTAGTCATAGCTATTTATTACCAAGTTTAGCGCAAGTCAATAAAAAAATTGCGGAAAAATAAAATAATTCTGAGAAAATATAAAAATCACCTAAAAAATTGCCTGTGTATTGGGAGTAAAGACGTGTTCAGAGAGGTGTAGAATAGGAATAATGTTATATAACATATTGATATAATGTAATAAATATATTATATGTAAACAATATGCAGATATAGAATATGATTTCAGATAACATGATAATATGTATAAAAAATTGCCTCTAATGGTGTGATATGTGGGTATTGAAGGGTAAAAAATATGGAAATATGGCGATAATCTCAAAATATGACTTGTGAAAAGGCGTGAAAAAACGTGAAAAATTCAAAAACTAAAAAAACGCAGGGTGTTTTTCAGGATTTCAGATATGACTGTCAGGGCTGGAATATGCGGTAGGAGTTGCTTCCGGACTGTTTTGCCGAGATCACGGCTTTTTCGGCTTTTGCTGTCAGTTCTGAGCTTTCGTATCCGCTCTCGGGATAAATGCTGATGCCGATACTGAGAGATGTTTTTGATTCTTTTCCATACACGGCGTTGGTGACTTCTGCTGTCTGTATAATAGCGGCGGCGGTCTGTTCAGCGTTTCCGGATGATTTTATGTCGTGGACGATGACAGCGAAGGTGTCTTCTTTTATCCTCGCCATGTAGGTTCTTTCGTTCAGTTTTTCGCCGATGCGGTCTGTGAGCGATATCACCAGATTGTCCCCGGCTTTTTTGCCGAACGTATCTACTATGTGGCTGTAGTTATCCATGCTGATAATCATGACGGCGAAAGCGTGGCGGTATTTCTCAGCGTTTTTGATAGCCTCCGGCATGGCAGACTGAAATGAGGCTGAGTTGGGAAGTTTTGTCAGCGCGTCATACTTGGAGCTGATATCTATTATTTCCCTGTTCAGTTTTTTCCGGGTATACAGTCTGGCTATAAACCAGGCGGGGATGCATGAGAGGATGAATATAACGCTGATGATCTCCAGCGTGCTGATTATTTTCGCTTTCTGTATCTTGTCCATGACGGCTGTGGGGATATGCTTTAACACCACAATACTGTAGTGATATATCAGTTTATTGTCATTGGACAGTGATGTTGATACAGACCCGTTTTTCAGGATATAGAGTCTTTGATAGGTGAAGAGTCCTTTGTCTGTCAGAAACTGTCCGCAGTCCGCTTCCTTCATCTTTTCCCACTCGTTCAGATAATCGTTGGGAAACAGTCTGGAATCCCTCTCAGAGAGCATGAAACCCCACTGGTCGTCCTCCACGTTGCTCAGAAGCCAGTACCCGTCTCCGTTCAGCAGCATGATGTTTCCGGGAGACCCTGTGGAGAGCTGTTTCAGACGTGAGAACATTTCGTTTACGGAATAGTTAATTACGAACACGCCTTTGATATCATAATGACTGTCACGCACCTGAGCGGCGAACCGCATCATAGGCTTAAACGGCATCTCCAGAACTCCGTTCTCCATATTCAGGTCTATGGGCGATATGTAGACATCGTTTCTGTCCATGCTAATGGCGCCTGTGAAATAATATCTTTTTGATTTGTTCTGAAGATCATCCTGAGAGACGATGTACGGTATGCCGGATTTATAATTTATGCGTACCAGCTCCTGTCCTGTGGAGTCCAGATATCTCAGCTGGTCGTAGTTTTTCGACAGGGAGGCGAAGTTGATCAGGTTGCTTTTGAAATTGTCCATAGAGCGTTTGTCGCCCTGTTTGATATAGTCGCCGAGCTCCAGCATGCCCGCCAGAAACCGTGTGTCTTCGGTCACCTTAGCCACTCTGTCGGATATCACCTCGGAGCTGTATCTGATAGATGACGCCTCGGCGCTGTAATAGGATTCCAGCATGCTTTCGGGTTTGTGCAGAAAAAGATATGAGATTACCGGCGTTGTTATCAGCCCGGTGATGGCGAATATGATAAACGCTTTTCTGAAGATATAGTTGTTGGTTTTGTCTATGATATTGTTAAATTTTTGGAATCTCATATTTCAAATTTAAAGTATATCAGCGCCATTTTCAACTGATCCTTTATTTTTTTGAAAGGCGGAGATAGGTTCCGGCTTCCGCTAAGATGATGGCGGCGACTATCATTGCCGCCCCGGCGTATTGTTTAAACAGCATGATTTCGCTTCCGATGAAAAAGCTGAAAAACGCTGACGATATTGGTTCTATGGTGAACATGATAGCGGCTTTTGTCGGTGTGGTGTGCTTCTGCATAGCCATCTGGATGAAAAAACAGAAGACGGTGGCTATCACGGCGTTAAACATCAGCGAGTAAAAGACATAGCTGTGCTTAAGCTGTGAATAGTCCGGGTTTTCGAACAGAACTGAATATATCATGGAGAATACCGCCACTGTGCCTATCTCTATGGCTGTGAGCAGTATCACATCGTGTTTTCTGGAATATGTGTCCGTCAGGATTATCTGTATGCCTATGAAAAAAGCGTTCAGAATGGCAAAAGTCTGCCCCAGGGAGAGACTCAGGCTGTCTGTCATGGTTATCATCATCATACCCATAGCGGAGAAGATAACGCCTATCCACGAAAAGATATGGGGATATTTCTTCAGAAAGACAGCGGACAGAACAGGCACAAAAAGAACATAGAGACCGGTGAGAAAACCCACCTCCGAAGCGGGGCTGTATTTAAGCGCCAGAGTCTGAAAGGTGAAAACGATAAAGAGCGAAACGCCTATTATCAGACCGTCCTTCAGCAGCCTTGTGTTAAAATACTTTCTTCTGGACCAGCAGAAGGGCAGCATGATGAGAAACGCCAGGGTGAATCTGAGCCCCACAAAAGTGATGGGCTCAAAAAGCTCGACTGTCTTTTTAACGATTATAAATGTGCTTCCCCATATCAGCGATATGGTGATCAGCGATGTGTCGGCTAAATATTCTCTGAGTTTCAGGTTCATGGTGCAGTGTCCTTTTTTTTTGAGGGAAAGAGAACACTACACCAATGAGGTCAGTTCTTCAATATGAATCTTTTCACCGATCCGTTTAGTTTTTCGGAAAGTTTGGAAAGGAGCATCGCCTGTTCTTTGTTGGAAAAAGCTATCTCTGAGTTGGTCTTGGAATATGACGCTATGGTGGCTGAGTTCTCGGATATCTGCCTGCTGGACTGGTTCTGCTGTTCCATCGCCGCCGACACGGACTGTATGCTGTCTGATACGCCGATTACGCCTGTGATGATGCTGTCCAGAGCTGTCTTCAGCCCGTAAACCATCTGTTCGCCCTCCTGCGCCAGTTTCGCACCGGAGGCTATGTCGTTCACAGATACCTGCACCTGCTTGCGGATGTTTTCCGTCATGGTGGATATCTCTTCCGTGGCTGTGCGTGTCCGCTCCGCCAGTTTCCGCACCTCGTCCGCCACCACGGCGAATCCTCTGCCGTGTTCTCCGGCTCTGGCGGCTTCTATGGCGGCGTTCAGCGCCAGCAGGTTGGTCTGCTCGGCTATGTCCGTGATTACTTTCAGAATTTCTGTGATGTGCTCTGACGAGCTTCCGAGGCTGTTTATATTCTCCGCAGTGTTCATGACCGTAGATGTGAGCGTGTTGATGCCTTTCACTGTTGATTCCAGCGTTGACTGACCGTCTGAGGCGCTCTGTCTGATGCTCATGATTTCCGAGCTGACATTCTCTATATTTCCGGAGATGCTCTCGAATGATTTTAATATCTCACGAACCGCCAGTTCCACGTCAGCCGTTCTCTCCGACTGTGACTTAATGGCTTCCGATAGCTGGGCGCTGGCGTCTGTGAGGCTTATGGAGTGGGAGCTGACATCGTCTGAGGCGTGTTTTACGTCTTTCATGGCTGAGCCGAATCTTTCTATCATGCCGTTTATCAGCTCGCCCATGGAGCCGACTTCGTCTTTTCTGTTTATCTCGCATCTGACCGACAGGTCGCCAGTGGATATTTTTTCCATGAAAGCGCCGAGTTTGTTCAGAGGTTTTACTATGTTGTTTTTAAACAGGGTGTTCATCAGAAGCGATGCTATCACCAGCATCAGCGCCGCCGTCATGGTGAACCGGAATATTATCTTGGTAAAGAAATTGCCCGCCAGCTCCTGCTTGCTCGCTCCGCCCGCCAGAATACAGTTCAGAGGCTCTATGTAGGCATAGCTTATCAGCTTTGTCCTGCCGTTCCATGTATATGTCATGGTGCCGTTCTTATTCTTCAGCATGGTCTGTATGAACGGTTCGCCGGACAGGTCCCGTCCTTCCGTCTCTTTGTCGTGGTGCAGAAGAACCTTTCCGGTCATGTCTATGGCATAGTAATAGCCGGTTTTTGCCAGAGTGGTGTTATGTATGAAATCGGCGAACGACTGCTCTGCGTAGTTGTCTATGTATATCGACCCGGCGGACGCCTCTTTCTCCGGCATGGCGGCGCACAGAAGCCACTGATATTTTTCGCTGAAACCGCACATGGTGTAGAGTTTGTCGCCCCGTTTTGATTCTATGACCGACAGCTCGCTTTTATTATTCAGTTTTTGAAAGAGCGATCCCTCGTCTTTCAGCGCGTAATCAGGCATAACGGAAAAGAAGCTGTCTGTATCCAGAGCAAAGGCGAACCCGCTCTTTCCTATTTTCTTTTTATCCGCTACATCCATTATTCTGAATTTGATCGCCTCTCCGCTCTCTCCTGCTATCGTGTAGGCGCTGTATATCCTCTCCGCTGTATCGTTGATTGAGTTCAGCTCGTTGCTGAGGATCATTTTGATATCGTCTTTGTTGGAGTCGGCGAGTTTTTTGGACAGCTCGTTGAATCCGGACAGCCTGTCCCTGAAAGAGTTTGCCTGAGCCGTCAGGAGTGTTTCCACCTGCTTGGAAAAATAGGTCTCGATGTTTCTGATGACGAAGTAACCCGTCACAGAGAGACTCATGATGAGACACGCCGCAAAAAGAAGAAGTGTTTTTGTCTTGATCCGCATGTTTTTAAAAATCTGGACTAACCGCATAACACGCCCCTAAATATTATTAATGAGTTTTGTTTATGCTGGATTGTAAAATCTGAGGGTGTGTCAGTCAAATAATAAATGGTAAAATTAGTAAATAATAAGAATAGTTTGCAAGAATTTGACAGTGATGTGACAAATAAAAAAGGGCGGTTGAACCGCCCCCTGATATCATAAAAAAATAAGGATCAGCCGAAACGTCCGGTAATGTAATCCTCAGTCTTTTTAACGGAAGGGTTGGTGAAAATGGTGCTGGTGTCGCCCACTTCTATCAGCTCTCCCATGTAGAAGAAAGCTGTGTAGTCGGACACTCTCGCCGCCTGCTGCATGTTGTGGGTAACGATGATAACGGTGAGGCGTTCCTTCAGCTCGTATATCAGCTCCTCTATCTTCTGTGTGGCGATAGGGTCCAGAGCGGAAGCGGGTTCGTCCATCAGCAGAACTTCGGGTTCCATAGCCAGCGCTCTGGCTATGCAGAGTCTCTGCTGCTGTCCGCCGGAAAGAGCTGTCGCCTGAGATTTCAGCCTGTCTTTTACCTCGTCCCAGAGACCAGCTTTTTTCAGCGATTCTTCCACCAGATCGTCCATCTCGCTTCCTTTGGAGACCAGACCGTGGATTCTGGGCGCATAGGCGATGTTTTCATAGATGGTCTTGGGGAAGGGGTTGGGTTTTTGAAAAACCATTCCCACCCGTCTGCGGAGCTCCACCACATCGAGCTTGGGGTCGTGGATCTCCTGATCGTCCAGAAAGATTCCGCCGACAACCTTAATGCCTTTTATCAGGTCGTTCATTCTATTGAAACATCTCAGATAGGTTGACTTGCCGCATCCGGAAGGACCTATCAGAGCTGTAACTTTCTTTTCGGGAAAGGTCAGGTTGATATCCCTGAGAGCATGAAAATCCCCATAGTAGAAATTCAGCGCCTCAGATTTCATTTTAAACTTATTTTCCATTTATTTCTCCGCTCATTAACCGAGTGTTACTTACCATTTACGTTCATACTTGTTTCTGAGAACAACCGCAACCGCATTCAGCATCAGAAGTATGCTCAGCAGAACTATAATACCAAGAGCCGTACGTTCTGTATAGGCTCTAAGTGAATCGGCAGACCATGTGTATATCTGCGCCGGAAGAACCGTTGCCGCCTCTGTGATGCTGGTGGGGGCAGAGGGAATATATGCCAGCATACCGACTATCAGAAGGGGGGCTGTTTCGCCCATGGCGTGCGCCAGACCGATGATTGAGCCTGTCATTATTCCGGGCAGCGAGAGGGGCAGTATGTGATGCCACACCACCTGCCAGGGTGAAGCGCCCACGCCCTGAGCGCCCTGACGTATGGTGTCGGGCACGGAGCGCAGAGATGCTCTGGTGCTTATGATGATGACGGGAAGTGTCATCAGAGAGAGTGTCAGACCGCCTGCGAGAGCAGATGATCTGGGTACTCCGAATATGTTTATGAATATCGCCAGACCCAGAAGACCGAAGATGATCGAGGGGATGGCGGCGAGGTTGTTTATGTTTACCTCTATGATTCTGGTCACCCAGTTGTCGGCGGCGAACTCCTCCAGATATATGGCTGTCATGACGCCCACCGGGATGGAGAACAGCATAGTCAGCATCAGTACATAGAGTGTACCCACCACAGCGGATTTCAGACCCGCCATTTCGGGGAGCTTTGAGTCGCCGTTGGTAAAAAATCCTTTGTTGAAGAATTTTTTGATTTTGCCTTCAGCTCTCAGTTTTTCCACAACAGCGATCTCTTCTTCGTCCAGCTTGTTCGGCTTGCCTTTGAAATACTGATCCACCTCAGCCTCTGCCAGAATCCACAAATTCTGTGTGGTTCCCATCAGATCGGGGTTCTCCTCCACCTGACCGGGGATCAGACGCAGAAAACCTCGGCTGACCAGATCTGAGAGTTCATCGGGAACGGCAGTCTGGGGAAAATCCACTGTATCCTGATTGTAGACCACGTCAACATTGATTTCTGTCTGCTGAAAGGCGGTGTAGCCTGTGCGGACTATGTCCACGAGAAAGAATATCAGAAACGAGGCGGCGACCACTATCGCCATCAGGGCGCAGGATCTGAAGAATGTTTCGCCTCTGTATCTTTTTCTTATTCTCTGCTGTCTTCTTTTTTCTCTGTCCATTTGTTATTCCCGATTAATTATACATATTGTTTGCGGAACTTTCTGATAACGATGCTGGAAACTATGTTCAGAATCAGCGTCACTATAAGCAGAACAAAACCCAGACCGAAAGCCGAGAGCGTCTCAAGGCTGTCGAAGGACTGGTCGCCTGTCAGAGCGTCAACGATTCTTACCGTTACTGTTGTCATGCCCTCCAGCGGGTTCCATGTGAGGTTCGGCTGGAGACCTGCTGCCATCACCACTATCATTGTTTCGCCTATGGCTCTGGAAAGAGCCAGCAGAACAGCGGAGATGATGCCGGGCAGGGCGGCGGGGAGCAGAACGTGCTTCATGGTTTCTGACCGGGTCATTCCCAGCGCCAGAGATCCTTCACGCATGTTCTGGGGTATAGCGTTTATAACGTCATCCGAAAGAGACGATACGAACGGAATTATCATAATGCCCATAACCAGACCGGGGCTGAGGGCGTTGGTGTAATCAGCTTGAAAACCTAACCTTTCCGCGGTGTTCACCACGAGCGGGCTCACTGTGATAGCGGCGAAGAAGCCGTATACCACCGTGGGGATACCGGCGAGTATCTCCAGAACGGGCTTAACCATTCCCCGTACCTTGTTGCTGGCGTATTCCGACATGAATATAGCCGAGAACAGACCAACGGGAACGGCAACAGCGAGGGCTATCAGGGTTATCATAAATGTGCCTGAGAATATGGGGAGAGAACCGAACTGAGCCTGTGACGCTCCGGAAGCGTCACGTCCGGCACCTTCCAGAAACGCTGTGTCCGGGCTCCACTCGGTGCCTGTTATGAAATCCCATATGGAGACCTTGCTGAAAAAGTGCATAGCCTCGAAAAGAATTGAGAACACGATTCCTATCGTGGTTATTATAGAAACAAGAGACGCTGTAACGAGCGCCACCTTGATTGTTTGCTCGATAAAATTTCTGGCGCGGAGTGAAGGATTGATCTGTCTCAGAGCAAACCAAAGACCGAAAGCCGCCAGAATAAGTAGGGTAGAGATGCGCATTGCGGCGGGAACGACAAATATCTTGGAAGAACCAAGAAGGGTGAAAACAAATGAGATCACCATAGAGGGAACCGCCATCCATATGACAGCGTACCAGCCGTAGTGACCCGGTCTGGAGTGGTATCTTTCTCCCAGAGAGGCCTCGCCTTGTCTGGCCTTGTTTCTTCCGATGTAGAAAGCCATGTAGCAGAGGGGAAGTACGCCTATGAGAAAGTATAAAAGAACTTTAAGCATCTGATTCTCCAAACAGCAAGTTATAAAAAAAGGTCTGCCGCCGAAACGGCAGACCATAGACACGAGTTATCTTATTTGAGATCGTTAAGTGTAAGGTTCTGGTGTTTAGCCCATCTTGCGCGCATAGCATCTCTTTCTGCTTTGGGAAGGGGGATAAGACCGATTTTTTTCAGAAGACCTTTATCGCCGATCATTTTTTCGTTAAGGAAAAGGTCAACATATTCCTGGATTCCGGGAACCATGCCGATGTGACCGAGTTTTACATAGAAGAAAAGTGATCTTGATATCGGGTATTTGCCTGAAGAAATGTTAACGGGGATAGGTGTTACGCCATCGATGGAAGCGCCTTTAATTCTGTCGCCGTTTTCTTCAAGGTATGAGTAGCCGAAGATGCCCATAGCGTCAGCGTCTTTAGCCAGTTTCTGAACTATAAGGTTGTCGTTTTCGCCAGCGGGGATGTAGCCGTTGTCCTGACGGATTTTTTTGTATGCTGTTTTGCCGTACTCGGGGAAGCTCTTAGAAGCGTGCTCCATTACGAGCTCTTCGAAAGCGTCTCTAGTACCGGAAGATGTGGGAGGTCCGTAGATCACGATTTTTTTGTGGGGGAGTGATGAGTTAACTTCGTCCCAGTATTTGTAGGGGTTAGCTACAAGTTTTCCACCTTGGGGTACTTCAGCGGCAACAGCAAGGAACAGGTCGTTTCTTGTAAGGTTAAGATCGGGGTTCTTTTTGTTGAACGCAACAGCGATACCATCATATCCGATGATAACTTCTGTTATTTCTTTGTTTCCTACTTCCATGTTTTTGTTGAATTCGCTGTCTTTCATTCTTCTGGAAGAGTTAGTGATGTCGGGAGTGTTGAGGTCTGTGCCGGCTGCGAAAAGTTTGTGACCGCCGCCTGAACCTGTGGACTCGATGATAGGTGTTTTAAATTTTCCTGTGGCTCCGAATTCCTCAGCAACATAAGATGCGAAAGGATACACTGTAGAGGAACCTACAATTCTGATCTGGTCTCTGGCGTGGGCAGAGAATGTGAATGCTGCGAGTGCGATTATGGACAGCACAAGCGTTGTGAGCTTTTTCATTTAATCCTCCTGTCTGGATTTTCATCAATATAACTGATAGCGTAAGGTTTACTATGGAGTTGTAAAATATTTGTTAAGCCAATGTCAGACTTTCATTAAAAGATTAGATTTTTTCTAGAAAGCCCTATTTTCGGGGGTTTATGAATCAATGTTAATTTTTCTTACAATTTTCTTGACATGGGTAACCAGCTTTGGTATATAACACTCTCCTGTCAAACAGGTAGTTAGACAGGATAACGGGATGTAGCGCAGACTGGTAGCGTACACCCTTGGGGTGGGTGTGGTCGCAGGTTCAAATCCTGTCATCCCGATTAATAAAAAGAGGCATCAGCTTTGGCTGTTGCCTCTTTTTTTTTGTTGCCGGTTGCAGGATTAGGCGAACGCAGTTCGGCTTCAATCCTGTCATAAAGGCAGTCTAGTATATCTTCAACATTTCATATCAAGATCTTTTTATCAATTTCATATGGCATCAGCTTTGGCTGTTGCCTCTTTTTTTTGTTGCCTGGTGCAGAATGGCGAACTTGTTTGCCTCAATCCTGTCATTCCGATTTTAAATCTCTTTGGAATCAATCGCTTAGTGGTTTTTTTATTTGCCGACACTTATCCCCAGTTTTCGTTAAGATATTTCACATGTAGACGATAGGTGAATCAGGCAGAATTTCACTGACGGAGTCATGCTATGCAAATAACAGGCATCAACAACCTGAACACATTCTTCAGTTCACCTGTTGCATCTGCGGCAAACAGCACAGCTGCACAGCAGAGACTTTTTTTCTGATTTATAGTTAAAATCAGTTTTTGGTCTAACCATTCATATCCATGATTTTTTCAATGTTCTTACCGATGAACTGTAAAATTAACTTATTTGTGTATTCTGGACTATTACTGAATTCATCTAATGGCCATATTCTGATTCTTCCTTCATGCCATCCAGCATTGCCGCCAGCTATTTCTAGTACCTCGATGATAGAATAATTGATTTTGACCAGTAGCTGAGATGAAAAGTAACTATACAAGCTGTTTTCACTTGGTATTTCAGATGATGAATAGTCGTAAGAATATAATATATCAAATTTAATATTATTTTTTCTCAGAATAGAAATAAATACATTCTGGTTGAAAAGACTGATAATCCCTGTCTTGATAACAGGGGGAACAATTAAGAAATTATTATAGCTATGGGAACAACTTGAACTGTAGTCACATGTATATGCTCTTATATACCATTTTGCGGGTTCGAGACCGTTACCTATTCTATATGCGATATCCCTTTTATTGTTATGGTATCCATAGAAATAACCGTCTTTGTAGTCTGCAAAAATCGGGGAATAGTCTAAATTATATTTTGATGCATCTGGATCAGAAAAGTAGTGTTTTCTGAATAAGTCTTCTTTGAGATTATCGTTCCAATGTATTTTTAAACCCGCAAGATCTGAAGGCCATAATTCACCGATATCTGTGATAAAAGTAATAAGTTCAATGATATCAATAATCTCATTCTTGCTTGCTAACTCGGCATCTATTTTATCTCCACCTTCAAAGTTAATATAATTTGTATCATTAGTATCTTTGGGTATTTCATAAGATAAATTTGGTCTTTCCCAGAATCTTCCGGTTATCAGGTTTCCTTTGTCCAGATAAGCAGCATCATCTCTTTCAGTTTGTTCAGTATTGCTTTCTGTATGTTTTATAAGAGGTTTGATATTGTCAGTAAAGAATAATGCAATTGTGATGATGCTCGCTATTACTGACACTTGAATGATAAAAGAACCGCTGAGATAATTTTTGATTGGTCTATAAACTAGAAGCAGTATTGTGATTAAAACGTGATAGATTATTTTAAAAGGTAAAAAAATAACATTAAAAAGATTTTTAAAAAAACTCATGGTCGTCTCTGGATGAAAGTATTTGATATCAAAAAATAGTATCACTGAATATAATTAATAGTCAAAAAGAATATGCTTCTTTGTAAATATTGTTGCATTTTGTCAATGTGGGAGTGTGTTTAATCTCCCCATCTCTGAAAAAGAATGTATTGCTCACGAAATGATTTTTTGTCAGAATAGATAATGCATAAAATTCTGATAATAGATGATGACGAAGCGGTATGTTACGGGCTGAAACGCTCACTGGGTAAATATTATGAAATATTTACCGCTATGGATCTCGATGGCGCTTATTCATTGATAAAGTCGGAGAAGTTCAGCCTGATCTTTCTCGACTACAGGCTGGGAGACGAAAACGGTCTGGATGTTCTGAGGAGCATCAGAGAGCTGACGAAAGAGATTCCCGTGGTGATGCTCACCGCCCACGGCTCCACAGAGCTGATATTGGACGCTATCCGGATGGGCGCTGTGGATTTTCTCACAAAACCCGCAGAGACGAAACAGCTCATAGAGATAATAGAAAAATATTCCGCGAGCTCCGCTTACTGTTTCGACAACGAAAACTTTGAGATATTGTCAGAGGTTCCGTATAACTCGGAAGCGGTAATAGCCGTTTCCGGAGAGATGAAAGACGTTCTGAAAAACATAGCCATCATCTCCGCCACAGATACCCCCGTCCTCATAACGGGTGAGAGCGGGACAGGAAAAGACGTGGCGTCAAAACTCATCCACAGATACAGCCAGAGAAAAGACCATCCTTTCATAAACATAAACTGCGCCGCTATCCCGGAAAACCTGCTGGAAAGCGAGCTGTTCGGCTACGCCAAGGGCGCTTTCACCGGGGCATACGCATCTAACCCCGGAAAATTTCAGATGGCGGATAAAGGTACGATCTTTCTGGACGAGATAGGCGATCTGCCTCTGCCGCTTCAGGGAAAACTGCTTCAGGTGCTTCAGGACGGACGCATCCAGCGTGTGGGTGAGAATACTCTGAAGAAAGTGGATATCAGGATCATCTCCGCCACCAACAGAAACCTGCGCAGGCTGGTCGCAGACGGTCTGTTCAGAGAGGATCTCTATTACCGTATAAACGCCTTCAGCATCGAGATTCCACCTCTCAGAAGCCGTGTTAAGGATATCTGGCCCTCGGTGCTTCATTTCATAAAATTCTTCTCAGAATCCATCGGCAAGAATATATGCTGTGTGGAGAAATCCGCCCGTGAGACTCTGGAATCGTACAGATGGCAGGGAAACGTCCGTGAGCTGAAAAATGTAATGGCAAAGGCGGTGGCGATGGCAAACTCCGGCGCCGTTACCAAAGACGTGATGATCTCCGCTCTGGGTACCGGGTCCGATTCCGACTGCGAGCCATGCCGTGACGTCAGCGGATATTTCCGGACTAAGTTCAGTGAAAATATCCTTGTTCAGGCTGTGGAAGAGGTAGAGGAGAGCATTATAAAAAGCGTTCTGGCGGAATGTCAGAACAACAATACAGCCGCCGCGAAAATGCTCGGCATCAGCCGTGTGACCCTCTATGAAAAGCTGAAAAAATACGGTCTCTCTCAATAGTACATAATCCTTACACCTGTCTGTAAAGAAATCTTACAACAAAAGCGTTATTCGAGCGTTTATCAGAAACTTAGCTAATTTATTAATGGCACAGCTCTTGCGTTATTATCCGTAATTACTTACGGAGGTTCCTATGAACGAATCCAATATTGTAAGGATGCAGAGAGATCTGGAAAGAGCTCTCCTGAAGCCCGTGTCAAAAAGGAAATGGGCGATGCTGATCGATATCAGAAAATGCACAGGCTGCCACGCCTGCGCCGTCGCCTGCAAAGCGGAGAACAAAACACCCGAGGGTGTTAATTACCGCTGGGTAAAAGAAGCTGAGGATGGTGAATATCCCGATGTAATGAGCGTTTTTATGCCGGGTATGTGCATGCAGTGCGATGATGCGCCCTGCATTAAAGCCTGCACAGGTAAAGCTATCTATAAAAGAGAAGACGGCATAGTCGCCGTGAACTACGCAAAGTGCGTGGGATGCGGCGGAGCAGCCGAAAAAGCCTGCCCCTATTCAGCCATAAAGGTTGACCATGGCAATTTCTATACCTCATCCGCGCCGGCGGTGATGGAATATGAGCATGGACCTATCTATGAATACGGCAAAGAGATGAAGAGAACATCGAAATCCCTTCCGGTGAACAGCTGCCGCAAGTGTCACTACTGCCTTCACAGGCTGAACGCCGCTATGCTCCCCACATGTGTAACGACCTGCCTTGGCGGCGCTACATATTTCGGAGATATATCCGACACAGAAAGCCTTGTGTATCAGAAGGCGAAAGAGCTCAATCTGTATGTTTTCATGGAAGACAAGAAGACTGTCCCCACCACAAAATACATTACAGATTCTGTAGAGCTCTGTAAAAAGTGCCACGGTTAAGGCGGGGAGGATTATATGAGTAACTTTAAAGATATCCTTGATAAATTCGAGCTGAACCGCAGGGGATTCCTTAAAACATCAGCGTTTGTGGGCGGTTCCGCTGTGCTGGCGTCCCAGCTCGGCTGTGCCGCTAACGCTGTGCATAATGTATCTGCCACAGGCGGAGAGGTGAACAGCTATGACCTGTCGTCACCTGAGCATGTGATATATTCTATCTGTCTTCAGTGCCACACAGCCTGCGCCATCAAAGGCAAGGTGAAAGACGGCGTACTGCTGAAGATAGACGGCAACCCATACACAGCGCAAAACCTCTATCCCAACATCGCTCTGGACGAATCTCTGGACAAGGCGGCGAGGATAGACGCAAAAATATGTCCCAAAGGACAGGCGGGCATCCAGTCTCTCTATGACCCCTACAGGCTGAAAAAAATACTCAAACGAGCCGGAAAGAGGGGAGAGAACAAATGGATAACCATCGACTTCGATCAGGCTGTTAAAGAGATAGTGGAGGGCGGTCTGCTCTTCAAAGACGTGAAAGGCGAAGAGACCAGAAACGTTGGCGGTCTCAGAAGCCTATACAAGGTAAAAGACCCCGCTCTGATGAAAGAGATGGAAGCGGACGGCAAGGCTGTAGCGGCTAAGAAAATGAGCATAGCCGACTTCAAGGCGAAATACGCCGGCAGACTCGACCTGTTCGCAAATCAGGATCACCCGGACGCAGGACCCGCCAACTCACAGCTTGTCTTCATGGCGGGCAGGATAGAGCACGGGCGCAAGGAGTTCATGAGCCGTTTTATGAAAGACTGTTTCGGCTCCAGAAACTTCTTCGAGCACACCACCATATGCGAGCAGTCACACCACATCGGCTTTGCCCAGATGTTCAGCGGTGTCACACACCTTAAGCCGGATATAATGAATGCCGGATGCGTGGTATATTTCGGAACAGGCGGTTTCGAGGCGAACTTCGGACCTCCCGCAATCAGCGAAAAGCTCACAGAGGGGCTCACAGAGAGGGGCATGAAGGTATTTGTCATCGACCCCAGATTCTCTAAAACAGCCGCCAAAGCGACAAAATGGATACCTATCAAGGCTGGATCAGACGCCGCCTTCGCTCTGGGTATGGCAAGATATATAGTGGAAAACGCCAGATATGACTCAAAATATCTTCAGGCGGCAAACTTTAACGCCGCTAAGGCTGTGAAAGAGACAAACTTCACCACATCATCATGGCTGGTGAAGATAGAGAAGGACGGTCCCGGAGCGTATCTGAAACCCGAAGAGATCGGGCTGAAAGGCGACTTCGTGGTGATGTCAGACGGCAAACCAGCATCCGGAGAGGAGAAGGGAGACGCTGTGACAGGCGAGCTGTTCGTAGATACCGAAATCAACGGAATCAAGGTGAAATCTGCGTTCCAGATATACAAAGAATCAGCCTTCACCAGAACAGTTTCCGAATGGGCAGAAATCTGCGGTGTTCCGGCGTCTGATGTGGAGCTTGTGGCGAAAGAGTTCACAAACCACGGCAAAAAGACCGGAATAGATTTTTACAGAGGATCAGTACAGCACACCAACGGCTATTACAACGCAACATCGATAGTCGCTCTGAACCTGCTCGTGGGCAACACAGACTGGGCAGGCGGAATAATGGTGGGCGGCGGTCACTGGCACGAATACGGCGGAAAATCAGGATGCCCCTATGATATGGGCAAACTGGTTAAAGGAAAACTTGGCACATTCGGATATCCCGTCACAAGAGAGGGCGTGAAGTATGAGTCCACATCTTTCTTCACAGGCTATCCCGCCAAAAGACCTTACTATCCGTTTACCGGAAGCGTTTATCAGGAGATCATCCCTTCCGGATATGAAGAATATCCTTACGGCATAAAATGTCTCATCACCCACATGGGTACAGCGGCATATGCCTCTCCCGCCGGACAGGTGTTCATCGAGATGCTTCAGGATACTGAAAAGCTCCCTCTGTTCATCGCCAGCGACATAGTGATAGGCGAAACAACGATGTACGCCGACTACATCATCCCCGATAAAGCGATCTGGGAGAGATGGGCGACATCACACACAACACCTGATGTGGCTTCCACATGTTCTAAGGTTCGCCAGCCTATGGTAGAGCCTCTGACAGACACTGTGAAGGTTTTCGGGCATAAAGCGCATATCTGCATAGAGACATTCTCCTATGCGGTGGCAGAGAAGCTGGGACTCGCCGGATTCGGCAAGGACGGATTCGGTCCCGGTATGGACAACTATACTGACAACGACTTCTATATGAAGCTGGTGGAAAATATAGCTATGGAGGGCGAGGGTGTTCCCGCCGCTTCAGCGGAAGAGCTGGCTGTTTTTGAAAAAGCCAGAAAGCATCTTTCCGCAGCCGCTTTCGACATAGAAAGAGCGAAAGCGCAGACAAAGAACTGGGCTAAGATGGTTTATGTCCTCAACAGAGGCGGACGATTCGAGTTCCTTCCGGATGCTTATGCCGGGGACAAAGTGGCTCACCAGTTTAAAAAGCGCATCAACACATATGTGGAAAAAGTAGCCATGACAAAAGACTCTATGACAGGCAAGAGATTCTTGGGCTACCCCGTATACACTGTTGCCGCCGATATGCTGGACAGACCCCTTCAGCAGGCTGGGTATGATCTGGATCTGATTACCTATAAGGAGATCACCGGAGGTCAGTCAAGGACAATAGGCAACTATTGGTCGAACGAACTGCATAATCCGGAGAATTTTATCCTGATACACACTAAAGACGCCGCCAGACTCGGTCTTTCCACAGGCGACACAGCGAAGATTGTGTCTCCTTCCAACCCTGACGGGGTGTGGGATCTGAAAAACGGAACAACTGTTCCCATGCAGGGCAAGGTAAAAGTATCCGAAACCATCAGACCCGGAACCATCGCCGTATCATGGCACTATGGACACTGGGCATACGGCGCCGCTGACGTAGTGGTTAACGGCAAAACGATAAAAGGCGACAAGAGAAGAGCCACCGGTCTCTGCTCCAACGCCGCCAACACCATCGACCCCGTGCTGAAAAATATGTGCTGTACCGACAAGATAGGAGGCAGCGCTTCATTTTACGACACTAAGGTTAATGTAGTAAAAATGTGATTCTAAAACGGAGGGGCGCACGGCGTCCCTCCGTTCTTTTCAGAGGACAATATGAAGATAATTTTCTTTTGTCTGTCTTGTCTGTTCAGCTTTTCGTGTTTCGCCGGAGAATATATAACATATGCGCCGGAGCATGTGGCTGAATATGAGAATTTCAGGTTTCAGATCGCCTCGGAGCTGAAGTTCCGGGTGGATATCAGCAATCCCTGCGTCAGTATTCAGAAGGTTACAGGAGTTGTAAAAGAGGGTGACAAGTTCGTTTCAGGCAACGGCAGGGCATTGATATATTTCGATAATAAGTGTTTCGAAAATACTGAGGTTACAATTACTATAGAGTCGGGGAGGAGGGATATAAAAAGATACAAAATAGAGCCGAGGATTGTCGAACAGCACGATATGGGGTGTTAGACGCTGTCCGGAATAGGAAGGCTAATCGTGAATCTGGCTCCGCCTGAGATGTTGTTTTCCGCTTTGATATCGCCGCCCATAGCATCGGTGATGGTAGCGCAGATAGCAAGTCCCAGTCCGGAGCCGTCTTTTTTTGTGGTATAGAAAGGAAGCAGCATTTTGGACACGTCCGCTTTCAGTCCTGTTCCGTTGTCATCACAGACTATCGTGAATCTGCCGTCCTTCACGGAAAACTCAAATTCCACACTGTCCGCTCCGGCGGCGGCGGAGTTGCTTATGAAAATCTCCGCTATCTGGGCTATCTTTGTCATATCCGTAATGAGTATCCAGTCTTCCTGCGATTTATAGCTCACTTTCAGTCTCACGGTTTTTTCTGCTATCACGTTCTTTCTGATGAAGTCGATCAGCTCAAATGTGCTGGTCTGGGAGAAGAACAGCTTGACCGGGCGGGAATATTCCAAAAACTCGTTGATTCTGAAAACCAGCTTGGACGTCTCCTGTTTGATGATTATAAAATCCTCTTTAATCTGGGGGTTGCCGGCTGTCTCTTCCGCCAGGTTTTCTATGATGAGATTTATCGTCATTATGGGGTTTTTCAGCTCGTGCGCCAGTCCGGCGGACATGGTGCCTATGTATGCCAGTCTTTCGCTTCTGGATATCTCTTTCTGCTGGTCGTTTATGGTGTCGATGGCGTTTTTCAATTTCAGCGAGAGGTTTTCTATGACGTTTTTCAAGTTTTGTGTTTCAGATGACGAAAATTCTGAGATGGAAAATTTGTACGGCAGTTCGAGAACATCCAGATTCTTTATCTGTGCCGAAAGATCCACCAGCGGCGCTGTCATTTTGCTGACCAGATAGAGCCCGGCTATGGTGCCGATCAGAATGAGGATAAAGCTGACAACGAACAGCTTCGTCACATTGACGGCTATCTGGCGGATAATCAGGTCTCTGTTGATGAAAAAATCTATAGTGCCGATTCTCCTCGCTCCGGCTCTGATGTCTTTTGATATTATGATGGTATTGTCTGTGGACGTGAGTTTGTCCACACGCACCATAGCGTCTGAGATATATTCGCCGTCAGCGTTGTATACGGCTATGTTGTCTATGTTCGGGATGGACTGCGAAACGCTCTCTATCGTGGTGAAAAGAGCGTAAATATCATCTGTGATGATAGCCTCCGACAGATCGTCCGACATGATGGTAAACTGGGCGTTGATATATTTCTCGGCGTTTCTGAACGATGAGGCGTATTCGAAATAGAATATCACCGCCAGATTGATGATAATGGTGGCGAAGGCGAGCCCGCTTATTAAGAGGGCGGTTCTTTTGCCCAGACTACTTGGTATTATTTTCAGAATTATATTTTTCAACTGCGGCCTTCATTTTTATAATTGGGTCAAAGTCGGCTATATCCGCCGGGACAAACCTGTCTATGTTCAGCCCTCGCAGGATTTTTCTGCCTTTTTCGTTTTTGTCCATGTTCAGGAGGGCGTTTTTAAGCGCTTCGAACTTTTCCCTGCTGAGCGATGATGATGCAACGAAAGGCGGGGAGATTATCTCCGGCGATGAATGTATCACCTCTATGTTTTTAACGTCCGCCGGGTGTTCCTTCTTTATTATCTCAAAGATGAGGCTGTCCACAGCCGCCGCCTGAACAACGCCCTTGTTCACCAGATAGATGGATTTGTCGTGGCTTTTTGTATAGAAGATTTTTTTGAATACCCTGTCAGGAGGCAGGTTAAAACTGCTGAGTATCATGTATGTGGGATAGAGAGTACCGCTGTTTGACAGCCTGTCCGTGAAGGCGAACGTCTTGTCCTTCAGATCACGAATGGATTTTATCCCGTATTTCTTTCCGGTGATTATCAGCGATTTGTAGGAGTGTTTTCCGTTTATCTCAGGAACTGCCAGCACCCGCACCTTGTTCTTGTTGATGTAAGGCACGGCTCCGGTGCATACAGAGGCGAAATCAACGTCATTCTCCTGAATCATCCTGTTCATTTCGTCATAGTCACGCTTGATTATTGGGGTGATGCTTTCGCCCATCTCGTTCGCCAGATAGTTGTTCAGATCGGTATAGAGGTTTAGCGATGCCTCCGGCGAGACTATGGATGCGATGCCGAATTTCAGCGGTTCCGCATGTGCGCTGAGTGTTAAAATCAATAGGAGTAAAAGTGTGATTGTTTTCATAACATATTATATTTCCGGGAGCGATCCTCCGCAACGTTAATAAAGTAATTGTAAAAAAAATGTCATAAAGAGTCTGAGTTAATTCCCGTTTTGTTTTTTGCATCAACGTAACAGAGCTGATATTGATTATCAGGTTATTTATTATCCGCCGCCGAGTAGAAAAGATACTGTCGAAGGATGATAATCCCTGTGCAAAAAAAGTTTCACACAGGGATATCAATAATGAAAACTGAGAAGAAAGATTCCAAAAAGGGACTGTGGCCTATTATGTCCCCCGTGATGACCGAGATCCGGTCTGCCATGTTTCTCGCCGGATTCGCGGCGTTTGTTTCCATCCTGTCTTTGGTGCTGATAGCCTACACCCTTTCTCTGATCGCCGGAGAACATCCCGCCGGAGACATAGGGCTGACTGTGGGCACGTCCGTTATTTTTCTGCTGATAACCACGGTAATAGCATATATGTCCAGAGGGGCGGCGTTCAGAATATCTCATCTGGGTGCTTTTCATCTGGAAGAGATTCTGCGCACCCGTTTGTCCGCTCATCTCGCCCGTGTTCCTCTGGGCTATATAATAGGCACAGGGTCAGGCACGCTGAAGAAGGTGATGCTGGATGACGTGAAAAACCTGCATGCCTTCGTGGCGGACACCACGCCGTTTGTGGGGCGCAGCACGGCGGCTCCTTTGGCTTCGCTTGTTGTGATGTATATCATCGACTGGAGGCTGGCGACAGCGTCTGTGGCGGTGCTTGTCGCCGGCGGGGTGCTTATGTTTTTTGTGATGCGGGATTCCGTGGAGCACAGAAAGCAGTATGACAGAAGTCAGGAGAGCATCAACTCTGCGGTTATCGAATATGTTCAGGCGATGCCCGTTGTCCGGATTTTCGATGACGGCACCAGCTCATTCCGCAGGTTCAACGATTCCATGGAGGATTACAGAACATCCCTGAAAAAATGGATAGCGGTAACAGGTGTTCCCGCCAGACTGGGCATGATGATACTCAGCCCGCTCCCGACACTTCTGACTGTGACAGCGGCGGGGATATGGCTGATGAGCAGAGGCTCTATGGACGTCTTTTCGCTCACTGCCTCCATTCTGCTGAGCACGGGGATGGCAGATGCCATGATGCCTCTGATGTGGATATCTAATTTTATAAAAAAATCCGAGGCGAGCGCCCTGAGAATACAGGACATAATGAACTCTCCGGTTCTGACCGAGCCGGAACAGATGGAGTTTCCGAAAGATTCCTCCATAGAGTTCAGAAATGTTTTTTTCAAATATGAGAACAGGGATGAATACGCCCTGAAAGATGTCAGCTTTACAGCCGCTGCCGGGACTGTGACAGCCCTGGTGGGACCTTCCGGAGCCGGAAAAAGCACAGTGGCGAAGCTGATTCCCAGATTCTGGGATGTGGATGCCGGGTCGGTTATCATCGGCGGGGCGGATATCAGGAAAATTCCCACTGAGACGCTTATGAAGGCAGTCTCTTTTGTTTTTCAGGACACTTTTCTTTTTAACGATACGCTTAGGGAAAACATCAGAATGGCAAATCCGAAAGCAACTGATGTCGATGTCATGAAGGCCGCTGGTTCAGCCCAGATTCATGAATTCATAATGTCTCTGCCGGACGGATACGACACCATAGCCGGAGACAGAGGCGTTCGGCTGTCCGGCGGTCAGAAACAGAGGATAACAATAGCCATGGCTATTCTGCACAACGCCCCCATCGTTGTTCTGGACGAGGCGACAGCGTTTGCCGATCCGGAGAACGAAGAGGAGATTATAAAGGCGCTCGCCATGCTGATGAAGAACAAAACAGTGATAGTCATCGCTCACAGGCTTTCCAGCATAAAGGACGCCGATCAGATAGTGGTTTTTGACGGCGGTCAGGCGGTGGAGTCCGGCACTCATACAGGGCTGATAGAAAACGGCGGTCTGTACGCCCGTCTGTGGCAGAGCTATGAAAGGGCTCAGGCGTGGGATCTGCACAGAAACGGAGGAAACGATGTCCGGAAAAAATAAATATTTGTCAATCCTTGAAACATACAGACAGGCACAGGATATTTCCGGAGATCAGGCTCCGGCATACCGCAGAAGCGTCAGGTTTTTCTTTCTCTCGTTTTTTGCGCAGGGAATGACCTTCGTCTGTTTTCTTCCGCTGATGCGGGCTCTCTTTTCACAGCCGGCAGACACTGACAGCGCATGGAAATGGCTGGGAATCATGGCTCTTTTCGGGCTGATAGATGTTTCCGCCCGCTGGTTCGGTCATGATTTTGACTACACTGGAAATATAGTGGATGTGACGCACAGCCTGCGGATGAAGCTGGGCAGGAAGATACGGAGCATAGCTCTGGAAAAGCTGTTTAAATACCGCACTGGAGACCTTAACTCAGTTTTTTCCGCCAATGTGGATGAGTCAGTTCTGCATATAGGCGTTGTCGGCTCTCTGCTGATACAGATCATTGTCGTTCCGTCACTGGTTATCATAGCGGCGCTGTTGACCGACTGGCGTCTGGGGCTTGCCATGCTGGTGATAATGCCTCTGGGCTTTCCGTTGTATAGGTGGCGCAGGAGGGCTTCTCAGGAGGAGAAGGAAGAGGTGGTTCAGGCGCATGCGGATGTGGAGTCAGACATCATAGAATACACTCAGGGGCTTCCTGTGCTCCGTGCCGTCAACCAGACTGGGGTGAAATCACAAAGGCTTCAGAAGTCTGTAAAACACCTTAGAAAGGCACAGGCAGACGGTCTGATGAAAGGGTCTCTGCCGGCGCTGTTTATCACTTCTCTGGTGGAGATCGGGCTTCTGTCCGTGCTGATTCTCGGCGGGTTTTTCGTACATTCCGGCAGTCTGCATATCTATGTGCTCGCAGGTCTTCTGATAGCAGTCGCCAGATTTGCCGAACCGATATCTCTCTATGTGAACGTGACAAATGTTTTCGATACAGTGCAGTCAGCGTTCACCAGAATCAGATCGCTTCTGGACGCCAAAGAGCTGGATATTATCCGGAGCGGGAGCGGACCGGACGGATACGACATAGAGTTTTCCGATGTTACTTTCTGCTATGAGGGCGAAAAACAGCCCGCAGTGAGAAACATTTCTTTTAAAATTCCGTACAGGTCACTGACAGCCATAGTAGGTCCATCCGGATCGGGAAAAACCACCGTGACCAAGCTGATGATGCGGTACGGCGATCCCTCGTCCGGGACAGTAACCTTAGGCGGGGCGGATATCAGGTCGCTGGAGCAGGCGGAGCTGATGAAATACATCTCGGTAGTGTTTCAGGACGTATATCTGTTTGACGACACAATTATCAACAACATCAGAATGGGCAGACCGGACGCAACGGACGATGAGGTCAGGGCGGCGGCGGACGCCGCTTACTGTCATGAGTTCATCAGCAGGCTTCCTGAAGGATATTATACCCGCACCGGAGACATAGGCGGAAGCCTTTCCGGCGGAGAGCGCCAGAGGATCAGCATCGCCAGAGCCATCCTGAAAAACGCCCCCATCGTCATTCTGGACGAGCCCACTGCCGCCCTGGACACAGAGAGCGAAGAGGCTGTGCAGAAAGCGGTGGATGTTCTGGTGAAGGACAGAACCGTGATAGTGATAGCCCACAGGCTGTCCACCGTTAAGGGCGCTGATAATATTCTGGTGATAGATGAAGGCAGTCTGGCGGAGCAGGGAACACATCACGAGCTGATGGACAAGAAGGGCAGATATTTTGATATGTGGGAAGCCCAGCAGAGGGCGAAAAACTGGAATCTGGCTTCCGGAGGCGGCGATGTATAACGACAGAAGGGTCACCGTCAGGGAGCTTGTCCTTCTGGGCTCGCTGTATATCACCCAGTATCTGGGCTTCAGTTTCTTCATAGAGGCGCTTGTCGCCATAATGCGGAAAAACGGAGCGTCATTGCAGAGCATCAGCGTGATATATCTGCTGGGGTTCTTCTGGATGCTGAAATTTCTCTGGGCGCCTGTCATAGACAGATATTCCCCTGTGAAAAGGTGGAAATACAAAGGCTGGCTGCTGATATTCCAGTTTTTTCTTGTAGTGTCGCTGCTGATAACATCCGGGCTCACAGTCGGGGAGAACATGAAGGCGCTGATGCTGATCGGCGTGTTCATAGGTTTTATCTCATCCACACAGGATGTGGTGGTGGACGCTCTGGCATACGGGCTTCTGAGTGAGCGGGACAGAGGCATAGGCAACGCTGTAAAAATATCCGGCGGTATGCTGGGATATATGATAGGCGGCGGAGCCGGGCTGATGCTCTATGCCTGGCTGGGCTGGGAGAATTGTCTCTGGGTGCTGGCGTTTCTCACTTCGGTCTCATTCGTTCAGCTTATATTCTTCAAAGAGCCTGTTTTCAGACCCCATGTCATAGGCGGAGCCGGGTATGCGAAGTATTTCTTCCGGTTCTGGCTGAACGGCAGGCTCAGATGGCTCCTGCTTCTTTTCTTTTATCCTATAGGCATATGTATCGCTTATACGCTGATATCTCCCATTCTGGTGGACAGCGGATGGCGGCTGGATGTCATAGGTCTGGTGGTGAATGTTATAGGTTCGGCTGTGGGGGCGGTTTCTGCTTTCTTCGCCGGGATGATGATAAAAAAATTCGGGCGCAGAAAGATGCTGGTCGGGCTCTCTCTGGCTCAGGGAGCGACTGTTCTGCTCATGCTTCTGCCTGTTAGCGGACACAGCGGAACGGTCACAGTGCTCATCAGCGTATGTATGATACTGATAGTATACAGCCCCAGCGCAACCCTGCTTTCCACCATTATGATGGATCAGGTCTCCGGCGAAAAACCGGCGACAGATTTTGCCATGCAGCACAGTTTTTATCTGATGGTGGGTTTTTTCAGCGGGTTCGCCGGAACGGCTATGGCTGGCGTGGCGGGATATGTGACTATGATATCCATAGCGTCCATGCTCGCATTTCTGGCGGCGGGCGCCGCCGCTGTGCTTTACAGGCATCCTTCCGATGAGGAAGTGCGTGCCGTGGAGCTGAAAACTGTCACAGAACAGTAAGGAGGATGAAATGAAAGAAAACTCAAAAGCGGTTAAGTCTATAGTGGCTGTGAATATATTATGTGTCGCCGCCATGATGTCTTTTCTGGCTGTGGTGGGTCCCATAGTCAGGGAGCTGGGGCTCATGGAGTGGCACGCCGGGCTGTCGGTGGCTCTGGGCGGTGTTCTCTGGATACTCACGGCAAGATTCTGGGGCAGAAAGAGCGATGTGAAAGGGCGCAGACCTGTTCTTTTCACAGGGATAGCGGGATTTGCCATGTCATATTTTCTGCTGTCTCTTTTTATCAGTTTCGCTGTAAAGAATCCCCCTTCGGTCATAGTTTCGGTTATTCTCCTGATGCTGACCCGAGGGATGATAGGAGCGTTTTATTCAGCTATTCCTCCAGTATCCGCCGCCGTGGTGGCGGACAGCACGTCTCCGGAGAAGAGAGCGTCCATGATGGCTGTTCTGGGAGCTTCCAACGGGATAGGCATGATAGTGGGTCCCGCTCTGGGCGGCGCTCTGGCTGTGTTCGGGCTGGCTGTGCCTCTGTTTGCGGCGGCTGTTATGCCGGCTATGGCGGCGGTGGTAATCTATCTTTTTCTGAAACAGTCCAAACCCGCTCACACGGAGAAGACAGAACCGCTGAAAATCCTCGATCCGAGGCTGAGGCTGCCCATGACAGCGGCATTTTTAACCATGTATTCCGTGGTTACTTCTCAGGTTTGTCTGGGGTTTTATGTTATAGACAGGCTGGAACTCGATATGGTCTCCAGTTCTAAGGTCACCGGGTTTGCCCTGTCCAGCATAGGTTTTGCTTTCATAGCGGTTCAGATAGCCGTGTCCAGAATCAGCGGGGTAAGCCCCAGAAACTGGCTGAAGACAGGCGCCGCCGTGTCTGCTCTGGGTTATCTGGCTGTCACTCTGTTTGCTTCTACGCAGGTGAGTCTTATAATTGGTTTTTGTGTGGCTACTGCCGGCATGGGAATGATTTTTCCTGCTTTTCAGGCTCTGGCGGCCAACGCCGTGTCCAAATCAGAGCAGGGAGCCGCCGCAGGGACAGTTTCCGCCGCTCAGGGGATCGGCATAATCACCGGACCTCTTCTGAGCACTCTGTTTTATGGGTTTGATCCGTCTCTGCCATTTCTGGCGGCTTCCGCCGCTTTCGGTTTTCTGACTCTCTATGCGTGGAAGACCAGAGAATCAGTTTGGCTGGAGAATATGACCGCTGAAGAGCGGATAAACTGAGAGCTCTCTCAGTAGAGTTTATACATCACGGGAACGACAACATAGAGAACATCTTCAGAATCATGTTTAACAGGAAATACTGAGCGTACCAGCGCCATGGCTTCCTTGTCCAGGAGGTCGGAACCGCTGGACGCCAGTATCTCCGAGTCCAGCAGAGCGCCGTTTGCGGCTATTTTCAGCTTCAGCTTAACCAGTCCTTCTATTCCCCTTCTTTTTGCCATCAGAGGGTATATTTTGCTGGATTCCAGCTTTGCTCCCAGTCTGTTTCTGTATCCGTCATAGTCGAATATCTTCTTATGTGCCACCGGAGCGGCAGACGCCACAGGCACAGGATCTTTTTGCGCCGGAATCTGACGGGGCTGAACAGGCGCCGCAGGCTCTGTTTCGATATATTCAGTTTCAGGTTCTATGTATGACGGCGGGGCGGGAGCTGTCACGGGTGACGCTGTTGCCACCTTCTCATACTTCGGCTTGGTGACTGGTTCCGGTTTCGCTATGGTTTTTTTCTTTACCGGAGCTGGTGTCGGCTCCGCTTTTTTCTGCACAGGCTCAGGTTTCGGCGGTTCGGGCATGACTGGCGCCTCCTGGGGCGCAGGCTCACAGAATGCCGATAGGTCTATGGTTACTTTTTTTGGTTCCGGTTTCAGCCCGGTGAAGCCTGTTCCGTGGTATAAAAGTGTGAAAAGGGCAACGTGTATTGCCACTGATTTTACTGCCGCTGTTTTCATCTGCTGTCCGCCTCGGTTTCCAGATGCACGTTGGTGAATCCGGCATTTTTCAGCATATTCATGATATCCACAAAATTCTGGATTATCGCGTTTCTGTCCGCCCTGAGAACTATGGAACTGTCCTTCTTATATTTCAGAAGCGTTTCCGCAAGTCCCTGAAGCGAGTAAGATTTACCGTCATAAAAAAATCTGCCGTCCTCCGACACATCGATGGTGATCCCCTGCTGGGCGCTCTCCGTGTTAGACGCCTGCGGCAGAGAGATGGGGATCGATCCTTTCGCTATAAAGGTGGCGGTGGCGAGCACTATAGTCAAAAGAACCAGCATGATGTCTATGAACGGAACGACATTGATGCTGTCAAAGCTTTTGTCTTTCATTTTCCGCCTCCCTTTTCAGTATCAGGACATTGACCCTGCGGTGAAGTATGTTGTAGAGCACGATGGAGGGGATAGCCACCAGAAGCCCCGCCGCTGTCGCTTTCAGAGCCAGAGC
This sequence comes from Deferribacterales bacterium, assembly GCA_050251875.1. Taxonomy (GTDB): domain Bacteria; phylum Chrysiogenota; class Deferribacteres; order Deferribacterales; family Geovibrionaceae; genus Seleniivibrio. Next base: position 23,653 of record JBFWMA010000007.1, on the reverse strand, counting down.
CAGTCCCGCCATGATGTCGTTCACATTTGTGGTTCCGTTGTTTCCCATGGAATAAAAGGTCTGCATGATGCCGAGAACGGTACCAAGCAGACCTATATAAGGAGCATTGCTGCCTATTATGGCGACCAGATGCAGACGGCTGGTCAGCGCTGATTCCAGCTCCTGTACGGTTATGTAGGAGCCGGTATCTATCTTTTTATAAAAAGAGAACCTCTCTATCGATATAGCCACAGCGATGATGCTGAGAAGCGTGAGAATCCCGATAATTCCGTAGTCGACCAAATGTGTTAGCATGTTCATAAAATCTCTCCGTAGATTAGCGATATTGATAATTAATCTCAATAATGATGTGTATATCTGTGCTTTATTTTAAAAAATTGCTACCCCGAAGCGGATAAAATATACCCCTAAAAGTTATTCCTGCTTCTCATCATCAGAAGGGCTATTATTCATCCGCCGGCGGGCAGAAAAACGGAGGATGTGCGGATAGTATTACGCTTTAACTCTATAGGAGCGTATGAAATGAATAATCATATTAAATCTGAAAAACTGCTGTATAGGACAGCGGGACTGATAATGCGTTTCCGGTGGGCGGTCATTCTGCTTCTGGTGGTTCTGACTGCTTTTTTTATCAGAAGCGCAAAGGGAATGGTGTTCGACAACTCCGCCGACATCTGGTTTGTGGAGGGGGATGAATCCATCGCCGTTATGAAGGATATGGAGAAAAACTTCGGCAACGATGATTTTGTCAGCGTATTTATCTCTCAGAATTCTGACGGGAAGTTCACCCCCGAAATGCTGAAAAAGATAGACGGTCTCAGCGCCGATCTGGAAAACACAGTGCCGTATGTAAAAAAGATGATATGGCTGGGCAACGCCGAATGGATAGAGTCCGGCGGGGACGAGCTGAAAATATCCGGGTTCATGGATGATCTGCCGGAGACTCAGGAGAAGACGGACGAGATGCTCTCTCTGGCGCTGACGGAGAACTCTTATACCGATTATCTGATATCGAGAGACAAAAGCATGATGGCTGTTTATCTGGATCTGACCGCCTACCCCTCAAAAGACGAGGATGTGAATCCCAGAAAGACCGTGGCGGAGGCTGTTAACAGTGTTGTGCAAAAGAGTGAATATCAGGATCTTAAGATTTTTGTCTTCGGCGGTCCGAACTCAAACTATGACTATAACAATCTGGTAGGCTCAGACGGAAAAAAACTTTTTCTATACAGCGTGATAGTTATGCTGGCTCTGCTTTTCTGGCTGGGCAGGGGCATCAGGGCTGTTCTGATCCCCGTTACAGTGGTCGTCATATCTGTGTGCTGGGTTATGGGGTTCATCCCCTTAGCCGGGTTCACGGCGAATCTGCTGACGATATCCGTTCCCACACTGCTTATCTGTGTGGGGATAGCTGATTCCATGCACTATATCTCGTCTTTTTACGATTGCGCCGATGACGGCATGAGCAGACACGACAGCATACGGCAGGGGCTGGCGAAAAGCGGAATGGCGATGCTGTTCACCAGTCTCACCACGGCGGCGGGATTTCTCTCTTTCGTGGTTACCCATGTGAAACCTTACAGAGAGATGGGCGTATATATCGCCGCCGGAGTGATCTTTGCTCTTGTCATCACGCTTCTGATAGTGCCGTCATTTTATTCCTTCGGCAGAAGCGGCGTGAAAAGAGCCAGAAAAACCACAGATGACGATTTCTTCGACAGACAGCTCGGCAGGATACATCTGCTGGTAACATCACGCCCTAAGTCTGTTATAGCCGTTTTTATCCTGCTGACCGCCGTGTTTCTTTTCGGCGCTTTCAGGGTTCAGATGGAATCAAACACCCTGAAGCTGGTGAAGCAGGGGACTCCATACAGAGACAACATGGATTTCGTGGGTGAAAAGATGGGCGGGATAATGTCTGTCGAGTTCATGATAGACACCGGAGCACAGGACGGAATAAAAAAAGCTGATTTTATGAAAAAGCTGGATGAGCTCCAGAATTATCTGGAAGAGAGAAAAGAGGCGGTGAAGGTGATCAGCATTGCGGATGTTATGAAGAAAATGCGCAAGGCGATGCACAACAACGACTCAGAATACTACTTAATGCCTGATAAGGACGACACCGTGGCTCAGTACATGCTGATGTACGAGGCGTCCGGCGGAAGCGATATCAACAAGCTGGTGGCGTTTCAGTCGGATAAGATCAGGCTGATAGTCAGAACATCCGCCATATCCACCGCGGAATGCAGAGCCCTGCGTGACGCCGCTCTGGAAAAAGCGGATGAGCTCTTCGGCGGTTCGATCAAAATCACCATGTCGGGAAGCATTTACAGATATCTGCGTCTGAACGATCTGCTGGGAGAGGCGCAGAAGACCAGTTTTCTGGCGGCGCTGGTTTCGGTCTTTCTGCTGATGCTGGTGGTTATGCGCTCGTTTAAGCTGGGCATCATCAGTATGGTGCCTAATATCTTTCCGGTGGTTATGGCGCTGGGCATAGCCGGATTCACGGGTATGTTTGTGGACGCTGTACTGCTCTGTTTCGCTCCTATCATCATAGGCGTTTCCGTGGACGACAGTATTCACTTTTTCACACGTTTCAGAAACGAGTTCGTCCACACCGGAAACTATGTCAGAGCACTGAAAAGAACCTATATGACAGTGGGCAGACCTATCGTCTTCACCACGATTGTTCTTGTTATCGGCTTTCTGCCTCTGTCTTCGTCTGTTCTGACGGGATACATGAAAATGGCGTTTATGTTCGGCTGGGCTTTCAGCTGGGCGCTGGTGGCTGACCTGTTTCTGGCTCCGGCGCTCATTATGACCGCCAGACCTCTGGGAAAAGAAAAAGGAGAGTGATATGAAATATTTTTATGTTTTTTTGATGACTCTTGTCATGACGCTTCCGGCGAGCGCTGAGCTGACCGGGAGAGAGATATATCAGAAGATGGATGATGTGGACACCAGCAGAGACAGCATGATGAAGATGGTTATGCTGATTCAGCGGGGCGATATGAAGCTGGTGAGAAAGATAGACAGCAGAAGCAAAAAATATGGTGACGACACAAAGACCCTCATTATGTTCGAAGAACCGGCGGACGTTCAGGGGACTATGTATCTGACATGGGGATATGACGACACACTGAAGGATGACGACATGTGGATGTTTCTTCCGGCGGAGAATCTGACCCGGAGAATATCCGGAGGCGGAAAGAAGGGATCGTTCATGCGGTCTGACTTTGCCAACGAAGATATAGAGAAGAGGGCGGTGGATGACGATGCCCATACTCTGCTGAAAAAAGAGAAGCTGGGCGATTTTGACTGTTATGTCGTTGAAAGCGTGCCCCTGCGGAAAAAGGACACTAATTACAGCAAACGCAGGATATGGGTTCATGACGGTTTTTTTCTTCCGGTTAAGACGGAATATTTCGATAAAAGAGGGCGGTTGATAAAAACCGCTCTGTACGGCGGATATAAAGACATAGACGGAATAATGACATACACCAAAACGGTGATGAGCACCAGCGGCACAGAAAACAAAACTTTTCTGGAGCGCCGTGAGATAGTCTATAACTCCGGAGTCAGTGACGAGCTGTTTCACCTGAGCAATCTGAAGAGATAGATGAGATTATATACGTTCATTTTTCTGACCCTGTTTCTCCTGTTGAGGTCACTTCACGCTGAGCCTTTCGGGGATGATTTTTTCCCGGAAGGCTTCGCTGAAGCAGCGGCGGATACGAAAGAAAAAGCGCTGTTTTTCAGCGGTTACGCAGAAGAGACATTCAGGCATTTCACAGTGAAAGACGGTATTCTTCAGAACAGACAGAAAATCTTTCTGGAACAGCAGTTCAAAACGGATCATGTCAGAGGCTATATCTCTGAAATTTTTGAGAATGATACCGAGAAAGCATACGGCAGAAAAGCAGAAAGCTCTCTGGACGAGGCTTTCATCACTCTGGACACCCGCAGGCTGGACGTGATAGCGGGTAAGAAGATGCTCCGGTGGGGTACCGGAGACGGTATAAACCCCATGGATCTTATCAATCCGAAAGATTCCGGAAACCTGTTCTCCACCGCACGCTCAGACAACAGAGAAGCAGTTCTGCTGGCGGAGATAATCTATACGTCACAGCCTCTCACATATGAACTGGTGATTCTGCCGTCTGCGGAAGTGATGTCTATGCCGGAATACGGCAATCCGTGGCTGGGAGAATCCATGAAAAAGATGTATGAGGCGGCGGCGGAAGGGCATCTGGGGCTGAAATATGAGGATAAGCCGGAATCCGCTGAAGCGGCTTTCAGAACATACGGCACATTCGGCAGTACGGATATCGGGCTGATTATTTTCTCCGGATATGATGACAATCCTTTCTATACGCAGACTGACGGTGTTTACACTGTAGGGTACAAACCTCTGACGGCATACGGCATAAACTTCGCCTCGGGCATGGGGCGGAGCACCCTGAGAGGCGAGTTCTCCCTGAAGCATAATAAATATGTTCAGCACGCCGATAAACCCCGCAGGCACGATTTTTATGAATGGGTGCTGGGATACGACATGAGTTTCCGCAACAGCGGATATATCAATTTTCAGCTCTTCGGCTCTTATACGGACGGAGATGATCTGCCCGCAGACAGAGAGACCAGAGGCGTTTCATTTGAAGTCAGCGAAAAATATTTTCAGGATGATCTGAGCGCCGGAGTCAGAGGCACGGTCTATCTGAGCGACAGAAGCGGAGCGGCGGAAGTCTTTATCAGTTATAAATACGGAGACGATATAGTGCTCAGCGCCGGATACATGAATATTTTCGGCGGAGAGGACACCGCTTACGGTCAGTTCACAGAGAATGATTTCATTTATTCAGGAATAAAATTCAGCTTTTAAAAGAAATCCCCCGCAGTGTTTCGCCGCGGGGGATTGATTATCAGAATCTGTAGTTTACTTCTACTCCGGCTGTTCTCGGCGCGCTGACATAGTTATAAATAAAACTGGAACCGCCGTCTCTCATGTATGTGAAATATCTTTCATCAGTCAGGTTTCTGACGAAGAGATATATCTCATAGCCTTTCATGGATTCATATCCCACTTTTACATTTACAGTTTCATATGATTCCTGAAGTGTTTCATCGTTGTTTGATTTGGTGTAATAGGTTTTGCCTGTGTGTCTTACGTTCACAGAACCCATCAAACCTGTGGAGTGTCTGTAGGTTGCCCCGATTGTTCCGGTGAATTTGGGAGCGCCTATCATATAGTTTCCGTCAAAATTCTCGGAACTTATTTCGAAATCATCATATTTCGCTTCCATCAGCCCCGCTGTGAGGAAAATATCCAGCCCCTTTGTCAGCTTAGCCTGAATATCTGTTTCTATACCGGTGGAATGCGCCTTGCCTGCGTTCTTAACTGAATAGATGCTTGAAAAATAGTCGGTCTCCATAACCTGAAGATCCTCGTATATGGAGTGGAAGATATTGGCATTCAGCATCACTCTGTTGTTCAGCAGTTTTGTTTTCATCCCTATTTCATAGTTAAGGGATTTTGTTTCGTTGAAATCAGCTACTTCCGGATCTGCGGTGGTATAGTTGAATCCGCCGGGGGTGTATCCCTGTGTGAGAGACATATAAAAGTTTCTGTTTTCTGACGGTTCATAGGCGAAGGCGATCTTGCCCAGAACAGAAGACCATTCCTTGTCCACACTATAGCTGTCGTCTGTGAGCGTCATCCCGCTCATGCTTGTAACCAGCCTGTAGTCCATCTCTCTTTTTGTTTTTTCATACCTTCCGCCCAGAGTTACAGAGAATTTTTCTGAGAACAGAGGAATTGTTGCCTCTGCAAAAGCGGCGTATGTCTGGGATTTTGTTACGGGCATCCAGTTATATTTATAGGTGTAGATAGTGTAGTCATATATGCTGGACATCTCGCTCACATCGTATTTTGAGTTGTCATAGAAGAGCCCTGTGATCCATTTGACGCCTTTATCGCCGTGGGACGATACTCTCAGTTCCTGTGAGAAAGAGGGCATTTCAAAATCCTGAAGACCCATGGAGCTTGCTCCTGATATTGTACCCATAACCATCGTTTCGTCAGTGTTCACATTCCTGTATGAAGTGATGGATGTGATATCTGCGAACGGTCTTTTGAACTCCATGTTCAGCAGCAGAGAATCGGTAAGCGATTTTGAGTCGTCATAGTCGCTGTCTGTGAGACCCGTGTAGATATCATAGTCAGGCGTGTTGGTGAAAACAGCGGACGGAGCTGATCCGTTGACCTCATTGTGAGAGTATTTGAACAGGATGTCATTGTCTTTTCCGGGAGTGGCTCTCAGTTTCAGAGTCATAAAGTGTTTGTCGTGCCCGTCTATGTTGTCTTTTGCACCTGGGGTTTTATCATTGAGATATCCGTCAGACTGTTCATATCCGCCGGAAAGCCCCATATAGAATCTGTCTTTTTTCAGAGGACCGGAGAGGGCGAATTTCGCCGTGAGACCGTTTCTCTCTTCCGCTGAGAATCCCACCATTCCGGTGAAGTCATTGCCGGGTTTTTTAGTGACTATGTTGATGGCGCCGCTGATGGCGTTCTTGCCATAGAGAGTTCCCTGGGGTCCTCTGAGCACCTCCACACGCTCAACATCCTCAAATGATGTATCGAAGCCGTAGTTGCTGTCGTTAGCCTGACCGTCTATGTTCTGAACCATGGAGCTGGTTCCCAGAAACTCACTGGCGCTCATGCCTCTGAAAACAACCCACACCTGATTCATTCCCCATGAATCGAGGATGATGTTCGGCACATATCTTGCCATGTCTTTCATGTTGTCAATGTCCGAATCCTGTACGAAAGTGTCGGACATTACGTTCATGGGAGTCGGAACTTCCTGCGGATCGGCGGCTCTTTTTTCCGCCGTGACGGTGATGGTCTCCAGCTGAACATCATCAGCGAAGGAGACGCCCTGAAACAGCGTCATAACTGTGATGACGCAAATCAGATTAAAAAATCTCTTCATATAAACCTCCAAAATATTGCATATTTATTTTATGCTCATCTGAAAGTTTATTCTGCCCGCAGAGGGATCGATATATGCTCTAAACGGAGTATTTGATGCGGCTCTGGGTTATGTCGCTCTTGACATGATAGAGCATCTGACCGGGGGTGATGTTGTAGTGTTTTTTAAACGCCTTGATGAAGTGGCTGACGTTGGTATATCCGATGGTCCATGCTATCTCGCTGACGGTGTGTTCGCCTGTTTCCAGCATTATTTTCGCTTTTGTCATCTTTTCTGACTGGATATATCCGTACACAGTTGTTCCGAAAACTTCTTTGAAACCGGCTTTCAGTTTGAAATCGTTTATGCCGGAGAGCCTCGCCAGCTCGTTTATGGTGGGGGGAGTATCTATACGCTCTGCTATATAGTCTCTGATGTCTTTTATTTTGTCCACTTCTCCCGGCTGAAGAACGGATCTCTTCGCTGTGTCCGAGCCGTTCAGAAAAACTTCTGAGAAGATATGATTCATAAGCTCGAAAACTTTTGATTTGATAAAAAGCTCTCTCTTGGGCGATGCCAGAGAACAGGACATTATAGACCGGGCGGCGGCTATGAGCACCGGAGAGGCGTTTTCTGTCATCCCATAAAAACAGTCGTTGTCCTGAAAGAAATCGTTCAGCTCGGGCTTGATAAACCCCAGCTCGTTTTTGAACAGCACCTTTGCCAGATTTTTATCAAAGGCGATGCTCACTGCCTGAACAGGTTTCCCTTTCTCCTTCACGCTTTTTCCGCTGGTGTTGTTTGTCTTGCTGATAACAAGGGTGTTCGGGTGCTTCTGCTCCGTCATGAGCTCTATGCCGTTTTTATAATACACCGAGCGCATGTCGCACTCCAGAGTGATGCCGAACGCCAGAGGACATTCATTCACGGAATATTCCATCTCTATCTCCGCCTCGGCGGGGATATCTATCAGGAAAACAGAAAGTCCGCTCTGTATGTTTATTTCTTCCACATATCTCTGCAGCCCGTGCATTTCGAAGGAATGGTTGCTGACAGGAATTTCGTCATAGACCCCTTGTTCATTTCTGAGTTTATAAACTGCTATGTCCTTCTCAGTGACAATACCCATCATCGGGAATTTCTCGTGCATTTTACAACCCCTCTATGGAAATATATAAAATAATGATAATCATTATCATACAATAGGTATGAGCGTGTCAAGGAAATAATGATATTGACTATCAAAATCAGATGATATAATAATGATGCGTATTTCAGGGAGGTGCGTATGTCCGGATCATTATGCAGTGTTGCCATGAATATGAGCGGGGGAGATTGTTGCTCCTGTTTTTCAGAGCCGGAGCTGACATATGACAGCATGACGCCTTTCATAGAGACGGTTTATGTACAGCCGGGGATCAATATGTATATCGTCAGGATTCCCGCTGAAGGCGGTCTGGATATCAGCTTCGATGTGAAGGGCGGGCTGATGACCTTCGAGTGCTGGCTTTCCGGAAATCTGGAATATCATTATACAGGAACAGACGGGAAAAAAGGAACCGACAGGGTTCGTCAGGGGTATGTGATATCCGGAAAGGCGGAAGAGGAGAAAGGGTTTCTGCATAAACCTGATAAGATGGCGGTGGAGATGATAAAGCTGTCTTTTGATCCGGCGGTCTTTCAGATGGTTTTGCAGAGGATTTTCGGTTTGAGCGACATTCCTGAGATGCTTTCTGTTGCAGACAGCGGCAAGAGGTTTTTATCCGTGCCGATGACGGCTTCCGTGGAGGCGGCGGCGAGGAGCATTGCCGACTGTCCGCATGTGAACCAGCTCAGAAACCCCGTGCTGTCCAATCTGGCTAACGGGCTGTTCTATACCATAATTACAGATATGCTGACACACCGGACAGGAACCGGATCGTTTAATATGCAGCCGGAGGATATCGAAAAGTTTTACAAGATAAAATCGATGATAGACGAGAACCTGTGCGATCCTCTCTCCCACAGCCAGATAGCCAGAAGAGCCGGAATAAACGAATTTAAGCTGAAAAACGGTTTTAAAGAGATATTCGGCACAACGGTGAACACATATCTTACCGAGCAGAGAGTGATAAACGCCAGAAAGATGCTGGAATCCGGCAGGGTCAGCGTCAGCGAGGCGGCGTGGAATGTGGGCTATACCAATGTCAGTCACTTCATCTCCGTGTTCCGGAAGCATTACGGAGTGACCCCCGGAAAATTCCTGATGGACATCAAACACAGGCTGGGCAGATGCTGTCTCAGACCTTCCGTTTAGCATTATTTCTTCTCCGGTTGCAGGTAGAATACATCCATTCATAAAGCTAATCTGCGGCATTGAACAAACGGAGGTTTTGATGAGCAGATTTCTTGTAGTGTTTCTTTTGCTGCTTTCCGTGTCTGCGGCGCAGGCGGAGGGGAGCGATGTAGTCATCGACCAGATCAACGTCACGGCGAATAAAATGACGCAGGATTCTCAGACACTGCCTGCGGGCATCACTGTCTTTACCGATCAGAGTGTTTCTGACAAGGGAATAGGGCAGACCAAAGAAATTTTTGAGCGCACGCCTAATATGTATCTTACGAAGATGGGACCGCTGGGTTATGAAAACATGGCGTCTGTGAGAGGCGTAACGTCTTTTATGACAGGAAGCCCTGTGCTCAGCTTTTATGTGGACGATGTTTACTATCCGGGGTTTGACATCAACCTGCTGGATATTGAGCGCATAGAGGTTCTGCGGGGTCCACAGGGGACGATATACGGCAGAAACTCCGAGGCTGGAGTAATCAATATCATCACAAAACAGCCGAAAAACGAGTGGAGCGGGTCAGCCGGGCTGTCATACGGAAGCTATAACACGTCTCAGATATCTCTGACAGGAAACGGGGCGCTGGTTAAGGACAGACTGTTCATGAGAGCCGCTCTGAAATATACCGGCACGGACGGTTATTATGAAAACGTATATGACGGAGCGGATGACGTGGACGAGGCTTCAGCGTTTGACGGAAAGCTGGCTCTGAGCTTTGTCCCGAACAGCTCATGGAACATCAGCCTGAAGGCGGACGCCCAGAGCTATGACAGCAATTACGCTGAGTTCAACCTTTATGACAAGGTGCTGGACGGCGATTTCGAAGTGGATGTGAACGAGCCGGGCAGTGTTGAGAGAGACGCTAAAGGACTGTCTCTGAAAGCGGACTACACCAGAGGCAGCGGAAGAATAACATCCGTAACCAGTTTTAGAAATGAGGAGTATGACAGTCTGAACGATCTGGATTTCACATCTTATGATCTGATGAAACTGTCTACATATAAAAAGACCGATACGTTCAGCCAGGAGCTGAGATATACGTCCGAAGAGCAGAATTCGCCCGTCCGCTGGACATCCGGTCTGTTCTTCTATTCAGAGAGAGAGAAGCAGGATGTCGGGTTCGATATGACCGCATACGGAATTCTTTCCAAAAGACACGGAAGCACAGACACCACAGGGGCGGCTGTTTTCGGACAGGCTGACTGGTCTCTGGGCAGGGCTGTGCTGACAGCCGGGCTCAGATATGAGAGCACTCAGAAGGATTTTGACTACATCTGGGACGGCGGCTCTATGATAGGTTATGCGGATCAGTCAGGGGAAACAGACAGAACCTTTGACGCTCTGCTGCCGAAGTTTTCCGTGACATATAATTTCACAGACAGCTTCCGGGCCTTTGTCAGCGCTTCCAGAGGTTTCAGAAGCGGCGGGTTCAACCTGAACTCGGATGTGGGCAGATCATACGGCTCAGAGTTCACATGGAACTATGAGGCGGGGATAAAGACAGAGCTGATGAACAGAAAGCTGATGCTGAGCGCATCCGTGTTTCATATAGACTGGTCGGAGATGCAGGTGGAGATACCGTCCTATCCCGACTTTGTTATTGAAAACGCGGCGGAGGCGGCGAGCGATGGCTTTGAGGCGGAGATCAGGTTCAGAGCGGCTCCGGGGGCGGAGATATACGCCGGCATCGGGCTGGTAACTGCCGAGTTCGATGATTATGAGACCGCTTCAGACGATTATTCCGGAAACAAGGTGCCGAACGTGCCTGAGAGTACATACAATCTGGGAGCGACCTTACGTTTTCTGGATAACTGGTTTGTTAATACGGAGCTGACCGGCGCCGGGAAAATATATTATGATCTGGATAACAGCAAAACCCAGTCGTCATACTATGTGGTTAACGCCAGAGCGGGGTATGAGACTGACAGGTTCGATGTATATCTGTGGGTGAAAAACCTGCTCGATGAGGCATATGCCACCAGAGCTTTTCAGATGAGCGGGGACTGGTATGCCAGAGGCGGAGACCCGCTGACAGTGGGCGTAGATTTTAATATAAGATTCTGAAATAAAAAAGGCGGGCTTATGCCCGCCTGTATATTACTTGGCGTATGAACAGCAGTAGTCGGCGGGAACTTTTACAAACATGGTGAATGAGGAATCGGCGGGAACTTCAAAGACGCCTTTGCCTTTGATGATGAGCATCTCGTCTCTGCCGGGCAGAACAACATCCAGCTCGCCTCCCAGAATCTCCATCACCTCAGCCGCTTTTGTGCTGAATGTATATTCGCCGACCTGCATGAATCCGAGTGTTTTTGTTGTTCCGTCTTCGAATTTTACGGTACGGCTGACTACTTTTCCGTCAAAATAGACGTTCGCTTCTCTTACTATAGTAACGTTATTGAATTCTGACATGCTTTTCACCTGTGGTTTTTTGAAAATTATACACAAACTTATGCCGATGTCTATTTAAACCGTAAAACGCCGGAGCAATATTTTTGTGACGCAATATACACACAGTAAAGCAGAAATTTATCATTGAGAGTTTTTGCTAAAAATTATCCTTTTCAATAAGCATGGTCGAGGGTATATTTAGATAAGAATAAAACACCGGGTACAGGAGGATTATATGCCGGATTTTGGACATCCTTTCAGCGGATTACAGCATGACAGAAAACTGACAGACTCTGAGCTTGTCAGAGCTATCCGATTTATGGTCGCGGCAGAATATGAAGCCATTCAGCTTTATCAGCAGCTCGCCGAGTCAACAGACAACAAACTGGCTCAGCAGGTTCTCCTTGATATCGCTGATGAAGAGAAAGTTCACGCAGGGGAGTTCCTGAGACTTCTCAAAGAACTGGATCCCGAAGAAGAGAATTTCTACCAGCAGGGAGCGAAAGAGGTGGAGGATGAGTTCCTCTCCGGAGCGTCCCAGCCGGAATCAGCCTCCGGGCAGGATCTCGGCATAGGCAGCCTGAAAAAGAAATAAAAAGGAGGAGATAATGAGTCTTCTAAGAAAAGAATATGCCCCCGTCAGCGGCGCTGCGTGGGAAGAGATAGCGGCTCTGGCGAAAGCCACTCTGACCGCCAATCTCTCAGCAAGAAAATTTTCCGACGTGGAAGGTCCCAAAGGCGTTGATTTCGCCTGTGTGAACCTCGGTCGTCTTGATATACCGTCCGGACAGAAAAAAGACGGAGTGCAGTACGGCGTTAACAAGGTTCTCCCTCTGGTGGAGGCGAGAGTCAACTTCTCTCTGAACATATGGGAGCTTGACAACATCGAGAGAGGAGCGAAGGACATTCAGTTTGACGCTCTGACAGAGGCCGCCAGAAAGATGGCCGCCTTCGAGGAAACAGCCGTATTCAACGGATTTAAAAACGGCGGTATTGTCGGTCTGAACCAGATGGTGTCTAAGGACAAAATAGCTATGACTATGGACAAGGACAGCATCGTGGAGGCTCTTTCCGAGGCGCAGGGACGCATGAGAAAAGAGGGGATCAAAACAGGGGCTAACCTTGTGGTTTCACCCGCTCTGTGGAAATTCCTCGCTCACGTTGTCCCCGGCGGAACACTGGGCGACATAGTGAAAGAGCAGATAAAAGGCGACATCATCTATTCCGAGGCGGTGGACGGCGCCATTATGGTGGCAGACAGAGAGGGAGACCTCGAACTGACTATCGGACAGGATTTTGCCGTGGGCTATCACAGCCACGATTCCGAAAAAGTAAACCTTTTTCTGACGGAGTCTTTCACTTTCAGGGTTATAACCCCGGAAGCGGTTGTGGGCTTCGCTCTTAAATAAGTTTCTAAGACCGGAAGGATTTTTTCTTCCGGTCTTTTTTTCATTATAATTCCATATTTATTGGGTTGCTTAAAACGACATGAGTGGTATAAATATTGTTAAGCAATCTTGATAAAACATTATTAAAATCGGGGAACCGAATTGGAACACATAGCCGGAAAAAACAGACTTATCATTATCATTGCCGTCTTGCTCACGGCTGGTTTTTTTGTTACCAACCTTATCAGCTACAACACAGCCAAGCAGTCTCTGCGCAGCGACATAATCAATACCTCTCTGCCTCTCACCCGTGACAATATCTATTCTGAGATTCAGCGTGATCTGATGAAGCCTATTTTCATCGCCTCGTCCATGGCGAACGACACATTCGTCCGTGACTGGGCTATTTCCGGAGAGAAAGAGACAGACGCTATACAGAAATATCTGAACCACATCCTGACGAAATACAGCTTCTTTTCCACATTTTTCGTCTCTGAAAAGACAAAGAACTACTACTATTACAACGGAATACTGAAACAGATATCCACTCAGGACGCTCACGATGTCTGGTATTACAACTTCGTGGCACAGCACGTTCCCTATGCTCTTGTTGTCGATGAAAACCAGGCGGCGAACAACAAACTGACTATTTTCATAAACCACCGGGTTTACGATTATAACCATAACCTGCTCGGCGTGACAGGCGTGGGGCTGGATGTGGAGCGCATAACCAACATGCTCTCGGAATATCAGGTGAAATACGACCGTGAAATATATCTGGTGGATACCGCCGGAGATATACAGATACGGTCTAAAAATATCTCTGTGAAAGATAAAAACATCAGGTCATCCGAAGGGATAAAAGACTATGCGGATCAGCTCCTTTCCGTTTCGCAGCTTTACAGCAATTTCGAGTATAACAGCGGCGGAGTCCACTATCTGCTGACATCCAGATACGTTCCGGAGCTTGACTGGTTTCTGGTGGTTGTGCAGAATCAGGATCACGCCATGAAAAACATCCAGGCTAATTTTTTCAAAAACCTGCTGTTCGGACTGGTTGTCATCATAATTGTCATCGTCATCGTGTCTTTCGCTGTGGGATACTATCAGCGCCAGCTGGAAACCATAGCCGCCACAGACCACCTGACAGGCACATTCAACAGAAGAGAGTTCTCCAGAATCTTTGAGACCACAGTGGCGAAAAACAGAAGATCAGGAACCGGCTTCTGTATGGTGCTGTTCGACATAGACTATTTCAAAGACATAAACGACAGCTTCGGGCATCTGACCGGAGACAAGATAATCGCCCGTGTGTCCGACATCACACTGGCGTGTATCAGAACCACAGATATGCTCGCCAGATGGGGCGGGGACGAGTTCATAATCCTTACACAGGGGACAATGACGTCCGCCATCCAGATAGCCGAAAGGATAAACGAGCATGTCAGAACCGATTCCGTAATCCTCAGTCTGCTGGAGGGAACAAAAGTCACCCTCAGCATAGGCATCAGCGAATACAGTGAAGGCGACACCGAAACCACCATCACCAACCGTGCCGACAAGGCTCTTTACAGAGCCAAAGAGAACGGAAGAGCCAGAATAGAATCCGACTGACATAAAAAATCCACAAAATAAATGATTGACTTTTTACCGTCTTAGAGTTTACTTACCGATAAGTAGGTTTTTAGGAGGGCGCATGAACATCACTTCTGATGACGCCAGAGTCAGGCTGCTGGAAGCGGCGCTGGATCTCTTCACGGAAAAAGGATACGCCGCCGCATCTGTCAGCGAGATAGTGAGCAGGGCGGGCGTTACGAAACCGATGCTCTATTATTATTTCAAAAACAAAGAGGGCATATACACCGAGCTGATGGATCAGGCATTCACTGATTTCAAAATACTCCTGAAGAAATATGAGAGCGTGGAGAAAGACGTTTACATCCAGATAAATAACATGTTCAGAGACATAATGAATCTGCACGCCGCCAAGCTGAAACACGCCAGACTGATATACGCCATGGTTTACGGACCGCCTCAGGGGGCTCCGTTCATCGATTTCGAGGAATATCACGCCATCATGGCGGAGATGCTGAACAGAATGATAAAAAAAGGCGTGGACAACGGCGAGCTGGAAGACGTGGTTACAGAGGATTTCACCACCATTCTGCTGTCTGTGCTGTTCTTCTGCATGGATACGCAGATAATCAAATGCTCATGCATGCTGGGCATTGAAGACGTGTCCCGCATCACTGGGAAATTATTTGACAAAATTATCATAAAAAGAGGCGAGGGATGAAAAAGACGACCATTATTACAGGAATAGTTCTGCTGGCGCTCATAGCGGTCGCCGTTATGAGACACAAAGCTCCTGAAAAGGCAGTAACAGCCGAACAGGACGCTACCGCAGTGGAGGTGATGACCGCTGAGACGAAAAAGATCGAGAGCTATATTGACGCCACGGGCAGTCTGACGGCGAAATACAGCGCTGATGTGCGGGCTGAGGCGTCCGGTGTCATCAGAGAGGTTTTCGTCAGCGACTGGGTTGCGGTGAAAAAAGGTCAGGCACTCGCCAGAATAGACTCAGAGGAGCTGAGAGCCGCCGCCGGAAGAGCCGAAGCGTCTGTTAAAACGGCTCAGGCGCAGTATATGGAAGCGAAAACATACATGACAAGGGCGGAGAGAGAGCTGACCCGGGTGAAAAACCTGAAGGAATCAGGGCTCGCCACCAGCCAGCAGTTAGATGACGCCGTGACCGAGGCGGACGCCGCAAAAGCAAAAACCGTTTCCGCTCAGGCGCAGATAAAGGCCGCTCAGGAAGAGCTGAACCAGATAAACGTAAAGATATCCAGAACCAACATAGTTTCTCCCATAAACGGCACGATAGCCGCCAGAAACGCTAATGTCGGCGACATGGCAGGCGGAGAGAACAGCGCCGCTCTGTTCACCATCATAGACGAATCTGTTTATGACCTTAACGTTCAGATACCCACAGTGGACATATCGGGCATCAGCGTTGGCGGCAGGGTGGATTTCACCGTGGACGCATATCCCGACAGGGTTTTCACCGGAAAGGTGGCGCACATTAACCCTCAGGTGAACACAGGCGACAGAGCTGTCAGCGTGAACATCACTGTTCCTAACGATGACAGGCTTCTGAAAGCGGGATTTTTCGTTAAGGCGAAGATATACACAGGTGTTGTCACAGACGCCATCCTGATTCCTCAGACGGCTCTGATAGGCAATGACGTGACAGCGCACACAGCAAAGGTATATGTAGCCAAAGACGGTATCGCCGAGATGAAAGAGGTGAAAACCGGAAGAACAGGCGGCGGAAACGTCCAGATACTTTCCGGTCTGGCTGACGGCGAACAGGTTATTTTCAGAGGTTCTTTCACAGTGAAGAACGGCGGCAGAATTCAGGTCGCGAAATAGGGGCTTATAGATGTTTTTATCAGACTTATCAATAAAACGTCCGGTCTTTGCCACCGTTATAATGCTTTCTCTGGTGGTTCTTGGCGTTTTCTCATACAAAAGGCTTTCCGTGGAGGAATATCCCAACGTGGAGATTCCGTTCATCTCGGTGGTGACGAAATATCCGGGCGCCTCGGCGCAGACGGTGGAGACCGAGGTCAGTAAAAAGATAGAAGAGGCGGTGAACCCTGTCGCCGGTGTTAAGAAAGTTATGTCTTACTCCAACGAGGGCGTGTCTACCGTTGTTATCGAGTTTACCCTCGAGACAAAGATCAACGATGTTAACCCGGAGGTCAGGGCGAAGATCAGCGCCATCAGGGGCGATCTGCCTGACGACATAGAAGAGCCCATCATCCAGAAGCTGGATTTCAACGCTATGCCCGTTATATCCATTGCGGCGCAGTCTGAAACCCTGTCCCAGAGAGAGCTGACCGACATAGTAGATAAGCTCATCAAGAAACGTCTGGAATCAGTTCAGGGCGTGGGCAAGGTGGACATGGTAGGTTCCGCCGAAAAAGAGATCAATGTGGAGATAGACCCGCTGAGGCTTGAGAGTCTCGGCATAACCCCCACAGCCATCATCAGCGGTATCAAGGCTGAGAACATAAACACTCCTCTGGGCCGGATGACAAGGGGTGACGGAGAATATTCCGTGCGCATATCCGGCAAGGGCGACTTCGCCGATCAGCTCAGAAACCTGACAGTGCTGTCTCTGGACGGGCGTGGGGTTAAGCTGGGCGAGGTGGCGAACATCATAGACAGCGTGGAGGAGGAGAGAACCGTTTCTCTTTATAACGGTCAGCCCGCCATATCTCTGGACGTTCTGAAACAGTCCGGAGCGAACGTTGTTCAGGTGGTGGACGATGTCAAAAAGAGGGTGGACAAGATAAAGAACGAGCTCCCGGCGGATGTTAAGATAACTGTTGTGCGTGACTCTTCTCAGCAGATCAGGGACTCTCTGGCGGACGTTCAGGATACCATCATCATCGGCGGTATTCTGACTGTGCTTATTGTATTTCTGTTTATCAACTCATGGCGCTCAACGGTCATCACGGGACTTACGCTCCCCATATCCGTTATAGCGGCATTCATAATAATATACGCTATGGGAATGAGCCTGAACGTAATGACGCTGATGGCTCTGTCGCTGGCGATAGGTATGCTGATAGATGACGCTATCGTTGTGCGGGAGAATATCGTGCGTCACGTTGAGATGGGCAAAGACCACATGACAGCCTCCAGAGAGGGCACGAGCGAGATAGGTCAGGCTGTAATGGCGACAACTTTCTCCGTTATGGCGGTTTTTGTTCCCGTGGCTTTCATGAAGGGGATCGTGGGACGGTTCTTCTTCTCTTTCGGAATGACAGTGGCATTCGCCGTTGCCATATCACTTCTGGTTTCATTCACTCTGGACCCCATGCTTTCATCCAGATGGCATGACCCGTCCATAGGCAAGAAGGACAGAAAAGGGCTGGCTAAGCTGATTCATAAATTCAACATTATGTTCGACAATCTCGGCGACAGCTACAAATCTGTCGTGCGCTGGGCTCTGACCCACAGAAAAACCATCGTTGCGATAACCACCGCGGCTTTCGTTATCGGGCTGTTTCTGTTCGGAACGCTCCAGTCCGCCTTTGTTGAGCAGTATGACAAGGGAGAGTTTCAGGTCAGCTTTAAAACAGCTCCGGATTCGTCCATCAGCGAGAGCAGAAGCAGGCTGACAGCAATGCTGGACGCTGTGAAGGATGTGAAAGAGGTGGAGCACACATACGGCACGATAGGCGCCGGAGACAGCGGAACAGTACACAAAGGTGTGCTGTATGTGAAGCTGGTGGACAAAAAACTGCGTGACAGAACTCAGGAAGATGTTCAGAAAATTTTCCGGGAAAAACTGTCGAAAGTAGCAGGAATCAAAATATCTATCGAAGAGGCGGGCGGTCTGAAGAGTTCCGACAAGCCTCTGGTAATAAACATATCAGGCGATAACATAGACAAGCTGAAACAGTATTCCGAAGAGCTGAAGGAGAAGATGCAGACCATCAGCGGGATAGTGGATGTGTCCGCCTCTCTGGAAGACGATACCCCTGAATACAGGCTGAAAGTGAACAGAGAGAAGGCGGCCGCTCTGGGCGTCACCTCCACGGATGTGGTGAACGCCGTGAGTATTCTGCTGGGCGGTTCTGTCGCCTCCACTTTTGAGGAGGAGGACGGAGACGCAGTGGATATCCGAGTGCGTCTGGATGAGAGATACAGGATGACGGCGGATCAGGTTATGAATCTGAAAATAGCCGTTAACAATAATAATAAGCCGGAGCTGATACCTCTGAGAAGTATAGCTACATATGAAGTGGACAACTCGCCGTCACAGATAGACAGGCTGGCGCTCTCCAGAAAGGTGGAAGTGGCTGCCAACCTGGACAACATGCCCATCGGTACGGCTATCAATCTGGTGAAAGAAAAGATTCCGGAGATCAAGACTGAGCCCGGATATACCTTTTCGTTCGCCGGAGAGGGCGAGGATATGGCGGAGTCTTTCGGATATATGGCGGAAGCGCTCCTGCTCGCCGTTATCATGGTTTATCTGGTGCTGGCGGCTCAGTTTGAGTCGTTCATAGAGCCTCTGGCGATTATGTTTTCTCTGCCTCTGTCCATCGTAGGCATGGCGGGCATGCTCCACCTGACAGGCGATACGGTGAATATCATGTCTCTGATCGGTCTTATCATGCTGATGGGGTTGGTGACGAAAAACGCCATTCTGCTGGTGGATTACGGAAAACACCTGCGGCGTGGCGGAATGGAGCGCACAGAGGCGCTCGTCACCGCCGGGCGAACCCGGTTCCGTCCAATTATGATGACTACTCTGGCGATGATATTCGGTATGATGCCTCTGTTTCTGGCTATAGGAGCCGGAGCGGAGATGCGGGCTCCCATGGCGAGAGCTGTTGTGGGCGGTCTGATCACGTCAACTATCCTTACTCTGGTGGTTGTTCCCGTGGTCTACACTCTGCTGGACGATTTTGCCGTATGGATGAAAAAAATATTCAGAGGGGGACACGCATGATACTCAGACTGACAGCTTTAATGTTAATGGTGCCGTGTTTTCTCTTCGCCGCAGATGTCAGAACGCTGACGCTGGACGAGGCGGTGAACATCGCCATGGAAAAGAACAAGAGCATTGCCTCCGCTAGAGAATATATAAACTATCTTCAGGGTGTTTATGTGGAGGAGAGGGCGGCGGCTCTGCCGAACGCCTCCGTATACGGCAAGGCATTCAGAAACAAGGATGAGTCCACAGGAAGCTATGTGGGCAGCGATACATTCAATTCCTATTCCGCCGGAATCACTGTGAAACAGGCTCTCTTCACATGGGGACAGGTGGGCGCCGCTATCAAGGTTGCCCAGATAGGTCTGAAAACAGGCGATGAACAGCTGAGGATGTATAAACAGGCGACTGTGAGAGATGTAAAAGTCGCTTTCACCGATATTCTGCTGACGAAAAAACTTCTGGAGATAGCGGAGTCGAACGTCAGACAGCGTGAGCGCCATTATGATGAGGCAAAGAAAAAATATGATCTGGGAACAGCCACAGACTATGATGTTCTGTCGGCGAAGGTGGCTCTGAAGAACGCCTATCCGGATGTGATAACCTATAAGAACGATCTGGTAACCGCCAGAGACAGGCTGAGATTTATCCTCAGTATAGAAGGCGATATAGACGTTACAGGCAGTCTGGAGCAGAAAATATACACTGCCCCGGACTATGATTCCCTGATGAAAACAGCCTCCGACAACAGACCGGAGCTGAGGGACAAAAGGCTGATGACGGACGTATACAGAGAGATGATAAAGATCGACAGCGCAGGGGACAAGCCGAGAGTGGATCTCAGCGGCGGATATGACTCCACCCGTCTGGAAGGGGACGATGACAAGACTCTGAACACATGGAATGTAGGGGTGACATTATCGTTTAATTTCTTTGACGGGCTTAAAACCAGCGGAAAAAGATCTCAGGCGGTCAGCAATCTCCGCCGGAGCAAGCTGGACGAGCTGAACACCGAAGATTCCGTGGCTCTGGATATCAGACAGGCTATAAGCCGTGTGAAAGAGGCGGCGGAGATAATAGACGCCGCTGAAGGCACGGTGGACGAAGCGTCCAAGCTGCTTGATATGGCGGAAAAAGGTTTTAAATTCGGTGTTAAGACCAAGCTGGAGGTGGACGATGCCGAATATAACCTCAGAAGCGCTCAGGTGCGTCTGGCAAGGGCATACAGAGACTACAGCGTGCAGTATACCAATCTGCTGTGGTCGGCGGGTGTTCTGGGAGAAAAAGAGGAACTGGTAAAAAAATAGATTTAAGATCCCCTCATTTGAGGGGATCTTTTTTTATGCTGTCTGATCGTCCGCTGAGGGAATCCTGATCTCGAATCTTGCCCCGTTCTCAATATTGACCACGTTCAGCGTACCTTTGTGTTTTTCTATTATCGTCCGGCACATATAAAGCCCCAGACCCGAACCGTCCTTGTCCTTTTTGGTGGTGATGTACGGCTCGAATATTTTCTTCATTATCTCCTGACTGATGCCGCCTCCGTTGTCGGAGATGTTCACACAGCAGAATCCGCCGGAAGTGTCTATCTCTATGCGGATAGAGCCCTCATACATACGGTCTTTCTCTTTTATCTCCATGATGGCGTCTTTTGCGTTGTTCAGGATATTTACCAGAATATGCTTTATCTCGTTGCTGTTGCCGAAGGCATAGACGGCTTTGTTGCCCCGGGTATCAACAGAAACGGCTATTTTTCTCTTCTGTAGCGATGGTGTCAGCAGTTTCAGGATATCCTCCACCGCTTTTATCATCTCCATTTTGCTGCTGAGGTTGCCGGCGGGACGGATGAAATCCATAAAATCGTTTATGGTCTCGCTCATGTAGTTTATCTGGGTCATACATTTGTCCACTATCTCTTCCGCCCTCTGCATCTCCTCATCGTCCATGTCGTCATCCAGCATATTCTGTATATACATGGCTAGGATATTCAGAGGCTGTTTCCACTGGTGCGCCAGAGCGCTGAACATTTCGCCCAGAGTCGCCAGCTTGGACTGCTGAAAAAGCATCTGCTCCTTCATCTCCAGCTGGGCTTCGTGTTCTTTCAGCTTTTCATCCAGCATGGCGTTCAGCATGCGTGATTTATGGTTGTTGGACAGAACCATGTAGACGAAGCACAGGAAGAAGAACATCACCAGAGTTGTGGTTAAAAGCAGAAGCTGGAAGAATTTATTGATAGTATGATACTTTTCGTCATTATATACTTTTATGAAGAAAGCGACATGCTGTCCCTGAGTGTTGTAAACCGGGAGGAAAACAGCGCTGATCTCTTTATTGTTCACATGGATATGCACACCGAAAGGTTCTGACTCGCTCAGTTTCTGTTTGGCGTTTAACTCCAGCAGACGGTATGCGTTGAAAAGCTCCTCCGTGTTGTCGAAGATGCTTCTGGTGTCCGCCAGAGTGGCATAGCTTACATTTTCTCTCAGATAGTTTTCGGATATGCCCGAAGCGCTGTAGTGGTATTGTTCCGATGGAAAAACCACGTCATCCACTACCGACCTTTTGATTATGAAGTCGTGTATGCCTCTGTCCAGAGTATCCATATTGCGCACAATGAAGTCGGATGAGATGCCCATCTCCACACTGCCGATGTGCTTCATCCGATAGAAGAGGGGGTAGACAAACCGGAATCCGTTGTATATGCGTCCTTCCTCGAACCCTTCGGTGAATTTCTGCGTTTTGTTGGCTATTTCCACGCCGTATCTGATGCCCAGCAGTGAATCGCCGTACCGTTCCGGTTCGTGCATGCGCAGGAAGCTGCTGCAGTCTCTCAGGTGGAAGTGGAGCTGTTTCAGCCCTATGCGTTTCTCCTGCTCATAGAGATTTTGCAGTTTTAGCTGCATGTTTTTCCTTATCTGAACACGTTCCTGCTCGTCCGCTTTTTCTGCTTTGGCGAACTGGCTCAGGATGTCTTCGTTGTTTATCATGACATTAAAGAGCACATCGGAAATGTTTCTGGATGTGGTGATGCTGGCTTCATACGCCTGACTGACGGAGTTCAGCTCTGAGCTGTAGTTATTGTCCACAGCGATATCCCTGACCCGTTTTGCGGAATAGAAAAGCCCTGCCTCCAGTACAAAGAAAATAATCAGGAAAGCAATAAGTTTGTTTTTCATAATTTGCCTATATCAATAATTATTATATTTTAGCCATGATGTAAAAGTAAATTCAACATGAATTCTGATTGTGAGAAATAATTGCACACGAGTGTGAAGCGATTGCATGAGCCGTTATATTGATTGTTCGGTGTAAGGCTAGAATTATCAGATATTTAGGCATGGTCTGGCATTGTGGCACGTCTATTGTTTATATAATTGCATGCAGACAATAACTCAATCGGAGGAAAATACAATGAAACGCACATCAATTCTCACACTTGCTTTAATTCTGACAGCTTCAATGGCATTCGCTTACGGCGGATATGGTATGGGCAGAGGAATGGGACCCGGATACGGCATGGGCGGCAACTGCCCCGGATACGGATATGGAAACGGAATGGGCAGAGGACAGGGCATGGGATTCGGTCCCGGAGCCAACCCCAACTGTCCCGCTTACAACCAGCAGCAGAACGCTGTGAAACCCGTGACAAAAGACGAAGCTACAAAGAAAGTTCAGGACTATATAGCACAGAACCTGAAAGGTTACAAAATCGATAAAACACAAGAATTTCAGGGACCCAGATTCACAATGTACAACTTCGTTGTGAAAGACGCCGCAGGTAACACATTCAACCTCAGAGTAAACCCCTGGGGCAACGTGATGGGACCTTTTTTGGCACAGCAGTAAGTATCTTCAGACAGGGCGGGTTAATCCCGCCCTTTCTAATTAATACGGTTCATTCTGAGAACTGCTTCCAGCGGTTAAATTTATACCTCAAGTTTCGCACCTTTGAAACATCAGATTCTGTATTGAAAGCCTTACCATTTCCTGTATTCCAGCCAATTTATTCATAAAAACTGTAAATGTTTCCTTTGCTCCATCAATTATTGATAATAATCG
>JBFWMA010000006.1:0-196023 GCA_050251875.1 Deferribacterales bacterium | reverse complement strand
GAAAGACTACATTCTGCCTTGGGTTACAAGAAACCTATGGCTGTGCATATGAATCAGGTGAGAATAGCGGCATAGAAACACATTAAGAAATCAACTTATGCTGTCTTGACAAGGGGTGGCACTATAATTTACATAAATATTCCTATAAAGCAAAACAGTGTGGACTCTGTGATATTGATAATAAACTACTGAAACGAATTCAAGCACATGCGAGTGTCCGTTACGGAGAAGAAAATGTCTCTATAGAAGAGGCTGTTTTGGCATATGATGCTGCAATTGAAGTTTTTAGCGTTATCATGCGTAAGTTTTAATGTCTGCAACCCATCGGTAGTGTTTGAATTATATTGATGAATAAGGTGAATTCATAAATATCTTGGTTTTTAGCGGTCAAAAGGTTAAGAGTACAAATCTATTTAGGCGCTTTATAAAAAAAGACCTATCTTCATAATAGGGCTTTCTTTTCATTTGTTTTTCTGTAATTTCAAAAATTGTCACACTTGAGCCTTTTATCCCTTTTTTAGCTTATCTGTGTACATTACACATACGGCAAAAATAAGAAATAATAGGTAAACGGCTATAGGTGCTTATTTAAAAGTGAATCCGGTATGCTGAGAACTTCCTTCTTATCGGCCATATATTGTTTACCCGTAGGTGCAAATACAATATCTTCCTGACTGCTTGAGATTTCCATGGTTATATGATTGTATATTAACAAGTCTTTGAGTAGAGCTAAAGCATCAGATTTGCTGAAGGAGTTTTGTCTGCCCAAATTTTCTTGGAATTCAAGATTGGATATAAATTCATTAAAAGTAAATTCACGTTTAGAGCTAAGTATACGCATGATTCTTTGTGTTGGTATTTCAAAGTTTCCATTATGTTCTCCAGAAGATTCAAGTAAACTTTTAAACATATATGAATCTTTAAGATCCATCTTGGATGAACCTTTTACCCAGCAGGTTTGGCATTCATCAATTGATTGCGTTAAGCTTGCTAGAACTTGTACCGTTAAATCTGAATGGTTGATATATTTGAATTCGACGATCTTGCAAAGTTTTTCTTCAAGTATTTTTTCTTTAAGCCTGCCTAGTTTTTCTTTTTGTTGTTCGCTTTCCTTATTGTCATGTGTAACATCTTTATCAATGAAACATAAGATCTGTTTATTTTTCTCAGCGGCATAAAGATATTCAAAGTGCGTATAGGATATACTGTCTAAACTTTCAATTTCTGTGCCGTATCTATTGTTGAGAAGAAAAATAATAATATCACTGTTATCTATTGCGCTAGATATATATTTCTCTTGTGACGAACCACTAGCAGGAAAATATTCCATACACTTCGGGTAATAACCAGCCTTCATGAGTCCATCAATTACATTTAATCTAACATCTTTTAAATCACTAAAGGTTGAACTCAAGAAAACTTGATGTAATTTATTCATATCAATAACCATCCAGTTCATGACGCTCAGAGTCATATCTTGCTCTCTTGTCATAGTCTTTAGCAATAGATTCATAGAATTCCGAAGCTTTTGGATACTTCATAAGAATTTCTTTGGAAATTTCCTTGCATTTAGTAGCAATATCCCTAGCATCTTTCCCCGGGTCTTTTCTATCGATACTAGATATGCCTTTATTGTTAAAAAATTGAATACTAAACCCAGTATAAATATCCTCGCTGATATTCTCATTCAGAACTCTGAGTATAGCCTCGTCTGGTATCATATATCCTTTCACATTAATGGTTTTAGCCAAGATGTGACCAATATATTGGTCTCCTACTTCTAACCTATCATTAACCTTGCAAATATCTCTCGCTTCATGTATCCACTTCATCAGCGTATCAAACTCAATAGAATCATCTTCTTTTAGCCCAGGAATCATGTTCCAAATATCTAAAGCATGATATGCATTTTCAGCCTGAGCCAAAGGAACTTCAGTATCGTTTTCTTTAGAATTTCTTGGCTTAAATGCAAACCTTAATAAATCTGCAAAAAAGTTAGGATCAGTCGCTATTCTCTTATTAATAGTTTTTGGCACTTTATCGTCATCATGATACCTTTTCCATATGCGCAAATAAGCCCACTCTAATGTTAGTAAGTCGTTTTCAGAAACGTCAGAAGACTGCCAAAGCTTGTCGAAAGCTTCATTAATGTAATGAGTATCCATAGTACCAAGTTGTCTTTCTGGCAAGTTTTCAAGCAATGAAAATAATATAGTTACTAATACTGATGAGTCGAATTCTTCTTTTTTCTTGGCCCCGGTAGCGTACTCTAGAGCTGCAACTGCATTACCAACAGATAAATATTTTTCAACAACAACATTCTTATCAAGCTTTTCATTTAAACGATAAGGGTTTGCTTTTTTCCAAAACATTGAATAATTTTCATTATCCAATAGTGATAGGTATGCAAATAACTCTTCAATCCTCTGGCACCATAATAACACTTCAGCTTTTACCTCATTCTGAATTGAAGTATTATCAAAAATATTATGCAGATAGCTTTTTTCTTCATAAACGCGTTTTCTTATGTAGGTTTCATATAGAATTTTATAAAGCATAGAGAAAGACTCTGAATTGCTAATAAAGTATAAATCTAAATCATCATGAAATAAATCATTGCCCGCTGCAATCAAACCTATAGATCTTGCATCCTTAGAAATTGATATCAGTCGAATAAGACCATCTATCCCATTTCGTTTGTATATTGCAATTAACGCTTTTGACCTTTCATCTTCAAGTTCTGCATCATATTCTTTCCAGTCTTCAACATCTGGGTACAGTCGCCGTTTAACACGGTAATCATAATCAAAAAGATATGAATACTCATAAGCTAAATCATTTGGCTTAAATATATTTGCCAAATCTTTAAGCTGAACTTCACGTTGCTTAATTACGTCATCCTTAGACTTTGAGCACCTCACTATAATATCTTCGACAAAATCCCAAATTAATTTTCTTTCATCTAATGAAAAATCATTTACGTCTAAAGTATCTATAGACTTTATAAGCTCTATGAACAAATCATCAGGCACCATATCTGCTTGTTCCAAGATAATATTAATATGCTCACATTTACTCATTATATTGAGACCAAGAGTAATCAACTGATTTGCAAAAGAATAAGCCTCGCCATAGGTAATTACTTCTGTTTCTTTGTAGTCTCTCCATACTGGTTTTGCTATACTACTCGCACTACCACCAAATCTTTTGGGCAATACTTCTTTTATAAGGTTCCATGCAATATGCTCATCTATGGAGTAAATCTTCTTGATTAGGTTAATGCGCTCTTCAGTACTAAAATTACCCTGTGGGTGCCAATATAAAAAAATTTCCTTCAGGCTATTATGAGGCCTATTGACATAATTACTTTGAGTATTAGTATCAAGCTTCGCAAACGTAGCAAGCATAAGAACAGCTTGTTTATTGTATTCGTCTAGCCAAACAAGTCTTTCAAGCCCCCATAAAATACCTGAAAAGGAATGCCCACCGAACAAAGCGTTTGAAGGTTCTTCAAACAATTTTTGAACCTTGTCGTTTTGATAAGATAAATACATGAGTGTTCGCAAAAATACATTAGGGGATGCCTCTGCAAAATCAGCAATCACATCACGCAAAGATGCCCATAGCTCCCAAGATGTACTCTCATTCAGTACTTTGCTTAGAACTGAATCTACATAGGATTGATTATCGTATTCAATAGCAAGCAAACTAAAGGTTTGCTTTAATGAATCTCTCAGATAAGATGAATATTT
The DNA here is from genome assembly GCA_050251875.1 of Deferribacterales bacterium. Classification (GTDB taxonomy): domain Bacteria; phylum Chrysiogenota; class Deferribacteres; order Deferribacterales; family Geovibrionaceae; genus Seleniivibrio. The sequence goes on along the minus strand of JBFWMA010000006.1, from coordinate 192,271 downwards.
ATATTGCTGATTTGAAAATACTAAATAGCGTTCTTCTATATTTTTTTGAAATTTGCTATTTTCATCCATATAAACATTAGAAAAAGCTTTACAATAGCTTTCTTTTAGCTCTTCTGTAATTTCATTGGACAGAAAATGCCATGCATCACGAAATGATATTAATTCCCATACACCGCTAATTCTACGAACATAAGGATCATTGCCTTCAGAAAAACCTGATAATATTGCTTCTATATAATCAAAATCTTTATTATAGATTTCACGGACAATTTGCTTGTCCATATCATTATTTGCGTCAAAAGCACCTAACAACAACATAGGAACTAAATCTCTTTTGTCAGATCCAAGCCAACGTGGTGGTGTAAATTGACCATTCGCTTGTAAACGTCGAAATACCGTTAAAGATCTTTTAGTATCTCCTGCTAGTCTCCACGCAGTAGAATGATCGAATCCTAACTCTTCTAGTGCTTCTGTAAATGAAGATTTATCTTGCCTGATGAGGTCTATTGAGTCGCCTCTAAAGTTCTTCGCACGACCGATAGGAACAATTACAGAATGCCCTTTAGATATCGCGTAATTACCGCCTTCGAATTCTGGGAAAACGGGTATTATGATTATATTAGAATAATTTTCTACTATATTGTCGTATGCACTCTTAGAGTTAATGATTAAAGCTCGTGATAATACGTTTATACTAGAATCAAAAGATTTAGCAGCACAGTATATAAATGCTAGTCCCTCGTCGAGAGAATCAGCCTCAATAGAAAATACATATCGTTTTTTATCAATAAGTTTTTTAAAAGAATCTACAGCGACTTGTCTACCAGCCAGCACCATTTTATCTGAGATATTTGGGGTTGTCGTGGTACTCCATTTGTCCCACCAAGAGTCAAGTGCTTCAGTATCATCACTAGAGTGCAACCCTATTTTTGAAGAAAACCACTTTGCCACACTGGGACATGTACTTAACCACGATTCTAAACAGCTAGCATTATACGCCTTAACCGATTGCCAAACTTGCTCTTTATCTTTTGCATCTGCCCATTCAGTATTTTTATTGAACGCTCGAGGTGAAACAAATCTAAAATGAGTTGCAGTTGGTTCAACTCCAAGTGGATTTTCCACACGTTTTTCATAGTCGCTATCAGCTTTTGATTTAGCGTCCTGACTTACACCAAACTCCCAAACAGACATACCTGTGGGGACATAAGGATGCTCATCTTCAGTCAAAACAATTCCATCCCAGCCTCCAGTAGAAACAGCACTACCCGCTGGGATATCTATTTCTTTAACAACCACTGATGCGTATATCAATTTACGTATCAATAAAGGTAATAAATCCTGAGCATCTCTAGTTGCTGCCCAGTTTTGAATATGTGACGAGTCTATCCAATCCATATGCTTCTCCAAGCCTGCATTAAAAACACAAGAAACAATGTGAGCAGAATTATACTTTAGTTAGACTGCTCAGGAATTTTCTTTATGTAGAATTGAGTTTATCACTTTATTGTCAGGTTATTATTTATTTTTAAGTGTAGAATATATTTCTTCTTATTAAACCACAAAATCACTGTTATGAAAACAGATAGTGAAATCCTGTTGCATTTTCTAGTACTTTCAATGTTTATATTTTTTTGTTATTTTGAGGAATCTTGCCTCTGTAATTTGTCTGTAATTAATTCAAGTTGTATTGATTGATAAACATCGACATAATTCAATCTTCAACTGATTAAAAGGTTTGGAGTTTGAAAACAACGATATCACTTATGGAGCTGTTTCAGTTTAGAACCAGATGAAATCTCTTCAGGTGCATAAATAACAGAAAAGGCAGTCGAGAGACAGCCTTTTCTTATTTCAATTGCTTAGCATTATTCAAAGTGAGTGCAAATGCACACAAATTGATGAGTGGTAACTATTTTTATAAAGAATTCATATATTTGTGTTTAAAATATGGCACAAAACACTTTTATTCGCTTCAAATTGAATATAAGATAACAATATTTGAATTCTAGCGCCGGGGTTAATAATGAAAATTAAGAAATTGAGACTAACAAATGGATATAAAAGATTTCATGACCTCACTATAGACTTAGGAGAAAACCCTAAAAGGATAATTGCTTTGATAGGTCCGAACGGCTGTGGTAAAAGCAGTGTTCTTGATGGGATCATGTACAGTGTCAGAAACAATATTATAATAGGTGAGTATCATAATAAGGACTATAAATATCACTCAATGTTGCAAGCGCCAAATTATAGTCCACAAAATGTTTTAATTACTTTTGATTGTGGGGACGGTGTAAATATTTTTAGAGAAAGACAAAAGAACGCTAATTTAGAAACTATATTTTCTTTTAGAAGTCCTTATAGATATAATAGTAATTTGGATGTTAAGCAAACAAAAGCATTACAAGAATTACGTTTAAATCATTATGGAGCTTCAACTGCTTCGGATTTGGATAATAAGATGGAGGAAAACTATCGTAGGTTATATATCAAATATAACAATTATTTGAATAGTACAGATAGCCGTCCGAGCGAAGCAAAAGCTAAGATCATAGGAGACTTAAATGATTCTTTGAAGAATTGTTTAGACCTTAAGCTTTCAAGTTTAGGAAATATTGAAGACAGTAAGGGTACATTATTTTTTAAAAAATCTGATCACACTAATGAGTTTGATTTTAATGTACTATCATCAGGAGAAAAAGAGGTTGTTGATATACTGCTTGACCTTTATCTGCGTCAGGATGTTTATAATGATACTGTTTTTCTGTTTGATGAGCCTGAACTTCATATCAATACTTCGATACAAAAAAAATTATTGATTGAAATAGATAAGCTTATAGGTGAGAACTGCCAGTTATGGATTACAACTCATAGCATAGGGTTCATGAGGGCTCTACAGGAAGAGTTTTCAGAAGATTGTCAGATTATACTATTTAAAGAGGGTATGGTGTTAGCGTCGAAAGAATATGTTTTAGAACCAGAGAAAAATATTAAATGGAAAGATGTATTTAATATCGCACTTGATGATTTATCCCACCTGCTTGCACCCAAAAGGATTGTTTATTGTGAAGGTAAAGATAGACCTGGAGCAAATGGAGAGGAAAAAGGTTTTGATGCAAAAGTTTTTAATTCCATTTTTTCTGGCAAATATCCAGATACAGTTTTTGTATCAAGTGGAGGTAACACTGAACTTGACCAACGAAGTCAGGTTGCTCTTTCAATTCTAACAAAAGTATTTTCGGATATTGAAATTTTAGTTTTTAAAGATAGGGATTTTGCATCAGGAAAACTAACTACGGAAAATGCTAGACTTGAATATTTAAAGAATAATCCAGATAATCATAGAGTGATGAAAAGGTGGGAGATTGAAAACTACTTGTTTGATAAAGAAATTCTGAAAAAATATTGTCTAGATAAAGGACATGTGTTTGCAGAAGAACAATATGACCAATTTGTATCTGATATAGTGAATCAGAACCTTAAAGATAATATTGGTCACATAAAAAATTACTGTAATGTTGTCGGAAGTATAAATCCTGAGAAATTTAAACTTAATTTAGCAGAATATATTACAGAAGAAACTGAAGTATATCGGGAATTAGAAAGGTATATCTTTAGTCACATCTAACACAAAAAATGAATTCTAAAATGCTTCAGATCTTTGTAATAGATGCCATAAATGCAAAAAGTTAAAAATATGTTAGACGTTTGGCGGTATACACTTTATTTACTGAATGGTTTATTTTAACCTTTTTGATGTAAGTTGAGTCTATGAACTGTTTGTATGTAATCTGTCTGTAGTAATTTTGATTACTATTGATAAATATAGTAAATTTTGAGTATAGCGGATTTCTACGGATCAAAAGGTTAGGAGTTCGAATCTCTTCAGGCGCGTAAATAGAATCCGAGGTACGAAAGTATCTCGGATTTTTTTATGAGAAAAATCAGAGATTCGAACGACACTGAGCGCCGACCGAACAGGGAGGATGAGCAGGCAGGATGCCTGCGTAAGCGAAGTGGCTTGCTTTTGCAAGGGCATAGGACGTGCCCGCAGAAAAAGCGAATCTCTTCAGGCGCGCTTTTATATTTCAACAACTCATATGGCAATCAGTGGTTTACGCTGGTTGCCTTTTTTTGTTTTAACTGTTCAAAATCGCTCAGAATTACTCAGATTTGAGTATCTCTGCACCCAATTTGCACCCAAAATATTTTTTAGTGTTAATAAGAGAATATTGATTTTGTCAGTTTCGTTATTCGATCTATTTATCTAGTTGTTTGCATAAAAAAAGCGACAAGAGGCAGATTCATCTGCTAATATGCTGTCATCAAACATAAGGAATTAAAATGACAAAACTGCCAAACTGCCCCAAATGCGCCTCAGAGTACACATATGAAGACCGTGATATGCTCATTTGCCCCGAATGTGCCCACGAATGGAAACAAGAATCAGATGAAGAAATTTCCTCTGCGGATATTGTTGTTAAGGATGCAAATGGAAACGAGCTTAAAGACGGCGACAGCATCACTGTTATCAAGGATCTTAAAGTCAAAGGGTCATCCTCAGTGGTTAAAGTCGGAGTTAAGATAAAAAATATTCGTTTGTGCGACGGCGACCACAACATAGACTGTAAAATAGACGGTATCGGAGCAATGAAGCTAAAATCCGAGTTTGTGAAGAAAATATAAAGCCAGCGAAATGCGCGCATTTGTTGTGTAATATACAAAGAGCTGAATATTAAATGAATTGGAGATTCAGATTTGGGGAAATGATGTTAAAATGACTGAGAGCTCCCGCCTTATTTCAGCCTAATTGCTATACTGATTCTCTGTGTATAATATGTATTCTATTGTCTGAATTCTTTCTGCTAATGAAAGTAAAGAAAATTAATCATGATTGATTTCTAAGCTGCCTGTGCGGCAGTGAACATAACGCACAACCCGGCGGACACAAGGCAGACTTTCTAAGCTGCCTGTGCGGCAGTGAACATGAAACAGCAAGTGTTGTCGTAATAGTTGTTTTTCTAAGCTGCCTGTGCGGCAGTGAACCCAAAAATTTCGGCAATGACGAGCTCAAGAATTTTCTAAGCTGCCTGTGCGGCAGTGAACAGATAGAGTCTGCTACTGCCCGCACCTTGCAATTTCTAAGCTGCCTGTGCGGCAGTGAACAGAGCATGCTGACATCAGCGCTGGAAGCGAAATTTCTAAGCTGCCTGTGCGGCAGTGAACGTCCCAGAGCTGTTATTTCTCGCAGAGAGACTTTTCTAAGCTGCCTGTGCGGCAGTGAACCCTGACATCATCGCCCACGATGTCTATTGAGCTTTCTAAGCTGCCTGTGCGGCAGTGAACAGCCGCCTCATATTCATCGCTGTCAATATCAATTTCTAAGCTGCCTGTGCGGCAGTGAACAAACTGAAACGTGCCGCGTTTGGTCTCTATGGTTTCTAAGCTGCCTGTGCGGCAGTGAACAATAAAGCTCTGATGATGAAAGAGCTCGTGCATTTCTAAGCTGCCTGTGCGGCAGTGAACCGTTCCTCCGCTCCCGGTGCTCCGCCCGCTGTTTTCTAAGCTGCCTGTGCGGCAGTGAACGCCGCTTGCATCGCCTGTGCTTCTTTCTTCGTTTTCTAAGCTGCCTGTGCGGCAGTGAACCAATCCGGCTAAACGCTGGTTTTCATCATCCAGTTTCTAAGCTGCCTGTGCGGCAGTGAACTAGACTCATTATCTCACAAATATCTGCTCAATATCAACTATCATCGTTTAAAACTCAAAAACCTAATTATTTAATCATCTCATAACATGCTGGAATATAAAGATAAAAAAAATGTTCAAAAAAAAGGGTCATAAAAACTATGCAGGAGAAACTTTGAATCATCAGTCAATGTCTATGCATAAATAATATCATATTCACAACAGCATCTGACGCTTAATAGTGTTATTCTAATAACATTATGAATAGTCGTGGTGGAAGCATGAACAGTTTTACTCCGTTAGAAATGAAAACAATTATGCATTCAAAGCGTGCGAATCTGTATTATCTGGAATACTGCCGCATATTGGTAAATGGCGGAAGGGTTGAATACGTTACCGAAAGAGGCAAAAAGAACCTATACTGGAATATCCCCATAGCAAATACAACGGTAATTCTGCTCGGCAACGGAACATCGCTGACTCAGGCCGCCGTGCGCGAGCTGGCAAAGGCGGGTGTTATGGTCGGTTTCTGTGGAGGCGGCGGAACACCGCTCTACAGCGCAATGGAACAGGTGACCGACATCGTCTGGTTCACGCCCCAGTCCGAATACAGACCGACTGAATATTTACAGGCATGGACACGATTCTGGTTTCATGATGATCTGAGGCTGGCGGCGGCAAAAGTTTTTCAATCTGAGCGGATCAAAAAAGTCAGGACTAACTGGTTAAAACTTAAAAATGCGTCAGCAGGCAGTTTTGATATAAACGAACGACATATGGAACAGGCATTGTCGGCTTCTGTTGTGAACATTGAAAAAGCGGCGGATACAGAATCACTGCTTATAGAGGAAGCAAGACTGACAAAGCTGCTTTATAAGCTGACAGCCTCCGCGGTCAGATACGGTGAGTTTACAAGAGCAAAAAACGGCAGCGGAAGCGACACTGCCAACAGGTTTCTGGATCACGGGAACTATCTTGCCTACGGGCTGGCGGCAACCGCCGCATGGGTGCTGGGGCTTCCTCATGGTTTTGCCGTTCTTCATGGCAAAACGAGGCGTGGTGGTCTTGTCTTTGATATTGCCGACCTGATTAAAGATGCTGTCATTCTTCCACAGGCGTTTATCTCCGCTATGAACGGAGATACGGAACAGGAATTTCGACAGGCATGTACCGAGGCGCTGGTTCAGACTGAAAGTCTCGATTTTATGATAGATACGATAAAGAACACTGCCATCACAGTTAAGGGGATGATTGATTGAACGTAATATTAATATCCCAATGCCATAAAAATGCCCTGAAAGAAACCCGCAGGATAATAGACCAGTTCGCCGAAAGAACAGGTGAACGCACATGGCAGACCGCCATCACATCTCAGGGGCTCAGCATGCTTAAAATACTGCTGAAGAAATCCGCAAGAAAAAATACCTCTGTGGCGTGTCACTGGGTGCGTGGAAAAAACCGTACCGAACTGATGTGGATTGTGGGGAACGCGTCATGTTTCAACTCTAAAGGAGCTGTGCCGACCAATACCACAGAAAAAGATATTCTGAAATATGACAGCGAAAATCATTGGCACACAGCCGCTATGATAACTCTGCTCGCCCGCGTTTCGGCTCTTTTTCATGATTTTGGCAAAAGCTGTCTCGACTTTCAGAACAGACTTGAAAAGAATGAAAGAAAAACAAACCTTATACGGCACGAATGGATTTCGGTAATTATGTTTCTGGCATACGTCAACGGCGAGAATGATAAGGACTGGCTTACACGCCTTGCGGATGAAAACTTTGAAGATGACTGGATGAAAAGAATCGACAGTAAACTCGCCAATCCTTTCAAAGACCTGCCTCCTCTGGCGTCTGTGGTTTGCTGGCTGATAATTTCTCACCACAAAATGCCTGTTCCTGATGTGCTTAACGACAACCTCAGCCTGCCGGAATCAATAAAAGCCGATTGGTGCCGCACTGATTTAAAAGGTCCGGAATCTGAAAATTACTGGAAATTCGCAGAAGGGACTCCCGCCGACAGCGCTCTCTGGCGCAAAGCCGCATCAAGAGCGGCGAAAAGAGCTTTGACTCTTTATGACGGATTTAACCTGAGTTTTTACGACCCATACGTTATAAATCTGGCGAGAATGACGCTGATGCTTGCCGATCATATATATTCCGGTTTTCATAATGAAAAAGACAGAGCCGGAGGCGACAAGGATTTTCCTCTGTATGCGAATACCTACAAAGACCATAGAAACCAGAAACTGGATGAACATCTTCTGGGTGTGGAGAGGCTGTGCGGAACCATAATGCATTCTCTGCCGATGGCGGACTCGCTGACAGGCAGGCTTGCCGGTTATCGGCAGTTTGCAAAAAGGAGTGAAGACAAAAGATTCCGGTGGCAGGATAAGTCCTATGAGACGGCTTTGTCAGTGCGAGAGACGGCGGAGCTAGGCGGTTTTTTCGGCATTAACATGGCATCCACCGGATGCGGAAAGACCAGAGCCAACGCACGCATTATGTATGCCCTTTCACATCCGGAGAAAGGGGCAAGATTCTCAGTCGCTCTGGGACTGCGCACACTGACACTCCAGACAGGCAGAGAATACATGGAGATGCTGGGGCTGGACGACAGTGAGCTTGCCGTGATGACAGGCGGTGCCGCTGTGCGGGAATTATTCAATATGAATAATGAGTTCCGGTCGTCTGAATCAGCGGACTGGCTTCTGGATGCCGGGTCTCATGTCTATTATGAGGGCGGAATAGACGATACCGTCATGGGGCAGTGGCTTAGGAAAACAAAGGGAGCGGACAAGCTGGTGAGTGCGCCTGTGCTGGTCTGCACCATAGATCACCTCATGCCTGCGTCTGAGGGAACTGCGGGCGGGCGGCAGATAGCTCCCATGCTGAGACTGCTTACCGGTGATCTGGTTCTGGACGAGCCGGACGATTATGATGTCGGGGATATGTATGCCCTTACCAGACTGATATATTTCGCCGGACTTCTTGGGTCACGGGTGCTTTTTTCATCGGCGACAGTAACGCCGTCTATTGCGGAAGGGCTTTTTGCGGCATATTCCGCAGGCAGAGAAGTATTTAATAGAAACAGGGGCTTACAACACGGCAGAAAAGTTGTCTGTGCATGGTTTGACGAGTTTTCATGCTCTGCGGTGACAGACGTTTCCGCAGACAGGTTTTCCGGTCTGCACGCTGAATTTATAAAAACCAGAGTGGAAAAACTGATATATGCGGATTCACGGCGGCATGCGGCTATTCTTGACGTTGACGGCGTATCTGAGCTTCCGGATAAAATTTTCAGCGTAGTCAGAGAACTGCATCATTCAAACAGCGCCAAGGATGTCAAAACAGGCGCTTCGGTCAGCATCGGTCTGGTGCGTATAGCAAATATCACTCCTCTGGTGGCGCTGTTCAAAGATTTCTGCAAAACAGCAGCAGATAAAGATGTTGCGTTTCATGTCTGCTGTTATCACTCACGCTTTCCCCTGATTCTTCGTTCAGAAATAGAAAAAAATCTCGACCGAATCCTGAAAAGAGGCGGCAGAGATTTTATGGATGATGAGATTGTCAGGCGGTCAATATCAAAATATCCCGATAGAAAAGAGCACATATTTGTGGTGTTTGCCTCTCCTGTGGCGGAAGTGGGGCGGGATCATGACTATGACTGGGCGGTTGCGGAACCCTCATCCATGCGTTCCATAATCCAGCTTGCCGGGCGTATACGCAGACACAGACCCCAGTCCTATGACGTTATAAATATGTATATTCTGGGTAAAAACATCAGAGCGATGAAGGGAGATGGTATCGCATATCACCGCCCCGGGTACGAAGATAAAAATTTCAGATTAAAAGCACACGATATAAAAACCATTCTGAAAAAAGAGCAATATGAAAAGATTACGTCAGTGCCGAGGATAGCGGAATCCGGACAGCCGGAGCCGGATATGAACATCGGCGATCTGGAGCATGCCCGTCTGAAAGCCGTTATGACTGGGGATGACGGCAGAACAGTGATGCCGGTTACAAAATTCTGGGATTCCCGTTATTACCTCTCTGCTTATATGCAGAAAATAAAACCTTTCAGAGCGGGGAATAAAGATACGGAATATGTGCTTTGGTATAACGATGATACCGAAGAAATGATGTTTATGAAGATGAATGACAGTGGGAAATATGACACTGCGGAAAGAAATATCAAATGGAATACAGAGGAGGTTCCGGCGGACTATTTTATATCGCTGGACTACACAAAACTTGTGGAAGAGCTGGCGGAGCGTCTTGAGATAACTCCAGCCGCCTGTTCGCAGAAATTCGGCGGGTTTACGATGCGGGAGCTGGAGCCCGGAGATAAAATGTATTTCGACAATCACTTAGGAGTATTTCAACTGGAAGAATAGATAATTAATAAATGGAGGTGCGGAGTATGAGCGATTCCGAATCCGATGATCAGAAAACTCTTCGGGAGTTTATCGATTTCTTTATCGGTGAACGGCTGAAGCCCAAACTGGAAGAGCAGGAAAAACTGCTGGCAAAAGCGGACACTCCCGGCAAGGTTGAAGAGATTGCTAAAAAAATCGAATCCCTTGAAACAGAATATTCAAGGCAGGAATGGCTGGCGGCGGCGTCAAAACGTGCCGGACAGATAAAACTCGCCACGCATATTCCGAAATTCACGCATCCTATGGCGAAAGCGTCTCTGATATATTTTGATGCTGAAAACTGTGCGGAACGAAATTTTGTAGGCACCCACTGTGTGAATGACAGACAGAATGACGTTTCCGGAAACGCCGCGGCTCTGGACGCATATGCTTTTCTCAGGCAGGAATATCACGGCAAAACCATTCTGGCTCTGGCGGAAGAAAGACCCGAAGAGCTGGCAAAGGCGATGTCTGACGACATTAACGCCGCATACGGCTGGATAGACGGGTTTCTGGAGATAAAGGAGATGGATTCTCCATCTTCACACACTCTGATGAAACAGGTCTATTTCCCTCTGGATGGCGGAGGGTATCATCTCCTTAGCCCTGTGTTCCCCACCAGCCTTGTTCAGTGCGTTTATGAGCATATTAGGGATGTGCGATATTCCGATTCCGCCGCAGAGACCAGAAAAGCCAGAAGAGACGGCGTATTCTCAGAAAACGGCTACAGAGAATACAGAGGCACAGCCATAACTGCGTACGGCGGAACAAAACCGCAGAACGTAAGTCAGCTCAACAGTTCCAGACACGGCGAAAATATTCTTCTGCCGTCCTGTCCGCCTAACTGGAACAGTAAGCCTGTCAGCCCTCTGAAAGACAAATCAGTATTCAAATATAAATTCGGACGCAGAGCGCATGTCGTGGAGACTCTGGGTTATCTGGAGAAACTCCTGAAAACATCATATAAAAATGCCGACATCAGATACGGCATAGAAATGAAATTTGATGCGCTGTCTGATGAACTCATGGATGTTTATCAGGAATATCAGATGTTACCGCCAGGCTGGAGCCGTGAGAGCGGGTGTCGTCTGAATATGTCGGAAAAGCTGTGGCTGGATCCGCCGTTGCAGACAGATGATGAAGCCCTCATTGCGAAATATGAGAGCGGCGACTGGTGCGATGATGTTGCCGACAGCTTTGCGGCATGGCTGAGCAGTGTGATAGAAAAAATCAGTTATGACAAAAGACCGCCGGAGGAAGAGGTTTCACTGGTGCTGGTGAAGACTGCGAAAAAAGTCCTGACGGATATAAAGGAGGCGAATGTTTATGTGTAAATCACCTAATGCGCTCCTGATCGTTTCCGGACTCAGGATAATCAACGCAAACAGCATATCCGGTCCTCTGACATGGGGATTTCCGGCACCCACCGCATTCACTGGGTTTATCCACGCTCTGAGCCGCCGTCTGGGCGACAAGACCGTTCTGGATGGCACAGGCATAGTCTGTCATTCGTTTGAACCGCAGGTGAACGGCGGAAAATATGAAAACAGATTCAACCTCACCCGCAACCCTGTATATGACCGTGACGTCACAAAACCTTCCGGCATAGTGGAGGAGGGCAGGACACACCTCACCGTCACTGTTTTAGCAGGCATATACGGAGAGGAACCGTCAGCGGAAGAGATAACACAGCTCATCGGATCAATGCGCATTGCGGGGGGCAGTATAGTTCACCAGCAAAAGCAGAAGGTCGAGATTGTTACTCTGTCGCAATACGCGGAGGACGATGAAAAAATATTCAGAAAACTGCGCAGAAAACTGGTTCCCGGATTTGCGCTTATCGACAGAACAGAACTCATGCTGGAACGCATGAGCGAGATGAAATCTGAAAATCCTGCCGTCAGTCTGCTGGATGTTCTTCTGGATCTGACAGCGTTAAAGCATGCGTCTGTGCTGGATGAAAACGGTAAAGCCGTCTGGACGACATACAGAGAAAAAAACGGCTGGATAGTGCCTCTGCCTGTGGGTTATGCGGGCATATCGCCTCTGTATGAAGCGGGAGAGGTCAGAAACACACGGGATCAGGACACGCCTTTCCGGTTTACGGAGACTGCATATTCTGCGGGCGAGTGGAGAAACCCCCTCAAAATCAATAATATAGAAGAGTTTCTATGGTTTCACAAGGCAGAGCCTGACAAAGGCGTTTATCTGTGCGGACACAAAAAATTATATTAAAACTATAGGAGAAATACAATGGCATCAGAAAAACTCGCAACAGCTTCAGTACTGGCTTTTGAGCGCAAGCTCGATGTTTCGGACGGTCTTTTTTCAGCCGGAAAATGGGACGACAAGGCAAACACCGCATCATGGAAGATAATAGAAATAAACGAGAAATCGGTGATGGGCACCATATCCAACAGGCTGAAAAGCAAAGACAGCGACCCCGCCAAGCTGGACGCCATGATAGAAAAACCGAACCTTCAGACAGTGGATGTCGCGGCACTTCCGGCGGATGCGGATACGCTTTGTGTCCATTTCTCCATGCGTGTTCTGGGCGGCGCAGGCATTCCGTCCGCATGTAATGTCACTGCTTATAGAAACAAGCTGAAAGAGACAGTGGACGGATATATTTCTGAGCATGGTTTCAAAGTGCTCTCCGACAGATACGCTTATAACATAGCCTCCGGTCGCTTTTTGTGGCGCAACAGAGTCGGTGCCGAAGAAGTGGAGGTAGTGGTTAACAGGATGAATGACGGCGAGGTCAGCAAAACATGGAAGTTCAACGGTTTCGATTATCCTCTGGCGGATTTTCAGGAAGACAGGAATGTTTCATCGCTCGGTGACGTCATTTGTGAAGGTCTTTCCGGCAGCGGCTTTGTTCTGTTAGACGTATTTGCGTATGTCAGAATCGGTTGGGGACAGGAAGTTTTTCCGTCTCAGGAACTGATTATGGCTAAAGAATCTGGCAAGGGAAGTAAAAGCAAAACCCTTTATCAGGTTGGCAATGTAGCGGCAATGCACTCTCAGAAGATCGGAAATGCTGTAAGGACAATAGACACATGGTATACGGATTTTCCGGAATCACCCATAGCGGTGGAACCTTATGGTTCTGTGACATCGCTCGGTTGCGCATACCGCCAGCCAAAGGACAAGACAGATTTTTATAATCTTCTGGACGGCTGGATTTTGAGGGATAAAAAACCAGATGTGAACCATCAGCATTTTGTCATGGCTGTTTTTGTCAGAGGCGGAGTATTCGGTAATTCAGAAAAGGAGTAATCCATGCAGTATTATATAGATATAAGGGTTTTGAAAAATCCGGAAATACCTTCGCAGGTGCTGTTGAATATGCTCTTTGAAAAAATGCACCTTATTCTGGCAGAGCAGAAAAGAACGGATGTGGGCGTCAGTTTTCCCGAAATATCAAAAACACTGGGGGATGTTTTGCGCCTTCATGGCGGCAAAGAAGCTCTTGAGTCTGTGGCTGCGCATCGTTTTTTTAATGCTATGCGTGATTATGCGCAGGTGGGCAGGATTATGGAAGTTCCTGCCGGTGCCGGCAGCGGCAACGTTGCCCGTGTGCAGGCAAAAAGCAACGTGGAGAGGCTCAGGCGCAGGCGGATGAAACGCCACGGTATTTCGGAGGAACAGGCGGTGAATGAAATTCCCGACACCGCCGCGGAGACCCTGAATCTTCCGTTTATATCATTGCACAGCAGAAGCACAGGACAGAAATTCCGTTTGTATGTCAGCCAGAAAATGTGTGCTGAAAGCCGTAATGGCGAATTCAGCGCATATGGTTTAAGCGGCAGTGCAACTGTACCCATTTTCTGACCCTTTTTTTCTGGCGGTATATTAATCTTTAGATATCAGCAAGATGGTGTGTTGGTATTAAAAATGGTTTTTGAATAAAAAGCCATGATATTTGTTATAGAGCAGACGTTTGTGTGATAATGTCTCTAGCTCACTGCCGCATAGGCAGCTTAGAAAGTTGGTCAGATCACCGTTATTGATAGCTTCCAGCTCACTGCCGCATAGGCAGCTTAGAAAAAAAAAAGTCCACGGACGTGCGGGTGCGTAAAGCTCACTGCCGCATAGGCAGCTTAGAAAGAGGAAGAGCAGAGGCTGGGGTCTGTGCTTGAGCTCACTGCCGCATAGGCAGCTTAGAAATTGTGTACTGACATTGCAGACATAAGAGCCGCGCTCACAGCCGCATAGGCAGCTTAGAAATCTGCCCAGTCTCTGAATTTCTTAGCTCTTTCGCTCACTGCCGCATAGGCAGCTTAGAAAAGTTCGGCACGCTCTACAATATCCGTGTTTTTGCTCACTGCCGCATAGGCAGCTTAGAAACGTGAGTGCATGTATGCCATGCGCAGGGTAAAGCTCACTGCCGCATAGGCAGCTTAGAAATATGGAGTCGCATCATCGAAGGCGCTCACATTGCTCACTGCCGCATAGGCAGCTTAGAAAAGCCCGTATGTAAACACATTCTTATCCTCTGGGCTCACTGCCGCATAGGCAGCTTAGAAAAACAGAATACAGAATAACGGTATCAAATTTAAGCTCACTGCCGCATAGGCAGCTTAGAAATGCTGGCAAAACGCCAGCAGAGACGAAATGTCGCTCACTGCCGCATAGGCAGCTTAGAAAACCTTTGCCGTGCCCCATGGATACGGTTATGTGCTCACTGCCGCATAGGCAGCTTAGAAAAGCCTGTCGCTATCAGCAATAACAACAGTGGTGCTCACTGCCGCATAGGCAGCTTAGAAAAACTGATGTTCGGTGCGGTAAAGCCGTTCTGGGCTCACTGCCGCATAGGCAGCTTAGAAAATGCTGCTCAGACTGAACGGTGTGACCAGTGAGCTCACTGCCGCATAGGCAGCTTAGAAACTCTATGATGATGCGCTGGTAACTGATGCGTCGCTCACTGCCGCATAGGCAGCTTAGAAAAGACCCGCGAGATAGACATTTACGCATATCACGCTCACTGCCGCATAGGCAGCTTAGAAAGGCATCCCTCCCCGCCGTGGCGATGGCGTGAAGCTCACTGCCGCATAGGCAGCTTAGAAATGAGAGAAAAAATTAATATACCAATAAAAAGAGCTCACTGCCGCGTAGGCAGCTTAGAAATGTTGAGCGGCATAAACGATGCCGGATGCAACGCTCACTGCCGCGTAGGCAGCTTAGAAATATGGCAGTCACAAGAACAGTCTATGATAGACGCTCACTGCCGCATAGGCAGCTTAGAAATCATCTTTCCGCATCATCTGAATACCGCCGGCGCTCACTGCCGCGCAGGCAGCTTAGAAAATAGCGGAATATCCGGTATGCCCTATCGCCCTGCTCACTGCCGCGCAGGCAGCTTAGAAATTACCAGCCGTCTTGACGGCATAACGTTTATAGCTCACTGCCGTATAGGCAGCTTAGAAACCATCGTCATTCATCCCGCAAAAAATAAACCGGCTCACTGCCGTATAGGCAGCTTAGAAATTTACGATTCAAGGGTGAGACACAATGGCGAGGCTCACTGCCGTATAGGCAGCTTAGAAAAATAAGCCCATTCACCCCGCAACTGCTGAAAGGCTCACTGCCGTATAGGCAGCTTAGAAATATCAACGCCGCCCCGATTTCAGCACAGACAAGCTCACTGCCGCATAGGCAGCTTAGAAAAGAAATCAACCGCAGACATGTCATAGCCCTGCGCTCACTGCCGTATAGGCAGCTTAGAAAAGAGAAACAATGTCTGTTCGTTCTCCGGCAGTGCTCACTGCCGTATAGGCAGCTTAGAAATTGACTGGAGTATTGCGCACTGAACAATAAGCGCTCACTGCCGCGCAGGCAGCTTAGAAACATGCGGATATGAGAAAATCAAATAAGTCTGCGCTCACTGCCGCACAGGCAGCTTAGAAACATGCGGATATGAGAAAATCAAATAAGTCTGCGCTCACTGCCGCACAGGCAGCTCATAGTTCATTATCGATAATATATTTGCTGGTATCTGATTCGTTTTGCTTAATGAACAAAATTTGAAATATCGCAGATTTCTGCGGATAAATAGGTTACTGCTGAAATCCCTGTATAGCCCAGCGTGAGCCGATGTGTCGTAAGATGCTTCGGCTTTTTTATTGCTGATTCCGGTATAATGTGAAAATTTCCATCAATAAATATGGAAATGTGAATATAATCCCTGCTATACTGAAAAAGTTTAAAAAATACACATTCCGGAGGGTTGAGTTGCGAAAATTTATAATTATATGTCTGACGCTGACTGCTATGACAGCCTTTTTTACTTTTAGCGCTTATGCGGACAAGGGTTTTGAATTCTACAAACAGGGAAAATACGCTGATGCTGTGAAGGCGTGGAAATACAGCGCAGACACAGAAAAAGACAATCTTGCCAGATATAATCTGGCTTACATGTATAGAAACGGTACGGGAACGGCTAAGAATATGGATGAAGCCGTGAGATATTACAAACTCAGTGCGTCATACGGTGAAACCAGAAGCCAGTCTGAGCTGTGCGCCATGTACAACAACAACGATGAGATCAAACAGGATTTCGTGAGAGCCTTTGACTGGTGCAGCATAGCTGCTGACGATGGTGACGGAAGATCTATGTATTATCTCGGCATAATGTATCTGCAAGGCAGATATGTGAAGGCTGATATAAACATGGCAGGAAAATGGTGGGAAAAAGGCGCAGAGGCAGGACATGAAACGTCTATCGAGAATACGGTCAAATCTTACTGCTATGGCATGGGCGGCAAACAGAAAGATTTGAAAAAATGCGCTTTCTGGGCGAAAAAGATAAAAGACAGTAATGAAGAAGTGGCTGGAATCTGGAAAGAACTCAATTTAAGCCAATACGATAAATAAGGTGATGATAATGAAGAAATATATATTAACAATTGTTGCGGTGTTTTTTGCTGTCAGTTCTTTCGCTCTGACATTCGATGACGGGATGAACGCTTATAACCAGCAGAACTATAAAAAAGCGGCTGAGATATGGACCACTCTGGCAAATGCCGGAAATGTCGATGCGATGTATAACCTCGGTGTTCTCTATATAAAGGGACAAGGAGTGACAGCGAGTGATTTCACAGGCGCAAAATGGGCCGGACAGGCCGCAGACAGAGGTCACACAAGGGCGAAATACACCATGGGACTGCTCTATAAATCAGGCTCAGGCGTCAGCCAGGACAGAGGAGAAGCCTACAGAAACTTTTATTTCGCCGCCAAAGCCGGAATAGCTGAGGCACAGTATGAACTGGCAGATATGTATGAAGAAATTCCGCACTTTTACCGTGTTGACGAGGCTCTCGGACTGTATAAAAAAGCCGCTGAGCAGGGAGTTGCGCAGGCTCAGTATGTTCTTGGTGTAAGATACTGCTATGGTCTGGCTGTGAAAGAAGACAGGAAAGAGGGCACATTCTGGGCAAAACAGGCTATACAGAGCGGTTTTTTCGGTGAAAAAGCCTTAAAAGACATTAAAGATGCGTGTGGTTTATAAGCCGCTCATCTTACTTACAATATTTTTAATATCCCTGTCAGCCCTGGCAGAGGATGTGCTTATCCGTCTGGAGACGCTGGGTCATATGAATCAGGTGGAGACCGTGCTGGTTACAAAATCAGGCGACATCATCACCGGTTCTAAAGACACGGATATAAAAGTATGGTCTCCTGACGGCAGGCTGAAGGAAAAATTCCTCGGCGAAATAGATCAGGTGGGCATGGGCAAGGTATATACCATCGCTCTGAGTCCTGACGAGCGTTATCTTGCGGCGGGTGGTATTTTCGGGCATTACAACGACATAGCGGTCGGCGATATACGGGTCTATGACTTTCGCTCGGGCAGGCTCATAAAACTGCTCCACGGGCATGATCTGGCTGTTCAATCTCTGAAGTTTTCAGATGACGGCGGATTTCTCGTATCCGGTTCCGGTGATACTACCGTAAAAGTTTGGAAAATGAGCGATTTTTCTCTTCTGAGAACGATAAAATCTCACAAGGTTAATGTGACATCAGTGGATGTTTTCAAATCTGGCAGAGGCTACAACATAGTTTCCGGAGATTTTGAAGGCAGCGTGTCCGTTGATTCTCTGAATACAGGTAAAAACATAGCCAAAATCACTGCCGGAAGCTGGGTGACAGACGTTGCGGTGTCGGCAGACGACATAGCGGTCGGATCATCCGGCGGCAATGTTATAATCTATGACCACAGGCTGAAACATAAAAAAACCATTAACAGACAATCCAGTACAAACGATTTAAAATATTCTGAAGACGGCAGATATCTGGCGGTCAGCTCCATCGGTTCTCCTGCTGAGATCAGTGTTTATCAGGCGCGGGAGAGATATGTCAAACGGAGCGGTTTCAGCGGTATAGGGGTTATCACGTCAGGAGTCAGCTTTGCGGACAATAACACGCTGGCGGTTTCAGGCGGAATAGATAACTCTATATATCTGGTTGATATAGATAAGAAATCGATAATTAAACAGATAAAAGGCGTGGGCGATGCGGTATATTATCTGGGCATAAAAGGCGATGAAATACTCTACACCCGCAAAGATGTTTCCACAGACCAGTTTCCGGAGGAATACAAGGTGATTAACCTGAAAGATTTCTCCGTCAGAGACTATAAACCAACGGACAAAATCAGACTGGACCTGCCCCATGTGAACGGTCAATACTCTCTGGAGGCTGTCGCCGATGACGCCGGCAACAAAAAAGGAGTCAAAAACGCAAAACTCCTGATTAATAAAAACGGACAGCTCTACAGCTCTATCAAAAGAACCGACAACGAAGGCATAGTTCACCGGAATTACGGCTGGTACAAAAATATGGTCGTCAGCGCCAGCAGTAACGGAAATCTGGATATTTACAACATAGACGGCGTAAAGCTCGCTTCTCTTCTGGGGCACAGCGGAGAGGTTGTGCCTCTGGGGCTGGACGGCGACAGGCTGGTGAGCTCAGGATCAGACCAGACCATTAAAATCTGGGATCTGAAACAGGTGCAGGGGCTTACCCCTGTGATGGTTATAGACGAAGGATTTGTTAAGCAGATAATGGATGTTATGGGCTGGACAAGAGAGACTGTTCTTGCCAATGCGAAAGAGATAAAAAAGCGGGTCGGATTCGGCGTATATGTCAACAGCGCGGTCAGAAAAATTCTGCCAGAGCTCAATCTTTTCGTAACCGGAGATAATCAGTATGTCGCATGGACGTATGACGGGTTCTTTGACGCATCGCCAAAGGGCGCTGAATATGTTGGTTATCACATAAATAGAGGACGTGACAAAGAGGGCGCATTTGTAAGCATGGACGCTCTTTATTCCGTGCTGTACCGCCCGGATCTCGTGCAGAGGGCTCTGAACGGTGAAAACCTCGGCGAATATTCCAAAAAGATAAATCTGAAAAACCTGCTGGCGAGCGGACTCCCGCCTCAGCTGAAAATACTGAATAAACCGCATGAAATAAACGGAAGCAACATCAATCTGAATCTTCAGGTTTGCCCCAGAACCACCGGAGGATACGACAACCTCGCCATTATGATAAACGGCATCCCCGTGTCGGTAACACAGAACACGAGAGCGCTGAAAAGAGCTCCGGTATCAGACCGACCGGAATGTTTCACATACGGACAGACCATCTCTCTGATAGACGGAGAGAACGTTATCGGGTTTAAAGGCACCAACAAGGGCGGAAACATAGAGTCGAAGCCGGACTATATCACAGTTTATGCTAACGGCGAGAAGAGGGTTAACTCAACCGCAAAACTGGCGGAAGCGGCGGCGGACGGCAAGAAGCGTGATCTGTATGTTCTGGCGGTGGCGGTAAACAATTATGACGACAACGACCTTGATCTGAAATATTCCTTGAGTGACGCAGACGGCATGCTTTCGTCCGTAACCAGAGCGGCGGAGCCGTTGTTCGACAAAATACACGTTACAAAGCTGTATGACGCAGATGTCACCAAAGAAAAGATTGATAACGCTTTCTCTTCCGTGAAATCAGGACGTGACGATGTTTTTCTGCTGTATATAGCGGGGCATGGAGTCACGGACAAGTTTAACGGCGACTATTACTTCATTCCTGCTGATTTCAGAAACAAGGATGACGACATATCCGTCAGAAGATACGGCATAGGTCAGAAAGACCTGATGATGGGTCTTTCTAAGGTGCAGGCGCTGAAATCAGTCGTAATGCTCGACACATGCGAATCAGGTTCTTTTGCGGAGGCATCGCTCCAGAAGACAGCCACAAACAGAATATCAAAAGCCACAGGGCGAGCTGTCATCAGCGCCAGCTCGGCGAATGATGTCGCTCTGGAGGGATATGAG
The DNA here is from genome assembly GCA_050251875.1 of Deferribacterales bacterium. Taxonomy (GTDB): domain Bacteria; phylum Chrysiogenota; class Deferribacteres; order Deferribacterales; family Geovibrionaceae; genus Seleniivibrio. The sequence continues at coordinate 171,820 of JBFWMA010000006.1, read as the reverse complement.
GGGCATGGCGCCTTTACCTATACTCTGCTGAAGGCTATAGGCGGCGAGGGCTATGGAAAAGATAATCTGCTCACTGTGAACGAGCTGTCTGAATATGCGGAGGCTGTTCTGCCCAATATCACAGCGCAGAAGTGGGGATATCGACAGAAACCCCAGGTCAGCATGTTCGGAACGGATTTCTTCATCGGCGAAAAAAACTGATATCTTTTAAATCGTTATATCCATTTCCGAGTCCTATATCTGTTAATATTAAATCGTATTTGATGGTAAATTGCACTTTGTAATATTAAACAGATAATATAAACTCCTGATAGAAATATCACACTACAGAAATAATGTTAAATCGTGAAATAAGCAGGGGTGCGGAATGGGAAGATTATTAAAAGTTACGGGCGGGGTGATGTTATTCACCATGATGCTCTTTTCCGGAGCTTACGCCGCCGATTACGGAGATCAGTTCAACGAGCTGGACAACATCACAAACAACAAAGCGGGGATTCTGCCCGCCGGGATCAAGCAGGGCAAGCTGAAAGCGCCGAACGTGCTGAATGAAACCATAGTGGTAAAAGGCAATTTTGACATGCCCGGATACACACTGGTTCGCTCCAAGCTCAATGTGGAAGGGGTGCACAGGTCATTCAGCGGAACTCTTCTGCATATGGACGAATATCAGGGAGCGTTCAACGAAGTGGTGTATCACCGCAGACCTCTCGCCAAAAACTATTGCGAGGATCTGGTGAACAGCAATCTGTCAGGAGCAGAGATTCAGCCTGTGGTGGATAGTCTGGATGTTCAGGTCGTAGAGGTGACAAGCGCCGCTATGGAGCTTCTGGTTACCTGCAACTTCAAATGTTACATCAAACAGACGGTTTATTAATAAAATAGAGGAATCAGGAGGCTTTATGAAGAGTATCGCAACAGCGCTTCTGCTTATCGCTTTTTTTGCCGTGAGCGCATTCGCTCAGGTGCAGATGGACGAGGCGAAGTTTGAGAAATGGGTAAAAGGTATGAAAGTTCCCGCAGGCTACAAATATGAGGATACTGAGACTTCTGAAGAGGAGTTCACCGCCAATTTTTATAAGAAATGCGGACAGGGAATGTGCGCCGTAATGGTGAAGGTGGACAGACCCGAAAAATTTGAGATGTATAAGAACGATAAAACTATCAAAGACGTTAAGCTGACTCAGTACGGCGGCAAAAAAGCGCTGTATTACGCTTACAAAAACATGAACCTGTCATCTGTTATTGTAGACGTGCCTGAGATAAAGGGAAAGGTCACCGTGTCTTTTTCACCGGCTTTCTCATCCGCTGAGATGGAAAAAGCTCTGAAAGGAATCGGAATAGAAAAACTGCGTTAAGCGGTTGGTTTATAAGGCGTGCTTTTGATACCGGCGTGTTTCAGGATGCGCCGGTTTTTTATTTTACAGACGGCAGAATAATCTCAAAATCGGCTCCGGAGTCTGTGTTTCTGACGGTTATTTCTCCTTTCATGTGGGTTTCGATAATCAGTTTAGCCAGATAAAGCCCCAGCCCGGTACCTTTTCCCTCTGATTTGGTGGTGAAATAGGGATTGAATATATGAGGCATAACGTCATCCGGAATCCCTCCGCCGTTGTCTTCCACATTTATCCGCACCCTATGTTCTGATTTGCATATGCGGATATGGATGAACCCGTCCTGTTTTCCCGTGATTTTAATTTTGTCTTCCAGAGCGAATATAGAGTTGTATATCAGGTTAGTCAGAACCTGTTTGAACTCGCCTTTATAGCCCTTCACAGCGGTTTCGCCATTCTGTCTGCGTGGAAAATCACCTATGCTGGATCTGTCTATGTTCTCACTCCCGCATGTGTATGAAATGAAAACCTTAATCCCTTTTGTCAGCATCTGGATTTCGATCAGTTTCAGAAGCCCGATAATCTCTCCGCTGACGTCAAATTCGCTCTCCTTGTCGTCCGGCTTAAAAAATGTCCTGAAATCATCAATAGTGGAAGAGAGATACGCCACCGTGTCCATCTGCTGTTCCTCAAAATCATCTATGAATTCATCGGTCAGAAGACCGTCTCTGTATGTGTCCGCCAGTTCCTGCGTGCGCAGTCCGATGATGTTGAGAGGCTGGCGCCACTGGTGGGCTATGGCGTTTATCATCATGCCCATATCCGCCAGTTTTTTCTGTTCGAAGATGATTTCCTGCTGTCTTCTGATGATGGCTACTTCCTGCTCCACCCGTGTCTGAAGCTGACTGTTGAGCTCTTTCATCTGGTTTTCCAGCTTCTTTATCTGGGTGATGTCTTTGGACACGTTCAGCATGACTTTCTTTCCCTGATATTCCTGTATGCTGGCGGACATCAGCCCGTGGACTATTGTTCCGTCCTTGCGCACGAAATCCGCCTCATAGTTGTGGCAGAACCCGTACTTTTTCACGGCTCCCACCAGATTCATCCTGTCCTGCGGGTCTTTCCATATGTTCAGATCCAGAGATGATTTTCCTATCACCTCATCGGCGGAGTATCCCATTATATTGACAAATCCGTCATTCACCTGAATATATGTTCCTTTGTCCGTATCGTTCAGGTTTATGGCGTCCTGACTGGTTTTGAAAGCGTTGATAAACAGCTCTTCGTTCAGTCGGGCGTTTTTTTCGGATATCTCCAGCTCATCTATCTTATTTCTGAGCTCCCGTGTTTTTTCAGCCACCATATTTTCGAGCTGTCTCTCGTGCTGTTTTTTCTCAGATATGTCAAAGACATAGTTGATAAAAAACTCCTGTCCGTCAATGCTGTAATAGCTGGAGATAATCTCCACATCCAGCACTGCGCCGTCTTTTCTTCTGTGGTGGGATTCGAACCGGTATATTTTGTGCTTTCTGATGATATCCACGAGAGAGGGGAGCTGTTCCGGGGTTATGTCCGTGTTGATGCTGGTAATGTTCGAGCGGGTGATGTCGTCTCTGGAATATCCCAGATATCCGCATGCGGCATCGTTCACATTGAATATCTGTCCATCGGCGTCTATCCAGATAACAGGCAGAAATGGGTTCGCCTTCAGATAGTCGAAATAAAACTTATTGAATTCGCTGTTGCTTTCAAGTTTTCCTTTCATGACCGACCCGCTGTGCGTCTTTATAGTTAAATTATATTGTATTTTTACAAATGTTGCTACAGATTGAACTTTTTATTTGTTGGCAGGCTAATTTAATTCAGCTTGTCACCGCTTTCAAAAAGCCATGATTATCAAATATCACTCTATGTATTATTGATATTTCCAATATCAACTATGGTTAAATTATATTTAACATCAGTTTAATAGGTGCTAACATTAGATAGCAACGTCCAATTATGGACGCTTAGAGGCAACATTATCTCTTTTCATTAAGAAGGAGAGTGTCATGAGTGATTCCGGACTCTACATTGAGGAGCGCAAACTCGTCAAACGGTGGAATGGTCCTCTGCCCGCCTTGGCAAACCTTGTTGTTATCCTCGTTCTTTTCTACGGTACATGGTGGATCTTCCAGGATCCACGAGGCATCATGAGAATGTACACCCCCTATGTCGGTTATATGTGGTGCAGGTGGATACTCATCATGCTTATCTGGGTAGCCTATATCTTCAACTTCTGGCCTTTCAAACGAACCTGGCTGGAAAAAACACACCCAGTCTTAAAAGGCTTTATTCTGACGGCTTTTTCCGTCGCTATCTTTCTGGGCGTGTTGAAACTTTTCTTTAACGGCTTCCTGGGAAACTTTGCGATAGCTTATTTCAGCCCTGCTCAGCTCACCAAGCTGGGACTCACAGAGTTCTATGCGGAAGAATACGCCGCTCAGGCTATTCTGATGTTCGCCGCTATCGCCTCATGGCTCAGCCCCGCGTGGGTTGTGGCCGCCGAGAACGCCCCCTGGCAGAAGCTGGGTCAGCCTGTTAAAGGCTTCAGCGTTCTGATGCTCACATTCTTTATGAGCGTGCTGGTCTATTTCGTAACCATGCACCCCCATATGGGCATCCTTTTTGACCCCTGGCAGAAATATGCCGCTATCGCTCCGCCTTACTGGCAGAACTTTGCCAACACAGTCCACGGCAACTTCCACATCGCCTGGATTATGTGCGCCACAGTTATAGTGTGGATGTATGAGACCATCTGGGAAAGATATCCCTTCAAACTCATTAAGACAGACTGGCTCAGAAGACTCACAGCCTTCTTCGGCATCTTCGTCATAGCCGTTTCCCTGTCATTCTTCCTGTATTATGCTCAGGAACTGGCATGGGGTCCCGCTATCAGAGGAACCAGAAGACTGATGGCTCCTGACTGGCGCTGGCTTCATGTGGGCGAGATAGCCATCTTCTGGCTGGTGCCCGCTCTGTTCATGTATCTGTTCTGCGACAACGCTCCCAAGCGGTTCAGCACACCCATGAACGTGTTCCTCAGAACTGTCATATCCATAGCCGCCGCTGCCGTAATATATGTTGTATATTACAAAACCTCTCACCTGTTCCTCGGAACACAGAAAGGTTTCTCTCACCCGCAGCAGTTCCCGATGATACCTATGATATGGCTGATAAACATATTTCTTATCAACAGCTGGTTCATGGACGCATGGCCGGGCTGGAAACTTGTCCCTAGTGAACACTCCGAACACGTTCCGGCTGAGGAGATGCAGTGGACAGCTAAGTTTAAACTGGGTCTGGTGACCGGCACAGCTCTCGGCGTGGCTCTTTACTTCGCCGTGGTGGCTTCTCTGCCCATGCTCACCAGTCTGATAAAAGTGGAATAGGAGGCTCATCATGTCTGACAGCAAAATATCCCGCCGGGATTTTGTAAAAGGCGCTCTCACCGGTGTCGGTCTTGGCGCTCTGGCATCTATGGGTGTTTTCTCCTATTCTCCCATGAGAAACATATTTCTCCCTGAGATAGTGAGAAAACAGCAGGACTTCGGCGTTTGCAAGAGCGTCAAGGTGACAAACATCTCAGAAACAAGCTGGTTCGAAAACTCTGCCCTGATGGGCGACATCAAAGGAGCCGGAGGGCTTCTGGTGAACCAGTACGTTTACAACTGGCCTCCGTTCGGCAATGGTAAGGGGCTCGCTAAGGGCTCATACGCCGATGGTATGGCGATGATAAAGGAATACATCCCCCACGATCTGGAAAAAGCGTGGGCGATAGTGGAGAAAAACTGCGTCCACCCCGAAAACGCAGGCGGTTTTGCCGCTCTGGTAGAGATGGAGGAGATGGACGGCACCAAACACAAATATCTGCTGGATACCGGATGGTCTTACAAGTGGATGGACGAGTGCTTCAAACGTGAGGGCATCGATAAGATGCTTCAGAACGGAGAGATTGAAGCGCTCATTATGTCCCACGAGCACTTCGACCACTTCTGGGGATTTCCTGTGGCTATGAAATACGCTCCGAACATTCCCGTATATATCCCCGAGGGATTTTACGAGGAAGGATTGCAGTATATCAAAGACTCAGGGCACAAAGGCACGCTGACAACTCTGAAAAAAGGTCTGAACAAGCTGAAAAGCGGTATGGCGACATACGTTTTTGACGTGCCGATCATATGCAGGGTTTTTGGCGAGCAGTCACTGTATTTCAACGTGAAGGATCTGGGTCTGGTGAGCGTCACCGGATGCTGCCACCAGGGTATCATCCAGTTCGCCGACACAGCCTACAAAGAGCTGAAATACGAAAACGACAAAATGTACGGAATATACGGCGGACTTCACATTTCGCCGTTCGAGGACTGGGACCCGAAATATGACGACCTTGTTATCTCTCTGGGCAAATGGGGCTTCGAAAGAGTGGGATGCAACCACTGTACAGGGCTTCTGACCGCCAGAAAGTTTATAGATCAGGGATATCATGTTGTGGAGGGTACAGCCCGCTTCAGATCAAAAAGTAAAGTGTATCTCGGCAACGGAGACAAGATCGGCTTCGGTGTCGATGTTTAATTTGTTTGACCCCGGAGGCTTTCAGGCGTCCGGGGTCTTACTTTTATGAGGTTATCATGCTGAAATTTTCCGCTGTTTATCCCCCTATGTTTTCCGGAGGGGCAGAGAGCTTTTTTTATGGTTTTGTCAGGGCGCTCATCATCCGGGGGTGTTTCAATGTGGATGTGAAGCGTGCTCTGGGCATAGCCGGATTCTACCGCTCTGTCACCACTCCTGAGTGCTGGACAGTGAAGCTCCACGGACATCAGGGTATTTTCGGGCTGATGCTGTCGGATGTGAAGGAGGATGAAAGCACGGCGGAGTGTGTTCTGGATATAAAATATTTTCCGGACGCGGAGGAAGAGGTTCTGGATACCTTCTCCGTGATGGAGATACTCACCACAGCGGAAGCGTCATACGGTGCTATGGTGCGTGATTTTGCCTCGGTTTCCGCTCTGAGGGGGATGTTCTCCGTGGGGAATATACTGATAAACATAGACAAGCTGTCCGGAGAAATGTCCATGACCCTGGTATCCGAAACACTGTCGGAGACAAGGATCAGAGACGGGCTGTATGTGCAGTCGAACGGACAGGAACTGGTGGAGCCTATGGGAATAGACAGACATGTCAGCGCATATCGGCTGGCGCTGCCTCTTTTCAGGTGTTTCACCGGATGCGCCGCTTATTCTCTGGAACATTCCGCGGACGGTTTTTTCAGATCGTTCGCAGATGGAAAGGCGGTGGTGGCGGCTTCTGACGGCTCGAGGTCAGACATTGAATGTCCGCTGAACAGTGTGGTGGAGATGACATTCACCTTCGGCGGACAGAGAACGCCTCTGCCGGAAAAGACGTTTCCCTGCACAGTGACACCTTTCTGGTGGGAGAAACGGCAGGAGAAAGATCACTCGAAAGTGATGGATTCCAGACCCAGACTGATAATAGTTTCCGGATTTCTGGGCAGCGGCAAGACGACATATATCAGAAACCTGATAGAATATGAGACAGATAAAAACAGGTTTGTGGGAGTCATCCAGAACGAGGCGGGACAGTCCGGGCTGGACGGATTTCTGGTGGATTATGACTATTCTCTGGTGGAGATAGACGAGGGGTGCATGTGCTGTTCGCTCTCCGGTCAGCTGAAAAAGGCGATAGCCGAGCTGTCTTCCGAGAGGGTGCCGGACACCATCATTCTGGAGACCAGCGGGGTGGCGAACCCTATGAATCTGATAGACGAGATAGACGATGTGAGCGAGATGGCGAGGTTTGATTCCGTAACCACTCTGGTGGATCTGCTGACGCCTGTGAATATGTTCTATGACAACGAGCTGATGAGACAGCAGATCATGTCTGCTGACATAGTGGTGCTGACGAAGGCGGACGCAGTGGACGACACCGCCGTGAGAGAGACTGCTCAGGCTGTGGCGGAGATCAATCCGGACGCCATGATAGTGGCGGCGAAGGGCAATATGAACTATTCCATGCTGTACGGCACGGAGAACGAGAGCGGGCTTCTGGCAAATGCCGGGCAGAAGGGGCACACACACCACCACGAACACATCGGCACAAAAAAGATCAGCTTTCACGAGCCGGTCAGCAAGGATGAGCTGATTAAAATGATAGAGAATATGCCTGAGGATACTTTCCGTGTGAAGGGCATAGTGGATATAGACGGCGAGGGGACGATTGTCGTGCAGAGTGTTAACGGCAGGACAGAGCTGATCGCTCCGGACAGGGAACCGCCAGCCGAGAGGTTTCTGGTGGTGATCGGAAAGAACCTGTCTTAGATCAGCCAATGGGGGCTATGTAATAGCCGGGCGAAATTCCCTCCAGATCGTGGTGAAAATAGAAACACTCGCTGTTGGTCTCCTCGATGGATTTTATCACCATCGGCAGTTCCTCGTGGGTGACTATTGTGCGAACCATCCAGAATGATTCTCCCGAATGTCCGCCAACCCCCTGAAGCAGAGTGTATGTTCTGTGCGGGGACGCCATTTTTATGGCTCTGCCCACCTGCTCGTGGTCCCGTGTCATTACGGAGAGCATGGACAGCTTGAATTTCTTATAAAAAATATTCAGAACTTCGGTGGAGATAAAGATATAAATGCTGGTGTACATCAGAGTATTCGCCACCGACTCGAACTGCCCGTTCTTTATCAGATCAGTCAGCATCCCGAACACAGTGGAGGTTATTCCGGCTATCACGCCTATGAAGCCCACCGGCTTCAGATATTTCATGGCGAAGAACGCACCCAGAATGTCTTCATCTCCTGTGGAGCCTCTGTGTTTGAAAGCGATCGCCTTCGCCACCCCGGCGATGATACCGCCGAAGAGCACCAGAATGATTCTTTCGTTCTGCGGCTCCGGCTGAGCCACCTGAAATTCCGGATAGACCGCCAGAGCTGTAACCACTGTCGCCACAGCAGTGAACGTGCGCAGGGCAAACGCCCGGCTGACCTTGAAAAAACCAAATGTAATCAGACACATCTGAAAGACAAGATAGAGTATGATAAACAGGCTGTAGCTTTCGAAATAGTAAGACAGAGCGGTGGCGATGCCCTCTGACCCCGTCAGAATCACTTTGGACGGCAGAACAAAATATTTTACGGCAACGGCGTATAAAAGCCCCGCCAGAATTATCATGGAAAAATCGGAAAAATTTTTGCGCATGTCACTCCCCCGCTTTGTTTTTTCGGAACAGAGATGTGAAGACGCCGACTATGCTGATGGCGCAGTACATCAGAAAGACCGCCTTAAGGCTGTGTGTCAGCTTGTCCGGCGACAGATGTTCCACCTTCACCTTTCCGGCGATGAGCGATATCACCATCACAGACAGACCTATGCTGAGTATCTGTCCGTAGAGTCTCATGGACGCCAGAACGGAGGACGCTGTGCTGTAATATCTCTTTTCCACGGAATTCATTATCACTTTATTATTGGACGGGGCGAACATGCCGAACCCAACGCCTATGCAGAACTGAAGCCCCGCCAGCATATACGGGTTGTCCACGCCGGATGTCACCGACATCAGAAAAAGCATAACGGCGATAACAGCCATCCCGGCGGAAGCTATCCTGCTGTCCGGATGTCTGTCGCTGTATCTGCCGGCGAGCGGAGCGGTGATAGTCATCGCCAGCGACTGAGCCAGAAGAACCAGACCGATGTGAGTGGTCTCATATCCGAAGCTGATGCGCAGCTCCATAGACACCAGAAACAGCACGGCGGAAGCAGCCATATAGTTGAGCAGTGAGCTGACGCTGGACATTACAAAAACTCTGTTGGTTTTCAACAGGTTCACATCCAGAAGCGGGTCGGACTGCTTCTTCTCGTGGAAAAAGAAGACGGCATACATTGCCACGCCGGAGAGAGCCAGAAGAGCTCCATAAGCTGACTGAACCGAGAATCCGGCGAAGAACAGGGATGTCGCCAGAAAATAGAAGACCATCCCGTATATATCGAAATTAACCTTTTTTATCTTTTCGAACGGCAGACGGCGTGTGACGAAAAAGACCAGCACGAAGAGCGTAAGCGCTATGCCGAACCAGAATATGCTTCTCCATCCGAACCGGCTGTTCAGATATCCGCCTATCATGGGTCCCAGAGACAGCCCGGAATATACCATGAATGTTATCATGCCCATCGCTTTTCCACGCTCTTCCGGTGGGAAATGAAGCGATATCAGCGTCATTCCGCTGCAAAAAATCATGGAAGCGGCGAATCCCTCTATCAGTCTCATGCTGATGAGCATGTGTCCGTTGACGGCGAAACCGCAGAGAGCCGTGGTGCAGAGGAAAAGAAGAGCGCCGAAAAAGAGTGTGCGCAGATAGCCGAAGGCATCGGATATTTTGCTGACGGGGAGAAGAAAAGCCGCTGTGGAGAGGACATATGCCGATATGATCGATCCGGCTGCATTGACGCCCATGGAGAGCTCTATGCCTATGTCCGCTATGGATGTCACCAGGGCGCTTCCCATGAACGGAGTCAGGAAATAGACCGCCATGACGACATACAGAATAGAATTTTTATCAGAAATCTCAGATTGTCTCATCATTAGAAACCATAATAAATTACATTGCTCAGCGCAATATGTTACATCAGCCTATCAGCTCAAATTCCCTGGTTTCAATATTGAAGTTATAAACTTCGCCCTTGTCGATGACATAGTACCAGCCGTACAGCTTCAGCTTTCCGGCTTTGAACCTGTCTCTGATGAGCGGATAGGACATAAGATTGTCGAGCTGGGCGACTATGTTCACCTGTTCGGTGATCCACTCTCTCTCTTCCGGGGAGGCGTCCGGGTGGTTTTCGTCCACCTGCTGTCTCACCGGGGCGAGCTGTTCCAGCCAGTGTTCCACGTTGGGCAGATCCTTCATCTGCTCCGGCGTGCTGTAGAGAGCGTTGCATCCGCCGCAGTTGCTGTGTCCGCAGACGACTATGTTCTCCACGTCCAGCGCCACGATGGCATATTCGATGGCGGCTGTGGTGGCGACATATTCCTTTGCCACACGGTATCTTGGCACTATGTTGGCAATATTGCGGACAACGAAAAGCTCTCCCGGCATAGCCTTGGTTATCAGCTCGGGAACCACTCTGGAATCAGAACACCCTATGAAGAGCGTGTGGGGTTTCTGTTCCTGTCCCAGCTTCTGAAAAAGCTCTTTGTTGTTGGCAAAACTTCTTTCACGGAATCTCACCGCGCCTTTAAAAAGAGAATCCACATGAAACTCCTGTGCGTCAGAATAAAGAAAAAAAGGGTCTGTGTTTTATTTAACACAGACCCGTTTATTATTCAATGGTTCAGATTAGATCACCGGACCGCCGGCTATGATTTCGGCGGATGTGATGTTCTCATATTTTTTGAAGTTTTCCTTAAAGTTCTTCGCCAGATCTTTAAGTTTTTCCATGTATTCATCTTTGTCTTTCCAGCTCTCCACGGGGTGCAGAACGTCAGCGGGGATGTCGCCCAGAGTTTTCGGTATGCCGAATCCGAAAACGGAATCAGCCATGAACTCTGATCTGTCTATCTCGCCTGACAGGATAGCTTTGATGATCTTACGGGTGTATTTGATCTCGAATCTTTTACCTACTCCGTAAGGACCGCCTGTGAGACCTGTGTTTACCAGATAGCATTTAGCATCGTGCTTAACGATTTTGTCGCCGAGCAGTTTTGCGTATACGCTGGGGTGCCAAACCATGAAAGGTTCGCCGAAACATGTGGAGAATACTGCTTTGGGCTCTGTAACGCCTTTCTCTGTGCCTGCCACTCTGGCTGTGTATCCGCTGATGAAGTGGTACATAGCCTGGTGAACGGACAGTTTGGACACGGGGGGCAGAACGCCGAAAGCGTCATAAGTAAGGAAGATAACCACTTTCGGGTGACCGCCGATGCTGGGTGTCACGATGTTGTCTATGGACTCCAGAGGATATGAAGCTCTGGTGTTTTCTGTGAATTTTTCATCGTCCAGATCGATCTTGCGCTCATCGTCCATCACAACGTTTTCGAGGATGGTACCGAATTTTTGTGTACAAGCGTAGATGTCGGGTTCCTGAACAGGTGAGAGCTTGATAACCTTAGCGTAGCATCCGCCCTCTATGTTGAATATGCCCTCATCGCTCCAGCCGTGTTCGTCATCGCCTATCAGCGCTCTTTCGGGGTCGGTGGACAGGGTTGTTTTTCCTGTGCCTGACAGACCGAAGAACAGAGCGGAGTTGCCGTCTGCGCCTATGTTGGCTGAGCAGTGCATGGACATGATGCCTTTTTTAGGCAGGATATAGTTCATTACTGTGAATATAGATTTTTTGATCTCTCCGGCGTAGCTTGTTCCGCCGATGATAACCATTTTTTTCTTGAAGTTGAGCAGAACGAAAGCCTCGCTGTTCACTCCGTCAGCAGCTCCGCCAGCCTGAAATCCGGGACAAGCCAGAACTGTGAAATCGGGTACGAACTCGGCGAGAGCCTCGGGGTCTGTCTCTTCTATGAACATGTTGCGGGCAAAGAGGTTCTGCCACGCAGAGTCGGTGATGACTCTTACTTTCAGTCTGCTTTTGGGGTCAGCCCCGGCATAACATTCCTGAACATAGAGTTTTTTAGTCTGAACATAGGCCTTCAGCTTGCCGTAGAGAGCTTCAAACTTCTCCTCTGTGATCGGCACATTGCCTTTGGACCAGTTAACATCTGTTTTGGTGGTTTCTTCTTCAACAATAAATTTGTCGTTAGGCGAGCGTCCGGTGTGTTTGCCTGTGAGACAAACCATGGCGCCTTTGTCAGCGACTTTTCCTTCACCATTTTTGATGATTTCTTCGTAAAGTTCTGCGGGTGTGAGATTTTTCTTGACCTCGGCAACGTTGGTGATGCCGTACTCTTCCAGTCCGCACTGTTCTGTTTTAGTCACAGTCTCCTCCTGATGGATGCTTATAAAAAGTGGAACGGGTTTTGCAAACACCCAACCTTACTATATTAAAATCAGCGGTTCAAGAGATATTTCAGTCAAGAATCACTGAAATTTTAGTTAAATAAACGTGTCTTCTCCGCATATATTTCAGAAGAAGTCCGACATGTTTTTCTATATATTATTTTTGTGATAGCTTCTTGCAATTAATCGCTCACATATATATAATCCCTGCTACTATGGATGTATTCTTCATTTCCGCTGACGAACAGCACATAAGAAAAGAGAAAGAGAAGGCGAGGGAGCTGCGCCAGAAACAGTGGTGGAAAAACAAGCTGGCAGAAGGTTTGTGCCATTACTGCGGTCAGAAATTCCCGCCCTCCGAGCTCACAATGGACCACATAGTCCCCATAGCCAGAGGCGGCGTGTCCACCAAAGGAAATGTCGTGCCCGCCTGCAAAGAATGTAACAACAAAAAAAAATATCTATTACCCATAGAGTGGGAAGAGTATCTTAATACTCTGAAACGGAGCTGATATGACCGGTCATGAGATAAGGAAGAAATTTCTCGAATATTTTAAAAAACAGGGACACGTTGTGGTGGGATCATCATCGCTGGTTCCTCTGGACGACCCGACCCTGCTTTTCACCAACGCGGGGATGAACCAGTTCAAAGATACCTTTCTGGGACGTGAAACCAGAAGCTATACCCGTGCCGCCACATGCCAGAAGGTAGTGAGAGCTGGGGGCAAGCACAACGACCTTGAAAACGTGGGCGTGACATCACGTCACCACACATTTTTTGAAATGCTCGGAAATTTTTCCTTCGGCGACTATTTCAAAGAGGACGCCATTAAGTTCGGATGGGAATTTCTCACCAAAGAGATGGGTCTCCCCGCCGACAGAATGTTTGTATCAGTATATAATGACGATGATGAAGCGTTCGCCATATGGCGTGATGTCATAGGGCTGGATGAGAAAGACATAGAGAGAAGAGGCGAGAAGGACAACTTCTGGTCCATGGGCGACACAGGACCCTGCGGTCCCTGCTCCGAGATACACATAGATCAGGGCGAGGGCACAGGATGCGGACGTCCCGAGTGCGACCGCAACTGCGACTGCGACAGACATCTGGAGCTGTGGAACCTCGTTTTCATGCAGTTTGACAAATCCGCTGACGGCAAGCTCACTCCCCTTCCCAAACCCAGCATAGATACGGGTATGGGGCTGGAGCGTGTGACATCTGTAGTTCAGGGCGTCACCAGCAACTATGACACCGACCTTTTCAGACCTATTCTGGAGCACATCGCTTCTCTGGCTGGCATCACATACGGTCAGGACGCTAAAAAGGACATCTCTGTCCGTGTTATAGCCGACCACAGCCGCTCCACCACATTTCTGATAGGTGACGGCGTTCTGCCCAGCAACGAGGGCAGGGGATACGTTCTGCGCCGTATCATGAGACGTGCCATGCGCCACGGCAGGATGCTGGGATTCGACTCATCATTCTTCTATAAGGTGTGCGAGTTCGTGGTGGATTTCATGAAAGGACACTACATAGAGCTGGCGGACAAGAAACCATTCATATCAAAAGTAGTCTCCAACGAAGAGCAGTCGTTCAGCAGAACACTGGGCATCGGGCTTAAGATCATAGACGAGCTCTTCGAAAAACATAAAGAATATAAAGTGATCAGCGGCGAGGATATCTTCCGTCTGTACGACACATACGGATTTCCCGTTGACCTGCTGACAGATATAGCCGAGGACGCCGGATACGCTCTGGACACTGTGGGATTCGAGCAGGAGATGCACGCCCAGCAGGACAGAGCGAAAAAATCATGGGCGGGCAGCGGAGAGCACAGGATTGACGATATCTACATCCAGCTCGCCAGCCGCATACGTCCCGAGTTCACCGGATATGACAATCTGCGTGAGGACACAGAAGTGCTCTCTATAATTAAAGACGGCAAAGAAGTGCCCACCACAGACGGCGAATGCGGAATAGTCATCGCCAGAAGCCCTTTCTATGCGGAAGGCGGCGGACAGACAGGCGACTGCGGATATGTGAAGACGGACAGCGCCGTTTTCAGAGTGGACAGAACCGTTAAATACGGCGAAGGACTCATAGTCCTCCACGGAACAGCGGAATTGGGCGTGATTCTGAAAGGCGAAAGAGTCTCCGCCGAGGTGGACAAAGCGTCCAGAAAGGCGACAGAGAAGAACCACACATCCACACACCTTCTGCACAAAGCGCTTCAGCTCGTTCTGGGCGACCATGTGCGTCAGGCTGGATCGCTGGTGTCTCCGGACAGGCTCAGGTTCGACTTCAACCACTATGCTCAGCTTTCAGCGGACGAGATCGACCGCATAGAAGAGATAGTGAACGCCAGTATTCAGGAAAACGATGAAGTATCAAAAACATATATGAGCAGAGACGAAGCGGTGAAAGCCGGAGCTATGGCTCTGTTCGGCGAAAAATACGGTGAGCGTGTCAGGGTTGTCCGTGTGGAGGATTTCAGCATGGAACTCTGCGGCGGATGCCATGTGGACAGAACAGGCGATATCGGCTTCTTCAAGGTAGTCAGCGAGGCTTCCGTAGCCTCCGGTGTGCGCAGGATTGAGGCGGTGACAGGCATGAACGCCGTGGCGTACGCTCAGAAGGCTGATTCCGCTGTGAAAGAGGGCGCCCGTCTGCTGAAAACATCTCCCGACAATCTCGTTGCGAGAATAGAGGAGACATCAGAAGCGCTCAGAGACAAAGAGCGTGAGCTGAAAAAGATAAACGATAAACTCGCCTCCAGCAGATCAGCAGGTCTGATGGATGATATAAAAGAAGTGAAGGGCGTAAAACTGCTGGCTGTTAAGCTGGAAAACGCCGACACAGAGGCAGTCAGAAAATTCGTGGATACAGCCCGTGACCGCATGAAGAGCGGCGTGGTGCTGGTTGGTTCCGCCACAGCGGATGGAAAAGTGATGTTCGTATGCGGCGTTACCAAAGACACTATGGACAAGGTAAAGGCGGGCGATGTGGTGCGTGAGGTGGCTAAAATAGCCGGAGGCTCAGGCGGCGGACGTCCCGACATGGCTCAGGCAGGCGGAAAAAATCCGGAAAAACTGGATGAGGCAGTGGCAGCCGTGGAATCTATAGTGAGCGGACTTATTGGATAACTGCAAGATTCAGCATGTAGAAAAAGTTTTATCATCATATAAGCGCAGGGTAATGGCGGCAACACCCAGAACCGCCGCCGTACTCCTGCTGCTGGTTCCCGAAGCCGGCAACGGCTGTTCAGTAATTCTCACCAAAAGACTCAGATCACTGGAACATCACGGCGGAGAGGTCTCCTTTCCGGGAGGCATATCAGAGGCGGAGGACGCCACTCTGGCTCAGACCGCTCTGAGAGAAGCCAGAGAAGAGATCGGAATACACAACGACAAGGTGCGGGTGATAGGCGCTCTGGATGACGAGCTGTCCCGCTGGGGTCACAGGGTCACTCCTTTTGTTGGGCTGTCCGGCGATGACGGATTTCATATTCAGCAGTCGGAGGTGGAGAGGCTTTATAAAGTTCCGATGGAGCTTCTGGCTGGCGGAAAAACCTACTGGACGGAAAAATGGTTCAGAAGGAACGAGGGCAGGACAGTACATTTCTATAGATATGAGAACGATATAATATGGGGTCTCACCGCCCTCATTCTGAATAAATTCATAAACATTTCCATGAGCAGAGCCTGAAAAATAAACTCCTTAAAAATAATAGACATAGAATGATATTTCGTTTATCCTAATTTAAATGTGACGTTTTCGGAGGACGAAGTGAAGGCAGAATATGTAAACCCGTTTATTGCTTCTACTATCAATGTTTTCGAGACCATGACAGGGCTGAAGCCGGTCAAGGGCGACCTCTATATCAAATCCGATGAAAACCTGCATTACGATGTTTCCGCTGTGATAGGAATCGTGGGCGATGTCGTGGGCTATGTTTCCGTGAGTCTGCCTGAGAAAGTGGCGTGTAAGATCGCCTCTATCTTTCTGATGGAAGACAAGGACGACATGGACACAGACGTTGGCGATGCCATCGGCGAGCTGATAAATATGATCGCCGGAAGCACAAAGAAAATGTTCACAGACAAAGGTCAGAAATTCAGCATATCCGTGCCCAACGTTGTTGTGGGCAAGGGTCACACCATACAGAGACCGGCGCATATCATTTGTGTCGGAGTCAAATTCAAACTGGATGATTCATCTTTCGTTATTGAAATTGCCTTGAAAGAAAAAAGTTAAACGTTATAATAAGTTCTATAAGAAATCCATTTATTATTTAACGCAGGGTTGATTTTTGAAAATCTAAGGAGGCTCACATGCTCAATCCCTCTCTGTTTAACTGCGTGACCCGATACGATTTCGGACAGAACAGGCAGATCCAGCTGAACAAAAGACTCACCGATATTTTTTCAAAATACAAAACAGAAAATGAGATATTTTTCGACTTCGCTTCGGTGATGATTCATCACATGCCCGCCAACCTTTTAAGTTTTCTCGCTGACGAAGACCTTGAGGGGCTTTTTCTATATCTGTTCGGGATATTGTCCGGCAGAAAGAAGAAAAAGATTCATCTCGTCACCGACAATCTGAACGACAAGCCTTTTTTTGTGGGGAATTTCAGTCTGGCGGCGATAGTTACGGACGACAGACCCTTTCTTTATGACAGCGTGTGGGAATATTATCAGGAGATAGATTTTAAAAATCTCTTCATTCTGCACCCCATCCTGAACATCACCCGTGACAAAGCGGGCGCTCCGGTGAGCGTTTCCGGCACGGGGATAGGCACTAAGAACGAATCTTTTTTTATCATATTCATGGAAAACTCCGAGGACGGCAGGCTGAAAGAGATAGGCGCCGAACTCGCTAAGATATACGACAATGTCATGTGTGCCGTGGACGACTTCCACCGCATGAGCGAGCTGATGCACAGCCTCGCCACAGAGTTCAGAGAGAGCGAACCGGAAGTCAGCAAGTTTATCCACTGGTTGATGCAGGATAATTTCATATTTCAGGGCGTGCGGGTGCTGGATATCGACCGCACGGAAAAATCCATCAAAAACGCCGATCTGGGAATATACAATATACTGAACATTCCGCCCGACACAGACGCGGCGGAAGAATATTTTGAAAAGAGCAGGTTCAACTATGTGGAGGGATATCCCGTCATAGCGGACAAATCGCTGTTCTTTTCAAAGATGAAGACCAGAAACCACCTGAACAGAATCATCTTCGTGGACAGACACGAAAAATATATCCGTGTGGTGCGCGTGCTGGGGCTCTTTACCTATAAAGGACGCAAGAGCCAGCCCCACGAGATCCCCATTGTGAAAAACAAGGTGATGGAGACCCTCGATCACTTTAACTTCGTTCAGGGATCGCACGACTATAAGTGGGTACGCTCGCTCATAGACGATTTCCCGAAGGTGGAGCTTTTTAATTTCAGCAAACGTCTGCTGATAGAGATGCTGGAGCTGATACTCTCCATGCAGGGGACGAACCAGATACGCATCTGCTACCGTGATTTCAGACCGCTGAACAACCTTTTCTTTTTCATCGCCATGCCGTCCGATAAATATTCCTCCGAACTGATAGAGGATATGAAGGACTATCTGAAAAAATTCTTCAACGCCGATCTTCTGGACGCCAGCATCAGAGAGGACGAGCACAAGAGATATTATCTGCATTTCCATCTGTATGTGAAAGACGCCGCCGAGCTGGACAGAGTGGATGATTCCGCTCTGAAAACAGGCATACTCTCCATGATGCGCACATGGGAGGCGAACCTCTATGACCTTCTGAGAGACCGTCTGGACGCCGCCGACATAGAGCGTGTGTATCATAAATATACAGAGAGATTCACCGGGACGTATAAAGCCAGAAACACTCCCGAGGCGAGCTACTCCGACATTAACGTGATGGAGCATCTCACCGAGGTGAAGGCGAGAATATACAGCGAGAACGGGCGTGCCGTGCTGAAGATATATTCGCCGGAGCGTTTCCTCCTCACCCAGCTCATGCCTGTTCTGGACAATATCGGGCTGAAGGTTTATGAAGAGGATACATATCAGTTCAGTTTTTATGAGGGCGACAGATACATCAATGCCGTATATTTCGCCGACATAGATAGCCCGGAAGATTTCTGCGAAACCTACAAAGAGAACCTGCCCCAGCTTATGGTGCATGTGCTCAGCCGTACGGTGGAGAACGACAGGCTGAACAGCCTCGCCATCTCCCAGACCATGAACTATCGCCAGATATGCCTGCTGAGAGCGTTCAGAAACTTTTTGCGGCAGATAGACAACAGCTTTACCATTGTGACCCTTACCAACTCTCTGGTGAACAATTCCGACATAGCCATGCTGTTCGTCAGAATGTTCGAGGAGAAGTTCAATCCGGATAATAAGCACCCTGACTATGAAGGCATAGCCGCTGAGATAAACGAGAAAATAGAGCAGGTGGTGTCCGTGGCGGAGGACAAAGCGCTCAGATATTATCTGAAAGTTCTCGGCGGAATAGTCCGCACCAACTACTACAGACAGCCGGAAAGACCTTACATTTCGTTCAAGGTGAAGAGCCGTGAACTGGATATCATCCCAGAGCCCAGACCTCTTTTTGAGATTTTCGTGCACTCAGCCCAGATGGACGGCGTGCATCTCAGAGGCGGCAAGGTGGCGAGGGGCGGACTCAGGTTCTCTGACCGTCTGGACGACTATCGCACGGAAGTTCTGGGGCTGGTGAAGACCCAGATGGTGAAGAACGCCGTTATCGTGCCCGTGGGCTCTAAGGGCGGCTTCATAGTGAAGGAGAGGTTCAAGGACAGAGCCTTGGACAGAGACAACGTGGTGGCGCAGTATAAGAACTACATCAGAGGTCTGCTGGACGTCACCGACAACATGAAAGGACTGAAAGCGGTGCATCCAGACCGTGTGAAAATATATGACGATAAAGACCCCTATCTGGTTGTGGCGGCTGACAAAGGCACAGCCACATTCAGCGATATAGCCAACTCCGTTTCGCTGGAGCGGGGATTCTGGCTGGGAGATGCTTTCGCCTCCGGCGGCAGCGCCGGATACGACCACAAAAAGGTGGGCATAACAGCCAAAGGAGCATGGGAATGTGTTAAAAGACACTTCCGTGAGACAGGCAAAGATATTCAGAAAGAGGAATTCACCGTCTTCGGCATAGGCGACATGGCGGGTGACGTTTTCGGAAACGGAATGCTCCTCTCCCGCAAGATACTTTTGCAGGCGGCTTTCAACCACCTGCACATTTTCCTCGATCCCGCTCCGGACGCCGAAAAGAGCTTCAAGGAGCGCCAGAGACTTTTTAAACTGGCGACACAGGCGACCTGGGCGGATTACGACAGAAGCATCATTTCAGACGGCGGCGGCATATTCGACCGCTCCGCCAAGAAGATAGAGCTGTCCCAGCAGGTCAGAACCATGCTGGACACAGACAGAGACCATGTTACAGGCGAAGAGCTGGTTCATCTAATTCTGAAGATGAAAGCGGAACTGATGTGGAACGGCGGCATCGGCACATATGTCAGATCATCCGCCGAAACCAACGCCCAGGTGGGCGATCCCGCCAACGATAACGTGCGCATAACCGCTCTGGAGCTGAGGGCGAAAGCGGTGGGCGAGGGCGGAAACCTCGGATTCACCCAGAAGGCGAGGATGGAGTATGCCGAGAACGGCGGTCTGATAAACACAGACGCTCTGGACAACTCCGCCGGAGTGGATATGTCCGACCACGAGGTCAACCTTAAGATCATGTTCGGTCAGCTGATGAAAGACGGGCTGATGAAGGACACAGCGGAACGAAATAAATATATCACCAGGCTGACTAAGGCTGTCGAGGAGCATGTGCTTCAGGACAACTATCAGCAGTCAGGATGCATCAGCAGATCGCTCATAGGATATGAGCAGAACCCAGTGGTGTACCGTGAGTTCGCAAAATATCTGAGAGAAAGGGAACTGATCGACTTCCGCATAGAGAAGATAGAGTTTCCGCTCAGCGAAAAAGCCCCCACCAGACCGGAGCTGTGCGTGCTTCTGGCTTATTCGAAAATATTCCTCTACGGCGAGATAGAAGCCGGGCTGGATCTGAACGATCCCATGGTGAAGGAAGAATATATGAGCTACTATCCGGCGGATATGCGGGAGAAATACGGCGACAAGCTGTATGAGCATATCCTTAAGCGTGAGATAGCCGCCACAGTGATAGTTAACCGGCTTATCAATCAGGCGGGTCCCGTGTTCTTCTATGAAATGTTTAAAAACCACAGCATCAGCCTCAACAGGCTGGTTCATGCATATATGCTGTCCGAGTCGCTGTTGGACACCAAGCGCATCAGGGAGTCGCTGGAGGCTCTGGGAGCGTCAGCCGATTCTCAGGCGGTCTATAACGCTCTGATGGAAATAGAGAAGACCATGAAGGTCTCTGTTCCATGGGTCACAGACGAGAAGAGGGCGGCGGCGCTGATGGAGAACAAAGAGATGTTCAACGAGATCATGCATCTAATTCCGTCTTATATGTCTAAAGACCTGAAACAGAACTACACCGATATGGTTGCGGAGTTCACAGAGGCAGGCATCCCGTCCAGACTGGCGAAAGAGGTTTGCGCCATCAGATACGGCAAGGCGGGGTTCGATATATTCGAGATATGTCTCAGAAGCGGAGCGAATATCAGAGATGTTCTGAAAGCATACTATGAGGCAGATTCAACGCTCGCCATCACAGAGATGACCTCCGCCATGAAGGCGCTGAAGATAAAAACAGAGTGGGAGCGGGTGAACATGGAGAGCCTGCTCATCAGGATAAAAGAGATTCAGAAAAAGATCGCTGTCAGCTCATGCTGCGGTCACGGGGCTTGGCTGAAAAAGCTGATGGAGTCCGAAAAGACCTTTTTCGAGAACTATAACAGTTTCCTCTTGTCTGTAAGAAGCAACGATATCGACAGTCTCGTGCCTTTTAACGTGATTATCGATATGTTCACAGTGCTGATAGGGAGGTATGAAAAAAACTGATATGTTAATAAAAAAGCTAATTCTGGCGATAATAATAGGAATAGTCTTAACCGGAGGTTCTGCTTTGGCGAAGGAAACCATGAAGCTCGACAATAATCTTACGCTTATCTACAAAAATATTCCGGGGGTCAAGGTGGTGTCGGTGCAGACATGGATGAAGACCGGATCTGTGAACGAAACAGAGAAGGAGAGCGGTATATCCCACTTTCTGGAACATATGGTCTTCAAAGGCACGGCAAAATACGCTCCGTCTGAAATAGACGAGATAGTGGAGAGCAAAGGCGGAGTGATGAACGCCGCCACCAGCAAAGACTATACGTTCTATTACATAAACATCCCCTCGTATAACGCTGAAACCGCCTTCGACACCATCAGCGAGATGGTCTTCCGGGCAAAATTCATCCCCGAAGAGATAGAAAAGGAAAAACCGGTGGTGGTTCAGGAGATAAAAAGGAGCTATGACAGCCCCACATCCAAGATGTGGGAGGAATTCTCCAGACAGATGTTCAAAGGCACTCCATATGCCAGAGAGATCATCGGCACAGAAGAGACTGTCAATTCGTTCGACCATGACATGCTGACCGATTATTATAAGCGCTACTACCATCCGGACAACATGACACTGGTGGTAGTGGGCGATATATCTTATGACGATGTGAAGGCGCTGGCTAAAAAATATTTCAGCGACAAGCGTGATGTCCCCGCCGGAAAAAGATATGACATCAAAGGGCTGACAAAGCTGGATGCCCCGGTGGAAAAAATCGTGGGCAGGGATATCAATCAGGAATACGGCATATTCTCTTACCCCGCCAACGGGCTTCTGGATGTGGATCTGTATTCTCTGGAAGTGCTGGGAGAGATACTCTCCGGAGGCGAGTTCTCTGTTCTGAATCAGAAATTCAGATACGACAAAGATGTAACTAATAGTATAAACGCCGGATATTACGGGCTGAGATACAACGGTACATTTCTTTTCACATATAACGCTCCGCTGGGCAGAGGAGACCTGATCAAGAGCGAGATACTTGATATCGTTAAGAATGTTTCGACATATCTGACACAGGAAAACATAGAAAAGGCGAAAAACAGGCTGAAAAGCCAATCAGTTTTTCAGCGTGAGAAAACATCCAGTGAAGCCAATGACATAGGCTATTCATACACTGTAGGTGTTCCTAGTTATTATGATAATTTTATTGAAAATATAAATAAAGTCGATAAGATGAGTATTGAAAATACTATCGGAAAGATATTTTCATCTGATTATGTCTGGATGAGGACAATGCCCGATAAGAAGAGCGAGTGATTATGTCTGTTAAAGCCCAAGTCAAAAGGCAGGAACTGCTGGACGCCGTAAAAGATTTACTGGATATGAACATTTCTGAGGGATGCAGATTTTTAAGCGTCTATTCAGACAGCGGAAAAGGTAAATCTGACCTGATGGCATCATTAAAGCGGGAGCTGGGCGGAGACTCGGGCGAATACGTTTTCTTAGGCATAGACGCCTCATACGGATGCGGATGCTATCCGGAACAGGGCATAGTGACACTCAGAAACGGTGTGTCCGGCGCTCATACCGGCTATTTCTCTCTGTTCGATATCTGCACTCTGGTGCGCAGCGAGAAGATACACGGTATGCTGGCGGATACGGCGTCTTCATATTTTCGTCTGATGTCGCCCGCTGTGTCGGATGTGATGTCTAAGGCTTCCCACTCAATCTACTTCACCAGATACATGTACGATGAGGTCGGTAAAACTCTTCCTGAGGAATGGTTTAACGATACCGTTCGTCCGTACATTTCATCCATATACGCTCAGCCGAACCAGAGGAACTGGCATGTTCTGCTGGAGGCGTTCGCTGAATGTCTCAGAGGGCTGAAACAGGGAACAGGGCGTGAGCCCGTGATCGTGGCGGATAACGCCGAATCTTTCTACAACACCACAGATACAGGCGAATGCTGGCTGAAATATCTTATGGAAAAAGCCGGATGCGGCACAGTGATTTATCTGAGCGATAACAAACTGTCCATGCAGACATACGGCGAGCTGTGCATGGAAATGCCTCTGGAGGGGTTCTCCCGTGAGCAGTCGGACAGCTTTCTTTCCCAGAAAAAGATGGAGAGAGAGGCTCTCAGAGAGCTCATATTCGAAAGCACCGGAGGTCATCCGGCGCTCACCGCCTATCTGGCGGAGACATGCGAACTGTATAAAAAATCAGAAGGATCAGAGATATCCCCTGATATGATAGAATCCGACCCCATGAACATAGTTCATATGCACCTGAGCTGTCTGCCGTCTTCTGATTCTGTGATGGCTAAGCTCCTGAGCGGGGCGGAATATTTCGATGAGCCGCTGTTCATCGCCGTGGCGAAGGAGTTCGCCCCCAGTGTTCTGGAGATAGACGGCTGTTTCGGCATGTTCACCGGATACAGCTTTGTGGAGAGCATGACCGACCACACATACAGAATACATCCCTATTACAGAAAATACGCTTTTTCCACGCTGGATTCCGATCTGCTGGAAAATATAAATTACAGCCTTTACCGCTATCACATCGCCGCCGCTGAAACAGGAGCGCCTCTCAGACGCCCCATGCACATAAAAGAGGCTGTGCGTCACGCCAAATCAGTGATGGAGATAGACGGCTTCGTGGACTGGTTCTCCAGTCTGGAAAAGAAACACTATGACATGGAAATTTTCAGTTTCTGGCTGCACCAGCTGGAAACGGCAAAAGAACATATATCAGGAATTCTGGGCGCTTCCAACCCGGAGGCGAGCGCATATATCGACAAACTCGCCTTCATGTATCTGAAATCCGGCAGGGCTAAGGACGCTGAAAACATTCTTCAGGAGCGTCTGGAAGCCATAGCGGAAAAATCCGGCAAGGATTCCTCCGACACAGTACCCGCCATGAACAAACTGGCAGGGTTCTACAGCTCCACAGGCGATTTCACCGCCGCCCAGGCTATTATGAAGAAAGGGCTGGACATAAGAGCCAGACTGACCGGAGAGAAGAGCGCTGACTATGCGGACAGCATGGTTAAGATGGGACGTCTGGAGATGCAGTCCGGCAACAGGCTGAAAGCCGTGGAGTGCATGGACGAAGCGGAGATCATTCTGGACAAGGCGCTGGATATCAACGATTCCGCCAGAATAGAAGCGGATGAGGTGATGGCGTCAGTGTATTCAGCGGCGGGGCAGATAGCCAAAGCGGCGCTGATCTATCACAAGCTCACATCATACAAAAACGAACAGCTCGGACCATACAGCAAAGAGGCGATAAAAAGCCTGTCCGACTATGCGCAGATAATTTTTAAAAACGGCAACGGAAAGAAAGCCGTAAAGCTCTATGAAGACCTGATAGCGAAAACCAAAAAGATCTATGGAGCAAACAGCCGCATGACAGCCGCCGCCGCCAACGATCTCGCTGTGGTATATCAGAAAATCAGGGAATATGAAAAATCTGAGGCGATGCACAACGAAGCCATCACGATAAAAACGAACGTATACGGCACAAACCACCCGTCCACAGCGGCGAGCTTTACCAACTTCGGTCAGCTGAAATATCTCATGGGAGATATGCAGAACGCCGAGCCGTATTATTTCAAGGCTTTGCAGATATATGAGACAGTCTTCGGCGACAGACACGAAAGAACCGCTCTGGGCTTCAATAACATGGGGTTCATCACATCCAGAATGGGGCAGTTCGAGCGTGCCGAGATGTATTATAAAAAGGCTCTGGAGATAAAGAGAGAGGTAGGCGGTGAAAGAACCGTATCCGCCGCCGCCACAATGAACAATCTGGGCGAGCTTCTCTTCCGTCTGGGAAAAAAGGCAGAGGCGAAGGATCTTCTGTCCAGAGCGTTCGAGATATATACAGAGCTGCTGGGAGACGACCACGAATGTTGTAAGGTGGTGGCGAAAAACCTGAACGCAGTCGGAATGTAGCAGACTAAGTAAATGATAATAAAAAACCCGCTCGACTGAGCGGGTTTTTTTGTATTGAGTGTTTAAGAAATTGTTAGAACTTAACTTCTGCTTCGCTTTCCCAAAGACCGTGAATGTTGCAGTAGGATGTAGCGATCAGTTTTCCGGGAGTTTTCAGCTTCAGCACGAATTTTGAGCAGGGTTCTGCCAGAGCGGGTCCCTGGTTTGCGCCTGCCGCTGATTCAGCGTGTGCTGTGTATTCAAATCTGGCAACGTTGATCAGGTTGCCTTCAGCGGGTTTGAAATATACGGAAATCCAGTTGATGAAGTGCTCGGTAGTGTTGGGGTGAGCTATCTCTTTACCGACTGAAACCTCTACTTCAAACGCCTCGCCTGCGACTATTTTAGACGGCAGAACGAGAACGGGAACGTGCTTTTCTGATTTGAAATCTGCTGATTTTACAAGTTCGCCTATTGCCATTGGACTTTCCTCCTGTTTTTTCATGCTAAATTTTAGTTTCTGCTAAAAGGTATCACGGATTTAAACTTAAATCAAACCTTTTTTGTCTGATTAGGTAAAAAATCTGTTAAACCGTGAAATACTCCGCAGAACCGTTATAGACTATTATAGCACATGTTGAGTATTCGGGAACCATTTCATGGTTTTCTGTCAGAAATACTCCTATTTCTTTGAAACCCAGTATGCTGTCCAGCTGGGAATTCTGCGCCAGAGACGGACAGGCGGGATATCCGAAGCTGTATCTGCGCCCCTGATAGTTCAGCGATATTATGCCGTGGGCGGATTTAGCGTCTTTTTTGTCTGTGCCCAGCTCGGCTCTTATATTTTTGTGCCAGTATTCCGCCAGAGCCTCGGTCAGCTCGGTGAAGAATCCGTGGTATTGGTAATAGCTCTTATATTCGTGCCTGTCGAAGAGGTCTTTGCAGATCTTCTCCGCTGTGTTTCCTATGGATACCAGATGGAACGGAACCACGTCCTTTTTTCCGGAGGAGGCGGGCAGAAAATAGTCCGCCAGACAAACACCGCCGTCTATTCCCTGTCTGGGAAAGCTGAACGTGGTGAGTATCTCGTCAGTATCGCCTTTGTATATTTTCAGATCGCACCCGTCACTGTTGCAGTAAAAATATCCGTATCTGGCGGAGAGTGATACCAGTCCCTCCTCCTTCACCCTTTTTACTATGTGTTCGTATTCGGGGTATACGGTTTCTCTCAGCATTTTGCTGTATTCGCTTTCGGGCATGTCTTTTTTGCTGTAGCCCCATCTGTGTCCGAAGAGCGCCAGTTTGTTCATGTATTCGAGAACGGAGTCGATGTCTATGCCGGTTACGGTTCTGGCGCCTGTGAACGGCACGCATGGAACGTTTTGGTCGTGGGTCGGCTGCTTCACTCTGACAGCTTTCGGTTTCGCTTCTTTCATGGGTTTTTCGGGGGCTTTGGCTCCCTCCTCTCCGCCCAGAACTTTCAGAGCGTCGAAGGCGTCACGGCAGTAATGCACCATGCCGGGCATCAGAGGTTTGCAGTCGTTGTTGACGAATTTTTCCGTCAGAGCGGCGCCGCCCAGAAGAATCTTTTTGGCTATGCCCTGTCTCTGCATCTCTTCTATGTTGTCACGCATGATGTTGGTGGATTTCACCAGCAGACCGCTCATGCCGATGGCGTCCGCCTTTACCTCTATCGCCATGCGGATCATCTCTTCCACGGGGACTTTTATGCCGAGGTTATACACCTGAAAGCCGTTGTTGGAAAGGATGATATCCACCAGGTTTTTTCCGATGTCGTGCACGTCTCCTTTCACGGTGGCGAGCACTATGGTGCCTCTGGTCTGGGTATCGTCCTTTTCCATAAAGGGTTCCAGCAGGCTCACTGCCGCCTTCATGGTCTCAGCCGACTGAAGAACGAACGGCAGGAGCATTTTTCCGGCTCCGAACAGTTCTCCCACCTTCTGCATGGCGGGCAGCATCAGGTTGTTTATTATATCTATGGGCTTCATTATTTTCATCAGATCGTTCAGAACGATATCAAGCCCCGCTTTTCTGCCTTTCATGATCTGCTGTGTCAGCATCTCGTCCGGGGGCAGGTTGACCGCCTCTTCCTGTTTCACCTCGCCCTCTTTGGAGGCGAAATATTCTATGAAAGCGGAGAGAGCGCCCTCTTTGCCGTCCAGAAGCGCCTTGCAGAACTTTATATCCTCAGCGTCTATCATGGACTCCGGAATCACTTTGGAGGCGTGGACTATGGCCGTGTCCAGCCCTGCCGCCACTGCTTCGTGGAGAAACACGGAGTTCAGCAGAGGTCTGCTGGCGGCGGACAGTCCGAAGGAGATGTTAGACAGCCCCAGAACGGTTTTTGCGCCCTTCAGACGGGTTTTTATCATGCGTATGGCGTTCAGGGTTTCCACCGCCGCCATCGTCAGCGTGGTGTCGCCTGAGCCTATGGAGAAGGTGAGCGGGTCGAAGATCAGATCTTCGGGATTCAGTCCGTATTCTTCGGTGAATACTTTGTAAATGCGCTCAGCGATCTCAAATTTCTTTTCTGCGGTCATCGCCATTCCGTCTTCGTCTATGGTGAGGGCGATGACGGCTGAGGGATGATTTTTTACTATGGACAGCAGCTTGTGCAGTTTTGCGCCGCCGTCTTCGAAGTTTATTGAGTTTATGATGGGTTTTCCGGCGTAGTTTTTCAGAGCTGTTTCCACCACATCAGGTTCTGTGGAATCTATAACCACAGGGGCTGTGAGTGTTTTGTTCAGCAGAAGCATGAACTGCTTCATGTCTTCCTTCTCATTGCGTCCGGCATATGCCACACATGCGTCTATGAAGTGGGCTCCGGTCTCTTCCTGTTCCTTCGCCACGGCGAGCATTCCCTCGAAATCCTCAGCCAGCAGGAGCTCTCTGAAGGCTTTGCTTCCGTTGGCGTTGGCACGTTCGCCTATGAGGGCGGGGGCGGGGGACTGCTGTATGGGTGTGGAGAAATACAGACTGGCTGTCTCTCCGGCATAGGGTATATCTTCAGGTGTTTTCGGTTTGTTTCTGTCTGCCACCGGGCGCAGGGCTCTAATGTGGTCGGGTGTTGTGCCGCAGCATCCGCCCAGCACATGCACGGGGAATTCCTTCACCAGTCCGTCCATTATCTCCGCCATGTGCTCGGGAGTCATGGAATAGACCATTTTTCCGCCCTTGTTCTCCGGCAGACCGGCGTTGGGCAGACAGGATATCCTGCCTTTATAGTTTTTGGCTATGTTGTGCACGGGGTTGTGCATCAGATCGGGTCCCGTGGCGCAGTTAAGCCCTATGGAGAAGAGGGGGTAGTCACGCAGGACAGCCACCACGGCGGACAGGTCGCTTCCCATCAGCATGGTTCCGTTCTGTTCCACTGTGACGGAAACCATCACGGGGGCTTCGGAGTTTTTGTCTTTTTTCAGGGTGAATACGGCGTTCAGAGCCGCTTTTATCTGTAAAAGATCCTGACAGGTCTCCACTATGAAGAGGTCAACACCCCCCTCGTGCAGAGCCTGAGCCTGTTTGTAGTACATGTCGTAAAGCTCATCGAAGGAAATCTGTCCCAAGCTGGGCAGACGTGTTCCCGGTCCTATCGATCCGGCGGCGAATCTGCCGTATTTATCGGCGGCTCGTCTGGCTATCTGCGCACCCAGAAGGTTCAGTTCATATGTTCTGTCCTGAAGGTTGTACTCGGACATCACCAGCTCGGTTCCGCCGAACGTGTTGGTCTCCACCACATCGGCTCCCGCCTGAAGATACTGTTCGTGTATCTCCTGAATGATGTGCGGAGCGGCAAAGTTCAGCCATTCACTGCACCCGCCGTATCCCTGCCAGACGTCTTCGTTTATGTCATATTTCTGAATAGACGTGCCCATAGCCCCGTCAAAAAGAATAATTCTGCCTTCAGCGAAATTTTTGAACATCGGTGTCTCCTTGTGTGCTCCATTTTTATCTCAAACATTTACTGGTGTAAAGATTTATAAAGCCTGAAACACCAAAAATGTATTGATATTGCGCACCGGAAAGTATAAGATTGCGCACAAAAACTAAAGGATTTAGCATGACCGAAAAAAAGAAAAATAATCCCAGAACTATAAAGCTCAACACCACTATGGACGTAGCAATATCCAGAGGCGCTATGGAATACGCCGCTGGGATTGATCCGGCTGAGACATGGGAAGTAGTCACAGGAGAGAATCAGAATCTCGAAACCATGGCAGCCATGCGCAAGAAGCACGCTGAGCAGGTGCAGAAGGCGGAAGGAACAAAAGAATACGTTGAAAAAATGGACGATTTTCTGAAAGAAGCCGTCAGGCTGTTTCAGGGAATCATGAGCGGAAACGCCGACATCATCAGACCCTATATCGCAGGTAAAAAGTTTCACTTCATTCTGGGTATGCCCAGAACAGGCGGAACAACAATATACAACGCCGCTTCCAGCGCATACGGATGGGAATGGAACAAACTTCTGGTGTCCATGACACACAACTACATGCCCAACGCTATTTTTGTTCAGAACAACCCCTATGTCGAATATGACATGGGCTGGAGACTGCCCTGGAACTTCAACAACCTGCTGTTCGAGCTGTGCCAGTTTCTCACATATGTGAACCGTGAGGCGACAGACAAGGAGCACGTTTTCCTGAAAAGCACCCCTCTGTCATACTCTGTGAAACTGCTTAACTTCCTCTTCGCCGACAGAGCCGAATATCTCGTTACCGTGCGCCACCCCGGCGCCATCGCTCTGACAAAAGGCACAGGCAAAGAGATCACCCGTGAAGATCACATAGAGGTAACCACAATGTGGGCGAACCTCTATTCATCCATAATCAGAGAGTGCAGACCCGTGGGCAGAATCACAGTCGTGCCCTATGGCGAGTCTATGACAAAATATCTGAACGAGCTCTTTGAGTTCAGAAAAATAGGTCAGAGGCTGGAAGACACTTCTTTCTTCGAGTTCGAGGATTATGACAAGGATTTCTATGACAGCGAGCAGGTGCAGAAAGCGTTTAAATACGTTAAAGACTCCTGGGCGCTGTTCGATATCGATTTCCCGATTCCGGACAAGTGCATATAAGTAAAATAATAAGGCGGTCAACAGACCGCCTCAATTTTATTTTGCATAAATTTTCCGTCCGTGGAAAATTTCTGATACCGCTTCATTCGGGCTAAGCCCTCACTACACTCACGTTACGCTGACGCTCCAC
This sequence comes from Deferribacterales bacterium, assembly GCA_050251875.1. Classification (GTDB taxonomy): domain Bacteria; phylum Chrysiogenota; class Deferribacteres; order Deferribacterales; family Geovibrionaceae; genus Seleniivibrio. Next base: position 141,292 of record JBFWMA010000006.1, on the reverse strand, counting down.
GAACCACTTCCTGTGGTTTTGTTTCTCTCTATTTTATTCCGTTGACTGTCAGAAGGGCAGTGTTGTCGGGTTCTCTTCCGGCGAATGTTCTGAAGAACTCTATCATGTCTCCCGATCCGCCCTTGCTCAGCACATTGTTCAGAAAGCTCTCTCCTGTCTCACGGTGAAACACGCCGTGCTTTTCAAAAATGCTGTAGGCATCGCATGACAGTCTTTCCGCCCATTTATAGCTGTAGTATCCGGCGCCGTATCCTCCGGCGAAGATGTGGCTGAAGCTGTTCTGGAATCTGTTGTATGACGGCGGAACGATGATGGAGGTTTTTTGGCGCACGCCATCCAGAATCTTCTGGACGTCTTCCGCGCTGTAGGCTTCCTCGTGTATCAGAATGTCGAATGTGCCGAACTCCAGCTGGCGCATCATGGCGCTGGCGGACATGAAGGTGCGCACGCAGTCCAGCTTGTCTATCATTTCTTCTGTCAGAACTTCGCCTGTTTCGTGGTGTCTGGCGAACATTCTCAGAACCTCACGGCTGTATGCGAAAAGTTCCAGAAACTGTGACGGGAACTCTATCACGTCCCACTCCACTCCGTTTACCCCGCTGACATCCGCCTCGTTCACGTCAGACAGCAGATGGTGCAGAGCGTGACCCATCTCGTGGAACAGCGTCACGACATCGCTGTGGCGCAGCAGAGAGGGGTTCTCAGGCGTTGACTGAGGAAAATTGGCGCAGATGAGAGCCGTAGCCGGTCTCACCCTGCCCATAGCGTCTATGTGTCTGGTCTGCCAGTCGTTCATCCATGCTCCGTCACGTTTGCCGTTGCGGAACTCGAGATCGAGGTATATGCGGGCGAATATTTCGCCGTTTTTGAACAGGTCGTATGCCTTCACGCTTTCATGCCATACTGGCACGTCCGCTCTGCTGAATCCCACCGCGAACAGGCTGAATATGAAGTCAAAGAGTCCTCTGACGACTGTCTCCTGCTCGAAATATGGGCGGTATGCCTGCTCATCGTATCCGCACTCAGTGCGTCTTAGTTTTTCTGAGTAAAATGTGGTGTCGTGGCTCTGGATATCTTTCAGTCCGGAGGCTTTTTTCAGCTTCTCCACTTCAGATTCAGCCTGTTTTCTGGCTTTTCCTGTGAGGTCTGTGAGAAAACTGAGCACTGTTTCCGGGCTGTCGGCGTTCTTCCTTTCCAGCGACAGGTCGGCGTATCTTTTAAATCCCAGAATCTGCGCCTTTTCTTTGCGCAGTTTCAGCGTCTGTTCTATCAGATCCGCATTCTGGGGCGCTCTGGTGCAGTATGCCTTATAGAGCTGTTCTCTGATGTCTCTGTTCACGCCGTAGGTCATGTACGCTATGTAGCTGGGCATTTTCAGAGTGAATCTCCAGCCTTTGTCGCATTTGGCGGCTTTCAGGTCGGGTTCGGGGATGCCCTCCACGTCTTTCGGGTCTTCTATGATTATCTCGAAGGCATCAGTATCCTTCATTACATTCTGAGCATAGTCCGTGCTGAGTTTGTTCAGTTCCATGTTGATGTCCATCAGCCTGGCTTTTTTGTCATCGTCCAGATGAACGCCGGACAGGCGGAATCCCTTGAGCATATTATCCAGAGTCTTCAGCTGGGTTTTGTCCAGCGTGTTTTTCTCTTTTTCATACACCGAGAGAACCGCTTCATACACATCTCTGTTCTGTCCTATCTCTGTGGCATATCTGGTGATTTCGGGCAGGCAGTAGTTATAGACTTCCTGAGTCTCTTCCGTGTTGTTCACGAAGTTGATATGGGACACAGGGGTGAAAAACTCCGCTATACGCATGTCCATATCCATCATGGGGCGGATAAAGCTGATATATGTTTTATCTTTGATATTAAGCAGTTTATTGAGGTTTTCCCTGTTTTCTGACAGGATGGAATCCATTTCGGATCTGGCGGTTGATAAAATATCGGGACGGTAATTTACAAACATCTTAATCCTCTTCCAATAATAAAATATTAATTATATACTTATCATCATATTCGGAGATTGAGCAATTGAAAAGGATTAACTGCCGGAAGTGCGAACATTATTACATCACATGGGATAAGAAATATCCTTACGGATGCAGGGCGATGGGGTTCAAAACCGCTTCCCTGCCTTCTCTCAGGGTTTTTCAGTCCACCGGGCACGAATGTCTGATGTTTTTAGAAAAGAAGATCAGTAAAGAACAGTAGCTTCCTTCACCATGAGGCAGTCTTCTTTCGGCTTAATGGTTCCTTCCAGCGTGAGAATCTTAAGACATTTCGTCACTGACTCACGGGAGGCGCCTATCATGTTTGAAAGCTCCTGATGGGTATATTTTCTCACTGAATAGTATCCGTTCTGGGGTTCCTGTCCTTCCTCCACACTGTCTAAGAAGAATTTTACTATCCTCTCCTTAACATTGAGAAAAGCGAGGGATTCTATCAGCTCGTCAGCTTTTCTGAGGCGTTCGGAAAGAATCTCCAGCAGATACAGAGACACGCTGAAGTTTTTATGCAGAAGTTCGTTGAATGCTTTTCTGGGTATGAGAACCATCTCGGAGGGCTCATCGGCAACGAGTGTGCCTGTGCGTCCCAGACCGTCTATCATACTGAGTTCGCCTACTATGTTTCCGGGTTTTACTATGGAGAGGATGATCTCGTCTCCGTTTCCGTCTATCAGAACCACACGAAAAGCGCCGGATATAATGGCGTACATGTCGGTTCCCTGATCACCTTTGTGAAAGACCACTTCGTCTTTTACAAATTTTTTCAGCTTGCAGAAGCTGGCGAGCCTTTCCAGCTCATCTGTTTCAACTGTTTCAAAAATGGTAATTCCGGATAAATGTTCAGCGATGCTCACATCAGGCTCCTTAAAATAATTATGATAGATTATATAGTAACATTTTCATAAAAACACGGTTATTTGACACCATCGCTCTTCAGCAGGTCAAAAAATTCGCCGATCAGCTCACTCTCTTTCACTTTTTTCACCACCTGACCCTTTTTGAAGATGATTCCCTGCCCCCTGCCTCCGGCTATGCCGTAGTCCGCGTGCTTCGCCTCTCCGGGTCCGTTCACGGGGCATCCCATGACCGCTATGCTGATGGTAGACTGAAAGCCGGATGAGAGGGATTCCACTCTCTCCGCCAGCGAAACCATGTCTATCTCTGTGCGTCCGCAGGTGGGGCAGGAGATTATCTCCGGACCTCTTCTGCGTATCTCCAGAGCGTTCAGAAGCTGCCATCCCACACGAACCTCTTCCACAGGGTCGCCTGTGAGTGACACTCTGAGCGTGTCGCCGATTCCTGAAAGCAGCAGAGCGCCTATTCCGGCGGCTGATTTCACTGTTCCGGCGAAAAATGTACCGGCCTCTGTCACGCCAATATGCAGAGGATAGTCCGAGCTTTGAGAAAATAATTGATATGCCTGATATGTCAGCGGAACGCTGCTTGCCTTCAGACTGATCTTTATGTCGGAAAAACCTAATGACTCTATATGGTTTATATGGTTTCTGGCTGATAAGACAAGTGAATTTGCACATATGCCGTATTTTTTCAGCAGGTCTTTTTCCAGAGAGCCTGCGTTGACGCCTATTCTCATGGAGCATTTGTGGGCTTTTGCGGCGTCCACCACAGCCTTCACCTTGTCTTTTGACCCTATGTTTCCGGGGTTGATGCGGATGGCGTCCGCTCCGTTTTCCATCGCCATTATGGCGAGTTTATAGTCGAAATGGATATCGGCTATCATAGGTATTTTTATTCTGTCTTTGATAGGTCTGAAAGCCTTCGCCGCTTCCTCGTCCACCACGGCAAGCCTGACTATCTCGCATCCGGCTTCCTCCAGCCTGTGTATCTGGGCTGTGGTCGCCTCCACGTCACGGGTGTCTGTGTTTGTCATGGACTGGATAGATACGGGGGCGTCCCCGCCTATCTTTACGCTGCCGACGGTTATCTGTTTTGTTGTTTTTCTTGTTATCATTTCAGTTTATCCAGCTCTGTAGTTATGAGCGATCTTATGCGTGTGAGTTCATTTTCATTTTCCGCCTCATAGCGGGTGACGAGCAGGGGTTCCGTGTTGCTGGCACGCACCAGCGCCCAGCCTTTTTCGAACTCCACCCTGACGCCGTCTATGTCCGTTACGGATATGATTCCGTATTTTTTATAATCAGCGAAAACGTTTTTCAGCTTTTCAGGCACTTCAAATTTTTTGTCATCCGGAAAAGGCTCTCTGATCTCCGGCGTGCTGACGTATTTCGGTATTCCTGCCGTCATGTCGGACGACACACTGAATCTGCCGCTCAGCAGTCCTTCGACATACGCTTCCACCAGACGCAGGGAGGCGTATATCCCGTCATCGAATCCGAAATATCTGTCGGCAAAGAATATATGAGCGCTCATCTCTCCGCCCAGAACCGCCTTAAGCTCTTTCATCCGCACCTTTATCATAGAGTGACCGGAGCGGTACATCACGGGGTTCATTCCTATCGAGCTGATATATTCATAAAGCCCCTTGCTGGCTTTCACATCCGCCACTACTGTGGCGCCTTTATGTTTCTCCGCTATGGAGCCGGCGAGCACGCAGAGCAGCTCATCTCCCCAGATCATCTGTCCTTTGTCGTCCAGAGCGCCCACACGGTCGGCGTCTCCGTCATATCCCACCGCCATGTCCGCGGATTTTCTGATGAGCAGGTCTTTCGCCTCTCTCATGTTTTTTTCCACTGTGGGGTCGGGGTGGTGTCCGGGGAAGCTGCCGTCCGGAACACAGTACAGGGGCAGGACATCCGCCCCCAGAGCGGTAAAGATATCCGGAGCTATGCCGGACGCCGTACCGCTGCCGCAGTCTATAACTATTCTGAGCGGTCTGCCCAGTTTTTTTATACTGTTTTTCAGACCGCTGAAATGGTCTGTCATGTATGCTTTATAGTCAGAAATGACGTCATATTCCGAGAGAGAGCCCGGTTCGGTCTTAGGGCTTTTCAGATCGGTGACTATATCGGTGTATATTCTCTCTATTTTGTCGGTGTGATATACGGTGTTTTTCGTTCCAACCTTAAGCCCGTTGAACTGGGGCGGGTTGTGGCTTCCGGTTATCATAAGATATCCGTCAGTGTCCGCTGAATACATGCTGAAATATGTGAGAGGTGAGGGACATTCGCCCAGATCCACCACATCCGCTCCAGCCTTCAGAAGCCCTCTGACAGCGCCTCTGTGCAGGTCAGATGATGAGAAACGGATGTCTCTGCCCAGCGAGATTCTTATGTTATTTTTACCCGTTTCCTCAAAAACACGGACGGCGAAAACATAGGAGACGGATTCGGCGAGGCTTTCGGTGAGGTGATCACCGTAAACCCCTCTTATATCATAGCTGCGGAATATTTCTTTATTCAGTAACATCGTTGACCTATAGAAAATCTTTGTGGTATAATGAGACCATGAAAAAAATAACATGTTTTATTAATGATAGCAACCTCTTGGAAAAGGTAGCGGACTTTTGTCAGCTGGAACGGTTTCAGATGGAGAATCTGGCATCCACTGACTCCTTTGAGTATGATGTGGCGACAGTTCTTTATATTACTGACAGACAAGATAAAACAGTTATTGACGGGATTAAGGATATCCCCGTCTGCCTTATTTCTGACAATGTGAAGAAGTCACACGAGTACATCCTGCTTCCCTCCTGCTTTCAGTATATCCACCTGAGACAGCTTATCGATTCCGTTGTTCACAACGGATGCTTTGAGGCGAGCGTGGCTTCCGTGACGCCTGTGGAGCTCAGCAAATGCTTCCGGGTGAAGAATGACATTTTTAACGTTGAGCGCATTGTCTATGCCCTTACAAAAGAATTCGTCTATTTTCTCAATTTTCAGTCGCTGGAAAAGGTGCGTGTGGGGCTGGCGGAGATGCTTACCAACGCCATTGAGCACGGCAACCTTGCCATCACCGGAGAGGAGAAGTTCGAGGCGACAGACAACGGAACCTATTATGATCTGGTTAATGAAAGACTGAGCAACGAAACATATATGTCCAGACACGCCACTTTCTCTTATGTTGTGAACGAAGAGCAGATGACTCTTGTCTTAGAAGATGAAGGCAGCGGTTTTGACGTGAATACACTTCCCGATCCCACAGATCCCGAAGGGCTTCTGAAACTGCACGGCAGAGGTATTCTCATCACCAGAATGTACTTCGATGAAGTGAAATACAACGATAAAGGTAACAAGGTTACTTTAACTAAGAGGTTCTGATGCTCTATCTTCTGGGAACCAGAGGCACGCTTCCTGTCTCCGGACAGCGGTTTGTCAAATACGGCGGGAACACCACCTGTCTGATGACGCCCATCGATGAAAGATCATGCATTATCTTTGACGGCGGAACAGGCATTATGAGCCTGAACAAATACAACAATTTCGAGGAATACCATATATTTCTTACTCACCTGCACTGGGATCACATCGTGGGTGTGCCGATTTTTCAGGCTTTTTACAATCATAAGAAAAAGATTCACATCTATCTGGAGAATAAACCGTCTCTTCAGTCCACAGATATTCTGGAAGTGCTGTTTAATCCTCCGTTCTTCCCCGTGCCCAGAAACAAGCTGAGGGCGGAGATTTCAATGAACCTGATCGACACAGGCGATCAGTTCTCTTTCCCCGGAATAGATATCCACGCCGCAGAGGGCAACCACCCGGACGGCGTTATGATGTATAAGATTATTTATCCCGACAAATCCGTTCTGTTCACATCCGACTATGAACACGGAACACCGGTGGATGATTTTCTGATAGAGTTTGCCTGCGGATGCGATTATCTGATATACGACACCACATATCACCCGGATGAATACGCCGGAAAATCAGGCATGAGCAGAGTGGGCTGGGGACATTCCACATATCAGCAGGGTATCGAATTCGTGAAAAAAGCGAATGTGAAAAATCTTGTTCTGACACACCACAACCCGGACTATGACGACATCACGCTGGACGAGATGGGCATCATGGCACGCCGCCAGTTCGCCAACACCTTCGTGGCGTATGACGGAATGGTTATCTAGTCTTCTTTTTCCAGGGTTTGAACACAGAGACAAATACCGTGATTATAAGAATCAGGAGCTGAACTGCGCCGTAGATGAACTGCATCTTCTGGTTATAAAGATATGCGGGATCGGTGAAAGCTCCGTCTCTGAGTCTGCCTGATATCTCTGTCATGTTGGTTTCCCATACTCCCAGATAGAATGTGCCGAAGAGTATGCAGGAGACTGTCACTATCCATTTGAAGATGATCCAGCGGTGTTTAAAGAAGCCGAATCCGGTAAAGACGGAATAGACAAGCCCCGTAACCAGACAGCCCACAGCGCCGACTATAATCACCAGCATATTGTCTATGAAGTGCATACTGAGGTTAACGCCGTAGAGGACGTCTCCGTCTGTGATGTCTGATTTCAGAAAATACATGATGGTGAGGGTAAAGGCGCCCGCCACCCAGCCGCCCGCTGTTAAAAGGTGGATGGTTTTCAGTATCTTCTGTCCGTTTGCGCTGAGTTTTACCATGACTGACTCCGGATTTAATATTGACAATACACTGTCATAATGACAATATCTTGTCAAGATAATTCTGGAGACGCAATGGAACACACAGAGAAGGGCAGGATTCTGACATCCATCATATTAAATGTGATAAGAGCCGCGGGACAGATGAGGCAGGACGGCGACAGGATGTCGAAAGACCTGGGGCTGACCAACGCCAGATGGGATGTTCTCGGTTCGCTGATATATTTTGACGAAGACGACATGACTGTTGCCAAAATATCCGCCAGAATGGGGCTGACAAGACAGGCTGTTCAGCGTGTGGCAGATATGATGGAGAAGGACGGGCAGGTGGAATATGCCGAGAACCCTTATCATAAAAGGGCGAAACTGGTTAAGCCCACAGAAGAGGGCAGGCGGCTGTTTCATCTGGTTATGCAGAGACAGATCCCGTGGGCAAACGGGCTTGCGGACGGATTTACGGAGGAAGAGCTGAATAGCGCTCTTCAGGTTTTGAGCCGGCTCACAGAAAAACTGTGAACTGATTTTTATTGACTGACTATCTTATTCCTTCCGGTTTGTTTGGCGGTGTAAAGCCTGCTGTCAGCCAGTTTGATGCAGGATTCGGGTGTGTCGTTAGGCTGGAACTGAGCCACGCCGAAGCTGGCTGTGACATTGAACGACAGGTCTTTCAGGCTGAAGTTGGTTGCTTCCAGCTTTTTTCTGATCTGTTCGGAGACATGGACGGCGTTTCTTACATCGGCGTTCACCAGTATAATCATGAATTCCTCGCCGCCGTAACGGAAAGCGAAGTCTGTCTTTCTGATGTTCTCCTGAATGAGTTTTGCCATATGTTTAAGAACCTGATCGCCCACCTGATGTCCGTAGGTGTCGTTCACGCTTTTGAATTTGTCTATGTCTGCCATGACTATGCAGAAAGGCTGACCCTGACGTTTGAATCTTTCCATCTCTTCGTTGAGTTTCAGATCCATATATTTTCTGTTAAAAAGACCTGTCATATGGTCTTTTATAGATTCATTCTTATATTTATTAAGGTCGCACTGAAGCTGGCTGACCTGTTTCTTATACTGTTCCAGCTCGTCATTGACACTGGAGTATTCTTTGGCTATCTCGTCCAGATGTCCTTTTTTGGTTTCCGTTTTCTGACCGAAGGTATTTACGAAGGATGAGAATGACTCGAGCATTCTGGATTTCAGATATTCGATAGAGTCTTCGCTCTTAAGTATTTTGTGCATATCCTGCGCTTCGTTCAGCAGTTTTTTGTCCATCGCCAGATCTTTTTCCACGAATTCCAGATTAGTTCCGAAGCTGTGTGTCAGATCCGCCTGAAGTGTGACGAATTTAGAGAATACGTCCTCTATGAATGTGCTGATCTTGTGCTGGCGTTTTTCCAGAGTGAGCACATGGTCTGTGAGGGTTTTCAGAAGGGCGTTTACGGCGTCATCGTGTGTTTTGTCCTGGCTGAATATCTGCTCTTCCACGCTTCTGAGTCCGGCGTCCGGAACGAACCCGTTCAGAGGTGTTACATATTTCAGCAGATCAGACTTATCCCCGCCTGTCATCGCGTTATTTACAAGTTTCTGATACTGATTGTTTTCAGAAAGATATGAGCTGATGTTAACAGCGGATACTTTGGATTTTTCCGCCGCCATCTTTTTCAGAACGGCTGTGACAATATTGCCCAGCTCCGCCGCGATATAAGAAGACTTGTCCGACATGATCCCCACCAGAAATTAATTTAATTTATTATTTGACAAAATAACACATCTTGCAAGCATAAAATCATAATAACAAATAATATACATAATTTCATAAAATCCGTTTGATTTTATGAGCTGAAAAGGTCAAAGTATGTATTGACTTATAGGCCAAGTTTTGGTAAAAAAACATCTGCCTGTACACAGTATACAGAATACCGTTTTAAATTCAAATCAGAACTGGAGGGGATTTCGCGCATGCTGTACATCGATTATACTCTTGTCATCCAAATCGTACAGTTTCTTATCATTATATACCTTGGTAAGAAAATGATTATGGATCCTGTTATGGGTACCATCAATACCCGCGATTCCAAAATAGACGGCATGAAGCAGGAAGCCGAAGGTCTTAAAGCCAAGGTGGAACAGTATAAGACCGACTACACCGCAAAAATGGCCGAGATGAGAACTGAGCTCGCCGAATATCACAAAAAGATCAAAGATGAAGCCACAAAAGAAGCTAACCTGATGGTCTCCACTGTGAAAAGCGAACTCGATGCCAAGATCCAGTCAGCCAAATCAGAGATTCAGGCTGAGTCTGAGAAGGCTAAAGCTCAGATGGATTCTATGGTAAAAGAGATCTCCGATATAATTGTTGATAGAATAATGCTTTCCGCATAATACCTTAGGGGGATATAGTGAAAAAGGTTCTTACAGCACTCACGACAGCTTTTCTCTCTGTTCAGGCGTTTGCTTCTGAACATGGCGAAGAGCACGCTGTGGACATGGGAGCGCTCTGGAAAAACTTCGGTTTTAGAGTTCTCGTTTTTGTCCTGCTTGTTTACATCCTTGTAAAGCTCGCTAAAAAACCTCTTCTTGATTTCCTTGATAAACGCACAGCAGACATCGAAAAAGCTATCAAAGACGCTCAGGAAGCGTCTGAGAAGGCTAAAGCCGAGCTGGCGGAATATGAGATCAAGATGAAAGGTTTTGAAAAAGACCTTGAGACCATGAAGGAAAAATCACTGAAAGCCGCTGAAGCAGAAAAGGCCCAGATCGTTGAGGATGCCTCAAGACAGGTCGACAAGCTGAAGTCTTTCGCGGAGAACCTCATTGAGTCTGAAGTAAAAAGAGCCAAAGTACAGCTGAAAAAAGAAGCTGTGATGGCGGCTATTGCCGCTGCCGAAGCTAAAATCGGAAAAGAACTCGATTCCGATAAGCAGAAAAAACTTCTTGAAGAATACATCAAGAAAATTGAGGTGGCAGGGTGAAAGAGAACATAATCGCCGGCCGTTACGCCGAAGCACTCTTTCAGGAGGCGAAATCTGAGAACAAGCTGGAGCAGGTTCTGACACAGCTTGATGTTGTCAGCGGACTCTATGAGACCGCGGCGGATTTCAAAACCCTGATAAAGAGCCCTCTGATTAAAAAAGAGGAGAAACAGGCAGTGGTTGACGTTCTTAAGTCAAAAGGCATCGTTGATGAATTTCTTTACAAATTCCTCACTCTGCTGGTGGCTAAGAACAGGCTCAGCCTGCTGGAACTCATCACAAAAGAAGTTGCCTCAATGAACAGAAGAGCCAAAGGCGAAGCCGAGGCTTTCGTTACTGTTGCGGTCTCTATGGATGAGACATCTAAACAAGCCCTTAAACAGACTCTCGATAAAATAACAGGTAAGAAAATAACACTCAAAGAGAAGGTTGACTCAACCATCCTCGGCGGTGTTGTGGCTCAGGTAGAGAGCAGTCTGTATGACGCCAGCGTCAGAGGGCAGCTGAACAAGATTAAAGAACAGTTGGTATAAATAAAGTTAAGGAGATTGGCTGTATGCAGATCAAAGCCGAAGAGATAAGCCAGATCATTCGTGATCAGATTAAGAACTTCGACCAGAAAGTTGAGATGCAGGAAGTCGGTACTATCATTTCAGCAGGTGACGGTATCGCTAAAGTATATGGTCTCGACAACGCGATGGCAGGCGAACTTTTAGAGCTGCCCGGCGGAGTTTACGGCATCGTTTTCAACCTTGAAGAAGACAATGTCGGTATCGTTATTATGGGTGACTTCCAGCACATTGGTGAGGGAGACACTGTAAAAAGAACAGGCAGAATCGCTTCTGTTCCTGTCGGCGAAGCAATGATCGGACGCGTTGTTAACGCTCTTGGTCAGCCTATAGACGGCAAAGGCGCCATTGACACTAAAGAATTCGATGTTATCGAGAAAGTTGCTCCCGGTATCATCAAAAGACAGCCCGTACACGAGCCTGTTCAGACAGGTATCAAGGCTATCGACTCTATGATCCCGATCGGTCGTGGTCAGAGGGAACTTATCATCGGTGACCGTCAGACTGGTAAGACAGCTATCGCTATCGATACTATCATCAACCAGAAAGGTCAGGACATGATATGCGTTTATGTTGCTGTAGGTCAGAAAAGATCAACAGTGGCCAGAGTTGTGGACGTTCTGGAGAAACACGGAGCTATGGACTACACTATCGTGGTATCAGCTTCTGCTTCAGACCCCGCGCCCATGCAGTATATCGCTCCCCTCGCAGGAACTACTATGGGTGAATATTTCAGAGACAGAGGCAAACACGCCCTTGTTATCTATGATGACCTTTCAAAACAGGCGACAGCTTACAGACAGATGTCACTGCTTCTGAGACGTCCTCCCGGCCGTGAAGCCTTCCCCGGCGACGTATTCTACCTTCACTCACGTCTGCTCGAAAGAGCTGCTAAACTGTCAGACGCTGAAGGCGCAGGCTCACTTACAGCTCTGCCCATCATCGAAACACAGGCGAGTGACGTTTCCGCATATATTCCTACTAACGTTATTTCTATTACAGACGGTCAGATATTCCTTGAGTCAGACCTTTTCTACTCAGGTATCCGTCCCGCTGTTAACGTTGGTATCTCAGTATCAAGGGTTGGTGGTTCTGCCCAGATCAAGGCTATGAAACAGGTAGCCGGACGTCTGAGACTTGACCTCGCTCAGTTCCGTGAGCTGGCGGCTTTCGCTCAGTTCGGTTCTGACCTTGATGCCGCTACACAGGCACAGCTGAACAGAGGTGCTAAACTGGTTGAGATCCTGAAACAGGGTCAGTACAAACCTTTCAACGTAGCAGAGCAGATCGCAATCATATTCGCGGGTGTTAACGGACTTCTGGATGATGTCGCTACTTCAGCTCTCGCCAAATTCGAGACTGAGTATCTTTCATATCTCAAGAGCAACAAAGCTGAGATACTGAACGAGATCATTTCTGAGAAGAAAATCTCCGATGAGCTTACAGCAAAAATGAAAGCTGCTGTTGCGGAGTTTAAAAAGATCTTCTCAGCATAAGGAGCAGTAAATGCCTGGTATAATGGATATAAAACGGAAAATCAAATCCGTTAAAAATACGCAGAAGATCACAAAGGCTATGAAGATGGTTTCTGCCGCCAGAATGAGAAAGGCGGAAGATGCCATGAAGAATGCCAGATCTTATGCTAATAAGATTTACGAACTTGTCGGCAATATGGCTGACAGGGTAGAGGCTGACAGCCACCCCTATCTCACAGCGAGAAAAGAGGTCAGAAATGTATGCCTCGCCATTATAACCAGCGACAAGGGTCTTTGCGGTGCGTTCAACTCAAACGTGGTAAAAAAGACGCTTGCGTTCGCAAGGGAAAACAAAGGCGTTAACATCAAACTCGTATGCATTGGGAAAAAGGCTTACGATTTCCTCGGCAAGAAAGAGTTTGAAGTTCTCTCCAAGTATGTCTCTTTCGGCGGAAAGATTACTTACGACGAAGCATCTGAAATCGGTCAGAAACTTGCAGACTACTACATGAATGAGGATGTGGACGAGATCCATATCATTCATAACGAGTTCAAGTCTACAGCCTTTCAGGTTGCGAAAGTGACAAAGGTTTTACCTCTCTCTATCGAGAAGGCAGAAGCTGCGGAAACCACAGATTATATCTATGAGCCCAAAGCCGAAGCTCTTCTGAAAGAGATTCTGCCCAGATACATCAATTTTACCGTATACTTCTCTCTGCTGGAATCAATAGCAGGGGAACACGGTTCAAGGATGGTCGCTATGGACAACGCCGCCAGAAATGCCGGCGAGGTTATCAACAAACTGACTCTGACCTTCAACAAGGCACGTCAGGGAGCGATCACCAACGAGATTCTGGACATTGTGAACGGTGCTGAAGCACTCAACGGATAGTATAAAAATTACAATAAACTGGAGATCAGGAAATGGCTGAAAACAAAGGCAAAATTGTTCAGGTTATCGGCCCTGTTGTCGACGTTAAGTTCGAGACAGGCCATCTTCCCGAAATCTACAATGCCCTCGAAGTTCAAGGTGACGGCCGCATAATAATATGTGAGGTTGAGCAGCACCTTGGTGAAAATATCGTACGTTCAGTTGCGATGACTTCTACAGACGGTCTTGTTAGAGGAGCGGATGCTTTAGATACAGGCAAGCCTATATCTGCCCCCGTAGGCGATAAAGTGCTTAGACGTATCATCAACGTTACAGGCGACCCCGTGGATGAGCAGGGTCCTATCGAGTGCAAAGAGCGCTGGCCTATCCACAGACCCGCCCCCGCTCTGGAAGATCAGGATACAGGTTACGAGATCCTCGAAACAGGTATCAAGGTTATTGACCTTCTCGAGCCCTATACCAAGGGTGGTAAAACAGGTCTTTTCGGTGGTGCCGGCGTTGGTAAAACCGTTATCATTATGGAACTTATTAACAACATCGCTAAACAGCACGGCGGTTACTCAGTTTTCGCAGGTGTTGGTGAGCGTACTAGAGAGGGGAACGACCTGTACCTTGAAATGTCAGAGTCAGGCGTTCTTGATAAAGTTGCCCTGGTGTATGGACAGATGAACGAGCCCCCCGGCGCGCGTATGAGAGTTGCTCTGACAGGTCTTACCATTGCGGAATACTTCCGTGATGTTGAAGGTCAGGACGTGCTTCTCTTCGTAGACAACATCTTCCGTTTCTCTCAGGCCGGTTCAGAAGTGTCCGCGCTTCTGGGACGTATGCCCTCTGCGGTTGGTTACCAGCCTACACTGGGTACAGAGATGGGTGAGCTTCAGGAAAGGATTACATCTACATCTAAAGGATCTATTACATCTGTTCAGGCTGTATACGTTCCCGCGGATGACCTTACTGACCCCGCTCCCGCTACAACTTTCGCGCACCTTGACGCGACTACAGTTCTTTCACGTCAGATCGCGGAACTTGGTATTTACCCTGCGGTTGACCCGCTGGACTCTACATCCCGTATTCTTGACCCGCACATCGTTGGTCAGGAGCACTATGATGTTGCCCGTGGTGTTCAGGCCGTACTTCAGAGATACAAAGAACTTCAGGATATTATCGCCATCCTTGGTATGGAAGAACTTTCTGAAGAAGATAAACAGGCCGTTGCCAGAGCCAGAAAGATCCAGAGATTCCTTTCTCAGCCCTTCCACGTTGCTGAGCAGTTTACTGGTACACCCGGTAAATATGTTCCTCTGAAAGAGACTGTTAAAGCGTTTAAATCTCTCCTCGCAGGCGAAGTTGACCACCTGCCCGAGCAGGCGTTCTATATGGTCGGCGGACTTGACGAAGTTTATGCTGCGGCTGAAAAACTCAAAGCAGGTAGCAAATAATGGCAGAGACAATCAGGCTTGAACTTGTTACTCCGGTGAGACAAATTCTCTCCGAAGATGTAGACGAAGTGATAGCACCCGGCGTTGAGGGCGATCTTGGCGTTCTGCCCGAACACGCACCTCTCCTTACGGCTTTGAGAGTAGGAGAGCTTGCATACAGAGTTAAAGGCAAGCTGGACTATGTCGCTATAGTTGGCGGCGGTTTCCTTGAAGTTAACGACAACAAGGTTATCGTTCTTGCTGACGATGCCGAACTTGGCCGTGAGATCGACCTCGATAAGGCTATTGAAAGAAAACTTAAAGCTGAAGCGGCTCTGGAACAGGAACGCAAAAGCGATGAGAAAAATTTCAAAGCTGTAGAGATCGAGCTTATGAAAGAGCTTATCCGAGTGCAGATCGCTGAGAAGTACAGAGGAGCCAAGTAACTTCTTTCACAAACAACTTATAAGGCAGACCCTCGGGTCTGCCTTTTTGCTTTAAGGGGCAAGAAATGACTATTCACTCATCCATCGCTTTTGTTCTGGCGCTTTCGCTGTTCGTGGCAAGCCCCGGTCCCGGCATGCTGGGCTGTGTGGCACAGAGCATGAAAAACGGGCTGAAGAGCGCTGCTTACTACATTCTGGGGATGATATGCGGAGACATGGTATATCTGCTGTTCGCCGTGTTCGGTCTGGCTGTGATGGCGAGCGTTCTGGGTCAGTTTTTCTACATTGTAAGGGTGGCAGGCGGGATATATCTTCTGTATCTCGGGTTTAAGATTCTGATGTCGAAGAAGGAGAGTTCCTCCGCAGAGACGGCTAAGAGGAAAAACAGTTTTATTACAGGTTTCTTCATCACGATATCCAACCCGAAGGTCATTATCATGTACTGCGGTTTTCTGCCTAACTTCATGGATCTGTCTAAGCTGACTACAGCGGATATATTCATAGTGGCAGGTCTTGTGTCTATGGTTATCTCTGTAATCATGGGAACATACGCCATTGTGGCGCATAAGACAGGAAAGATGATAACAAAACGCTCGGGCAAGGCACTTAATAAACTTGCTGGCGCCGCCTTGATAGGTGTCGGCAGCTTCCTCATTCTTAAAAAAGCATAAAAAAAGCCCGCATATCAGCGGGCTTTATGATTTCATCTGAAGTAATTTTTTATACCTTAAACTTGTTTACCATGGATTGCAGTCCGGTTGCGTCCTGTTCCTGAGAAGACAGAGTGTTGGTAACCTCTGCCAGAGCTGTTGTGCTCTCCTCAACGCTGGAAGCCAGAGTCTGGATATCGCCGTTGACGGAATCTATGGTCGCCATCTGCTCTGTGATAGAGTGGTTGATGGCGGTGTTTGCGTCTTCTATCTCTGTAACTGAGGAAACGATGGTGTCGAAAACCGAGCTTGTCTGCTGCATGATATCCACACCGGCGTTAACAGACTGTTCTGCGCTCTGCATGTTAGATGTGGCGGATTTTGTTTCAGACTGAAACTCGTTGATAATAGAGTAAATCTCACCTGTGGCGCTGGTTGTTCTCTCAGCCAGTTTTCTTACCTCGTCAGCCACCACGGCAAAGCCTCTTCCGGCTTCTCCGGCTCTTGCCGCCTCAATAGCGGCGTTAAGCGCCAGAAGGTTGGTCTGATCTGCTATATCGTTAATAACGTTTATAATGTCTGCGATCTTGTCGGATGATTCAGACAGGTTGCTGATGGTTAAGCCCAGCTCAGCTG
Source organism: Deferribacterales bacterium (assembly GCA_050251875.1). Taxonomy (GTDB): domain Bacteria; phylum Chrysiogenota; class Deferribacteres; order Deferribacterales; family Geovibrionaceae; genus Seleniivibrio. The sequence continues at coordinate 124,695 of JBFWMA010000006.1, read as the reverse complement.
TTCTCTGCTTGATATCCCCGATCTTCTGAACGCTCTGCATGATTTTATCTTTACCTGTGGCTGTGACGCCCGCCGCCGCCTGAGCCTTGCTCATGGCTGACTGGCAGTTGTCCATTATCTCCATTGTGGTGGCGTTCAGCTCTTCCATGGCGCTGGCGACTCCGGAGATGTTGTGCGCCTGCTCGTTGAATGTCATGTTCAGCTCTTCTGTGGTGGAGGCGAGGTTGCTTGTACCTCTCGCCACTGAGTCGGCTGAATGCTGTACGTCACGGACGATGTTGCCCACGTTCTCTATAAATTTATTGAAATAGCCGGACAGCTCGCCGATCTCATCGTGAGTGGAAACGGGTATTCTCTGTGTCAGGTCGCCGTCTCCTGTGGCTATGTCTTTTGTGATTACTGTGAGATGTTTAATCTTGCTTATCACTATCAGCTTGATGAAGAAAAGAACCGCCGCAGTGGCGATCACAGTCACCAGAAGAGATGTGATTATTATCATGTTTCTAAGGCTGTATGCCTTAGCCAGAGCCTCATTTCTGGACATTTCCATTATGATTCCGTAGTTGGATGAGAAGAAAGGAACGGAGGTATATGAAACCAGAACAGGGGTGCCGTCATATGATACTGATTCCATCGATCCTGTCTCTCCGGCAAGGGCTTTTTCCACCTGAGGAGTGGTTACTTTCATGGTGGCTATTGTTGTGCCGGCGGCTTTCACGTTCTCGTCTGTGATGGTTTCGGCAAACCTGTTTTTGGAGCGCATATAGCTGTCTGAACCCACCAGATAAGCCTGTCCTGTCTCGCCGAGACCCGCTTCTTTATATTTGTCGTTAAAGTTCATGATGCTGTTCATCACATCGGAATTGATCTGAAATACCAGATATCCGATTCTGTCGCCGTCCACCGCTACCTGAGTTCCGGCGAAGGCGCTGGGTTTGTTAAGGCTGGGGGTATAGGGAGCGAAATCCTCGAACATAACATCAGCGGACTGGTTTTTGCTCATCTTGGCAAAGAGTCTGCCGAGCCCGGTTTCTTTCATGTAGCCTTCTGTGAGGTTTGATCCGAGATCTATATCTTTGGAAACCGTGTAAACAACGTTTCCGTCCATGTCTATCAGGAAAATATCGAAGAGGTCGAGTTCGTTCAGAATACTTCTGAACTGGTGGTGATACTGTGAGTGTGTGGTGCAGTAAGAGCAGATGTGAGATGCTCTCTCCATCTTCATCTTGTTGCTTTTGTCAGGGTTTTCCTGAATCATGATCTGCTGTACCAGCTTTCCGGTGTAGCTGGAGGGCAGATACTCCGCTGTGGATTTCTTCGGCTGGGAATTAAGAACCTGATAGTTCACTTTGCCTATGAACTCGCTGTCATACATAGAGGTCAGAAGCGAATCGAGCTCGTCTTCAGGTGTTTTGATATAGTCGCCGATCTTAGCGAACCCGTCTGTGAAATCCTCCACAGCCACCATCGTGCCTTCCTGTGTGGCGATAACATTGAGAGAAGAAGTTATATTCTTTGCGTACATCTCAATAGCGTGATACTGTGACTGGGAAATGGAATCCAGCTTCATGAGGTTGCTTTCCAGAAGACTTGATTTGCTGCTGCTGACTGAAACAATGGTGACTATAAGGGCGAGAGCGACAAGCCCCGCCAGTGTTATTGCCGTGAGTTTAAAACTTACGGACATATTCCGGTTATTTGCCATTTAGGTTATCCTTGCGTAAATTAAAAATAGTTATAACAATAGTTAATTAGCAACAATAATTATGTTACTCCTATAAAATAATGTCAATACCAAAATATAACGGTGATTGTTTGAATATGACGAGCGTTGATACTATCATAAATGAAGATATTAAAATCTGCCAGCCTGTTAGAGGTTTTCGTTTTTCCACGGATGCCGTTTACCTCTCCTGGTTTGTAAAGTCCTCACCCAGCCAGCATCTCATAGACATCGGCAGCGGCAGCGGTGTCATATCCGCCATACTGGCGAAGATGGGAAAAGCGGGCAGGATTGACGCCATAGAGATGCAGGAAGAGATGGCTCAATGTTTAACTGAAACTATATCGCTTTCTAATATCCAGAACATTGTTTCTTTATTGATAAAAGATATCAGGGAATACAGACCCGATTTTCAGTATGACGGGGCGGTCTGCAACCCGCCATACCGTGATCCAACGTCCGGGCATCTCTCCAAAAATCCCACGGAGCTGAACGCCAGATTTACCACCACCATGAAGGCTGACGATGTTTTTGCCTTCTGCCGGAGCTTTCTGAAATTCGGCAGTCCGCTCTTTATGAGCTATGACGCTGACATGATGCCTGTTCTGTTCGAATCCGCCTTTAAGCATGGGTTCGAGGCGAAGAGACTGGTTCCGGTGTGTCCGGATATTAACATGAAACCGAAGATAATATTGATGGAATTCAGAAAAGGCGGAAAACGCGAGCTGTCGTTTGAGGCGCCTTTGTATCAGAAGATAAACGGAGAAGACAGCGAAACACACAAAAAAATAATCGGGGGACTCTGGAATGATTTTTGAAACTTATATAAAGGATACAGCATACGGCGGATACGGTGTCGGAACTATGCCTGACGGGCGTGTTATTTTTCTTCCCCACACGGTGAAGGGCGATACTGTCCGCTGTGACGTGACTGATGATAAAAAGAATTTCTGCTATGGAGAGATGAAAACTCTTGTGAAGCCCTCGGAGCTTCGGGGTGAAATATACTGCCCGCACATCGGCTCTTGCGGCGGGTGCGTCTTCGGGCATATATCATATGACGCTCAGGTGGATATCAAAAAGAACTTCGTACTCACGCAGCTGACCAGAGCGAAGCTGGAACTGCCGGAACCGGAAATATTTACGGCGGAAATCACAGGATTCCGCAACAGAGCGACTTTCCGTATCAGGGACAGACAGATAGGCTTTTATAAATTCAAGTCGAACGATTTCATCCCTGTGGATGCCTGCCCCGTGATTAAATCAACTATGGTGGAGAAGGCAAAGGCGCTGGCGGCGGCGACAGACGGCGGAGATTATGTGCTCTATGTCACCGAGAACGAGAATGGCGAGGCGCTGGGCAGAACAGACGCCGGAGTGGCAGACCTTTTCGGGTTCACCGGGCTGAAGGCGTCCGGAAATGTTATGGGTGAGAGAACCATAGCTTTCGAAACAAAATACGGCGTGTTTTATGCCGGATTCGACACTTTTCTTCAGGGAAACAGATATCTGTCTGAAAAACTTCAGGATTTTGTATATGAGAACAGCATGGGCAACACTGCTCTGGAGCTTTACTGCGGAACAGGTTTTCTGACTCTGCCTCTGGCGAAGAGAGCGCAAGAGGTGACGGCGGCGGAGATATCCGCTCAGTCGGTTTCTCTGGGCAGAAAAGCGGGGATGAAAAACGTCAGATGGCATTCATCTCCCAGCGAAAGTCTGGTGGGAACACTGCGTGGCTCTTTCGACACTATTCTGGTGGATCCTCCCAGAACCGGGCTGGATAAAAAGACCGCCGATTATATCAGAAAGTCAGGCGCCAAAAGGATTATATATATATCATGCGCTCCGGACACGCTGGCTCGTGACATCAGCAGAATGAAGGATGTCTATATGATTGATAAACTGTGTATAATAGATATGTTTCCCGGCTCTTACCATGTTGAGAGTGCAGTTCTGCTTAAAAATGTTTAATGAAAATTAATTTTTATTGCGTGTGTTATCAATAGTTTAATCATGTCTATAATAGCTCTTGACTGTCGGAAGAAGATTAACTATCATTTTCATTTACGCTTAAAGAATTCTTTAGGAGGAAACTTATGAAGAAATTGCTTCTGTTTGCCGTTATGGCGGCAATGTTTGTTTTTGCCGGATGCAGCCAGAAACCGAAAGATGAGGCCAAGGCTGAAGGCGAAACTCCCGCAGCCACAGAGCAGCCCGCTGCTGCTGAAGGCGGAGTTATTAAAATCGGCGTGGCAGGCGCTCACTCAGGCGACCTCGCTTCCTATGGTATCCCCTCACTGAAAGCCGCTGAGCTTGTTGTTAAACAAGTTAACGAAAAAGGCGGTCTCCTCGGTAAAAAAGTGGAACTCGTTCCCGCTGATGACGTTTGCAAACCCGAAGTAGCTGTAAGCTCAGCTAACAAACTTGTTTCCGAAGGCGTAGTAGCTGTTCTCGGACATATATGCAGCGGCGCTACAAAAGCCGCTATGGGTACATATCTCGCAGCTAAAATACCCGTTATGTCTCCTTCTGCTACCAGCCCCGATCTTACAAAATCAGGCGAATATCCTAACTTCTTCAGAACAATCGCTCCCGATGACGCTCAGGCAAGACTTGAGATCGACTTCGCTACAGATGTTCTGAAAGTCAGCAAAGTAGCTATAATTCACGATAAAGGCGACTATGGTAAAGGACTCGCTGAATATGCCAAACAGTTCGCAGAAGCTGACGGCAAACTTCAGGTTGTTCTTTTCGAAGGTATCACACCCGGAGCTGTTGACTACTCCGCTATCGTTCAGAAGATCAAACAATCAGGCGCTGAGGCTGTTATCTATGGCGGATATCACCCCGAGGCTTCTAAGATCATCACTCTGATCGTTAAGAAAAAAGTTCCTGTAAAATTCATCTCTGATGACGGCGTTAAAGACGATACATTCATCAAAGTGGCAGGCACATTCGCTGAAGGCGTATATGCCACAGGACCCAAAGACACATCAACAAATCCTCTGACAATAGAAGCTACAAAACTTCATAAAGAAACATACGGCGAAGACCCCGGCGCATTCTATCTGAACGCCTACACAGCTATGCTCGCTATCACAAACGCTATCGAGAAAGCAGGCTCCACAGATTATGACGCTGTAACCAACGCTCTGAGAACAGAATATGTTGAAACACCCATCGGTAAAATCAAATTTGACGAAAAAGGCGATGCTATCGGTGCAGGATTCTCTGTTTATCAGGTACAAAACGGCGTTTACGTAGAAATTCAATAATTTTCGATATACAGGGAGCCTGTTTTCGGGCTCCCTTATTTCATTAATTCAATTTAGAGGTCGGCATGGATTATTTCCTTGAACTGTTCTTCGGGGGGCTCACCCGGGGCAGTATATATGCCCTTATAGCGTTGGGATACACGATGGTATACGGCATTGTACAGCTTATTAACTTCGCCCACGGCGAGATATATATGATAGGCGCCTTCACAGCTCTCATCGTGGCGAGTGTTCTTACATTTTACGGTGTCAACACGGTCGCCATTCTCATTCTCGCATCTATAGTAGCGGTAATTTATTCATCCGCTTACGGTTTTACCGTTGAAAAGATAGCATACAAGCCTCTGCGCAACGCACCCAGACTGTCTCCCCTCATCAGCGCCATCGGCATGTCAATCTTTTTACAGAACTATGTACTGCTTGCTCAGACATCAGACTTTCTCCCTTTTCCCAGGCTTATCCCCCAGTTCCATTTTATGGAGCCGGTTTCACATATTTTCAGCTCGGCTGAGCTTGTTATCGTTGTCACCACTATGGTGGCGATGGTGCTTCTGACGCTCTTTATCAAGTTCACCAACCTCGGAAAGGCCATGAGAGCCACCGCTCAGGATAAGACAATGGCTCTTCTGATAGGTATAGACGTGGACAGGGTAATCTCCGCCACATTCATAATCGGTTCATCTCTGGCTGCTCTTGGCGGCGTTCTTATCGCCAGCCACATAGGGCAGATCAACTTCTATATAGGATTCATCGCCGGCATCAAGGCGTTCACCGCGGCGGTTCTGGGCGGCATCGGGAGCATCCCGGGTGCTGTGCTGGGGGCGCTCATCCTCGGATGGACGGAGAGCTTTGCCACCGGGTATGTATCCAGCGACTATGAAGACGTTTTCGCTTTCGCTCTTCTCGTGCTTATTCTGATATTCCGTCCCGCCGGGCTTCTGGGCAAGGCGGAGACCAAAAAGGTGTAAGCATGAACGAAATTATCAAATCGCTGAAAGTAGCCGTATGGTTCATGTTTCTTACATTCCCCATCATGGTGATAAAGGTAAACACTGTTTACCACATCATCGAATGGCGCTGGATGAACATGGCTATGATCGGCATCGGAACATTTCTGATATCTCTGCTCTGGCGTTATCTGCTGGAGAGAAAAGATAAAAAGAAACCCTCAGACGGAGTTACGCTGTCTGCCAGAGCGCAGGCATATGTTCAGTCCAGACCTCTTGTTAAGAAGGGGCTGGGGCTGGCTGTTCTGGCGGCTCTGACCGTGATTCCCTCATTCGCTGACGCTTATCAGGTGAACATCCTGACAGTGGCTCTGATGTATGTGGTTCTTGGTCTCGGACTTAACATAGTTGTCGGGCTCGCCGGACTGCTGGATCTCGGATATGTGGCTTTTTACGCTGTGGGTGCCTATACATACGCTCTTCTTAACCACAGCTTCGGGCTCTCCTTCTGGATTGTTCTGCCTCTGGGCGGATTTTTTGCCTGTATATTCGGCATCCTGCTCGGTTTCCCCGTGCTGAGGCTCCGAGGCGACTATCTCGCCATCGTTACCCTCGGTTTCGGAGAGATCATCCGTCTGGTGCTGGAGAACTGGAGCGAGTTTTCACACGGTCCCAGCGGTATAGCCGGAATAGACAGACCGAACTTTTTCGGTCTCGACCTTACGCTTAATCAGATGAACGGAGCTATCTATTACATGATGATAGCTTTTACCATAGTCACCATATTTTTCGTTGCCAGATTACAGAACTCCAGGATAGGCAGGGCGTGGCTTGCTCTTCGTGAGGATGACATAGCCTGTCAGGCTATGGGTGTGGGCAGGACAAGAACCAAGCTGATGGCTTTCGCCCTCGGCGCCACATGGGCGGGGCTCATGGGCGTGGTTTTCGCCGCCAAGACATCTTTCATCAACCCCGCGTCATTCACCTTCCTCGAGTCAGCGATCATCCTTTCCATAGTGGTTCTGGGCGGAATGGGCTCTATCCCCGGCGTAATTCTGGGGGCGCTCATCATGATTCTGCTGCCCGAGTATATGAGAGCCTTTTCTCAGTACCGCATGCTGATATTCGGCGGCGCTATGGTTGTTATGATGGTTTTCCGTCCGCAGGGGCTTGTGAGCAACTTCCGGCGAAAATATTCGTTCCACGGCATGGACGAAAGGCTGGGGGGCTGATATGGAAAACGTAATTCAGGTAAACGGACTCACTATGGATTTCGGCGGTCTGCGTGCCGTGGACTCTGTCGATCTGTATGTGAAAGATAAAGAGATAGTGGCGCTCATAGGACCAAACGGCGCCGGAAAGACCACATTTTTTAACTGTATAACAGGAATCTATACCCCTACTAAGGGAGATATACTCGTCCGCTCCACAAAGAGCCAGCCTGTGCGCATCAACGGCTTCAAGCCCAACCGTGTCACAGAGAGAGGGCTCGCCAGAACTTTTCAGAACATCAGGCTCTTTCAGAACATGACTGTTCTGGAAAACGCCATGATCGGAAAACACTGCCGTCTGAACGCAAAGATTCTGGGCGCTCTTTTCCGTGACAAGAAAACCAAGGCGGAAGAGCTGAAAGCAGCTCAGGAATGCTGGGAGATTCTGAAAAAAATGGGTCTGGAAAACCAGTGCGATGAGCTGGCTTGCAACCTGCCTTACGGCGACCAGAGAAAGCTGGAGATCGCCAGAGCGCTGGCGACAGAGCCCAGACTGCTTCTGCTGGACGAACCTGCGGCGGGGATGAACCCCCACGAGACAGAGGAGCTGACGCATCTCATCAGAAAGATCAGAGACGAAGAGAACATCGCCATCCTTCTTATAGAACATGACATGAAACTCGTCATGAACCTGTCCGAGCGCATCTATGTTATGGATCACGGGCAGAAGATAGCTGACGGAACACCTATGGATATCAGAAACAATCCTGAGGTTATCAAGGCTTATCTGGGGGAGGAAATCGATGCTTGAAATTAAGAATATCAACGCCTTTTACGGCAATATACAGGCTCTGCACGATGTGAGCATCACTATCAACGAAGGTGAGATCATCACGCTGATAGGAGCCAACGGAGCCGGAAAAACCACAACGCTCATGTCCATCAGCGGGATAGTGACACCCAGAACAGGACAGATTCTGTTCAACGGGGAGACAATCAGCGGGATGAAACCGGACAAAATAGTCCGCAGCGGGCTCGCCCACGTTCCGGAGGGCAGACACATCTTTCCTTATCTCACCGTTATGGAGAACCTCGACCTCGGCGCTTATCTGCGCAAGGACAAGGATAACGTGAAGAAAGATCTGGAACACGTCTTCACACTGTTTCCCAGACTGAAAGAGCGTATGCATCAGGCGGGAGGAACACTCTCCGGCGGCGAACAGCAGATGCTGGCTATATCCAGAGCCCTGATGGCACGCCCCAAAATGCTCCTTCTGGATGAACCTTCTCTGGGTCTCGCCCCTCTTATCGTTAAACAGATTTTCGATATCATAAAGCGGATCAACGAAGAGGACGGCACCACCATATTTCTGGTGGAACAGAACGCCAACCTCGCGCTGAAAGTCGCCCACAGAGGATATGTTATGGAGAACGGACGCATAACTCTGGAAGATGACGCAAAAAAACTGCTTGTTAACGAAGAAGTTAAGAAAGCATATCTGGGTATATAAATGAAAAAGTTATTTGTTATTCTATTTTTAGGAGTGATTTTGATCATGGCAGGTAAAGCAAAGGCTGACACAGCCAAAACAGACAAAGCGGCAGAACCGAAAGTAAAAAAAGAGACAAAGGCAAAAGCGGTAAAAGATCCGATGGTAGTCTTTGAAACCACAAAGGGTACAATAGTTTTAAAACTGTATCCGAAACTTGCTCCCAAAACAGTCGAAAACTTTATCGGACTTGTAAATAAAGGTTACTATGACGGTGTAATATTCCACCGTATTATCAAAGACTTCATGATTCAGGGCGGTGACCCCACCGGTACAGGACGCGGCGGCGAATCCATCTGGGGACCCAAATTTGAAGATGAGTTTACACCTAAGCTGAAGTTTGATAAACCCGGCATACTGGCTATGGCTAACGCCGGACCCAACACAAACGGAAGCCAGTTTTTCATCACCACTGTTCCCACTCCCTGGCTTGACTTCCGCCACACCATATTCGGCGAAGTGGCAGAAGGATATGAAAACGTAGAGAAGCTGGAAAACGTCCGCACAGGATACGGCGACAAACCTGTGGACGACCAGAAGATCATCAAGGCTTTCGTGAAGTAAGTATAAGGAGTAATGAGATTGCCACACCTGCTAAAGCAGGTTCGCAATGACCCAAAAGAGTTGTCATTGCGAGCACTAGCGAAGCAATCTTATACCTGACTTCATCCCGTAGGGCGGACTTTTTTTCTCCGCCATTACATATAAAAAAGCCCCGCTTTTGCGGGGCTTTGCTATTTTATACCGTCATTGCGAGCCTGCTTGCAGGCGTGGCAATCTCTGTATGTAGGAAACGAGATAGCGACGTCGTTACACTCCTCGCTATGACTTAAAAAACTTTTAGAACTTCAGTGTGGCGAACAGATCGTCATAGGTTTCCGCTCTGCGGATCAGCTCTGTTGTGCCGTCCTCTTTCAGAAGAACTTCGGCGGAGCGAAGTTTTCCGTTGTAGTTGAATCCCATAGCGTGTCCGTGTGCTCCTGTGTCGTGGATGACAACAACGTCACCTTTCTCTATTTTAGGCAGTTTTCTGTCCACTGCGAACTTGTCGCAGTTCTCGCAAAGTGAGCCCACCACGTCATAAAGGCAGTCAGCGGGCGCTTTCTCTTTGCCCATGACGGTTACATGGTGATAAGCGCCGTACATGCCGGGGCGCATCAGGTTAGCCATACAGGCGTCAACGGCGATGTATTCCTTATAGATGTGTTTTTCGTGGATGGCACGGGTCACCAGATATCCGTAAGGGCCGGTGATTACACGTCCGCATTCCAGCATTATATTGGGTTTCAGACCTTTTGATCCGAGGATTTTATCGTACTGAGCTTTCACCTTTGTTCCCAGCTCTTCCAGATTCACTTCGTTCTGCTCGGGTTTGTAGGGGATGCCTATACCGCCGCCGAGGTTGATGAACTCAAGATCGATGCCGACCTTCTCAGCTATCTCCGCCGCCATCTCAAAGAGGATGACCGCAGTCTCCACGAAGTAGTCAACGTTCAGCTCGTTGGATGCCACCATGGTGTGCATGCCGAAGCGTTTTACGCCTTTTTCTTTCATCACTTTATAAGCATCGAACATCTGCTCACGGGTCAGACCGTATTTAGCCTCCTGAGGAGCGCCGATGATTTCGTTTCCGCCTTTCAGAGGACCGGGGTTATAGCGGAAGCAGATGAGCTCGGGGAGTTTTCCGCATGCCTCTTCCAGAAAGCTGATGTGTGAGTAGTCGTCCAGATTGATTATGGCGTTCTGTGCCATAGCCTTCTGATATTCCACAGCGGGGGTTTCGTTCGATGTGAACATGATGTCCTCGCCTGTGATCCCCACCATGTCGCAGAGCATCAGCTCCGCCATGGAGCTGCAATCCGCCCCGAATCCTTCTTTCATCAGCACTTTCATGATAGAGGGGTTGGGCAGAGCCTTCACAGCGAAATATTCCTTGAAAGCGGGAGCCCAAGAGAAGGCTTTCTTCAGTCTTCTGGCGTTTTCCAGAATCGCTTTCTCGTCATAGATATGAAAAGGTGTGGGATATTTTTCGATGATCTTTTCGATCTGATCTTTTGTAAATGGTACTGTTTTTACTGACATATTGCATCACTCATAATTTTTTTGAAAAGTTAAATAACCTAACATACAAAAAAATCATTTTCAACAGAATAAAAACAGTAGAAAAGTCTTATAAAAAGTTATACATTTGTTTAATAGAAACAATGCGAGGGTTGATTTTGAAAAAGACAACAAGAGTAAAGATTCTGGAAGCGGCATCAGAGGTTTTCGGAGACAAGGGATATCGTGCCGCCACGGTGAGGGATATCTGCAAGAAAGCCGGAGTCAATCAGGCTCTGATCAATTATTATTTTAACTCCAAACAGCAGCTTTATAATGAGATTTTCTCATCCATAGTGGAATCTGTGGCGGGGAGCTATCCGCTGAGCGATTTTGTGCGTCCTGAAATGACAAAGGAGGAGAAGCTGAAGGGACTGGTGATAACCATGATGAACAGAGCCTTCGGTCTCCACGGCATAGGCGGGTCAAAGGCGAGGCTGAACATCCTCAGCCGTGAGATGATAGAGCCCACAGACGCCATGGACATGTATCTGGTTACCAGAATATCAGAAATCAGGACAGTGGGATTCGCCATCGTCACTGAGTTTGTCGGGGATAAAATGAGCGATGAGAATAAGTTCAGACATGTGCTGAGCATAGTGGGGCAGTGCATGTTTCCTATGTTTGTGAATAAGGTGCTGATGAAAACCGACCTGATGAAAGAACCGACAAAAGAGAATATGGATATCATGGTTGAGCATATATACAGTTTCAGCCTGAATGCGCTGAACGGAGCTGTTAAATGAAAAAGATAATCATTCCTGTAATTATAATAGCGGCGGTTGCCGTGATCTTCTTTCTCCGTACCGGAGGCGGCGGCAATACGGACGCTGTGACATTCTCAGGTACTGTGGAGGTGACAGATGTCGCCCTGTCGTTCAAAACATCCGGAAGAGTGACCGAAGTGCTTTTTGCCGAAGGAGATACTGTTAAGCAGGGTGAAGATGTCGCAATGCTGGATGACGCAGACCACAAACTGGCTGTAAAGACAGCGGAGGCGAACGCTTCTCTCAGCAGGGCATCGCTGGACGAACTGCTGGCAGGCAGCAGAAAACAGGAGATAAAAAACGCCGAGGCATCCGTGGAAAAGGCTCAGGCGGCTCTTGATATAGCAAACACCGAGCTGGCTCAGGCTAAGACCGACAGAGAGAGATACGCCGAGCTGTATAAGAGCAAGGGCGTCAGCCGTCAGGACTTTGAAAAATACGACACAGCTTATAAAAAAGCGGTGAACGGAGTGAAAGAGGCGGAAGCGTCTCTCACATCCGCCCGCCAGACCATGAGCATGACAGTGGAAGGCACCAGAAGCGAAACCATAAAGAAAGCGCACGCCTCTCTGGAAGTAGCGCTCAGCGCCCTGAACACCGCCAGACAGAACCTGACATACACAGTGCTGAAAAGCCCCGTCAGCGGACGTGTGCTGACCCGCCCTGTGGAGCCGGGGGAATATGTTCAGACCGGAAGCGTGATTCTGACTGTGGCAGATCTCAAAGACGCATGGGTCAGGGGATATGTGAACGAAACGTCTCTGGGCAGGATAAAGCTGGGGGATATAGTGGATATAACCACCGACACCTATCCGGACAAAGTGTATAAAGGCAGAATATCATATATCGCTGACGAGGCGGAGTTCACCCCGAAAGCGGTGCAGACACAGGACGAAAGGGTCAACTTCATGTACAGGATAAAAGTAGCCATAGACAACCATGACATGGAGCTGAAATACGGCATGCCGGTTGACGGAAACATCATCCTGAGCAAATAGATATGAATAAAACCAGCTTCGCCGTATATGCGGAGTCTATAACAAAAAAATATAAGGACGTAACAGCCGCCGACAATATATCCCTCGGCGTGAACGAGGGCGAGATATACGGGCTGATAGGTCCGGACGGAGCGGGCAAAACCACCATGCTCCGCATCATAGCGGGGATTCTGAAACCGGACAGCGGGAGCGTGTATGTCTGCGGACATTCATGCGACACGGAACATGACGCCGTGAAGGATTCCATCGCCTATATGAGCCAGAAATTCGGGCTCTATCCCGATCTGACCGTGTGGGAAAATATAAAATTCTATGCCGATCTGTACGGGGTGGAGAAGCACGGGCTGAAGGAGCATATCGAAGATCTGCTGGATTTCAGCTATATGCGTCCGTTCAAAAAACGTCAGGCGGGCAGACTCTCCGGAGGCATGAAACAGAAACTCCAGCTGGTGTGCGCTCTGGTGCATAAACCGAAGGTGCTTCTGCTGGACGAGCCCACCAACGGCGTTGACCCTGTCAGCAGACGGGATTTCTGGAAAATTCTCTATAAACTGGTGGCGGACGGCATGACTATAGTCATGAGCACCGCTTATCTGGACGAGGCGGAGCGATGCTCCCGCATCGGGCTCATGAACGGCGGAAAAGTGATAGCCGAGGGCACGCCGAATGATGTGGTGATGAACAGCGGGCTGAATATGCTGTCCGTCAGATGCGGCAACTGCCGCAAGGCATCGGGCGAGCTGAAAAAAGCCTTCGGAGCGGACAGAGTACACTCTTTCGGCGACAAATTCCGCATATTCAGCACAGACAAAGAGACGGACAGAAAAAAACTGGCTGAAATATCGCCCGACTTCATAGTGGAGGACGATCTGCCTGTTCTCGAAGACATCTTTATGAGCATGCAGAAGGGATCGTCAGCGGACGACAGGATATTGTCCATGGTGACGGACGACATAGCCAAAAGATCTGGCGAATCTCTGAAGGTGACTGATCTCACAAAGAAATTCGGCGACTTCACCGCTGTTAACTCGATAAATCTCACAGTGCCTTACGGCGAGATATTCGGCTTTCTGGGACCCAACGGCGCAGGAAAGAGCACCACCATAAAGATGCTGTGCGGGCTTCTGCCGCCCACATCCGGCTCCGGCAGAGTGGGCGGGATGGATGTGATGAAAGACGCTGAGAAGATCAAGGCGTCCATAGGGTATATGAGCCAGAAATTCTCATTGTACGAAGATCTTAAGGTTTATGAAAATATAGATTTCTATGGCGGGATATACGGGCTGAAGAACGCCGAACTGGAAAAACGCCGTGACTGGGCTCTGGAGCTTTCGGGGCTGAGAGACAGAAAGAACGAGATGACATCCGTTCTGGTGGGCGGGTGGCGTCAGAGGCTGGCTCTGGCATGTTCCATCCTGCATAAGCCGTCCATCGTTTTTCTGGATGAACCCACCAGCGGGGCAGACCCGGCGAGCAGACGGCTCTTCTGGGCTATTATAAACGAGCTGGCGCTTCACGGAGTTACCGTATTCGTCAGCACTCACTATATGGAAGAGGCGGAATACTGCGACAGACTGGCGCTGATATTCAGAGGCGAGATGATAGCCATGGGCAGACCCGAAACCCTGAAATCGGAAATGATGAGCGACAACATCATAGAGGTGAAAGTGAACCGTCCTCAGGACTACATAGACGGGCTCACCGCGGTGAAAGGCGTGGTGGACGTGTCTCTGTTCGGGGCCGGACTGCACCTGCGCACAGGAGGCATTTCGGCGCAAGAGGGCATAGCGGAATTTTTCAGGGACAGAAGGATTTCAGCGGAAGTGAGAAAGGTTATGCCGTCTATGGAAGACGTTTTTGTATCGATGATAGAAAAGGCTGATCCGGAGGGGAAAAATGTTTAGTCCCAGACGGCTGAAAGCCGTGGTGATAAAGGAGTTCATACATATAATCAGAGACTGGCGGAGCCTGTTTCTGGCTATAGCTATTCCAGTGATGCTGATACTGCTCTTCGGATACGCTCTGAACACCGACCTGAAGAACATCCCCACAGGTGTTGTGGATTTCTCGAACACTCCCCAGAGCCGTGAGCTGGTGAGCATATTTGACGGCTCGGACTATTTCAGCGTTAAGCGTGGATACACATCATACGAACAGCTCCAGCAGGATCTGCGGATGAAGCGGATACTGACCGGGGTGATAATAAAGAGGGATTTTGCCGACAGGGTGCTGAAGGGAGAGGAGACTTCCGTTCAGGTGCTGATAGACGGCAGTGACGCAAACACAGGCAGACAGGCGCTGAACTATATTCAGGCGCTGTCTATGATATATAACACCAAGCTGAAGGCGGAGAGTGTGAGCCTGACCGGAAACACGTCCGGAGGTGTTCAGGCGGTGGCTGTTCCCAGAGCCTGGTACAACCAGGGGATGGTGAGCACATATATGATCGTGCCGGGGATTCTGGCTATCGTGATGGCTGTTATCGCCGCCATGCTCGCCAGTGTTACCGTTGCCCGTGAGTGGGAGACGGGGACGATGGAACAGCTGATCAGCACGCCCGTGCGCCGGCTGGAGCTTACATTCGGCAAGGTGATTCCGCTCTACTGCATAGGTCTGGCGGATGTGATAATCGCCGTGGGGCTGGGCAGGCTGGTTTTCGGAGTGCCTATGCGGGGCAATCCGGCTCTGCTGTTTTTTGTGGCGACTATATTTCTGACCGGGGTGCTGTTCTTCGGTCTGGTGCTGAGCATCAACCTGAAAAAACAGGTGCTGGCGAACCAGATAGCCATCGTCACGGGATTTCTGCCGACACTGATGCTGAGCGGATTTGTCTTTACCATAGCCAACATGCCGCTGCCTATCAGGATTCTGACCCATGTGTTTCCCGCCAGATATTTCGTGTCCATGCTTAAGAGCATCTATCTGAAAGGTGTGGGGCTGGAGATGATATTTCTGAATTTTCTGTTTCTGCTGATATATACGGCGCTGATGATTCTGATAGCCAATAAAAGACTGAAGATGAGGCTGAACTGATGAAACTGCTTACCATCAGATCGATGCTGAAAAAAGAGATGAAACAGATGCTGAGAGACCCCAAGATGCGGATGATCGTGTTCGTTTTTCCGCTGATACAGCTTATGGTGTTCTCTTTCGCTCTGACTATGGATGTGAAGAATATCGATATCGCCGTTCTGGATTATGACAAAACAGTCACCACCAGAGAGATAGCGGACAGGTTTCAGTCCGGCGGATATTTTATAATAAAAACCTACGCAAAGAGCGCTGACGATCTGAAAATGATGCTGGACAGGGGCGATGTGCGGGGCGCTGTGGTCTTTTCAAAAGGCACGGAGAAAAATATTCTGTCGCATAAACCTGCGGAGATTCAGGTTATCGGTGACGGAACCATGAGCAATGACGCCGGGACGATTTTCAGCTATGCTTCGGGCGTTATAAACCTTTATAACGCTGAGAAGAACGCTGATATGAAGACGTCTGAGGTGACATTTCAGACCAGAAGCCTGTTCAACGTGAACCTGCTCAGCCGCAACTATTATGTGCCGGGGCTGATCGCCCTGATGATTATGGTTACCAGCATGCTGCTGACGAGCATAGCCATCGTGCGGGAGAAGGAGATAGGCACCATCGAACAGGTGATGGTGACGCCCATTACCCGTCCGGAATTCATCATCGGAAAGACCATGCCGTTCATGCTGACGGGGCTTCTCACCAGCACCATGATGTTTATCATGGCGGGCGTGATTTTCGATATAACTATTAAGGGCAGTATTTTTCTGCTTTATCTGATAATAATCATAAACATACTGACATATCTGGGGCTGGCTCTTCTGGTGAGCGCCTCCGCCAGAACACAGCAGCAGGCGCTTCTGACATCATTTTTTCTGATGATGCCCAGCGCTCTTCTGAGCGGATATATGTTCCCTGTTAACAACATGCCCGTGCCTGTGCAGTATTTCACCCATCTGGTGCCTCTGCGCTGGGGTCTGGAGGGGATAATAGGCGTGGTGGTGAAGGGAGCGACATTCCATGAGATGTCCAAACAGCTCATTTGGCTGTGCATACACGCCGTTTTTTTTCTGACAGTCGCCTCGATAAAATTTAAGAAAACACTGGAATAAGCCTATGAAAATGTTTGTATACGGCTCGCTGATGAGCGGGATGAGAGCAAATGAAGAGATGGACGGAGCTGAGCTGGTCTGCCCGGAAGCGGTCACCGTGGACCCTCTGTCCATGTATATTAACGATGGATACCCATTTGTCTTTAACGGGCGCAGTAAGTGCCGGATAAAAGGCGAACTTTATGAGGTTCCGGACAGTCTTCTAAAGAGACTCACAGATTATGAAGGCGAGTTTTATTATATGACCGTCACAGACGTGATATGCGCTGAGCGTACAGTCTGCGCCTATATATTTATGGGCAGGGGGCACCACTGCGATATGGCTGAGGTGGCTGACGGCGACTACAGGAAGTTTTATAATGCGGAAAATCAATAACAACGCTCTGGTGATCTTCTCCGGCGGGCAGGACAGCACGACATGTCTGGGCTGGGCGCTGGACAGATTCGACAGGGTGCATACCATATCTTTCGGATACGGACAGAATCATTCTGTGGAGCTGATACAGGCGGGGATAATAGCGGAGAAGATGAACGTCTCCTCGAAAATAGTCGATATCAGTTTTTTCGCCGGGATGGTCGATTCCGCCCTGACCAGCGGGGCTGATGTGAACGGAGCCCACCCGAGGCTGAAAAACCTTCCGGCTTCATATGTCCCCAACAGAAACGCTCTTTTCATCACTCTGTCCCACGCCTATGCACAGCTTCTGGGGTGCGATAATCTGGTGACGGGTGTGTGCGAGACGGACTATTCCGGATATCCCGACTGCCGGAGCGGATTTGTCAGCCTGATGGAAGAATCCCTGAACACGGGCAGTGAGTGCGATATTAAAATCCATACGCCTCTGATGCACCTGAACAAGGCACAGACATTCAAGCTGGCGAAGGACTGCGGCGTTCTGGAAACAGTGCTGGAAGACAGCCACACATGCTATGAAGGCGACAGAAAACACAGGCATAAATGGGGCTATGGATGCGGAAGGTGTCCGGCGTGCAGACTGCGCATGAAAGGCTATATTGAGTATATGATAGATTATGAATGCTGATATATTAAACAGAAAAGGCGCCACATCGCCGAAAGATGTGCCTGCGGACATTCTGGCTCTGATAGAGACAGGCAGGATACCTACAGTTAATCTGGGGGAGTCTATGGCAGTGAATAATTTTGTCCTGCTGGAAAACATACTGCGTGACAGCGGTATGGTATTAGATATTTCCGAGCTGAGGAACGATCCTCTGAACCAGAAACTGATGACATGCTACAGAAACATCGGAAAGTTTCTGCTGAAATATCCGCAGACACTGGACGTTTTTTCTTATCATGAATCAGACATAGCCAGATGCTGGGCGTGTCTGGCATACGGTTTCAGAGAGACCGATATGGAGACCCGGCTGGAGCTGATAAAGCCGTTCGCTGACGACATACACATGGGCGTGCGTGAGATGGCCTGGATGGCGCTGAGAGACGATATAGCGAAAGATGTTGAGCGGGCGGTGGAGCTTCTGCTTCCGTGGACATCATCCGACAGCGCATATATCAGACGGTGCGCCAGCGAGGCGACCAGACCCAGGGGCGTGTGGTGCGCTCATATACAAAAGCTGAAAGACAGCCCGGAGACGGGGCTTGCCATTCTGGAGCCTCTGCGTTCCGATCCGCATAAATATGTTCAGGATTCCGTGGCAAACTGGCTGAATGACGCATCGAAATCTAAACCGGAATGGGTCATAGGGATTACTGACAGATGGACAAAAGAGAGCCCCACGAAGGAAACAGCGAAGATCTGCAAAAGGGCGCTCAGAACTATAAATAAGAAGAGCTGATAAAGTAGGGCGTGGTTTTACACCACGCCGCAAAAAAACGGCGGCATATAAAATACCGCCCTACAGAATATATAAAATCTATTTAATCCCGAAGAATTTTTTCATATCAAAACCGATGCGCTCGCCGGCTCTCAGTCTCTGGCGCAGATCCATCATTTTGGCGTCCAGAATCTCCAGAACTTCCAGAGTGTCCGCCTCCTCGTCATCGGTCTCCATCACAGCGGCTATCCCGCCGTTTTTTATGGCTATGCGTCTGTTGCCCATCAGAGCCAGTATGGGGTCGTGGGTGGACATCAACACTATTTTTTCTTTCTGAACCAGCAGTTCCAGAGCTTTTTTCCTGTCCACTCCTGCGTTCTCTATCTCGTCTATCAGCACCACCGGGCTGGAGCTCAGAAGAGCTGTGTCGGCTATCATCAGAGCTCTGGACTGTCCTCCTGAGAGCTGTGTCAGAGCTGTTTCCGGTGTGAACTGCTCGCCCGCCAGATCGTTGGCGCAGGCTATCACGTTTTTCACCGTGGTTTCGATATCCGGTATCATACGGCTGACGGCGTGCATGGTGATGAAATCCCCCACGCTCATATCCACCACGAAGTTCATGTTCTGGCTGAGCTGAGCCACCAGCTTGTTTTCCAGACGGAATCTCTCCTCGCCTATGAGGGGTTTTCCGTTCACCAGAATCGTTCTGCCTGTGGGGGTGTCCTCCTGAGCGAAACATTCTATATCCGCCAGCAGACGGCTCTTGCCTGAGCCTGTGCTCCCCACTATGCAGAGGATGTCGCCGGGGACGAGGGTCAGTTCCATGTCCTCTTTTCTGCCGGATTTGTCCTGTCCGCCTATGATGGTGATGCTCTCCACCGCTCTGGAGGCGGTCTGTTTCAGCATGGACGCCTGAGCTATGAATTCTATGAAGTGAGACGCTATCTGATCTTTCGAAAAGCCGTTCTCTGTCAGCTCGTTGTCATCCAGCGCCGATATTATTTCGTTTGGCGTCAGCTCTGTGTCGAAATCCGTGATGTTCACGGATTTGAAGTAGTCTTCGGCATAGGGGTGCTCGTCCGTAATGACGGCGAAGGGTATATTCAGGAGATCAACGCTCATGCTGTCACCTCCTGAAACGACATCTTTTTCACATTGCCCTTCTGGTGATCCACACCGATAGTCATCTCGCCCACGCAGTAGGGGCAGATGGCGGCGGGAACAGAGAATCTCAGCTTAGCGCCTTCCAGAGTGTCCACATCGGTGGATTTCAGGAAGCTGTGCGACAGATCGTATGAGCCCTGTCCGGTGATGCCGTTTATGAACACCACGGAGGCTTTGGGGTTCGCCTGACGCACTCTGAATGAAAAAACCTCCCGCTCTGCCTGTGACACTATGTCGCCCTTAGTCACGGTGACTATGTCGGCGTATCTCAGCATAGGACCTATTTTCTGCGGGGTGTCCGCCCCCGCCAGATTGTCTATGACACAGACGGCGAGCACGTTCTTTATGTGCGGACTGCATCTGTTGCACAGTCCGGCGCTCTCTGATATCAGCATGTCGAATCCCTTGCCCTTTGCCCACTGAACACAGTCGTCTATGTTGCTCACAAAGAAGTGGTCGGGACACAGGTTGCCTGATATTCCGGTTACCACAGGTATGCCCGCTCTGGCATACACAGCGTGGTCTGTGGTGGACAGACAGTCGAATTTCACCACGCCGATTTTGCCAACTGATTTTTTCAGGTGCTCGGCGGTTTTTATTATCACGGAAGTTTTGCCTGATGACGGAGGACCCGCTACTGTTATCAGCTTCATATCAGTCCTTCATCAGCACGGCTTTTTTGAAGCCTTTTTCCGGCTTGGACAGAGGAATCACTTCCGATGTCTCGTTCAGCACGTTCTTGTTTTTATGGTAGGACATAAATTTTTTGTTCAGTTCCTCGGACAGCTCTTTCATGTCGGTGGAGTGGATGAAATCCCAGCCGAACCATTTCAGCTTTACGCCTTCCGGCAGAACTTTTTCGGCATCGGGGTTCAGAGACGGAAAGAGTGATTTCGCTGATACGTCCCCCAGCATCTTTCCGGTTTTAAAGTCGATAACGGGTTTCATGCGCTCAACCTTGTCGGTTTTCACCAGCATATACATCGGGCTTGCCAGCGCTCCGTCCTCCGGAAAGTAGACTTCGGCGTGGGGAGCGTTGGGGCATGTGCTGGCGAAGAACCACGGCAGAACGTAAATCGCCGCTCCGATCTTCATGCTGCTGCCTGCCGCCTTAGCCATCTGGGAGGCGTGCCATGCCGCCTTCACATTGGGGGCGAAGCGTTTCAGCGCCTCGTCTCCGCCGTCTTTCCATATGTGCATGAGGAGAACTTCGTTAACCTCGTCCTCGTTGCCGCCTATGATTACATTGTCTTTGTAAATGGGGTCGGTGATGTCCAGCCATGTTTTAGGCATTGGCAGATCACCCAGCTTTTTATGGTCTATCAGCATAACATAGGCTGAGATGGAGTAGACGGTATATATCTTTTTCGGGTCTTCCAGTCCGGCGGATTTGAATGGTTCGGGAACGGGCTGGGGCTGAACAGATGTGAACATTCCTGTTTCCAGAAATTTCTTTTTGAACTGTTCACGGTAGAAAGCGCCGAATCCCACAGACGCTATCACGTCCGGCAGTTCATCTATGTTCTCCGCCTCCCATATGTATTCATATGGGTCAGGTCCTCCGCATCCCATGGGGACGAAGCTGATGAGTCTGTCGCCTGTTTTCTCATAGTGCTGTGTCAGCACGTCTTCCAGCTTCTCTTTGTAAAGGTGCTTGAAAGGACAGACAACGTATCCGAGAAAATCCGCTCTCATGGGCGGTATTTCCGTGGTATAGAGTATCTTCTGCTCGGAACAGGCATCGGCAGCGGCATTTATGATCTGCATGAAAAGCTCCGGATTCAGGCTTCTCAGCGACATGAATCTCTCCAAAGTGAGAGCGCTCAGAAAAGCGTCATTCATGCTGTCGGCGGAGAGACCGTTAGCCAGAAACAGTTCCTTCGTGTCGGGATATTTTTTGATAATGTCGGAAAGAGTCATATCAGCAGTAACTAAGGGCATTAATAACCTCCGTAAGTTGTGTTGTCGCATAGGTACGGGCACAATCACTTCCCCACAAAAGTTATGTACTTTAATATAGCTCGGATGAGCAATAATCAAATAGTTTTTTTATCTATCCTGCCGCAGAATAGATGTTTGCCCGGCGTTGTTTTGCGGAAGTTCATCTCCGCCTCTTCCAGCCTGTTTCTGAAATCGATAAGGTGGAGCCTCATCTCTTCGGCGGCTCTGTCCTCGTCTTTGTCCAGAACAGCCTGAACCAGATTGTCGTGCATGCCCACCGGGTGAACCTTGTCCGGGTGAAAGGGCGGCTGTATGTCTTTGGTAACCTCTCTGACGAGTATCGCCAGAGATTTAATAATAGCTTCGAGAAACCTGTTTTCTGTCATTTCCGCCAGAACATAGTGGAGCTGTGAACGGTAGTAGACCATTTCGTCATTACTGTCGCTGGTCTTTTTTTCGTCATCCAGAGCCTTCAGAAGACGCTCTTTATAGTCTTCGTTCATATTCTGCACGGAGAGCCTGATAGAGGCGGGCTCGATAAGAAATCTCGCCTGGCAGAGCTCCGGCAGGGTGAGCTGACCGGACATGAACATGTCATAGCAGGCATCGCTGAGCCTTTCGAATGTGATGTGTTTTACAAAAGCTCCGCCTGTGGCGCCCTGTTTTATCTCGACAAACTGGTTTGCCTCCAGAATCTTGATAGCCTCTCTGACCACGGTTCTGCTGACCTGAAACATCTCGATGAGTTCCCGCTCTGACGGCAGTTTGTCGCCTGCTTTATACTTTTCGGTGAGTATCGCGTCTTTCAGCTGTCCGTATACCTCGTCAGATGCCTTTGTCTGCCTGATCGGAATAAAGGTTGCCACTTGTTTCTCCCTGCAAAAATAATGACTTTATTATACATATTATATTTTTTAAGAGTCAATAAATTTAATTTAGTTCAATTCTATCAAAAGAAAAGCCCAAAGTCGAATAATAAGACAAAAAATGTCATATGTCAAATGTATGACATTTGTGTTGACGGGTAATATTATATGTTATACATTTTACATATAAGGTATGACTAAAACGTGTCCGGGAGTATTATTATGAAACTTTCATACGTCATGATCTCAATTTTAGCAATAGTTTGTGTGGCTCTTTTATCCACTGCGGCATTCGCCCAGGAGCTGAAGGGCAAGCACAAGGAGAACGCCATAGCATGTATCGACTGTCACAAGGTCGATAATCCCGAAAAAGCGGCTCCTCAGGAATCCTGCATAGAATGTCACGGCGGGTACGCCGATGTGAAAGAGCTCACTAAAGACCTGCCGGAGGCAAACCCCCACGATTCACATCTGGGCGAGCTGGACTGCAGGGACTGCCATAAGATACATAAACCGTCAGAGGTTGTGTGCGCTTCATGTCACAACTTCGATTTCGTAGCACCATAGATATGCGGCCAAAGGGATAAAGGGGGGAGACCTTTCATCCAACTGAGGGAGTTAGTGCCTTTCGGGGCATTAAATATATAAAGTGAGGTAATAAAATGAAATGTCTAGTATCGATCAAAGCGTTCTTGACATTTGTTCTGGCGCTTATGTTCTGTATGCCGGCTTTCGCTGACAAGGTGTATAACACAGATTATGCCATAGTCGGCGGCGGCGCCACAGGTCTCAGCTCAGCCGTTCAGGCACAGATGTTGGGCGCAAAAGTTGTTGTCCTTGAAAAACAGGCGATAACAGGCGGTACGGGAAACTTTGCCGAGGGACTCTTCGCGGCTGAATCCAGCGTTCAGCTCAGAATAGGTATTGACGTATCCAAACAGTTCGCGTTCAAGACCATCATGGACTACAGCCACTGGCGTGCTAATGCGCCTCTGGTGAGCGCTTTTGTCAATAAATCAGCCGAAACCATCGAATGGCTGAAACAATTCGGAATCAAATATGAATATGTGGGCGTGGGCGGCTTCGGCGGACCCCTTACATGGCACGTTATCGACTGGGTTGATGTTGACGGTAAGCAGTATCACCACGGCGAGGCTGTTATGAAAGTGCTCACAAAGCAGTTTGTTGACGGCGGCGGTACTCTTCTGCTCAACACAGGCGCCACAGACCTTATCAAAAAAGACGGTAAGATAGTAGGTGTCGTGGGCGAGACAAAAGACGGCGAGAAAGTGACAGTAAACGCTAAGGCAGTTCTGATCGCTTCCGGCGGTTTTGCCAACAACAAAGAGATGGTAGCCAAATATTCCAGATATCCCGAAATGGTCTTCATCGGTCAGATAGGTAAAATGGGCGATGGTATCAAAATGGCATGGAAAGCAGGCGCCGCCGAAGAGGGTGTGAATGTTATGCAGTCATACCGTCCCGGTCTGGCAGGATTCCACCCCGCATCACAGATGATCGCCGCTGCTGTTCAGCCTTATCTGTTCGTTGACCCCAAAGGTCACAGATACACAGACGAGTCAAACATCACCGAGTGGCCTCAGTCTGGCAACGCACTGGAGAGAATAGGCGGCACAGCTTACTCTATCTATGATGAGGACACCAGGCTGAAAGTCATTAATGAAGGTATCCAGATGCCTCTTGGCGAATGGGTTCTTCAGGGTACAAAACTTGTGAAACTCGATGCTGAGTTCAGCAAAGAACTTGGCAGAAAAAACGGCAACGTTTTTAAATGCAACACCATAGCAGAAGTGGCAAAAGCCATCGGCGCCGATCCCAAAGTGCTTCAGGCGACAGTGGACAGCGTTAACGAGGCGGCTGACATGCATGTGGATAACCTTTTCCACAAATCACCTCTCTATCTGCGCCACCTGAAAAAAGCTCCCTTCTATGTGACAAAACTGCACCCCAGAGCACTTGGCACACTGGGCGGCATCAGAATCAACGAGCACACAGAAGTTGTTGACGTTGACAACGAAGTCATCCCCGGTCTCTATGCCGGCGGTCTGGACGCCGGCGGTATGTACGGCGACAGCTATGACCTGAAACTCGGAGGCGGAACATTCGGTTTCGCTATCAACTCAGGACGTATAGCCGCTGAAAACGCAGTGAAATACATAGGCATAAAATAAAATCACTCCGGGCGTCCGTTTAGGGCGGGCGCCCTTTAATACTAAGGGAGGAAAAAGATGAAAAGCAGAATAGCTATTATAGCGGCTCTTGCTCTCAGCCTGACAACATCCGCCTTCGCGGCTACCAATGTGAAAGAGATGTTCACCGAAGGAACAGGACGGGGCGAGATCAAGTTTATGGATTTTACCAAAGACTATGATACAGCCAAAACAAAGAGAGACAGCGCTTTCGGCGGACTTTTATATTATAAGACAGCGCCTCTTTACGGAATATCATTCGGCACAGCCTTTGCCACAACAAACAACATAGGCGATAACGACAGCGATTCCGTGTATGGACTGCTGGGCAGAAACGATGACGGATCGCATAAAAGCGTAACCAGAATGCAGGAATACTATATTCAGGGCGACTGGTTCAAAACACAGATAAAATACGGCGCTCAGGAAGTGAACACTCCCATGATGCACACACACCAGATCCGTCTGCTTCCCAGAAGCTACAAAGGACTGTCTGTGGTTAATAACTCTGTGAACAACCTGACTCTCTCCGGCTACTATATCACAGATTCACTGGGCTGGGCGGATGAGGACTTCGTATCCATATCAGACGCCGCCGCATCCGGTCCCGCAGGCAGTGTGAATATAGACGACAACCCTTTCTATATCTTCGGCGCTAACTACAAACTGCCCGTGGAATCAGTGAACAGCTCTGTTCAGGCGTGGTATTACACTATGCCCGATGTTTTTAACGAGCAGTACTTCGACATATCAGTGAGTAAAGACCTCGGCGGCGTGACTGTATATACCAAACCCACACTGCTGCTTCAGAAATCACAGGGTGATGAGCTCGTGGGCGATTTCAGCACAGAACACTATGGTCTTAGCCTCGGCGCGAAATACTATGGTTTCGACCTGACAGGTTTTTACGCTAAAACAGGCGATGACGCTCTTCTGGATAAATGGGGCGCCAGCATGGTCGTGATCCAGCAGGTGCTGAACTCATGCAGAGCGGAAGAGGACGTTTATGCCGCCAGGCTTGCCTATGATTTCGGCAAACTTGGCTTAAAAGGTCTCAGCGCTTATGTGTTTTACGCAAAATATGACACACCCGAAACAGGCAGCAACGCCTCCGCAGACATGGCGGAGACAGACTACAGCATCCAGTATGATTTCGGCGGAGCCCTTCAGGGATTCGGTGTCAGAGCCAGATACGCTACCATCGATGTGGATGACGGTGACGACTATGACGACACCAGATTCTATGTGACATACAAATTCAGCTTCGGCGGAAAGAAGTGATCTGAGGTTCTTCAGGTGGCATCCTTTTAATACTCCTGTGGGTAAACCTGACACAACCTGTCAGCAGGCATCGGCGGACCCCGTAACCGCCGGTGCCGCTGATATTAAAGAGAGGCTCTTATGCGGACGGATAACAGTTTAAAGATATTATTCTTCATAAATTTCGCTGTCTCGCTCGGTTTTGCCGTGTCAGACGCTTATTTCTCCGTCTATGTAACGGGTCTCGGAGCCAGAGGGCTGGTGTTCGCCTCCGCCATAGGACTCTATGCGGCGGCAAAGATACTCTTCTCGCCTCTGGCGGGCATGCTCAGCGACAGGCTGGGCAGCAGGAGACTGATAATATTCAGTATCACGATTTACTCGCTGATTGCATTCCTATATATGCAGTCTAACAACCTCCTTATAGTAACTGCTCTGCGGACGGCTCAGGGTCTAAGCACCGCAATCTTTCGCCCTGTTCTGCTGTCTGCCGCGGGGAGCGCCGCTCCCCGTGGGCGCAGGGCATCATCGCTGGGAGGCTTCGACATCTCATTCTATTCGGCTGCCGCTCTGGGTCCTCTTCTGGGCGGGCTGGTAAAAGATCATTTCGGATTCACTGGGCTGTTCGGCGTTCTTTTCGTTCTGTGCGTCAGCGCTCTTATCGCCGCAGTTTTTCTGCCTTCCGGCGCAGGCGTGAACTCCATTCCGGAGAGGTGCGCCCCGCTGAAAGACATAGCCGGAAACTCAGTGATAGCCTCGCTTCTGTTTTTCATATTCGGCAGAGCATATTCCATAGCCACCATGTGCGTCTTTCTGCCCATATTCATGGAGAGCCGCATGGGCTCCACAGGTTTTCAGACGGGAATGGTACTGTCGTCCACAACGCTGAGCATGATATTGTTTCTGCGCCCTATGGGCAGGATGGCGGACAGGATATCCAGAAAGCTGATGATTGTGGGCGGCGGGGTGTATGCCTCCGCTCTGGTCTTTATGGTGGCTGACACAGGCAGTTTCTACGGCATGCTGTTTCTGTGCGTGTGCGCCGGAATATTCGGCGCTGTGTCTCAGCCCGCCAGCTCGTCTCTGCTGGTGGACGAGGGAGAGAGGCTGGGGATGGGCAGAACAGCGGGGCTGTTCAACAGCGTGATGAATCTCGGGTTCACTGCCGCTTCTTTCATCGGCGCTCTCATCATATCCGTTCTGGATATCAGGGTTGTCTTTTATACGGCGGGAGCAGTCGGCATGGTATCTGTGCTGGCGTGTCTGCTTCTGATGTCCGCTGTGCCTTCCGCTGAGGCAGATATTAAAACAATCTGACAAGATCCGTATCTTTTTCTGATGTATAGGCGCTAGATTAGTGAAAAAATACTCGGTACAGGTGTTTTTATGTCACTTCTGGCAATCATAGCTGTTTCCGCTTACGCTGTTTTCAGGTGCTCACGGATAGCCGAGAGGCTCTTTGAAGAGATCACGGAGACGGTAAAAGTTATTTGATCTGTCCTTTCAGAAAGTTAGCCTGACCGGACGTTATTCGTCCGAAATGTTTGGTTGACATCTCGGTCCGTTCTCTGCAAAATGAAGATGAAGGAATCAGGGAAGTCCGGTTTAATTCCGGCGCTGCCCCCGCAACTGTAATCCTGACGAAAGCCCCCACACGGTCACTGTGAGAATGGGAAGACCGGGCAAGTAGAACGATGGAGAGCCAGGATACCTGACCTTTAATTTAACCAGCGGAGGGATGGATGATCTTTATCATTCCATAAAATAATCACCCTTATTTACTGCCCTATTTTTTTACCCTCTAACTGCGTTCATTTTTAAGGAGGTAGACTTTTTATGATAGAAAAAGTCAACAAACGTGACGGTCGATTTGTGCCGTTTGACCATGAAAGAATAGCCAATGCCATCTATAAGGCCGCAAAAGCCGTGGGCGGCACCGACCGCAATATTTCCGCCATGCTTTCCATCAAGGTTTGCAGGGCTCTCACAGACAAATACGGCGTATACGGATCAGTATCTGTGGAAGAGATTCAGGACGAAGTGGAAAAAGTTCTGATAGAGAACGGACACGCCAAAACCGCCAAAGCATACATTCTCTACCGCAGCCAGAGAGCCCAGATGAGAGATTTCAGAGAGGCTTTCGAAGGACTGGAATCCATCGTGGAGGAATATCTGGGCGGCAGCGACTGGAGGGTGAGCGAAAACAGCAACACCACATACGCTCTTCAGGGGCTGAACAACTATATATCATCGAAGATAACAGCCAAATACTGGCTGAACAGAATATATCCGGAAAACGTGCAGACAGCGCATAATTCCGGCAGTTTTCATATCCACGATCTCGGTCTGCTGGCTGTCTACTGCTGCGGCTGGGATCTGAAGGATCTTCTCACCAGAGGTTTCGGAGGCGTCCACGGCAAGGTGGAGAGCAGACCCCCGAAACATTTCCGCTCGGCTCTGGGACAGATAGTAAACTTTTTCTACACATTGCAGGGAGAGGCGGCGGGCGCTCAGGCGTTTTCCAACTTCGACACACTGCTCGCCCCTTTCATTGCATATGACAAGCTGAGCTATGCCGATGTGAAACAGGCTCTTCAGGAGTTCATATTCAACCTGAACGTGCCTACCAGAGTGGGTTTTCAGACTCCGTTTACCAACCTTACCATGGATCTTTACGTTCCTTCCGCCTTTCGTGACGAGGCGGTGGTTATAGGCGGAGAGCCGATGGAGAGAACCTATAAAGAGTTTCAGGAAGAGCTGTTTATATTTAACCGAGCCTTCTTCGAGGTGATGATGGAGGGGGACGCCAAGGGCAGGGTGTTCACATTCCCCATCCCCACATACAACATAGACAAACAGTTCGACTGGAACAGACCAATAGTGGACGAGCTGATGAAGATGACGGCAAAATACGGTACGCCGTATTTCGCCAACTTCGTGAACAGCGACATGAGCCCTGACGATGCCAGAAGCATGTGCTGTCGTCTGCGTCTGGACAACAGAGAGCTGAAAAAGCGGGGCGGAGGGCTCTTTGGTGCTAACCCGCTCACAGGTTCCATCGGAGTGGTAACCATAAACCTGCCGAGGCTGGGATATCAGGCAGCGAACGAAGATGATTTCTTCGGAAGGCTGAGCGAGCTGATGGAGCTTGCCCGTGAGGCTCTGCGCATCAAACGCAAATCATTGGAAAAACTGACCCACAACGGGCTCTATCCATATTCCAGACACTATCTGGACAGCATATACGACAGATTCGGGCAGTACTGGAAGAATCACTTCAACACCATCGGCATTATCGGCATGAACGAATGTCTGCTGAATTTCATGGGTGTTGACATCATGCACGAAGACGGGCTGGATTTTTCTGAAAAAGTGCTGAACTTCATGCGTGAGAAGCTGGCGGATTTTCAGAATGAGGACGACATGCTCTACAATCTGGAGGCGACACCGGCGGAGGGCACATCTTACCGTCTGGCGAAGAAGGATGTCAAAGACTGCCCGGGCATAGTCACATCCGGTTCGGATTCACGACCATATTATACCAACTCCACACAGATACCCGTGGAGCAGACCAGAGATCTTTTCCATGCGCTGAGCCATCAGGACAGGCTTCAGCCGCTGTATACGGGCGGAACGGTTTTTCACGTTTTTCTGGGCGAATCTATTGCGGATACGTCCACCGTGGCAAAACTTTTGGAGAAGATCACATCGGAATACACCATGCCCTATATCACGATCACTCCCACATTTTCCGTGTGTCCCATCCACGGATATATCAGGGGCGAACACCCGTCCTGTCCCATGTGTGAGTCGGAGAAAAAAGCGGAGATCACCCGCCGCATAGAAGAACTGGCGGATGAAATAGAGACGGAGGCAGCTAATGGATAAACAGACAGAACTGAACAGACTTCAGCAGGAGCTGAAAGACGTTAAGGGAACAGATTGTGACGTCTACAGCAGAGTTGTAGGCTATCACAGCCCCACCAAACAATGGAACGAGGGGAAAAAAGAAGAATTTAAAAACAGAGAGACATTTCAGGTGAAATAATGAGCAGTTATGACTTTTATGTGGCAGATTTTCAGCATGTCAGCCTTATGGAGTATCCCGGCAAGATCTCATCCATCGTTTTTACCCACGGATGCTCCTTAAGATGCCGGTACTGCCACAACCCCGAGCTGGTGACAGGGCGGGCAAAAGTCAGCAGACTTCAGGATTTTCTGGAATATCTGGCGGGTAAGGATATAGAGGCTGTCGCCGTAACAGGCGGCGAGCCTCTGCTCGCCCCGCATCTGAGCGATTTTCTGGCGGATATGAAAGAGCGCGGTCTGAAGGTGAAGCTGGATACCAACGGTTTTTCGGTTAATGCGCTGGAGAGGGTCTGCTCCGCCGGGCTGGCGGATTATGCCGCTGTGGATATGAAGGCTTTTTCTCAAAATTCGCTGAAAAGAATAACCAGAACGGACGCTGATCTGAACGATTTTTTCAGGTCGGTGGAGATACTGGATAAATACAGCGTGTCTTATGAGGTTCGCCATACTCTGTGGGAGGTGCCTGATGAGGACGATGTCGCTGTTTTTGCCGACAGAGTGCCGGACTGTCTGTTCTTTCTCCAGAGGATCAGAAACGCTAAGATGCTGGATAAGACTTTTGACGTGTCCGGTCTGGACAATCTGAAAGCGGAAGAAATACTTAAGAAATATATAAGGAATTTCGGAGTCAGGGGCTAGGCTATGCCCCGCATCAGCTTCGCTGTTTCTGCGGCGTAGCTGTCTGTCATTCCGG
The DNA here is from genome assembly GCA_050251875.1 of Deferribacterales bacterium. Lineage (GTDB taxonomy): Bacteria > Chrysiogenota > Deferribacteres > Deferribacterales > Geovibrionaceae > Seleniivibrio. The sequence continues at coordinate 93,964 of JBFWMA010000006.1, read as the reverse complement.
TGATGTAGTCCACCACCTTGTGCATGGCGGTGAAGACGCTCTCTCCCTCCTGCACGGCTCCGTCCCCCATCAGATTCATAACGCCTCTGGTGCGGAATCCGCCGCCGTTGTTGACGGCTTTGTCAAAGGCTCCCTTGCAGAAGTTGCTGAGCAGGATATCGTAAATATTCTCCGCTCCCACTTCCAGCATTATCTTTCTGGGGTTGATGTATATTTTGCCGCTGCCCAGCTTTTTTGCTTCGGCTATGGCGTCTTTCACTGCGGAGTTTTCCAGCAGATTGTGTTTGTAATGCAGTCTGCCCTTAATCATCTCTTCATATCTGTCTTTGAACTCGGTTATAACGGCTTCAACACATTTTCCTATGGCGACAGCCCTCAGATAGGCAATCGACTCTTTGCGGGTCTTGGACGCCAGCTTTTCGGCTTTTACGCCGCATATGCCGTTCAGAGTGTCATACGCCTCTTCATAGCTGATGAGGTTCAGCTCGTAGGCGTCTTCTATGTCTATGATGCTGTAGCAGATGTCGTCCGCCGCCTCGGACAGGTATGCCAGCGGATGGCGCTGATATATTCCGTCTTTTCCCATGAGTCCCGTTTTCTGAGCGATGTCTTCCAGAGTGGACAGGTCATCGGAAAAACAGCAGAATTTTTTTATGCCGTCTCTGTGTACCCAGGGGTATTTCATCATGGACGCTATCACGGCGTATGTGGGTCTGATTCCGCCTTCGTTTTTATACATTCCCAGACGGGTGACAATACGGAACGCCTGGGCATTGCCTTCGAATGCTGTGAAATCAGTTATCTGGTTTGATTTCATAGATTCAAGATATTTTATGTGCTTATCATCTTTGAACCAGTTCTGAATGATCTCCTCTCCGGTGTGTCCGAATGGCGGGTTGCCTATGTCGTGCGCCAGACAGGCGGTTTGCACTATCTGACCTGTGTGGTCGGGGGTGAATATATCCGGCAGGAGCGAGCGTTCTTTCAGAAAACCTCCGGCGAGCGTGCCGAGGCTTCTGCCAACGGAAGCCACCTCCAGACTGTGGGACAGGCGGGAGTGGACGTTGTCGTTGTTTCTTAATGGATGCACCTGAGTCTTCTCGTCCAGTCTGCGGAAGGCATCGGAGAAGATTATGCGGTCAAAATCCACATTGAACGGGCTTCTGGCATAGTCGAACTGTTCGGTGTGACCGCCTTTTACCCTCTGGTAGCTCAGCAGTCTTTCCCAGTCCATCACTGCGGTTATCCTGTTATCTTTGTAAATTCCGCATCTCCGGCGAAACTTTCGAAGTCTTTGTCCTGTTTTGCTTTCTTAGCGTAGTCGGGTGAAAGATCAACCGCCTTTTTCAGGTAAGAAAGAGCACCGTCACGTTTGCCCAGCAGGGCATAGACGCATGCGGCGTTATACATGGATTCGTGTTTATCGGGTTTGACAGCCACCGCTTTTTCGAACGCTTCCACCGCCTCATCATATTTTTTCAGACGGCTTAATGAGAGTCCGAGGTTGTGCAGGGCTTCGTGGAAATCAGGTTTCAGCTCAACAGCTTTGGCGAATGCCTCAGCGGCTTCCTCCGCCTTTCCGCTTAATATATAGGAGTGAGCGAGGTTGTTCCACACGGCGGGGTCTTTTCCGTTTATGGATGATGCCTTGTGGAAGGCTTCCGCCGCTTCGGTATATTTTTTCAGTTTCAGACACGCGTTGCCGAACGCAGTCAGATATGTGAAATTGTCTGTGTCGATGGCGCATGCCTTAGCCAGATCTTCATAGGCTGTTTCATATTTTCTGGAGGTATATTCCATGTATCCTGTCATATACCATGCCTGCGAGAAGGTTTCGTCCTTCTGCTTCAGGTGCTCGAAAAGGACTGTCGCCTCTGTAAAGCTCTTGTCGGAGAATCTCTCCAGCGCCAGCAGATAATATTCCTCGGGAGAGGGTTTGCATCCGGCTTTGTCCAGAAAAAGAATCTCTTCAGTGATCTCTATCAGCTCGCTCTTCTGCTTGGATGTCAGCTTAACGGCTTTTTCCGGGTCGAAGAGATATTGTGTTTCGGATATTTTCGCCGCCAGTTTTTCAGAAACGCTGCCCACGGCGGTCAGTATGGGGTTTTCGTCATCTGTCTGCCCCTCTGAAGAGGATTCAGAAGCGGCAGTGACGGATGCGGCGGGGCGTGAGGGGGCGTATGATGTTTTCAGCATGATTTTTTTCAGGCTGATATACATCATCAGCACCACGGAGACCATCAGGACGAAAACAGCGGCGATGGCCGCCAGCACCTGATAGAACTCGTTTCGGTACCACTGTTCTTTTTTATTCACAGCGGACAGGATGAGTGTCACGTCCGCCTCTAATTCTTTGCTAAGCTGGTCGAATCTCGCCAGAATCTCAGTCTTGTCTGATGATTCGGATATCGCCCCCAGCTTGGTGTTCAGGTTTTCTTCCATTTTGTCTATGCGGGAGTAGATATCTTCGGTCTGCCCGGTCTCAGCGGCGGGCTGTTCCTGTGCGGGGACAGCTTCTGTCTGTGGAGCGGGAGCGGTTTCGGCAGGCGCTGTTTTGTCTTTCTGTATCTCTATGGTCATGAAGGGACTGTCGGTTATTTTTTTTCCGGAGTAGAGGTTGACGGAATACAGGACGGCGGCGCCTATTGCCAGCAGGATTATTATAAATGATAGTATGTTTCTCATGGAGGAATTTTAGCATCGGTTAATGGATTTATCCACTAAAATCTGGGGTGAGGATTTTATTCTAATTTATTGACAACTGATTATAAATATTGTAATAAAGATTACATGGAACTTCTTGAAAAACTGGATATTTTAAGTAGTAAGATAGACAATCTTATGCATGAGCTCAAGAAAGAGCGGGATAAGGCGTCTCTTCTGGAAACCGAAAATAACCAGCTGAAAGAAGAGAACCTCTCGCTTAGGGAAAAGAACGAAACCGTTAAGCAGAGGATTGAAAATCTTATCTCAAGATTATAGATAAAGCGGGGTGCTGAAAGTGCCTGTCTATGAACACAAGGTCAGCATCAACGGATTGCAGTATCCGCTGGTGACAGACAAAGATATAGATTTTGTCCGCAAGACAACCGAGCTTTTACAGGGTCGCATGGACGAGATTAAGAGCAAGGTGAAAGTGCTGGATACCCAGAAACTGGCTGTGATGGCGGCATTGAGCATCACTGCTGAGTATCTCGACCTGAAGGATCTTTCCGACAGGGCGGATGCCATTCTGGATGATATATTGCAGAAAGTAGACAGATAACAGCTTAATAGAATAGCCCCTGCGGTGTTCGAGTTTTATAGGAAAATTGGAGCCAACACTCCAGAAAAGGGGGATGATACTGGCTGCGGTGTGCAAGCCTGCCTTGAGTAGGAAGCCTAATGCGCCGTGATTCCTCCGCCCTGACGTACAGGGCTACAATTGGACTATAAGTATCGGCACATGCGGGGGCTTTTTTTATAAAAATATATATTGCACAGTTTGTTAGCTGTGGTAATATTGTAGTTAAATAATGTTGAGGTTTTACTGTCATTGCGAGGAACGTAGTGACGAAGCAACCTCACAAGCATAGAGTGTTTCAGAGTATCTCTTTTATGAGATTGCCACGCCGATTCCATCGGCTCGCAATGACCTTTTTTCTGTCATTGCGAGGAACAAAGTGACGAAGCAATCTAAACAACCACAGGATGTGGTTCGTGTAGAGAATAAAAACGGCTGTGCCGTTTTTATGAACGTAACGTAAGCGGAGCAGAGGTTTTACCGATGCGAAGCGGTATCGGAAATTTTCCAGGACGGAAAATTTCTGCAAAAGTTAGAATTGCACCGCCCGTTAGGGGTTTATATATAGATGAAAATACTGGAAGAGTTAAGACCTGAGGTCTTTGACGATATAGCCGGGCAGAAGCATCTGCTGGGCGCGGATTCGGTATTTCGCAGAATGGTAGAGGACGGAGGATTCGATTCGATTATTCTGATCGGTCCGCCGGGAACAGGCAAAACCACTCTTGCCGAGATAATCGGAAAGCACCTGAAGATGCCCTTCATAAGCATGCACGCCGCAACGGCGGGCACAGCGGAGATCCGGCAGGTAATGGAGTCTGCATCGGTTTCCGGCAGAATACTGCTTTTTCTCGATGAACTGCACAGGTTCAACAAAAATCAGCAGGTGCTGCTTTTAAACCTGATAGATTCCGGTCACGCCAAACTTATTGGCGCTTCCACGGAAAACCCCTATCACAATCTGATCCATCCTCTGCGCTCACGGAGCTTTGTTTTTACGCTCCGGAGACTGGGCGAAGAAGATATGAAAGAGCTTTACGGCAGAGCCGTGGACTATTTCAAAAAGCGGTACAATGCCGTCAATGTCGTCTGTGATGATGAAAGTCTGCATAGACTCATATCATCATGTGATGGCGACTGCAGACGTTTTTTAAGCCTTTTGGAGCTTTCCGCCATCGGCGGCAGGTTCAGGGGCGATGACCTCCATCTGAACATAGAAGGGGCGTCAGAGCACACAGCGAAAGGCAGATACAACCCCGATGAGCACTACAACATGCTCTCGGCTATGATCAAGAGTATCAGGGGAACAGATCCCGACTCCGCCCTTATGTGGGGGTTTACCCTGCTGGAGAGCGGCATGGAGCCTGAGGCTATATTCCGCAGGCTTCTCATCAGCGCGTCAGAGGACATAGGCAACGCCTATCCGGACGCGGTGACCTTTGCCCACAGCGCATACGAAAACTTTATGGCTGTAGGCAGACCGGAGGGTGATATCATCCTCGCCCATGTGATAAATTTTCTGGCTTCGTGCCCCAAGAGCAACAGAAGCTATAACTCCATGTGGGCGGTGAAGAAATTCATCGGAGAAAACATTATGTCCGTGCCGGAGCCGCTCAGAACAGACGGCGAAGGCTATATGTATCCGTTCGACCACGGCGGATTCGTGAAACAGGAATACGGAGCGACCGGAAAGGTTTTTTACGACCCATCGGAAGCCGGTTTTGAAAGCAAGCTGGCCGAAAGGCTGAAAAAGCTCCACAGCGGTGTCAAGGAATATGGAAAAAGCTCAGGCAAGAAGTAACGGACTGGCAGCCAGAGACGCTCTGGATACTTACACGGCAGAGAAATATTCCGATATTATAATCGGAAAATTTATTGAGGAGTTTTCGTCTTTTAACAGTTTTCTGTGCTATGCCTCCATCAAGTCTGAGGTCAGAACGCAGAAGCTGATAAAGATTCTTTATGAAATGAACAGGAAGGTCTATCTGCCCAAAATAACCGATGGAAATATAGGCATCGGGATATACGGCGGGGAAGGATCTCTTGTTAAGGGCGCATACGGTGTTTCGGAGCCTGTGCAGTGCGCCCCGATCGAAAAAATAGACGTTGCCATAGTCCCCGGCACAGCTTTCGACAGAAAGTGCGTGAGGACAGGATACGGCAAGGGATATTATGACAGGCTCCTGAAACAGAGCGGAACGGGTTTCATTGTCGGATTCGCATTTGAGTGTCAGGTGGTTGATGACATCTGCGCTGAACCCCACGATGTGCCTTGCGGACTGCTCATTACAGAAAAATACATATACAGGAGGAACAGCTGATGGGTAGTGTTTATTACCTGCTGGTGATAGCCGGAGCTGTTATCGGAGCATTCTTCGGAATGTTCATGCAGAAAAAAAGAAATGACGTTGAAAACCAAAAACTGAACAAAACAGCGGAAGACATCGTGAGCAGAGCCAAAAGAGAGGCGGACGATGTTATCAAAGAATCAAAGCTGGAAGCCAAAGATATTGTTAATAAAGGCAAAGCGGAGATCGAAAGAGAAGTTAAAGAAAAACGCAATGACCTGAAAGTTCAGGAGAAGCGCATCTTCCAGAAGGAAGAGGCAGTGGATAAAAAGATGGAGTCTCTCGAGAAAAAAGAGGAAGCCATCGCTCAGAAAGACGCTGATTTCGACAGAAGAGTCAAAGAGATAGAGGCCACAAAAGAGCGCATCAATGAACTGAAACAGAACATTATCTTCGAAACAGAGAAGATAGCCAATATGACCAGCGAAGAGGCGAAACAGATGCTGATCGCCCAGATGGTGGACGATGCTAAGCTGGAAGCCGCCAGAACCCTGCGCGAGATGGAAGAGGAGACAAAAGCGGAAGCCGATAAAAAAGCCAGAAGCATTATCTCCACAGCCATCCAGAGATGCGCCCCCGAATACATCTCAGAGATCACTGTGACAGTGGTTACACTGCCCTCTGACGAGATGAAGGGACGTATCATCGGACGTGAGGGAAGAAACATCAGAACATTCGAGAGCGTGACAGGCGTTGACATCATCGTTGACGACACACCGGAAGCGGTTATCCTGTCATCCTATGATCCTTTCCGCAGAGAAATCGCCAAGATGACTCTGGAAAGACTGGTGTCTGACGGACGTATCCACCCGGCGAGAATCGAGGAGATTTACAACAAGGCGAAAGAAGAGCTGGAAAAACACGTTCTGGAAGTGGGCGAGGAAGCACTCTTCAACCTCGGACTGCACAACGTGAGCAAAGACATCACCAGACTGCTGGGTCGTCTGAAATACAGAACTTCTTACGGTCAGAACGTTCTGGGTCACTCTATCGAAGTTGCCAAGATCACAGGTCTCATGGCGGCTGAGCTGGGACTGAACGAGAAAATAGCCAAACGCGCGGGACTTCTGCACGATATTGGTAAAGCTATAGACTATGAGGCTGAGGGATCACACACCGAGATAGGTGTTGAGGTCGCTAAAAAGCACAAAGAGGACTGGAGAGTTATCAACGCCATCGCTTCCCACCACGGCGAGGAAGAGTTCAAATGTATCGAGGCGGTTCTGGTGCAGTCCGCTGATGCCATATCAGCGTCACGCCCCGGCGCCAGACGTGAGGTTCTTGAGAGCTATATCAAACGTCTGGAAAACCTCGAGACAATCGCTTCAGGCTTTGAGGGTGTAAGCAAATCTTACGCTATCCAGGCAGGACGTGAGGTGCGTATCATCGTTGAGCCCGAAAGAGTGAACGATGAGAGACTGATAACTCTGTCCAGAGACATCCCCAAACAGATCGAGGAGGAGCTCACATATCCCGGACAGATCAAAGTGACCGTGATTCGTGAGTCACGCGCGGTCGGATACGCTAAGTGAGAATACTCCACATCGGAGACATTATCGGCAGAGCGGGCAGAAAGGCGGTTCAAACCTTTCTGCCGTCTGTCCGTGAAAAATACAGACCCGATATTATCATCGCTAATGCCGAAAACTCATCCGGAGGGTTCGGCATTACCTATGCTGTCTATGAAGAGCTTATGCGTCTGGATATAGACATCCTCACCACCGGAAACCATATATGGGACAACAGAGAGACGGAGACGAGCATCAGAAAGATGGAGAATCTTATCCGCCCCGCCAATCTGCCGGAGGGTGTGCCCGGAAACGGTCACATCACAATAGAGAAAAACGGTGAGAAATTTACAGCTATCAACCTCATCGGACGTGTTTTCATGGGGCTTTCGGACTGTCCTTTCAGGAAGTTCGACAGTATTGTGAAGGACGCCGAGGGATTTGTATTTGTAGATTTCCACGCCGAGGCGACCAGCGAGAAGGCTGCCTTCGGTTTTTACGCCGACGGCAGAGCCGGAGCGGTTACAGGCACACACACACATGTGCAGACAAATGACGACAGAATATTGCCCAAGGGAACGCTGTATCTCACCGACACAGGAATGTGCGGAAGCCTCAACTCTGTGATAGGAATGGCGAAAGACGCCCCCATAGAAAGATTTCTGACGGGAATGCCGAGGAAATTTGAGGTTGAAAATAAGGGTAAAATGGTGTTTAATGCCTTGTTTTTCGAGTATGACAGCGCAATGAAAGTTGTTGATTTCTCAAAGGTATCAATCACATCAGGAGACTGATATGGACTACAAAGCAGAGATAAAAAGACTGGCGAAAGAACGTGACGCCGTGATTCTGGCGCACAACTATCAGATAGACGACATTCAGGAAATTGCCGACATAGTCGGTGATTCGCTGGGGCTCTCCATAGAGGCGGCGAAAACATCGAACAAGGTCATTGTTTTCTGCGGCGTGCATTTCATGGCGGAGACCGCCCACATGCTCGCACCGGAAAAGACTGTCCTTCTGCCCAGAATGGATGCCGGATGCCCCATGGCCGATATGATTACAGGCGAAAAGCTCGCCGAGTTCAAGGCTCAGCATCCCGGCGCCACCACCATCTGCTATGTGAACTCCACCGCCGAGGTAAAGGCGCAGAGCGACCTCTGCTGCACATCGGGCAACGCTGTGAACGTGGTAAAGAGCGTGCAGACGGACAAGATTCTCTTTGTTCCGGATAAAAACCTCGGACACTATGTCCAGCGGTTCACCGACAAAGAGATCGTGCTCTACCCCGGTTTCTGCCCCATTCATAACCGTGTGACGGAGAAAGAGATCAACGAGCTGAAGGCGAAAAATCCCGATGCCGTTGTGGTGGCTCACCCGGAGTGTCCCCCCGCTGTGGTGGATATGGCGGATCATGTCTGCTCTACTTCCGGAATATACGGTTACTGTAAAGAACATCCTTCCAAAAAATTCATCATAGCGACAGAAGAGGGCGTGGGATACAGACTGCGCAGGGAAAATCCGGATAAGGAATTTCTGTTCGCTTACAGCGGATTCACATGCAAGAACATGAAAAAGACTTCTCTGAAAGATGTTTATGAGTGTCTTCTGAATATGAGCAACGTGATAACCGTTGATAAAGATGTGGCAAAGAAGGCCGTCACCTGCATAGAGAGGATGCTCGCCATCCCCAGAAGCGAGTAGGCTTTTTTCTAAAATTAATCGTTTTCAATTCTAAAAGGCTATGCTAATATTAAATTATGCAGATAGCTTTATAGATTATATCTATAGATAATTTTTGCGACTTTTGATTTGCAGAGGTGTATTTTGAAAAAGGTAGCTCTCGCCTCCGATCACGGCGGATACGGTCTTAAGACTCAGATAAAACAATACTTACAATCTAAAGGATACACGGTTCTGGATCTGGGAACAGATTCTGAAGAGTCCGTGGACTATCCTGATTACGGCGCGAAAGCGGCTGAGGCTGTGCTGAACGGCGATGCCGACTGTGCTGTCATCATGTGCGGTTCCGGCATAGGCATATCCATAGCGGCTAATAAATTCAAGGGCATCCGCTGCGCTCTGTGCTTCGACACATACACGGCGAAAATGTCCAGAATGCATAACGATGCCAACATAATGGCTGTGGGCGGACGCATCACGACAATAGAGCGTGCTGTGGACATGGTCGATCTGTTCCTCACCACCGAGTTTGAGGGCGGCAGACACCAGCGCAGGATAGACAAGCTGGACGCTCTGGCAGAAAAGAGCTGGAAGTAGAACCATGACAATGAACAGACCCAGCTGGGACGAATATTTCATAGAGATGACCAATCTGGTTAAAAAACGCTCCACTTGCATGCGCAGGCAGGTAGGGGCGGTGATTGTGAAAGACCACCATATTCTCGCCACAGGATACAACGGCGTACCCTCCGGCATCACTCACTGCGATGTGACAGGATGCTTAAGAGAACAGCTGAAAGTCCCCTCCGGCGAACGCCACGAGATATGCAGAGGTCTGCACGCGGAGCAGAACGCCATCATTCAGGCGGCGTATCACGGTATCAGCATTAAGGGCTCAACCCTCTACTGCAATACGAAACCTTGCTCCATCTGCGCCAAGATGATCTGCAACGCAGGCATAGAGAAAGTCGTTTACGAAGTGGGATACAACGACCCGCTGGCAGACGAAATGCTCTATGAGAAGAAGGTTCAGCTGATAAAATTCGAGCAAAGGTAAACCATGCCTTTTTTCGGATTTAAAGGCGGCATCCACCCACAATACAACAAATCTGCCACCAGCGGATGCGCTGTGGAACGTTTGTCCGTGAAGGCGGGCGACATAGTGAGCATCCCCCTTTCCCAGCATATAGGAGCGCCCGCAAAGGCTGTCGTGACAAAAGGTCAGCAGGTGAAAAAAGGCGAGCTCATAGCTGAGGCTGCCGGATTCATCAGCTCCCCCGTGCACAGCTCCGTCACAGGAAAGGTGCTGGGCATATCCTCCGTGATTCACCCGATGGCGGGAAGAGTGGAGGGGATATCCATTGAGGCGGAAACCGATGACGAAGAGTTCATGCCGACCCCCGACACCGAAACATTTCAGAAAGCTGTTCAGGCGGCGGGCATCACAGGTCTGGGCGGCGCGTCATTTCCTTCCCATGTAAAGCTGTCACCGCCGAAAGAGGTGGACACTCTGCTGATAAACGGCGCCGAGTGCGAACCATATCTCACATGCGACCACAGGATGATGATAGAGCGCTCGCTGGATATAGTGAAGGGCGCTGTCCTGATACAGAAAAATCTGAAAATCAAAAATCTCATAATAGCTATAGAAAAGAATAAACCCGCCTCCATCGCTCTTTTTAGAAATATGGAGCAGGAATACGGGTTCGAGCTGATTCCGCTGGATGTAAAATATCCTCAGGGCGGTGAAAAACAGCTTATAAAAGCCTGTACCGACAGGATAGTTCCGGAGGGCAAGCTCCCTCTGGAGGTGGGCGTGATAGTGCACAACGTCGGCACCGCCGCCGCCGTGTATGACGCTGTGGAGCACAAAAAACCGCTGTTCGAGCGTGTGGTGACAGTGACAGGCGCCGTCAGAAACCCGAAAAACCTGCTGGTACCCATCGGCACGCCTATATCAAAGCTGATAGAGGAGTGCGGAGGGTTCATCGGCGTTCCAAGAAAGATAGTTATGGGCGGACCTATGATGGGGCTCGCCGTTTCATCCACGGAAACCCCCGTGATAAAAGGCACAAGCGGAATACTGGTATACCGTCAGGAGGATCTGCCTGATCTCAAGCAGACCCCGTGCATCCGCTGCGGCAGATGCGTGGACGCCTGTCCTATGGCTCTTGTCCCATCCGCCATGGACAGATATGTCGTCCGTGAGATGTATGAGGCGCTGGAGGAATACCACGTCATGAACTGTATCGAGTGCGGATGCTGTACCTATGTATGCCCCGCCAGACGCACGCTGGCGAGCGGGTTCAAAACATCGAAAAGACACATCCTGAGGATGATAAAAGAGAGGGAGGCGAACAATGCCTGACAGGTTGTTGGTTACATTCTCCCCCCACGACAGAGACACCGTCACCACCGACAAGATTATGATGGATGTTGTCATCGCTCTCATCCCCGTGATGCTGGCTTCAGTGTATTTTTACGGATATTACGCCGTTAAGGGATATCTGCTCACAACCCTGTTCTGCATGGGTTTTGAGTATGCTTTTAATAAAATTCTGAAACAGCCGTGCAGTCTGCGTGACAATTCGGCTCTGCTGACCGGTGTTCTGCTGTCTATGAACATGCCGGCGGGCGCTCCCTGGTGGGCTATGCTGTGCGGTTCATTCGTTGCCATCGTCATGTCGAAACAGGTGTACGGAGGTCTGGGGCAGAACCCTTTCAACCCGGCTCTGGTCGCCAGAATATTTCTGCTGATCGCATGGCCCGCCGAGATGACGTCATGGGTGAAACCGGGCGGCTCATTCTTCTTTGACGCTGTCAGCTCCGCTACCCCTCTGGGGCTTACCAAGGCGGACATCATCGCCCACGGGCAGATAATGGCGCATAACGTGTCCACATACTCCGATCAGATATTCGGCAACGTCAGCGGATGTCTGGGCGGTGACGGGGCGATATTTGTTCTGGTGGGCGGAGCGTATATGCTGAGCCGCAGAATAATCACATGGCACATCCCCGTGACCTTCATCGGAACTGTTTTCATCTTCTCCGGTATAGTATGGCTCATAGCTCCCCACAGGGCTCTTGATCCTTTCATGCATATAATCTCCGGCGGTGTGATGCTGGGCGCTTTCTTCATGGCGACAGACTATGTCACCAGCCCCATCAACAAAAAAGCTCAGCTCATTTTCGGAATCGGGTGCGGCGTTATCACATGTCTCATCAGGATATACGGCAGTTATCCTGACGGTGTGGGTTTCGCTATTCTTATAATGAACGCCTTCGTCCCGCTGATGGATAAATACATGCGCCCGGCGAGCTTCGGCGAGGTGAGAGCATGAGAGACAAGGCGATAGGCATGGTGATAGTGCTGACTCTGATATCCGCTCTCTCCGCCTTCATTCTGGCTGGGGTGAACGAGCTGACCGATGCCAAGATAAAAGAGGCGTACAGAAAAGATTTTCTGAAAGGACTCACAGAGGTTCTGCCCGGATTCGACAATGAACCGGACAGAGAAGTGAAGGAATACAACGGAAATAAAATATACATAGGGCGCAAAAACGGCGAAATAATTGGATACGCCGTCCAGAGCAGATCCGCCAAAGGATATGCCGGAGACATAGTGGTTCTGGTGGGTGTGGACACCAAAGGTAAAATACTGGGCATAGAGATAATCAAACACGCCGAGACACCCGGTCTGGGCAACAAAATAGAGAATCCGGAGTGGAAAGACAGCTTTAAAAACAAAGATGTCCGCTCAAACATACATGTGAAAAAAGACGGCGGCGAGATAGACTCGTTCAGCGGGGCGACCATTTCACCCCGTGCCGTGTGCGAGGCTGTTCGTGACGCTCTGAAGCTGATGAACGAAGCGGGAGGGGAAAAATGAAAATATCTGTGCTGACAGACGGAATTTTTAAAAACAACCCCGTAATGAAGCAGGTGCTGGGGCTGTGTCCCACACTGGCAGTCACCACGTCCGCCATCAACGGGATAGCCATGGGGCTTGCCACCATGGGCGTTCTGATGGGCTCTAACGTGGTGGTGTCTCTGGTTAAGAACATCATTCCGCCGAAGGTGCGCATACCGGCATTCATCGTTATCATCGCCAGCTTCGTTACCGTCATCGACCTGATGATGAACGCCTATCTGCATGATCTTCATAAACTTCTGGGGCTTTTCATCCCCCTGATAGTTGTTAACTGCATAGTTCTGGGCAGGGCGGAGAGTTTCGCCTCTAAAAACAACGTGTTCTATTCTCTGCTGGACGGCATAGGCTCAGGGATAGGGTTCACCCTCACTCTTTTCATTCTGGGCAGTGTCAGGGAGATAATGGGTAACGGAACACTCTTCGGCATCCATCTTTTCGGACCTCACTACAGCCCGTCCATACTTATGATACTTCCTCCCGGCGCCTTCATGGTTCTGGGATTTCTGATGGCTATAAATAATTTTGTGGAAGAACGCAAAAGAATAAAGGCGGGTGACCAGATATGAGCCTGTTTTTACTTTTCGTCAGCGCCGTACTGGTTAACAACTTCGTACTGGCAAGATTTCTGGGAATATGCCCCTTCTTCGGAGTATCCAAGAAGGTGGAGACAGCCATCGGTATGGGGCTCGCCGTCACATTTGTTATGGCGGTGGCGGGCATCATCACATGGATAATCCAATACGCCGTGCTGGACAGGCTGGGGGTGGGATATCTCCAGACTATCGTCTTCATTCTGGTTATCGCCGCTCTGGTTCAGTTCGTGGAGATGGTTATCGAAAAAGTTTCGCCCGATCTCTATCAGTCACTCGGTATTTTTCTGCCGCTGATAACCACCAACTGCGCCATTCTGGGCGCCGCTATTATTAACATTCAGTCGGGATTCAGCTTCGTTCAGATGCTGGTGTTCACCATAGGCTCAGCCCTCGGGTTCACACTGGCTCTGGTGCTGTTCTCCGGCATCAGAGAGCGCATAGAGCTTTCGGATATACCATTCTACTTCAGAGGACTCCCCGTGGCGTTCATCACAGCCGGAATTCTGGCTCTCGCCTTCATGGGATTCTCCGGTCTGGTTAAGTAGGTGTCACGATGATATACGCAGTAATGACACTCTCTGTAACAGGTTTCATAGCCGGGCTGGGGCTGATGTACGCATCGAAAAAATTCCATGTGGAGAAGGACGAGCGTATAGCCGAGGTGAACGGCATGCTCCCCGGAGCCAACTGCGGAGGATGCGGATACCCTGGGTGTATGGCTCTGGCGGAGGCGATAGTCAAGGGCAAAGCGCCCGTGAACGCTTGCCCCGTGTGCAGCAAGGAAGAGACGAAGGGTATAGCGTCCTATCTGGGGCTTTCTGTCAGCTCGTCCGTTCGCAGGGTAGCCAGAGTGAGATGCAACGGCGGATGCGAAAACGGAATAGAAAAATACAACTATTACGGTCCCCGTGACTGCCACAGCGTGGTGATGCTGGGCGGCGGAAACAAAGTATGCACCTATGCCTGTGTGGGCGAGGGCAGCTGTGTGAAATCCTGTGCCTTCGGCGCTATGCGCATGGGCAAGGACAAGATACCCGTGATAACCCCGGAAAAATGCACTGCGTGCGGCGCCTGTGTGAAGGCGTGCCCCAGAGATCTGATAACTCTTCTGCCCGAGGATAAGCCCATCGTGGTGATATGCCGGTCGAAAGATAAAGGACCTGATGTGAAAAAGGCTTGTAAAGTCGGCTGCATCGGTTGTAAAATGTGTGAGAAAAAATGCCCTGTCGGTGCCATAGATGTGGACAGTTTCTTGGCAGTGATAGACCCCTCTGTTTGCACAGTCTGCGGTATATGCGTGGAGGTTTGTCCCACACACGCTATCCGTGATCTGAAAAAAACAAAAATTTAAGCTAAAATTCGGCGCAAAAAAGACGATTTATATTGAAGGTGTTTCCGCACTGCGGAAGACACCGTCTGAACGTACGTTTTTGGAGCGCAATGAAGTGGAATATCCTCCTAACAAACACGGTCTGCTGATTGAAGACAAGATCACCCTCTTGAACAGGCTCAGCTCGTTCTATAAGATGAGTGAGTTTTTCTTCTCTCTGGACAGAGACACAGTCAGAACAGCAAACGACCACGATATCACCGTTGTGCATCTGAAATCAGACAGTGAGACCGCGCCCGTCAGCAAGATCACGGCGGACAAGATAAAAGAGATATGTGAAAGGCTGAAGATTCTCGATGTCGTCACCACCGATGACGGCAATATCGTGCGCAAAAAGAATATGCTCCGCAGAAAACTTCTGAAACTCACCAAAGACATCTCCGATATTCAGTAAAATTTCTAAAATTGTTGACCCTGACCCTCTTGTGCCGTAATATTGAGTGTGCCTGGAGGATTATATGCGTCATTTTCTTGTTTTATCCGTTTTTCTTTTCTTTTTGACCGGATGTATGTCGAACAGCTCCGTGGGAGTGAACAAAGCGAATCTTTCATCTAAGTTCAGCAAGGACGCCGTGAACAGCGTTGCCGTGATCGGGTTCGGAAAGAATGTGGACATCCGCTATGAGACATCCATCATCGCCGATAAATTTACCGCCGAGCTGGTGGACGGAGAGCTTTTCAACATCATAGACAGAAACGATATAGACAAGATAATCAACGAAGTAGGATTTCAGCAGAAATCATCCGGCATAGGCATTCTGGACGACAAAACCAAGCAGAAACTGCGCTCCATCGGAGCGGACAGCATCCTGACCGGAAAACTGATAAAATACAGACAGACAGAGCGTGGCGGGGATATCATATATTCCGAGGCTCAGCTCGTGGCAAAACTCCTGAAGATAGAGACGGGAGAGGTTCTGTGGTCTGCCGAACTGTCGAAAACATCTAAAAAAGACGGAAAGAAGGATGCCGAAACGGCCGAAATGCTTTTGTCTGATATTATAGAAAAGATGTGCGTCCCGCTGAAAACCGACAACAAGTACAAACTGCTTTTTCAGAAAGCCGTAAAATAAATATTATCCGCCTGTGACGATGATGCAGGCGGCATTTGTATCTCTGCACGCCTCAATCTTTTCGGTGATCCCGCCGGAATCCCCTGACATCTTCGACACCATGACATCGGCGTTTATCTCACGCATGAGGGCTGTGTTGAATTCCTTAGAGAAAGGACCCTGCATGGCTATTATGTTCTTATACTCAAATCCCGCCAGAAGACATTTTTCTATGGATTTTTCATAGGGGAGGATACGGGCGCGGCTGATTCCAGCTATGTCGGAATATTTGTCTATGTTGTTGGCGCCTGTGGTTATCAGAACTGATTTGAACTCACGGCTTTTGATATATTCCACAGCCTCTTCGTGGCTGTCCACATAGTGAACGTTCTCATAATCGGTCTCTATGTCGGTTCTGCGCATGGCGTCTGTGTATGGAATATCCATATCGGAGCAGACTTTTTTCGCCAGCGCCGTTATCTCTTTGGCGAAGGGATGGGTTGTGTCGGTCACTTCGGTGATGCCGAAAGAGGTGATAAAATCTTTCAGAGACTGCTCATCGAAACGGACGTGGAAAATCTTTTCCGGATAGCGTCTGCCGAAGAGGTCGTAGCCGTATTTCGTGGCTACCGTCACCACATAGTCGCTGTCTATGGATTCGATATATCTGTGGGTGTCGGAGGTGCCTCCGAGAATCAGCGTTCTCATCAGACGGGATATCCTCTGGGAGTTATCATTTTTCCGTTTTTCAGGATGGTTTTGGTGCATCCCGCCATGATTATGCTCGTCATATCCACGAAATCATAGTCGAAGTCGGATATTTTCGATATTTTCACCTGCTCGCTGTCACGAAAGGCGTTTTTCACTGTGCCTATTATCAGGTCGCCTCGGGATTTGTAAAACGTGTCCAGGGCGTAGACTATCTGGTCTGTGCGTTTCATGCTCTTGGGGTTGTATATCGCCGCAACGAAATCGCCGAGGTTCACGGCGTCTATGCGTTTTTTTATCACTTCCCACGGGGTCAGCAGATCGGACATGGAGATTATGGCGAGATCGTCCGCAATGGGCGCTCCCAGTCTCGCAGAAGCCGCCATGGCGGCTGTCACGCCGGGGATGACCTCTATATCCGCTGAGCCGTCATCTATCTGCATAACCAGAGACGCCAGAGAATACAGAGACGGGTCGCCTCCGCACACCAGACACACGGTGTGTCCCTCTTTGGCGTATCTGACGGACGCTTCCGCTCTCTCTACCTCGCCCTTCATCCCGCTGGTGAAAACTTTAGCGGAGGAGGGGATCAGCTCTTTTATCTGGTCTACATATTTATCGTATCCGCACACGGCGGTGCAGTTTTCTATAGCCCATTTCGCCTGAGCGGTCATCATTTCGTGTTTGCCGGGTCCTGTGCCGGTCAGAAATATCTTTCCGATTTTTATTCTCCTGTAAACATCGTCATCTCTTCGGCTATCGCCACGGTGACGTTCTCGTATACGGTCTTTTTCAGTATCAGTCTGGTGTTGAATCCGGCGATCATGGCGCTGGGCTCTGCCACCGCCTTTATGCCTATATGTTTTGCTGCGGCAGACTGTTCCGCCTCATAGTGACTGTGGTCGTAAAGATGTTTCGGCAGAAACCGCAGATATATCCCCAGCTCTTCACAGGCGTCTATCATACCCTGTTCTTCGCTCTTTACCCATGCGGAGGCGACCAGCCGGATATCTTTTATGTCGATTCCGACCTTTTTACATGCGTCTGTAAGGGCGCTTATTATCTGATCCTTCGTGGTGTCTTTGCGGCAGCCTATGCCCGCTGTGTAGCGTTTGTTGGCTTCGGTGGCGGTGGTTATCACCGGCACGGCTCCCGTTATGGACGCTGCATAGTGAGCCAGCTTATTAGCTCCGCCCTCGTGACCGGACACTGCCGATATGGCGTATCTGCCCACCTCATCGCACACGACTATTGCCGGGTCTGTGTATTTGCTGTTCAGGAGCGGGGCGCACATTCTGGTGACTATCCCCTGCGCCATCACGGCTATGATTCCTGTGTAGTTCTGAAACAGCTCAGAAAAGCAGTCTTTCAGCGAGGCGAATTTTGTTCCGCTCTCTGACGGTATCTTTTCAGACAGATAGAGATCCGCTCCGGAGTGTTCCGCTATGTATGCCGCCTGTACGGCGCCTTTCTCTGTGACAGCTATGACGGCGAGCTTACCTGTATTCATGGGAAAAACTCTTATCATACAGTTTGGAGTCTGCTTCCGGAGAACCTTTCAGCGATTGCCCCGCCAGTATCATGGTGTGTTTTGTCATGCCGTTGTCTTTCAGCGTTTTTTCGAGGGTGCTCAGGGTGCATTCCGCCGTTTTCTGATCAGACCATGTGGCTCGGTAGACCAGAATCACGGGAGTGTTCGGGCTCCAGCCTTCGCTTATCAGGTTTTCGGAGATGTATTTTCCCTGTCCGGCGGACAGGAAGAAGGCGATGGTGCCGCCCACTTTCGCTATGTTTCTGATGTCTTCAGGCATTGGCGTTCTGCCGGGGGTGCGGGTTATCGTAACTGTCTGGGATATCTCCGGCATGGTTAGCTCACGGTTGACAGCCGCCGCTGAAGCCGCCATGCTGGTGACTCCGGCGATGGTTTCGTATTCTATGCCGAGTCTGTCCAGCTCCCGCATCTGTTCGCCTGTGGCTCCGTAAAGTGACGGGTCGCCCGTGTGAACTCTGGCTACTGATTTTCCTTCGTCAGACGCTTTTTTCATCACGGCGATCTGCTCATCCAGATTCATGGAGGCGGAATCGTGTATCTCGGCGTTTTCAGCGCAGTATTTCAGCATTTCGGGGCTCACGAGGCTTCCGGCGTATATCACCACCGGACATTCGCCTATGAGTCTCGCTCCCTTCACTGTTATCATCTCCGGATCGCCGGGACCCGCGCCAATGAAATATACCTTCATTCTTATTTATCTTCCAGAATCAGGAGCAGTCTGCTGCTGTTGTATCCTTTTTGGGGTGAGTGAAAGACGTGCTCGTTCTGGAGCGAAACGTCTTTTAAGATTGTTATTTTGAATCGTGATCTCATATATGAGTGTTTTTCCAGAACCTTGTCGGGGGTGTTCTCCGCATCGCAGAGGATGACGGCGGGTCTGGTTATCTCGTGGTCGAACAGCTCTCTTCCGTGGGCGGAGTGAAACTCGAAACCGCCCCACTGTTTTTTCAGCAGTGAGAATCCGGCGCTGATGGAGCTGACGCCCGGGATGATGGATACGTTGTCGTATTTTTCAGAGATAGTCTTGGCGAGGCTGAAGAATCCGGCGTCTCCGGAAACCAGCACTCCCACTTTTTTATAGACGCAGGTGTTGATGAAATCGATGGTGTCGGTCAGCATCTTTTCCGGGATGTAGCAGTTGAGCCCTTTGGCGAATGTTTTAACCGCCAAATCTGTTCCGACAATGATGTCCTGTTCTTTGATAGCGTTCAGCGCTCTGACAGTAATCATATCCTCTGCGCCGGGACCTGTGGATATGACTGTAATTTCAGAATCTTTCACCTTTCTTTCTCCCTTTCATGTCATAGAAGATAACAGAAACATGAGCGAAACCGAAATCTTTTTCAAGTCTTTCCGCCAGCTCAAGAGCCAGAAAAGACAGGTCGGTGTTCTCCTGTTCCAGTATCTCCTCCACGGTATTGAATGAACCCGCCAGCCCGAGTCTTTCGGCTATGAAACCTGCGGACTGGGGCGAGTTTTTTGAGTGTGTGTTGTAGTATCCCATGAGAATTTTGCACAGCTTGGACGGGTGTCCGGCGGCGAAAATTTCGGAAAAGCCTTTCTCACGGGCATACTCAAATGCCTCTCCTGTGAAATTACTCATCATTATCACAGGTATATCTTTATACTCCGATGTGAAATTATTTTCACCTATCTTTCCCGGTGTCAGGCATATTTTTTTGTGTCCTTCGGCAGACGCCACGTCTATTTCGCATTTGATGGTTTCTATGATGGCTTCCACGCTCATGGGTGTTACTATGCCTGTGGTGCCTATGATGGATATGCCGCCTGTGATGCCCACCTTTTCGTTGAATGTCTGCCGGGCTATCTCTTCGCCCTCGGGGGCTGAGATTATCACGTCCGCTCCTCTGCCGTTCAGAATGGTTCTGAGGTTCTCTTTTATCATCTTCAGAGGTACGGGGTTGATGGCGGAATGCCCCACTGGAATCTGGAGCCCTTTTCTGGTGACGGTGCCTATGCCTTTTCCGCCTGTTACCGTTATTTCGCCTGAGTCATTCAGAGTGACATCGGCATAGATTTTCATGCCGTGGGTGGCGTCTATATCGTCTCCGCCGTCTTTCACGGCGTAGATTCCGCTGTCGTCCATGTGTATGGGGATTGTGGCTGTCTGTCCGCCGGGCAGAGTGATATTCACCTGCTGCGGCAGAATATTTTTCAGAATATAAACGCAAGAGGCGCATGCGGCGGCGCATGCTGTGGATCCGGTGGTGTATCCGCTTCTCAAAATAAGCATCCGTAATAGTTTCCGAATTAATTCATATTACCGCATATAATCGCTCTTTCGTCAACAGATGCTTGAAAAAAAACAAAAATCTGCTACAGTCTTTGTCGAGGTATTATTATGAAACCTGAAATTATTGTTGCGCTTGATTTTGACAATGCTGATTCCGCAAAGAAAATCGTAGAAATGACAGGCGATGCCGTGTCATGGTATAAGGTCGGGCTGGAGCTTTTCGTGGCTGACGGCAAAAATATCATCGAATATCTGAAAAAACAGAATAAAAAAATATTTCTCGATCTGAAATTTCACGATATACCCAACACCGTTATTTCAGCGGTTCTGGCTTCTCTGCAATATGAGACAGACATGGTGAACATGCACACACAGGGCGGCTCAGAGATGATGCGCGCCGTTATGGACAAAGTGACAGGTCACTGCGCCCAGAAAAATATCAAAAAACCTCTCCTGATAGGTGTCACACTGCTGACAAGCCTTGATGACGCTTATCTTAACTATATGAAGCTGGGATTCAAAACCAGCAGGGACTATGTTCTGCACCTCGCATCTCTGGCGAAAGAGAGCGGGCTGGACGGAGTGGTCTCCTCCGCCGCCGAAACTCCCTTTATCAAAGAGGCTCTGGGAGCTTCATTTCTGACAATCACCCCCGGCATCCGTCCCGCAGAGGCTTCTGTGGACGATCAGAAGAGGGTGGTTACACCGAAAGACGCTAAAAATATGGGAACAGACTATATAGTGATAGGCAGACCCGTGACACAGGCGAAAGACCCTCATCAGGCCGCCTTAAAAATTCTGGAGGAAATGAAGTGAAAGCAGAACAGGTACTTGAAATCTACAAACAGCACAACGCTCTACTGGAAGGACATTTTCTTTTGTCCTCAGGACTTCATTCCGACAGGTTTCTTCAGTCTGAGCTGATAATGCAGTATCCCGCCGTGGTGGTAGACATAGTAGAGGAGCTGGCACGCCAGCTGATCGATCTGGATTTCACCACTGTTGTCAGCCCCGCCATCGGCGGTATCCGCTTCGGGTACGAGCTGGCGAGACAGCTGAAAAAACGCACTCTCTTCACAGAGAGAGTGGACGAGACCATGACATTCCGCAGAGGCTTTTCTCTGAACAAAGGGGAGAAAGTCATCATCGCTGAGGATATCGTAACAACAGGAAAATCAACAAAAGAGTGCATGGACGCCGTGATTAAAGCCGGCGGAGAGATTGTCGCCATCACATGTCTGATAGACAGAAGCGGCGGCAGAGCTCAGTTCGATCAGCCTTTCTATCCTCTGGCACAGCTCGATGTTCAGACATATGACCCGGCTGACTGTCCTCTCTGCAAAAAAGGACTGCCCGCTGTGAAGCCCGGCAGCAGAAATATAAAATAGTCAAATTAACGTAACGATTTAATCTGTCGATTTATATAGAGACAACTATATTACTTTATTGATGAAAACCCGGACGGCAGATTAAATATGATCGGGGAAGATTTTGGAAAAATTGGAGAAATTCGACCAGTTTCTCAGTGTTAACCAGAAACTGCTTATAGAGGTAAAGGTGGGGGACTATCCGGGGATTTTCGATTCCCGAATAGAGGACATCAAGGCAAAGGATAAGAAGATATTTCTCTCCATGCCAACGGACAAGGGACAGGGGATTCCCCTGAGACCCAATACCAGGGTGCATCTGTCTTATGTTCTGGATAAGGGACGCTTCAGCTTTAAGTCTGTGGTTCTGGACAGGGTGAAAGACCCTCTGCCTATGCTGGTTGTTCAGTATCCGGACGCTATATTCCGTCAGGAGCTCAGGGCTTTCTTCCGTGTGGACACCAGAATAGCCGTGAAGGTAATGGCAACGGTGAAAACAGGCGAGACGGCTTCCGTCAAAATTATCGATGCTAAAATTGTCGATATCTCCGGCGGCGGCATGAGACTTTTTTCTGAGATAAAAATAGAAAAGAATGATACTATAGAGATATATCTTCAGGGCTGTATAGAAAAACTCGATTCCGTGCGGGCTCTGGTTATGCGCAGCACCAAGCGAGACGGTATGTATGAGACGGGTGTCCGGTTCGAGGATCTCTCTTCCTCAGACAGGGACAAGATAGTTAAATATGTTTTCAAACGTCAGCTTGAGCTTAGAAAACTATTAGGTTAGGAGAATTTCTTATGGCTTTTAACAGTGAAAGAGTTAATTACGGCGAGAAAAAGGTAGAAATTCTTTATCCCATGCACGAAATCGACTCATACAACGGCGATGAGATAAAATCACACGTCATAGCGCATTCTGTCACTGTTGACGGTATTGTCATTAATTTCTCCCGTGTGACATATCTGAACAGCTCAGGTCTCAGAGAGCTGATCCAGATTCTGAAAAATATGAGAGATATCAACAAACCGCTCTATCTGACAGCGGTTAACGAAGAGATTATGAAAGTATTTAAAAGCACCAATCTGAACAGGCTCTTCAACATACACGAAACAAACGAAGAAGCTATGCGCTATCTGATATAAAATATGCCCTTCTATATCGATTCACACTGTCTCGAAGGTCTGAAAGCATTTGCCGTGTCCGAAGGCATGGAAAAGTTCAGAGGCGAGCAGATCTACAAATGGATACACCACTCAGGATGCGAAGACATAGCAGGAATGACTAACCTGTCCAACGCCATCAGGGAGAAACTGACCGAAAAGGCGAAGTTCACCGTGATGGAGCCGGTGAAGGTGCAGAAATCCGCTCAAGACGGCTCTGTGAAGGTACTTTTCCGTCTGGAGGACGGAGAGCATATCGAGTCTGTAATCCTGTCGGACGGCACACGCATGACCGCCTGCATATCATCTCAGGTGGGCTGCCGGATGGGGTGCGCTTTCTGTTCCACCGCCATAATGGGGCTGAAGAGAAACCTCACCGTGGGCGAGATCCTGAAACAGGTGAAAAGGCTCAACGACATACTGGCGGAGACGGACGACAGACTGAACAACATCGTCTTTATGGGAATGGGCGAGCCTCTGGACAACATAGACAATGTTATGGAAGCGATCACCGTTCTGCTGGACGACAACGGTTACGGTTTTTCGCATAAAAAGATAACTCTGTCCACCTGCGGCGTGGCGGAGAATATAGAGAAATTGTTCAAAATAAAAACACCCGTCAATCTGGCGGTATCCATAAACGCCTCCACTCAGGAACAGAGAAAGAGCATCATGCCCATCTCGGCGAAATATCCCCTGAGCGATCTGATGAAGGTGCTGAAAAACCTCCCCCTGCAAAAGAGAAAATCCATTACGATAGAATATGTTCTGCTGAAAGGCATCAACGACTCCATGAAAGACGCGGACAATCTGGTGAAACTTCTGAAAGGGCTGGATAAAGTCAAAGTTAATCTTATACTGTATAATTCGGGGGCTGATGAAAAGTATCAGGCGCCGGAGGAAAAAGATGCTTTAAAATTCCAGCAATATCTGATAAATAACAGGATAGGTGTTTTTATCAGAAAAAGCCTCGGAAGCGATATTGACGGCGCGTGCGGTCAGCTCAGAGCGAGGCATGAAAAAAACTTATGACAGAGGTGATCCATGTTAGAAGAAGGAGCGAAAGCGCCGGCGTTCAGCCTTGAGGCTGATGACGGTAAAACATATACACTCGAATCATTTAAAGGCAAACGCCTTGTTCTTTATTTCTACCCGAAAGACAACACATCCGGATGCACCCGTGAGGGCATCGAGTTCACCGACATGAAAGAGCAGTTCGGCGGCAAAGATACTGTCGTTGTGGGCGTCAGCCCCGACAGCGTTAAGAGCCACCAGAATTTTAAAGTGAAACAGCCCATCGGTCTCATCCTGCTGTCCGACCCGGACAGAGCCGTGGCGACCGCTTACGGCGCTTACGGCGAAAAGAAAATGTACGGCAAAACAACCATGGGAATCATCCGCTCCACATTTGTCATAGACAAAGACTCGGTGATTGAAAAGATATACCGCAATGTCAAAGTGAACGGACATGTGGAAAAAGTTCTGTGCGGGCTGAAATGAGCGAAAAATTCGAAGACAAGCTGAAAAAGCTGGAAACGATAGTGGAGAAGCTGGAAAACGGCGATCTCGACATAGAAGAGAATCTCAGACTGTTTCAGGAAGGCATGAAACTGGGCAAAGACTGCCGCAGGATGCTGGACGAAATAGAGCAAAAGGTCAGCCGTGTGCTTTCCGCGGACGGTGACGATGTAAAAACGGAGCCATTCGATGAGCCAGTTTAATATGAAAAGCTACCTCGGTTTCTGGGGTGCGAAGGTTGAGGAATTTTTTGAGAGCTACATGACCTGTTCCGATCCCCACGCTAAGGGACTGACAGACTCCATGAGATACAGCCTGTTCGCCGGAGGAAAACGCATCCGTCCGGCGCTGATCTATTCCTCATACGGCGTATTCGAGGGCTATTTCGACAAGGTTACTCCTTTTGCCGCCGCTGTGGAGATGCTCCATACATATTCCCTGATACACGACGACCTGCCCGCTATGGACGATGACGACTACCGCAGGGGCAAGCCCACCAACCACAAGGTATATGGCGAGGCAACAGCCATTCTGGCGGGAGACGGGCTTCTGACTAAGGCTTTTGAGGTTATGTGCAACAGAGACATAAATCCCGATGTTGACGCCGCTCTGATGCTGGAGGCGGCTTATAAGCTGGCTGACGCTACTGGCGACAGGGGCATGGTGGGCGGACAGTTCGCCGATATGGAGGCGGAGTCAGGCGTTTTCAACGCCCAGACAGTGGACTATATCCACACCAACAAGACATCCCGCCTGCTGGCATACTGCTGTGAGCTGGGGGCTATTCTCGGTTACGGCACAGAAGATGACAAAAAACGGCTGTATGAATACGGAATGCGCATAGGGCTTGCGTTTCAGATAGTTGACGATATACTGGACATCACCTCCACCACGGAGGAGCTTGGCAAGGATGTGGGAAGTGACGCCGCCAACGGCAAGGCGACATATCCCGCTGTTCACGGCATAGAGGACTCACACCGCAAGGCGGAACTGCTGATAGAAGAGGCGATGGAGATCATCTCCGTATACGGCAGCACTGCCGACCCGTGCAGAGAGATTGCTAAGTTTATAATAGAGAGAAAGAATTAATAATATGAGCTTTTTGGATGGACTGAAACTCCCTGACGATATAAAAGACCTGACCTATGAGAGTCTGGAGACTCTGGCGCAGGAAACCAGACAGAGAATAATAGAAACCTGCTCGAAAACAGGCGGTCACCTCGCCCCCAGTCTGGGTGTGGTGGAGCTGACTATCGGGCTGCTGAAGGTTTTCCGCCCGGAATTCGACCGCATAGTCTGGGATGTGGGACACCAGTCATACGCCTATAAGATACTCACCGACAGAAAAGACAGGTTCTGCACACTGAGACAGTTCAAGGGGATATCAGGGTTCAACAAACCCGCCGAATCACCCTTTGACGCATTCGGCGTGGGACACACCAGCACATCCATATCAGCCGGACTGGGCATCCGTGTGGCAGATGACATCATCGGGCGCAAACGCAAGGTGGTGGCTGTTATAGGTGACGGCGCCATGTCCGCAGGAATGGCCTTTGAGGGATTAAACAATCTCGGACATCTGGACAAGGACATGATAGTCGTCCTGAACGACAACGAAATGTCCATCAGCCCGAACGTGGGCGGTTTTTCGCACTATCTTTCCAACATGATGGCAGGCAAATTCTATACCCGTGTCAGAAAAGACGTTCAGACATATCTGTCTGAAAAACCTCTTGGAAACAAAATACTCTCCCTCGCTAAAAAGATGGAAGAGGGAATGGTGGGATTTTTTACTCCCGGCATCCTTTTCGAGGAGCTGGGGCTCAGATATATCGGTCCTGTTCAGGGCAACAGGATAAAAGACGTGGTTAAGGCGCTGGAAAACGCCCACAATGTGGACGGACCCGTTCTGGTGCATGTGATGACTAAAAAAGGCAAAGGATATGAGCCTGCCGAGCAGGATCCTTCAAAATTTCACGGTGTGGCGTCATTCGACATCGCCACCGGAAAATCCGTGAAACTGCCGGGCAAAAAGTCATACACGGATATTTTCGGCGAAACCCTCGCCGAGATGGCTGAGAACAACAGCCGGATAGTGGCGGTGAGCGCCGCTATGAAAGACGGCACAGGGCTCAACCAGATGGAGGAGAAATTTCCCGACAGAGTTTTTGACGTTGGGATTGCCGAACAGCACGCAGTCACATTCGCCGCCGGAATGGCGATCAGCGGGATAAAACCTTTCGTGGCTGTTTACTCCACATTCATGCAGAGAGCTTACGACCAGATAATACATGATGTCGCTCTTCAGAACCTTCCCGTTGTCCTTTGTCTGGACAGAGGCGGGCTGGTGGGAGCGGACGGACCCACGCACCACGGCTCATTCGATATGTCGTATCTGCGCTGTATCCCCAACATGGCGGTGATGCTGCCCAAAGACGGATATGAGCTGGTGCAGATGCTTAAGCTGGCGGAAGGAATGACGACTCCTTGCGCCGTGAGATATGCCAGAGGCGAGGCGGGAGACTATCCGGAGCTGGCTGAACAGCCGGTGGTGATGGGCGAGCCGGAGCTGATAGGCGGCGGAAAGGACGTGGTTATGTTCTCCGCCGGGCATATTTTCGAGGAATCTTACAAGGCGTATAAAAAACTGATAGAAGCGGGACTCAATGTCACTCTGGTGAATATGCGCTTCTTAAAACCTCTGAACGATAACATGATAGCCGAAGCCGCCAAAGGCGCCAGACTGGTTGTCACTGTGGAAGAGGGAAGTATAAAAGGCGGAGCCGGAGAGGAGATATCCTCCATACTGATGGAACACGGCGTCTGCGCTAAAATAATAAAATTCGGGCTTCCCGATAGATTCATAGAACACGGCGATGTAAAAGAGCTCAGAAAACTGATAGGTCTGGACTCAGAGAGCATAGCCGGGTCAATTTTTCAGAAACTGTCCTGATGGCTTCACCGAAAAAAGAGCGCATTGACAGTCTGCTGGTTTCTCTGGAACTGGTCGGCGACATAGACGAGGCGAGACGCTTCATCATGGCGGGGCTGGTTGTGGCGGACGACCACAGGGTGGACAAGGCGGGCGATATGGTGTCTTCGGATGCCGTGATACGGCTGAAGTCGCATAACAAATACGCCAGCCGGGGCGGGCTGAAGCTGGAAAAGGCTGTCAGCGAATTCCACATTAATTTTCAAAACAAAACCGTAATCGATATAGGCGCCTCCACCGGAGGGTTTACCGATGTCGCTCTGACAAACGGAGCGTCCAGGGTTTTCGCCGTGGACACCGGGCGTGGACAGCTCGACCCGAGGTTATCCCGTGACGAACGGGTGACCGTTCTGGACAATACCAACTTCCGCACGGTGGATTTCAGCGTAATCGGCTCTCACTCGGACATTTTCGTGTGCGATGTGTCGTTTATATCACTGAAAATGATAATCCCCGCGTGCAGACAGTTTGCACGAGATGGATCGGAGGCGGTGTTTCTCATCAAGCCCCAGTTCGAGGCGATGAAACAGGAAGTGGGCAGGGGCGGCATAGTGACGGACAGGAGCGTGCATGAGCGTGTGATCCGTGAGGTCATAGGATACGGCGGCGAGAGCGGTTTTTCACTGCGTGGGCTCTGCATGTCGCCTATCAAAGGCGCAAAAGGAAATATTGAATATCTCGTGTATTTTGTATACAATGACGTAGTCTTTGATGATAAAATAGAAAATATCATCAGCAGGGTGGTTAATGAAGAATATAGCTATAGTTGCCAAGCCCCACGGTGACAGGGTTCGTCCTCTTCTGGAGGAGATAACCGCTTTTCTCGAGGCTCACGGAAAGGTGATCCTGAGAGAGAAACGCACCGCCGAGGCTCTGGGTTCTGATATATATAACACCGATGAAGAGATAAAAGAGAAGGCCGACCTGATAATCGTTCTGGGCGGTGACGGCACTCTCATATCCGCTGTGCGTATTCTGGGCAAGAAAGAGACGCCTATTCTGGGGATCAACCTGGGCAGGCTGGGCTTTCTGACAGAGACCAGAGCGTCTGACGCTGTGGCTGCCATCAAATCCGTTCTGGACGGCGATTACCGCATGGAGCGCAGGATGAAGCTCCACTCCCATCTGCTGGAAGATGACGAAAAGGTTCTGGAGATAGACGTTCTGAACGACCTCGTTATCAACAAGGCGGACGTTGCCCGTATCATAGAGATGTCTCTCTACATCAACGGTGTTCTGGTGAACGAATACAGAGCGGACGGTCTGATCGTGGCGACACCCACAGGCTCCACCGCATACAGCCTGGCGGCGGGCGGTCCCATAGTCCACCCCAGCCTCGAAAGCATGATAATCACTCCCATCTGCCCGCAGGGGCTTTCCAACAGACCGATAGTCATCTCCGATGACAGCGAAATTGAGATCAGAATCAACACAGACGGCGAAAGGGTGTCCATAACCTATGACGGGCAGATCTTTCACCAGCTGGATACCGAAAAGACCATCACGGTGAAAAAAGCGAGCAACTGCACTCAGCTCATCGTGCCTAAGGACAAAAATTACTATGCCCTCATCAGGGAAAAACTCGGCTGGGGCGGTGTTCAGTGCTGAGCATGCTCCGTGTGGAAAACCTTTCTGTCATAGAGAGCGTTTCCGTTGAGTTCGCTGACGGGCTTAATATCATCACCGGCGAGACCGGAGCCGGAAAATCTGTTTTCATCGGCGCTCTTAATCTCGTTCTCGGCGCCAGATTCAACCGCACACTGTTCAGAGATCCGGAGAAAAAAATTGTTGTCGAGGCGGAGTTCTCCGCTGTGGACGGCATATCGGACGATCTGGCTGAGCAGTTCGAAACATCTGACGGCATCATCATCCGCCGTGAGATAGACAAAACCGGAAAAAACAGAATATTCGTGAACGGGCGCATGGCGACCGTGGAACAGCTGAAGGAACTGACAAACAGCTTCTGCGATATCCACGGACAGCACGAACACCAGATGCTCTTGGACAGCGCCACACACATCACATTCGTGGATTCTCTGATATCAGACAATACTAAAAACGGCTATGCGGCATCATACGAAGCCTACAGAGCGATGGTGAACCGCATAGAATCCATAAAGAAAGACAGGGCGCAGGTTATGCGGGAGAAAGATATGCTGGAATTCCAGCTCTCCGAGATAGAATCCCTGCGCATAGACATAGACGAGGACATCCGCATCGAAGACCGGATCAACGTCATGTCCAACATGGAAAAGATACTGGATAACTCCTCACGGGCGCTGGGGCTCCTGCGTGACGGCGAGGTGAACGCCTATGAGCTCATTACCTCGGCGGCGTCAGCCCTGAACAGCATATCATCATACAGCGAGGTTCTGTCGAAGGCGGCGGACGCTCTGGCTGAGATGACATATACGCTGAACGACACCATGGCGAATATCGAGTCTGTGGCGGACGGCAGCGAGATGGACCCGGACGAGTTGAACAGGCTCATCGACAGAAAATATAAGCTGAACAACCTGATAAAGAAATACGGCGGGGATCTGGCTTCCGTGGCGGCTTACGGTGCGGAGATCAGAGCGAAGCTGGACGACATGGAGACAGGATCGGGCAATCTGGACGCTTTGGAAAAAGAGCTGGAAAAGCTGAAGAACGAAGCTCTTAAAAAAGCCGATATCCTGAACACCGAGAGAAGAAAAACAGCAAATTTTATAGAAGATAAAATAATCGCCGGACTGAGTGAACTTGAGCTCAAGAACTCTGTCTTTAAGGTGGTGTTTGAAGAAACAGGCGATATAGATGCGTCCGCCGGTATCCGAGCGGAGTTTTATATCAGCACCAACCCCGGTTTTGAGCCGGGACCTATCCAGAAAGTGGCGTCCGGCGGAGAGATATCCCGTGTGATGCTGGCGATGAAAGAGGTGTTCGCCTCCAGAGACAGAGTGCATACTCTGGTTTTTGACGAGATAGACACCGGAATCAGCGGAAAGACCGCCAGACAGGTGGCTGTGAAGCTGAAACGGGTGGCGCAGTCCAGACAGGTTATCGTGATAACCCACCTGCCCGTTGTGGCGTGCGCCGGAGTGAAACACTTTCACATTACAAAGTCTCTGGATAATGAGATAGCGAAAACTGAGATTTCTGAAATAGAGGAGAGCAGGCGGATGGAGGTTCTGGCGGGCATGATAGCCGGAAGCGCCACGGAATCCGCTCTCAGACAGGCGATGGAGATGACAGAGGATATGCTGAATGCTTGATTCATTTGTGCAGTTCATCCTGCACAGCGTGGACGGAATGGGATATGCGGGGATAGTTATCCTGATGGCTCTGGAGAGCTCTTTCGTTCCGTTTCCCAGCGAGGTCGTTGTGCCTCCCGCCGGATATCTGGCGGCTCAGGGTCAGATGAACATCTATCTTGTGGTGATAAGCGGCATAGCGGGATCTGTGATCGGCGCTCTGGTTAACTATGCTCTGGCTGTCTACATGGGCAGGGGACTTCTGCTGAAATACGGCAGATTCTTTCTGCTGCCTCCGGAAAAACTTGATAAGATGGAAAAATATTTCAGCGTCCACGGAGAGATAACCACCTTCGCCGGAAGGCTGATTCCAGTTGTGAGGCAATATATCTCTTTTCCCGCCGGGCTTGCCGGGATGAACATGGGAAAATTCGTGTTCTACACCTCGTTCGGCGCCGGCATATGGGTGGTTGTTCTGGCTGTCATGGGATATGTCGTTGGTAATAATATTGAACTAATTAAATCGAATTTAAGGCCGATTACTATAATAACTATGTGTTTACTTGCGGTTGTGGTGGGGGGATATACCCTCTGGTACAGAAAGAGGAGGAAGAATGCAGCAGGCGCCTAAACTTTTTATATTTGTTATCATACTTTTGTTTTCATTCGCGTCCGCTTTTGCCAATGCTGAGGTCTATAAGGTTCAGACGGGTGAAAGCCTTTTCTCTATTTTTTCAGACAAGCTGTCGGCTCCCAAAATAATCAATCTGGAAAAAGATCTTAAAAAAGCTCTTCCGGATTTTACTCTGAGGATCGGGACAGTGGTTAAAATATCTCCCGCTTCCGTCACTCTTTCGCCCAACAGTCTGACTGATATTTCCATCAATCTGCTGGGGGACGATGCCTACAATCTGAAGGTGACTAAGCATCCGGTATACACCATCACATCTGTGGTGTCCGGCGTTATTAATTCCAGTCTGGTGGAGGCAGTGACCTCTTCCGGAGAGAACACTGAACTGGCTTTCATTCTGGCGGATATATACGAATGGGAGATAGATTTCTTCCACGCTCTGCGCAAGGGCGACTCATTCACCATGCTGGTTGAGAAGAAATTCGCAAAAGACAAATTCATCGGCTACGGAAAAATTCTTGCCGCCGATTTCATAAATCAGGGAAAACTCATCAGAGGTCTGTATTATGAATCCGACACCACAAAGGGATATTTCAGACCGGACGGGACATCTCTGAAAAGAGGATTCCTGAAAGCACCCCTGAAATATTCCAGAATATCATCCACATACACAGGCAGACGCCTGCATCCAGTTCTTAACAAATATCTGCCTCACCACGGCGTTGACTATGCCGCCCCGGTGGGTACACCCATACACGCCACAGCGTCAGGAGTTGTTCTGAACAGAGAATACAATCAGTTCAACGGAAACTATGTGAAGATCAGACACGCAAACGGATATGAGACACTCTATCTGCACCTGTCAAAATTCGCTAAGATAAGAAAAGGCTCAAAAGTATCTCAGGGCGATACAATAGGATATGTGGGTTCTACAGGTATTTCTTCCGGACCTCACCTTGACTACCGCATTAAACAGGGCTCAAAATTTCTGAACCCTCTGACATTTACATCTCCTCCTCTGAAACTGCCCAAAGGCGAGAAGACCGCTTTTGCCGAGTATATAAAGCCCTATGCGGCTAAGATCGACCTGAACTACGGCAGCGGCAGCAGATTCAGTCTGGTGAAGGACACTCAGAAACTTCTGAATGTTTCTCCGCTGTAAAGTTTCAGCAGATTAACGCACTTAGAATGATATGAGAACCGGCGGGTGACATCCTGCCGGTTTTTTTTGCCCATTGTTGATCTTATTTCGGGATTTTTCAGCAGATATTCTATCCTGGACGCCAGAGCGGAGGTGTCCTCCTGAGGCGCTATATATCCGTTCACCCCGTCCTCGATTATCTCGCTGACCGCTCCCACATCGAAGCAGACGGCCGCCATTCCGCACGCCATAGCCTCCAGCAGAACGTTAGGAAAACTTTCCGAGCGGGAGCTGAGAACGAAAATATCTCCCTCGAACAGCTCATTCTGAACGTCTCTCAGCTTGCCTGTGGAGATAACACCGTCCTTTTCCCATGCCTCAGCCAGCCCTATAACCACAGGCTGGAACTCAACGTCTTTCACCTGTGATATCGCCTTATAGAAGAGATCGCATCCCTTCACCGGAGCCTCGTTGCCTATGTAGACCACACGGGTTTTGCCTGTGCCTGCTTTCGGGTTGAAAACAGAGGTGTCGATGCCGTTGTGTATGAGGTTTATCTTTTTCTTATTGATGAATCTGGACGCCAGCACCTTTGCGCACTCTTTAGAGTTCACTGTGAATCCGTTTACGAACGGATTGATGTAATAGAGCAGGTTTCCGGGTTTTGCCAGAACGCCTCTGTTCACAAACAGCTTCGCCTTTGTGCCGGATTTTATCTTGGCTGTCACGGCGGCTTTGTGAGCCTTGTTGTGATAGGTGTGTATTATGTTCGGTTTATATTCGCTGATGACTTTTTTCACGTCATCCGCCGCTCTGAACACGGAAGAGAAGTCGGCGTATCTGACATCAGCGTATTTTGCCCCCATTTCGGCTATCTCTGAGTCTTTTTTGCAGACCAGAACAGGGCGGAAGCCCATTTCGGACAGTCCTCTGAGGTTATACATCAGCTGGCGTATGCCGCCACTGGAAAATTTTGTGGAATCGGTGATATACAGGATTCTGTTTATCTCGCCTTTTTTGGTGAATTTCTTGAAAAAGAGTCTGGCTGTGAATCTATTGCTGTATATGCTCAGTTTGCTCTTCAGCCATTTCACCTCTGTCTTGAACCCGACACCTATCCTGTTGATATACATGGGGTCTTCGCCAACACAGTTGGAGAAACGCTCCAGAGTGAAAGCCGCCTTGTATCCGGCGTCTCTGAGCGCCTGAGTGTTCACATCGTCAAAATCGCCCCAGGGGTGGCAGAACATGTCGAGGTCGTTGACTCCCAGCAGATCTTCCAGATATTTCCGGCTTCGTTTATATTCATCCAGACAGAAGTCATAGCGCTCTTTTGTGGTTCTGGCTCTGAAGCTGTCTCCGGCGGGCTTCACGCCGTCAAAGGCATATGCGGAGGCTTTCTGATACAGAACGTCTCCTTCGTGCATTCCGCCGTATATCCACGCCATGCCCCAGTGAAATTTCTTGGGATATGCCCCGCGGCTTTTGATATTTCGGAATGTCATCATGTGGGTGCAGGTGTGGCTGTATATCTCGTGTCCTTTTTTGTGCGCCTCGATCAGCTCGGCTTCGTTCAGAAACTGTGTCTTGTCTCCGCTGATCGCCTCTATATAGCTCTCGGTGGCTGGCTTGATCTCCGGCAGGTTTTCAGAGCCCATTTGAGGTCTTGTGTCGCCTTTTCCGGTAAAGTCCGTTATACAGAAGAATACGCCTCTCCAGCCGTATTTTTCCAGCATGGGCATGGCGTATACCCAGTTGTCCAGAAAGCAGTCGTCAAATGTGAGCACCACAGGTTTTTCCGGCACGTCAGCGCCGTTCTCCATGAAATCCACAAGCTGTCTGGCCGAAATAGCCGTGAAGCCGTTGTTTTTCAGATATTCGAGATGTTCCTCAAATCTGTCGGGAGTTATACCGTCATTGTAGGATACCTTGTGGTAGCAGAGCACGGGGATTGATTTATTTTTTGACTGCATGTTGTATGAAATTCTCCAGTTTATCTTTTATCTTATCAAAAGTGAGTCCGGACATACAGGGAATATCCGGTGAAATTTTACATTCCGCCTTTTTGCAGGGCTGACATTCCATCCCCAGCGAAACCCATGTGTGTTCCGGCGAGTTATAAACCCATCCGGCGCTGGTGGAGCCTATTATGATGAATGTCGGCACATTCTGCGCTGTGGCTATGTGGTGGGGCGCTGAATCGTTTCCTATGTGCAGTTTCGCCCTGCCGATGAGAGCGGCGAAAGCGCCCATGGACATAGGAGGTATCAGAAAAACGTTCTCCGGAAGATCGGAGAAATGTTCCTGAATATAGTCCTCTTCGCCCGGACCGTATGTTATTACTATTTTCGCTTTATGCTTGTCTGTCAGATACTTTGCCGTATCCAGAAAATGGCTCGCTGTCCAGCGTCTGGTAGCTCTTTTGTGGGTAGGTGACATGGTAACCATGAAATCCGTGTCTGAGATGCCGAAGCCACTCAGCACCTCGTCCGCCTTCTGAAAATATTCCGGCGCCGGATGTATCTCCGGTTTGGTGTAATATTTTGTCATGTCGAAGTTTTTATCAAAAGGCTGAATGAGCGACAGTTTTATTTCTCCTGCTGAGCCTGTGAGTCTCTGGGGCAGGGTGTTATAGAAAAATTTTCTGGATGTGCTGCCGTATCCCACACGGTATTTCGCACCGCTGAACAGAGCGCAGTAGCCTGATCTGGGGTTGTTGTGGAGGTCGAGCACAGCGTCATATCTGTTTTTTCTTATCTGCCGGATGGTATTTATCAGTCCTTTTATGCCGTCTTTTTTGCTGGTGGTGAGAATCTCCGTGATGTACGGGCTGTTCTCCAGAAGCTGACGGTTGACGGAGAAAGTCAGGAAATCTATCTGAGCGTCCGGATAGAGTTTTTTCAGCTCTCTGGGGATGTGTGTCGTCAGAACCACATCGCCTGTCTGATAGAGCTGGATAACGAGGAATTTCATGATATCACCTTTCTGCTTATCTCCAGATATTTTTCGAATATCTCATCATCGTCCTGAGTGGGATCGGCAAAGTCTTTCAGCTCCGCCGAGGCTTTCAGTGACGAGGCGATTTTTTCTGGAGTGATGTCGTGGATAACACTGCCGTTCACGCCTTCTTTTATCAGCTCGCTGCTTCCGGCGTATTTTGACACACAGCAGGGTACTCCCATCGCCAGCGCCTCGGACACAACGTTGCCGAATGTGTCGAAATAGGTCGGCAGGCAGAATATATCTGTGTCGGCATAGAATTTATCCATCTCGGTGACTTTGCCCAGAAATTTTATTCTGTTCTCCACGCCGAGTTTCTTCGCCATGGAGAGGTATTTATCAGGGTTTCTGTCCCCGGCGATGACCAGCCTGAAACTTTCCGGTAGAAGCGCCAGAGATTCTATGAGCGGCGCCAGACCTTTCAGCTGAAAATTGGTGGAAGCGAAGCCTATCACCGTGTCGTTGTCCGTTCTGGTTCTGAGCTGTCTCCGTCTTTCGGCGGAGAAGACCTGTTTTCTCACTCCGTTATGCACCACCTGAATCTTTGCGGCGGCATAGGGATAGGTGAGGGCGATTTCGTCCGCCAGCTGTTGAGAGATGGCGATTATGGTTTTCAGTTTATCTGATGAGAAGGCTCTCTGTTCCAGCACAGGGTTCAGCCTGTTCACCGGATCGAGAGTGCGCTTGATGTTTTTTTTCAGTTTTTGCAGGGGTGTCATGCCCAGCGTTGATTTCTTCATAAAGATGGTGTGGACTCCGCCTCCGGGGCGGATTATGTGGGCGTTATCCATTTTTTCGAAACTGAAAATCACGCCGTTCAGATCGTTTGCGTATGCTGACGCTTTGTTATAAAAATCTTTCGCTCTGGCGTATCTGCTCCTGCCTATGCCCAGCTCTGTGAAAGGGAAGGGGCATTCTGATTTCAGCCTGTTTTTTCCGCAGATAACGGTGACGTCCTCGCCTCTGTTTTTCAGATATTCAGCGAAGCGGAAGCATATCCTCTCGGCGCCGCCGTATTGTGCCAGATATTTTATAAATAGATATATTTTCAATATTAAAACTCACGTCAGAAAGACTGTTAGGATAAAATTACAGTTTAAGGGTGATAAGGTCAACAGAAAAGAAAAAAGGGCAAGAGACCCTGCCCTGTATTACGCGATCTCAAGTATTTCGGGCTTCAGTCCCATTCCGTCGCCAAGACCGAAAACATACCATTTGAGCTGTTCATCTGTAAGCTCGCTGGCGAGAGTAAAAACATCGCAGTCTTTTTCTCCTTTCAGAAGAAGGTTATAGGTTTCTCCGCCTGACTCAACCTTTTTCTCCAGAAGAATAGAGACCTTTGTCTGCTCTATATTTTCGTTTATGTGTCCCAGCACAGAGTAGACATTATTCATAAATTCCATAGATGGTTTCATAACGCACCTCTGTAAGTATATGACAATAGATCGGATATATTTCCCGGAGGATTAGCCCAAATTTAAAAAAAACTCATCCGGGATTACCTTTATAATATACCATTTCTGGTAGGTGGTCATCAGCGAAAAATGTTTTTTATCAGTTTTTTTACCGTGCGTGAGTTCAGAAGAGCCATATACGCCGCAGATGGGGATATCATCCTGCATCGTTTAAAGAATTCGTAAAAATCCTTTTTGCCGTTTCTTTCCAGAAGTTTTATGTATGACCCACGGAAATTCTTTTTCAGCATGGTCTGATAGAGCGATTCAACATCCGCTTTCCGGTGGGGAAAAGCGTCCGCCATCGTCATGAATGGTATTGTGATATAGCTGGTGTCATCATAAAGCAGACCGGCGTCCACCGCTTTTGAGAAGCCTGCCGGATTCAGCCTGTGATAAACGCATGTCTTATCTGTGTATGTCAGACTGCCGGATTGAATAGCCAGCAGCCCCGTCAGTTCGTCCAGACTGATCATATTAACCGGAAGGTCAGTGTGAGTGATTATGTTTAACATAATGTCTGATCTTATCAGCATCTTCGTGAAGACTGTTATAGGAGCTTTCAGATAATGCGTGAAAAGGTATTCCTCGCCTGTCATGACATTAGAAAAATTAGAGTATGACGGCTTTATCTGCCCGTCAGTGGTGATATTTTTCATATCACAGAAGGCTATGACAGTGTCTTCAGAGCTGTCGGCGCATGCTTTCAGCTCCTGTAAGCAGTTTTCAGTCAGATAGTCGTCATCGTCCAGAAATTTCAGCCACTTAGCGTGTGACAGAGTCACCAGCTTCATGTGGTTTTGCAGGAGACCGAGCCCCGGTCTGTTCCTGTGATACTGTATACGGCAGTCGCTGAATGATTTTACTATGTCGTATATTTCATCTGTGGGGCAGTCATCGCTGATTATGATATTGTCAGCCTCAGTCTGCGCTGCGGCGCTCTCCAGACACTGGCGGAAGAACTGCGGTTTATATGCCGGAATGAGTATATCTATGTCGTATTTCACGGTTTTTTACCTTAGAAACAAAAAGGGCAGACATCGCTGTCTGCCCGGTCGTTGGTTTGTTATGAGCAGTGTGAATATCCGCATGAATAGCAGATATCGCATCCTTCAACGTGTTCCACGGGACCGCCGCAGTCGGGGCATGCTCCGTTTTTCACTATGTGCTCGCCGTGGTCGGCAGATTCCAGCAGTTTATCCACTGTGATGCTGTCGTCCTTTTTTCCGCTCACTTTTATCTCTGTCTGAGCGTTGCAAGCCTGTTCCAGAGCCTTTCCGACAGCGTCAGAACAGCTCAGCACAGTGTTGGGACCGAATCCGTATCTCATGTGACAGCTGATTCCTTTGAGCTGTTTTATGATACGGTCCAGATCGCCGCCGCTTCTGAGGTCTATGGAGATCAGACGTCCGATAGCCTCGCACTGGCTCTGCGCGCATCCGCCGGCTTTACCCATTGATGTGAAGACTTCGAAGGGTTTTCCGGTTTCATCCTGGTTTATTGTCACATAGAGTTTTCCGCAGCCGGTCATCATTTCCACAGTCTGTCCGATGAGGACTTTCGGTCTGGGTCTGGGGGTGAAAACGCAAGGCTCCTGAGAAATTGTTTTTTCTGCCTCTTTGTCTTTTGTTCCCACGTTAAGAACCTGACCTGTACGGCTTCCGTCTCTGTATATTGTTGTTCCCTTGCATCCGAGGTTGTATGACAGCAGATATGTCTTGCGGACATCGTCTATGGTCGCCTCGTTGGGGAAGTTAACTGTTTTGCTCACGGCGTTGTCGGTGAATTTCTGGAAAGCCGCCTGCATGCGTGTGTGCCAGAAGGGAGTGATATCGTGCGCTGTGACGAAGGCGTTCTGCCATTTCTCGGGCACAGAATCCACACCGTGCACATGTCCTGTGTCGGCTACCTGCTCCAGAAGCTCGGGTGTGAGAAATCCTTCTTTTTTCGCTACGTCTTTGAAGACGGGGCTGACTTCAACGAGTTTGTTGTTGTCCATTACCTGTCTGTAGAAAGCGATGGCGAAGAAGGGTTCGATACCGCTGGAACATCCTCCGATGATGGAGATGGTTCCGGTGGGCGCAACAGTTGTTATGGTGGCGTTACGCATATTTTTGAATCCCAGTCCGGGGAATATTGAATCTTTGAAAGTGGGGAAATCGCCTCTGATCTGCGCCAGTTCGGCTGATTTCTTACGTCCTGTGTCACGGATGAACTGCATCACGTCTTCCGCCAGCTTAGTGGCTTCTTCTGTGTTATAGGGAATAGCCATGAGAGCCAGCATATCCGCCCAGCCCATCAGACCGAGACCGATTTTACGGTTTCTTTTTGTCTGGCGGTCAATTTCGGGGATCGGGTATTTGTTCATGTCGATTACGTTGTCGAGAAAATGAACAGCGACAGTGATGGTGTTTTCCAGCTCGGTCCAGTCTATTTTGCCGTCTTTAACGTATTTTCCGAGGTTGATAGAGCCGAGGTTGCATGATTCATAGGGAAGAAGAGGCTGCTCGCCGCAGGGGTTTGTGCTCTCCATCTCGCCCTCTTTGGGTGTGGGGTTTTCGGCGTTGATTCTATCCAGATATACGATACCGGGGTCTCCGCCTTCCCATGCGAGCTGAACCATTTTATCAAAAACATCTTTGGCTTTCTTTTTGCCGGCGGGTTTCTTGGTTTTGGGGTTAATCAGCTCATATTCGCCGTCAGAAAGAACGGCCTGCATGAATTTTTCTGTGATGCCCACGGAGAGGTTGAAGTTAGTGAGTTTTGATTTGTCCTCTTTAGCATAGATGAAATCCATAATATCCGGGTGATCCACGCGCAGGATGCCCATGTTGGCGCCTCGTCTGGTTCCGCCCTGTTTTATGGTTTCTGTGGCTGCGTCAAAAACGGTCATGAATGATACGGGACCGCTGGAAACGCCCTTCGTTGTTTTTACCACGTCATCTTTGGGACGCAGACGGGAGAAGGAAAAACCTGTGCCGCCGCCTGATTTATGTATGAGAGCGGTGTTTTTGACCGCTTCGAAAATGCCTTCCAGAGAGTCTTCCACTGGCAGAACGAAACAAGCGGCGAGCTGCTGGAGCTCACGTCCGGCGTTCATTAGCGTGGGAGAGTTGGGGAGGAATCTCAGAGTAACCATCTGATCATAGAAAGTTTTGGCCGTTGCCAGAACATCAGCGTTCTTATCGTACAGTTTGTCGGCTTCTGCTATGTTAAGGGCAACCCTGCGGAACATTTCTATGGGTTTTTCTATGGGTTTGCCGTCGTTGTCTTTTTTGAGATATCTTTTTTCCAGAACGGTGATAGCGTTGGAGCTTAATTCCGGCTCACGAGAAAGCACTTTCTCGATCTCCTTAGCACTCATATATCCTCCGAAAATTGTGAATTAATTTTGTAATGTTATATGCAACAAATGAGTTTGTAAAGACTGAATTGTAATAAACTTTAAATCCTGTAACTCATTGATGTTCTACTAACTCACTCGTAATAAAAAGTAATTTTAGTCATTAAAAATAGAACAGATGTTCTATCGGGCAATGAGCTTAAAAATTAACCGATGGTGAGTTTAGTGGGAACTGCCTGTGGTGAACAGGCTTTTAACGCAAAAACCTTTCAGTATTTTTCAGCCAAATTCGCAAGTGAATAACTTTTGAGCATTCCGACAAGTTTTTCCTGAATATCTGCCCACATTACATGAGCGGTGCAGGAATGTACCAGATTACAGAATTCCTCATCGAAGATACATTTGTTAAGACTCAGCTCACCCTCTATAGCTGTAATGATGTCATATACAGTGATGGTGGCGATATCTTTAGAGATTTTGAATCCGCCTTTTTTCCCACGCTCAGAAGTAAGGATTTCTGACTTGGCTAAGTTTTGCAGGATCTTGCCAAGAAAGCTGTCCGGAATATCACACTCCTGTGCCAGTTCTGAACGCATAAACGTGGTGCCGTTAGGTTTGTGTGCCATATGGATCAGCGCTCTGATGGCATAATCGCTAGCTCTGGTAACCTTCATCTTGTCTCCTTCTAAATCATATTAATAAGATGCTATTAGTGTCAATATACCTCTCAAAATTATGTAATGCAACAATATTTATTGACTGAAAATAACCGGATAAAAAAATGTAAAAAAGTTCTTGACATGTCACCTGTTTTCCATAATAATCCCGTTCTGCTTTGCAGGGGTATAGCCAAAGTGGTAAGGCAACTGGTTTTGGTCCAGTGTATTGAGGGTTCGAGTCCTTCTACCCCTGCCATTTTTTTTTAATAAAATGAGAAAATTACCCCACATAAACACACTTGTTGTAAAGGTCGGAAGTAACATCCTTACTCAGAAGGATAAAGGGGTAAACCTCGAATTCCTCTCGTCTTTCGTTGAAAAGATCTGCACTCTCAAGAAAAGCATCAACAACATCGTAATAGTTTCCTCAGGCGCTGTGGGCGCTGGTTTTAAGATATTGGGCTATGACTCACGCCCTCAGAATATCATCGACCGTCAGGCTTGCGCCGCCGTTGGACAGGCGAGGCTGATCTGGTATTATGACAAAGAATTCGAGAAATACAGCGTTATTCCCGCCCAGATACTCATCACAAAAGATGATTTCGCCAACCGCAGAAGGTATCTGAACGCCAGATACACCATCAGGCGGCTGCTGGAGATGGGCGTTGTGCCTATTATAAATGAAAACGACTCTGTGGTTATAGAAGAGCTCAAATATATTGAGAATTTCAGCGACAACGACAACCTGTCCGCTCTGGTGGGCGGTCTGATAGGCGCTGATATGCTCCTGATCCTGTCTGACGTGGACGGACTCTATGACAGCGATCCTTCACAGAACAGCGATGCCAGACGCATCGGCGAAGTGAAATATATCAATGAAGAGCTTTATAACATGGCAGGGTGTTCCGTTTCCGGTGTGGGCACCGGCGGAATGAAATCCAAGCTGGAAGCCGCTTCAAAGGCTCTGGACGCCGGGTGCTACGTTGGCATAATCAACGGACGCAATCCGGAAACCATGTCCGCTTTTCTGAACGGCGAAGATGTCGGCACATTTTTCAGCCACATCGAGGATCCGTTCAACAGAAAAAAACACTGGATAGCTTACGCCGCCGGGGTTATGGGCGCTATACATCTGGACAACGGGGCGGTGAACGCTCTCATACACAAGAAAAAGTCGCTTCTCCCCTCCGGAATTACTGATATAGAAGGCAATTTCGAGATAGGCGATGTTGTGGCGGTGTATGACCCGGACGGAAAAGAGATAGCCAGAGGCAAGGTAAGATACACCAGCGAGGACGCTGAAAAGATAAAAGGTAAAAAAACCTCTGACATATTTGATATTTTAGGTTATAAGTTTACTGACGAGATCATCCACAGAGACGATCTGGTTATAACCGCTGTCACCGGAGACTAAAGATATGCTTGAGAATATGTTCAAAGCAGCCAGAGAAGCGTCATATGAACTTATGAACATTAATTCATCTGTTAAGGACAAGGCTCTGGCGAAAATAGCCGAACTGCTGGATAAAAACCGTCAGCTTATAAAGACCGAGAATGCCAAAGACGTGGCATATGCCAAAGAGAGAGGTATTTCTCAGGGAATCATAGACCGCATCATGCTGGATGACAAACGTATAGACGGCATGATAACCGCCGTACACGAAATCATAGCCCAGACAGACCCCGTGGGCAAAATCGTGGACGGATACAAACGCCCCAACGGGCTCTATATCACCAAAGTAAAAGTTCCGCTGGGAGTTGTGGGCATCATATTCGAGGCTCGCCCCAACGTAACCATAGACGCCGCCGCTCTGTGCCTGAAATCTGGCAACGTGTCCATACTGAAAGGCGGCAAAGAGGCTATCCATTCCAACATCTGCCTGGGCAGGGTTATAAAAGAGGCTCTCAAGGGTTCCGGTCTGCCGGAGGCTTCCGTGAATATCATAGAAGACACCGACAGGGCGCTGGTTATGGAGATGCTCAAGGCGAAGGAATATATCGACATTATGATACCCAGAGGCGGGGATTCGCTGATAAAGTTCTGCACAGAACATTCTCTTATCCCGCTGGTTAAGCATGACGCGGGTATCTGTCATGTATATATAGACGAGTTCGCCGACATGGATATGGCGGTAGCCATAGCCGTTAACGCTAAATGCCAGAGAGTGGGCGTGTGCAACGCCATGGAAACTCTGCTGGTGAATGAAAAAATAGCCGGAACAGTCCTGAAAAAGCTGGAAACAGCCTATGCTGAATACAACGTGGAGCTGAGAGGCTGTGAAAAGACTCAGAAGATAATAAAATGCGTGCCCGCCACAGACGAAGACTGGGCGACAGAATATCTGGACTATATCCTCTCTATAAAAATAGTGAAGGATCTGGACGAGGCAGTGGCGCACATAAATAAATACGGCTCTCAGCACTCAGAGAGCATCGTGACCGAAAGCTATACCAACAGCGAAATGTTTCTGGACAGGGTTGACGCCGCGGCTGTGTATGTCAACGCCTCCACACGCTGGACAGACGGAGGGGAATTCGGACTCGGCGCCGAGATAGGCATCAGCACCCAAAAACTGCATTGCAGAGGACCCATGGGCGCAGACGACCTGACAACCACCAAGTACAGAATCTATGGTCACGGGCAGATAAAATAAGGTGCGCATAGGACTTTTCGGGGGTACGTTCAACCCCATACACATAGGTCATGTGGCGCTGGCAGAGAGTGTTGCCGAGGGACTGGCTCTCGATACCGTGTATCTGATCCCGTCTAAGGTTCCGCCGCACAAGAAAGAGGGCATCATCGGTCCTGAACTGCGTCTGAAGATGACCGAGCTGGTCGCCGACAGAATGGGCGGCAAATTTGTCGTTTCCGACTTTGAGATAAACGCCGAAGGCACATCTTATACTCTGAAAACCCTGAGACATTTCAGAGAGATGTTTCCGGATGAAGAGCTTTTCTTTGCCTGCGGCACAGATATTTTCGCCACCATAGGCAAATGGTATGATTATATGAAGCTGTTCGACTATGCCAACTTCGTTGTGGTGAGCAGGTCGATGATGAGCTTTGACGATCTGCTGAAGACTATTCCGCAGGCGCTTCTTGAAAAAGTGGTACCCGTGGAAGAGTTTAAAGACGAAAAGAGCGGGAAGATAATCCTGCACAAGATGAGCGAAGTGGACATATCCAGCACAGAGATCAGAGATATAGTTGAAGAGAGCTACCGTAAGGCGAATCTGCCGGACGGTGTTTATGAATACATCGAGCAAAACCGACTCTATAGGGGAGATAAATGATTGAACTTCTTGAAAATATAATGAAAGAGATGATAGAGAGAAAAACCGAGGACATGGTCTGCTTTCATGTGGGACCCAAAAGCAGCGTGACCGATTATATAGTCATAGGCACAGCCACATCCGAGCCCCACGTTAACGCTATCGCTGAATACATTCTGGACAAGATGAAAGAGAAAGGCACACGCCCGTTCGCCGTGGAAGGTCAGGGACGCTCACGCTGGATATGCCTTGATTTCGGCGAGGTGATGGTGCATCTGATGTGCAAAGACGAAAGAATGTACTACAACCTTGAGTCCATCTGGGGCGGATGCGACAAAGTAGAGATCCCCGCAGACTG
Organism: Deferribacterales bacterium; assembly: GCA_050251875.1. Lineage (GTDB taxonomy): Bacteria > Chrysiogenota > Deferribacteres > Deferribacterales > Geovibrionaceae > Seleniivibrio. The sequence continues at coordinate 49,529 of JBFWMA010000006.1, read as the reverse complement.
ACATGAGCCGGACAGGTCTGAATATTGTCCTTTTCGAGCCGGAGATACCGCAGAACACAGGCAACATAGGTCGTTTCAGCGTGGCTACCGACAGCCGGCTGATTCTGGTGGGTCAGCTTGGTTTCTCCATTGACGATAAGGCAGTTAAGAGAGCCGGGTTAGATTATTGGAAGAATGTTGACCTAGAGGTCATTGATACCATAGACGAATTTTTCATAAAATATCCGATGGAAAAATTTCCATACGCCTTTTTATCCAAATTCGGAAAAAACAACTACACCGCCATTCCGCACGAAAACAGAGATCTGATGCTGATATTCGGCAGGGAGACCAGCGGGCTTCCCGAGTGGGTTTCTGGAAAATACAGGGATTTTCTTTACCGCATCCCCACCACGGGAAAGGTGAGAAGCCTGAACCTGTCCAATGCCGCCGCTCTGGTGGGATTCGATATCCTGCGCAGGCGTGATTTTGACGGGCTGGACGCAGAGTGGGGCGGGGCGGACACCGGAGAGATTTATGCTTAATGTAGGTCAGATAGATTACGCCAACGTATATCCCATATTCCACCATCTGCAAAAACTGAGCGGGTTCAATCTGGTGAAGGGCGTGCCTTCGTACCTGAACACCGCCATCCGTGAGGGCGTCATAGACCTGTCGCCGTGCAGCTGTATAGAATATGCCAGAAACCCCGAGAACTACTACATCATCCCAAATATATCCATAAGCTCGATACACGAGGTGCAGAGCGTTCTTCTGTTCTCCGATGTTCCCATAGAGGAACTGGGCGGAGAGGAAGTATTTCTGACATCGGAATCCGGCACGTCCATAGTTCTTTTTGAGATTCTCATGCGTGAGAGATACGGCATCACTCCTAGCTTTACCAAGGAAAACCCCAACGCCAAAGCGAAGGTATACATCGGTGATACTGCGCTTTTCGGCTATTACAATGATAAATCAAAATATATTTATGACCTCGGCACTCTCTGGAACGAGTTCACCGGGCTTCCCTTTGTCTTTGCTCTGTGGATAATCCGCAAGGAGAAGGCGGACAAGGATAGAGAAGAGGTTCTGGAGTTTACCAAAACACTGGATATGATTAAGAAGGACAGCAAGACCAACCTTGCCGCTCTGATCGATCACTATCAGATGAAAGGGCTTACCACCAAACAGATCATAGATTACTGGGAGATCATCAATTATGACCTCACAGAGGCTCATATTCAGGGACTGCTGAAATATTTCAGCTATGCCGCCAGGATAGGGCGTATCAAAAAAGTCCCCTCTCTGGACTTCTTTATATGATAAGAGAGGCTGAGTTAAAAGATATTCCCGCTATTCTGGAGATTTTTAACGATGCCGTGCTGAATACCACCGCTATTTACGCATATAAACCGGCAACTCTTGAGGACAGAACCGCATGGTTCGAAAAGAAGAGGGAAGACGGTTTTCCCGTTCTGGTCTTCGATGTGGACGGAACTGTGGCGGGATTCGCCGCATACGGCACATTCAGAGCTTTTCCGGCATACAAATACACCGTGGAACATTCCGTTTACGTTTATAAGGATTTCAGAGGCAGGGGCATAGCGTCCCAGCTTGTTAAAAGGCTTATAGAGATTGCGGACGGGCAGGGGCTCGCCACTATGGTGGCTGGAATAGACGCGGACAACGAAGCCAGCATTTTACTGCATAAAAAGCTGGGGTTCAAAGACTGCGGCACAGTGAAAAAGGCAGGGTTTAAGTTCGGCAGATGGCTCGATCTGACCTTTATGCAGTATGAACTGAAAGGACCTGAAAAACCTGTTGAGGATAGATAAAAACTGTTTTGTCATTGCGAGGAACGTAGTGACGACGCAATCTCATGAGATTGCCACGCCTGCTACAGCAGGCTCGCAATGACGTAAATATATCAATAAAAAAGGCGGTCATTTGACCGCCTTTCTAGTTTATTAGTGTTCGCAATCGCAGGAACATGCGTCCATGCAGAGCTCTGTCAGCACTCCGTTCACTGATTTCGGGTGAACGAACGCCACTTTCTTTCCGTGGGCTCCGTCCATAGGCTCTTCGTTAATGAGCTTTGCGCCGTCCTCTTTCAGCTTTTTCAGCGCCTTGTCAATATTGGCAACCGCATAGGCTATGTGGTGTATGCCTTCGCCTTTTTTCTCGATATATTTGGCGATGGGGCTTTCGGGGCTGGTGGGCTCCAGAAGCTCAATGTTGCTCTCGCCTACCTTGATGAAGGCAACTTTTACCTTTTGGCTTTCCACTTCTTCGAAGTGGTTAGGCTTGATGCCCATAGTTGTATAGAATTTCACAGCCTCTTCCAGATTGTTTACGGCGATGCCGATGTGGTCTATTTTTTCCAGCATGTCATAACCTCAATATATGTTTGAGATTGCTTCGTCATTTCATTCCTCGCAATGACGAAAAGAAAAGCAATCTTCTCAGCTTGTCAGTTTCTTCAGCAGAGGCGCAACAACTCCGGGGTTTGCCTTGCCTTTAGAGGCTTTCATAATCTGCCCCATAAAGAATCCCTGAAGTTTCTGGTCGCCGTTTTTATATCTTTCGGCTTCTGCGGGGTTAGCTTCCAGAACCTGTTTCACGATGGCTTCCAGCTCATCTTCGTTGCTGTTCTGTACCAGACCTTTTGCCGAAACGATATCAGCGGGTTTCTTGCCTGTTTCAGCGCATTCGTCAAAGACCTGTTTGGCTATGTTTCCGCTTATCTTGCCTTCGTCTATCAGCTTAACCACTTCAGCGAGGTTTTCAGGTGTAACGCCAGCCTCGTTTATGGCGCACTGTTTGTCATTCAGCCTGCGCATCAGCTCGCCCATTATCCAGTTGCATATGCCTTTGGGGTTGTTATGGGCTTTCACCGCCTGCTCAAAATATTCGGCGTATGCCTTCACAGATACCAGAAACTCAGCGTCTATAGCGGAGAGGGCGTATTCTTTCATAAAACGCTCTTTTTTCACATCCGGCAGTTCAGGCATCCATGCTCTGATATCATCGATAAATTTGTTCTCCAGAACCACAGGCACAAGGTCGGGATCCGGAAAATATCTGTAGTCGTGGGCATCCTCTTTTCCGCGCATACTGGCTGTGACGCCTGTGTCTGCGTTGAAGAGGCGTGTCTCCTGAACTATCTTTCCGCCTTCTTTCAGTACCTTTTCCTGTCTCTTCTGCTCATATTTGATAGCTCTTTCCACGTTTCTGAAAGAGTTTACGTTTTTGATCTCTGCACGAGTGCCAAAAGGTGCGTTGGAGTCGGGGCGGATGGATACGTTAGCGTCACATCTCATGGAGCCTTCCTCCATGTTGCAGTCGGACACTTCAACATATTCCAGAATTGTTTTCAGCTTTTGCAGATAGGCTTTCGCTTCCTCCGCGCTTCTGAGGTCGGGCTCGGAAACAATCTCCATCAGAGGTGTTCCGGTACGGTTCAGGTCAACAAGGCTGGCGTCAGCCTCGTGGTTCAGCTTTCCTGCGTCCTCTTCTATGTGGATGCGGGTGATGCCGATTCGCTTTGTTGTGCCGTCTTCCAGCTCAATGTCTATGTGACCGTGCTCGCAGATGGGCAGTTCATACTGAGAAATCTGATATGCCTTGGGCAGGTCGGGGTAAAAATAGTTCTTTCTGGCAAATACACTCTTGTTGCGTATCTGACAGTTCAGCGCCAGACCGGCTTTTACCGTGAAATCCACCACCTTCTCATTGAGAACTGGCAGAACGCCGGGCATGCCGAGGCACACGGGGCATACGTTAGTGTTCGGGTCTGAGCCGAATTTATTTGAACATGTGCAAAAAATCTTGCTGTCCGTTGACATCTGAACGTGGACTTCAAGTCCGATAACTGGTTCGTAGCTCATCATCTATATCCTTTTTTAAGAAATCCCCCTTTTTCCCCCTTTGGAAAAGGGGGAGCCCCCTCCTTTTTCAAAGGAGGGCTGGGGTGGATTTTTTATTTCAGTTTTTCGGGCATAACGGGCAGTTTTGCCTGCTGTTCGTAAGCATAGGCGAGGTTATAAAGCCTGCCTTCGTCAAAATATTTTCCCAGAAGCTGTACGCCGATGGGCATGCCGTCCTTGTCGAATCCGCAAGGCATGGACAGTCCGCATCCGCCGTAGAGGTTCAGCGAGATGGTGTTGATGTCGCTCAGATACATCTGGAGCGGATCGTTCATCTTCTCGCCTGACTTGAAGGCCGTGGTGGGAGAAGTGGGGCATATTATGGCGTCCACCTTCTCAAAAGCCTGAACAAAGTCCTGCTTGATGAGTGTTCTCACCTTCTGTGCTTTGATGTAATAAGCGTCATAATATCCGGCGCTCAGAACGTATGTTCCGAGCATGATGCGGCGTTTCACCTCATCTCCGAAACCTTCTGAACGGGTGTTGTAGTACATATCCTTCAGGTTGTCCGCCTCAGCTCTGTATCCGAAACGGATGCCGTCATAGCGTCCCAGGTTGCTGGACGCCTCCGCAGTGGCGAGGATGTAATATGTGGCTACCGCATACTCTGTGTGGGGCATGCTTATTTCCACTATCTCGCAACCCATGGCTTCATAGGCTTTGATAGCGCCGTTCACGGCATCTCTCACTTCCTGTGTGATGCCCTCGGCGAAATATTCTTTCGGAACGCCTATCTTCATTCCCTTCACATCGCCTGTGAGGTATTTAGTATAGTCAACTTCCGGTGTGTTGAAGCATGTGGAGTCTTTTTTATCATATTTTCCGATGACGCTCAGGATTGCGGCGTTATCGTACATAGTCGATGTCATAGGACCGATCTGATCCAGCGAAGAGGCGAAGGCGATGAGCCCGAAACGTGATACCCTGCCGTATGTGGGCTTCATGCCGACTATACCGCACAGAGACGCAGGCTGTCTGATAGATCCGCCTGTGTCGCTCCCCAGAGCGAATGTGGTGAGTCCGGCCGCCACAGAAGCCGCTGAGCCGCCTGATGATCCGCCGGGGACTTTTGCTGTGTCCCACGGGTTTCTGGTTTTTTTATAATAGGCTGTTTCGTTGGATGAGCCCATGGCGAACTCGTCCATGCTGAGTTTGCCCAGACACAGGAAACCCGCTTCCTCCAGAAGACCTGCCGCTGTGCCCTGAAACGGGGGAATGAATCCCTCCAGAATCTTGGAAGAGCATGTGGCGGGCATATCCTTCTGAATTATCAGGTCTTTCAGAGCCATGGGGATTCCGGCGTATGTGGGCAGTGCTTCGCCCTTCGCCCTTTTTGCGTCCACGGCTTTTGCCTGCTCCAGAACGTTGGGGTTCACATAGTTATAGGCGCATATTTCGCCGTCATATTTCGCTATTCTGTCCAGATAGAACTGTGTCAGTTCCGCTGAAGATATCTCTTTTTTGTTCAGAGATTCGGAGAGTTCTTTGAGGTTTTTTCCCAGTATGTTCATGCGTGCCCCCTTACTCTATCACTTTGGGCACACGGAAGCATCCGTTCTCTGTGCTTGCGGAGTTTCTCAGAGCGTCCTCATTGGACAGTGATTCTGCCGCCTTGTCCTCTCTGGTGACGGTGTATACGTCCAGAGCGTGGGATGTGGGCTCTATATTGTCGGTGTTCAGCTCATTGAGCTTATCGATATATCCGAGGATATTGTTCAGGTCGTTTTTGAATCTTTCCGCCGTTTCATCGTCAAACTTGAGTCTGGCGAGGGTGGCGATGTGTAATACATCCTGTTTTGAGACAGTTTCTGACACTTTCGTACCTCTGTGTATTTGTTCCCCTCTTTTTCAAAGAGGGGGTAGGGGAGATTTCTTGAGAAAATCCCTCCCAGCCTCCATTTTCCAGCAAGCTGGGAATAGAAACATTTGCGACATAGGCAAATGTTTTATAAAAGGGAGGCGGAATATAGAATCAACATTATGTACTTTATCAGGCTTTTTTTCAAGTTGATTATCATTTTTTAAGTAGTAATATGCGGTGTGAGGTGAAACATGAAAATATTGATTACCGCAAAACTTCCTTATGATGTTATGGGGCATCTGAAGGGGCATGAAGTGGACTATAACAACACAGACAAGGCACTTTCTCCGGATGACCTCATCAGCCGTCTGAAGGACTGTGACGCTGTTATTTCCATGCTGTCAGACAAGATAACAGCGGATGTGATGAATCAGTGCGGAAAGCTGAAAGTGATAGCCAACTATGCCGTGGGCTATAACAATATAGACGTGGCATACGCCAAAGAACGGGGGATAACCGTGTGCAACACGCCGGATGTTCTGACACAGGCCACAGCAGAGCTGGGATTCTCTCTGATAATGGCGTCCGCCAGACGTGTGGTGGAATCGGACAAGTTCACCCGTGACGGAAAATTCCACGGCTGGAAATCGGACATGATGCTGGGTGTCGATCTCTATGGCAAGACCATCGGTATTTTCGGCTTCGGGCGCATAGGTCAGGCTGTAGCAAAGATGGCGTCAGGGTTCAATATGAACATAATGTACTGCGCCAGAACCAGAAAGTTTCAGCAGGAGCTTCTGACAGGAGCCGTGATGGCTGATTTCGATGAACTGGTGACCAAAAGCGACTTTGTGATAATCACCGCTCCGGCGAATGAAGGGACTAAGCATAAATTTACTCTGGATACTTTTAAAAAGATGAAGCGCACCGCCGTGCTGGTGAACATAGGCAGGGGAGAGATCATAAAAGAGGCTGATCTGGCTGATGCTCTGGAGCGGAAGCTGATTTTTGCCGCCGGGCTCGATGTTTATGAGTTTGAGCCGAAGATTGAGGAGAGGCTTCTTAAGCTGGATAATGTGACACTGCTGCCCCACATAGGGAGCGGAACCACAGACACCAGAAAGGCGATGGGTGCTCTCTGCTGCGACAGTGTTTTGACGGTGTTCGAAGGCAAAAGACCCCACAACGCTTTATAAAAAAATAAGCGGGAGAAAAACTCCCGCTTTTTTTATATCCTGAAAACTGATACGGCTTTTTTCAGCTGGGTCACAACGTTGTTCAGCTCCACAGCCGAACTGCTGATGTTGCTCAGGTCGTCACTGTTTCTATGGGCTATCTCGTTTATGTTGTTCACCTTGTCGGATATGACAGTGGTGGATGAAGACTGCTGTTCCGCGGCGGCGGCTATCTGGGTTATCATGTCTGCCGTGGTGGTCGTGTGCTCGGCTATGGTGTCGATGCTCACGCCTATGATGTCCGCTATCTCTTTTCCCTTCTCCGACTTCTGAGTGGTCTCGTGAAAGTTCTCCACTATTCCCTGCATCTCTGTCTGAAGGCTGTTTATGGTGCTGTATATCTCTTTGGTCGAGTTCTGTGTTTTTTCCGCCAGCTTGCGCACTTCGTCAGCCACCACGGCGAATCCTCTGCCGTGTTCTCCGGCTCTGGCGGCTTCTATGGCGGCGTTCAGCGCCAGAAGGTTTGTCTGGTCTGCTATGTCGTTGATAACACTGCTGATAGAGCCGATGGCGTCTGCGGATGAGCGCAGGCGTTCTATGAACTGAAGGTTCTGTTCAATACTGTCGGCTATATCGCCTATCTGATCTATGGTTATCTGCACTGATGATTTGCTGTTGTTGGTTATATCCAGAGTCTCGGAAGCCTTTCTGGATGTCTCCACGGAGTTTCCGGCTATCTGGCTGATACTGCCGTTCATCTCGTCTATGGATATGCGCAGGTCTTCCACCTCCAGCGCCTGTGTGCTGATGCCTGATGATATATCGTTCACGCTGTTTTCCAGAGTGTATCCGGAGCGGGATATTATGTCCACCTGCGCCATGATATCAGAAAGAGAGGCTCTGGTGGTGTCCACGAACAGGTTGAATTTCTCTGCTATACGTCCGAACTCGTCTCCGGAAGAAATCTCTACTTTCGATGTGAGATCGAGCCCGCTTTTAGTCATATTTTCCAGTCTGCTTATCAGCTTCTGGGCGTTTGATATTATGGGGTTCAAAAGAACCACGAAAGCGGCTGTGCTGAGGACGAAGAGCAGACCGCCCCGCCACAGAGCGCCCAGAACAGCGCTTCTGATTTCTGACTTCAGCTCTGTCATGGGATAGTCCACGCCTATCAGCGCCTGATGCCCGCCTATGGTGCCCAGAGGCAGAAAGATAGAGCGGTGAGCGCCCCATTCATCGGTGTATTCGTCATATTGGGGCTGTGAAGAGGAGAGCGCCTCGTCCATTTTCGGGCTGGCGTCTTCATATTCAGACATATATTCGCTGATGTCGCCTGTTTTAAAGTCTTCTTCAGAGGCGGAATCAGAGGTGAAATAGAATTTACCGTCTTTTTTAATGGCGGAGTATATGAACTCAACTCCGCATATCTCTGCCGCATCGCCCTGCGCCAGAAGCAGTTTTTTATACTGTTCTTCAGACGGGTCTTTCTGGGATATGCTGAAGTGATAATTTATCAGATTCGGCTTGGATGAAGCGGCGGCGGCAAGCAGGGTGGAGTCTATCTTCTGATAAACGGATTCCTTCTTGATGCCTGCGACATACATAACATAGATAGAGATTATGAGAAGATTGATGATGATAACAACGCTGATGAGCTTTTTTCTGATACTCAAGGTGTCCTCCGGGAATAAGTGAATAATAAGTAATATTGTATACAGAGAATTGTAAAATGACAATCAAGATTAAAGGAAAAAAAAGGCGGTCAGAAGACCGCCTTAGGAGTTTGTTAGTCGAGCGCCGGTTTCAGTGTGGCGTCTGTGGGTGCGGGAAGCACGGGGTGAACAACTTTGGGCTGAACACCTGTGGCTGATTTCAGGAACGCTTCAACCAGAACGAGATCGGCATCTGACATTTTAGATCCGAGCTGGCTGGTGTTCATCACCTGAATAGCTTCTTTAAGGCTCCATATAGCGCCTGAGTGGAAGTAGGGAGGTGTCAGGTCGATGTTTCTCAGTGAGGGTGATTTGAAGGAGAACTCGTCATCTTTCGCCTCTGTCACTTTGAATCTGCCTGTGTCGCCTGCCATGATGGCTTCTGCGGGTCTTTCCATTACGCCCATTGTGTAGTATCCGTCTCCGCCCATGTTAACGCCGGAGTGACATCCGGAACATCCGTTGTCCATGAACAGTTTAAGACCTTTTTTCTCATTAGCTGACAGAGCTTTTGAGTCGCCTTTCAGATATTTGTCGAATCTGGAATCGGGAGTGATGAGTGTTGCCTCGAAAACTTCGATAGCTTTTGCCATGTTGTCGAATGTCACCGGGTCTTTCTCTTTGGGGAAAGCCTGTTTGAACATAGTGACATACTGAGGCATGCTGTTGAGTGTTTTGATAACGTTTTCGGGTGTGTTGTTCATCTCTACGCCAGCCTGAACGGGTCCTTTAGCCTGCTCGGCAAGGTCTTTCGCTCTGCCGTCCCAGAACTGAGCAACGTTGAAAACAGAGTTCAGAACTGTGGGGGCGTTTCTGGGACCTTGTTTCCATCCGTGTCCTGTGGATGTTTTCTGATAGTCCATACCGCCCATGCCAACGTTATGGCAGGAGTTACAGCTTATAAATCCGCTTTTTGAAAGTCTGGGGTCGAAGTAGAGCATTTTACCGAGCTCCACTTTAACCGGTGTGGCTGCGTTGCCCTTGATAGCGGGTGCTTTTGAGGGGATAGGCTGGAATGTAGCCTGAGCCTCTTTCATCAGCGCGTCCTGAGCGTTCGCTGTGCCGAATGTCAGGAACATAGCGGCCGCAAAAAGTACTTGGAGCAGATTCGCCCTTCTGCTCAGCAATAAAGTTTTCATAATGCCTCCTCTGTTTGAAATGATAAAAAATATCATTACAAAATTTTTCCACTTTATAACAATAATGTCAAGACGAAAAATATTATCGAATGCTAAAAATTATACTAACCTGTTGAGGTTAATCGATAACTTTTTTTCGCTGCCTAACATATATTATAATATGAATATCTGCATAAATAGCTGGTATGTTTTGTAAAAAAATAGCTTGACAATCAAACAAAATATTCATATCAATTATGTATGAATTGCCGGAGAGTATTATGAATATATTATACACCTTTGTTCAGTCTGTTTGGAACATAAGTTCGCTAATGTCTCTGTATATTATCGTTGGACTTCTCACTGCGGGCATAATCCACGAGTTTGTCTCTGACAGCTATATCAAAAAACATCTTGGCGGCAGGGGGCTGATGTCTTCCGTGCGTGCCGCTGTGATCGGGATTCCGCTTCCCGTCTGCTCATGCGGTGTGATACCGCTGGCGGCGTCACTGAGAAAGAGCGGGGCGGGAAAAGGCGCAGTGACAAGTTTCTTTATATCCACCCCCATGACAGGCGCTGACTCCATCATAGCCACATACGGCGTTTTCGGGTGGATCATCACGGCTTTTCGTGTGGTGTCTGCTTTTCTGTCCGCAGTGGTCGCAGGAGCCCTCACAGATATGTTTGACAGAGAGGAAGCGCCGGAACCGGAGGAACAGAAATCATGCGGGTGTGCGTCTTCGTGCTGTTCCGGAGAGAAGGTGGAAGAGAAGAAGACTGTTGTTTCGAAGATTAAATCAATATTTTCATATGCTTTTGTGGAACTGCTGGGAGATATGGCTTTCCCTCTGCTTCTGGGGCTTCTGATAGCCGGGCTGATAACCATGCTGATTACTCCTGACACCATGAGCGGAGTGACAGGCGGGGTGTGGATGGGATATTTTGCCGCTCTGGCTGTGGGTATTCCTCTTTATGTCTGTTCCGTGTCGGCTATCCCTGTGGCTCTGTCGCTTGTGCTCGCCGGGTTCACTCCCGGGGCGGCGTTCATCTTTCTGGCGGCGGCACCTGCCACAAACATTGTGACAATAAACATCGTCAGGCAGTTTCTGGGAAAAAAGGCTGTGGCGGTTTATCTGTTTTCGATAATGTTTTTTACGCTGGCTTCTGCTGTGGTGATAGATATGCTGTTCGCTGACGGAGGTCATTTCGCCTCTTCTTTCAGCGGAGAAAAAGAGGGCGGAACGGTATATCACGGAATTGCCGCAGGAATACTTCTTATATATTTGGTATATAAAAGCGTCAGACAAAAACTTTCAATAAAAACGGCGGGGTGATAAAACCCCGCCCTACTATCGGCGGGCGTTTTTGTGCCGAGCTAGCTGAAAAACCCCGCCCTACTATCGGCGGGTGTTTCTGCTCAGATATAAGTAGGGCGGCATTTGGTCAGCAAGCTGGGATTAGAAATGCCGCATTAAGTAGGGCGGCATTTTACATGCCGCCGCAATTTTTTAAACAAAAGATGAGATGAGTTTGGACACGTCCTTCATTTCCACCTTTTTGCTGATCTCTGGGTGTCTGTCCTCATAGGGCGGACGTTTGTATCTGCTGTATATTCCCAGAGACAGTTTTTCGCTGTCTGTGGCGAGACGGATGGCCTCGTCAGGTGACGGAATCTCTGTCATCTTGGTGACTCTCTGATCGTAATACTCATACTTGTAGTCTCCGCCGAAGGTTACGCACGGCTGGAAAACGTCTATCAGGGCGAATCCCTTGTGTCCGATACCCTGCATGATGAGGTCTGTCAGATGCTCTGACTCGCCGGAATATCCTCTCGCCACGAATGTGGCTCCAGCCGCCATAGCCAGCACCAGAGGATTGATCTGGGCATCCACCACGCCGAAGGGGGTTGATTTTGATATAGTGCCTTCAAAGGCTGTGGGAGCCGCCTGTCCTGTGGTAAGACCATATACTTTGTTGTGGTGTACGATGTATGTCACGTTGATGTTTCTGCGGATGGCGTGGATCAGGTGTCCGAGCCCCATTCCGTAACCATCGCCGTCACCGCCGTTTACCAGAACGGTCATGCCCTGATTGGCGAGTTTGATTCCGGTGGCGATGGGCAGTGTTCTGCCGTGCAGAGCGTGCAGGGCGTAGCTTCTGACATAGTTAACCATCTTTCCTGAACAGCCGATACCGGATACCAGAGCGAGTTTATTGGGCTCTATTTCCAGATTGGCGAGGGCTTTTTTGATGCTGTTCCAGATGGCGAAGTTTCCGCATCCGGGGCACCAGTTGGGTATCTTTCCTGTGTTATAATCAAGCGGTTTCATCAAAGCACCTCGTTAACATATTCCAGAACCTCTTCGGTGAAGAAGGGGCGTCCGTCATATTTCAGAAATTGTTTTTCTATCACTATGCCTGTGTTCTCTGTGATTATCGATTTCAGCTGGGCTGTTTTGTTGTTTTCGAAAGCGCAGAGGTTTTTGCCTTTCAGCAGTTCTGCCACCTTTTCCCAGTCCAGAGGATGCACGGCGGGGAAGTAGACGAAGTTGAATCTGTCGTCAAACTTCATAGCCTCATCGAGCACCTGTTTCATGGAGCCGAAGCACACGAAGGTGAGTTTTGCGTCCGGTTTGCCTATCAGATAGGGGTGGGGCATCTCCGCCGCCACGAAGGGCTGTTTTTTAAACCGTCTGTCGGTCTGATATATTCTGTTGTCGGCTGTGTCTATGACGAAGCCTGTCTTGTCGTGTTCGTTGCTGGCGGCTATGAACAGACCGCCGGGTGTTCCCATCATGGGGCGCTTGCACACGCCGTTTTCCGCTTCGGCGTATCTCTGGAAGTGGTCGAAGGGCTTTTCGGGGTCGCCCTCATATATCATTCCTCTGTCCATAGTGCCGTAGTTGGTGTCCATTCCTGTCGTCATGAAGTGAGACTCGGAAAGGAATTTATCCAGCAGAACGAAAACGGGTATCTGATATTTCTCAGCCACGTTGAAGGCGTCCACTGTGAATCTGTATGCCTCGTCCAGATCAGCGGGGGTGAAGATAGCTCTCAGAAACTCGCCCTGTGAGGCGTGCAGGGCGTATCTCAGATCCGCCTGTTCTGTCCATGTGGGCATGCCTGTGGCAGGTCCGGGGCGCTGTGAAAGCGCTATCACCAGAGGAGTCTCTGTGATGGCGGCAAGTCCCAGTCCCTCGTTCATAAGGGCGAATCCTCCGCCGGATGTTCCTGTCATGGCTCTTCCGCCTGCGTGGGCGGCGCCTATCGCCATCAGGATTCCCGCTATCTCGTCTTCGGCGTGTTTCACCGTGACGTGATAGTCTCTGGCTTCTTTCGCCAGATAGTGCAGGATGGATGAGGCGGGGGTCATGGGATATGTGCTGAAAAATGACACGCCGGCTCTGATGGCTCCGATGGCGACAGCTTCGTTTCCTGTCATTACGGCGGCTGTTTTGCAGGCGTCATTTTTTGTGATCTCAAGGGGAATGTGAGCCGAGCAGGCATCGTATCCGGCGCATGCGGCGTCTATGTTCGGCTGTGATATTTTGCCGGGATAGCTGACCTTCACCACTTCGGTCATGACATCTTTCGGCAGACCCAGAGCGGCGGCGGAAGCTCCCATTGCCGCTGTGTTTCTCATGATGTCTTTTCCGTTCAGGTCTTCCACTATCTTTTTCAGCGGAATATTTATCTTCCTGCCTTTGATACCGTCAGCTTTTTTCAGATTGTCAAAATCGCCGATCACGATGGTATCGTCATCAAAGGTTTCTTTTTCGAAGCAGACATCGTCCAGAGCGATGTATAAATCAATGCGTTTTTTCGGGGCTTTCACGGGAGTTTTTCCGAAAACCATCTGATAGCTGTTGTATCCGCCTCTGATGAGTGATGGATATTCCAGATAGCCGTGGACGTAAAACCCGCAGTCCTTCAGAATCTTGGCAAAAACAGGACCCAGAGTGGTGATGCCGAATCCGGCAGGACCTCCCACTTTCCATACATAAGTTTTTTCCATTTCAATCCTCTTTAGTACAGGTTGTCAGCGCCGAAAACCAGCGCCTCGAATCTGTATATTTTCGCGTCTTTGTCTCTATATGCCTGTCTGTCCAGCCCCGCCTTTACGCAGGTCTGTTCCAGAAACTCGGTTTCGTTCCATCCGTGTTCCGTTGCCACCTGCGGCAGCAGAACGCCTCTGTTGTAGCCCATCACTATATAGATGCCGTCCCTGCCGACTTTTATCTCGTCTGCGGAGCAGGGCGTCATGGGGGAGAGGACGGATATCTCTATGTCGCACATCATGAATTCGTCACGCGAGACAGGACCGAATCGGGGGTCGGAAAAAGCCGCCGAAACAGCCATCTCTTCCACGTTCCGCACGATATTCATATCTTCACGGAAGTTTCCTATACATCCCCTGAGCCTCTTTCTGAGGTGCAGGGTCACGAAACACCCGCTGTTGAACGACAGCTCTTCAGGAGCATCGGTCTGAGCGGGAACGTTTCCGAAAAGTTTAGACCGGATGGCCTCTTTAGCGGTTTTTAACAGGAAAAGTTTTGATTCCCTCGTCAGCTCAAAATCCATATGTCACCGTGAATTAATAATAAATAATTAAAACTTTTCTATCGGCGTTTGTCAACGGATATGGGTCACTCAAATAACACGGAACGCATGGAAACAGACCTGTTTTGAAAAATACTACACGGAAATGATACCTGATCGGTGTCATCCGCCAGTCCGCAGGCATGGACAAAGGGGATGTAGTGGTCTCTGGTGGGGATGCTGTAGCGGACGTATGTCCCCAGAGACATCGGGTCTTTTATGATATTGTGATCGTGTTCCAGAAGGGCTTTTTCTATCTGACGGTCGAACAGAACCCCACGTTCGTCAGGCTCTGCGTCCGTGTTGTGAAAATCTGCGTCACGGAGATTATGCACTATGTTTCCGCTGCCGATGAAGAGCACTCCCTCTTCACGGAAAGGTTTCAGGCTGGAAGATATTTCGTAGTGAGTGTGATAATCCGCCGTCATATCGGAACTGATGTAAAATACGGGTATGTCGGCTTTCGGGTACATGTGTTTCAGAACGCTCCAGGCGGCGTGGTCGCTGCCCCATGAGCCGTCACAGGTGAGCCCGGCTCTGCCGGCAGCTCTCACCGCCGTTTCGCTGTGCCCTTTCGGCTGATATACGATGTTGTAGAGCTCGTCCGGAAAACCGTAAAAGTCATAAATCTGCTTAGCCGTGTCCTCGCAGTGTATCAGTGTGCCGGATGTCTGCCAGTGGGCGGAGAAGACGCATATGCTTTTTGGTCCGGGGAGGGATTCACCCAGTTTTTTAAGGCTGTCGGTATAGGCGTTGGTCTGGATGATGTTCATGGGGGAACCGTGACCGATGAAGAGAACGGGCATTTTCCGCATGTGTCTAACCTCTTTTTAGAAAGATATTGACCGGGAGCGAAAAATCCATGTTTATTTTTGTAAAACGGCTGTCAGGGCGAAGCTCTCGTCCATGTCGAACGCTTCTCCCTTCGATCCTCCGTAATACAGCACCTGTCTGAACCCGGAATCAAAGGACATGTCCATCAGCTCTCTGGGGGTGATAGGACAGAGTGTGACCTCTGACTTCATCTTTCTGGAACCGGAGGTGAGTGTTCCGGTGAACAGAATCTTGCCCCCGTGATATTCATATCTGCGCTCGAAGGTGCATGAAGGTGTCTTTATGGCAGGCAGAAACATAGGCTTCTGCCGGAGTATCCGCTCGTAATTCAGTATCTGTACCACCGCCCGTCCGTCTTTTTCCAGCAGGTTGTATATTCCGGACAGGATGTTGTGAGCATGCTTATAGCTGGCGGCGTGGACAAGTGTATTGCCCATGCATACGGCGGTGTCGAACCCTTCCTGAAAGGGCAGGGAGTTCATGTCGCCCACCACTGTGCTGTTTTTATATGCTATCAGCTTCGGACAGTATTCCAGACCGAAGGCTCTGTACCCTTTCGCTATGTAATGACTGATATATTTTCCGGTGGCGCTGCCGATATCCAGAATCTTTCCCGCAACGGGTGTCAGCGACAGCACGAAATCCGCCATCTCCTGAGAGAACGGGAATATAATGTCATAGTTCATCGCCAGCATTTCATAAAAATCCATAGAAGCTCCTTTTCTAAATATATCAGAATATTTTTGAAAAGTGAACTGTTGGTTTACGGATTAATATATAATTAAATGGTTAACATATCCGCAAAATTGATATCCACAGCGAAAATTCCTTTCAGGTTTCCGTCAGGTGTTTTCACAGGCACGGCAACGGAGAAGCAGAACCCTCCGGAAGCCACCGATCTGTATATATCGCTGATGTAAGTTTTGCCTGTTTTCGCCGGGTTTTTGAACCACTCTCTGGTGCTCCAGTCAGATCCTATGGAGCTTCTGTCGTTTTCGCCTCTGACGCTTCTGTTCCAGATATTGGCTGACACCTGTCTGCCTCTGGCGTCTGTGACGTATGCCAGCTCTATGAAGCTGTTTGACCTGATAAAATTATTCAGATAGGTCTCCATGCGTGATCCGTCCATGGAAACCATATCGGCGGATAGGGCGCCTGTTTCCACGATTGAGGCGGATTTTTCATGGGACTGGAGCCTGAACTCGCCTATGGACACCAGAAGTTCGTCACATCCGTCATTGATGTCTGTGACGATGGTCTCCAGTTTTTCAGACAGAGACGACTGCTGTTCCGCCTGCGCCGCTATGCTCTCTATGGAATCGGCGACGCTGTTCACTGTGTCCGACTGCTCCTGTCCCGCCTGGGCTATCATGGAGAGTCTTTCGTCCAGATGCTTTATATCAGTTGTCAGTTTATCCAGAATATCCGCCGCCTCAGCGCTGACTGTCACTGTGGATTCCACGGACGTCAGAACATTGTCCACTGATTTTCCGGATGTCTTTATGCTGTTTCTGATGTTGTTCAGTATCTGTTCCACGCCGTTTGTGGCTTCCATGGACTGCTCCGCCAGCTTGCGCACCTCTGTGGCGACCACGGCGAATCCTCTGCCCATCTCTCCCGCCCTTGCCGCTTCTATGGAGGCGTTCAGAGAGAGAAGGTTGGTCTGGTCGGCTATCTTTTTTATCATCTCCATGATAGAGCCGATGGAGCTGGAGTATTCCTCCATAGTTTTCATCTGAGCCTCAAGCTCGTTCACCATCAATTTTACATTGGACATAGAGTCGGCGGTATTGCGGCTCTTTTCCATGGCGTTTCCGGCGGACGCTATGATCTCTGATGAATATCTGCTCGCCTCCATTGTGCTCTCTGTGACGCTCTCCACTGTGGCGGAGAGCTGTCTTCCGGCTGCGGCTATCTGAACCGCCTGCTCCGCCTGAGATGTGGATGCGGATTTCAGCTCCGTTGCCGCTTTTTGCAGCTCCGGAGCGGTTTTCGACAGTCTGACAGACGCCGTTGATATTTTATGCACTATTGCGTGAATTTTAGAAAAAACTTTGGTGATGAGCCCGCCTGTCTTACAGCACAGGCTGTCTTTCTGCGGCTGGAAAGAGCAGTTCAGATTCATGCTTCCGTCTGCCATCTCCTCCAGTCTTTTTAGCATGTTGTTGAAGTTTTTGTTGTTTTGTCCCCACATATTGATCCTCCGTGTAATAAGGTATTATGCAATTAGCGTGCCATAAGTTATTGTTATGGATGGCTAAATATGGATATATGCTTATCGGCTCACCCGGGCGCATACATATAAATGAATATAGGGATATTCATCAGGGTGAAATAACGGTGTGATTAAAAAACAACCTCCGGCAGTCAAAAAATAAACATGCTCATTATCTGAAAAATTTGCATGGATATTGTGTTCGGTCACTGTTAAAAAACGCCCTGCGGAAAATTTTTTTTATGAACCTGTGTGTGTGAATAAAACATCTTTTCTTTCATATGTCTGCGGAAGATGCTGCTGATTATGCTGTTTTTCGGTAGTGTGCAGTAATTGTGAAAGTCAGGGCGGATTTCATAAAGAGGTTATTTATTCAAAAAAAACTTTCGCTTGCAGAAATAGATACAGTCTTTATAATTCAAAATGTAATGGTATAAAAAAGTAGTACGGCGGGTGTGACCGCCATGAGGTAAGAATGCAGACAGATGCTATGTATTGTGTCGGGGATATTTTCAAAGTTTATGACAGAGGGCTTCAGAAAGAGAAGCTGGTTGTTCTCGCCAGATTTATTCTGGATAAAGAACACTTCGCTCTGTTAAGCCTCGGAACATTCGAAAGATGGACAGACAGAGAGCTGGCTTTTGTTAACCAGTTCGAAAAGACGAGACTCTCCAGAGAAGAGATACTCTATCTCTCAGGCGAGGATTCGCTGACTTATGTGGGCAACATAAACATGATAGCCGCCGATCTGGCTGGTTTTATCAATGAAAAACTGTCTTCCCCGAGAGCCGTTTAATAATTAAAAAAGTATCGCAGTCCCGCGTTCTTTATGCGCGCGGGGCTGTATCCTGTTGATTCAGCCGGCGGGTATCACGCACCAGCTACCTCATATTTGGTGTGTCAGGATGCCTATCTCAAAAAATAATCACCTATTTCTTCTGGACAGTCGAATATTTTTTCCGCCTGCGCAAATTCTGCGCACTCGCCGAAGCCGTAGCTGACGCCGTATGGAGTAACGCCGTTTTTAAGAGCGCCGTCTATGTCGTATATCCTGTCGCCTATCATGGCGCAGTCGGCGGGAGCCAGTTTTTCTGATGAAAGAAGATGGGCGATGAGGCTGTCTTTCTCCACATGTGTGCCGTCCAGACTGCTTCCGAAGACTTTTTCGAAATATGATCCCATGCCGAAGTGGTCTATTATCTTCTCAGCGAATACCTGCGGCTTGGATGTGCAGACGAACATTTTGTATCCGCCGTCCTTCAGACCGCTGAGCACCGCCGGGATATTTTCATAAGGATAGTTTTCGAAAAGACCTATGGTGGAGAAGCGCTCTCTGTATATCTTCACGGCGTTTTCGCCGGCTGATTTGTCATCAGTGTTCAAAAGCTCCATGAAGCTCATGTAGAGAGGCGGTCCGATATATTTTTTCAGGGATTCAGCGGGAGGGCAGGGCACGTTCAGTTTTTCCAGGGCGTAACGGATACATCCGGTGATGCCGTCTGACGGGTCTGTCAGCGTGCCGTCCAGATCAAAAAGAAGATATTTTTTCATGAAAGGAATAATACACCAGTTTTAGAACGCCGCAAGAATTTTGTGCATTTTCTGCGCATGTGTGTAAAAATATCACAGTGGCTGGAATTTGTATTTCTTTATGGTATAATACTTTATGAAATTCTGGCATTGGCATCAGGGTTGCAGTTATATTTTCACTGCTGAACCAAATGAGGTGTTTAAGATGTTTAAAAAGTTTTTGAGAAAATTTACTTCCATGACTTCGCTTTTTGCTTTTCTTTATCTTGCTTTTACCGGGATTCTGCTTTACATCATCCCGCCCGGAAGGATTGCTTACTGGTCCGACTGGCACATTCTGGGGCTGAACAAAGACAATCTGGGACAGACCCACATCACTGTTTCCATGCTGTTTCTCATTATGATGGTACTGCACATCTGGCTTAACTGGAAATCCATCATGCTCTATATGAAGAACAAACAGGGAAAACTGGTTGTCTTCACAGCGGAGACAGCGGCGGCTCTGGCTCTCTCCTGCCTCGTGTTCTTCGGAACGCTGGCTTATATAGCCCCGTTCTCCACTATCAATGACTATCTGTCCGACTACAAAGACGACTATGAATATACCGTGGGCATACCTCCCTATCCTCACGCTGAGCTGAGCACACTGCCCGACTTTATGTATAAAGTGCGCATAGATGAGAAAATGGCCTATGCCCTGCTGGATGAAAAAGGCATAAAATATAACTCTGAACACAGCCTGAAAGTGATAGCCGCGGACAACGGAATGAAGCCCTCTGATCTGTATGCCATCATCAAACCCGCCAAGATAAACAAGAAAATGGATGTCGTGGTGGAGGAAGAGGACGGCAAAGACGGAGTTAAAGCCGAATCCGAAGGAAAAAACGGCATAGACATGACAAAATATGAATCGCTGATGGGCTCCGGAATGGGCAACAAATCCATCGCTGACGCCGCCGAAATGGTGGGAATCAGCACAGACGAGGCTCTGGCGAGACTCAGCAAAAACGGCATAAAAGCTGATGCCCGTGACACCCTGAAAGAGGTGGCAGGAACAGCCGCTATGACTCCCATGGATGTTTATATAGTGATAGACGCGGGCGTGAAGCCCTGATGATAAAGAGAAGGCGGTCGAAAGACCGCCTTTTTTATTTAGTCCAGAACCCTGATGATAACCGACTGCGTGCCCTGTTTGGCATAGTATATCTCGTCCGTTATCCTTCTTGAAATCTTGATGCCTTTTCCATCGCTCTTTTCTCTGTCATACATCCAGGTTTTCAGGATATGGGGGTTAAATCCTTTTCCTTCGTCCTCTATCTTGATGTAGATAGCCCTCTTGTCCCAGAGTGGCTGAAGACCAATGGTGGTGGTGATGATTTTTTCGCTCACGGCGGCGGCGATATAGTCATCGTATGTGCCCTGATTAATCATCATATATTTTTTCCGGTTGTCCAGCTCCAGAACGGAATGTTCGAAAGCGTTCATTATCATCTCAGTGTAGGCGAGGGTAAGCATGCTTACCGTTTCGAAATCGTCTGTGAGACAGTTAAAACATTCCTCCGCCCATTCGATGGCTTTTCCAACATTCGTAAGGTTGGATTCTATGCTGAATGTTTTGCCGGACAGCAGACATTCGTCCACTTTTGTTATGTGGATGCAGGAGATATCGTCTTCCGGAGTCTGCATGAACCGCCCGACATATTTGTGGAAATCGGTCTTCATGGCGGATTCGCTGAAACCTTCCGCCACACGGGTTACCATGGTCTGACCTTCGTCATTCTTACACTCGTAAAGACCATCGGTTATCGCCATTATGCCTTTTACGCTGCGGATATCCACTGAGTCGGTGCGGATGGCGGACATATATTTTGTCAGGGGAGGGTTGTTGCATTTAACGGCTCTGGTTGACCCGTCCGCTTCTTTCAGAAAGATGGGCGGCGAGCTGAAACCGGCGTATTCCATTATCTCCTTTTCGAAGTTGATCTTCATGAAGATGATGGAGAGGATTTCGTCATCCAGCAGAATACCCTTGATGTAGTTGTTGAATATCCTGATGGTGTGTTCCAGAGGACCTGCCACGATCTCTTTTTCCGTGTCGATGATGTGGTTCATGTGGGCGGATGTCAGGATGGACGTAACAGAGGCGGAGAGCCCCTTGCCCATGGAGTCCGCCAGAAATATCAGCAGTGATCCGTCTGTGAGTTTTCTGATGGAATATATATCGCCGCTGAGTACGTCCAGCGGTTTGTAGAAGATGTTCAGATATACGTCATAGCAGTCATCGAAGGCGTTTCTGACGTTGAATTTCTGAAGAAAAATATCATTCTGAATAAGGCTGAGCTCTTTTTTAAAGGCGTTCAGCTCCTGCTGAGAGTGATATTTCTCCTGATATTTCAGCAGTTCGAGTTCCTGCTTGATATTTTTTTCATACAGACGTGTGTTTACTATGGACTGCAAAGATTTTTCTATGGCGGAGTTCATCTGTCTGGCGTCTATGGGTTTGGAGAGAAACTGGTTAACGCCGTTGTTGATAGCCTCCACCAGAGCGTCTTTCTCAGTGTAAGCGGTGACGAGGATGATGGGGACGTCTTTGTTCTCTTTCCTGATCTCTTTGATCATCTCTATGCCGTCCATGTTGCCCATGCGGTTGTCTGTGATGATCAGATCAGGATAGCTGAAACGGAAGGCGTCCAGACCCTCTGTGCCGTCAGACGCTTTTATGACATGCTTGAAACTTCTGGAGAGTTTTGCCCCCAGATATTCCAGAGCCAGAGCCTCGTCATCCACCACCAGGACTGTCAGCTCTTTCATAAGATCTTTGATCATTGATGATTCTGTCATTGAATATCCGTAGTATTTATTTAAAACGTTGATGAAATTTAATCTGCTTTAGTCTATAATAAGCTAGATAAAAAATCAAAAATAAATTCGTCATTTTTTACCGGGTGTTCAGGATGAAGATCGAATTTGCAGATAAAAACAGGATAATAATCACCGGAGATGTGAAATCTCTTGATAACTATAGTGAAATCCGGAAGAGTATTCAGGAGTTCATCGATACGGGTGAGAAATATCTTACTGTAGATATTGCGGATTCTATGATTATCACTTCTTCTCTCATCGGATATTTCACCAAGATAATACACGCGGATGGTATAAAGCTGACAATCGTGGTTCATTCGGAAAGACTCTATGATCTGCTGGAAGATCTCAATCTGACGGCGATGTTCAATGTGAAAAAAGAAATAGGCTGATGAAATGAAAAAAAGAAACATCATGATCATAGAATCCAAGCCGGGAGCGACCGGCAATCTGGAGAACACTCTGAAGGGACTGACATATTCCGTCAGGAAATACAGCTTCAGAGATGACGATATCCGCAGCGGCGTGGAGCAGTTTATGCCGGACGCCCTCATTGTGGACATGTCGGTATACGCTGATAAAAACATCATCGCCAAAGCATCGCTCATTCAGGCGGAGTACAGCGTTCCGGTGATATATTTCACCGAGGCGATCAACAGCCGCACACTCTATCAGACCATGAAAACCAACCATTACGGCTATATCTATTCGCCGTATGACGAATCCACCCTTCAGACAACCATCGAGCTGGCGCTGCACAAACACAGAAACGATATGTCCGTGAAGCAGAGCGAGCTGAAATATAAAGAACTTTTCAACAACATGACCAGCGGAGTCGCCGTTTATGACCTTGTGGAGTTCGGCAGCACATACATAATCACCGAGGTGAACAACGCCGCCTGTCTCCTTCTGAAAAGAGCCAGAGAAGAGATCATCGGACGACCCATGGCGTCTGTGTATGTCAATGCGGATACTTACGGCTTCACAGCGGCTCTGAAAACTGTCGAGGAAACATCCGAGCCCATGCGCATGGACTGTCTGTATTACGAGGATGACGTTATACACGGCTGGTTCAACACCTATCTGTATAAACTTCCCACCGGAAGCATGGTGCATATCTTTCACGACATCACTGAGCAGATAGAGGTGGAAAAGAAGCTGAAGGACAAGCAGAAAGAGCTGGAGCTTCTCAACCTGGAGCTGGCGAAAGCCGTTGTGGAAGAGACCGACAAGAGAAAGAAGAACGAACAGATCATTTTCGAGCAGTCACGCTTCCTCGCTATGGGGCAGATGATCAGCGCCATCGCCCACCAGTGGCGTCAGCCGCTGAGCGCTCTGGGGATAAACATAGAAGACCTGGAAGACGCCTATCAGGCGGGGGATCTGGACGAAAACTATATCAAGGAACTAACCAGAGACTCTATGGATCTCATCAGAACCATATCCAACACTATGGACGATCTGCGCAGTTTCTTTCAGAGCGGGCACGGAGCGGAAAAGTTTGAGGTATCGAAGGTGCTTCAGGAGGTATATTCTCTCCAGACGGCACAGTTCAAAAAATACGGAATATCCTTTCAGCTGGACTACAGCACAGCGGGACAGCATCTTTCTTCTAAAGATTACGGGGTTTACGGGCTGCTGGACAGCGCCAGACAAGTGTATGTCAGCGGTGTTCCCGCCGAGTTCAAACAGGTGATAATCAACCTGCTGAACAACTCTGTGGACGCCATAGCCGAATCGGGCAACCCGTCAGGCGTTATAAAACTTCATCTGGCTACAGACAACCATATGCTGAATATACAGGTTGCGGATAACGGGGTGGGCATCAGAAGCGATCTGGTGAATAAAATATTCGAACCCTATTTCTCCACAAAAGAGACAGGCTCCGGAATCGGGCTGTATATGTCAAAGGTTATAGTGGAAGAACACCTGAACGGCAGTCTCACAGCGGCATCACTGCCCAACGGCGCCGTGCTCTCCATCAATATTCCCCTGCATGCCGACTGAGATTACTCAGCCAGCTCTTCCAGAACTCTTAATACCTCGGGCAGAAGCTGTTTTTTACGGGACAGCACGCCGGGCAGATAGAATCTCTTAACACCTGACTGTTTATATGAAAGAAGTCTCTCGCCGGGCTCAAATCCGCTGGTGAGCAGAACTGATTCCTCTCTGATGATATCTGTCACCAGAAGCATGCACCATGACAGATCTTTCTCTTTTCTGGCGTCTTCTATCGCTTTATAAAGACCGTCTTTCGCTTCGTCCAGCTCTTCGAGGTTCACCACCTCCACCTGACCGATGCCGACTGATTTTCCATATTCTACAAAAACTTTGAAGTCTGTGTTCAGAACGTCTTTGGGATCTCTGGATTTCAGGCTGTCGGTGGATGAGAACATCTCCACGCCGTAATGGTTATAGTCCAGCTCCGCCAGCTCTGCCAGAGCTTTTACTGCTTCCTCGTCCTGTCTGGTGGTGGTGGGGGATTTCAGAATAACCGTGTCTGAGAGTATCCCGGAGAGCAGGATGGAAGCGGTGAGCTTATCCGGCGCTGTGCCGCTGATCTGATACAGCTGATATACCAGTGTGCAGGTGCTGCCCACGGGTTTTGCGAAGAAATGTATGGGTGTTTTTGTCTTTATTGTTCCAAGTCTGTGGTGATCCACTATCTCGACTATTTTCGCTGTTTCTGCGCCGTCAACAGCCTGCGACAGCTCGTTGTGGTCCATGAGAATCAGCTCTTTCTGAGGTTTTTTGATGATGTCTGAACGGGTGAGAATACCTATCAGTCTGCCGTCCGCTGTCACGGGGAGACCTTTGTGATCCACGCTCATCAGCACATCGCCGGCGGCGTCCAGATAGTCGTCTTCGTTCAGTGTGGGAACGGAGTTGTTCATGAATGTTTTCGCCGGGATGCTGAGCTGAAGGTTTCTCAGGGTTTCCGCTGTGTCCAGCTCGGATATGTATACCCAGCCCTTGTAGCCTGTGAAATCCATATCTATGTCGGTTTCGCCTCTGATACCTGTGAGGACGATGGCGGGGAGTCCGTTTTTCACGGCGTATTCTATTATGTCCCTTCTCTTGCCGACTATCAGGATGGTCTGTTCCTTGTCTATGGTTTCCATGCGCTCTGCAAAACGCTCATAGGGCATGGCGCCCACCATGAACCCGGCATCGAACTCGTCTTTTTCGCCTCTGATATATGTGAAGCCTTTGACTGATTTTTCGAAGTTGGAGCCTCTGAATCTGTATACGGGTCTTTTGGAAGGGTCTTCCGGGGTGAAGAAGTGAGCTATCTCAAAGATGCTGATGACGCCTTTCAGCATGGTTCCGCCGGATGTGACGGGCGTGATGCGGATCTTCAGCTCTTCGATGTTTTTCAGAACGCCTTTGATGGGGTCGTTTTCGTCTATGGCGATAACTTTGTGAGTCATCACGTCTCTGACCTTCGGATATACATCGCCGATGAATTTAGGCACGTCGGCACCGAAGCGGTCGAAGATGTATCTGGTCTGTTTGTTCAGGTTTCCGCATCTGGCGGGAATATATTTTAAGCCGTCATTCAGGCTGTTCTTGAGCATGGCATATCCGTAAGCGGAGCAGACGGAGTCGCTGTCGGGGTTCTTGTGTCCTACTATGATTACTTCTGACATAGCCGCACCTCCATGAGAAGTTATATATATTAGATTTTTTTGTAAAATAAAACTGAAAAAGTCTTAAAATCGGAAATAAAATTATACAGAAGATAACGGGTATTGCGCAAGGGGTTATTGAACGATAGCTTTATTGAGCCTGATGTTGATCTCGGTGTCCACTGTCATGTTTGAGCCCAGATCGATGAAAGCCGTTTTCGTTTCTGACTGTTTCGCTTCTTTCTTCATTTTTGCCAGTATGTTGCTGAGCTCGTCCGAGGTAGAGTCCCTTTTGCCCTCGGGCAGACGGATTATGGCGGCGCTGACGCTGAGCAGAGAGAAATCTTTTATCTCGCCGCTTCTGTCTTTTGCGGTGTATTTGCCCGCCATCACCTCTTTCGCGTCAAAGAAAGCGGAGGCTGAGTCCGAAAAATCCTTTATAATCTGGTTTATCTTGCCCACCACGTTGATACAGCAGTCCGGCTCCGAGCTGGTGCAGGACACTCCGCAGAAGAAGTCGTCCCCGCCGATGTGACCTATGAAAGAGCCCTGAGTGATGATTCTGTCTCTGAGTATATCGGCGAACATGCTGATCGCCCTGTCGCCGATGCGGAAACCGAATCTGTCATTGAACGGTTTGAAATTGTCAAAATCGAAGTAGACAAAGACGTATGAAGCATCGACATCCCTGAACGCCTTGTTCAGATAGTCGTTTATCAGATTGTTTCCCGCCAGCTTAGTCAGGGGGTTCATATCTCTGGCGAAAGCGAGGTTCTTTTCGTTCAGAGTGTTCAGGAGGGACTGAGCCGTCATGAATCCTTTGTATTTCAGATCCTGCGTGATGATTATCCCCTCTGATTCGGGAGATGCCACGAAAATCTCCAGAATCTGTTCCAGAGGAATGGTTATCTCGGCGGAGGGGCATTTTTTCATGAATTTCTTGATGGAAGGCGTATAGCTCTTGTTGAAGAGCAGCTCTTTTCCGTATGGCTTATAGAGATACTGTTTCAGATTGCTCTCGCTGATGATGCCCAGCGGGAGGAGGTTTGCGTCCACCACGGGGATAATGTTCATGTCCGGCTTGCTGCTGATCTTTTCCAGCAGTTTTTCCATTGTGCCGTTCACGTCTATGGGGTCGATGCTCACCATCTGGGATGAGATCAGGTGCGAGTCCTGCATATTCTTCCTGCGGTTGTTGCGCGAAAGGTTGTCTATTTCAGTGTAGACCTGCTGAATCAGTTCTGTGTCCAGCATGGGTTTGCTGATGAAATATCCCTGTATGAGGTCAACGCCCATATCCCGGCAGACGATAAACTCTTTCTCCGTCTCCACGCCCTCGGCTATGATGCTGATGCCGAAGAAGTGGGCGAGGTTTATTATGTGGGAGCAGAATTTTCTTTTGCGGACGTCTTTGTCTATGTCAGAGATGAGGAACCTGTCCAGCTTGATATAGTCCGGCTCGCTGAAATAGAAGAGCTCAAAATTTGCGAATCCTGACCCGAAATCGTCAATGGCGATCCTGCATCCGGACGTTTTGGCGCTGTTCAGCAGACAGTTCATGCCTTTGTCGTTCATCTTGTGGCGTTCGCTGATTTCGAAACAGAATACGCCTGGGTCCAGCCTGAAATCGTGCATGATGATGCCGGACATGCCCGGTTTATAGTTGCACATCTCCGTGATGCGCATGTCGAAGTTGTAGAAGAGCTTTATCTTGGAATATTCCCTGATGGCGGTATATTTTTCAACGGCTTTCCTGCGCAGCTCCATGTCCAGCTCCAGAAGAACGCCGTCCTCGTATGCCTCGTCAAAGAAATCGAATATCGATTCGAACCCAGCCTTGTTTGTGCCTCTGATGAGGGCTTCCACAGCAAAAAGTCTTCCGCTCAGCGGGTTTATAATCGGCTGAAAAGCGTGCTCAACAAACTGTAGTTTCTGCTGCCATTTCTCGGGCAGGGATGATGTTTTAATCATAACTACCAATTACAGTAGCCGTGTCAGGAAATCGTTAAAAATATTTATTATTTTATTAAAGTGTAAATTTCTCAGCTAAGACATTGAAACGATAGTCAAATATCGCCTCCAGCCTGTTTCGGATCATCCCCCCCAGAAGAGGTCTGGCGATGATGTCGAAAGGCAGAATATAGCTAACGATATCAGTCATTAGAACGCCTTTGTCCGTCTCTTTGAAATGGTGTTCGTGGTGCCACATGGCATAGGGACCTTTCCGCTGTTCATCGGTAAAAAAAAACGGCTCTCTGACGTGTGTTATCTCCGTCACCCACCACACTGGGATGTGAAAGAACGGATGGACGTTGTACTGCACTATCATCCCTTCATACATCTTTTCCGGCACGTCCGACATCACCCGGAAATCGAGCCAGGAAGGGGTTATCTCCGCCAGATTGGAGGGTGAAGAGAAAAAATCCCATGCTTTTTCAATGGAGATGTTCAGGGTCTGTTCCCTTTTCAGTATCTGAGCTTTCATTATATCCCGCTTTGTTTGTATTTTTCACGAACCTTTTATTGATAATTGGGTTCTGCATAGTACAATATATTATGTGAGAATCTAATTACAAGGAGCGCAGGATGAACAGAGACAATTTTCGAAGCCATTTTGAATTCGGCGGAAAAACTTACGCCTATTACGACCTGAAAAAAGTTCAGGCGGCAGGTATTGCGGATATCAAAAAACTTCCTTATTCCATCAGGGTACTTCTGGAAAACCTTGTCAGAAATTTTGACGGCAGCATTGTTAAGGAGGACGCTGTCCGTGAGCTCGGCGGATGGAAAAAATCCTATGAGTCTCCCTATGAGATACCATATCACCCGGCAAGGGTTATCATGCAGGACTACACAGGCGTTCCCGGCGTGGTTGACCTCGCCGCCATGAGAGATGCTCTGGTGGACAAGGGAAAAGACGCCTCCATGATCAATCCTCTGGTTCCTGTGGATCTCATTGTAGACCACTCCGTGCAGATAGACTATTACGGCACTCCTGACGCCTTGGATAAAAACGTTAAGCTGGAATACGAGCGCAACGGCGAGAGATACGCTTTTCTCAAATGGGCTCAGGCGAGCTTTAACAACATGCGCATCGTCCCCCCGAAATCCGGTATCTGCCATCAGGTGAATCTGGAATATCTGGGACAGGTTGTCATCAGACAGCAGTTCAACGGAGAAGAGACCGCTATCTGCGATACTCTTGTCGGTACAGACTCTCACACCACCATGATTAACTCCATCGGCGTTCTGGGATGGGGCGTGGGCGGTATCGAGGCGGAGGCTGTTATGCTCGGTCAGCCTTATTACATGCCTATCCCCGAGGTTATCGGTCTGAAGCTCACCGGAAAGATAGCGGAAGGTATTACGGGAACAGACGTGGTGCTCGCCATCACGGAGCTTCTGCGTAAGACCAAAGTTGTCGAGAAATTTGTTGAGGTCTACGGCGAAGGCGTAAAATCGCTCACTCTGCCCGACCGTGCCACCATATCCAACATGTCTCCTGAGTTCGGCTCCACCATGGCGTTCTTCGCTGTGGATGACGAAACTCTCAGATATATGCGCATGTCTAACAGAGAAGAGACAGCGCAGTTCGTTGAAAACTATGCCAAGAGAAACCTGCTCTTCTATGAAGACGGAGAAGAGCCCGAATATACAAAAGTGGTCGAGCTCGACCTCTCCACAGTGAAAAAATGTATCGCAGGTCCCAAAAAACCCCAGCAGCATATCGATCTGGACAAAGTGAAAGAGACTGTGAAAACAGAAGTTCCCGAAGCCAGAAGCGTTGTGGTTGACTCAGAGGGAGAGAAGATAACCATCAAAGAGAGCGATGTTATGATCGCCGCTATCACATCCTGCACCAACACATCCAACCCCTATGTTATGATAGGCGCCGGTATGGTGGCTCAGAAGGCGGCGGAGCTGGGTATGCGTGTGAAACCGCATATCAAAACCAGCCTCGCTCCCGGATCAAAAGTTGTCACCGACTATCTGAAAGAGGCGGGAGTGGACAAATATCTGGACGCTATCGGGTTCAATCTGGCGGCTTACGGATGTACCACATGTATAGGTAACGCAGGACCTCTCAGACCTGAGTTTGAGAAAGCCATTAAGGAGAACAAGCTCAGCGTGGCTGCCGTTCTCTCCGGCAACAGAAACTTCGAGGCGAGGATTCACCCGCTGATTCGTCAGAACTATCTGGCGTCACCCATGCTGGTTGTGATCTATGCTCTGGCGGGCACTATGGACATTGACCTTTACAAAGACCCGGTGGGCAAATCAAAAGACGGAAAAGACGTCTATATGAAAGACCTGTGGCCGGCTAACGAAGATGTGTGGGCGCTGGTGAAAAAATCCGTTACCACAGAACAGTACCGCAGCAGATATGCCGAGATTCTGGAAGGGGACGAAAACTGGAAATCCCTGCCCAGTGTCAAGGGAAGCATATATGACTGGCAGCCGAAATCCACATATATCAGAAGACCTCCGTTCTTCGAGGATTTCTCTCTGTCCATCGAGCCGAAGAAGGACATTATCGGGGCGAGACCTCTGTGTATGCTGGGCGACACCATCACCACAGACCACATCTCACCCGCAGGATCAATCCCCGCCGACTATCCGGCAGGACAGTACCTTCAGGCGAACGGCGTGAAACCCGCCGACTTCAACTCATACGGTTCCAGACGAGGCAACCACGAGGTGATGATGAGAGGTACTCTGGCGAATGTCCGTATCAAAAACAAAATAGCCGACCCGAAAGAGGGCGGATTCACAAAACATATGCCTGACGGCGCTGACGCCTATATTTACGATGCCGCCATGAAATATATAGCGGAGGGAACTCCCACTGTTATTCTGGGCGGAAAAGAATACGGTTCAGGCTCATCCCGTGACTGGGCGGCGAAGGGAACTGTTCTGCTCGGTGTTAAGGCTGTTATAGTGGAGAGCTTCGAGCGTATCCACAGAAGCAACCTGGCGGGTATGGGCGTTCTGCCGATGCAGTTCATGAACGGCGACAGCTGGGCAGGGCTGGGGCTTGACGGCACAGAGACATTCGACATCACAGGACTGGACAAGGTGAAACCCAGAGCCGTTATGAAAGTTACGGCGAAAAAACCCGGCGGAAAAGAGATTCAGTTTGACGCTCTCTGCCGTCTGGATACCGATGTTGAGATAGAATATTTCAAACACGGCGGCATACTTGCCTATGTGTTGAGACGTATGGCGAAATAAATAAACAAAGATGCTTTCGGGCGGGGCGCGCTTTGGCGTGTCCCGCTTTATTAATCCCAGAGTTATCACGCAATTAATATTATTTAAGTTCTAATTTAAAGAATTTGAATATATAATGTCTGCGGGCGGGATATTTCGGAGTGTACGAATGCGCAGGTATGGTTTTTATATTCTCATGTTTCTTGTGGTAGAGCTGTTTATAACCATATCTGTATTCAATGTCCGTGAGCAGAGATTCAGAGAGTATACTTATGAACAGACCGCTCTGGATCAGAACTATTTCAACTCCGCCATCAAAACATTCAGAAAAATCACATCCGATGTCTTTAACAAAAGGCTGAACACCCCTCTGGTAAAGGAATATATGACAGCGGGATACAAAGACCCGTCTGAGAGAAACAGCCTCAGAAACAGTCTCTATCAGCTTGTTCTGCCGGAGTTCGACACTTTGAAGGCGGTCAATCTGGCTGAGATTCAGTTTCATTTTCCGGATTCCACCAGTTTTCTGCGCATGAGCCGTCCCGCAGAATACGGCGACAGCCTGAGAAGCGTCAGAGGCATGGTGACGGAGGCGAACGAGCGCAACAGATATGTGGAAGGCTTCGAAATGGGCAGATATATGCTGGGATACAGGTATATCTTTCCTATAAATACGGAAAAAGAGCATGTGGGCGCTGTGGAGCTCATTGTCAGCACAGAAGGGCTGGTGAACTCCATGAATCTGCTCTATGGCTACAATTTTAAATATATTATGCCTGTAAATTTCAACACCGGATCCGGATCGACCACCGCTGAGAAGCTGTCTGACAAATATATGATAGATTCGTGCGATGAATGCCGGCTGGAAGAGCCGAATATCAATTTGTCTTTTTATGTCAATCAGATCATGAAGAGGGATATGGATTTTCAGATTGAGGATCTTCTGAAAAAGGATAAGGCATCTTCATATCTGGCAAAATACAACGGAAAGGCTTATATCCTCACCTTCATTCCCGTGAGGGATGAAAACGGCGCCAGCGCCGGGGCGATAGTCAGCTATCACCCTGCGGAGGTATATGATAAGATAGCTACATATTTTTATGTGCTGTACGCCCTTTTTTCTCTGATCGCTCTGTCTGTGACGGCCGCAATAGCCGCTCTGGACAGCTCCAGAAGACGCATCCACAACGCCAATCTGATGCTGGAGCATAAGGTGGAGGAGAAGGTTAGGGAGCTTAGGAGCAAGGAACAGTTCTTCTCTCAGCAGGCGAAGATGGTGACTATGGGCGAGATGCTTTCGGCTATCCTGCATCAGTGGAAACAGCCCATCAGCTCTGTTTCTCTTCTGGCGGATATGCTTAATTTTGAGTGTGATTCCGGGGAGTGTTCTCTGGAGATCAGGAAATATATCAAAGATATAAAAGAACAGACAGCCTTCATGGCACAGACGGACAGGGATTTCAGAAACTTTCTGAAACCCAGCACCAAGCCGGAGATTTTCAACGTATGCGAGGCGGTGCAGGAGATTATACGTCTGTTCGATTTCAGCTTTGCGAAATATAACACCTCTTTCAGAACATCGTGGACGGACGAGGTGGGTGAAAAGGCTTTTATCAAGGGATATCCCAATGAGTTCAAGCATGTTCTGCTGAATCTTTTCAACAACGCCAGAGACGCCATCGCTCTCAGGCGGGAAAAGATGATCGAGAACGACCAGAATGTAGCTTATTTTAAAGGTATTATAAAGATAGAAGTCAGGATAGACGATGATATGCTCTGTGTGACTGTGACAGACACCGGAGGCGGAATCCCCGATGACGTGATAGGCAGAATTTTTCAGCAGTATTTCAGCACCAAGAGTGAAAACGGCAGCGGAATAGGGCTTTTCATGACAAAAAATCTGGTGGAATCCAATATGAACGGCAAGATCAGTGTGCGCAATGTTGATGAGGGAGCCGAGTTTACCATCGCCTGTCCTCTCGTTTCCAAGGAGGACTAGATATGTTTCTGCTGTTAAAGACAGGCAGTTCTATAAAAGATCTGGCGTGTCACTATGGTGATTTTGACGACTGGATGATCCGGTTTATGAGTGTCATGAGGCAGATGGTTAAGGTGGTGGATGTGCAGAAACATTCTCTGCCGGAGACTGTTGATTTTGACGGTATACTTGTCACAGGCGCCCACGAGATGGTGACAGACAGACACAGATGGAGCGAAGATACGGCGGCATATCTGAAAAAAGCGGTGGAGGCGGAAATTCCCGTTTTCGGCGTATGTTACGGACACCAGCTTCTGGCGCACGCTCTGGGCGGAGTGGTGGGCAACCACCCGAAAGGACCGGAGATAGGCACGGTGGAAGTCACTCTGACGGATGACGCGAAGACCGACCCGATATTCAAAAAAATGCCCAAAAAATTTATGGCGCATGTGACACATACCCAGTCTGTGCTGACCCTGCCGGAGGAAGCTGTGGTGCTGGCATCCAACAGCTATGAGCCAGTGGAGGCTTTCCGTGTGGGCAAAAACGCCTGGGGTGTTCAGTTTCACCCGGAATACGATACTATTATCAGCAGGGAATACGCTATCTTTCAGAAAGAAAAACTGAAAGACGTGGACAAGGTGCTGTCGTCCATTCAGGATACCCCTGAGGCGAACAGCATGCTGGAAAGGTTTGTGGATTACTGTACAGAATAAAAAAAGGGGAGCATTGCTCCCCTTTTATTATATTTTACACCAAAATTACGTCCTGTAATTTTGGCGATACCGTTACTTTCGGTAAAGCCTCACTCCACTTACGTTTTCGTTCACTCCACGAACTTCATCCGTGAAGTTAGACTACAACACCTGGCTGAGGAACAGTTTCAGCCTGTCGCTGGACGGGTGATTGAACATATCGGCGGGAGTTCCCTCCTCTACCTTCTGTCCTTCATCCATAAAGATGACTCTGTCTGCCATCTCTCTGGCGAAGCCCATTTCGTGTGTCACCACAACCATTGTCATGCCTTCTTTCGCCAGCGCCTTCATAACATCCAGCACCTCGCCGATCATCTCGGGATCCAGAGCGGATGTGGGCTCGTCAAAGAGCATCACTTTCGGTTTCATAGCCAGAGCACGGGCAATGGCGACCCTCTGCTGCTGTCCGCCGGAGAGCTGAGAGGGATAGCAGTCTCTCTTGTCAGAGAGTCCTACTTTCTTCAGAAGTTCTTCCGCCACTTTTTCCGCTTCGGCTTTTTTCATCTTTTTTACTTTCAGAGGAGCCAGAGTGATGTTTTCTATCACCGTTTTGTGGGGAAAAAGGTTGAACGACTGGAACACCATGCCAACGTTCTCACGCAGATGGTTTATATTTGTTTTCGGGTGTGTGAGCGACTGACCGTCTATCTCAATCTCGCCGCCCTGAACCTCTTCCAGAAGATTCAGAGTGCGCAGCATGGTCGATTTGCCTGAGCCTGAGGGTCCTATGATAACCAGAACCTCGCTCTTGGCAACATCCAGAGAAACGCCTTTCAGCGCCTTTACACCGTTGGGATATATCTTTATTACGTTTTCCGCTTTTATCATGTCATTCCTCCTATCTGTCCTGCTGTGCCATTCGCTTTTCCAGACGCTGGACAAGGAACGACAGACCGGATGTCATGATGAGATACAGCGCCGCAACGGTGAACCATACCTCGAATGGGCTGAATGTGGACGCTACCACTTCTCTGCCCGCCTTTGTAAGATCGGTGATGGAGATGACAGATACCAGAGACGAATCTTTGATAAGAGATATAAACTGACCCGCCATAGGGGGCAGGGTACGTTTAAAAGCCTGAGGCAGAATGACCAGAGCCATCGCCTGTGTATAGCTCATACCAAGGCTTCGTGCCGCCTCCATCTGTCCACGGGATATGGACTGAATCCCCGCGCGCAC
The DNA here is from genome assembly GCA_050251875.1 of Deferribacterales bacterium. Classification (GTDB taxonomy): domain Bacteria; phylum Chrysiogenota; class Deferribacteres; order Deferribacterales; family Geovibrionaceae; genus Seleniivibrio. The sequence goes on along the minus strand of JBFWMA010000006.1, from coordinate 15,025 downwards.
TATCTCGGCAATGTATGCTCCGGTGAAGACCGCCAGAGCGGCTATGCCCGCTGTGACCCTGTCCAGATTCATTATCGTTCCTATGAAGAAATAGAAGATGAATATCTGAACCAGAAGCGGGGTGCCCCGGATGAGCTCGATATAGAGCACAGCCAGTTTTTTAAAGAACGGGTTGCCGGATATCCTGGCTAGTCCCGTCACAATGCCCAATATGATAGCGAAGATGATGGAGAAAAAAGATATGTAGAGAGTGGTAAGCAGGCCCACCACCAGCGGACCTGCTTTAACCTTATTATTTACAGCGATTGTGCTGCCTTTCGTGACTGTGTCGCCGTTTTTCACGGAGACGCCCTTCATTCCATCGAGAGAGACGGGTTCGCCTCTGTCCGCGGGTGTGATGGTAACTCTGTTACCCTCCACTTTGACCATTCCGTCGATCGGTGCTTTTGTTATCTGGCTGTCAGTATAAAAGATATACTTGGGCAGCCTCTCCCATCGCCATATGTAGTCAACCTTAACGGATGCTCCGTATATTCCGAACGCCAGACTGACGAGGAATATTACCAGAAGACCGTTCCAGATGAAATTTTTGTGTTTTACAGTCACTTTTCTAGCACTCCCGGTGTTTTTTTACTGGATATCAGCCAGCCATTCTGTTGATCCGAACCATTTATCGTATGCAGCCTGATATCTGCCGTCGCCTTTGATCTGAGCGAGGTAGTTGTTCAGGAAGTTAGAGAAGTCGGGATCGCCTTTGCGGATGGCCCATGCGAGGGGCTCGAATGTAAAGGGTGTATCGAGGAAAGCAAGTTTATCTTTGTTCTGTGCGAAGAAGATAGCGTTGTAGGGGAGGTCGTAAACGAAAGCGTCAGCTTTGCCGTTCAGAACTTCCATAGCGCCTTCCTGCTCTGTTTCGAACAGTCTGATGTTTGCTTTGCCCATGTATTTTTTAGAGGCATAGTCAGCAGTAACGCCGAGTTTTGTAGCTATAGTATATTTGGGGTCGTTCAGGTCGGCATAGCTTTTTACTTTGCCTTCCAGATCTTTTTTGATGAAGATTGTCTGACCTACAACAATGTAGGGCTCACAGAAGTTAACCTGAAGGTTTCTCTGGGGAGTGATAGTCATACCGGACATGATGATGTCGAATTTGTCTGTAAGCAGAGCGGGGATGATACCGTCCCATGCTGTGTTTACAAGCTCGAGCTTAACGCCCATATCTTCTGCCATCATTTTAGCGAGCTCAACATCGAAACCAACGATCTCGCCGTTTTTGTTCTTAAGTTCGAAGGGCATGTAGCCGGCTTCCATACCAACTCTCAGAACGCCGCTTTTCAGGATTTTGTTCAGTGTTGACTGCTCCCAGATACTGCCGGCAGCGGGCTGTTCAGCAGTGGCAGCGGGAGCCGCTTCTTTCTTTTCGCCGCCGCATCCGCCCAGCATGAAAGCCAGCATCAGCACAACGGCATAAAACATGGATACAATACTTTTCTTCATATATATGCCTCCTTAGCAAGATTTTCCTTCTTCAAGGATCTCTTTTATTATCATCTTTACCTTATGCACAGGACAGTCCGGAATTTCTTCCTTAGGTATGTAGACTATCTCGGTATGGTCGCACAGAGGACATTTAACCTCTAATGTTGTAACCTCTTCACCTTTGGAAGACATAGGAACCTCCTTGAACATCGCGATAAATTCCAATTATACATAAAAATAGGGTCAAAAACAAAACAAATATTTTTGCGCTAATCTTATTGCCGAATGCTCAAAATGAGTTAAGCAGTTCCTCTATGTCCTGGGCGGTCGTGGTGTAGGGACACATGAATCTGCACAGGGATGCGGATTCGTCCCACACATAAAACCTGAATTTTTTCGACAGCTTTTCAATAATATCCGGCGGGATAACGGCAAAAACCGCGTTTCCGTTCACGGGATAATGTATGTTTATATTTTTTTTCATCAGTCCGTCTGCCAGCATAGACGCAGCTCTGTTGGCTTTTGATGCGTTTTCGTGCCATATTTCGTCACGCAGATACGGGATGAACTGAGCGGATAGATATCTCATCTTGGAATAGAGCTGACCGAACTGTTTTCTGTGATATTTTGTTTCCGCCGCGAGCGCCGGGTTCAGAAAAACCACCGCCTCGCCCAGAACCAGCCCGTTCTTAGTCCCGCCGAAGCTGAGAACATCCGCTCCTCTGCATGCCTCTCCCAGAGACACGCCCAGAAAGGCGGCGGCGTTGGCTATTCTCGATCCGTCTATATGGAGGATCATATTATGCTTCTTCGCAAAGTCGGACAGTTCCAGAATCTCTATCTCCGAATACGCCGTTCCGGTCTCTGTGGTCTGGCTTATCGAGATCACTCCCGGCTGGCTGTGGTGCTCGAACCCGGGGTTGAGTGTATATTTTGAAAGCATTTCGGGGGTCAGCTTTCCGTTTTCTGTTTCTATAGGGATTATCTTGCTTCCGGTGAATCTTTCAGGAGCGCCGCACTCATCGACATTAATGTGGGCGGTGGAGGCGCACAGGACGCTTTGGAAGGGTTTTAAAACGCTGGCGAGGGCGGTGATGTTCGCTCCTGTGCCGGTGAGCACCGGAAAATAGAGCGAATTTTCGCCGAATTCCTTCTTAAAGAGAGTCTCCGCTTCTTCTGTCCATTTGTCATTGCCGTAAGACAGGGCATATCCCTCGTTAGCATCGGATATTGCCTTGATTATTCTGTGATCGGCAGGCGATGTGTTGTCGCTGATAAATAAAGTGTTCATGGGTGCCTCGTGAAAAAAATGATTTTAGCACTCAATTGTCTGTATTTCAACAACCGAAACATAAAATTTAAAAGATAAAATTAGCCTTAATTTAGAGTGCTTTATCAGACCTTATTTACCTTTACTTCTTGTCTGAAACAATGTAAACTTGATTGTTTGTTTTAGAGTTAAAAGTATATTCTTTCGGAGGTTTTATTTTATGGAAGAAAGTAAGCTGAAAACCCTGATTCTGGGCGTTCAGATGCTCTTCGTGGCATTCGGCGCTCTGGTTCTGGTTCCGCTTCTGACAGGGCTCGACCCTTCTATCGCTCTTTTCACCGCAGGCGTGGGAACTCTGCTGTTCCAGTTCATCACCAAAAGAATGGTGCCTGTTTTTCTGGCGAGCTCTTTCGCTTTCATCGCCCCCATATCATACGGTATGAAAAACTTCGGCGTGGGAGCCACACTGGGCGGTCTCGCCTGCGCGGGGCTTGCTTATATCATTTTCAGCGCAATGGTTAAGGTGGGGGGAGTAGAGTCCATCGACAGATATCTTCCCGCTATAGTTACAGGACCCGTTATTATGGTTATCGGGCTTAACCTCGCTCCTGTTGCTGTAAACATGGCAAAAAGTTTCGACGGTTCCGGCAACTATGACGGCAAGGCTATGTTCATAGCGCTTGTGTCTCTTCTGACAGCTATATCCACAGTTACATTCGGAAAAAAACTTCTGAGCCTGGTTCCCATCCTGATGGGTATCGTGGTTGGTTATGTTCTTTCGCTGTTTCTCGGCGTGGTCAGCTTTCAGCCTATCGCCGATGCGAAATGGCTGGCTATTCCGTGGGTAGAGGCGATGAACAACGGATCATACGCTTTTCCCGTTTTCGATATCGCCGCCATCCTTTATATAGTTCCCGTTGCCATCGCCCCCGCCATAGAGCATGTGGGTGATGTGCTGGCTATATCAGGAGTTACAGGCAAAAACTTTATAAAAGAACCCGGTCTGCACAGAACACTCCTCGGAGACGGTCTGGCGACAACACTCGCCTCTGTTCTGGGCGGTCCTCCCAACACAACCTATTCAGAGGTCACAGGCGCTGTGGCTCTGACAAAATCATTTAAAGTGGTATACATGACAATCGCCGCCTTCACCGCCATCATCCTTGCCTTCGTGGGCAAGCTGGGCGCCGTGCTGAAGACCATCCCCGTGCCTGTTATGGGCGGAATCCTCATACTGCTGTTCGGTATGATCGCCGCCATCGGTATAGGCACCATAGTCCGCGAGAGAGTCGATATGTCTAAATCCCGCAACCTGATAATAGCTTCTGTTATCCTCGTTGTAGGTATAGGCAACCTGTCCATCTCCTTCGGTTCCGTGGCTATCGGAGGTATCGGTCTTGCCGGTATAGTAGGCGTGGTTCTCAACCTTATACTGCCGAGAGAGAAATAATGAATTATCCTAATTTTACTGTTATCAAACACCCGCTGATCGAGCACAAACTGACATTCATCAGAGACCTGAATACCCCGAAAAAGGGATTTAAGGAGCTGGTGGACGAGGTGGCTATGCTGATGGCGTATGAGATCACCAAAGATTTTCCTCTGGAAGAGGTGGAGATAGAAACTCCCATCTGCAAGACAAAGACGAAAATAGTCTCCGGAAAGAAAGTCGTTCTCGTGCCTATCCTCAGAGCAGGGCTCGGAATGGTGGACGGCGTGCTAAAACTCATTCCGTCAGCCAGAGTGGGGCATATCGGTCTTTACAGAGACCACGAAACTCTTCAGCCCGTTTCTTATTACTTTAAGATTCCGGCAAACAGCGAAGACAGGGATTTTATCCTGATAGACCCCATGCTCGCCACAGGCGGTTCAGCCGTCTATGCCGCTCAGAAGCTGAAAGAGGTCGGTGTGAAGAATATCAAGTTCATGTGTCTGATAGCCGCTCCTGAAGGCGTAAAAACCTTCTGCGAGGCGCATCCCGACATCAAAGTATATGCCGCCGGGCTGGACGAAAAGCTCAACGAGAACGGATACATTGTACCCGGTCTCGGCGATGCCGGCGACAGGCTTTTCGGTACTAAGTAAGTTGTGCGGGACTTTCCCTTCCGTGGGAAAGTCCCGATACCGCTCCATTCACGCAAAAGCGTTCATTCCGCTTACGTTCCGTTCATTCATCCAAACAAGTTTGTATTCACTCACTCCACGAACCACATCCTGTGGTTAAGTTTGTTGTGTGGTAATTGACGGCTTTAGGATAAAGCCCTCGGAATGAATGAAGACTGTTTTAACAGGCTGAATGAATGTAGAGTGAGCGGAATGAGGGTTTTACCCGATTGAAGCGTATCGGAAATTTTCCATGGATGGAAAAATTTCCGTAGAATATAAAAAAGGGAGCCATCAGGCTCCCTTTATATATATCAAACATATTGTGCTGAGAAATCTTAGTTATACGCTTTTTCACCGTGCTGGTTAAGGTCAGTACCTTCTGATTCCTGCTCGGGAGTGATGCGCAGACCGATAGTCTTTTTCAGTATGTAGGCGATAATCAGTGTAACCACGAAGGAGTAAGCGCCCGCTGAAAGAACACCGATAGTCTGAATAAGAACCTGACCGGAGTTGCCGGAGATAAGTCCCTTGCCCTCTATGGCGAAAACGCCTGTGATGATAGCGCCGAAAAGACCGCCGAGACCGTGGATTCCGAAAACGTCCAGAGAATCGTCAAGTTTCAGTTTGAATTTCAGCCTGATACCGTAACAGCAGAGCACACCCACCATAAGACCGATGGCGATAGCGCCTGAGGGGGCTACAAATCCTGCCGCCGGAGTGATGGCAACCAGACCGGCAACTATACCGGAAGCAACGCCCAGTGCGCTGGGTTTTCCGTGTATCCATTCCATGATCATCCAGCTCACGCCTGCGGCGGAAGCGGCTATCATTGTGTTGGTAAAGGCGAGACCTGCCAGTGTGCCGGAAGCCAGAGCAGAACCGGCGTTAAATCCGAACCAGCCGAACCACAGAAGACCGGCGCCTATCAGCGTCTGTGTCAGGTTGTGGGGGATAACGGCTGATTTCATGAAATCTTTTCTGTTGCCCAGCATCAGAGCCAGAGCCAGAGCGGCGCAGCCTGATGAGAAGTGAACAACTGTACCGCCGGCGAAGTCCAGAGCGCCCATTTTAAACAGCCAGCCTGAACCTGCCCATACCCAGTGGGCAACGGGAGAATATACTACTGTAGACCAGACGATCATGAAGATCACCCAGGCTGAAAATTTCATTCTTTCTACCACGGCGCCGCTGATAAGAGCGACTGTGATGATGGCGAACATTCCCTGAAACATAGCGAAGACAGAAAGAGGAATGGTGCCGGAGAGAGCGGATGCGAAATCACCGCCGAAAAAGGCGTACTGCATGCTGCCGATGAAAGGCGAATCGCTTTCGCCGAAGGCCAGCGTGAAGCCGACCACAGCCCACTGAAGCCCGACAACAGTCAGAGCTGTAAAGCTGTAGAGGAAAGTGGAAAGCACGTTCTTGGCTCTGACCATACCGCCGTAAAACAGCGCCAGACCAGGAAGCATCAGAAGAACAAAAGCTGAAGAGACAAGAAGCCAGGCCGTGTCGCCTGTGTCAATTGCCGCTTCGTCGGCAAATGCTGAAAATGAAGTCAGCAGCACTGCCAATGAAATGAGAATCTTTTTCATAAGTCACCCCGTGTTTTAAATCGCCTATTTATACGCAAATGACATGCCAAAATTATTTAACATAAAAATTAGGATTTTCACGGATTTTGCTGTCTGTCGGTGGTTAAAATCAAGTCACTGTTTGGTTAAAAATTAATCAAGACGCTGATTTTTTATTTATTGTATTAACCCTTTTATTATGTTAGAAAACCCTGATTATCAAAATGGATAAAACCGTACTTGGAAGACTAATGCAAAAAATATCATATGTGATACCTGTTTATGATGAAGAAGATAACCTGCCCCTGCTCTATGGAGAGATCATCGGCGTGTGCGATGTTCTGGGCGGGGAATACGAAATCATCTTCGTGGATGATTGCAGCAAGGACAAAAGCCTTGATGTCATAAGACAATTGGCGGCATCGGACAAGAATGTCAGATATATCGCCTTCGAGAAAAACACCGGACAGTCCGGCGCTCTCTATGCCGGTTTTCAGGCGGCTCTCGGTGAGATTATAATCACTATGGACGCCGATCTTCAGAACGATCCGAAAGATATTCCCGAAATGCTGAAACTTTTCGGTCAGTACGACATGATAAACGGATGGCGTCACAACCGCAAGGACACGCTGTCTAAAAAAATAGCAAGCAAAATAGGCAACAAGGTACGCAACTCTATAATAAATGACGGCATGCACGACACAGGATGCTCTCTGAAAGTCATGAGAGCGGATATGCTGAAAAAAATCAGAATGTTCAAGGGTATGCACAGGTTTCTTCCCGCTCTGATGCGTCTGGAGGGGGCGAACGTTACAGAGGTTAAGGTGAACCACAGACACAGACAGTTCGGCGTGTCTAAATACACCAACCTGAGAAGGGGCATAGAAGGACTCTATGACCTGATATGCGTCCGCTGGATGCAGAAAAGATATCTGAAAATAAGGGTGAAAGAGACTAATGTCGGTCTATAGCACTCTGCTGACTGTCTTCGGCTTTGCCGGGCAGGTTCTTTTTTTCATGCGTTTCGTTCTTCAGTGGCTCTACACCGAGAAGAACAAGAAGAGCGCTGTTCCGCTCGCCTTCTGGTATTTCAGCATTGCCGGCGGTTTTATGCTGCTGACATACGCTATTCTGATAAAAGACCCTGTGTTCATACTGGGGCAGTCCACAGGCGCTATTATATATCTGAGAAACATTTCTCTGGTGTATAAAGAGAGAGGCACGAGAAGCAGGTCTTTCGGGGTTAAGATGATCCTGATGCTTCTGGTCTATTTCGGAATGGTGGGGCTGGCAGCGTATTTCTTTCCCGATATTCCCAGAAAAGGGAAAATTCACTACACCGGTTTTATTCTGGCAGTGGGACTGGTGGCTCAATCCATGTTCTTTCTGCGTTTTCTGGTGCAGTGGCTTTATTCAGAGAAAATTAAAAAAAGTGCATTTCCGGTATTGTTCTGGTATTTTAGTTTAATAGGCAGCGTGCTTCTGCTGATTTATTCCGTGATGGTGCACGATGCTGTTTTTATAGCAGGTCAAAGCGTAGGTATACTTATATATGTCAGAAACTTATATTTCATCAGACTTGAAAGGCAGTCTTCAGCCGATTAACGGCAGAGGATTTTATACATTCCTTTTTATCTATTTTATAGTCCTGCTGATTCCGGCTTACTGGCTCAATGTTTACGAGTCCACGGACGCCAGATATTCAGAGATAGCCCGTGAGATGCTCAGAAGCGGCAACTTCATGGAGCCTTATTATAACGGTATCAAACACTTTCATAAACCTCCGTTTACCTATTGGATAACTGCTCTGGGGTTACAGATTTTCGGCATTAACGGTCTTGGCGCCAGATTTTTCAGCGCCGTGTTCGCCGTGCTCACACTCGTATATACCAGAAAGACGGCATATATTCTGACCGGAGACAGGGACAAGGCGGATATATCCATGCTGGTGCTCGCCTCATCGCTGCTTTTCATAGTAGTGGGCAGGGTTGTTTCCACAGATATTTTCCTGACATTCTTTTCCATCGCCGCTCTTTATTTCATCTTTTCCCAGATGTATGTCAGAAGAAACATTCTGAACGCTGTCATGGCGGGGCTGATGATAGGTCTTGGTTTTCTCACCAAAGGACCGATAATCTTTCTTTTCACCCTGCTGCCGTTCATCACCGCCAAGGTTTTCGACAGAGGACACAGAAAGATCTTTTCGCTGAAAGAGATTCTGGCGGGCGTGGCTGTTTTCGCCGTGATCGCTCTACCGTGGTATCTTTATGTGGTGTCTGTGAACGAGGGACTTCTGAAATATTTTCTGTACGACCAGACGGTGGAGAGGGTGGCGGATTCGTCCCGTTTCGGGCGAAATAAGCCCTTTTACTTCTTCCCATTCGTTTTTCTGCTGTCTCTTTTTCCGTTCGTTCATCTGTTTTTCAGAGACATGAAAAAACCTTCCGGTCTGAAAACAGGCTGGGTGCTTTACCTTTATGTGCTGATGCCTTTCATCGTTTTTGAGCTTTCCGCCAGCAAACTGGCTAACTATATTCTGCCTTTCTATCCGGCGGCGGTTATAATCATAGCGGCGAAAATGCGCAGAGTTCCGTCCACCACGGTGGTTGAATATCTGTTCATGATAATATCGTTCGCTCTGATACCCGTTCCTTTCATAGTGAAATTCATGCGTGTGGACGCTCTGCCCATCGCTCTGGCGGCGGTGGCTCTGCTCGCTCTGACAGGCTATTGCGTTTATAAAAAAGTCTTTATCAAAAGATATCTGCTGGCAGTCACAGGATATCTTCTGATGCTGTCGCTGGTTATCAACTTCGCTCTGATTCTCTCCAACGATCATTTCAAAGGGTATGAGAACACTGTGAACGATATCAAAAAATTTGACCCTGCCGGAAAATATCCGGTGGTGATGTTCATGATGTCTGCGCCTTCCGTCAGCTTTTATTTTGACGATGTGAAGCCCGTCATGTTCGGGATGAAGCGTGAGACCAACTTTCAGACGGAAGAGGAGATTAGCCCCTATTACAGAAACACCCCCGAGGGTGTGGCGGAATATCTTCAGGCGCTGGACGAGTTTGTCATAATCACATCCGAGAAAAAAATGCCCCTGCTGAAAGATTATACCAGAAGTATCTGCGGGATAATATCCCACAGAGCCAAAGACAAGGTTGTGCTCTTCTGCCGTAATTACTGATATTTCATCTCCGGCTGAGATATTAATGATTTAAGTTTGACTTTTTTCTCTCCAGTTGTTAAGTTTTTCTACTGCAAATAACCGACTGGAGCATACTATGATCTGGAATCAATATTATGAGACCATGCCGAAGGACGAGCTGAGAAAACTTCAGCTTACCAGACTGAAACAGCTTCTGGAAAACGTCTATCACAGAGTCCCCTTCTATAAAATGTCCATGGATAAGGCAGGAGTGAAGCCGGAGGATATAAAATCTCTGGACGATCTGCGCCGTCTTCCTTTCACATATAAACAGGATATGCGTGACAACTATCCCTTCGGATTATTTGCCGTGCCTCAGGAACAGGTGGTTCGCATACACGCATCCAGCGGCACAACAGGAAAACCCACCGTGGTCGGCTACACCGCCAGAGATGTGGACACCTGGGCTGAGCTGATGGCGAGAACCATGTCCGCCGCGGGCGTGGGCAGAGGAGACATTCTCCAGAACGCCTATGGATACGGTCTGTTCACAGGCGGTCTCGGCGCGCATTACGGAGCGGAGAAGGTCGGAGCGTCAGTAATCCCGATTTCCGGCGGAAACTCAAAAAAACAGCTCATGCTGATGAAAGATTTCGGCTCCACAGCCATATCATGCACACCCAGCTATGCTCTGAGCCTTTACGAATCAGCCGTGGAAGAGGGGATAAACATCAGCGAGCTTAAGCTGAAAGTAGGCATATTCGGCGCTGAACCCTGGTCCGAATCCATGCGTCAGGAGATAGAGAGCAAATGGCAGATAGACGCCACCGATATATACGGTCTCAGCGAAATCATCGGTCCCGGCGTAGGCTATGAGTGTCTGGAAGAGAAGAGAGGCATGCACATCAGCGAGGATCACTTCATAGTAGAGACCATCGACCCCAAAACAGGAGATGTGCTTCCTGCCGGAGAGGAGGGCGAGCTCGTCTTCACCACCATCACGAAAGAGGCTATCCCGCTCATCAGATACCGCACCAGAGACATCACCAGCCTGATAACAGCGCCCTGCAAATGCGGACGCTCGTCAGTGCGTATGAACAAAGTGACAGGCAGAAGCGATGACATGCTCATTATAAGAGGCGTGAACGTCTTCCCGTCACAGATAGAGGCTATCATAGTCAACAAAGCCGAGCTGTCTCCCCACTATCTGCTGATAGTGGACAGAGTGGACAACATGGACACGCTGGAGGTTCAGATAGAGTTGACCGAAGGACTGATGATCGATACGATCAGCAGACTTCAGGAGCTCTCCAAAGGTGTTGAGAAAGAGATAAAAGACATGATCGGCGTAACCTGCAAGGTGCGCATCGTGGAACATAAAACAATAGCCAGAAGCGAGGGCAAAGCCCAGCGTGTTCTGGACAAAAGAAAAATATAATTTTGAGGTGACGCATGAAATTACAGCAGATCTCAGTTTTCATAGAAAACCAGTCAGGCAGACTGTTTGACGTTACCAGCCTGCTCGGAAAGAATGATATAAACATCAGGGCGCTGTCTCTGGCCGACACATCCGATTTCGGGATACTCAGACTGATAGTGAACAACCCTGAAAAGGCGTATACCATTCTGAAAGAGAACGAGTTCACAGTGGGACGCACAGACGTCATCGCCGTTGAGGTTCCTGATAAACCCGGCGGTCTGGCGGCGATTCTGGGCGCTCTCAGCAAGCATAATATCAATGTGGAATATATGTACGCTTTCGTGGAAAGAACAGGCGACTGCGCCATCATGATTTTCCGTTTCGATGAAACAGACAAGGCCGTTGAAAAACTGACCGAAGAGGGCTTTAATCTGGTTCTGGGGTCAAAAATCTACGGTATCTGATAAAGAGACAGGGCGTGCCTCTCGTTTTTATGAGGCAGGTTAAATAACTTAGGCGGTTAGATTAATGCAGTTTTTGTATTCAGGGCTTACCAGCGGCAGCATATACAGGCTGGTGGCGCTGGGCTTTAATATTATTTATAACACTACAGGTATAATCAATTTCGCTCAGGGCGAGTTTGTCATGTTGGGCGGAATGCTGATATATACCTTTTTCACCATCTTTCATGTGCCGTTCGCTATTGCTCTTCCGATCACTGTACTGGGGAGTTTTATCATCGGCGCTCTTTTTGAGAGGATTTTTGTTAATTTCTGTAAGTATAAGACAGAGATCAACCTTTTCACCATCACACTGGCGGCGTCCATCATCCTCCGTGATCTGGCTATGCACGCCTGGGGCAGGGACAGCGTGAAGGTGGACGACTATATCCCCATAACCAACCTGAAGATGCCCGGCGGTGTAATATCCAGCCAGAGCGTACTGATAATCATTGTTTCGCTTCTGGTGGCGTGGGGGCTGAACCTCTTTCTGAAAAAATCAAAATACGGCAAGGCAATGCGTGCCTGTTTCGATGATCAGACGGCGGCGGAGACCTGCGGAATCAGCGTCCGCAATGTGCGCATAATAGCTTTCGGTGTTGCCTCCTTCATGGCGGGTGTCGCCGGAGTTCTGATATCTCCCATAACATTCGTTACATACGATGACGGAATCATGATAGGGCTAAAGGGTTTCTGCGCCGCTATTCTGGGCGGCATGGGCAACTTCTGGGCGGCTGTGGCGGGCGGGCTCATGCTCGGCATATTCGAGAGTTTTTCCGCCAGCATCATTCCTTCCGGATACAAGGACGCCATGGCGTTCTTCGTCATCCTGCTTATTCTGTTCGTTAAGCCTGACGGTCTTTTCGGCAAGAAGAGGGCGCACAGAGTATGAAAAGGATCAATCTGTTTTTTATAATTCTGGTTTCAGCCCTGCTCCTGCTCACCGGTTTCAGGGTAGAGAATGAATATTATCTCGGCGTGGCTGTGCTGATACTCATCCACGCTGTCAACGCCACCGCCATGAACGTTCTGCTGGGATACACCGGCATCATCTCCATGGGGCAGGCGGCTTTTTTCGGCATAGGCGCCTATACCTCTGCCGTGCTCTCCGTCACATACGGAATCAACCCTATAGTGACGCTGTTCGCCGGAGCGGCGATCGCCTTTGTATTGGCTTACATGGTCGGTTTCCCGATCCTGAAGCTCCACGGTCACTATCTGGCTATGGCGACACTGGGATTCGGTATGATAATTTACATATTCATGAACGAGATGGACTTTCTCACAGGAGGTCCTTCCGGATTCGTGGGTATAGGCGACATAGTGATATTCGGATACGATCTGATGGATGAAAAGACGTTTTTCATAGCCATGAGCGTATTTTTCGTGTTTTTTCTGCTCGTCTGCGAGCTTTTTGATAAGTCTTTCATGCATAATAAGCTGAAATTCATAAAAAACTCCGAGAGCGCCTGCCGCAGTTACGGCATAAGCCCCGCCAGAACAAAGGTATTCGTCTTTGCTTCCATGGCGGCTCTCACAGCCTTTAACGGAGGCATATACGCCTTCTACACACACTTTATCAGTCCTGTGTCATTCAGCTTCAAATACTCCGCCGAGCTTCTGGCTATGGCGACTGTGGGCGGGCTGGGATACATAACAGGCGGTGTTGTGGGCGCTGTGTGTCTGGGGCTCATCCCTGAGCTGTTCTCCACCATGGAGGAGTACGAAATGCTGGTATACGGCGGCGTGCTGGCTGTGGTTGTTATGTTTTTTCCCGGAGGAATTTCGGGTACACTAAAGAAACTGGTGAAGAGAAATGCTTGATATAAATAATGTCGGCGTGAGCTTCGGCGGTGTGAGGGCTCTGAACGAAGTGAGCTTTAAAATGCCTGAAACAGGCATATCAGCGCTCATAGGTCCCAACGGAGCCGGAAAGACCACTCTGTTCAATGTGATAACCGGATTCGTGCAGCCCACGGACGGCACGGTGAAATTCGCCGGAACTGACATTACGCCTTATAAATCCGAGCAGGTTTTTATGAGCGGAATATCCAGAACCTTTCAGAACCTGAACATCATCCCCGAGCTGACTCTTAGGGAGAATATGTATCTGGGATTCATAGGAAAGGAGAAGCCTTCATCGCTGAAAACACTTTTCAGGCTGAACAGAGGCTACTGGAAGGATGCCGGAAGACGCATAGAGGAGTGTCTGGATTTCGTGGGTGTAACAGAATACGCCGAGATGCTTCCGGGCAGCGTGCCCTATGGCGTTCTGAAAAACTTTGAGCTGGGGCGGGCAGTTATGTCCAGCCCGAAAATGCTTCTGCTGGATGAACCGGCGGCGGGGCTTAACCTTGCCGAGAAGGAAAATCTGGCGAAAATGGTGAAAAAAGTATCTGAGAATAACGTCTGCATACTCATGGTTGAACACGATATGCAGTTTATCTCCTCTCTGGCGGACTATGTTGTGTGTCTGAACTTCGGCGAGGTGATCGCCAGAGGCACATACGCCGAGATCAGAGAGAATAAAGATGTTCTGAAGGCTTATCTGGGGGATGAGGATGCTTGAGGTAAAATCCCTTTCCGTGTCATACGGAGCGGTCGCCGCTCTGATGAATGTGTCTGTTCACGTTGCGGAGGGCGAGTTCGTTTCGCTCATAGGAAGCAACGGGGCGGGCAAGACAACCCTTTTGAACAGCATCATGAACATCATCGGTCATTCGAAGGGCACAGTGACCTTCAAAGGCAAAGAGATAACCAAGCTGAACACGCCTAAGATTGTTAAGGGCGGAATGGCTATAGTTCCGGAGGGCAGAAGGATTTTCTCGAACATGACAGTGAAGGAGAATCTGGAGATGGGCGGATTCACCCGTCCCGCTCACGAGGTGAAAGAGAAGCTGGAGCAGATGTATGAGATGTTCCCCGTTCTGGGCGAGAGACACGACCAGACAGCGGGCATGCTCTCCGGCGGCGAACAGCAGATGCTTGCCATCGGGCGGGCTCTGATGACATCACCGAAAATGCTCCTGATGGACGAACCGTCTATGGGGCTCGCTCCATTGGTGATAAAAGAAGTGTATGAAAAGCTGAAACTGCTCGCCTCCACAGGACTCACTATCCTGCTGGTGGAGCAGAACGCCACCATGGCGCTGAAATACGCTCAGCGTGGATACGTTCTGGAAAACGGACGTATAATACTTCAGGGCAAGGCGTCCGAGCTGTTGGGCGATAACGAGGTTAAAAGAGCCTATCTGGGCAAAGAATATAAGGAGAAATGGGAAAGATGAGATACTGGCAGGAAGACGAAGAAACAATGCCTGTCGAACAGAGACAGGTTTTCCAGCTTGAGAGACTTCAGACCACTGTGAACAGGGCATACCGCAAGGTTGACTTTTACAGAAAGAAGTTCGATGAACTGAACATCAAACCTGATCTTGTGAATGATCTTTCTGATATTTCGAAACTCCCGTTCACCACCAAGCAGGATCTGAGGGACAACTATCCGTACGGCATGTTCGCCGTGCC
>JBFWMA010000005.1:42500-225232 GCA_050251875.1 Deferribacterales bacterium | reverse complement strand
TCAGATATTACAGCGGCAAAACACTTTTTCAGCAGAAATCTTACAATGTACTTGTAATGTTTGTTCTGTTAATATTTGTCGTTGGTCTTATACCTGAAATATCTCTATTCGTACTATCAGTAGGTTATGCGCTAAGCGGTCTGCTGCTAGCAGCGTTTAAAAAACTGAAACACCCGTCGGGTCAGACTGAGGACGACTTCAGCGAGCAGATGTGACACCAGTCACGTCTTTTTTGAGCAAGCTAAGGCCTCAGCCCGAAAGGGTTGGGGCTTTTTTTTATGATATTTTTATGGAGGAGGACAGAACAATGCTATGCGGACTAGACAATAACAATTGATGAGTATAAAAATAATAATTAAGGAGTAAGAACTATGTCTAAAAGAAAGATCATGATTTTCGACACCACATTAAGAGATGGCGAGCAGGCTCCCGGATTCTCTATGAACACAGAGGAAAAGATTAAAATGGCGCTTCAGATTGAAAAAATGGGCGTAGACGTTATGGAAGCAGGCTTTCCCATCTCCTCCCCCGGCGACTTCGAGGCTGTAAGCCGTGTGGCCGCCGTAATCAAAAACTGCGGCGTGGCAGGTCTCTGCCGTGCCAACAAAAAAGACATCGAAGTGGGCTGGGACGCTCTTAAGGGAGCAGTACGCCCCAGAATCCACACCTTTCTCGCCACAAGCGACATACACCTTCAGTACAAACTGAAAAAATCCAGAGAAGAGGCTCTCCAGATAGCCGTCGACGCCGTTAAATATGCCAGAAGTCTTTGCGAAGACGTAGAGTTCAGCGCAGAAGACGCCACAAGAAGCGACCTCGACTTCCTCTGCAAAGTTGTTGAAGAGGTTATCAAAGCGGGCGCAAGCACAGTCAACCTTCCCGATACAGTGGGCTACACGGTTCCTATGGAGTTTGACAAGATAATCTCAAGCATCATGAACAGGGTTCCCAACGTGGACAAGGCCAGAATATCAGTGCACTGCCATAACGACCTCGGTCTTGCCGTGGCAAACTCGCTCACAGCCGTTAAGGCAGGGGCAAGCCAGGTGGAATGTACCATCAACGGTATCGGCGAAAGAGCGGGCAACTGCTCACTCGAAGAGGTGATAATGAGCATGACAGTGCGCAAAGACCTCTTTGACGATATTGACTTCAGCGTGAATACAAAAGAGATATACCGTTCCAGCAAGCTCCTTACAGCCATCACCGGAGTGAACGTTCAGCCTAACAAAGCCATCGTGGGCAAAAACGCCTTCGCGCACGAAGCGGGCATACATCAGGACGGCGTGCTGAAAAACCGTATCACATACGAAATTATGACTCCTGAAAGCGTGGGCTACCCTGCAAACAGCCTCGTACTCGGAAAACACTCAGGACGCAACGCTTTCTTCCAGAGACTTAAAGCTCTCGGTTTTGAGCTGGACGACGAAGCGGCTCAGACAGCATTTGAGTCTTTCAAGGTTTTAGCCGATAAAAAGAAAGAGGTTTTCGACGAAGATATCGAAAACATGGTACTCAACCAGACATCAGGCTCTAAAAACTCATTTGAGATGGACAGAGTAAACATCTTCAGCGGAAACACAGCCATCCCCACAGCCACCATCAGGCTTAAGGTAGGCGACAACCAGCTGGTGACAGACTCATCCACGGGCGACGGTCCCGTTGACGCCGTAATGAAAGCTATTGAAAGAATAGCCGGAATAACCGGCAGGCTTAAGACATACAACATCAAAGCTCTGACAGAGGGCAAAGACGCTCAGGGCGAGGTCACCGTGTCAGCTGAGTTCGAAGAGTGCGGGTATGCAGTCAGAGGCAAAGGTTCAGATACCGACGTTGTTGTGGCCAGCGCCAAAGCATATCTGGACGCTCTGAACAAATATATGAACCGTAAAGATAGTAAACATGCTGGCAAAATAGAGGAAACTATCTAATTTGATATTTAAAGAAAAATAAATATAGTGTATATTATCTGCTGATATTCATTTTCCGGGGTGTTTAAATGAAGTTACAGGTCAAAATCATTCTGTTTGTCGCTTTGACTGTTCTGATTGGTATGACTGTTCTTTTTACAGTCAACTTTTTCCAGTTGAAAAAGAACATGTTCGACGCGCAGGTTTCCAGAGCCAGAAGTTTTGTTCTCGCCGCTGAAGGTGTGCGTGAATATATGGCGACAGTTTCTGAAGCCGAAGTATACAAAGACGACATAGCACAAAGCGATGTTGGTAAATTTCTCCTTACAGTGCCGATAGTCGGCGCCATGAAGGTTATGGAGATTAAGTCCGAGGAAGCGGGACTTAAGTTCAAGGTTCCTAAAATCTCTCCCAGAAACCCTAAAGATACACCGGATGAGATAGACCTGATAGCTCTTAAAGAACTGGATAAAATTGATAAAGGTTCAGGCAATACGCCTGAATACATTTACCATGATACCGCAGGCAAACAGCTGAGATACTACAAGGCCGTACGCCTCACAAAAATGTGTGAGTCATGCCACGGCGACCCTGCCACATCACAGGAACTCTGGGGCAACTCAGAGGGACTCGACCCCACAGGCGTTAAGATGGAAAACTGGCGTGCAGGCGAACTGCACGGAGCTTTTGAGATATTCCTTCCCACTGCTCCCGTATATGCCGCCATCACCAGCAACCTGACGGTAAGCGCCGCTATATTCCTGATGGTAACAATCGGCATCATGATAGTGCTGTACCTGATCAATACCAGATATATCTTCAAACGTCTGGAAAAAGTGGGCAACGCTCTTAACCAGATAGCCGCAGGCGATTTTACCGTGCGCATGGATGTTAAATCCGATGACGAGGTGGACGAGCTGGTGAAATCCACCAACAAGATGGCTTCAGATGTCAGCGAAGCGCTGAGCGTGGTTGCCGATTCCGTGGCGTCTCTGGCGTCCACATCAGCCGAGCTCTCCAGCAACGCCGAAACGATAGCCTCCGGCGCCATAGAACAGTCTGAGATGGCGGCAAGCACAGCCTCCGCTGTGGAAGAAGTCAACTCAACCGTAATAGAAGTGGCGCAGAACGCCGCTAACGTTTCCAACAGCGCCGAAGAGGCGAGCAGCTCCGTGTCCGCCGGACACTCTCTGGTGGAAGAGACCAGAAACATGATGGAGAAAATAGCCTCCACTGTTTCCGACTCCGCCGCCACAGTGCGCAAGCTGGGCGAGAGCAGCGAGCAGATAGGTCAGATCATTCAGGTGATCGATGACATAGCCGACCAGACTAACCTTCTGGCTCTGAACGCCGCCATAGAAGCGGCAAGAGCCGGCGAACACGGACGAGGATTCGCCGTGGTGGCTGACGAGGTGCGGAAACTGGCTGAGAAGACAGTGAAAGCGACTCAGGAGATCGCCGAAATGATACAGGGCATTCAGGCAGACACAGGCGGAGCCGTGGCTGGAATGTTCGAGGGCGTTCAGCAGGTTGAGGAAGGTCAGAAAAAAGCGGAAGAGGCGAAAGAGGCTCTGGACATAATCCAGACCAATGTAAAAAGCGTCTCCAACGAAGTCGATATGATCGCCAGAGCCACAGATGAACAGGCCTCAGCCACCGAAATGATGGCGCAGAGCATAGAGAATATCTCACGCATCACCGGAGAAAACTCTCTGGCTTCCAAGGAAACCGCTATGGCAGTGGAACAGCTCAGCCATCTGGCGGCAGACCTTCAGAGTCTGGTAAGCAGATTCAAAACCATAAAATAACGGTATAAAACCGATAATATGCGTAAAGGCGGACACCATGTCCGCCTTTTTTACGCCTAAAGCCATTTTAAACTTTACCAAACACCTTATATTTGGTTATAATCAGCACTCTTTTTTTAAATCCAGATTAAAATATTACTTTAAAAGATATATCGGAGGATCAAATGGCCGGACACAGTAAATGGGCAAACATAAAACACCGCAAAGCGGCTCAGGACGCTAAAAAAGGCAAGGCGTTCACAAAGGTAGCCAAAGAGATTATGGTGGCGGTTAAAGAGGGCGGACCCGATCCCCTCATGAACTCACGTCTCAGACTTGCTCTGGACAAGGCCAAGGAATGCAACCTGCCCAAAGACAACGTGGACAGAGCGATCAAAAAAGGTACAGGCGAAGGCAGCGAAAACGCTTTCGAAGAGATAAACTACGAAGGATACGGTCCCGGCGGAGTCGCCATTCTGGTTTGCGCTCTCACAGACAACAGAAACCGCACAGTGGCGGAAGTGAGAAGCACCATGAACAAAAAAGGCGGCAGCATGGGCGAGGCAGGATGCGTTGCCTGGATATTCGAGTCAAAAGGCATCATCGAGATCAGTAAGGACAAGGCGGACGAGGAAGAACTCTTCGAACTGGCTCTGGAGCTGGGCGCTGACGATGTTTCTGACGAAGGTGACGTTTTCAAAATCATCACCGAGCCTTCAGAATATTTCACAGTAAAAACCGGTCTGGAAGAGAAAGGATACGAACTGAACTTCTCTGAAGTTACAAAAGAGCCTAAAAATAAAATACCCCTCGGCGCTGACGACCTGAGAAAACTCTTCAACATCACAGACGCTCTGGAAGAGCTGGATGACGTTCAGGAAGTTTTCTCCAACTTCGAGGCTGACGACGCCACAATGGCTGAGCTGGAAGGCTAAGTGCCCGAAATAGTCATGGGCATCGACCCCGGGCTGAACTGCACAGGCATCGGCGTTGTGCAGGTGTGGCCGGGCAAGGTGGAATATGTCGCCCACAGGCTGGTGCGCACGGACTCTAAGAACACGCTGCCGGAAAGACTCGCCGTGATATGCGCCGGAGTCAGAGAGGCGGTGGAAGAATTCGCCCCGGCACAGGCAGCAGTGGAGGACGTATTTTATTCCGTGAACGTTAAGAGCGCTATGCTTCTGGGACAGACCAGAGGAGCTATCATCGCCACCCTTCTGTCGAAAGACCTGAAGGTGAGCGAGTTCACCGCCCTTCAGATAAAAAAAGCGGTGGTGGGATACGGAAAAGCGGACAAGACGCAGGTGAAGCATATGGTGGAACTTCTTCTCGGACGCAAGATAGGCAATGTTCCGCTGGACGCCACAGACGCTCTGGCATGCGGCATCTGTCTGGGATTCAATATAACCGGGAGGTTTGCATGATATACAGTATCTCGGGAAAGCTCCTGACAAAAGGACTCAACACAGCAGTGATAGACACAGGCGCTGTCGCCTATGAAGTCTTTATTTCTGCCACCACATACAGAAATCTGCCCGCCACAGGGCATCAGGCGAATCTCTTCACCCATTTTGTAATGCGTGAAGACGCTGTGGCTCTCTACGGCTTCTCCGCCATAGAGGAGAAAAACCTTTTCCTGCTGCTTCTCACCATATCGAAAATAGGTCCGAAGCTGGCTCTCGCCATTCTTTCCGCCATGGACTCAAAGAAGTTCATGAACGCCGTGGTGAACGGTGACGCCGGACTCATAGCCACCATCCCCGGCATAGGCAGAAAGTCAGCCGAGCGCATCATTCTGGAGCTGAAGGATAAATTCGGTCAGATAGCCGCTCAGGCAGGAGAGACATCAGCGGCCGGCAACACCGATGACGTGGTGAGCGCCCTGACAAATCTGGGATATTCCAGAGCGGACTGCCAGAAAGCGGTTAACAAGATATATAAAGCTGACGCCGGATTCGAGGAGCTCTTCCGTCTGGCACTTAAAGAATTAAGCCAATAGATTTTGTAGGGCGGTATTTTACATGCCGCCCTATTTCACGCAATAATCAGAATTTCTTCAGAAGAACATCTTCGTTTTTATATTTCGGCACAAAGTGATTGCCGTCTTTATCTCTGTAATAAGCGACATCGCCGTCACAGTCAGTCAGAACCACATTCTCCACAGGATAGCCGAAAGCCACAACCCACAGCAGATCATATCTTTCGCTGATGCCCAGCAGTGCGTTGATCTCTTTCTTGATACAGTTGCCGATCATACAGCTTCCAACGCCTGTATTCATGGCATACAGACACATATTCTGCATACTGATTCCGGAATCCACCACGGCGTTAGCGACCGCCGGAGCCTCTTTGTCGGCGTAAACACATACATAAGCCACTGGGCGCTCGGACTCAGCGGGACCGTCCCAGTCCTTCAGCCTGCCCGCCCATCTCAGATGGGGATAGATTTTTCCGCACATATCAGCGGAGTTCACGGCGACATAGCGCAGAGGCTGTGCATTAGCGGCGGACTGCGCCAGTCTGGCGGCGTCTATCAGACCGGACATGAAAGAATCATCCAGTTTCCGGGAATTGTCGAATCTGCGGTAGGAGCGTGTTTTCTTAATCAGATCAAGCATATCCATAATCAATCACCTCATTTATAATATTTTAATCTCAGGACTCGGCAAAATAAACAAAAAAATTGATTGACTTTTGACTCCTATTGATATTAATTATCAATATCATTTTATTGATTGAGGGTAAGTTGCTATGAAAGTATGTATTATAGGCGGACTGCAAAGAAGAGAAAATGAATATCTGTCGGCACTGAAACAGATAGGATGTAAGGCGAAGGTGTTCAACGAGCTGAACAACTCCTTTGAGACCAGCGTAAAATGCACCAACTGCGTAGTGTTCCTCACTAAGCTCGCCAGCCACAACATGATAAATAAGGCGAAGAACATCTGCCGCAGACACAACATTCCGTTCGTTTGCACGGACAAGACCAGCCCGGATTCCGTGAGCTGTATTCTGAAAGAGGTTCTGGACTGCAAGGGCGACTGCGGAGGATGCCTGTTTCATGCTGACGCCAAGAAGGTGAACTGATGTCCAGAGAAGAGAACAGGCTTTTTTCCCACATGGTATATGAGTATAAGAAGGGCATTAGAAGGCTGGTGCTCTACACCGCCAAAGAACACGAGGCGGAGCTCTGCCGGATGAAGCTGTCCAAAAGCGGCATAGCCTGGTATGAGCTGGCATCTAAAGACGGGCGGATCAATTTTTTCTTCGGCGACTGCCCGTGCATAAGCATAATCAGGAGCTTCGGCGAGAAGCCCCTGAATGAATTTAATGAAAAAGAGGATTTTATACTCGGAGTTCTTCTGGGATATGATCTGACCAAGCAGTGCGAAAGGTATCTGAACAATACCGAACGTGCTTTCTGCGCCGTATGCGCCGCCGGGTGATCAGCCGACAGAATCGCCGATGATGATGGTTGCCGGGTGAGGATATTCTCCGGTCTCCAAAACACCGCCCAGAGACGACAGGGTTGTGACGCACAGCTTTTCGTGTTCTGATTCCAGACAGCTCCCCACAAGGCAGGGGGTCTGAGCATTCATGCCGTTCTTCATCAGCTCGTCAGCTATATATCCGCCGTTTTTCACGCCCATATAAACCACTATAGTCATTCCCAGCTCTGCCAGCGCTTTCCAGTTGTGCTGACATTCGCCGTTTTTCAGATGTCCGGTGATAAAGACGCATCCGGAAACGCTCCGTCTGTCTGTGAGCGCCTTAGTCATTTTAGACGCCAGAGTCGATGCCGATGTGACGCCGGGAATGATCCGTGTGACCGCTCCGCACCTGTGTGCTTCTTCCGCCTCTTCCAGAGAACGGGCGAACAGAGTGCTGTCGCCGCCTTTCAGTCTTACCACTTTTTCGCCTTCCGCTATGTGTTCACGGATGATGGCGTTGATGTCCTCCTGACGTATGCAGTTGTGCGAATAGGGATCTTTGCCCACGCTCACCTTCACCGCCGTGTCGGGGATCATTTTTATTATATCCTCGTGAACGAGCCTGTCATAAAGCACAGCGTCCGCTGAGCGCAGAGCGTTCAGCCCGTCCAGAGTTATGGAGCCGGAACCCAGCCCGGCGCCGATTATTATCAGTTCTTTCATTTTGCCCTTTGCAATATGCCGGAGTGTGAGGGCACTCCGGCATTCAGGTTTGTATAAAAAGCTGTCAGTGCAGCTTGATTCCGTTCTCTTCGGCGGCTTTTTTCATATTGTCCGCTATAATCTTTCTGACGCCGGGGTTCTCTCCGAGTCCTTCCACAACGGGAATAACCCTGATGCCCGCTTTAGACAGCAGAGTTTTCCATGAATCTTCCTCATCGGAAGCCATGTCGTTCTGAGCGTGGTCTCCGGCAACTATCATGAGAGGTTTCAGAGTGACGCTTTTCGCCTTAACTCTTTTCAGCCCGGCTATAACGTCCTCCACATCCGGATGTCCTTCCACTGTGCCGATGAAAGTCTTCACATCGGGATACATAGCGTTCATCACGATTTCCAGCTCGAAATAGATTCCGGTGGAGAGGTGTTCGTTTCCGTGTCCCATATAGACCAGAGCGGTCTTGTTTTTTCTGGCGAGATCCACGTCCGCTTTCAGAACCTCGGCGAATCTGTTCAGATCCTCTTTGTATTCATATGCGCCGGTGACGGGTTTTCCCACAGCGATGGCTGTGAAGGGTTTCCATTTATCCTTAAGGGTTTTTATGCCGTTCAGGGCGTCTGTGTATGCCAGCAGATCGGCGTATTCCTCACCTGCGTATATGTATGTGGGCTGAACCACCACGGTTTTGTATCCTTCGTTCTGAAGATCTGCCAGAGTTCCCAGAACGTTTTTCACGTCATAGAGATATTCAGGAACTTCCTTGTGAGAATTTCTGTACTCTGTGTCGTTTTTTCTGGAATGCCAGATTTTTCTGATGATGTTGGATGTGAACGCCATTCTGACGGGAATGTCGCCTGTGTTTTTTTCCAGTTCATGAGAGATGCTGAGCAGTGAGCTCAGGGCTGAGTCATAGGTTGTTCCGAACGCGGCGATTACTACCGCTGTTTTCTGTTTTTCCATAGAATTCTCCGAAGCAAAAACACCGAAAACAGTGAACAGCATCACCACTGCGGACAGGATGAGTGCGCGCATTGATGCCTCCGTAAAAATATTATACTGTCAGGGTGTTCTTGAACGTGGAACGGGGTTCCTCTATCCTCGTAAAGTTCATAGACAGAAAAGGTATCCTGGCTTGCCATCGCCCTACTCGCCCGGCCTTCCCGAAAAATCAGTGGCTCATTTAGGCTTTCGTCCGGCTTACAGTTGCGGGACAGCACCGGATTTGAACCGGTTTCCCTTTTTCCGCCTGCACCCATTTGACTTCTAAGATATTGAATCAAAATAAATCCGTTGTCAAGGTAATGATTATCCGGGGCTCAGACGTAAAAAACCTCCAAGGTGGGGTGTACCTCAGAGGTTTTTTTCAAGGAAACAAGATAGGAGTTATATTGGGGATAACAGACGTTTACACGTCTGCGGCGGCATACCTGCAATACACCGCTCTTTCATAACTCATAATATCACTTGCGTCTTAAAAAAACCTTAAATATAATCAGATTATACACACAAACAACTAGTAATAAATATTAATATTTTAGGACGACAAATGAATGACTATATCGGAAACGGGGAATCGGACTATAAAAAACCCGAACATATGATAAGCCGCAGAGCAAAAGCGGACAATCTGAAAAACCATGCCGAATCGAAAAGCATCATACTGATACAGGCAAAAGCCGGACAGGGGAAAACCGTGTTCGCTGAGACCATCGCCGGGATGTTTTACGACAACACCATCTACTACCGCATCACCGACAGCGACAGAGATCCTGTGTTTTTCTGCGGTTCTCTGCACTCTCTCTTTAAATCCAAATACCCGAAATACCGCTGTGTGGAGTTCGAACAGGCTCTGAAAGACGGCGTGGAATCATATGAAACCGACTTTCACATAAAAAACATACTCCGCAGTCTAAAAAAACACCTGCTGAAAAGAACAGTAATAATCTTTGACGATGTGCATCTGCTGCCTGATATCGGGCTGGCGTGCATGACTATCCTGACGGCGCTTACATCGTCCGGCGGGCTGCTCAGCTTCATCATATGCACCAGAAGCAACTGCGTCTTTCCGGAAAAATTCGCCAAGCTGAACAGAACAGCATTCAGGATTGACGATGATTTTCTTCAGGTGACGGAGAGCGAATTCCGAGAACTGACCGTGGCATATTTCGATGAGATGCCGTCTTTCTCCGGACTGGAGAGAATATACCGCATAACCGAAGGATGGATAGCCGGCATACTGATGATATTCCGTCATATGCTCCTGTCGGAGGACAGATCAGCCCTGAAGGATGAGGATATTCCCGCCGTATTCGGCAGTTATTTTCAGCCGCTCACGGAAAAATATCCCCAGAAATATTTCAGAAATATCATCCTGCTGTCGCTTCTGGACAGGTTCGATTCCGGTTTCGTCAGCTCTCTGGACATAACGGGAAAAACCCTGTCTGTAATCAACGACATGCTGGGCAAAAACGTTTTCACCGGCATATCGTCCGACAGACTGGTATCTTTCCACACCATATTCAAAATATGGCTGAAGACCACTGCCGGACAGATATTCACACGAGAAGAGATCTCCGCATTTTACATGGCGGCATATGAATATGAACACGAAAAAGGACGGCTGATAAAGGCTCTGGAATATCTGATCTGCTCCGGCAGAAATGATGATCTGGAAAAATTCATAAGCTGCAGCTATTACAGTCTGATATCCACCGACCTCAGCAAATCGCTCTACAGCGTCATGTCCATGCTGAGCGCCGAAATACTGAAAAACAATCCATGGACTGCGGTTCTCTACTGCAACAGCCAGACATACATCACCATGCCGAAGAAGACCGCTATACTGCTTCACGCATACGCCTGTTTTCAGAAAACCGGAAACAAAGAGGGCATGCTGACGACCGCATGCGGGCTCATAGACATATACTGTTCCGCTGACGGAGATATGGAAAAGGGCGGAATATTCTACAACACCGCTCTGACGCTGGCGGACGAAACACCGTCCTATGAACATAAACAGCTCCACGTCTCACTCTCTCTGGGCATAGGGTGCCTCTATCTGCACAGCCCGGAGGAGGCAATGAATTATCTGAACACTGCCATGACGCTTTCGGAAAAGCTGGCGGTGGGAAATATCAAACTGAGGATATACTCCGCCTACTGCTCGGCGTATATCTTCATGTGCGACAGCGTGATGGCGGAAAAATACTGCGACGCTATGATAGTAAAGCTGAACACCTCTGCCCTGAACTATTCGCAGAAGCTGGCAGTGATGCACCAGCTGGTGTACTACACGGCGGTGAGCGGAAAATTCAGCACCATGCAGGTTCTGCTGGAGGTGGTGAAACAGAAAGGCAGGATGCATCTGGAGTTGGACAGCAGGATAAATATATTCTTCGCTCTGGCGGAGGCTGACTACACCCTGTCAAACGGGCTGGTGGAAAAGACCGCCATGGCTCTGAACGTGTTCAACGAAAGCATGCTGAACATCATGCCTCCGCACATATCGTCACTCTTTTACGGGATAAAGGCGATCCATGCCGCATATGCTTGCGACCCCAGCATGGGGCGTTTCGCTCAGGAGGCGGTGGAAAGAAGGGAGAAAACGGAGACCAACCCTTTCTTTCTGTCCACGGCATATTACATGGCGGGCGCGGCATATACTCTGAGCGGCAGCCACAAGAAAGCCGAAAACTATCTGACAAAAGCGATCATCACGGGTGAACAGGGGGCGAATATCAACGCCGCCGCCGCTTCATACGCCTATCTGTCTTATCTGTATAACAATATAGGCGACAGGCTGAAAGCGAGAGAGTACGCCGTGGCGTCTCTTAAAATGTTCAACAGGACAGGTGTTTTTCATTTCATAGGGCTTCTGCCGGAAGCCACGCTGAATATCTGTTCCTATGCCATCACGGATCAGGCGACCTTTACCGCCGCCACTGAGATAGCCTATGAAAAGCACGACATAGCTTTCGATGAATCCGGAAAATATCTGCCCGTTCTGCATATCCGGGCTCTGGGGACTCCGGCTATGTCTGTCGGCACAAAAACGATGGACTGCGCCGATATCAGCGCCAATTTCCGCACTATGCTGGCTATTCTTCTATCCGCAAACGAATATGTGATAGAGCAGGAGAGCATGCAGACATATCTGTGGCCCGACAGCAGCAGAGACCACGCCAGAAAGAGTTTTGACAACCTCATATCCAGATTCAGAAAGATGATGGCGGACGCCTTTCCGGGCATAGACCCGAAAAATTATCTGACTCTGCAAAACGGCATACTCAGGCTCCAGAATGTTAAAAGCGATGCCGACTATTTCATAAATTATACCAAACAGGCGAAGGAGCACTACAGCAGAGGCGAATATACCCTGGCGATGGAAACACTGGTGAAGGCGCAGGATCTTTTCGGCAGCCGTTTTTTCGCAAATGTCACTGGAGTCGCCTCCGTTCAGCAGAAGAGCAGAGAGATAGACGCCGCTTTTCTGTCCATGCTGAAGCTGATGCAGAGGCTGGGATTCTTTCTGCCGGATGTTTTTAGTCCGGAGCGTTTCTTTGACAGGTGGATGGACTGCTATATGTCCGAAACGGATATGGTGGCTATGGCGTATAAATATTATAACTCACGGAGCAGGCACCAGAAGTGCAGAGAGATAATCAACACCTACAGACGGTTTCTGCACAATGACGGATATACCGAGGAAGAGATAAACGATCTGATATATATGATAAAATCTTCTGTATAGGTCACATGGGGATAGTGTCGGAGTCGAACACCAGCTTCAGAAGAGCCGTCACGGCGTTTTTGCCGTATTCCTCCATCTGCCCCTCGAAGGCGGTGTTTCCCTCGGAGCATTCCTTGCGGATGCGTCTTTCGATGGTCTCTCTGACAGCCGCCTGAACATCCTCCGCTGAGCGTTTGGACATATGTTTCAGAATCTCCTGAGAAACTCTCATGTCTCCCGCATACCAAACGGCGAAGGCGATCTCCTCCTGTTTCATCTTTCGCAGAGCGTCCTGAAACTTAGACCGGTGAGTGGAGAGCGCCTCCACCATCACTTTTCTCAGCCCGTCTTTATTCGCCCGGGGGTTATCTTCCAGCAGAGCGCCTATCAGAGCGTGCATAAATTTCAGCTCTGTCTTAGACACCTTCACGCTGACTCTGGAATCTATATTGATATTAAAATACCCCTCAGATTCCTTATCTCTCTCTATCAGAATATTCTGGCTCTCTTCGTTCAGTTTAACCTGCATGCCGTCCTCTCTTGATTTTTATATAAGACAACCCATCGATTATTATAAATTCATAATTGGAAAATTCCTAATTCTTTTATTCGCTTACGCACTTTTTTTTCAAAGTGGTTAAATACTCTCTTGCATGTATGGAGCTGATATTATAATCTTAAGCCAACACTCAAAAATCGCATATGTTACTTTATATGAGGAAAATATGAAAGAATACAGAATATTGCAGGGCGGAATGGGCGCCGGAGTCTCTGACTGGAGGCTTGCGAGAGCCGTTGGAGAAAGCGGAGAGATAGGAGTCGTTTCCGGAACTGCTATGGATGTTATACTGGTGCGCAGACTCCAGCAGGGAGACAAAGACGGCACCATGCGCAGAGCTCTCGCCGCCTTTCCCCGGAAAGACATCGCCGAAAGCATTTTAAACAAATATTATGTAGAGGGAGGCATCCCCGAGGGAACGCCTTTCAAACAGATAGAGATGTATACCATGACGCCCAGCGTGGAGCTTCAGTCGCTGACTGTCGCCGCTAACTTCGTTGAAGTGTTCCTGGCAAAAGAAGGACACGACAACCCCGTTGGCATCAACCTGATGGAGAAAGTGATTCTCCCCAACCTCGCTTCCATATACGGCGCTATGCTCGCCGGAGTGGACTACATAGTCATGGGAGCTGGCATCCCCAGAGAGATTCCCGGAGTTCTGGACAGATTCGCCGCCGGAGAAGACGCCTCACTGCGTCTGAACGTTGCCGGAGCGGACAAGGACGAGGAATTCAAAATAGACTTCAGCCCGAAACAGATAATGGGCGACATGCTCACAGAGCTGAAAAGACCCAAATTCTACGCTATCGTATCTTCAAACATTCTCGCCACCACAATGGTTAAAAAGACGAAACCCGCTGTGGACGGTCTGGTGATAGAACATAACTCGGCAGGCGGACACAACGCTCCCCCCAGAGGCGGAATAGAGCTGGACGCAGGCGGAGAACCCATCTACTCCGAAAAGGACGAGGTGGAACTGGAAAAGATAAAATCGCTGGAAGTTCCCTTCTGGCTGGGCGGATCATGGGGCGAACCCGGCAAGCTGAAAGCAGCCATCGCCGCCGGCGCTCAGGGTATTCAGGTGGGCACTATCTTTGCCATGTGCAAGGAGTCCGGTTTCATCGACAGCATAAAAAAAGCTATCATACAGAAACTGCCTGATGTCTTCACAGACCCCAAGGCTTCTCCCACAGGATTCCCCTTCAAAGTGGTTAAACTTCAGAACACTCTGGCAGAGCTGGAAGTCTATCTGAAAAGACCCAGAATATGCAATCTCGGATATCTGAGATCACTGTATAAGAAAGAAGACGGTTCCATAGGCTACCGCTGCGCCGCTGAGCCGGTGGACGCATACATAGCCAAAGGCGGAGAGAAGGAAGAAACAGAGGGCAGAAAATGCCTCTGCAACGCTCTGGTGGCTAACATCGGTCTCCCCAGCTTATACAAAAGCGGATATGTGGAGCAGACGCTCATCACAGCCGGAGACACTCTGAAAAAGATCAGGGAATTTATAAAAGAAGGAAGCGACTCCATAACAGCCGCCGAGATAATCGAAATTCTCCTGAGAGATATAGCGCCCTCAAAAGCGTAAGACACTTACTGACAAAATCAAAAAAGGCGGTCATCTGACCGCCTTTTTCTGTTATATCGCCTGAGCGCCGGAATCGAATTTGTATCCCACACCGTAAACGGTCTGTATCAGATCATAATCGAGCACCGCCGCCATCTTTTTTCTCAGGTTTTTCACATGGCTGTCTATGGTTCTCTCATATCCCTCGAACTCATATCCGTGAACACCGGAAATAAGATCGGAGCGGGAAAAGACCCTGCCGGGATGTTTCGCCATGATATACAGAAGCTCGAACTCGCTTCTGGTAAGAGTCAGATCAGTCCCCTTCAGCACAGCCAGATATTTTTCCGGGTGTATCACGATGGGACCCGCTGTCAGGATTCCCTCGTTCACGTCCGGAGTAAGTCTGCGCAGGACAGCTTTCACACGGGCGACAACCTCTCTGGGGCTGAACGGCTTGCATATGTAGTCGTCCGCTCCCATCTCCAGCCCGATGAGCCTGTCCACTTCCTCCACTTTCGCCGTTACCATCAGTATCGGCAGGTTGGAAAAACGGCGCACCTGACGGCATATCTCCAGCCCGTCAGTGTCCGGCAGCATCAGATCGAGAATTACGGCGTCCGGAACCAGTTTTTTGATAGTCTCCACCGCCTTCGCGCCTGTCTGCATTGTATGAGTCTCGAATCCGGACTGCTCAAAATAATCTTTCAGCAGAGCTCCGATCTGCTGTTCATCTTCGATAATCAATATTTTCTTATTCATCGATATGCTCCATAGGAAGAATTATCTCTATCTTCAAACCGCCCATACTGCCTGTACGGGCAGAGATGCTTCCGCCGTGCTGTTCTGTTATATATCTGCATATGGCGAGCCCCAGCCCGCTTCCGCCTGTCTTTCTGTTTCTGCTGATGTCCGAGCGGAACAGCCTGTCGAAAAGCATGGGAATATGCTCCTCCGGCACACCGGGACCCATGTCCTCGAATGTTATAACCGCCCTGCCGTCTTTCTCCACACAGCTTATCAGTATGCTCCCCGGTCCTTTGGCGTGTTTCAGGGAGTTCTCTATGAGATTTATAAAAACCTGACGCAGACGGGAAACGTCTGCCCTCACCATCACCCTGCATCCGGAAGTCACCTGTTCTATATGAAATCCGTACTCTTCCGCCCGCATGGTATACATATCCGCCACGGACTTTATGATGTTGTCTATCCGCTCTATGGCGAAGTTAAACTTCATATTGCCCGATTCCGCCATAGTGATTTCGTGCAGATCGTTAACCAGACGGATCAGCCTGCGCACCTCTGCGTGGAGTATGCCCAGTGTGCTGTCGTCCGCTTTTCTCACTCCGTCCTGCATCGCCTCTATACTACCTAATATGACAGACAGCGGAGTGCGCAGTTCATGAGAGATATCTGATATCCATCTGTTCTGATTTATTTCATATTTTTGCAGTTCATCCGCCATATTCTGAAAATTCTCAGCCAGATCGCCCAGCTCATCGTTGGACTCTCTGCTGAGCTGAAAGCTGAAGTCTCTGGCGGATATCATCTTTGTAGCGCCTATGAGACTGTTGACAGGTGCCAGCACCCGCTTGGTAAAATACCACGACAGAGCCCCGGTCAGAATGATTATCAGAAGCCCGCTCACAGTCATGTGACTGCCCTGCTGTTTCAGAAAACCCAGCGCCAGAGGGTGCTTGATATTCGGCGGCTTTCTCATGCCGAGATAGCCCACCACCGCTCCGTCTGATAATATGGGTCTGAAAACAAACTGTTCGTGGGATTTTTCATCCCCGGTTATCATCCGCCTGTGCTTGTCCTGCAAAACCAGAAAGTGCTCCAGCCTTATAAGCATCTCCGGGCGGATCTGACCTGTGGAGTCCAGAAAAGTTCTCTTCATAAACTCCTTGTCGTCCTCGCTGTCGTGTCTTCCGGGAGGCGGCGCCGGAACATCCTTGTCCGGTCTGAACGGTTCGGACTCACTCTGGGAATGAAAATCTTCGGAGGCGGTCTTAATGCCGTCAAAACTGCCGTGAATCTTATAATATTCCCCCAGCTTGACATTCAGCCAGCTCAGGTCTTCCAGCCGTGTTTCAGTCAGATATGTGTTGAAGTTGCGGTATCCCAGATATCCCACGATGAGCGCCATGATGCCCACTCCGAGCGCCACGGAGAGCAGAACCACAAAAAATATCTTATAGAACAGTCTTGTTCTCAGCATGTGTCTCATATGTTGAAGATAACTTTTCCCTTATTATTTTTCCAACGATTCTTAGGATATTGAATGAACAACATAATAGCTCCACATTTTATCCATATTTATACTCTATACTTATTTAAAAGGAAGGCATAGACGATATGCCCAACCTCCTTTTTAAGTACTCCTTGCACGCCTGGGAAAAGCGGCCGAAAGCCGCTTTTTCCTTTTTTGAGCTTCCCGCCGTAAATCTCTTACCTAATTATGCCTCTGCGGAATACAGACTCTGAAGAACTTCCCCATAGCTGCTTTGAAAATATGAGGATGCGGTCACGCTGTTCTCGTCATCTGAATAGAGCCCGTTCTGAAGAGAATTGACAAGCTGCATGTAATATTCCGACATGCTGTAGTCATCCTCTTCATCGTCATCTGTTTCCGTACCGGATGCTGATCCTGACGGAGGAGGTCCGGAAGGTCCTCCCGCCGGACGAAGATCGTTGGACTGCATAAAGCT
Source organism: Deferribacterales bacterium (assembly GCA_050251875.1). Lineage (GTDB taxonomy): Bacteria > Chrysiogenota > Deferribacteres > Deferribacterales > Geovibrionaceae > Seleniivibrio. Next base: position 207,817 of record JBFWMA010000005.1, on the reverse strand, counting down.
CTTCAGCTCATCATCGCTGAATGAACCGTCGCCGTCTGTGTCATATTCGCTGAAAAGAGAGGCGACATCCACTGTCTGCCCGGTAGAGGCCGTGATATCGTCAACGAGCGACTGGAGTTCACTTTGATCTACTGTCCCGTCCTGGCTGGTGTCGACTTCACTGAAAAACGCGTCAGCCGCCCGGCTCTTCACACTGTCCGAAGACGAGGATGAAGACCCCGAGGATGATGTGCTGTTGGTCGCGTAATTATACAGATATGAAGTCATACTGTTTAAACTGCTTATACTCATTGTTCCCTCCAATGTCTGAATAGGAATCGCTGTCGCAGATTTACGGCTGTTTACAGAATAATTCGGGTATATGCTTTAAGTATGGTTCAAATATGTTTTTATAGTGACAAAATGCGTCTCGGACGGCTTTTTTGCAAATATTTAAAAATTTAAACGCTCAAACAGTCATTATTTGGGATATAATATACGCATAGTCAATAAACAGTACTTGCGGGTTACCATGAAAAGATATTCATTTCTGATACTTGCTTTGATTTTTCTTGCCTTCCTCTGTTCATACGAACTCTATCAGGGGTTCGTACATTTCCGCACGACCACTCTGAACAAAGCAAGAGACATCGCCGATGTAACACTCGCTTTCCGCCGCTGGAACTCATCCGCCGGAGAGGTTTTTGCCTCCAGAGACCACATACAGCCCAATCCATATCTCGATCCGGATCACAGAGACCTGAAGGTGGACGGAAAAGAGCTGACAAGGATAAACCCGGCGTATATGACACGGCTGGTGTCTGAGATTCTCTCCGAAGACGGCAACATACACATGCGCATGATAAGCGATGAACCGATGAACAATATCAACCTGCCCCAGCCGTGGGAGCTGGAAGGGCTGAAATATATCAAGCAGAATAATCCGGAATTCAGCAAGGTGGACTACAAAGATATCGACAACATTATGTTTTACTACGTCCGCCCCGTCTTCGTGGATCAGTCATGCATGCAGTGCCACGGATATCAGGGATACAAGATCGGGGATGTCAGAGGCGGTCTCAGCGTCAGCTTTCCCGTGACCGACCTGCACCATAAGGTGTTCTCCGTGACCGTTATGACGGTGGTGACATATCTGCTCAGCGCCGGGCTGGTTCTCTTCACCATCATATCATCCAGAAAGAAGCTGATAGACGCCTATCAGCAGAAGCTGGAAAATATATCCGCTCTGAAAACAGAGATAGAACGCAGGGAAATGAGCGAAAAAGCGCTGATAACACGCACCAGAAGCTCGTCCGTGACAGAGATCCTCCGGCTGATAGCCCACCACTGGCGGCAGCCTCTGAACAATGTCGGTCTGCTGATTCAGTCCATGAAAGAGGAATCGGGCAGTAAAGATATCGAGGAATCCGCTGATTCCGCTATGGAAATCATCCATGAAATGAGTGACACCATAAACCTCTTCACCTCCACAGTGAGAGCCGAATCCAAAAAGAGGCTGGAGATCAAGGACAAGGTTTTCGATGTGCTGAAACTGCTGAAGCCGGAGCTGGAAAACAGCGGTATAGAGGTGCACATCAAATGCACTCTGGGCGGAAGCATGTATAAGTCACAGTTCACCGATGACGACATGATATTCCACTCCTGCGGACACGGAAACATGGTCTGCGACAGAAGCTGCGGTCTGGGAGATATATACATCTACGGCGAGGAATCCGTTTTCAAACAGATTCTGCTGATTCTGCTGAAAAACTCCTATGACGCCCTGATGGAGATAAAAGACAAGAAGGACAGAAGGATGGACATCGTATTTGAAAAATCGGGCGAATACTCTCTCATCCACATCTGCGACAACGGAGCCCCCATCACGGAAGAGATAAAACAGAAACTGTTCGACCCGTATTTCTCCACAAAGGGCTATGACGCCGGAAGAGGCATAGGGCTGTTCACCGCCAGAAGTCTGGTGGAAAACTTCAATGACGCTCACGTCTACTATGACGACTCCGAAGGAAAATGCTTCATATTCAAATTCCGTACGGCGTAATATGAAAATCCTTATCACAGGTTCAACAGGCTACATCGGTCACCGTCTGGCTCACAGACTCGCCGGAAAAGGGACGCTCGTGCGCCTGTTCGTCAGAAACAGATTCAAGACGGATAACATCCTCCGGTCAAAATGCGAAATATATGAAGGCGACACATTCAACCCGGGCAGTCTGGACAAGGCTCTCGAAGGCATCCATACTGCGTATTACCTCATACATTCCATGGGCAAGACGGGCGGCTTCGAACAGACGGATATCGCCAGCGCAAAAAATTTCAGAGACGCCTGCATCCGAAACGGCGTGAAAAAGATAATCTATCTGGGCGGTCTCGGGGTGAAAAACAGCGCCAGCAGACACCTGCTCAGCCGTATAGAAACAGGCGAAACACTCTCCGCCCAGCCGGAAAAGATAGACGTGATCTGGTTCAGAGCCGGCGTAATAATAGGCTCCGGCAGCGCCAGTTTTGAAATCATCAGAAACATCTCCCAAAAGCTCCCGGTGATGATAACACCGAAATGGGTAAAGACACTGACGGAACCGATAGGCGTGGATGACGTGATAAGCTATCTGGCAAAAGCGGCTGACGAAAGCATAACAGGAAGCCGGATAATAGATATAGGCTCAGAGGTAATGAGCTTCAGAGAGATGATGAAGCAGGCGGCGGACGTTATGGGGCTGAAAAGATATATCATCCCCACACCTTTTCTCACTCCGTCTCTCTCATCATACTGGCTGATTCTTTTCACCCCCGTCACCTATTCCATCGCCTCCGCCCTGATAGAGGGGCTGTCCAGCGAAACGGTGAAGACCAACAACAGCGCCGCCGAGCTCTTTCCGGACATCACCCCCCTGTCCTACCGAGACTCGTTCCGCATGGCGCTGAAGGAGATAGAGGATCATCAGGTGATAAGCAGCTGGTGCGACTCATCCGGAGGCAGACAGTGCGATGTGCCTCTGGTGCATGACATTTCCATAGCGGTGTATAAGGACAGATATATCAGAGACACGGGCGGAAAAACGCCGGAAGAAGTCTTCTCCGCTGTGAAATCTCTGGGCGGCAGAAACGGCTGGGGCACATACAACCTGCTGTGGCGGGTTAGAGGACTGATAGACAAACTGTCCGGCGGATACGGGCTGAACAGAGGGCGCAGAGACAGCGCCGACCTGCGAGTGGGCGACACCCTCGATTTCTGGAAAGTGGCGGATCTGGCGGATGGCAGAAGGCTTCTGCTTCAGGCGCAGATGAAAGTCCCAGGGCGGGCATGGCTGGAGTTTCAGGTTATCGATACTCACCTGATAATGACTGCTTTTTTCTACCCCCACGGCATATCCGGCAGACTCTACTGGTATGCCATGCTTCCGTTTCACAAGGTCATTTTTCCGGCGGTCATAAGAGAGATACTCAGCCAGACAGACTTTAAAACAGAGTGATAACTTTAATTCATTATTATTTTTTTTCATATTCCCACCCCTGTTTTCTCCTACCCGGTTAGAGCTTTGCGCATGTCATGGTTAATAAAACGGAGTATTTTAATAATAAATAACAATAATAGGCTTGATAGATGACATCTTGGTGTTATCCTCTGGTATATAAGGATTTTCAGGCAGGGAAATATGACTAACAAAGAAAGACTGGAACAGCTGATCAAGCTGAAACAGACGTCTTGGCTCGGCGGAGGCAAAGAGAAGATAGACCAGCAGCATAAGCTGGGCAAGCTCACCGCCAGAGAACGACTCGGACTTCTGTTCGATCAGGACACTTTTCTGGAGCAGGGACTCTTTATGAAGCACAGATGCTCCAACTTCGGGCTGGAAGGCAAAGAGTTTCCGGGCGAAGGCGTGGTGACAGGCACAGGAAATGTCGGCGGCAGGACGGTATACGCCGTCAGTCAGGATTTCACGGTTGCCGGAGGCTCCGTGGGCGAAATGACTGCCAAAAAGATTACCGAGATCATGGATCAGGCGCTTAAAACAGGCGACCCGTTCATATTCATAAACGACTCAGGCGGAGCCAGAATTCAGGAGGGGGTTGACGCTCTTTCCGGATACGGCAATATCTTTTACCGTAATGTTCTGCTCTCAGGCGTTGTACCCCAGATAAGCATCATAGCCGGACCATGCGCCGGAGGGGCGGCATATTCGCCGGCTCTGACAGACTTCATCATCCAGGTGAAACACGAAGGACAGATGTTCATCACAGGTCCCGCTGTTATCAAACAGGTGACCGGAGAGGACGTCACCCCCGAAGAGCTGGGGGGAGCTGAAAGCCACGCCCACTATTCCGGCGTAATTCACTTCACGGCTGACGGCGGACCCGCCGCCATCGAGCTTTGCAAAAAACTGCTCTCTTTTCTGCCCAGCAACAACACGGAGGAGCCCCCCTTCTATCCGGAGATGGTCTCTGAGGTGCTGGTGCCTGACGAGTCGCTCTTCTCTCTGCTTCCGGAGGATCCGAAAGAGCCATACGACATGCACACCATCATAGCTCAGGTTATGCAGAACGGCGATTTTCTGGAGGTTCAGAGCGAGTTCGCTCCAAACATAATAATAGGATTCGGACGCATAGAGGGACGCACAGTCGGCGTGGTTGCCAACCAGCCGATGGTTAAGGCTGGCGTGCTGGACATAGACTCGTCCGACAAGGCGTCCAGATTCATCCGTTTCTGTAACGGTTTCAACATCCCGATAGTGACATTCGTGGACGTTCCCGGCTTCATGCCCGGCGTGGAGCAGGAATACGGCGGAATCATCCGCCACGGCGCAAAAATGCTGTTCGCCTATGCCGCCGCCACAGTGCCGAAGATCACCATCATAGTGCGCAAGGCATACGGCGGGGCGTATCTCGCCATGTGTTCCAAAGAGATGGGGGCTGACAGAGTATATGCCTGGCCCACAGCCGAGATAGCCGTTATGGGAGCTCAGGGAGCGGCGAACGTTCTCTATAAAAAAGATATGAACGCCTCTTCTGAGCCCAAAAAAGTTCTGGAAGAAAAAACAAAAGAATACGCCGAGCTGTTCACCAACCCGTATGTGGCGGCAGGCAGAGGATACATTGACGATGTAATAAATCCGGCGGAGACCGTTATGACGCTGGCGCTTAGTCTGGAAGCTCTCAGAGCGAAAAGAGAACTGCGCCCGCAGAAAAAACACGGTCTTATCCCGCTTTAAGGTGAAGCATGAACGACACAATGACATTCGCTCTTAATCTCACCTTAGCCGGGCTCATCGTGGTTTTCGCATCGCTGACTCTGATATCTCTGGCTATCTCCTTCATGAGATGGGCGGACGCAAAAGCGACTCCATATAAGGCGCCGCAGATCAAGGATTCCGTGGAAGATCAGAACATAGACAACCTGACGCTGGTTCTGATATCCGCGGCGGCGGCGACCATGATAAACGGAAGATTCAGGATAAAAACAGTGCGGAGGATGGTGACCAGAGCGTCTTCACACTCCGGCTGGTCAAACCAGGGACGAAGCGTCCTCATGGGTTCTCACTCTGTAAATATTAAAAGATAAGAGGAATATATGAAACTGAAGATTACTGTTCACGGGGTTGCTTACGAAGTAGACGTTGAGGTTCTGGACGAGGGCGAAGGTTTCCCCGCCTCTCCTCTGGGCAGTCTGCCCCACTATACTCCGGCGGCCGCTCCCCAGCAGACCACTGTCAGCGCCGCTCCGGTCAAAAAATCATCAGGCGGTTCATCCAGCGTGGACAGCCCCATAGCGGGTATCGTGGTGGAACTGAAAACAAAACCGGGGGACTCTGTCAAAACCGGCGATGTTATCCTGATTATGGAAGCCATGAAGATGAAAACATCCATAGCCGCCCCCATAGACGGAAAGATCAAAGCTATTCCCGTTGCCGTGGGCGACAACATCAGAGAAGGTCAGACTCTGGCTGAATACGAATAATATAATAAGTAGCAAACCGCAGGATGCGGTTCACGGAGGAGGCCGAGGCGTTCACCGCCGAAAGCCGAGCGGAGTGTAAGTGGAGCGAGGATTCACTCCGAGCAAAACGGTATCAAAAAAATTCTAGGACAGAATTTTTTTGCAGAGGTTAATATGGAAATTATCTGGAAATTCTTGCAGAGCGGAGCGTTTGGAAATTTCAGCTCCGGAAACCTGCTGATGCTGGCTGTGGGATGTTTTTTTCTCTATCTGGCGATCACTAAGGACTATGAGCCGCTTCTGCTCGTCCCCATCGGGTTCGGGATTGTGGTGGGCAATATACCATTCGCCGCCGGGATGAACATCGGAGTGTATGAGCAGGGAAGTGTTTTTTCCATTCTCTATAAAGGTGTTACACAGGGGTATTATCCCCCTCTAATATTTCTGGGCATCGGAGCGATGACGGACTTCTCATGTATGCTGTCCAGCCCCAGACTGATTCTCCTGGGCGCCGCTGCTCAGGCGGGAATATTTGTTACGTTCATCGGGTCTATCATGCTGGGATTCACCACCAATGACGCCGCCGCCATAGGAATCATAGGCGGAGCAGACGGACCGACAGCCATATTCCTGTCCAGCAAACTCGCCCCGCACCTGCTGGGCGCTATCGCCATCGCCGCCTATTCTTACATGGCTCTGGTTCCGGTGATTCAGCCGCCCATCATAAAACTGCTGACAACGAAAAAAGAACGCCTGATCCGCATGAAACCTTCAAAACCGGTCAGCAAGCGCCTGCGCATCATGTTCCCCATAGTGGGATTCATACTGACAGCGCTCATAGCTCCCGGTTCGATAACCCTGCTGGGCATGCTCTTCTTCGGCAACCTGCTGAAGGAATCCGGCGTGACCGAGCGTCTGGCGAACACTGCCAGAGCGGCTCTGATAGATATAGTCACTATCCTTCTGGGATTCACCGTGGGGCTCAGCACAGACGCCCAGACTTTTCTGACTCCCAGCTCTGTAAAAATATTCGCTCTGGGAGCGGCGTCATTCGCCGTTGCCACGGCTTCCGGCGTTATCGCCGCCAAGATTATGAACTGGGTCAGCCGTGACCCGGTAAACCCCATAATCGGCGCCGCAGGAGTTTCCGCCGTGCCGGACTCAGCCCGTGTCTGCCAGGTTCTGGGAGCGAAGGAAGACCCCACCAACTTTCTGATAATGCACGCTATGGCGCCCAACGTTGCCGGGGTAATCGGCTCCGCTGTGGCGGCGGGTGTTTTCCTCTCCGCATTTAAATAATCGTCAAGCCGGGTTCCGCCCGGCTTTTTTCTTCGCAAAATCTCAGTTTATTCTTTATATTCTATTATGAAAATCACACGCATGATAGCGGCGGGTATAGCCGCCATGATAACATCTATGGGTCTCGCCCGTTTCTCCTTCACCCCCATGATAAACATAATGGCGAAGGCGGACGTGCTGAGCGTTGCCCATGCGGGCGAACTGGCTTCACTGAACTATGCCGGATATCTCTTCGGCTCTGTTTTTTTCATGCTCTACCGCACATACAAAAAACTCACATGGTTCTACACGCTCTACGCCGTGAACGCCCTGACACTCCTGATGATGCCCTTTTCGCAAAGCTACTCTTTCTGGGCTGTACTGCGCACCGTGTCCGGATTCGCCAGCGCCGGGATGTTCATCCTCTTCTCCGCCGTGGTTCTGGAGCACCTCGCCAGACAGAACAAAGCGCATTTCGCCGGACTGATATACACAGGCATAGGCATTGGGATATTCATTTCCGGACTGTCTGTGCTGATTATGGCGGAACACACCGGATGGCAGAATATGTGGATCGTCTTCTTCATAGAGTCGCTTGCGCTGTTTCCCCTCTGCTTCATAGGCACGGACGGAGATCACGCCGCCGTAAAAACAGACAAATCTGATGAAAAAACGCCCATGCACCCCTACATATATTTTCTGGGAACCGCCTATTTTTTCATGGGCGCTGCCTATATTGTGAACGGAACTTTTCTGGTGGTGATAATCGACAGCATAGAAAATCTGAAAGGATTCGGCGGATACACCGCATGGATGATAACAGGGCTGTCCGCCATCCCGGGCATAGTATATCTTTCCATGACCGCCGGCAGAAAAGGATATCTGTCTAACCTGATTCCGGCGTATGTCGTTCTGGGCATCAGCTGTATCCTGCCCGCCGTGTCTAAAAATCCGGCGGCGGTGATGCTGGCGGCGGCTCTTTACGGCGCTACTTTTCTGGGCATCGTTTCGCTGACCGTGGCTTTTTCACGAAAGCTGGCGGGAAGCCACACCACATTCGCCGTGGGGCTGGTGACTACAGCCTTCGGCATAGGTCAGATGCTGGGTCCTGTGGCGGCGGGGTATTCCGCCCAGATAACAGGCAGTTTTTCCGGCGCGCTGATGATATCGGCTGTTTTTTGCGCAGTGAGCATAGCGATCCTTTTGATGGGTTGCTCAATATATAGAAGGAGTAACGTATGCCGTTCGTAAATATCAGAATAACAAAAGAGGGAGCTACCCCCGAACAGAAAGCGGAGCTGATAAAACGCTCTACTCAGATGCTTCAGGAAGTTCTGGGCAAGAACCCCGCCACCACCTTCGTCATCATCGATGAAGTGGAGACTGATAATTGGGGCATTGCCGGGGAATCTGTAACAGTATTAAGGAAAAAGAAATAGATTGCTTCGTCATTTCATTCCTCGCAATGACGTGAAAATTTCTGTCATTGCGAGCGTCAGCGAAGCAATCTTCCGAAGTGCAACTTAAGCGCTTTTGAGTCCCAGCCTGACGCAGAGACCTGTCACGTCTTTGTTGTTCAGCACGGCTTTGTTTTTTCTGGCGAGCTTTTTCGCCTCATAGAGCAGACCGGTGAGCTGCCACTTGTCCAGATGGATGCCCTCCTGAGCAAGTATATGCTCCAGAACGTGCAGACCGGACTGGTTGCCGAAGACCAGATTGCGCTTCATATCCAGCTCTTCCGGGTCAAAGGGCTCATAGTTTTTCGGGTTTTTCAGCACGCCGTCAGTGTGGATACCAGATTCGTGGGTAAACATAAATTCGCCGATAACGGGGCGCTGCGGGTCTACCTGCCTGCCCGCAGCCTGTGCCACGAATTCTGAAAGGGGACGCAGATGCTTAGTGTTGAATGTATCCTGGTTGCCGTAAACATGACGGGCAGCCATGATTATCTCTTCCAGAGGAGCGTTTCCGGCTCGCTCGCCCAGCCCCATCACAGTGGTGTTCACATGTGTGGCGCCCGCCTGAACAGCCGCCAGAGCGTTTGCTGTCGCCATGCCGAAATCGTTATGTGTATGCACTTCAAGATCCATTGAAGTGCGCTCTCTGATTCTTTTTGTCATATTATATGTGCGGAAAGGGTCGAGGATGCCCACAGTGTCGCAGAAACGGAACCTGTCCGCTCCGTATGCCTGTATGGTATCCACATATTCTTCTATGAATGATATGTCCGCTCTGGACGCGTCTTCACCGCCCACGGACACATAGAGGTCAAATTTTGAGCAGTATTCCAGCACAGACCTGATCTGGTCCAGCACCCACTGCCTTGATTTATTCAGCTTGGTATCTATCTGTATATCTGAGAGGGGGAGCGAAATCTCGATGGCTTTTGCCCCTGCCGCCACGGAAGCGGCAACATCGCCTACCAGCGCTCTGTTCCACGCTATGATTCTGGAATTAAGCCCTAAGTCCATGATGGATTCGAACATTGCGGATTCTTCCCTGCCCATGACAGGTATCCCCGCCTCTATCTCCTGAACACCGATACTGTCCAGCCGGCGGGCTATCTCCAGCCTCTCTTTTTTTGTAAAGGCGACTCCGGGTGTCTGTTCTCCGTCTCTGAGGGTTGTATCGTCAATAATCATATCGCACCTCCCATGCCCCTTTACATGCAAAAGGTGTGCCACATTTTAAAACAAAAACGATGATTTTTGGCATATTGACTGCTTAAAAAATACGCATTATGTCGGTTTTGTGTCACTCCGGATATGCCGGAACAGGTTTTATGTCAATATATAGGCGTTATTCCTCCTGATATAAAACTGGCACAAGGGTTGCTGATAATAACCCGTCAAGACGGAGGACGATATGGACAGAGAAACAGTCAAAAGCAAAATAGAGAAACATCCCTGCTACAACAAAGAAGCTCACCATAAATTCGCCAGAATCCACCTGCCGGTAGCCCCGGCGTGCAACATCCAGTGCAACTACTGCAACAGGAAGTATGACTGCTCTAACGAATCACGCCCCGGCGTGACATCCGGCACACTGAGCCCCGAACAGGCTCTGGAAAAGGTTATCATGGTGAAGCACTCCATAGAAAACCTCTCTGTTGTCGGGATAGCCGGTCCCGGAGACGCTCTGGCAAATCCGGAAGCGACATTTGAAACACTCCGTCTGCTCAAAGAATATGACAAAGAACTGATCCCCTGCATCAGCACCAACGGTCTGTCCCTGCCCGACCATGTGGACGAGATAAAAGAGCTGGGCATCGGTCATGTAACGGTCACAATGAACGCAATCGACCCTGAAATCGGTCAAAAAATATACAGCTGGATACATTTTGAAGGCAGAACATACCACGGCAAAGACGCCGCCGCCATCCTGCTGGAACGCCAGCTGGAAGGCATCAAAAAACTGGTGGAGAAAGATATCCTTGTCAAAGTAAACACCGTACTTATTCCTGGCATTAATGATTCTCACATTCCGGCTGTATCTGCGAAGATAAAAGAGCTGGGTGTTTTCATCCACAACATAATCCCGCTGATGAGCAAACCCGAATACGGAACAAAATTTGCTAATGATGGAGTACCGGAACCCACTCCCGAGATGATCGGCAGAATCAGGTTTCAGTGCGCAGAAGTTATGGGCGGACTGGAAAACGTGATGCAGCACTGCCGCCAGTGCAGAGCGGACGCCATAGGCAAGCTGGGTCAGGACTGGGATTTCAACAACGTAACAGAAGATGTGAAAGAGAATTCTATGGCTCTTAAGTCGCAGGTTCTCTCATCCAGACGCTCCATCAGGGCGCTGGACATACATAAAAAAGCGGCGGACGGCAAAATGTCCGTCAGCAGAAACAAAATGGTTCTGGTGGCTGTCGCCTCAGACAACCACAGAATGGCGGACGTCTCTTTCAAAAACGCCAGAAGTTTCTATGTATATGAAGTTTCCGGCTGGGGCGCCCACTTAAGAGAGATCAGGACTCTCGACTATGACAACTCGCAGGCGTGCATCAAGCTCTCAGGTCACCTGAAAAACGTGGCGGAGCTGATAAAGGACTGCAGCGTGATGGTATGCACAGTGGCTGGCAAGAACGCCGTGGACGACATGAAGCTGAAAGGCATCATCATGGACACCAGACAGGCATACAAAGGTCTGGAAGAAGCGGCATGGGAAGCCGGAATGAAAAGACTCGAAAGCAGCGTTAAAACAGCTTAAGGGGTATTGATATGGATTATTCACAAACATTGGACAGAGCGAGTGTAGCCGCTCTGATGCAGAACAACGGCTACAAACTTATCAAAGGATACGTTGAGGATCTCGACATCGGACACGTCACCGCAAGCATGGTGATCCGCTCCGGCAAGAGACTTGTCTCCCTTCTTCTTCCTGTCGGCGATGCCAAACTCTCCGGCGCTGAAGTAGGCAGACCAATATATTGCCTGATGAACGGCAAAGACGTTTTCGTCTTCCGTGACATCAACTACATGATGAAGAAGATACTGAACAACTAATAATAGTCTGCGGTATCAAGAATTTTTTAGGACAAAAAATTTTTACCAAACATAGTCAGCTTTGCGGGGAGTTCAAAGAAGGTCTGTCACCCCCACAAAAGATTAATCTTCTTTGAACGTGGAGAGTGTTCTGTTCTCCGCCCCGCTTTTTTCTTTTTCTGTTAACTTCCTCATAAAAGTGGTACAATAAGACCAGATACAACTTTTAACCGGAGCCTGCAATGAAGGTTAAGAACCGCACGATATACATGCTGGCAGCGATATTGGTACTGATAGTCGGAACTTATCTTCTGGACGAATGGTACCGGTTTTCCCGCAATACCGCTCTGCTCAAAGCCGAGCATACGGCTCTGGTTGACAGATTCTACAAGGGCATAGGAAAGAGATCCAACGCCGTGCTGAAATCTGAGGCATATCTGATGACTCAGAACAAAGCCGTTTTCGAAACTCTGAAAAGCAGAGACAGAGACAAACTTCTTAAGATAATGACCCCATACCTCGCCTCCTTACAGTCGCTGTTTCCTCAGTCACCCATCACCATCAACATTCTTCTGCCGGACGGCACATTCTTTCTGCGTGTGCAGAAACCCCAGAAACACGGCGACAAAAATCTGGACGCCAGACCCATACTGAAATCAGTTTTTCAGATGAAAAAACCCGCCTTCGGGCTGGAAACCTGCGCATCCACTATCAGCCACAGATATGTTCAGCCGCTGAACATGGACGGCGAATTTTACGGTGTTCTGGAGCTGGGCATAGACCTCTCTTTCATAGCCAACAGAGTCTCTTCCATCTCCGATATGCGCAACATAATCATTCTGAGCAAAAATGCCGGAGAGCTCCTGAAATGCTCCAACAACGGAAAATATAATCCGGAATATTTCAACAATACCGGAATCCCCATAAACAAAATAATGGAAGACGGCACATGGGATATCCTCCGGAAGGATATTTCACATAAAGGCGTTCACTATGAGGTCATCAAAGAATTCGCTCTGATAGATTTCTCCGGAGTGAACGTGGGTAAAATCATCTTCGTGGCGAAAACCAGCGGTCTGGAAGAGTGGTTCAACAGCCACATAATAAGAGCCGCCGTGATGTGCCTGATAGGCGTGCTTCTGATAATATATGTCGCCAGACACGGATTCATAGAATCTATATCCGATCTGGAAAAAGAGCATGATGACGCCATCACAACACTGAAAGAGGTAAACACAGGTCTGGAGGAACGCATCCGCAAAGAAGTGGACAACTGCCGCATAAAAGACCAGATAATCAACCAGCAGCAGAAGGTGGCGGACATGGGGCTGATGCTTTCCGCTCTGGCGCACCACTGGCGCCAGCCGATCAATGCTGTGGGGCTTTATGTTCAGGATCTTTCAGAAGCGTATAAGAGCGGTGAGCTGAGCGCCGACTACATAGAAGAATTCGAAAAGAACAACATGAGTCTGCTGAACAAACTCTCAGACTCCATAGACAGATACCGCACCTTCTTCGAGCCCAGCGTGTCCAAGACCCAGTTCGAGATAGTAAAAGTGCTTTCAGAAATAGGCGATATGCTGAACGCGTCCCTCTCTTCCGCCGGGGTAAAGCTGTCCGTGAAGTGCAAATGCGCCAAAAGAGAGCTGGCGTGCAGTGTTCTGGAGAAAATGCCCGAATGTGAGTACAAAGGCACACAGATAAACGGATTTCTTAATGAGTTCAAGCAGACCCTGCTGAACATCATTTATAACTCCATAGACGCCATCACCGAAAGATACGCTCAGGAAGAACATCCCGTCCGCAACGGTCTGATCACCATCAGCCTGATCGTGGATGCTGACACCATCAGAATGGATATCTCCGACAACGGTATCGGCATCGATGAAAATATTATCGACAAAATCTTCAACCCCTTCTTCACCACAAAAGAACAGGGCAAGGGAACCGGCATCGGTCTTTACATGGCTAAGACAGTGATAGAAAAATATATGTGCGGCTCAATCATAGCGAAAAACAACGGCGGCGGCACGACAATCGAAATAATCCTGAGCAGGGAAGCGAACTGTTCCTGATTATACATCTCATAAATGACCTCCTGTCATTTATGAGCTAACGCCTGGAAAGGCAGAAGCCTAATCCAGGCTCACACTCCGGAAGATTTTCTCAACTTGGTTGAAAAATATGCCTCCGTGAGGCACATCCGTGTGCCTAGTTTTCACATACATCTCATAAATGACCTCCTGTCATTTATGAGCTAACGCCTGGAAAGGCAGAAGCCTAATCCAGGCTCACACTCCGGAAGATTTTCTCAACTTAGTTGAAAAATATGCCTCCGTGAGGCACATCCATGTGCCTAGTTTCTACATACATCTCATAAATGACACCCCATAATGCGCCAAAATCAAATAATTGCTCATTTTTCTGCAAAATATCCAGAAAAACCTTTTATTATTTTAAAAACTGTATAATACTGATTGGCTCTACTTTTCGAGCAAATAATACAGGTGTGATAAAATGGCAAAAAAGCAAAATGAGAACCTTAGAAATATAGCTATCATAGCGCACGTTGACCACGGGAAGACAACTCTGGTGGACGCTCTCTTCAAACAGAGCGGTATGTTCAGAGAAGAACAGGAAGTGGACGACAGGCTGATGGACAGCATGGATCTGGAGCGTGAGAGAGGGATCACCATCTCCGCTAAAAACTGCGCCGTAAAATGGGGCAATACAAAAATCAACATTCTGGACACCCCCGGACACGCCGACTTCGGCGGAGAGGTAGAGAGAGCGCTCTCTATGGTAGACGGAGCCATTCTGCTGGTGGACGCATCAGAAGGTCCCCTGCCCCAGACTCGTTTTGTTCTGGGCAAGGCTTTCGAGGCCGGTCTCAAAATAATCGTGGTGGTAAACAAGATCGACCGTCAGGACGCCAGACCCGATGAAGTTCTGAACGAAGTATACGACCTTTTCATAGATCTGGGCGCTGATGACGACCAGATAGAATTCCCCCTCTACTACGCCATCGGGCGTGAGGGCATCTGTCAGAAGACTCTGGAAGAGAAGGGAACAGACATGAAACCCCTCTTCGATGCCATCGTATCCGAAATTCCTGCCCCCAGCTATGAGGATTCAGAACCCTTTCAGATGCTGGTGAGCGACCTCGGCTATTCAGACTATCTGGGCAGACTGGCGATAGGAAAGGTAATCAACGGATCCGCAAAATCAAACGAAACCCTTGTGCGCATAGGCGCTGAAGACACACAGACACTGCGTGTCAGCAAGATTCAGATATATGAGGGACTGGGAACAAAAGAGACAGAAATCGCCGAGCCCGGTGAAATCATCGTTCTCTCAGGTATAGAGGAGATCACCATCGGCGACACCATCTGTACCAAAGACTCTCCCAAAGCTCTCCCCAGAATCACCGTGGACGAACCCACCGTGTCTATGAAATTCAGCCCCAACACAGGTCCTCTCGCCGGACGTGAGGGTAAATTCGTTCAGTCTAACCGTATCAAAGAGAGACTGATGAAAGAAACTCTCATGAACGTGGCTATCAAAGTGGAGGAGACTCCCGAAAAAGACAGCTACATAGTGAAAGGAAGAGGCGAATTCCAGATGGCTATCATTCTGGAAACCATGAGAAGAGAAGGATTCGAGGTTTGCGTGGGCAGACCCGAAGTTATTTACAAAACTGTAGACGGTCAGCTCTGTGAGCCCATCGAGCACCTTTTCATCGACTGTGATGAAATGTTCATCGGCGTTGTGACAGAAAAACTTTCCTTAAGAAAAGGACGCATGACCAACCTGATAAACCACGGAACAGGCAGAGCCAGACTGGAGTTCTCCATACCCAGCCGAGGACTGATCGGATACCGTGACGAATTCTTGTCAGACACCAAAGGTACAGGCATCATGAACTCACTGCTCCACGGATATGAGCCCCACAGAGGCGATATCCCCAGCAGATTCACAGGCTCTATCGTCTCTGACAGAGCGGGTAAAGGCGTTGCTTACGGTATGTTCCACCTGGAGCCCAGAGGCGTGCTGTTCATACACCCCGGAGACGTTGTTTACGAGGGAATGATAATCGGCGCCTACAACAAAGACAACGATCTGAACGCCAACCCCTGTAAAGAGAAGAAGCTCACCAACATGAGGGCTTCCGGTAAGGATGACGCCATCACCCTGACACCCGTGCCCCCCATGACACTGGAAAAAGCTATACACTTCATCGCTGATGACGAGATGGTTGAGGTAACACCGAAATCTATCAGACTCCGCAAAAAGATACTCTCTCAGCAGGAGAGACACACCGCCAGAGGAAAAGCCCTCGGCAAGTAAGCAAATTTACTGTTCCCCTCTTTGGCAGAGAGGGGCTAGGGGATATTTCTAATAAGAAATCCACCCCAACCCTCCTTTAAAAAAGGAGGGAGTAAAAATAATAATGAATACACAAAAAAGGCGGTCATCTGGCCGCCTTTTTCATAGATATACATACTATAGGTGAGTGATTAGTCGATAAGACCAAATTTTTTCGAATTTACAAGAGCCTTTGCGGTCAGCTTTTCGCCCTCCTCAGACATCTCGTCCAGATTCTCAAATCCGAATTTATGAGCGTTTCTATGCACCTTCTGAAGCAGGATATAGTCTTCGTCTATCAGAAGAGCCCTGCCGAAACCTTCGGTATTTATGTCGAGAGCGGTCACGATAATACGCCCGCAGTTTTCCTCAACGGTCTGAGCCACCGCCTCGTAATAGAGCCTGATCTTCGCCACTGTCTCAGGAGACATAGGACCGAAGGCGTCTATATTTTTCTTATCCTCTTTGGTTACTACAAAATATCTGGCAAGCAGTTTTTCATCGGCTATGTTCTTCCATGTGCCGTGGGCGTCAAAAGAGCGCAGTTTAGCCGTGATAACCTCTCTGAAGCTCTTCGCCATATTACATACCCTCGGGGGCTTTGTCTCTGTAGAGAGCTTTTTTCAGCCAGGGGGCGGGGTTGCCTCCCAGAGTGGTTTTCAGGTTTTCCAGTATCTCGTCTATGGGCATGGGATCCTGAACCTTAACAGGGTGTATCTTGTTTTTGATAACATGCGCCGCTGCCGGTCCGCCTATCTGGAGCACATACAGGATGGCGCAGTCGTTCAGCGCCTCCGCCTTGGAACCTGTGTCCAGCTTGTGTTCTGTTCCGTCTTCCTGTGCGGCGAACTCTCTGACCTCAGCCAGACTGTAGCCTTTTTCATCTATCTCATAGATAGCTACTTTTGTGGCTCTGCCATAGTGTTCGTCCACGTTTTTCATGTCATTTGTACAGAATCCTATCTTCATCTCTTTCTCCCTTTGAGAAGACCGTCCAATATCCCCGTCAGAGACACTAAACGACCCTCTGTCTGTTGTATATTTCTACTTCCCGTCATTGCGAACCATCAGGTGAAGCAATCTTTTTAGTGTGACTTTTCTATGTCCAGCGTCAGACAGATGTTTCCTATATCAAAAGCGAGCTGCATAACACCAGCATAGCCCACAAATGCCCTGTGAAAATGCCCGAACTGATCCTTAATCGGAAAGCCGACTTTATAAAGAGGCTGATGCGTTCTGTGGCACATCGGCACGGCGTTGGAGTTAGCCAGTATGAAATCTGAGTTTTTGGAATATTCCTCCAGATCGTCCAGATCCCCCATGATGATATTCTCAGCGTCCAGCGACTCGAAGGCTCCGTGTCTGGATGTTGTCACGGCACATTCCAGCTTTATCCCCATCTCTTTGGTGATAAAATTGCCCAGACTGTAGAGCAGATCGGGCTCAGCGGCTATAGAGCATACCTTTCCGCCGAAAGAGAAGTGAGCGTCCAGAAGAGCGTCCACGCCCCTCTGTCTCTGCACTTTCAGCCATTGTGGCACAGGTCTGCCTGTGTAGTCCATCAGCCATGATATCAGCTCGTCTGAATATGTTATGCCTGTGAGGCTGTCGAATTTTTTATAAGGGATGCAGCATTTTTCCAGCAGAACGTCCGCCGCCTGCTCCATACATCCGCCGATGGCGATGGTGAAATCCGCCTGCGCCATCCGGCGTATCATATCGACAGTAGTACCCTCTTCCGGCAGTGTGTAAAATCTGGTGACCTGTCCGCCCATGCTGGATGATATATCCGGAAGGATGATTACTTCCAGTCCGAAATCCTCAAACACACGTCTGATCCAGTCTATGTCGGCGGCGTTCAGATGCATTCCCGCCAGAATGTTTATCAGTTTTCTGGTTCTGTAGTCCCGCACAGGCTCCATCGGAAGCAGAGTGGAAAGAGTCACCGCCACAGCGGCGGCAAATCCGGTCTCCGCGTCTCCCTTGAAATCCGGAGTGGCGACAGAAACCACGGGGGTCTCTGAATACTGCGGATATTTCTCTCTGAAGCGGAACAGCGATCCCTTCATATCATCGCCTCTGACCTCTGTCATTCCGGTGGTCACCAGCCCGATGAAGTCGGGGTTCTGTTTGTCTATTACGTTGGCGATGCCCTGATGCAGGTTGGAATCATCGCCTATGATGGTGGCTATATCGAACACAGCAGTACTCTGCATGGGGGTTACCTCGCGAAAGTGCTGTGTGAGAAAGTTCTTTGTAAATGCCATGCACCCCTGCGCTCCGTGCACCAGAGGCATAACTCTGTGCATCCCCAGAAAGGCGGTTATAGCGCCCATTATCTGGCTCTTTTTCAGCGGGTTCACCGCAAGGGGTTTTTCTATTACCTTAACCAAATGACACCTCCCAGGGGGCAGGTCTTGTGGTCACTTCAAAAACAGGTGATGTGAGTGTGTATACCAGCCGTCTGGCGAGCTCCACCGTGCCGTCATATCCGGCGAATGCGAAGTGCCTCTCCTGGTTCACATCCACAAAGGGAACTTTGCCCTTCATGGCGTTATACATGTTCCGTCCGCCTGCCAGCAGCAGATGGGCGTCATACTGTTTCATCAGATTCAGAATGGTCTTG
The DNA here is from genome assembly GCA_050251875.1 of Deferribacterales bacterium. GTDB lineage: Bacteria > Chrysiogenota > Deferribacteres > Deferribacterales > Geovibrionaceae > Seleniivibrio. The sequence goes on along the minus strand of JBFWMA010000005.1, from coordinate 189,120 downwards.
CCGTCACCTTTAGGCATCAGACCGTCTTCGTTGCCCTCGAAATATTCCAGTATTCTGGCGATGTCGTCTTCTGTGGATTTTCTGGTGCTGGATTTTACCACTTCCATACCCAGCTCCTCGAGCTGATTAAGAACAGACCAGCTCTTGACACCGCCTGTGTACACCAGCACTCTCTTACCTTTCAGAATAGGCAGATAGGGCGCCAGCAGATCGTATGTTTCCTTCTCTTTTCTGTCGCAGAGCTCTTCGGCTCTCTTCTTCAGGATATCGCTTCCCAGATTTTCAGCTATTTTCACCAGAGTTTTTCTGGTTTCGCCCATGCCATAGAATGATCCCTCCATAAAAGGAATCTCATATTTGTCCTTCATCTGGCGGGCGAGGGATATGAGCGCCTGACTGCATATCACCACGGACAGTTTCGACCTGTGAGCGTGGCATATTTCGTCATAGCCGGCGTTGCCTGTCATCTTCGAAAAGAGAGTGATCCCCAACTCGTTAAAGAGCGGCTCCACCTGATAAAGCTCGCCGGCAATGTTGTATTCGCCGATGAGGTTTATGGGAAACATGGGAATCTTCTCCGGTTCTTTTGTGCCGATGACGTGGTTCATCAGTGAGAATCCGGCAAATTTATTGCCGAGGTTCTTGCTTCCGGAAAATCCGGGGGAGTCAACGGGGATGACTGGGACATTAAGCTCCTCCTGCATCTCCTTGCTGACCGCTCCTATATCTTCGCCCGACATGGCTGTAACGCATGTTGAATATATAAACACTGCCTTGGGCGAAAATTTTTGCACTACATATCTGACTGAGTCCTTCAGCTTTTTTTCAGCTCCGAAAACTATGTCCAGTTCAGAAAGATCCGTTGTGAACCCATACTGATGAAAGTTTCCTTTATCTGTTCTGGTACCTCTGTTGTTGTAACTCTGTCCGGTACAGGTCATGGGTCCGTGGATTATATGTGCCGCGTCAGCGATGGGCACGAGGACTATCTGGGCGCCGTCAAAGGCGCAGCCCCCGGCTGTTGCTCCGGGCGTGGGTTTTTTGCAGGCGTTTTTTTTCTGCTCTGCGGTCTTTTTCTGATTATGGTCACAGGACGGTTCTTCTGTCAGCTGCTGGATTGCCAGTCTCATGTGTATCTCCTTGAGGAGGCGTTACTCTCCTCTGCTGAGCAGTTTAGCTTCCACTGTCTTGGGCAGCGGCGGCACTGTGTCGAATGCTTCGATCTCCAGTATCCAGCCGTTAGCCAGGGTAAATTCTCCGCCCCAGCCGGCACCCTTGGTGTCGATGGAAACCACTATTTGTTCCATGTCTTTTTTAGGGACGTATACTGTGTATACGTCCCCTTTTGTATTTAATGTTACCTTCATAGGCTCTTAGCGAAGGATGTCGTAGCTTGTTGTGTACATGGTCTTTTTATCAACATCGTCAAGGACTCTGTTAACGATCCATGTAAGCATCTGTACGCCGCCTTTGTATCCTATTGTAGGATATCTGTGCAGGTGGTGTCTGTCCTGAAGAGGGAAGCCGATTCTTACGAGGGCGATTCCTGTGTCTCTTTCAAGATATTTGCCGTATGAGTTGCCGATGATGAAGTCAACGGGCTCTGTGAAAAGCAGTGAGCGGTAGTGCCACATGTCTTTTCCGGGCCACAGCTGGGCTTCTTTGCCGAACTCAGTCTTGCTGAGCATAGCTTTTGTGTCTGCTTCCCACTCTTTAGATCCGTTGGTAACCAGAACATGAACAGGCTCAGCGCCCATCTCTGTCACGAATCTGGAAAGACCGTAAGCCATGTCGGGGTCGCCGTTGATACCGCAAGTTTTGCCGTGTACCCAGTAGTATGAGTCGGCGATGGCGTCCAGAAGCTGACCTCTTTCATATTCCAGCTCAGCGGGAACAGGCTTGCCTGTCAGTTCACTGATAGCCATCATCAGGTCGTCAGATCCTTCGATACCATAGGGGTTAACCACTTTAACAGGCTGTCCCCACTCTTTTTCTATGAACTCCACTGTTTTCAGAGTGGAATATTTCTGAAGCATCAGAGTGCCTTTAGCATTGGGAGCGTCTCTCAGATCGTCCAGCTTTGTGCCGCCTCTGTACATTTTGTAATGTCCGTCGGTGGGTGAGTTCAGTGTCTCTGAGGGGTCAGAGAGCAGATTGATCTCTGCGCCGAACAGTGCGAAGATTCTTTTGATCTCCTCAAAGTTGGCGATATATGTGTCGAATCCCATGATAACGTTGATCTTGTCAGTTTTGTGATCTCTCTTCTGACCCATCTGCTGAAGGATGTGCATCATAGTGTTGTCGTAACCCACTACGTGAGATCCAACGAATGAAGGTGTGTGAGCAAATGTCACGGGGAGATCATTGGGGATGAATCCCTGCTCTTTCGCGTTTTTCACGAAGGAGTTCATGTCGTCACCGATAACCTCTGACATGCATGATGTCACCATAGTTATCATCTTGGGCTTATAGAGCTCATATGTGTTTTGCAGACCCAGATACATAGCGTTGTGTCCGCCGAAAACCGCCGCGTCCTCTGTCATGGCATCGCATGATGTGGGGAAGGGCTCGCGGAAGTGACGCATAAAGTGTGAACGGAAGTAGGAAGCGCAGCCCTGTGAACCGTGCACGAAGGGCATTGTGTCCTCAAATCCGATAGCCGCATACAGACCGCCCAGAGGCTGGCAAGCCTTCAGAGGGTTGATAGTCAGCTCTTCTCTGGCGAAGTTCAGGTCTCTGTACTCTTTTGTTTTTGTCCACTCAAGAGTCTCTTTTATTTTTTCATCAGTCTCAACGTTCTCGTACTGTTTCTTGTCCTCGAACATCTCCTGATATTCTTTACCATCAAATAAAGAAACGTGGTCTTTTGCTTTTTCGCTCATGTTATGCTCCCTCTAAAATTATTTCCACGGAGGTGTCAGTTTTTTCCAAACAGCACCATTTACTGCCATGTCCATGTCTCTGGCGAATACCGCGAAGCCGTCAACACCGTGATAGGGTCCTGAGTAGTCCCATGAGTGCATCTGACGGAAGGGAATACCTGACTTCTGTGTGGAGTATTTCTCTTTGATACCGGAACCGACCAGGTCGGGTTTGAAGGTTTCGAGGAGTTTCTCCATTTCGTATTCGTTCATGTCGTCAACCATGAAGGTTGTGTTTTCGACATATTCCAGAGTTCTGGCATAGTCGTCATTGTGGGCAAATTCGTAACCGGTGATAGTCACCTCTACACCAAGATCGCGGAAAGCGGGGATGGTGTGTCTGGGACGAAGACCGCCCACGAAGAGCATACACTGTTTGCCTTCGAGTCTGGGTTTGTACTTGTCCACGATCTTCTGGAAAGCGGGCATGTACTCTTTTTCGATGAGCTCTTCTGTTTTCTTCTGAATAGTCTCATCGAACATAGCAGCGATTTTACGCATGCTTTTAACAATCTGAGTAGGTCCGAAGAAGTTGAACTCAACCCACGGAATACCGAATTTTTCTTCTACATATCTTGAGATGTAGTTCATTGAACGGTAGCAGTGGATCAGCACTACTTTAGCCTGTGTAAGGTTGGCGATCTCGCTCACTGTTGAGTCGCCTGTTGACTGGGAAACAACTTTGAGCCCCATAGCCTCAAGGATTTTTCTTGAAGACCATGCGTCACCGCCGATGTTGTAGTCGCCTATCAGAGCGATGTTGTAGGGGCTGTCCTCTACTTCCACACCCTTAACTTCGGCTTCATATATCCAGTCACGCAGAGAGTCGTTGGCGATGTGGTGACCCAGAGACTGGGAAACACCGCGGAATCCCTCACAGCGGCAGGGGATTACAGGTTTGTCTATCTCTTTGGCTGTGGCTCTGGCAACAGCCTCGATGTCGTCACCGATCAGACCGATGGGGCACTCTGAAAGGATTGAAACACCTTTGTTAAGAGGGAAGAGCTCGTTTGCTTCCTGTATCAGTTTTGTAAGTTTTTTATCTCCGCCGAAAACGATGTCTTTTTCCTGAAAGTCAGATGTAATCTGCATAGTGACATAGTTATCTATGCCGGGGATACCGTTTGCAAAGTTACGTCTGGCTGCCCATGAGTACTGTCCGCAGCCTACGGGACCGTGGCTGATGTGTATCATGTCTTTGATGGGTCCGAAAACCACACCTTTCGCTCCCGCATAAGCGCATCCTCTCATAGACATAACGCCGGGGCGGATTTTTCTGTTGGCTACGATGCAGGACTTATCAGTCTCGCCTTCGACAACTTCCAGTTTTTTCTTTCTATCTTTCTTTGTACCATCGTTGTATCCGTTAAGGATCTCCTCCATAACCTCTACGCCGTGGTCTTTTACAGTTTTATTAGCCATATAATAAACCTCGTATTATTTCGTCTTCGTTGCACTGTTCTAAGAGAGTCTCTGAAGTGTCTGAAGAATCCGGCAAGCCGCGCGCCGGATAGGAAAGGCACTAAAGAGATCTTTTTATCGTATTAGCCGACTTTCTTCTGACCTACGATGCTCTCATCTTCCTCTTTGATGATACCGAACTCCATAAGGAGGTCTTCCAGTTCCTGCATAGAAACGGGTGTGGGGATGTTAAGCATTTTGTTGTTGATGATCTTAGTAGCCAGAGTTCTGTATTCGTCAGACTGTGAGCATTTGGGATCGTATTCAACGCAAGTCATTCTGCGAAGCTCAGCGTGCTGAACAACGTTGTTTCTGGGTACGAAGTGGATCATCTGTGTGTTGATCTTTTTAGCCAGAGCCATGATCAGTTCATCCTCTCTGTCTGTCTGTCTTTCGTTGCAGATAAGACCGCCCAGACGAACACCGCCGGAGTTGGCGTATTTCAGAATACCTTTAGAGATGTTGTTGGCAGCGTACATAGCCATCATTTCGCCTGATGTAACGATGTAGATTTCCTGAGCTTTTCCTTCACGGATGGGCATAGCGAAACCGCCGCACACAACGTCACCGAGAACGTCATATGATACGAAGTCGAGATCTTCCTCATATGCACCTTCTTCCTCGAGGAAGTTGATAGCAGTGATAACTCCACGTCCTGCACATCCAACGCCGGGCTCGGGTCCGCCGGCCTCAACGCAGCGTATTCCAAGAAATCCTTCTTTCAGTACGTCATCCAGTTCGAGATCTTCAACAGATCCTGCCTCAGCGGCAAGTTCCATAATAGTAGCCTGAGCTTTTGAGTGAAGGATAAGACGTGTGGAGTCAGCTTTAGGGTCGCATCCCACGATCATGATTTTCTTACCCATTTCTGCCATAGCAGCAAGTGTGTTCTGTGATGTTGTTGATTTACCGATACCGCCTTTACCATAAAAAGCAATTTGTCTAAGAGCCATGTTAGGTTCCTCCTGTGTTATCGTTGTCGGGGAATATATATCAAAAGACGTGCCAGTTTGCGTAAGGTATGGATAGATAAGATGTTTCTTCTTTTGTAATGTTTGTGTCAGCATCCCGACACATTTTTTGGAAGGTTTTTAACCATTATTGATATTTTTTGTTTGTAATATTAATGACAACGCCTGAAAGCCCCTGCCACAGCCAATCTTAGTTATTACAACGTTAAACCGATGGTTATTTTTGTATGGTAAGCCGTGTCTGACCCGTGCCGCTATCCAATAAATAAAACATGAATGTCATATTTATTACATATTCAAATTATGCTCATTGATGATTAAAATTGCATCAGTGATGTTTTTTTGTCACATAAACAAAAAAAGGACGCCGAAGCGTCCTTTATCATCACTATATAATGTATGCTCTCATTCTTTGTTCAGAACGATGAACCTGGCGTCCAGAATAGGTGCCAGAACAGATATCACATCGCTGGGTCTCAGCCCGCCCTTGCCGCATCCGGGCAGAGGCATATATATGTCAGTCCAGCCGGACTGATCCGCCATCATCACCAGCTCTATGGCCGAACGCCTCACCAGATCGATATCGGCGTATTCCTGCCATGAGTGTTCCACAGGGAAGCTGATTATATTCTCATCCAGATAGTGCACATGGTTTCCGAACTGATCCAGCAGCCACCCCAGCTTGGTCTCGATCCACGGATGAGCGTCCCCCATCTCTTTGGCGTTGCCGGATCCCAGATTCGCTTTGCCGTTTTTTCTCACTGTGCCGTTGGTGGTTATAACCACCGGAGCTTTTCCCACAAAATCCAGAAGATTACCTGTTTCAAATCTCATCTTCCAACCTCACATCCAGACCCAGAAGAGTTTCCGTCTGTTGTTTTATTGCGTCCACGACTTCCCTGTCCAGTTTCTTAAGCCATTTACCGGGTATTTCATCCACCCCATAGAGAGCGCCCGCCAGCATTCCGGCTATCGCTCCGTTGGTGTCGGCGTCTCCGCCCTGGTTCACCACCAGCACCAGCGTGTCTTCAAAAGTCTCACCCTCGGCGAAGTAGTTCATCACCGTTTTAAACGTATCCACCACATATCCGGAGCATTCGCCCTTGTAGTGAGAATACGAATATTTCGGATTCTCCCGTACTATCCTGTTGCCTATATCCAGAGCCTTCAGCTTGTCTCCGGTGGTTAAAAGCTCTCTCATCATCTCGCCGAATATCAGCATGATGACATCCGAATGTATGTTGTTATGTGTTATGCGCCCCTGCCCCAGAGACATGCGCTCAAAATATGTCCAGTCCTTGTAGCTGTACAGAATCACCGGAAGATTGCGCATGGCGGCGCCGTTTCCGGCTGACTGTTCAGATTCCGGAGACACCAGAGTGCCGTTCACCACGAAATCCCTCAGCCCCCTGCGGACGGTGGAACCGATATCCACGGGTTTTGATTTCATCCATCTCACATAGTGCTCAGCAACGCTTTTCAGATTAAAACCTCTGCGCTCCACTATGCTGTCGCCCAGAGCCAGACTCATCTCAGTGTCGTCTGTAACACGTCCTGCCCTCAGCTTAAGCCAGCCGCCGCCGACTATTTTATTATGCACTCCGAACTCTACCTTGATCTCTCTGGGATTCATAAACTCTGTGGTGGCGCCCAGCGCGTCTCCCACAGCGAAACCCAGATAGCTCCCCAATGCTCTCTTAAATAATTCATTTTTCATTTGCAAACTCTCACGTTATGCTCTATTTCTTATTCATGGGTGTACAAAAACAAAATACAAGCATCAGCACGCTGAAGGATATTAAAAGGTTTTATCATTTCACCAACCTTATCAATATTCCCACATATATGTTTGTAAGCGCGGAATACAACCTGAACGTACTGCCGATAACAATCAGCGGCGTGTGGGAATATTACGCGGATATTTTTAATACGATCAAACAGGCGAGCACAGTTAAAGACGCCGCCGTCACCTTTACCAACGCCATGGAAACCCTCTTTTCCCTTAATGAAAAACACAACGGGAAAAAGATGGGCAGCTATACCAGACTTCTGAAAGGATGGCTCTTCGATTCCAACTCTGTTGAGGGCGCCGTGATGAAGGGATGGGTGGAGAGCCGGTTCGGCATTACTCCTTTCTTTCATAAAGAGATCATCACAGACGTTGACTGCGAGGCATATTACGGCTTCATGGTCGAAAAGATGGACAGCAGGCATAACAAAAACCTTATTTTTCATCAGCTCGATCTCCTCTATACCTACACGCAGTGTATTCTGGAAACCTTCTATAGAAAGCATCTTCCGAAGATAACCCTCTACAGAGGCGTGAACGATCTTTCCGAGCATCTGGTAGTAAAAGAGTATGACAAAACACGGATCTGCATAGAACAAAATTCACTGGTATCTTTTACATCTGATCAAGAGATAGCGTCCCAGTTCGGCGACTATATCCTCACATCCGAAATACCCTATACAAAGATTGTCTTCTTTTCTGAGGTGCTTCCCAATCTCAGCTTCTGCGGAGAGAAGGAATATCTCGTCCTCGGCGGACGATACGATACCAATGTTAATTATTATTAAAAAATCCGACAATTTGTTTTATTAAAAATCTTCCGTCCATGGAGATTTTTAATCACGCTTCATTCGGCAAAAGCCTCATTCCGCTCACGTTACACTCATAAATCCGGCAAGCCGTTTTTATTCGCTCCACGAACTCCATCCTGGAGTTAATCTCTGTCATAGCGAGCGAAGCATCGCTATCTCGTTAATATCTCTTAAAAAAAGAGAGACCAGAGGAGAGCCCTTAAACACGTTAAAGGATCTCCGCTGGCCCCGCTGTATGTTTAAGCTGTTATCCGCAGTGACCGCTGCTGCATGAACAGCCGCCGTCTTTTGGCGGAACAAACTCAGGCGTCTCTTTTATGACAGTCCATTTACCTGTCTCTTCGTCAAAATCTTCCAGAACCTCCAGCTCGGGCTCTCTGAAACCTATCTTTTTGTTGATGTCCATAAAATGAACAACATAAACAGGTTCGAAGTGAAACTCGGATATATCGCAGATGAAGCCTGACATTCCGTCATATGCCACGGGGGTGCCTCTGCTGCATCCCTGACATGATCCGTCATTTCTTATCATCTTTTTTACCAGAACTTTCTGGTTTACTTTTAATTCCATACAAGCCTCCAAAAAATCACGGGGCACAAGAGTGCCCCGGATCATGTCGTTACATTAGGCCTCTGCTTCAGCGTGTGAGAAACAGTTTTTAGGGCAGGCCTTAGAGCAGGCTTCACAGCCTATGCAAGTGCCTTCATTCACGATTGTCATGTACATTTTTTCGACATCGTCGTCCTCATACTCTTCCAGAGCAAGGCAACCGTGAGCGCAGGCCTTGAAACAGCGTCCGCAGGCTATGCATGTGTCCTTATCAAGATTCGTTACGAATTTAGGAACCCATGTGGTTCCGTTTCTTCTGGTTCCGGTGATAACAGCCATTATACTCTCCTTTCGTTTTGTTGTTCGTTGCGTTATTATTAAGCAATCTTCATGCCTAATTATATAATCAGTGTTGTAATACTGTCATATTGTCACTTTTGCTCCACTTGTGTTTTGTTTTATGAATATTTTTTGTGCTGTCACTGTCTATTTTTTACGCACTTTTAACCCATATTGAACAAAATATAAGCCTCCAGAGCCGTTTTTCGTGGCATACATATTGCTCCCATAATTGTATGGTTAATATCAATTATTACAAAACAGCACTGAACACAATTTATGAGATCAGCGTTGTGCTGAACAGCTCCGCCAACAGACGGCATGCTCTGTCCGGAGCTCTTAAGCTGATGCAGGACACGCTGTCCATGGAGCGGGCTTTCATCCTGCTTCAGGATTCACACTCACAGAGGCTTGTAATAGAGGCTACAATAGGCATCGCCGAGCCTGATTATTCCGTAATCAGCTACGCCTGCGATGAAGGCGTTGTGGGCAAGGTATTTCGTCTGGGCGTCCCCATCCTTATCCCCGATATCCATAAAGAGCCCCTCTTCTTAAACAAGCTGAAGAGACCGGAGACTGGCGAGCGTGTTTCTTTCATCGCTGTTCCCGTGAACTATCAGGGCAAGACATACGGTGTTCTCGCCGTGGATAAGGTTGTCTCAAAAATGATCAGCATCACCACAGACGTGGAAGTGCTCAAAATGATAGCCAACATGATAGCGTCCTTCCTTAACCGCATCGATTATTTCGAAAGCGCCATCAGTGCCGTTGCGGAAGAACGCAATCAGTTCGAGGCGGAGAAACTCTCCATGCTCAACGAGCTTAAAGAGAAATTCAGCTTTAAAGAGCTGGTTGGCAAAGGCAAGCTGATGCAGACCGTTTATGAAAAGATAAATATGGTAACCCAATCCTCCTCCTCCGTCCTCATCAGAGGCGAGAGCGGCACCGGAAAAGAGGTAGTGGCAAAAACCATACACTATAACAGCAGCCGTTCAGACAAGCCTTTTGTGGCTGTCAACTGCGCCGCGATCCCTTCAGAATTCATAGAGAGCGAGCTTTTCGGCTACAGCAGAGGCGCCTTCAGCGGTGATTCATCTGAACGCAAAGGCAAGTTTGAGCTTTCTGAAGGAGGCACAATCTTTCTGGACGAGGTCGGCGATATGCCGCTGGACGCTCAGAGCAAACTACTCCGTGTGCTTCAGGACAAGATGGTGGACAAACTGGGCAGCGACAAACCAGTTAAGGTAGACGTACGCATCCTCGCCGCCACCAACAAAAACCTTGAGGAAGCTGTCCGGCTGGGCAGGTTCAGGCTGGACCTCTATTACAGATTAAATGTTTTTACTATCGATCTCCCCCCCTTACGCAAAAGAAAAGAAGACATCCCCGAGCTCTGTGAGCACATCTTAAAAAAACTCAGTAAAGCATATGATAAAAAATTCGTCCTCGACCCGCAGGCTGTCAGCTCCATTATGCACTGCCAGTTTCCCGGCAACATCAGAGAGCTGGAGAACTGCATGGAAAGAGCGGCGCTGAGCGCCGGAAGCGGAACGATAAAGGCAGAGCACTTCGCCTGCGCCGCCGGAGAGATGTGCCTGTCCAAATCTCTCTGCGGTCAGCAGGATGAATCTGATTATAAAATAACCGCTCCCGCTCCTCAGGCTCCCGCCGAGCTGATGTCCGACAAGGAACGCCTTCTGGACGCCCTCCAGAAAGCAGGCTGGGTTCAGGCAAAGGCGGCGCGCATGCTCAACATGACTGTGCGTCAGATCAATTACCGTATACAAAAGTACAATATCTCAGTGAAGAAAATTTAATCAAATCGCTTTTAATAAGTTTTTTTTTGTATTAAAATCTCTATATCCAAACTGGAGCAGCCATGAAATTCATTATAACGATGCTTTTTTTATTTCCTGTCTTTGTTTTTGCCGCTGATCCGTGCGGAATCGTTGGTTTATACGACCTTTCCGGGTGGGAACCCGGCGATAACTTCTCAAAAGCGCCCACCTATACAGGCGGAATCAAAATAACTGAATACGCCGGCACTTACCGCTTCGAAGGAAGCGCTGACGCTATGATTTTCTTCGGCAAAGGAATAACAAAGGACTGCAAAACTTTCGCTTTCGTCTTCTCTTCAGCGGATAAAACACAGACCGGAGTCACCATGCTGTTCAAGGAAGGAAACAACCTGAACGCCATATGGACATATAACCTGCCGGACACATCCGCCGCCGGAAAAGAGATCTGGAAAAAGAAGTAAATTTGGATTGAATATTGAAATTAAAAAGGGGGCTTAAAGCCCCCTTATTTATTTTGTTTAGTCAACAAACTCGATTATCGCCATTGCAGCGTTGTCGCCCTGACGAAAGCCTGTTTTGATTATTCTTGTATATCCGCCGGGACGCTCGGAAAATTTAGGAGCTATCTCATCGAATATTTTATGAACAACATCTTTGTTAGGCAGTTTGCTCATCGCGGTTCTTCTTGCCGCAAGGTCGCCTCTCTTGCCGAGGGTAACCAGGGGCTCTATGAACATGCGGAGCTGCTTCGCTCTGGCAACGGTAGTTTCGATACGGCCGTTGTCCACAAGAGATGTCGCAAGGTTGCGAACCATCGCTTTTCTGTGGGCAGGTTTTCTGCCGAGTCTGTTTCCGCTCATACCGTGACGCATCTATTCTTCCTCCGAATCTATACTGTTATATCCAATGGCTTCGAGATCCATGCCCAGAGAAAGACCAAGCTCGCAGAGAACTTTTTTGATCTCTTCGAGAGACTTGCGACCGAAGTTCTTAGTCTTCAGCATCTCTGCGTCAGTTTTCATGCAGAGTTCGGCAAGTGTCTTTATGTTGGCATTTTTCAGACAGTTATAAGCGCGGACTGACAGCTCCAGCTCTTCGATGCTTTTATCAAGCAGGTCGAGCAGGTGGTCATTCTGGCTCTCTTCTGTCGCTACTGTCTCGTCTACCACGGGTTCATCAAAGTTGATGAAAAGATTCATCTGATCTTTGATGATTTTGGCTGCGAAACCTATCGCGTCCTCAGGATTGATAGAACCGTCGGTCTCGATATCCAGAGTAAGCCTGTCATAGTCTGTACTCTGACCTACACGGGCGTTTTCAACGAAGTAGTTTACTTTTTTGACGGGTGTGAACACAGCGTCAACTGCGAGCATATCCACTTCGTCCATATCTTTTTCGATCTCTTCAGCGGGCACATATCCGATTCCTCTTTTTACAACGAACTCCATGTAGAGCTCTTTGTTAGGATCGGTCAGTGTGCAGATGTGCTGAGCAGGATCGAGTATCTCGACCATAGTATCACCGGTGATGTCTCCGGCAGTTACAGGTCCCTCGCCTTTTTTCTTTATATACACACGTCTTGTTTCGTGTGTATGGAGTTGAAGCTCCAGCATCTTGATGTTCAGCAGGATGTCCACGACATCTTCATAAACACCTTCCAGTGAGGCGAACTCGTTGCTTACGCCGTCTATTTTGACGGCTGTGACCGCTGTACCCTCTATAGTAGAGAGCATAACACGGCGCAGAGCGTTACCTACTGTTATGCCGAAACCCTTCTCATAAGGCTCAGCGACATAAACGCCTTTTCTGTCAGTGACCTCGCCCACGGCTTCAATTTTTCTGGGCTTTATGATTTCATGAAAATTCATGATGATCATTATTTTAACCTCCGTGTAAAACGTTACTTGGAGTAAAGTTCCACTATCAGGTGTTCCTGGATTTCGTAACCTACGTCATCCCTCGCAGGCATTCTGTTTACAGATGCCTTATAGTTGGGCTTATCCAGAGCTATCCACTCTGAAACGCCTCTGCCTTCTGCTGTTTCCAGACATTCTTTAATTCTGGAGTTCTCTCTGCTTTTTTCGCAGACAGCCACAACATCACCGGCTTTTACGAGGTAACTGGGGATATTCACGGGTTTTCCGTTCACGAGGAAGTGTCCGTGTCCGACCATTTGTCTTGCTTCTTTACGGCTGCCGGCGAAACCGGATCTGTAAACTATGTTGTCAAGACGTCTTTCAAGAAGCTGAAGCAGGTTTTCACCTGTAATGCCCTGCATTCTTGTAGCCTTGTCAAAATAGATTCTGAACTGTTTCTCCAGAACACCATAAAGTCTTTTAACTTTTTGTTTCTCACGAAGCTGAGTACCGAAGTCACTCACTTTCTTGCGTGCCTGCCCGTGCTGACCGGGAGGGAAGGGTTTTTTCTCAAAACCGCATTTATCTTTGTAGCAACGCTCTCCTTTGAGGAAGAGCTTCATGCCCTCTCTACGGCAGAGTTTGCATACTGCTCCTGTATACCTAGCCAACTTAAGCCTCCGTTATACTCTTCTCTTCTTTCTGGGTCTGCAACCGTTGTGGGGAACAGGTGTCACGTCCCTGATAACGGTTATTTTCATTCCGGCGGCGGCAATAGCACGGATCGCGCTTTCACGGCCGGCACCCGGACCTTTAACGTTAACTTCCACTTCACGCATACCGTTGTCGGCGGCTTTTTTAGCTGCCTGTTCAGCGGCGATCTGCGCTGCGAAGGGGGTAGACTTACGGGAGTTTTTAAAACCCACGCCGCCGCCCGCTGCCCAGCAAACAGTGTTGCCCTGCACATCGGTGAATGTTACGATAGTGTTGTTAAAAGTTGACCTGATATGAGCAACGCCTCTAGGTACGTTTTTCTTCTCTCTTTTCTTAGAGCCTCTTTTAGCCATCTTCACTAATCCTTACTTTTTCTTGATACCGCGTTTACCGGCGAGACCCTTGCGGGTTCTTGCGTTGCTTCTGGTCTTCTGACCTCTGCAGGGCAGGTGCATCTTGTGCCTCTGTCCACGGTAACAGCTGATTTCCATAAGTCTCTTAACATTGAGAGATATCTCCTTGCGAAGATCACCCTCAACGAGAAGATTGTCCTCGATATATTTTCTGATAGCAGATATATCCTGCTCAGAAAGGTCGCCTATCCTTTTGGACAGGTCGCAGCCGATGACGCCAAGTATTGTTTTCGCAGTTTCACGGCCAACGCCGTAAATAGCAGTCAGGCCAACCTCGACTTTTTTGTTGTTTGGTATGTCTACACCAGCAATACGTGCCACAAAAAGCCTCCTTAACCTTGTCTCTGCTTATGTCTGGGGTTCTCGCATATTATGCGGATGACCCCTTTGCGTTTGATAACTTTACACTTAGCGCATATAGGCTTTACACTAGCCCGAACTTTCATTTTTCACCCCGTCATTTCTTATGTCGGTAAGTAATTCTGCCTCTGGAAAGGTCATATGGAGAAAGCTCCACTGTCACCTTGTCTCCGGGGAGAATTCTTATAAAATGCATCCTCATTTTTCCAGAGAGATGCGACAGGATTACGTGCTTGTTTTCAAGCTCTACCTTGAACATTGCGTTCGGTAATGCTTCAAGCACCGTCCCGCTGGCCTCGATAACGTCTTCTTTTTTTCCCATATGCCTTTTACAACGTTAGTATTTTCGGTCCGTTGGCTGTGATGGCTACAGTGTTTTCGTAATGTGCCGCTAGAGAGCCGTCTTCTGTGACTGCTGTCCAACCGTCTTTGAGGGTTTTAACACCGTAATAACCGGCGGTCACCATAGGTTCCACCGCTAAAACCATCCCCGCACGCAGCCGCAACCCGCGATTCGGTTTCCCATAGTGGGGAATCGTTGGTTCTTCGTGCAGTTCTCGACCAATGCCATGACCAAAAAAATCTCTTACAACTCCGTATCCGTGGGACTCCACAAAAACCTGCACAGCGTGCGAGATGTCTGTGAGGCGTCCGCCGTCAACGGCTTTTTCTATGCCTTTAAAGAATGACTCTCTTGTCACTCTTATAAGATCTTCCGCTTTTTCCGATACTGTCCCCACCGCATAAGTCCTTGCGGCGTCTCCGTGAAAGCCGTTTTTATACGCTCCCACATCTATGCTGACAATATCACCCTCTTGTATCACCCTCTGGGAGGGGATTCCGTGTACCACAACTTCATTGACGGATGCACAGACAGAGGAGGGGTAGCCCCGATATCCCTTAAACGAGGGCAGAGCATCCCGAGAGTTTATTATATTCTCCGCGAATTTGTCAATATCTAATGTTGACATTCCCGGTTTTATAAATTCTTCCAGTTTTTCGAGTACCTCTGCGACTATTTTACAGGGTACTTCCATGAGCTCAAGCTCAGCACGGGATTTTATTGTTACCATTAACCCAGTATACCTTTGATCTTCGCGTATACGTTTTCGGGTTTATCATCTCCGTTGAGTTCATGAAATTTTCCGGTCTTTCCGTAGTAGTCTTTAAGAAGAGCTGTTGTCTGATGATAAACAGCCAGTCTTTTGCGGATTACGTCTTCCTGATCGTCATCTCTGTGAACCAGAGTTTCGCCGTCATTATCGCATACGCCGCCGTGTTTGGGCGGATTGAATTTTATATGATATGTCGCGCCGCATTTCAGACACACCCTTCTGCCTGTGTTTCTTGTCACAACAACTTCATCGTCAACCTCGAGGCTGATGATGTGAGTGATGGATGTCTGAAGGTCGTTCACGAGCATAGCGTCCAGAGCCTCAGCCTGGGCTGTTGTTCTGGGGAAGCCGTCAAGGATGAAACCGTTTTTGCAGTCGGCTGACTGAAAACGCTCTTTCATCATATTTATAATAAGGCTGTCAGGAACGAGCTGTCCGCCGTCCATGTAAACCTTTGCTTCTTTACCAAGGGGAGTGCCTGCTTTCACAGCCGCTCTTAAGAGATCGCCTGTGGATATCTGCACAACACTGTAGTCGTCTATTATTTTCTGAGACTGTGTTCCTTTTCCTGCCCCGGGAGGGCCCAGAAAGATAAGATTAATCATTATAAACCACCTCTTCCTTTAATTCTTCCCTTCTTAAGGAAGCCGTCATAGTTGTTTGTCACCAGGCTGGATTCGATTTTGGATATCATATCCATACCGACACCGATAACGATGAGGATTGATGTGCCGCCGAAATAGAAGGGCATATTGAATCCTTTAATCATCAGCTGGGGAAAGATAGCCACAGCGCCCAGATATATAGCGCCCACGAATGTGAGTCTGGAAAGAGTAAAGTCGATAAATTTAGCTGTTTCCGCACCGGGACGTTTTCCGGGGATAACACCGCCTGACTTGTTTATGTTGTCGGCTATGTCATCCGGATTAAAAATTATCGAGGTGTAAAAATATGTGAAGAAGATAATAAATCCCAGCGTGATTATGTAATACGCGAAGGAACTGGGTGAAAACCAGAAACTGATCTTCTGCACAAGGGGGTTCTGGCTGAATGTAGCCAGAGTGCTGGGGAAAGCTATGATAGACATAGCGAAAATGATCGGGATAACCCCGGCGGGGTTAAGCCTCAGCGGCAGGTAGGATGTCACTGCACCGCTACCGCCGCTTCCGCCTTTTCTTACATACTGTATAGGTATTCGTCTGTTAGATGTTTCCATGAAGACGATGGCCGCAGTAACAAGAAAAATGATGCCCAGAACTATAACCAGCATGATGAGCTGGAGTTCGCCTGATTTCAGCAGGGTGATCGAGCGGCTGACCGCTGCGGGAAATCCCGCGATGATACCTGCGAAAATCAGTACGGACATACCGTTACCGAGACCTTTTTCAGTGATCTTCTCGCCAAGCCACATAAGGAAGATAGTACCCGTTGTCAGTGTGATGGCTGAAACCAGTCTGAATCCCATACCGGGAAACATAACGACCGGAACGCCGGCGGGCGATGTCATGCTTTCGAGACCGATAGCAATACCAAGACCCTGTATCATACTGATGAGCACAGTACCGTACCTTGTGTAGCGTGTTATTTTGTCCCTGCCCTCCTGTCCGCGCTTTTTCAGCTCGGCAAGGTGGGGAACCGCCACGGTCATCAGCTCGAGGATGATGGACGCGGAGATATAGGGCATAACACCCAGACCGAAAACGGTCAGTTTGGACAGAGCGCCGCCTGTAAACATGTCGAAGAAGCCGAGCAGGTTGCCCGACTGCTGCGCGAAAAACTGGCTGAGCGCCTCGCCGTCAATACCCGGAGTAGGAACGTGTGTTCCTATCCTGTATACAAACAGAAAGAAGAGTGTCCAGAGGATTCTCTTTCTGAGTTCTGCGATTGAGAAGATCTCTTCAATTTTTTTAAACATCAATTACCCCAGAATAGTCACTTCACAGCCTGCCGCTTCCGCTTTTTCTTTAGCGGAACCGGACATCTTATCAACTTCGAATTTCAGCTTTTTGCTGATTTCGCCGTTGCCAAGAATTTTGATACCGTCCTTGTTGCCTTTAACAAGTCCTTTCTCGCAGAGTGATTCGAAGTTTACAACCTCGCCCGCTGAATAGACATCGTTAATGGTGTCAAGGTTCACGGTTTCAAATACTGTCGCGAATCTGGCGTTATTGAAACCTCTTTTAGGCAGCCTTCTGTTCAGAGGCATCTGTCCACCCTCGAATCCGGGTCTTGTGCCGCCGCCACTTCTGGCTTTCTGACCTTTTGTACCTTTACCTGCTGTTGTACCGCGGCCGCTTCCGCTGCCTCGTCCCAGTCTTTTTCTATCTTTATTAGCACCGGGAGCCGGTCTGAGATCATGAAGCTCCATTTGTGTAACCTCTTAGTACTTGATGATTTCCTGAATGCTTTTGCCTCTAAGGGAAGCAACTTCATCAAGAGTTCTTATTTTTTTGAAACCGTCCATAACAGCATAGAGTGAGTTATAGGGGTTTCTGCTTCTTGTGGACTTGCAGAGAATGTTCTGCACGCCTGCGAGTTCAAAAAGAGAACGTGTTACACCGCCGGAGATGATACCGGTACCAGGTGCGGCGGGTTTCATCACGATTTCGGAGGAAACGAATTTCCCGATAACATCGTGAGGAATAGTACCGTTTACAACGGGTACGTCAACCATGCTCTTTTTAGCGTTCTCAAGGGCTTTTTTGATAGCGTCCGGAACCTCTCTGGCTTTACCGTGACCGATACCGACTTTGCCGTTCATATCGCCCACAACCACGAGAGCGGTGAACTTGAATATCCTACCACCCTTAACAACTTTTGTAACTCTGCCAATGTTAACCACTTTATCAACGAGAGTGCTCTCGCCGTTAGCTACTGCGTTATTCAAAGCATACCTCCTTAGAACTCAAGTCCGGCTTCGCGGGCGCCATCAGCAAGAGCTTTGATCCTGCCGTGATAAAGGAATCCGCCTCTGTCGAAAACAACCTTGCTGATGCCTTTTTCTGCGGCTCTTTTAGCCACTTCCATGCCCACTGCTTTCGCTGAGGCAAGGTTTACGCGGCTGTTGAACTGCTCTTTCAGCTCTTTTTCAAGAGAGCTGGCGGCGACAAGTGTTGTGCCTTTGGAGTCATCTATCACCTGAGCGTAGATGTATTTATTGCTTTTGAAAACAGCCAGTCTAGGTTTTGCTTCGCTGCCTTGAACCTTTTTTCTGTTACGTACATGCCTTCTGATACGGGCAGCCGATTTTGAAAATTTAGCCACTTTCAACTCCCCTTATTTCTTACCGGTTTTACCGGCTTTTCTGATTATACGCTCGCCTTCATATCTGATACCTTTACCTTTGTAAGGCTCGGGTGCTCTCAGTTTACGGATATTCGCGGCAACCTGTCCGACAAGCTGCTTATCGATACCTTTAACGGCGATCTTTGTCTGGCTCTCAGCCACAAGCTCAACGCCTGTAGGAGGAGTAACCACTACCGGGTGTGAAAAGCCCAGAGAAAGATCAAGATCCTGACCTTTCTGAGCAACTCTGTAGCCGACACCGACTATATCGAGTTTTTTCACATATCCTTCAGTAACACCTGTCACCATATTGCTGATGAGTGTTCTGGTAAGACCGTGCACAGAGCGGGCGAGTTTTGTCTCGTCTTTTCTGATTACATTGACGACATTGCCCTCAACTTCCACATCAGCCTTGTAGTGGATGTCCTGCTGGAGCTTGCCTTTCGGTCCTTCGACATGAATAGTGTTCTTATCCAGAACAATTTTCACGCCTGCGGGTATATCTATAGGTTTTTTACCAATTCTAGACATCTAGCTCTCCATTACCATATCTGGCAAATGTACTCACCGCCGACTTTTTCGGCGATGCACTGCTTAACAGTCTTGATACCTCTTGAGGTAGAAACAACACCGTTTCCAAGACCGCCAAGTACAGGTTTAAGATTCTTAGTGTTCACATACACTCTCTGGCCGGGTTTAGATACCCTTTTGATGCCTCTGATAACAGACTCGCCGTTATCGTTATATTTAAGGTGAATCACTATATTTTTATGATTTCCGTCTGTTACAACACGGAAATTTTTTACATAACCCTCTTCTCTGAAGAGAACAGCCATTGCCTCTTTCATTTTTGAATGAGGTACAAGAACTTCCTGGTGCTTTACCATAAGAGCGTTACGCACTCTTGTAAGCATATCTGCGATAGGATCTGTCATTCCCATGACTTACGTCTCCTTATTTTACCAGCTGGATTTTCTTACACCGGGGATTTCTCCCTCGGATGCGAATTTCCTGAAACAAAGCCTGCACATGTTGAATCTGCGCATAAATGACCTTGGCCTGCCGCAAATGGGGCAGCGGTTGTATTCCCTAACTTTGAATTTCTTTTTAGAAAATCCACTGTTGTATTTAGCTGTAGTTGCCAAATTACGCCTCCTGACCTGCGAAGGGCATTCCGAGTTCTTTCAGGAGCTCTCTGGCCTCTTCATCGGTTTTAGCTGTTGTTGTGACGATGATGTCAAACCCACGGATTTTGTCGATTTTATCATAGTCAATCTCAGGGAATACGATCTGTTCTTTCAGACCCATGGCAAAGTTGCCGCGTCCGTCGAAAGATTTGGGGTTTACACCCGCAAAGTCCCTAACCCTTGCAAGACCGATTCTGGTCAGCCTGAACATAAAGTCGTAAGCCTTCTCGCCTCTGAGAGTTACTTTGCAGCCGATGGGCATGCCTTCTCTCAGTTTAAATGTGGCGATAGATTTCTTAGCTTTTGTAACTATCGGTTTCTGACCGGCGATGAGAGCCATATCCTTAACAGCGCCTTCAACGGCTTTTGAGTTGCTGACTGCTTCGCCAACACCCATGTTAAGTGTGATCTTCTCAATCTTCGGAACCTGCATAATGTTGGTGTAACCGAATTTTTTTATCAGTTTCGGTACAACTTCTTCTGTATAGATTCTTTTAAGTTCCGCCATTGTTTAAAACTCCGTTAATCCTTGTCAACGATTTCGTTGCAAGATCTGCAGAATCTGACTTTTTTGCCGGATTCCAGCACTTTGATACCAAGTTTTACGCCTTTACCGCATTTTTCGCAGTAGTACATAACGTTGGATACCGCCAGAGGCATTGTCTTATCGACGATACCGCCATCGGGATTGAACTGGTTAGGTTTAACGTGCTTTTTAGCCACATTTACGCCTTCGCAAATGACTTTGCAGTTATCCCTGTCCATTTTGACGACTTTAGACTTTGTGCCTTTATCTTTACCAGTGGTAACGATAACCGGGTCGTCTTTTTTGATCTTCAGTTTAACACTCATTGACCAAACCTCTTAGAGTACTTCAGGAGCCATTGAAACTATTTTCAGATAGCCCTTTCCGCGGAGCTCTCTGGCAACAGGTCCGAAAACCCTTGTTGCGATAGGTTCAAGGTTTTGCTTGCCCAGAAGAACACACGCGTTGTCATCAAACTTGATGTATGTTCCGTCGGGACGGCGCTGCTCTTTCGCAGTACGCACGATAACAGCTTTTACAACGGATCCCTTCTTGATGTTAGAGTCGGGAGCGGCTGCCTTAACTGTACAGACGATGATATCGCCTATTCTTCCATAGCGGATTTTAGAACCGCCAAGGACCTTGATGCAAAGCACTTCCTTAGCTCCGGAGTTGTCCGCAACTCTGAGTCTGGATTCTACCTGTATCATCTCTTACTCCCCGGCAATGGCTTCGATAGAGTGTTTAACTATTTTAACAACTCTCCAGCGTTTATCTTTGCTGAGAGGTCTAGTTTCTACGATCTCTACGGTATCGCCAACTTTGCATTCATTGTTCTCATCATGAGCTTTAAAACTTTTAGTGCTCTTGATGAATTTCTGATAGCGGCTGTGGAGTTTCAGGCTTTCGACTTTAACGACGACAGTTTTGTCCATCTTGTCGCTGACTACCACGCCCTTTCTTACTTTTCTAAAGTTTCTGGCTTCCATTATTTGCCCTCGTTGCTTTTCTGATTCAGAACAGTCTGAATACGAGCTATATCTTTTTTAGCCTTTTTGATAAGCGAGGAGTCTTCAATATCTCCAGTTGCCAGTTTGAACTTCATTCTGAAGATATTCTCTCTGAGCTCCATTTCTTTTGCCTGAAGCTCTTTTTCACTCATTGCTTTGAGTTCGGATGCTTTCATTGCGCAGCCTCCGCAGTCTCTTTTCTTACGAATTTAGTTTTCACAGGCAGTTTGTGAGAAGCTCTTCTGAAAGCCTCTTTTGCCTGCTCTTCTGTAACACCGCCAACTTCATAAAGGATAGTTCCTTCTTTAACGCATGCTACATAGTACTCTACAGAACCTTTACCTTTACCCTGTCTAACCTCAAGAGGTTTAGATGTGATGGGTTTGTGGGGGAAGATACGGATAATCAGGTTTCCGCCTCTTTTCAGGTATCTGTTGATAGCGATCCTCGCGGATTCTATCTGACGGCTAGTCAGTTTTGCTTTGCCGTCCGCAGCCAGACCGAAGTCGCCGAAAGCCACATAGTGACCTTTGGAGGCGACACCCTTGATGCGGCCTTTGAACTGCTTTCTATATTTCATTCTGTTGGGTGTAAGCATTACTCACCTGCCTCTGTTCTGCCTCTGTCTTCCAGAACTTCGCCTGTGAAGACCCAAACCTTGATACCGATGATACCATAGGTTGTCAGTGCCTCTGTTGTGCCGTAATCAATGTCGGCACGAAGAGTCTGAAGCGGAACTCTACCTTTAATGTACCACTCTGTTCTGGCCATATCAGCGCCAGCGAGACGACCGGAGCAAGCAACTCTGATTCCGAGAGCGCCGGATTTCATAGCCTGAAGAACTGCTTTCTTCATGGCGCGTCTGAAAGCCACACGTCTCTGGATCTGCATAGCGATGTTCTCAGCTATCAGAACGGAGTTGATCTCAGGCTTCTTCACTTCTCTGATAACCAGAAGAACTTCAGAGTCTGTAAATCTTTTAAGCTCTTTTTTGAGCCTGTCGATTTCAGCGCCTTTCTTGCCGATTACGATACCGGGGCGTGATGTGTTCAGAGTGATGCGCACTCTGTTACCCATACGCTCGATGCCGATTCTGGCGAGTCCGGCCTGGTTCAGCTTCTCTTTCAGATATTTTCTGATTTTAATATCTTCAAGAAGCTGTTGTCTGTATTCTTTTTTATTTGCAAACCATGTTGATTTCCAGGGTTTGTTTATACCGATTCTGTATCCGTTAGGATTAACTTTCTGTCCCACCAAATACCTCCCTTAGTCTGACAGCACAACAGTGATATGGCTGGTAGGTTTGCGGATAAGGGACGCTCTTCCGTAGGCTCTGGGTGTGAACCTTTTCCATGCGGGACCGGCATCCACTCTAACCTCTTTCACAACCATACGGCTTGCGTCTGCGTGGCTGTTGTTCTCCTCTGCGTTGCTGGCAGCGGATTTAACGGCTCTGTACAGAATTTCTGCGCCTTTGTTGGGAGTGAACTTAAGGATAGCAAGCGCTTCCTCTACCTTTTTGCCTCTGATAAGATCAGCGACAGGGCGTGTTTTTCTGGGAGATACTCTCTGATATCTAGCGCGAGCAATAGCTTCCATATTATCTACCCTTTACCTTTTTGTCGTCTTTCTTGTGACTTCTGAACGTTCTGGTGAGAGCGAATTCACCCAGTTTATGACCTACCATGTTTTCTGTTACGAAAACAGGGATAAACTTTTGCCCGTTGTGAACTGCAAATGTCTGGCCGACCATTTCAGGAATCACTGTGCTTCTTCTAGACCAAGTCTTGATGACTTTTTTATCGCCGCTCTCTTTGGCTGTCATCACCTTTTTTTCGAGGTGATCATCCAGAAAGGGCCCTTTTTTTAATGACCTAGGCACTTGTCAATCCTCCTACTTCTTCCTGCGGGAAACGATATACTTGTTAGAAGGCTTATTCTTAGCTCTTGTTTTGAAGCCCTTAGTAGGTACGCCCCAGGGTGTCACAGGGTGACGGCCACCGGAAGTTCTACCCTCACCACCACCATGGGGGTGATCAACGGGGTTCATCGCAACGCCTCGAACAGTAGGTCTGACGCCTTTCCAACGGGTTCTGCCCGCTTTTCCGATTTGAATGTTCTCATGCTCTGTGTTGGAAACCTGACCGATTGTAGCTTTACATTCAGCTTTAATAAGTCTGATTTCGCCGGAGGGCATGCGGACGTGGCAATAGGTTCCCTCTTTAGCCAGCAGCTGTGCGTATGTTCCAGCGGAACGGGCAAGCTGACCGCCTTTACCGGGCCTCATCTCCACGTTGTGAATTACTGTACCGACAGGCATCTCTTTCAGCATTTTAGCGTTGCCGGGTTTAATATCGGCTTCTGATCCGCTGGATACCTTGTCTCCAACTTTAAGACCGAGGGGAGCGAGTATATATCTTTTCTCACCGTCAGCATAAGACACAAGAGCGATTCTCGCGCTTCTGTTGGGGTCGTACTCGATAGTTTTTACATTCGCTACGATTCCGTCTTTATTTCTTTTGAAGTCTATAAGACGATACTTTCTCTTGTTACCGCCGCCTTTGTGCCTAACAGTGATGCGACCGTTGTTTGTACGGCCTGCGTGTTTGGCAAGGGGGGCAAGGAGAGACTTCTCAGGTGTATCTGTTGTGACATCCTGGAAGTCGCTGTTTGTTCTGAACCTTACTCCGTCAGAAGTCGGTTTAAACTTCTTGATTCCCATTTAAGATTCCTCTCTTATACAAATTCCAGTTTTTCGCCATCAGCCAGAACAACAATAGCTTTTTTCCAGTCGTTTCTTTTGCCCATAGCGCGTCCGAAACGTTTGGCTTTGCCTTTGTAGTTCATAGTCCTGACATCTTTCACTTTTACCTCGAACAGCTTCTCAACGGCCTGTTTAACCATTTTCTTAGAAGCTCTGGGATCGATGGCGAAAGTTACTTGATTGAGGTTCTCTTTCATCTCAACAGCTTTCTCTGTTATGAGGGGTTTTTTGATCACATCATAGATAGTAATCATCATACGAGAACCTCCTGAATGCGCGCTATAGCGTCCTGGCAAAGCAGGATTGTGCGTGCATTGATCACATCGTAAACGTTCAGACCGTTAACGTCCAGAAGGTCTACATAAGGGATGTTGCGGAAAGCCTGTTTAGCTTTCTCATCCATCTCTTTGTAAACGATAAGGACTTTTCTGTCGGCGGAGAAATTCTTAAGGATTTCAACAGCCTCTTTAGTCTTGCCGTTAGCAACGCTCATAGCGTCGATGATGTGGATGGCATTTGCTTCACTCTTGGCCCTGATTGCGGATTTAAGAGCGTTCTTAACCTTTTTCTTGGGCATAGAGTACTCATAGTCTCTCGGATGGGGACCAAATGCTATTGCTCCGCCTCTCCAGAGGGGAGACTTCTTAGAACCTGATCTGGCGCGGCCTGTACCTTTCTGTCTCCAGGGTTTGGCACCGCGTCCGCCGTCCATTCTGGCTCTGTTCAGCGTTGAGTGGGTTCCAGCTCTGCGTGAAGCAAGCTGCATGATCACCACTTCGTGCATAAGGGCAGGTTTTACAGGATATGACATTATTTCGTCGCTCAGATCAACCTGTCCTATTTTCTCGTTTTTTACGTTTTTCACGTCAAAAGTAGCCATTAGTTCCTCTGCTTACTTTTTAGCCTTAACTGCTTGTTTGATGTAAACTATTCCGTCTGAAAAGCCGGGTATCGCACCTTTAATAAGCAGCAGGTTTGTTTCGGGGATTACTTTCACCACGGTAAGATTCTGAACGGAAACTGTCTTTCCGCCCATTCTACCGGGCATCTTTTTTCCTTTAGCTGTTTCGCCGGGGAATTCACACATCCCTATAGAGCCGGGTACGTTGTGGAAGTGAGAACCGTGAGTTTTCGGACCGCCACGAAAGTTGTAACGCTTAACGACACCCTGAAAGCCCTTACCAATGGATGTTCCCTGAACATCAATGAGATCGCCTTCCTCAAAGATTGTAACATTTACCTGCTCGCCGACAGCTGTCTCTGCACCGGATTGAGTTCTGAATTCCTTCAGATACTTGTGGGGTTTAACACCCTGTTTTTTAAAATATCCGGCCATGGGTTTGTTGACTTTGCTGTCTTTAACAATTTCTTCAAAACCCAGCTGAATGGCAGTGTACCCGTCCTTTTCCTGATTCCTGACTTCGGTTACAACACAGGGGCCAGCTTGCACGACGGTGACAGGCACAACGGTACCGTCTTCTCTAAAGACCTGTGTCATCCCTACTTTCTTTCCAATGATTGCTTTTGCCATTTCTAAATACCTTCTAACTCTTAGAGTTTTATTTCTACGTCAACGCCGGCGGAGAGTTCCAGCTTCATAAGGGCATCAATAGTTTGAGGGTTGTGCTCAAAGATGTCGATGAGCCTTTTATGTGTCCTTATTTCGTACTGATCTCTTGCGTCTTTGTTAACGTGAGGAGACTTGAGGATTGTAAACTTCTCGATAGCAGTGGGCAGCGGGATGGGTCCCACTACCTCTGCACCGGTACGTTTCGCTGTAGAGACGATGTCTTTAACAGCTTTATCCAGAATTCTGTAATCGAAAGCCTTAAGCTTGATTCTTATCTTTTGATTTTCCATTATTAACTCTTGTTACTCTGTAATCTCAACAACCACGCCGGCACCTACTGTACGGCCGCCTTCACGGATAGCGAAGCGAAGACCGGGGTCCATAGCGATGGGTGTGATAAGTTCAACATCACAAGAGATGTTATCGCCGGGCATTACCATCTCTACGCCTTCGGCAAGAGTGATGATACCTGTTACGTCTGTGGTTCTGAAGTAGAACTGAGGTCTGTAACCGCTGAAGAAAGGTGTGTGACGTCCACCTTCCTCTTTAGTCAGAATGTACGCTTCAGCTTTAAACTTCTTGTGAGGTGTGATTGAGCCCGGTTTGGCAAGTACCTGTCCGCGCTCTACATCGTCTTTTTTGATACCTCTGACAAGGACACCTACGTTATCTCCCGCTACACCTTCATCAAGAAGTTTGCGGAACATTTCGATTCCGGTTACTGTTGTCTTCTGTGTATCTTTGATACCTACGATCTGAACTTCATCACCTACTTTTACTTTTCCGCGCTCGATACGGCCGGTTACAACTGTACCACGTCCGGAAATTGAGAACACGTCCTCGATAGGCATGATGAAATCTTTATCTATATCTCTTTCGGGCTCGGCGATGTAATCGTCAAGTGCCTGTACGAGATCAAGAATAGGCTGTGACCACTGGGGGTTGTCGCCGTCTTCAAGGGCTTTAAGTGCTGATCCTTTGATGATAGGTGTATCATCGCCGGGGAAATCGTATGCGGAAAGAAGATCTCTGATCTCAAGCTCTACGAGCTCTACAAGTTCTTCGTCTTCTACCATGTCGATTTTGTTCATGAATACTACTATGTAGGGTACGCCTACCTG
This sequence comes from Deferribacterales bacterium, assembly GCA_050251875.1. Classification (GTDB taxonomy): domain Bacteria; phylum Chrysiogenota; class Deferribacteres; order Deferribacterales; family Geovibrionaceae; genus Seleniivibrio. The sequence goes on along the minus strand of JBFWMA010000005.1, from coordinate 162,557 downwards.
ACGGGCGAGCAGAATGTGCTCACGAGTCTGGGGCATGGGACCGTCTGCTGCTGATACAACAAGTATAGCGCCGTCCATCTGGGCAGCACCGGTAATCATGTTTTTTACATAGTCGGCGTGACCGGGGCAGTCTACGTGAGCATAGTGACGTTTGTCTGACTCATACTCTACGTGAGCGGTTGCGATGGTAATACCTCTTTCGCGCTCTTCAGGTGCCTTGTCGATGTTGCCGTAGTCTACGAACTGAGCATATCCTTTTTTCGCAAGGATGTTAGTTATCGCAGCTGTCAGTGATGTCTTACCGTGGTCAACGTGGCCGATGGTACCTACGTTAACGTGGGGTTTGGTTCTTTCAAATTTAGACTTGGCCATTTAATTATGTCCTCCTAAAATTTTATACTTATGAATTTGATTTAACAATTTCTTCGGCTATGTTGTTAGGCACTTGCTCATAGTGATCGAACTGCATTGTAGATGTTGCTCTACCCTGTGTGATAGATCTGAGCTGTGTTGTATAACCGAACATTTCTTTCAGGGGCACCATACATTTAACAACCTGTGCGCCGCCTCTCATATCCATACCTTCCACTTTTCCTCTTCTGGAGTTAAGGTCGCCCATAACGTCACCGGTGTATTCATCGGGACAAACAACCTCTACCTTCATGATAGGCTCAAGCAGAACGGGACCGGCTTTCTTGGAAAGATCTTTGAAAGCCATAGATGCCGCGATTTTGAACGCCATCTCGTTAGAGTCCACATCGTGGTATGAACCGTCAAAAAGAACACATTTGATATCTTCGACAGGGTATCCGGCGAGACAGCCGTTCTCTGTGGCTTCCGCAAGTCCCTTCTCGATAGCGGGGATGTATTCTCTGGGAATTGAACCGCCCACGATTTTGTTTTCGAAAACAAAACCTGTGCCGGGTTCCTGGGGATGAAGCTCGATGCAAACGTGACCGTACTGACCACGACCGCCGGACTGTTTAATGTATTTACCTTCGCCGGTAACAGATTTTGTGATCGCTTCGCGATACGCAACCTGAGGATTACCTACGTTGGCTTCTACTTTAAACTCTCTCATCATACGGTCAACGATGATCTCAAGGTGGAGCTCACCCATACCGGAGATGATTGTCTGTCCTGTCTCTTCATCAACTCTTACTCTGAAAGAGGGGTCTTCCTGAGCAAGTTTTCCGAGAGCAACGGAAAGTTTGTCCTGATCGCCTTTTGTTTTGGGCTCAACCGCAACAGAAAGAACGGGCTCGGGGAACTCCATTGACTCAAGGATAACGGGCTTGGACTCATCGCAGAGTGTATCGCCTGTTATAGTATATTTAAGACCTACAGTAGCGCAAATATCGCCTGCATAGATCTCTTTGATCTCTTCACGTTTATCGGCGTGCATTTTCAGCAGACGTCCGATACGCTCTTTTTTGCCTTTTGTAGAGTTGATAACATAGTTACCCGCTTCCAGGTGACCTGAATAAACTCTGAAGTATGTCAGCTGTCCCATGTAGGGGTCTGTCATAATTTTGAAAGCAAGAGCGGAGAAGGGAGCGTTGTCGTCAGCGGGTCTTGTTTCCTCTGCTTCTGTATCAGGGTTAACACCTTTGATAGCAGGAATGTCAAGAGGAGAAGGCATCAGCTCGACAACAGCGTCAAGCATGGGCTGAACGCCTTTGTTTTTGAAAGCTGTTCCGCAGAGAACGGGGATGAAATCAATGTTGATTGTTCCTTTTCTCAGAGCGGCTTTAAGCTCTTCTTCTGTGAACTCCTCACCTTCGAAATATCTGTTCATCATTTCTTCATCTGATTCACATACAGTCTCGATGAGTTTTGTTCTGTATTCTTCAGCCTTTTCCTGAAGATCCGCGGGGATTTCCTCTTCATGGAAAGAAGCGCCGAGCTCCTCACCTGTCCAGATAACCGCTTTCATCTTCACAAGGTCAACAATCCCCTGAAATTTGTCTTCAGCGCCGATAGGAAGCTGAATGGGGAGAGGTCTGGCTTTCAGTCTCTGCTCGATCTGAGCTACAACATTGTAGAAATCCGCGCCTGTTCTGTCCATCTTGTTTACGAAGGCCATTCTGGGTACATGATATTTATCGGCCTGTCTCCAGACTGTTTCTGACTGGGGCTCAACACCGCCAACCGCGCAGAAAACCGCGCAAGCGCCGTCGAGAACTTTCAGAGAACGCTCAACCTCAATAGTGAAGTCAACGTGTCCGGGAGTATCGATAATGTTGATACGGTGGTCTTTCCAGAAGCACTGAGTAGTAGCTGAGGTAATGGTGATACCTCTCTCTCTCTCCTGCTCCATCCAGTCCATAGTAGCAGCACCGTCATGTACTTCACCGATTTTATAGTTAACACCAGTGTAAAAGAGAATTCTCTCGGTAGTAGTAGTTTTACCGGCATCAATGTGTGCCATAATACCGATATTTCTCTGCATATTCAGAGCAAATTGTCTAGCCACTAAGAGCCTCCGTTACCATCTGAAATGTGCGAAGGCTCTGTTAGCCTCTGCCATTTTGTGTGTATCTTCTTTCTTTTTGCATGCGTTACCTTTGTTTTCGGACGCATCTATCAGTTCCAGAGCGAGACGGTCAACCATAGTTCTCTCTTTTTTGCCTCTGGAGGCGTTAATCAGCCATCTGATTGAGAGAGCTTGTTTTCTGCTCTGTTTTACTTCGATCGGCACTTGGTATGTAGCGCCGCCCACACGTCTTGATTTTACTTCGAGCTGAGGTTTTACGTTTTCTACCGCAGCTCTGAAAACCTCGATACCCTCTTTTCCGGTACGAGTTTTTATAGTTTCGAGCGTCTGGTAGAATACTCTCTCGGCGACTGATTTCTTGCCATCGTACATCAGGCTGTTGATAAATTTAGTCACCAGAGTGTCGCCGTAAACGGGGTCTCCGAGAACCTCACGCTTTTTAGCTACTCTTCTTCTTGCCATGTTAGTTCACCTTTACCTATTACTTAGGTCTTTTAGCGCCGTATTTTGAGCGGCTTTTCTTTCTGTTTTTCACGCCTTCAGCGTCAAGAGCTCCTCTGATGATCTTATAACGAACACCGGGAAGGTCTTTTACCCTGCCGCCTCTGACAAGAACAACTGAGTGCTCCTGAAGATTGTGGCCGATACCGGGGATATAAGCAGTTACTTCGATCCCGGATGTGAGTCTCACCCTTGCAACTTTTCTAAGAGCCGAGTTAGGTTTCTTAGGTGTAGTTGTATAAACCCTTGTACATACTCCTCTTTTCTGAGGGTTACCTTGAAGGGCGGGCGATTTTGTCTTTTCAACAGGTTTTTTTCTGCCTTTGCGAACCAGCTGATTAAGTGTAGGCAACTTCGCACCTCCTTTAATATTTGCTTCGAGTATCTATTACCTGCGTCAGTTGCGGATTTTGAGCGCAAAAGGACGCACCTGTATCAGGCGAAGAGCAAACACACTAACAAGTGAAAGGAAGAATGTCAAGAATTATATTTTCAGGAGAATGTCATGATTATGTTTATCGAAAGAAAAAAGAGGGGGCATAAAAATGCCCCCTTATTTATATCAGCTTTCCTGCTTTTCGCCCTTGATAAAGTTATATCTGGGAGAAATGATGTGCTTGGAACCGGTACCCGCTGGTATCAGTTTACCCATAATTACGTTCTCTTTCAGACCTCTCAGCTCGTCCATCTTACCGGAGCAAGCGGCGTCTGTAAGAACTCTTGTGGTCTCCTGGAATGAAGCGGCGGAGATGAAGCTGTGTGTGTTCAGAGCGGCTTTTGTGATACCCTGAAGAACAGCACGTCCCTGAGGCGGTCTCAGACCTTTTCTCATCATCTCTTCATATGTCGCCACGAATTCGGATTTGTAAACCTCTTCGTTAGGCATGAAGATAGAATCTCCGGCTTCCTCTATCACGATCTTTTTCAGCATCTGACGTACGATGACCTCGATGTGTTTGTCGTTGATATGAACACCCTGCTTACGGTAAACTTCCTGGATTTCATCCACAAGGTATCTTTGCAGAGCTTCCTCGCCCAGTACGGCAAGAATATCGTGGGGGTTGATGAGACCATCGATGAGAGCCTCGCCCGCTTTGATTCTGTCGCCGTCATGAACGTTGATGTATCTCTGTACAGAGATGCTGTAGCTCTTTTTAACACCTGTTTCTTCGTTGGTGATTGTGAGTTTTCTAAGACCACGCGCTGTGTTCTCTATGCTCACGATACCATCGATCTCGGCGATAACAGCCGGATCTTTGGGTTTTCTGGCTTCGAACAGCTCAGCGACCCTGGGAAGACCGACAGTAATATCTTTTGTCTTCTGTGTGTCTCTGGGGATCTTAGCCACTATATCACCGGGCATAACTTCTGCGCCCTCTTCCACCATGATGTTCGCTCCCACGGGGAGGATATATCTCTGGATGGTTTTGTTCTCTTCGTTTTTGATAGAGATGCGGGGCTGTTTTCTGCCTCTGGTGTTGCTGATGATTACTTTCTGTGACAGACCAGTAATCTGGTCGATGTCCTCTTTCAGTGTCTCGCCTTCAACAATATCTCCAAAAGCTACATGACCTTTATATTCGGTCATGATCACAGCCGCATAGGGATCCCACTCAGCTATCAGCTCGCCCTGTTTAACAGAGGTGCCGTCTTTCACATGGAGTTTTGTACCGTAGGAGATGTTGTATTTCTCAAGAACACGTCCTTCGGGGTCGAGAATTTTCAGCAGACCGTTACGGTTAAGCACTGTGGGCTCGCCGTATCTGTTGTCCACGATCTTCATATCCTCAGTCTGGATTTTACCGCCTATTTTGGCGTTAAGGCTTGACTGTTCAGCGGATGATGAAGCCGCACCACCGATGTGGAAAGTTCTCATGGTAAGCTGTGTACCGGGCTCACCGATTGACTGGGCAGCGATGATACCCACCGCTTCGCCTGTTTCCACTTCGCGTCTGGTGGCAAGGTCGAGACCGTAACACATGCGGCAAGCGCCGTGTTTAGCCTCACAGGTAAGGATGGAGCGAACTTTCACTCTGTCGATACCCGCCTGCTCTATTTTGTTTACTATTTCTTCTGTTATAAGGCTGTTAGCCTCAACTATCAGCTCGTCTGACACTGAGTCGAAAATATCTTCCAGTGTATAACGGCCGTAGATACGCTCGCCAAGAGGTTCAACAACTTCAGATCCTTCCATCAGGGCTGAAATCTCAATACCCTTGATAGTATGGCAGTCATCCTCAGAGATGATGACGTCCTGAGCAACGTCCACAAGACGTCTTGTCAGATAGCCTGAGTTCGCTGTTTTAAGAGCCGTATCCGCAAGACCTTTACGGGCACCGTGAGTAGAGATGAAGTACTGTGACACAGTAAGTCCCTCACGGAAGTTAGCCGTAATAGGTGTCTCGATGATCTCGCCTGAAGGTTTAGCCATCAGACCCCTCATACCGGCAAGCTGTGATATCTGCGCCTTAGAACCCCTCGCACCTGAGTGCGCCATGATGTAGATAGGGTTGTAGAAACGCTCACGTTTCTCGGTCTTGGATTTATCGCCGCCGATAGTCTGAATGGTTTTCATCAGTTTATCGGTGATGGTGTCGTTGGTTGTAGACCATGTATCGATGATCTGGTTGTAACGCTCGCCTGCTGTCAGGGCACCCTCACGGTAGTGCTCATCGATCTCCCGGACTTTTGCGTGCGCCTGAGCGATCAGCTCGGGTTTTTCATCGGGGATGATGAGGTCGTCTATACATATTGAGAAGCCCGCTGTGGCGGCGTAACGGAAACCGAGGTTCTTCAGGTTGTCAAGGAACTGAACGGTATGGAAGTTGCCCAGTCTCTTGTAAACTGTGTCGACAAGGTTCACGATATCTTTTTTGGTGAAGATGCGGTTAACGACATCGAACTCCATTCCTTCGGGAACGATACCGTAAAGGATGATCCTTCCGGGGATGGTGTCATATATTTTGCCTTTAATACGCACTTTCACTTCTGCGTGCAGATCCACCTGTTTGTGGTCAAGAGCTATCATGACCTCTTCAGGGCTGGAGAATATCTTTCCGGCTCCCTTGGCGTTTCTCATCTCTCTGGAGAGATAGTAGATACCGAGAACCATATCCTGTGTGGGTGTCGCCAGAGGCTTGCCGTTAGCAGGAGAAAGTATGTTATAAGGCGCCAGCATCAGTGTGCGCGCCTCAAGCTGCGCTTCGTATGACAGAGGAACGTGAACAGCCATCTGGTCGCCGTCGAAGTCCGCGTTGAAAGCGGGACAAACAAGGGGGTGCAGACGGATAGCCTTACCCTCGATAAGAACGGGCTCGAAAGCCTGAATACCGAGTCTGTGAAGGGTAGGAGCACGGTTGAGCATTACAGGGTGTTCCCTGATAACCTCTTCCAGAACGTCCCAAACCTCGGGTCTCTGCTCTTCCACCATCTTTTTAGCCTGTTTAATGGTGGACGCTATTCCTCTCTCCTTTTCCAGTTTGTAGTACAGGAAAGGTTTGAACAGCTCCAGCGCCATTATCTTGGGGATACCGCACTGGTGCATGTTAAGGCTGGGTCCGGCAACGATAACGGAACGTCCTGAGTAGTCGACCCTCTTACCAAGAAGGTTCTGACGGAAACGTCCCTGCTTACCTTTAATCATGTCGGACAGAGATTTAAGAGGACGCTTGTTAGAGCTTCTGATTACTCTGCCACGGCGTCCGTTATCAAACAGAGCGTCCACGGCTTCCTGAAGCATACGTTTTTCGTTGCGTATGATGATTTCAGGGGCGTTGAGCTCCATCAGTTTTTTAAGACGGTTGTTCCTGTTGATAACCCTTCTGTAAAGGTCGTTCAGGTCGGATGTGGCAAATCTGCCGCCATCCAGAGGAACAAGGGGTCTCAGCTCGGGCGGGATTACGGGCAGTACGTCCAGAATCATCCACTCGGGTCTGTTACCTGATTTGCGGAATGCCTCGACCACACGGAGACGTTTCGCCAGCTTCATTTTTTTCTGCATGCTGGTTGTGTCTCTCAGCTCCTCTTTCAGTTCGATAAGCAGGATATCGAGATCAACTTTTTTCAGCAGATCTTTGATAGCCTCGGCGCCTATCTTCGCTTCGAAAGCGTTGGGTCCGAGTTCTTCTATAAGTTTTCTGTATCTGTCTTCAGTCAGCAGCTCTCTCTCTTTCAGAGCTGTCGCCTTAGGCTCTGTCACAATGTATGACTCGAAATAGATGATTCTTTCGATGTCTTTGATAGACAGGTCAAGTATGGAACCGATACGGCTAGGTGTGCCTTTGAAGAACCAGATATGGCAGACGGGTGATGCCAGGTCGATGTGACCCATTCTCTCACGTCTTACTTTTGACTGGATAACCTCAACACCGCACTTTTCGCACACTATGCCTCTGTGTTTCATACGTTTGTATTTACCGCAGAGACACTCCCAGTCCTTTACAGGTCCGAAGATTTTTGCGCAGAAAAGACCGTCACGCTCGGGTTTGAACGTACGATAGTTGATGGTCTCGGGCTTGGTTACCTCGCCGGATGACCACTCAAGTATCTTCTCGGGTGACGCTATCTTAATTCTGATAGCATCGAAAAACTTTTCTTTTTTGTTATCAAATAAGGTACTCACTTTATCCATTATGAGTCCTCCATAGTGTCTTCTTCGGTAATCGCATCCTCAGGAAGCTCGATGATTCCGTCTTCATTGGATGTCAAAAGTTCTATGTCAAGAGCCAGACCCTGAAGTTCTTTAATAAGAACGTTGAATGACTCAGGCATGCTGGGGCTGAAAGAGAAGTTTCCGTTTACGATAGCTTCGTAAACAGTTGTACGTCCTTCCACGTCATCAGATTTAACAGTCAGCATCTCTTGCAGAATGTTAGCCGCGCCGTATGCCTCAAGAGCCCAGACCTCCATCTCTCCAAGTCTCTGTCCGCCGAACTGAGCTTTACCGCCCAGAGGCTGCTGAGTAACCAGAGAGTAAGGACCGGTGGAACGAGCGTGCAGCTTGGTATCCACAAGGTGGTGAAGTTTCAGGTAGTACATAACGCCTACAGTAACTTCCTGCTCGAATCTTTCGCCGGTTCTTCCGTCATAAAGGACTGTCTGTCCGTCTGACTGATATCCTGCTTTTTCGAGCATTTCTTTGATGTCTGACTCACGGGCGCCGTCAAAAACTTCTGTAGCGACTTTAAGACCAAGAGCCTTAGCCGCCCAGCCGAGGTGAACCTCCAGAACCTGTCCAACGTTCATACGGGAAGGTACTGAAAGGGGGTTCAGCACAAGGTCAACGGGTGTACCGTCCGGAAGATAGGGCATATCTTCGGCGGGCAGGATTCTTGAAACAACACCCTTGTTACCGTGGCGTCCGGCCATTTTATCGCCCACGGAGAGCTTTCTTTTTATAGCTACATAAACTTTTACAGATTTCAGAACACCGGCGGGAAGCTCATCGCCTTTTTCCACTTTGCGTTTTTTATCTCTGTAGTAGTCGTCTGCGTCTTTAACTTTTTCGAAATAGACAGCGTTGACTTTTTTGACATGATTTTCAAAGTCTTTAGCCTCGGCTATGTCTATCTGGATATAGTCTGTATAAGCGAGAGTTTTCAGCACTTCTTCTGTCAGCTCAGTTCCGGAGGCAAGCTCCTTGCCGTTTGCGGAATAAGCGTCTTTGAGTTTTTTGCCGATGAGGAACTCAGCCACTTTTTCATTTCTGGATTTCTCGAGGGCTTTCAGCTCTCTTTCGTAATCCGTCTGAATTGACTCATATTCCTCTTTCTCTATCGCTTCTGTTCTTGTGTCCTTGTCGATTCCTCTTCTTGTCATCACCTGAACGTCAACGACTGTACCTGTGATTGAAGGCGGAACTCTAAGGGAAGCGTCTTTAACATCGCCCGCTTTCTCGCCGAAGATGGCTCTGAGGAGTTTTTCTTCGGGTGTTGCCTGTGTCTCGCCTTTGGGAGTCACTTTACCAACGAGGATGTCTCTGGGTTTTACTCTGGCGCCGATACGGATGATACCTGACTCATCGAGGTTTTTAAGAGCCTCGTCAGAGACGTTGGGGATATCCGCTGTGATCTCTTCGGGTCCGAGTTTTGTGTCTCTGGCCTCAATCTCGAATTCCTCGATGTGGATAGATGTGTATCTGTCCTCACGAACAACTCTCTCAGATATAAGGATGGAGTCCTCATAGTTGTAACCCATCCAGGGCATGAACGCTACGGTCATGTTCTGACCGAGAGCCAGCTCGCCGTTATCTGTGGCGGGGCCGCCGGCAAGCATTGTACCGACCTCAACCTTCTGTCCGGGAGCGGCGATAGGTTTGAAGTTGATGCATGTGTCCTGGTTGGATCTTCTGTATTTTACAAGATCGTAAACGTCCAGACCGAAATCGTCTCCGTCTGTGTAGCGCACAGCGATCTTTGTAGAGTCTACATATTCTATTACACCGGCTCTCTTGGCTGTTATTACAGCTCCGGAGTCAACGGCTACCTTGCCTTCCAGACCTGTTCCCACTATGGGGGAGTCGGTGCGGATAAGCGGAACACCCTGACGCTGCATGTTTGATCCCATCAGCGCACGGTTGGCATCGTCATGCTCCAGGAAAGGAATAAGAGCGGCTGAAACAGACACTATCTGCTTGGGAGAAATATCCATGAACTGGATGCTCTCTTTCGCTGTCATCAGGGGCTCGCCCTCATGACGGGCAGCAACGAAATCATTTACAAATGAGTTGTCCTCTTTCAGAAGGGCGTTAGCCTGAGCTATGAAATAGTCTTCCTCTTCGATAGCGGACATGTAAACAACGTCTGCTGAAACAACACAGTTGTTTACTTTTCTGTAAGGTGTTTCGATAAAGCCGAATTCGTTCACTTTGGCATAGGTTGTCAGAGATGTGATAAGACCGATGTTAGGTCCTTCAGGTGTCTCAATGGGACATATTCTGCCGTAGTGAGATGTATGTACGTCACGAACCTCAAAGCCGGCTCTGTCACGGTTCAGACCTCCGGGTCCCAGAGCGGAGAGACGTCTCTTGTGAGTGATCTCGCTCAGGGGGTTTGTCTGATCCATGAACTGTGAAAGCTGGTAGCTTCCGAAAAATTCTTTTATGGAGGCAGAAAGAGGTTTGGCGTTAAGCAGATCCTGAGGTGTCAGGTCTTCAACATCCTGTATGGACATTCTCTCCTTAACGGTTTTCTCCATTCTGGCCAGACCGATACGGATATGGTTCTGAAGCTGCTCGCCTGCCGCTCTCACCCTTCTGTGTCCCAGGTGGTCGATATCGTCCACACGGTCGAGACCTTTACGGATGTTTTCCAGAACCCTGATGGTTTCCACTATGTCCTCTTTTGTAAGAGTAGTGGTATCCAGATCAACAGCAAGACCGAGTCTTTTGTTGATTTTCAGACGACCTACTTTAGAGAGGTCATATCTTTTCGGGTTAAAGAAAAGGTTGTCGAAAAGCGTTCTGGCGGTTTCCTCTGTGGCGGGTTCGCCGGGACGCAGCTTTTTATATATATCAATGAGAGCCTCTTCCTGAGTCTTAACCTTGTCGGCCGCCAGGATATCTCTCATAACGCTGTCGGAAGTCATTCTGTCGATGAACAGAACTTTAAATTCGTTGACGTTGTTCTCCTGAACCTTCTCAAAAGACTCAGGTGTAACGGGTGAGTTTGCTTCTATCAGCACTTCACCGTCAGCGTCCACTATGTCCTCGGCAAAGAATGTGTGCTCAATGTCCTCGAATGTGACGGGGAGCCTTGTGATCTCTGCTTTGGTGATTCTTTTTCTGGATGCTTTAGTAATTTTGTGACCCGCTTTGACAATTACGTTGCCTTCAGCGTCCACGATATCCAGACTGTTTCTGAGACCGAGAACGATGTCTTCGTTGTATGTCTTATACATTTTGCGGTCTTCAAAGAAGATGTGCTCTTTTGTATAGTACATCTCAAGGATATCGTTTTCGGAATATCCTAGAGCTTTCAGAAGGACAGTTGAGGGTATCTTGCGTTTCTTATCGATACGCACATACATGATGTTCTTGGAATCAAAATCAAAATCTATCCATGAACCCCTGTAAGGGATAATTCTCGCGCTGAACAGGTGTTTCTCTATAACTCCTTTTGAGGAAGTCAGGTCCTCAAAAAAGATCCCGGGGGATCTGTGGAGCTGGTTAACTATAACCCTTTCAACACCATTGATAACAAATGTACCTCTGTCAGTCATCAGAGGAATGTCACAGAGATAAACCTCTGATTCCTTTGCAGAAACCACTGATTTTTCGCCTGTTTCCTCATTGACATCATAAGTTACCAGCCTTACTTTGATTTTAAGAGGGGCTGCGTATGTTGTACTTCTGTCAATGGCTTCTGAAGGGGTATATTTATGCTTTTCAATTGTATAGCTTATATACTCCAGCACCGCTGTCTCATTGAAATCGGTGATGGGGAAGATCTCCCTGAAAACTTCTTCAAGTCCTCTAAGAGCTCTTTGATCGGGCCCGGCGTTCTCCTGAAGAAAATCGACATAGGAGTCTTTCTGAACCTCGATGAGATCCGGAATATCAATAACTTTATTGATTCTGGAAAAATTGCGTCTCACGGTGGGTTTGCTGGTCAAATTCATTCGTTTCACCTTCCGGTAATTTTTAACGAAAGAGGGGGGAGCTGTGCTCCCCCATTTAAGGATTGCTTAATTATCAGTAATTTATAAAAATTACTTAACTTCGACTGTAGCGCCTGCTTCTTCAAGTTTAGCTTTGATAGAAGCTGCTTCTTCTTTAGAAACGCCTTCTTTAACAGGTTTCGGAGCTTCGTCAACAACAGCTTTAGCCTCTTTAAGACCAAGACCTGTAAGTTCACGTACAACTTTGATAACCTGAACTTTTTTGTCACCGCCGGAAGCGATGATTACTGTGAACTCTGTTTGCTCTTCAGCAGCGGCAGCGCCACCGGCAGCGGGAGCTGCGGCAACAGCGGCTACGGGAGCAGCGGCAGATACGCCGAACTTGTCTTCAAGTTCTTTTACGAAATCAGCAAGTTCGATTACAGTCATTTTCTCGATAAATTCAACTACTTGTTCTTTTGTTACAGACATTTGTAACTCCTCCATCAATTCTGTTTTTTATCTTTCACAGCGTTCAGGACATTCAGCAGGCTTCTCGGAATATTAGCAAGAAGCGATACGAAGTTGACGACAGGAGCATTCATGGAACCAAGCATTTTAGCCAGCAGTTCTTCACGGCTGGGCAGGTCTGCCAGTGTGTTCACATCGTTTGCTGTGAGAGCGTTACCATCGAGGTAACCGCATTTAATTACAAACTTATCATAGGTTTTGGCGAATTTTTTAAATTCTTTAGCGGCGGCAGCAACATCACCAGTAACAATGGCGGCTGCTGTGGGCTCTTTCATGTGTTCATCAAGAGCGGTAATGTCGTTGTTGTGAAGGGCAATTTTCAAGAGCGTGTTCTTGACTACTTTGAAATCGCTTCCCTGTGCTTTCAGTGAAGCACGAACAGCTGTAAGCTGAGGGAATGTAAGGCCCTTATAGTTTGCCAAGAACAGCGCATCAGCACTTTTTATCTCTTCAGAAAGTGCACCAACCAGTTCTTTTTTATCAGTTTTTTTCACGCTGTTTCTCCGTTTCCGGTTGTATATACCAACCGATTTCCGCAGGATTTATCCCGTCTCCATTCAGACGTGACCTGCTTCTTTAACCAGATATTATCCGTATTACAGTTCGTTAACCAGTTTGTGATGGTCAACTTTCACTCCGGGTCCCATAGTTGCTGAAAGCACTATGCCCCTTACATAATGTCCTTTTGCTGAGGACGGCTTCAGCTTGATGAGTGTTTCAAGCAGAGCTCTGATGTTTTGCTCAAGTTTTTCCACATCGAAACTTTTCTTTCCGACTGTGGTATGAATGATACCGACCTTGTCCACACGGAACTCGATCATACCTGCTTTAAGCTCTTTCACAACTTTTGCAACGTCATTTGTTACTGTGCCTACTTTAGGGTTAGGCATGAGACCTCTGGGTCCCAGCACTTTACCAAGTTTACCAACTTGACCCATAAGATCGGGAGTCGCCACTACTTTGTCGAATTGTGTCCATCCGCCTTGGACTTTAGTGATAAGTTCGTCGTCGCCTACGAAATCAGCGCCAGCATCCTGGGCTTCTTTCTGCTTCTCGCCTTTACAAAATACGAGAACCTTAACGTCTTTTCCTGTACCGTTGGGAAGACTAACTGAACCGCGAACCATCTGATCTGCGTGCTTGGGGTTTACGCCAAGGTTGATAGCAATATCGATGGATTCGTCAAATTTTGCGAACGCGGCTTCCTTAGCGAGAGCGATAGCCTCTCCCAGATCGTAAGATTTTTCTGCGTCAATCTTACCTGAGGCAGTCTGGTACTGTTTTCCTCTAGCCATTGTTGCACCTCAAAGAAATTATTTGATTTTCACGCCCATACTGCGAGCTGATCCGGCTACGATTTTCATAGCCTGCTCGATGTCGGCAGTGTTCAGGTCGGGCATTTTAGCCTCTGCGACCTTTTTCAGCTGATCCTGAGTCAGAGTGCCTGCAACGTCTTTTTTAGCGTTGGCAGCGCCTGATTTAATGTTCAGCTCTTTCTTGATCATGTCTGATACGGGGGGAGTCTTTGTCACGAAAGTGAAAGATCTGTCCTCGTAAACAGTGATAACCACGGGGATTATCCATTCGCCCATGTTTTGGGTCTTAGCATTGAAAGCCTTGCAGAATTCCATGATGTTCACGCCTCTCTGACCGAGAGCGGGACCAACGGGGGGAGAAGGGTTAGCTTTTCCCGCAGGAATCTGGAGCTTTATCTGACCTGTTATCTTCTTGGCCATTTATAAACCTCCGATTAGGGTTTATCCTATTCGTTTAACCTGCAGATAATCGAGTTCTACAGGTGTTTGTCTTCCGAAAATACTTACGATAACTCGTACTTTTTCCTTGTCGCTGTTGACATCTTCCACTGTTCCTGTGAAACCGAGGAAAGGTCCGTCAACGACCTCAACCTTATCGCCTTCCACATATCTGGAAGCGATTCTGGGCGACTGCGACTTAGCGAGGTCGATCATCGCCTTAACATCCTGTTCGGGGATCGGCACGGGACTAATTCCGCCCACAAAGCCTGTCACCTTGGGAATGCTTTTTACGACATGCCAGTTAGAGGTGTTCATCTCCATGTGCACCAGTATGTATCCGGGGAATGTTTTCTTCTTGCTGATCTTTTTCTTGCCTTTCTTCAGTTCCACCACATCTTCTGTGGGGATCAGAACGTCATCGATCTGATCTTTAAGATTTTCATTTTTCACCTTATCCTCAAGAAGAGTGACAACACGCTTCTCGAACCCTGAATAAGTGTGAACCACATACCACTGTTTTGCCATGTTTATGTACCTAGTATATAAACTGAGTAAGTTTTGAAAGTCCGAAATCAACAACGCCCATGAAAACCGCGAGCACTATACAGATAGCGATCACGACACCGGTCGTCCCGATGGTTGACTCTTTGGTCGCCCAAACTACTTTTTTCAGTTCTTCCTTAACTTCTTTGTAAAACTCAGACCACTTGATCATGTCTTTAAGTCCGCTTATTATATTTTGGCAGGCCAGAGAAGACTCGAACTTCCAACCCCCGGTTTTGGAGACCGGTGCTCTGCCAGTTGAGCTACTAGCCTGCAATCTTTAATTTAAGCCTTAAAAAAGCCTACTTAGTCTCTTTGTGGAGAGTATGTTTACGGTCTCTTTTACAGTACTTCATAAACTCCAGTTTGCCTGTTGTAGTCTTTTTATTCTTGGTTGTAGAATAATTTCTTTCTTTGCACTCAGTGCAAGCGAGAATAACTTTTTCTCTCATTTGATTACTCCGTAATTTCAACAACCACGCCGGCACCTACTGTACGGCCGCCTTCACGGATAGCGAAGCGAAGACCGGGGTCCATAGCGATGGGTGTGATAAGTTCAACATCACAAGAGATGTTATCGCCGGGCATTACCATCTCTACGCCTTCGGCAAGAGTGATGATACCTGTTACGTCTGTGGTTCTGAAGTAGAACTGAGGTCTGTAACCGCTGAAGAAAGGTGTGTGACGTCCACCTTCCTCTTTAGTCAGAATGTACGCTTCAGCTTTAAACTTCTTGTGAGGTGTGATTGAGCCCGGTTTGGCAAGTACCTGTCCGCGCTCTACATCGTCTTTTTTGATACCTCTGACAAGGACACCTACGTTATCTCCCGCTACACCTTCATCAAGAAGTTTGCGGAACATTTCGATTCCGGTTACTGTTGTCTTCTGTGTATCTTTGATACCTACGATCTGAACTTCATCACCTACTTTTACTTTTCCGCGCTCGATACGGCCGGTTACAACTGTACCACGTCCGGAAATTGAGAACACGTCCTCGATAGGCATGATGAAATCTTTATCTATATCTCTTTCGGGCTCGGCGATGTAATCGTCAAGTGCCTGTACGAGATCAAGAATAGGCTGTGACCACTGGGGGTTGTCGCCGTCTTCAAGGGCTTTAAGTGCTGATCCTTTGATGATAGGTGTATCATCGCCGGGGAAATCGTATGCGGAAAGAAGATCTCTGATCTCAAGCTCTACGAGCTCTACAAGTTCTTCGTCTTCTACCATGTCGATTTTGTTCATGAATACTACTATGTAGGGTACGCCTACCTGACGGGCGAGCAGAATGTGCTCACGAGTCTGGGGCATGGGACCGTCTGCTGCTGATACAACAAGTATAGCGCCGTCCATCTGGGCAGCACCGGTAATCATGTTTTTTACATAGTCGGCGTGACCGGGGCAGTCTACGTGAGCATAGTGACGTTTGTCTGACTCATACTCTACGTGAGCGGTTGCGATGGTAATACCTCTTTCGCGCTCTTCAGGTGCCTTGTCGATGTTGCCGTAGTCTACGAACTGAGCATATCCTTTTTTCGCAAGGATGTTAGTTATCGCAGCTGTCAGTGATGTCTTACCGTGGTCAACGTGGCCGATGGTACCTACGTTAACGTGGGGTTTGGTTCTTTCAAATTTAGATTTAGCCATAATATTGTTCCTCCGAAAAAGAAGATAAGCCCACGACCGGAATCGAACCGGTGATCTCGTCCTTACCAAGGACGTGCTCTAACCGACTAAGCCACGTGGGCATATAAAAAAAAACAGACGTAACGGTATCGTCCGTCTTTCATACAGCTTTTTAGAAAAAAAAAGCGGGTAACGGGACTCGAACCCGTGACCCTCAGCTTGGAAGGCTGATGCTCTAGCCAACTGAGCTACACCCGCATTTTTTCAAAAAGAGTGGGGAGAGAAGGATTCGAACCTTCGAAGTCATCCGACAACAGATTTACAGTCTGCCCCCTTTGGCCGCTTGGGTATCTCCCCTATATACATGCCCGGCTTGCGCCGTCACGATCCCGTAAAGAGAAGCTGGTGAAAGGACTTGAACCCTCAACCTACTGATTACAAGTCAGTTGCTCTACCGATTGAGCTACACCAGCCTATTTCAAAACGGAGGCAAATATTATCTTTTAACGCAATATATGTCAAGCACTTTATTGAAAAATTTTTAAAGTTTTTTCAACATGCCTGAAAGCCTCTGAAATCAAGGCTTACTATGCGTAAAACTCTGCCACCGCTGCGCAAACTTCTTCAATCTCCGCGTCTGTTTTATAGGCGCACATGGGAAAGCTCATGACATTTTTGCTGATCTTCTCAGAAACGGGGTAGTCGCCCTCTTTTCCTTTGAACTCGGCAAAAGCCTCCTGAAGATGAAGCGGAATAGGATAATGTATCGCTGAAGGAATTCCTTTGGATGACAGATGAGCCATCAGCCCGTCTCTGTTCTCCGCCAGAACTGTGAACTGCGCCCAGATATGACGTGAGTCGGGCATTATATAGGGAAGAGTGATCTTGCCCTTGTCTGCCACGCTCTTGAGCCCTTTGATATATGCCAGCGCCACATCGTTGCGTTTTTTGATTTCATAATCCACGAATCTGTCGAATTTGCCCAGCATCACAGCCGCCTGAAGGGTATCCAGACGTCCGTTGATACCGATTATCTTGTGGCTGTATCTGACGTTCTGTCCGTGGTTTCTAAGCCATCCGAGTCTCTCGTCCAGCTTATCGTCATTGGTGAAGACCATTCCGCCGTCTCCGTAACATCCGAAGGGTTTTGCGGGGAAAAATGATGTACAGCCTATGTCGCCCTGTGAGCAGAGGTTTTTACCTTTATACGCTCCGCCGAAAGACTGGGCGGCGTCCTGAATCAGAAACATGTCGTGACCTTTCATAGCGTCACGGATAGCGTCATAGTCTGCTGACTGACCGTAAAGATCGACAGTGATGACGCCTTTTATCTTTTTAGAATCCACAGGGGGATTCTTAAGGAAGTTTTTTAGTTTATCGGGACATATATTATATGTCTTTTCATCTATATCAACGAAGAGAGGCACTGCCTTCACCAGAGAAATAACCTCGGCTGTGGCGATGAATGTGAAAGGAGTGGTTACGATGTAGTCCCCCGGCTGAACATCATAAGCCATCAGAGCGAGAAGAAGAGCGTCTGTGCCGGAGC
The DNA here is from genome assembly GCA_050251875.1 of Deferribacterales bacterium. Taxonomy (GTDB): domain Bacteria; phylum Chrysiogenota; class Deferribacteres; order Deferribacterales; family Geovibrionaceae; genus Seleniivibrio. The sequence continues at coordinate 144,958 of JBFWMA010000005.1, read as the reverse complement.
TGCACGCTTTGGCATATTTTACGCCGACAAATTCGGCGCATTTTTTCTCCAGCTCGGTCACTTCGGGTCCGCCGATATAGAGCCCGTGCTCCAGCACTTTGGCGATATTGGCGTCTATGCCGTCTTTAAGTTCGGTATACTGCTGTTTAAGATTACAAAACTGCATAATTCTGTCTCCGGTTTGTATAATGTATTATATGGACAGTTCAGGTCAGAGAATGTTCCGATGCTTTTTCGATAAGAGTTCTGACGGCTTCGCTGTCCAGACTGTAGAAGACCTGCTTACCGCTCTTTGTCCAGTTAACCAGACCTGAGTTGCGCAGAATCCTTAGCTGGTGCGAAACAGCGGACTGAGAAACCTGAGCCAGCTCCGAAATATCCTGGACACAGAGCTGGGACAGAGAGAGCGCATAAAGTATGCGCACACGGGTGGGGTCAGACAAAATTTTGAACATATCCGCCATCTTCAGAAGTCCGGCGTCTGAAGGCATCCTGCCTTTCATCTCTGAAAGGCTGTCCTCAAAGGACTCAGACATCTGAAAAAGATCATCGGTCATTCATTCCCTCATATGAGCGTTCATTCAAGCGTGCATATTATTCCTGTGTCAATTCTCTGTCAATAGATGTTTTCACACCCTAAAAATACTGATATCATCTATTGTTTGTTGACAACGGGCGACAATACCTCATAATAATTAGTTCATACATTACACAGGCTATAAAATATATGGAGATAGATTTATGAATATTCAGCAGATGATGAAACAGGCTCAGAAAATGCAGAAAAAGATGGAGGAAGCTCAGGCAGAAGCCGCTAAAGAGGTTGTGGAAGCCACAGCCGGCGGCGGTATGGTTACCGTGAAAGTAAACGGCAAACAGGAGCTTTTATCCATCACCATCGAAAAAGACGTTGTTGATCCTAACGATGTGGACATGCTTCAGGACCTTATAACAGCCGCCGTGAACGAAGGGCTGAAAAAATCCCAGGAAGTTGTTCAGGCTAAAATGTCCGCAGTAACAGGCAACCTCGGACTCAACATTCCCGGTATGTTTTAAAACCACCAAGAAATCCCACCCGACCTCCCTTTGAGCAAAGGGAGGAGTAAAACCACACGATGTGGTTCACGGAGGAGGCTGACCGGCTTTGCCGTGCAAGCCGTGCGGAGTGTAAGTGGAGCGTCTGCTTTGCAGATGCGCAACGGTATCGAAAAAAGTTCAGGACGAACTTTTTTTGCTGAGGTTATATGAAGAATCGTATTTTTGAACGGTGTGTGGGGGAACTGTCACGTCTGCCCGGAGTGGGTCGGAAGACCGCGGTTCGTCTCGCCCTGCACCTGCTCAAATCTGATGCGGCACAGGTAAAAAACCTCGCCGAAAGCATGATAGAGCTGAAAGAAAAAACCGTTTTCTGCAAAATATGCGGAAATCTGGCGGAAGAGGAGATCTGCTCCATCTGTCAGGAACCCAGAAGACTGAACGGTCAGCTCTGCGTTGTGGAAGAGGCGAAGGATATCTTTGTTCTGGAAAATACAGGATTTTTTCACGGCAGATACCATGTTCTGGGGGGCAGGATATCCCCTCTGGACGGCATAGGTCCGTCAGACCTAACCATAGACAAACTTCTGAAAAGAACCGAAGAAGAGAGCGTCTCGGAAGTAATCATCGCCACCAACCCCGACATAGAGGGTGAGACAACGGCGATATATCTTTCCAAAATGCTGAAAAACAAAAATATCAAGGTCACGAAGATCGCAAGCGGAGTGCCCATAGGCACCAATCTGGAATACACTGACGAACTGACCCTTTTAAAGGCGATGGAGCAGCGCACAGAGATCCACGACTGACCAACGGAATAAATATAAATGTCGAAAGAAATTATTGTTAATTCAACACTGAACGAGGCACGGGTAGCCGTTCTGGAAAACGGAAACCCCGCCGAAATACTGATAGAGCGTGCCCACAGCAAAAACGTGGCAGGCAATATCTATAAGGGCAAGGTCATAAAAGTCCTGCCCGGCATCCAGTCCGCCTTTGTGGATATAGGGCTGAACAAGGCGGCTTTTCTGCCCGCCGCTGACGTATATGTGGAGAACGGAGAGCGTGTCAGCTTTCTGGAAAAATCCATAGACGGAAGCATCACGGACGAAGCCGATATAGACGGCGAATCCACAGAGCCCAAAGAGATTCCGCCCATCGAGGACATGCTCAAAGAGGGTCAGGAGATCATCGTGCAGGTAGCCAAAGAGTCCATAGGACAAAAAGGCGCCAGACTCACGACTCACCTGACAATCCCCGGACGCTACATAGTCCTGATGCCCGGATACGAGCATGTGGGAGTGTCCAGAAAGATAGAGGGAGAGGAAGAGCGTGAGCGTCTGCGTGATATCCTGAAAGATATCAAAACAGACGGCGTGGGACTCATCGCCCGCACAGTGTCCGCCGGACACGACAGGGAGGAGATAACAGCCGACCTCGACTATCTGGAGAGACTCTGGGCGAAGATAAAAGAACAGATGACATCCACCAAAGCGCCCAGTCTGGTTTACGAAGACCACGGGCTCATCTTCCGCATACTCAGAGACACAGCCACAGCGGATGTCAGCCGTATAATCATTGATAACAAAGCTGATTTTCTTAAAATAAAATCATTCCTCCGTGAATACATGCCCGACATGCACATGGAGGTCAGCCTCTATACCAACGATATCCCGATCTTCGACTACTATAATATAGAGATCGAGATCGGAAGGATTCTGGACAAAAAGGTCTGGCTGAAGTCCGGCGGATACATCGTCATCGATCAGGCGGAGGCCCTGACCGTGGTGGATGTGAACACCGGAAAATTCGTGGGCAAGCGCAACTTTGAAGAGACTATTCTTAAGACCAACCTTGAAGCCGCCAAAGAGATAGCCTGGCAGCTCAGACTGCGCAATATCGGCGGAATCATCATAGTAGACTTCATAGACATGGCGAAGGAAGAGAACCGTCAAAAAGTGCTCAAAACCATGGATCTGGAGCTGAAAAACGACAGAGCTAAGGCTTCTGTGGTGAACATTTCTCCGCTCGGTCTGGTGGAGATCACCAGAAAAAGGGTTCAGGAGAGTCTGGCGAGATCACTCAGCGAGCCGTGCCCCTACTGCGAGGGCAGAGGCATAGTGAAGAGCAAGCTCACCGTCTGCTATGACATTCTGAGAGAGGTGCGCAGGATAGCGCCCTTCTTCCGTAATAAAAAAGTATATATCGAGGCTCATCCGGACGTGGTGGATCTGATACTGGACGATGAAAAACAGAGTCTGGACGAAATCGAGCTGATGATGAATATTGAGGTGGAAGTGACCCCCAACGAGACCTTCCACATACACGACTACGAAGTCACACCGATGGACTAACATACCTGTCCCCTCCTTTGGTAAAGGAGGGTCGGGGCGGATTTCTTGGATTATATTAAGAAATCCCTCCAAACCTCCCTTCAGAAAGGGAGGCTTAATAATCTAATTTGTGGAATTAAAGAGGGATAAGGATGTACAACAGACAGGACGCGTTTTACAGAAAGGCGAAGCTGGAGGGATATAAATCCCGTGCCGCCTATAAGCTGATAGAACTTAACAAAAAATATGAGATATACAGAAACACCCAGAACGTGCTGGACGTGGGATGCGCTCCCGGCGGCTGGAGTCAGGTGGTTCTACAGATGTCAAAAACCCGTGTCGTGGGCGTTGACCTGCTGGAGACCGAACTTCACGACCCCAGATTCACCTTCATTCAGGGAGACATCACCACACAGGAGACTGTGGACAGGGTGCTGGAGGTATGCGGCGGATACGATGCCGTGATATCTGACGCCGCCCCGAACACATCCGGTTCTAAACTGCTGGACCATGTAAACTCCGTGGATCTGGTGCGCATAATCTTCAAATTCGCCATGACTGTGCTGAAACCCGGCGGCAACTTCGCCTGCAAAATTTTCGAGGGAGAAGACAGAGACGCGCTGGTGAAAGAGATGAAAAAGCATTTTGAGTTCTGCAAGCATATCCGCCCGGAAGCCACCAGAAAAAATTCTTTCGAGATGTATGTGGTGCTTAAGGGATTTAAAGGGATGCCAGCGGAATAACCCGCCTTGAAAAAATACCTCCCGGAATTAACTTTAATACTGTGAGTATTAATTTCGGGAGGAAACCATGAACATCAAAGAAGCGATCGAACACAGACGCTCCATCAATTTTTTCGACCCTGACAAAAGCATATCTAAAGAAACAGCGGAAAATATCCTTACTCTGGCGGCGCTAGCCCCCTCTTCCATGAATCTTCAGCCATGGAAAGTTATCACTGTTCTGAGCCCTGAGAAGAAGGAGCTTTTGAAATCCGTTTCGTTCAACCAGCCGAAGGTGACAGAGGCTTCATGCGTATATATCGTTCTGGCTGATAAGGAATTTATCGAAGACAATCTGGACGGGATAGCTGACGGACAGGTGAGTCTGGGGCTTCTCACTGACGAGACCAAAGCCGGATATATCAACATGGCAAAAAACGGACACGGAGAGAAAGGGTCTGCGGTGAGAACAAAGAAAGCGATAATCAGCACAACTCTGTTCGCTATGAATATAATGTACGCGGCGCAGGCATACGGGCTGGAATCCCACCCCATGGGCGGATTCGTGGAGGCTGATCTCACGAAGAAATTCGCTATTAATGAAAAATATGAACCTGTTATGCTCATAGCAGTGGGATACAAAAATCCCAAAGCTGTTGTCCGCCCCAGATCATACCGCATCCAAACCATTGATTTCAATGAAATTATATGAATAAGCGGATATATGAATGTAGACTATTTTAGTCATTTTCCTCTGGCAATTTTTTAAAGTAACTGCTAACTTATGTGCATAAATACTAACCATTGTATTTTATTTTCAAGGCATAAACATTTTTATTAAGTTCGGAGGAGATAATGCCCAGACCATCGAAACCAAGGATCATAGGCGTACAGCCTGAGATATGCAACTTCAAACCCAGAGGAATTCCCGCCAAAAAACTGAAAGCGGTAAACCTGACACTGGATGAATACGAAGCGGTAAGACTTGCCGACTACGAAGGACTTTCCCACGAGGACGCATCTGTTCTGATGAATATTTCACGCCCCACTTTTTCCCGTCTGGTGGAAAAAGCGAGAGTTAAGATCGCTACTTTCCTCATAGAAGGAACAGAGCTGTGCATTGCCGGCGGCAATGTCCACTTTCAGGAGCGCGGGTGCCACATGTGCAAAGAGGGACTGCCAGACAGCCGCATGGAAAGACGCAGACATAACTGCCCATCAACAGTGGGAGCAGAATAATTTTAAGGCGGCTGAATAAGCCGCTTTTTTATTTCAAAAAATTCACATCATATCCTCTTTTTCCTATCAAGTTTTACCTCATCACAACCGATAATGTTTATAACTTAAGAATAAGGTACTGAAACATTCAGACCGATGACTTCAATGGAAGAAGCATCGGTCTTTTTTTTTGACAATACAGTTTTGCCGTATAGTCTGCCGACACGGAAGTCGGTCAGTAGTTACACGGAGGTAATGAAATGGCAATCAGTGTGTCGACAAATATATCGTCGATTATCGCCCAAAATTACGCTGCCAGCGCCAGCGCAAAAATAACCAAGAATATAAGCAAGTTATCCTCCGGTTTGCGAATAAACAGCGCCGCGGATGACGCATCCGGCATGGCAATATCCGAAAAACTGAAATCTCAGATAAGGGGTATCAACCGGGCGTCCATGAACGCTCAGGACGGTATATCTCTCCTCCAGACAGCGGAAGGCGGGCTTGAATCCATACAGTCTCTGGCGCAGAGAATGCGTGAGCTGGCTGTGCAGGCTTCCAACGGAATCTACACATCCACAGACAGAGAAGAGATCCAGAAAGAGATCGACCAGCTCAATGATGAAATAGACCATATCGCTGAATCCACCGAATTCAACACCCGAAAACTGCTCAACGGAAACTCATCCGCCCTCTGGTCTTCCGCCAGCACGGACATAAACGTCAATATCAAAGGCAAAGTAGCGGAAGGCAACTACAGGATGAATATATCCGTGGAAGCAGGGGACAACTATGTCTATAAAACCGATGTGATGACCCTGTCAGAGGACTCTCTGGGCGGGCAGATCACCACAGCGGGAGGCACGGAGAACTCCACCAATGTCGTGTCGGTATCCGATCTGAAAACCATAGAATCCACAGGCACCAGTTATTATACAGTAACCATAGGGGGCGATTCCGCTGTTTCGGCGGCGTCAGCGTCCGTTACGGCTTCATATCTCCAGAAAGGCTCTATGTTCTCTCTGGACACCTCCGCATCCTCGGTGACATTCTCAACACCGGATGTAACTTCATCCGGGTATGTGGAGGTGCAGTTTTCCAGCGAGGTGACATCCGCCACCACCACTGTTCAGGGGGCGTCTTTCAGATATATTGACGCTAAATCGGGTCATGTGGGAAACTGGCAGACAGCCACGGTAACCCTCACAGGCGATACAGCTCTGGTGTCGGCGTCCGGAATGGAAGCGGAGGGAGGAACACTGGATCTGACCTTTGACGTTGTTCTGGGTACCGGAGGCAGGATACAGAACGGCGACAAGGTTCTGCTCACCGTTAACGAAGACTATTCAGCGGCGGCGGACATATCATCGTCCGGCGGAGGAACCGTACGGATATCCGGCGGGGCGTCCGGACAGGCGGGACCGACAATATATTTCACGGGAACAAACACACTGACGCTGAAAGATGACGGCGACACAGATATCGATTTCAACGGCGTGACGGTCTATTACTCCACCATGGACGAGGAGACCGGAAGTCTGAACATAGGATCGATGTCGCTCAATTTTAAAGAGGCTACAAATAACTATACGGACAACAACGGTCTGACGACCACGGGTTCGTTCCATCTGGACGTGAACGGAGCCGGAGAGGCGGCGACCACATCCACCAAGCTGAAGGATATATCCCGCTTCGTTACAGATGACGGCAGAAACCTGTTCGACCAGACCCAGTCGCTGACAATATACGGCAACGGCAGATCCGCCACCATCTATCTGGAGGGGGACGACACCATTTCCGATTTCGAGCAGAAGCTCCAGAACGCCATAGTTGACGGGCTGGCTATGGGTGTGGACACAGGCACCAGCGAAAACGTCTCTGATGTGAACAACAACCTCGTTAATTTTGTCGGGTCAGCCACGGAATACACCAATGAGGCTCTGGAAGGCACATTTATAATACAGACGGCAAAGCTGGGGCTGGACGGCATGCTCACCTTCGCAGGTGACGAGGAGCTGATAAACGCTCTGTCGCTGGCTACCCTTCAGGAGGGCTCTAACAGCGCCCTGAGCATAGACGTATATGATGCCCACACAGGAAGTCTGGTGGGGTCGGACACGGTAAACGATTATAAACTGAAAGACGTGATAGCCGGAATTGACGTGGAGATAGACAGCTCCATAGGTCTGGACATATCATGGGACGATACACAGAAAGAGATGCGGTTCAGCTCCGGCGGAGACGAGGAAGTTTTTCTCCATCTGGTGGACAACTCGACTATCTTGCAGATAGGCGCATACGAGGGGCAGACCGCCGATATCAGCATCGGTCAGACAGATTCTGACGGGCTGGGGCTGGACGAAGTTTTTCTGGTGGATCAGGAGCGGGCGCAGAACTCTATCACCATAATAGACAAAGCGCTCAGCAGAGTATCCAGCATAAGAGCGGACGTAGGGGCGCAGATCAGCCGTCTGGAATATACCATAGCCGGACTGGGCACAGCCAGCGAAAACCTGACGAGCTCACTGGGCAGGATACAGAATCTGGATATGGCAAAAGAAATGACTCAGTTCACCATGAACCAGATACTAAGTCAGGCGGCAGTGTCCATGATAGGACAGGCTAACTCGCAGCCGCAATTAGCTCTGTCATTAATTGGCTAGAAGTTAATGACGATTAAGTTCAATAATTAATAGATAATTACCAATAATCACATTAGCCGCATTATATATTAATTAATATTAAATACTTTATTGTAAGCATTCACAATACGCTTTTTATATGACTTTTCAAGACCCACGCTCTTCCAACAAGTATCCTTAATTTTTTCCAAAGTGGGCTGAAGTAATGTCCCTTGTATGGAAAGCCGAGATTCCTTATATAACTCATACAATCCATCTGGTGTTACATCATATACCTGATCACAATCAATAAAGGACTGCATTGTAAAAAAATCATATTCATGTTCTTCGACTACCACATATGATCTTTTATTACTGCAACTTTTTGAACTGATTAGGCTAATCATTGGCGGAATCTTATTTGGAGAATTGTCTACGATAACAAAGAAATGCTCTTTTTCTGGAAATTTAGGATGAGAAAACCTTACCACATGTCCAAATTTTAGTCTTTCGATAAATTTATCTTTTGGAAAAATCATATTCTAAGCAAACTCTTGATTGCTTCGTTTTCTTCAAAAATAGCCTTACTTTCATCTAAACCATTAGCAGTACTTTTTGACAATTCATCATTAGAGTCTGAAAAGAAATCTATAATATTCATCTTTTCTCTTGCACTGCCAGCATTTAATCTATCTTCATATTTCTTCCATTCAATATTTTCATGTGATTTGTCTATAAGTTGCCCATGGGTTAACTTGCCGTATTGCTCCCATATAAAATCCATAGCGCTTATTTCTGAGTCCGAAAGATAATCTTCATTAACATCACAAAGTGATGCGATAGTATTACCTTCTTTCATAATATAGGATTTACGGTATTCTAACTCTTTTGGTGAAAGAAAATCTGTTCCATCAATTAGATCTTTTGTAACACTTTGCACAGGACCACGTTTCATCGCCCAGTACTCATCATTGGTTGCTGTTCTACCATATTTGCGCAAATGATATTTATCAGTGAAATAAATGAGTTTTATTAGCTTTAGCTTGTTAATTTTATTACCAGATAATCTCGTAAAATAGTTGATAATCTGTATTATTTTCATATAAGTTAGCATGTGTTGTTAAACCTTTATTATTAGTATTATGCTTTTGTTATTGCTAACACAATTAATCTGAGTGATTAATTTAAAATATAGCATGTCCCCTGCCAATATCAACCGGAAAAATTTTCCACAATGGTAATTCATATTATCGTATCGAACAGTTTTACTAAAACATAACACAAAAATAAATGCGATAAGTGTAACAGAAATTGCATCAAAATAAGTCATGCTGTGCTCACTCTATGTGTGCTCACGTCAGCTAAAATCTGTGCTCATATGCTCCGTGAAACACGTACTAAGAATGACTACCTTTAATGACTAAGACGAAAGGTTTTTTGATCTTATCGGGAATAGCCTGTGAAATCTCTTTCGCCGTGCCTCTGTAGGTCTTTTCATCCGGCATGCCCAGATTAAAAGACATGCTCATTGGGCGGTCGATAAAACAGACCTCTTCGATGAGCTGGTTAGCGTGATAGGGTCTTTCGAAGATGATGACTGTGTCTTTGTTGTTCATCACCCTGTCCATAAATTTTTTGCGCTGAACATTCTCTTTCGGGGGAAATCCGGCGAAATAGAAACGTTCGGCAAAATATCCGGAGACAGAAAGCGCCGCTATTATAGATGAAGGTCCGGGAACGGATATCACATTGAATCCGGCTTCCCATGCCATGTTGACAAAATCATATCCGGGATCGGCAACACAGGGAGTGCCTGAGTCGCTCATAATCAGGATATTTTCGTGATCTTTGCATATATCCAGCAGAAATTCCTTGTCCCTGTCCAGCGAGTGTTCGTTCAGAAGCATCTGCTCCTTGTCACGAAAACCGGAAGCGGCAAGCATCCTGCCCAGATTTCTCTTATCCTCCCCTATAATAAGGGAGCATTTTTCGACAACCTCGAAAAGATAAGCAGGCGAGCCTGAATACTCTCCGTTTATGCTGGTGCCGGCAACATATAATGTTTTCTGGCTCATAATGTTATCTTCTCTATGCCGCCGAGATAAGGACGAAGAACCTCCGGCACTGTGACCGTGCCGTCCTCGTTCTGATAGTTTTCGAGCACTGCCAGAAACGTTCTGCCCACGGCAAGACCTGATCCGTTCAGAGTGTGAGCGAACTCGACCTTTTTTCCGTCCTTTCTGCGGAAGCGGATGGATGCCCTTCTCGCCTGAAAGTCCTCGAATGTGGAGCAGGAGGATATCTCTCTGTATGTGTCGGCTGAAGGCAGCCACACTTCGATGTCGAATGTTTTCGCTGATGAGAATCCCACATCGCCGGAGCAGAGTGTCATCACTCTGTAGGGCAGACCGAGCAGGCGGAGGATATTTTCCGCTGAATCCAGCAGCTCCATAAGCTCGTTTTCGGAATCCTCGGGAGCTGTTATTTTAACCAACTCAACCTTGTTGAACTGGTGCTGGCGGATGAGCCCGCGCACGTCTTTTCCGTGTGAACCCGCTTCTCTGCGGAAACAGGCGGAATATGAACAGTGGCGGATGGGAAGATCCGCTTCGGAGAGCATCTCTCCGCTGTAGAGGTTTGTAACGGAAACTTCCGCTGTGGGAATCAGATACAGACCGTCACGCTCACATTTGAAGAGTTCTTCCTCAAATTTCGGAAGCTGACCTGTGCCTGTCATCGCCTGAGCGTTCACCAGATAGGGCGCCAGAACTTCCGTGTAGCCCCTTTTGGCGTGCGTATCCAGCATGAAGTTGATGAGAGCCCTCTCCAGCTTGGCTCCCATGCCTGTATATGCGGTAAATCTTGATTTCGCTATCTTTGTTCCACGCTCGAAATCGAGCATCTTAAGCCCTTCGGCTATGTCCCAGTGAGCCTTAGGCTCGAAGGAAAATTTTCTGGGCTCGCCCCATGTTCTGAGCAGAACATTCTCTGTCTCGTCCTTGCCCACGGGGATTTCGTCCTTCACAAGGTTGGGCAGGGTATAGAGCATCTCGTTCATCTTCTCGAGTATGTCCGCCATGGTTTTATCATTGGCGTCTATCTCTTCACCGTCTTTGCGCATCTTCTCCTGAACTTCGGAGATGTCGCCGCCCGCCTGTTTTATCTTTCCTATCTCTTTGCTTATTTTATTTTTTTCGTTTTTCAGCTCGTCATTCAGCGCCTGAAGTTTTTTTCTTTCGGCGTCCAGCTTTGCCAGAGTGTCGAAGTCGAACTCGGCGCCTCTTTTTGCCGTTTTCGCCTTCACTTCGTCCAGATTAGCTATAATGTACTTGATATCCAGCATCTATTTGGTTCCTTCCTTCGGTTCTTCCTGTTTTGTTTCGGCTTTTTGAGCCTCTTTCTGTTTTTTCTCCAGATCGGCTGTCACTTTAGCCAGAAGTTTTGCCAGACCGCCGGCAACATCTTTGGCGTGTTTTGTCTGGGGAAACTCTTTCAGCAGCAGGTTGTAATACTGCATAGCCTCTCTCTCTCTGCCGTTCTGCTTTGCCAGCCAGTTGGCGTATATGAAGAGACCGTCCTCATATTCCGGAGTGTCTTTATATTTTTCAAACATATAGAGCAGTCTGGTCTCTCCGGCGGCGGGTTTGCCTATGCGGAAGTAAAATTTAGCGACATAAAGCTCCCTCGCCGAAAGCATGCTTCTCAGCTCGACAATCTTCTTGGTAAGCTCGTATTCACGGGCGAAACCGGGGTCTTTCTCTCTCAGACGAGTGAAACTCTTAAGAGCGCCCTCAACAGCCCCCATGTCTCTGTCTATCTTGTCTATCAGAGCATAGTGCGAGAGACCCATGCGGAGCATAGCCAGATTCGCGTCCTCTGTGTCGCTGTAGATATCCAGATACTGTTCATAGGCGGGGATCGCCTCGGGATATTTTTTATCAAGGAAATACGCATCCGCCAGAAAGAGCTGAGCCTTGGCGGCTATCTCGGGGTTATCCGCTTCCATGATGGTATTTTCAAAATAAGCTATTGAGTCTGAATAGTCTTTTTTCTGAAACAGTGCGAGACCCTTTTTCATACTTTCATCAGCAGTCAGCTTGGGCTGCTGTTTGGCACATGAAAAAAGCGCCGCGGCGCATATTAATACAGCTATGATCTTTCTCATCGGTATCACCATTTTTCTATTATTTCGCAATATATATCGGGATAAACTATCTTCTTTATTCTGCATGGATACGGACCGTATCCGCTGTCCGCCAGCCCGCCAATGATGTAGGCCCGCCCGTCTATATCCGGCGCCTGAAACTGCGCCCTGCCCTGAAGGATGAATTCTGACTCCTCGCTCTCCCCCTCAACGTAGCAGATTATGTCCTGTTTTTTCAATGATTTCAAGCGAGTATTGGTATTTTCTTTCTGTATCTTTTCCAGAACCCGGATGCGTCTGTTCACCTCACGCTTGCCCAGAGGGGCGCCCAGAGTATATGCCTGTGTCCCTTTCTCCCTGTAATACGGGAAAAATCCGGCAAAGTCCGGCTTATGCTTACGCAGAAAAGCGATGAGTTCGTCAAAATCTTCCTGGGTCTCCCCGGGAAAACCGACTATGCAGGTTGTGCGGAGAAAGCTGTCTTTGTCAGCCTCTCTTATCATGTCAAATACCCTGTCTATGGTGGCTGGGTTTGATTTTCTCTTCATGGATTTCAATATTCTGGCGCTGTAGTGCTGAACCGGAATATCAAAATAGCTCAGGATCTTATCCGTTTTGCATATGGTATCCACCAGTTCTTTGTCCACTCCGTCCGGGTTCATATACATAACCCTGATCTTAAAATCGCCGTCCAGTCCCGCCAGTTCTTTTAAGAGCGGGGCGATCATCTTTTTGCCGTATATATCCGTGCCGTATTTCGTATTGTCCTGAGATATGACGATCAGCTCTTTTATCCCCTGATCTATCAGGCTCTTCGCCTCGTCTATAATATCTTCTTTCTTTCTGCTCACCAGATTTCCCCTGATGCCGGGAATGGCGCAGTAGGAACATCTGTTGTTGCATCCTTCGGAGATTTTCAGATAGGCATAGTAGGGAGTGTTGGCGATCAGTCTTGCCGTGCCGTAATTCGCCGGACGGCAGTCTGTGCCGTTCAGATATCCGATAACTTTGTCCAGATCGCCCACCCCTGTGAAGTAGTCGATCTCCGGCATCTCGTTTAATAGCTCGCCTTTGTATCTTTCGCTCATACATCCGGTGACGATGAGCTTTGCTTCCTTCTTCTTTCTTCCGCTCATCTCCAGAATATTGTCGATAGCCTCTGTCACCGCCGGTTCTATAAACCCGCAGGTGTTTATGACTATGGCGTCTGAATCTTCCGGGATATGAGTAATCTGATATCCCTCGTCACGCACGGCGCCCATGAGATATTCCAGATCCACCTGATTTTTTGAACAGCCGAGGCTGATGAATGATATTTTCTTAATTTTGTCCGCCAAAGAACACCCTTATATTTTCACAGTCGATCTTTATCTGCCCGGTGAGCTCATCCACAGAACCGAATCTTCTGTCGCCCCTGATAAACTTAGCCACCTCGACCTCTATGGTCTTTCCGTAAAGACTGTCTTTAAAATCGAAAACGTTGACCTCCACACGTTTGCTCATCCCCTCCGCCACGGTGGGGCGTTCGCCTATGTAGAGAGCACCATTATATATATTGTCATCTATATGGACAACCGCGGCATAGATTCCGTTCATCGGGATCAGCTCATTGTCCACTTTTATATTCGCTGTCGGAAAGCCCATTCTGGTGGCTATACCGTCTCCACGCACTACCTCGCCCGCCATGCAGTATCTGCGCCCCAGAAGCATAGCCGCTGTTTCCGGGTCGCCTTCCATGAGATATTTTCGGATATTGCTGCTGGATGCGGTAATGCCGTCCACCACCACCTTGTCCACACGGATAGCGGTGAAGCCGTATTTCGGCTCGAGCATCTTCAGAAATTCGTATGATCCGGTGCGGTTGCGCCCGAAGCGGTAGTCGTATCCCACAACGATGAATCTGGCACGCATGGTTTTCAGAAGATATTCGCTGACGAAAATCTCCGGATTGATACCCGCTATATGTTCATCGAATTTCAGCAGAAAAAGTTTGTCGGCGCCCAGCCGTTCGAACTCCCTGATCTTCATCTCTTCGGTCTGAAGCAGCTTTACATCCGCTCCGAAGAACTTCATAGGGTGAGGGTCGAAAGAGACGAAAGCGCTCATCAGCCCCCTCTCACGGGCGAGCGTAACCACACGCTCCGCCAGAGCGGCGTGTCCGACATGCAGACCATCGAAGTTGCCTATGCTGACAACCATATCCCTCTCTGCTTTATAGTGCGATAGATCTCTGATGATTTCCATTGCTGTCTAATATGCCAGACATAGTAATTAAATCAAGAATTACTTTATGCGCTGTGCCCTTCCTTTCTCATTTTACCTATGGGATAAGCCCCGGACAGGACTGAAAGCCGTGTATACCGCTGTTTTTTGTCGGATTTTCTCCATAAAAAAATAATAACTTTGCCGTTGACACGGGAACCGGAAGTTAATAATATTCATATATTCATTTTTTGCTCGGAGGACAAAATGGACGAATGGTTTGCAACGTACTCAGAAAAACTCAAGGCTATAGGACACCCTATCAGGCTTAAACTGATGGTGGGTCTTATGAGTAATGAGTGCAATGTTACCAAAATATGCAAAGGACTTGATATTCCGCAGGCAACGACCAGCCAGCACCTTGCCATTCTTAAAAACAAAGGGCTTATAAAAGGCAAAAGAACCGGCACCAGCATATGTTACAGCATAGCTGACGATGGTATCAAGGCAATGATTAAGGAACTTATGGAGAAGACAGGATGCAAATCCCCGTGCGAAGAGCAGCACTAACAGCCGCTCTTTTACTCTGCTTCGCTCAGGCGGAAAGCAGACAGCTTACTTTTGAAGAAGCCAGATCGATGGCTCTTTCCAACTCTTATATCATAAAATCCTACAAGGCGCAGGAGGATGCCGCGCGCTTTCAGAAGGATCAGGCGATCGGGTCTCTTCTGCCGCAGGTATCACTCTCGCAGACTATAATGAAGACGGACGAGCCTGGCAACGCCGCATTTGCCATGATGAGACAGGGACGTTTCGACATGCCCTATTTCACAGGACAGCTCGCCGACCCCGACACTGTCACCAACTACACCACCAAACTTCAGGTGGTTCAGCCGGTGTTCATGCAGGGACAGATTTTCTTCGGCATAAAACAGGCTTCCCGTGCTTATGACGCCAGCCGCATGCAGACAGAGCGTGTCACTCAGAACACTCTTTTCAACCTGCACATGGCTTTCTATGGTCTGGCTCTGGCGGAAAAAGCGAAAGACGTTGCCTGTCAGTCATACGACCGCACGGCAAAATATTATAAAACCGCCAAAGATTTCTACACCAACGGACTGATCGTGAAAAGCGACCTGATGGTTTCCGAAAGCTACCTGCTGATGAACGAGCAGGCGATGAAAGAAGCGGAAAGACAGCATCAGGTGGCTATGAGCCAGCTCCAGAGGCTGATAGACTCTGACGAGACCATTCAGGTGGTCTGGAGCAATCCGGAGATGGAGTTTTCGGACGATCTGGACAAATACACCAAAGCGGGTCTGGCTCAGCGTCAGGATCTGACCGCCATGGAAAATTATCTCAAAGCCACAGACTATGAGAACACTAAGGCGAAAACAGCGTTTCTGCCTTCCGTTTATCTCTTCGCCGATTATCAGCGCAGCGATGACGATTTCATGGGGGACAACGGAAGCGGCACAACATACGGCGTTCAGGCCGATCTGAATCTCTTCAAGGGATTCAGCGACTTCAACAAGGTCAGAGAGACCAAAAGCAAATATTACGCTCTCCTTCACCAGATAGCGGATAAAAAACTCGAAATAAAGTCAGAAATAAAAAATTCATTTTACGGTGTTATCACCGCATCAAAACAGATTGAGGCATCACGCAAAAGAGTGGAAGCGGCGCAGAGCGCTCTTACCATTACCGAGAACAGGTTCAATGAGGGTCTGTCTAAAGTGACAGAGCTGCTCGACCGAGAGGTGGATCTGAAGCAGGCAGAGCTCTCACTCTATATGTCTGAATATCAGCTAATCGTTGAGAAGGCAGGTCTTCATCTGGCCGCCGGCAACTTAAAGTAGTAAAAATTTTTCAGTCAGCGCTCATGGGGCGCTGACGGTTTCACGGGGTTTTTATGGTTAATGAACAAACCTCTTGAAATGTAGTTTCAATATATTATAATATTTGAATATAATAAAAAATAGAGGTACGCAATGTTTCGCAAACTGATTGTCACGACCGCCATGCTTGCCATGTTAACTGCCTGCGGGGGCAAGGAAAAGTCTGATGAGGCGATGAACGCTCCGGCTACCGTGAAGGTGAAGACCTACACCGTGGCTCTTACCGATGCCGACTCATCCAGAAGTTTCACAGCCACAATATCCAGCGACAAAACCGCTATAATCATCCCCAAAGTCACTGGATATGTAGAGCAGATAAATGTAACACCCGGTCAGCATGTGAAGAAAGGTGAGCTTCTCGCCGTCATCAAATCCGGTGAGCTGGAACAGAAAATGGCTTTCGCCGACTCCAGCGAACAGGAAGCTCAGAACGGTCTGAGACAGGCGGAGATAGGCTACAAAATGGCGGTGGCTCAGCAGAATCAGGCAAAATCACAGTATGAACTGGCGGAAAAAACATATAACCGCTACAGCAACCTGATTAAAAACAACAGCGTGAGCAAGCAGGAATTCGATCAGGTGGAAGCTCAGTATAATCTGGCGAAACAGCAGTACAATATATCTCAGGAAAATGTGGACCTGTCCCAGCAGAAGGTGGAGCAGGTGAAAATAAAGGCAAAACAGGCGGCAGCCATGAGAAGCGAGGTGAACACATATCTGTCATACACCCAGCTCAGAGCGCCCTTTGACGGTGTTGTTCTGGAGAAAAACATGGACGCCGGAAACCTCGCCGCCCCCGGCAGCCCCATACTTAAAGTGGGCAACAACGTTCCCGTGGTATACGCCTATGTCAGCCAGTCCATGCTGAACGAAATCAACGTGGGCACAAAAGCGAGAGTCAGCGTTGACACCATGGGCGAGAGCTTCGAATCCGAAGTTATAGAGCTCAGCCCCGATATCGACCCCGCCACAGGTAATTTCAAAGTAAAACTTTCCGGATGCGAAAAACTGGCTCAGGGAATGTTTGCCAAAGTAAGATTCATCACAGGCACAGAAAAAATAATAGCCGTTCCCACACAGGCAGTTGTTCAGAGAGGACAGCTCACTATGGTTTTCGTGGATAACGGCGGCAAGGCAGAGATGAGAGTCATCAAACCCGGACGTGATCTGGGCGGAGTGACAGAAATTCTTTCAGGACTGTCAGCCGGAGACAAAGTTGTCACCGAAAACGCTCAGGTTCTGAAATCAGGCGATATTCTCGAGGAAAAATAAATGAGCGAAGTTAAGAAAAATCTCGCGGCGAGAATCGCCTCCGGATTCATAACATCCAAGATAACGCCCCTTCTGGTTATCGCCACCCTCTTCATAGGCATGGTGTCCATCATCATGACACCAAAAGAGGAGGAGCCCCAGATAGTCGTTCCCATGGTGGATATCATGGTTCCCTATCCCGGAGCCAACGCGAAAGACGTTGAAAAATCCGTAACAGAGCCTCTGGAGGAGATCATCTGGGAGATCCCTGGTGTGGAATATGTCTACAGCACCAGCATGAATGACATGGGTATGATAGTCGTCCGCTTCAAGGTGAACGAGGACGAGGAAAAATCCATCACCAAGCTGAAAGACAAGATAGACTATAACATGGACAGGATGCCCCACGGCGTTCTTCAGCCCATCATCAAAAAACAGTCGATAGATGACGTGCCCCAGATGGCATTCACATTCTATTCAGATAAATATGACGCTTATCAGCTCCGCCGCATCGCTCTGGAGGTTGAAAAACACCTGAAAGAGGTGGACAACGTATCCAAGACAGAGATCATCGGCGGCTATAAACGTATGGTGCGCATTGAGCCTAACATTGAAAAACTCAGAGCGTATAACCTTGATCTCTTCCGTCTGTTCAAGGCGGTGGAGAGCTCCAACATGTCGCTGAACACAGGCGACATCACCAAGAACAATCAGGTTTTTTATGTCAGCGCCGGAGGGTTCTATACCAACGCTGAAAACCTGAAAAACATGGTTGTGGGCGTGATGAACGGCAAGGCTGTCTATCTGAAAGACGTTGCCGATGTGACAGACGGACCTGAGATTCCCGACAGCATCCTGCTGACCGGGTTCAATGATAAAATCTCCGCCGATAAATATCAGGCGGTGACCCTCTCTCTGTCGAAGAGAAAGGGAAGCGACTCCGTGGTGGTATCAGACGCCGTGCTCGCCAAGCTGGACAGACTGAAAGGATACATCATTCCTGACGGAGTGAGCGTTGAGGTCACCAGAAACTACGGAGAGACAGCGTTCACCAAAGTTATGACGCTGATAGAGCACCTTGTGGGCGCTATCATAGCCGTTATAGTGGTGATGAGCCTCACAATGGGATGGCGTGCCGGAGCGGTGGTCTTTGTCGCCCTGCCCGTCACATTCGCCCTGACGTTCTTCGTGTATTTCATGTTCGACTACACTCTGAACAGAGTTACGCTCTTCGCCCTGATCTTCGTTGCGGGGCTGGTGGTGGATGACGCCATCATCGTTGTGGAGAACATGGAGCGGCACTTCCGTCTGGGCGCCAGAAACCTTCTGGACAAGGCTATCTACGCTGTGGGCGAAGTGGGCAACCCCACTATCCTCGCCACCGTCACAGTTATAGTGGCTATCTTCCCCATGGCTTTCGTGAGAGGGCTTATGGGACCCTACATGAAACCAATGCCCATCGGAGCGTCTCTGGCTATGGTCTTCTCGCTGTTCGTGGCGCTGATGATCACTCCGTGGCTGGCTTATAAGCTGCTCGCCCCCCACGCCGCAAAACACGCCGGCGAGATAGAGGACGAGTGCGATTATGTTAAAACAACAAAGCTCTACTCAATATACAACAAAATGTTTTCAGCGCTGATAGACAGCGGAAGAAACAGAATAATCTTCACCGCTGTTCTTCTGGGGCTCTTTTTCGCCGCTTTCCTCTTCATTCCCTCCCGTCTGGTGGTCATGAAGATGCTTCCGTTCGACAACAAGAACGAGGTGCAGGTGGTGATCGACATGCCCGAGGGAACGCCTCTGGAAACCACCAACATGGTAGCAGTGGAGGTGGGCAACTACCTCTCCACAGTAAAAGAGGTTAAGGATTATCAGATATATACAGGCTTAGCCTCCCCTTATAACTTCAACGGGCTTGTGCGCCACTATTTCATGAGACGCGGGCACAATGTCGCGGATATCCAGGTGAACTTCGTAGATAAATCCGAAAGAAGCCTGAAAAGCCACGATCTGGCAAAGGTGATCAGAATACCCATCCAGGAGATCGGGGACAAATATAAAGCGAACATAAAAATAGCCGAAGTTCCGCCCGGACCTCCCGTCCTCTCCACTCTGGTGGCAGAGATATACGGACCGGATCAGAAGACCAGAAGCGATGTGGCGGCTCAGGTTATGGATGTGTTCAAGCAGACTCCAGGTGTTGTGGATATAGACACATACGAAGAGGACGACATGGTTCAGTATGACCTTCAGGTGGACAAACAGAAGGCGGCTGTCATGGGGATATCCTCCGAGATGGTGTCCAAAACACTCTACATGGCTCTTCAGGGCATGAAGGCGGGCATCCTGCACACAGAGGAAGACAGAGAACCCGTTGATATCACTATCAAACTGCCGGAAGACAGAAGAAACATGATAGAGACTCTCTCCGAGGTGAACCTCATCTCTATGTCAGGCGCCGCTGTGAGCCTGGGCGAGCTGGTTACCGTCAGAGAGAAAGTAAAAGATAAATCCGTTTATCATAAAAACATGAAACCCGTGACATATATCACGGCGGATGTGGCAAACGAGGTGGAAAGCCCCGTGTACGCCATTCTGGACATGAAAGAAAAAATGGCTCAGATAAAATGGAACGGAACTCCCGTGAAGCAGTACTGGACAGCCCAGCCGGAGACTTATGACGTTCCGTCCGTGAAATGGGACGGAGAGTGGCAGATCACCTATGAGGTGTTCCGTGACCTCGGGCTGGCGTTCGCCGCCGTTCTGGTTCTGATGTATTTTGTTCTGGTGGGATGGTTCAAATCGTTCGCGACGCCTCTCATCATGATGGTGCCGATTCCGCTTTCGCTTCTGGGCATAATCCCGGGACACTTCATATTCGGTCAGTTCTTCACTGCCACCAGTATGATAGGATTCATAGCGCTGGCAGGTATCATGGTGCGCAACGCTGTTCTGCTCATCGATTTCATAGAGCATGCTCTGGCGAACGGACGCACCCTGCGTGAGGCTGTTATAGAATCAGGCGCTATCAGAACAAGACCCGTGGTGCTGACAACTGTGGCGGTTATCACCGGAGCGCTTTTCATGCTTCCCGACCCGATTTTCGCCGGACTCGGCGTGGCTCTGATAACAGGCGCTGTGGTTTCCACCATACTGACGCTGCTTATCATCCCTCTTATGTACTATTTCCATAAGAGATTCTGGGACAAAACGCTGGACACACACTAAGATTACTGAATAAGGAGAATATATTATGTCAATTAAAGATATTTTAAGACTAGTACCCGGTATTTTCATACTGCTGAGCATCGGGCTCTTTCTGGCAACAGACCAGAAATGGTGGCTGGCTCTGGCGGCTTTCGTGGGGCTTAACCTGCTCCAGTCCGCTTTCACCAAATGGTGTCTGCTGGAAGATATCCTGCGCAAAATGGGTATCAGAGAAAACTAACATCACCAAGGGGCGTTCATACGCCCCTTTTTTATTCATTGTATCGCAATCGGCGTTTTTCTGTGCTATAAGTCTGCATGAGCATCATCAACCTTGAAATCAATGTAAAAAATCTGATAATCGCCGCCGTCACAGTCGGCGTTATTATACTGCTGTTCAAAATCCAGAGCATCATCACCGTGTTCGCCGTTTCGTTCTTCATAGCTTATCTTTTCGACCCGGTCATAGATTTTTTTGAAGCCAGAAAGATTCCCCGCTGGGCATCCATTCTGACACTGATGTCCATAGGCGTTCTGCTGATATCTCTTCTGCTTCTGTGGCTGATACCTGTTGTGGCGTCAGAGACACAGTATCTGATAAAAAATCTTCCGGCATACGCTGACAACACGCTGGATTTCATCCACACCACAGCGAACAGGCTGAATATTCAGCTGGATGTGAACCACCTGAAAGAGCTGGCGGGGTCAAAAATATCCGACTCGCTCCACGGCATCTTCACAGGAATATCCGGAATAATAACATCCATATCCTCAGCGGTTACCACCATCATACACCTGTCGCTGATCCCTATCCTCGTCTTCTATTTCCTGCGGGATTTCGACAAGCTGAATGAAAAGCTGTTCGCCGCTCTGGACAAGAGCTCTGAAAGAGACTACCGCAGATATTTCACCCAGTTCGACCGTATTCTGTCGGAATATTTCAGAGGGCAGATCATTGTCGCTTTTCTGCTGGGCGTGCTTTATACGGCAGTGCTTCTCATTGCGGGCATAAAACCCGCCGTGATTGTCGGTCTGACGGCGGGAATCCTGAGCGTTGTACCCTATCTCGGGTTCATCATCGGGTTCTCTTCCTCTGTCATTCTGGCGGCTCTTCAATACGCCGATTTTCTTCATCCTCTGATGGTGATAATCGGGTTCACCGTTGTTCAGTCCATCGAGGGAAATTATCTTACTCCCAAAATTATCGGAAAATCTTTGGGTCTTCATCCCACAGGCGTTATTTTTGCCCTGCTCGCCGGAGGGTCTCTGTTCGGCATCGGCGGTATGATAATGGCGCTTCCGGCGGCCGCCTTCATCCGGGTCGTTATTCAGGAAAAACTTTACAAATAACAATTTTTTGACACGTTTTATTTTCCGCTTGCGCGCCGTTATGTTATATAGTATATAACGCCTATGAAAATAGATGGCAAACTATGGATAGACATTGACGGTTTGGGTATAGCAGGACACGGCAGAATCAAGCTGTTGGAACTGGTGCAGGAAACCGGCTCGATCAAAAAAGCCGCCGAACGTATCAAAATGAGCTACAAAGCGGCGTGGGACAGCATAAACAGCCTGAATGCAGTTTTTGGCACTCCTCTGGTGGACCGCCAGACAGGGGGCAAGGGAGGCGGAGGAACCACCCTGACCAAAACAGGCAAAGACCTTATAAAAACATACAACCACTTCAGCCGGCTGCACATGATGTATCTGAACACCATGGTCAACTCCAATAAAATTCTGGGAAAAGTAGACTCTGTTGAACAGACCTACGCCATGATA
Source organism: Deferribacterales bacterium (assembly GCA_050251875.1). GTDB lineage: Bacteria > Chrysiogenota > Deferribacteres > Deferribacterales > Geovibrionaceae > Seleniivibrio. The sequence goes on along the minus strand of JBFWMA010000005.1, from coordinate 122,545 downwards.
ACCACCAATAACGGCGACACCATCGCCTGTATAAAACTGGACGAAGACCTGATGCCCGGTGAAGAGGTAACAGTCTTCATCAGCCCCAGAGACATCATCCTGGTGGACAGCGATGCTTTCTCCACAAGCGCCCGCAACATCCTTAAAACAGAAATTACCGCTGTTAATTCCAGCGGTCAATATACCGAAGCAATCTTAAAGACCGAAAACGGAACCGAGCTCGCCGTAAGCATCACGGCAAACAGCGCGCAAAAGCTGGGACTGCGTCCGGGAACTCATACGTTCGCGCTCTTTAAAACTGCTTCTGCACTAGTAATGAGGTGATATAATGAAAAAGTTTCTTACACTTGCTATGATCCTTATACTGGCTGTTTGCGCCAATGCGAAAGAGCTTAACATCTCCGCCGCCGCAAATCTTCAGTTCGCTCTTCAGGAAGTTGGTAAAGCATATCAGTCCGAAACAGGCACAGAAGTGAAAGCCGTTTACGGTTCATCCGGAAAACTGACATCACAGATTCTCAACGGTGCGGTATTCGATATCTTCCTTGCCGCCGACATGTCTTTCGCTCAGAAAGTATATGACGCGGGTCTCGCATCCACAGAACCCGTTATGTATGCCAAAGGACTTCTGGTTCTCTGGTCTGTTAAATATGACGTAAAATCACTGGCTGATCTGAAAGACGCCAAATTCGTAAAAGTAGCTATCGCTAACCCCAACACAGCTCCCTACGGCAGAGCCGCTGTGGAAGCTATGAAAGCCGCCGGCGTTTATGACGCTGTGGCATCTAAGATAGTTCAGGGCGACAGCATATCCAGCATGGATACATTCATCCACACCGGAGCCGCTGATGCCGCTTTCGCTGCCAAATCACACCTTGCCAGCGGAAAAGTAAAAGATCCCGGCTCATGGTTTGAAGTGGATTCCAAACTCTACTCACCCATCCTTCAGGGCGGCGTTATCCTGAAAACTTCAAAAGATCAGGCAGAATCCGCTAAATTCATGACATATATCACAAAAGGCAACGGCGCCGAAATCATGAAAAAATACGGATACGAGAAATAATGAACGTACTCAAGGCTGAGATTCTATTTTACAATACCTCCGGTCAGATAATCATCTGTGAGCTGAACACCCACGGTGAGACAGCCACGGCGGTTATTCTGGACAGTCCGGCGGATATGGACTATCTGACCCCCGGCGGGCATGTGAACATGCTGTTCAAAGCCACCGAGGTGATCTTGGCCGTGGGAGATCTTGGAACCCTTAGTCTGAATAACAGGTTCAAAGGCAAGATAACATCTATGGATACAGGGGAAATTTTCACCAGCGTTCAGATAGATTTCGGTACAGGTATCGAGTCTGTCATCACCACCAAATCAGCCAAAAGGATGAATCTGGAGGTTGGGATGGAGGTGACCGCCCTGGTGAAGGCGAATGAAATAGCCATAGGCAAGATAATTTAGATTATACTCAGGTATTTTCACAATATTATTAAGGTGATTAATGGAGCTTTTGACCCCTCTTATATTGACATTTGAGTTAGCGGCAGTGACAACACTGCTGCTTTCTTTTTTTGCTATCCCCATGGCATACTGGCTGTCGACGGTCTCTTTCCGTGGCAAATCCATACTGGAATCAGTCACCAGCATGCCCATCGTTCTGCCGCCTTCTGTGCTGGGTTTTTACCTGCTGGTTTTCATGGGTCCCCACGGACCTCTGGGAAGCATCCTGCAAAAATTTGACATACGCCTGGTCTTCACATTCGAAGGACTTGTTCTGGGCTCTATGATATACAGCCTGCCTTTCATGCTCCAGCCTGTTCAGGCGGGGTTCGAGGCGCTGCCCATGTCGCTCAGAGAGGCGTCCTATACTCTGGGAAAATCGAGATTTCAAACTTTTTTCCGTGTTCTTCTTCCTAATATCAAACCGTCACTGATAACAGGCATAGTCCTCAGCTTTGCCCACACAGTCGGCGAATTCGGCGTTGTGCTGATGATAGGCGGAAGCATACCGGACAAGACCCGTGTGGCTTCCATAGCCATTTACGATCAGGTGGAGGCTCTCAACTACGGTACGGCGCATTTTTATTCCGCGGTGCTATTTGTTCTTGCTTTTGCGGTGCTTCTGACTGTAAACACCGTTAACAAAAGGATAGGCGGAAAAATGATATGATAGAGATCGATGTAACCAAAAGGATAAAGACAGCCACGGGCGAAGTAGACATGCACGCCGTGGTGGACATAGACAAGGGAGGCTTCTGCTCTCTCTTCGGAAAATCAGGAGCGGGTAAAACCACCATCCTGAGACTCCTGGCAGGACTCACCAACCCGGATGACGGCGTCATCAAAATTGACGGCAAGGTGGTCTTCGACAAAAAGAACGGCATAAACGTCCCCGTGAACAAGAGAAAGTGCGGGTTCGTATTTCAGGATTACGCCCTGTTTCCCAACATGACAGTAAAGCAGAATCTGGAATACGCCTCCACTGATAAAAAGAACGTGGATACGCTGATAGAGATGGTGGGCATGACCGAGCTGAAAGACCGTAAGCCCGCCACGCTTTCAGGCGGACAGAAACAGAGGATCGCTCTCGCCAGAGCTCTGGCGGCTGAGCCTGAGATTCTGCTTCTGGACGAGCCTTTCGCCGCTCTGGACGCGGACATGCGATTCACACTGCAGAACGAGCTGAAAGAGATTCACAATACTCTCGGCATCACCACTATTCTGGTGAGCCACGACAAGGGAGAGGTCTTTAAACTCGCCAACAAAGTCTACATGATAAATGACGGCGTGATAACAAACCACGGAACCCCCGAAGAGGTCTTTACCGATACCACCGTGAGCGGAAAATTCAAGTTCACCGGAAGGGTGCTGAAGATTGAGAAATCAGACTGTCTGTTTATTCTGACAGTGGCGGTGGAATCAGAGATATCCACAGTGGTTGCCACCCGGTCAGAAGCCGAAAACATAACAGTGGGCGACAGGGTTCTGCTCTATACCAAAGCGTTCAACCCGTCCGTACAAAAAATATAACCCACAGGATTACTGAATAAAAAAAAGGGCACCCTTAAGTGCCCTTTTTAAATTAATCTACGGCAACAATTATTTGTGATGCCTTCATTATTGCATAGGCTTTTTTGCCTTTTTCAAGTTTCAGTCCTGCGCATGATTCTTTTGTGATGATGGAAACAACTTCGGCGCCGCCGGGAAGTTCGATAACCACTTCAACATTTATGGGTCCTTCTTTAATCTCTTTAACTGTTCCTGAAAGAACGTTTCTTGCGCTTAATTTCATGATATCCTCCATTTGGGTTATTGATATATAATTTAAGCACCAAACACATACGCCGTCAAATAAAAACCGTTATTCATCAAGAGAATAGCGAAATTCAAATAACGTACGAAGTAATTATTTCATATTTTTACAAATAGATTACAAAACTTGTTAACAATGAAAAAAAATTTTAGGAATATCGCTATTTTATCGGAAAATTGTGGTATGTGTCTTTAAAAGGCTCGTTTTTCAGCGTGTAATGCCACCATTCTTTATCATAATTATAGAATCCGTGGCTCTCCATCAGGTCTTTCAGAATCATACGGTTCTTCATCTGTTTTTTCCCTATAGCGGGGTTCAGAGTGGCGGACAGAGCGCTGAAACAGTCGAAACCTGTCCCCATGTCTATGGAATCATCCCGGAATCTTTTATCAGCGGGATTTTCGCAGTTTCTTAAGTTTTCATAGGGAATAAAGATTTCCTGCGGTTTCCCGTTCAGAGGAATCAGAGTGAGATCCACTGTCGATCCCCTGCTGTGCCCTGATTTGTGGGCGATAAACCCACGCTTGAAAAGAGTCTCTTTCGGCTCGTTCACATAGAACTCTGCCTTTGTTTTCGTGTCCTTATAATCCTCCGCCCATCTGGCGAAATGATCCACAGCCGTCTGCGGACGGTAGCAGTCATACACCTTCACGCTGAGTCCCAGCTTCAAAGCGTCCGCCTGCACCCTCTTCAGAGCGTCCGCCGCCTGAGCGGTCAAAATGCACTCCGATGCCTCATATCCGTCCACAGGCACACCAACGAAGTTGTGGTATGTTCTGTATCTGATATCGTGAACGATGCTCTTGTCCACATCCCGCAGATAGACGAATCCGTCCGGCAGGGCGAATGCACATGAACAGGCAAATATGATAAGCAGGGTAATTATCTTTTTCATAACAGTTTCAGAAAACCTACCCGAATTTTTTTCAGCCCGCCCGCTTTGAAGAAAACATCACAGTTGGCGGAGTCTCCGGAACCTGATATAGCCACGACCATCCCCTCGCCGAATTTATCATGGGAAACTTTGCTTCCGCTCTTTATCCCGTTCACTTCGGTTCTGGCGACAGTGCTTTTCGGCTTCTGGCTCACATCCAAGTAGGGTCTCGGCTTCGCCGGAGCTTTTATCCCGGCTATGCCCATCTCGTCCAGAAAAGGCGAGCGCCTCTGGGGCATGCGGTTTCCGTATACCATTCTGGTGGAGGCATATGACATATGCAGGTTCTGCTTGGCACGGGTAACCGCCACATAGCAGAGTCTGCGTTCCTCCTCCAGTTCGGCTGGTTCGTCCAGACTGCCGTGCAGGGGAAAAAGCCCGTTTTCGAGCCCGGTCAGAAACACCTGCTCAAACTCCAGCCCCTTAGCGGAATGTATCGTCATCAGCTTAACAGCGGCGGTATTGTCCGATTCATCCAGCGATGTTGTAATGGCTGTCGCCGCCAGAAAGTCCGACATCGAACCATCCGGGAAAGCCATCTCGAAAGACACGGCGGCGTTGTAAAGCTCGTTTATGTTGCCGATGCGTTTTTCCGCCTCGTGCTCATCTTCATATTTTTTGATAAAATCCTCATATTCTGTCATGGATATAACGGTTTTCACCATCTCGCTGACCTTCGTCTGCGCTCCCAGCTCGGTGAAAATCCAGAGATATGGCTCCATACCCTTCCTCTGAGCTCCCCTGAGCGAGTGCAGGGACTGTCTGGACGCCTCGATAAGGCTCAGTCCTTCCGCGGAGGCATATTCCGTGATATTCGACACGGCTGTGTCGCCTATTCCTCTGGGGGGCGCTTTTACGCTTCTGGCGAATGACACGCCGTCATAGGGGTTATCGTGCAGACGCAGATAGCTGAGGATATCCTTTATCTCTTTGCGCTGATAGAAGCCTATACCGCCCACGACCTTATACCTGATAGCCATGCGGTTAAGCAGCACCTCGAAGTTTCTGGACTGGGCGTTGGTGCGGTAGAGAACCGCTATCTCGTCCGGAGACGTTCCCTCGTCCAGATATTTCTGTATGTTCTGGGCGGCAAACTCCGCCTCGTCAGTCTCGTTTCCCACAGGCATCACCTGAACCATCCCGCCCTCTTCACGGCAGGCGACAAGGTTTTTGCCTTTTCTCATCCTGTTGTTGCAGATAAGTGCGTTGGCTGTCTGGAGTATCACGGGGCGGCTGCGGTAGTTCTCCACCAGACGCACGGTTTTTGTGTTCTGATACACTGTGTCGAACTCCAGAATGTTGCGGATGTCAGCTCCACGCCAGCCGTATATCGACTGGTCGTCATCACCCACCACACAGATGTTTCCTGTCTCCGTGGCGAGAATTTTCAGAAACAGAAACTGGATGTCGTTAGTATCCTGATATTCGTCCACCAGAATATATTTAAACATGTTTCTGTAATACTCTGTCACATCGATGTTCTGTCTGAACATTCTGATGGTGAGAGCCAGCATGTCGTCAAAATCTATGAAATTCTGTTCTTTCAGTTTTTTCTGATATTGTCTGAACACCTCGTCCATCATGTGAAACTCGTCCGTTCCCGGCACTGTCTCGTCCACATAGGCTCTGGTGCTTTTAAAGTTGCTGATGCGCCACATATACTGTTTTGGCGGATACTTTTTGACATCTATGTTCAGCGATTTTACTATATCCCTCACCACTGCCAGCCTGTCGTCCTGATCCAGAATCCCGAATCCGGCGCCCAGACCAACCAGATGACCGTCACGGCGCAGAATACGCAGACAGATGGAGTGGAAAGTGCCTATCCATATATCGGAATCGGAGCGTGACACCAGCTTCATGATGCGCTCTTTCATCTCGCCCGCCGCCTTGTTGGTGAATGTCACCGCCAGAATATTCTGAGCGGGCACACCGATGTTGTTTATCAGGTGGGCGATGCGGTAGGTAATCACCCTCGTCTTGCCTGTTCCCGCTCCGGCGAGAACCAGCAGAGGTCCTTCCGTGGTTCGCACGGCGTCATACTGCGCTTCGTTCAGCTCTTTAGAATAATCAGGCATCCTGAACCTTCAGTCTGGCTACGCTTCTGTTATAAGCTATGATGATATCCCCTCTCCTCAGCAGTCCTTTCACTATCAGTCCTTTTTCCGTCTCCTCCGCCACCGGCAGAGCGCCCAGGTCTTTTATCCCCAGATTCTCAGTCGCCTTCAGCAGGGAGTCGTCCTCTTTCACATATATTATGTTGCCTTTGGTGCATATCTCTCCGGCAACGACAATGTCTTCCAGTCCTTCCTCAAATATTATACCCTTTATATCATCCAGCGACAGCATTCCGGACAGATAGCCTTCGTTATTCAGCACGGGAAAATACATATGGTTGGCGTTCTGAATACCGTTCAGCACCTGACGGAACGGCGTATCCTCTTTAAAGGTGACAACGTCACGGGTCATCACATCGCCCACCAGCAGGTTTTCCAGAACAGATTCCTCTTTTCCCTTCCGGATGCGCACACCCTGTTTCACGAGAATCCATGTAAAAATAGACTCCCGCTCCATCATCTTAGCGAAGATATTCGATATGATGGCGGTGAACATCAGCGGCAGAATAACAGTATAGCTCTGGGTGATCTCAAAGATAATCAGGATTGCCGTCAGAGGCGCTCTGATGGTCGCCGCCAGCATGGCACTCATAGCCACCAGACCATAAGCCCCCGGACCCGCTGCAACATCCGGAAACAGCAGATTCATGCAGTATCCGAAAAAACCGCCTGTAGCGGCGCCGATATACAGCGAGGGAACGAACAGACCGCCCGATCCGCCGGAACCCAGCGTGAAGGCTGTGGCGGCTATCTTAAGCCCTATCAGAAGAGCCAGATAAAATCCCGCCTCGTGGCGCAGGATGGCGTTGATGGTGTCATATCCGACGCCCATAACGTCTCTGCTCATCACGGCAACGCATCCCATCAGCAGACCGCCCAGAGCGGGTTTAGTCCATGAAGGGAGCTTTATCGCCTCAAAGGTCATCTCGACCTTGTAAAATACCTTGATGAAAACAGCGCCGATAACAGCGCAAAGGATACCCAGAACAGCATAGAGCGGAAGCTCCATGATGCTCCTGAGCTCGTATATGGGAGCCTCGAAGGTTACGTTGTCTCCGAAATATGCTCTGGACACCACAGTGGCTATGACGGACGAGATGATGATGGGGCTGAACGTCTTCAGCCCGAACTCGCCCAGCAGAACCTCGGCGGCGAACATCGCCCCGCCTATGGGAGCGTTGAACGTGGCGGCGAGACCGCCCGCAGCCCCGCACGCAACAACCGTTTTCATGCGCTCGGAGGAAAACTTAAATACCTTGCCCACGCCGGAACCTATGGCGGCGCCTATCTGAACGACAGGTCCCTCACGCCCGGCAGAACCGCCTGAACCCAGAGTGATAGCCGAGGTAACGGATTTCACCAGGGCGATGGACGGCGAAATGCTCCTGTTCAGAGCTATAGCTTTTATAACATCGGGGACGCCGTGTCCCTTCGCGAATTTGAATATCAGAGATGATAAGCCAACTAACAAACCGCCCAGAGCGGGTATCAGAAGGATTTTATAATCGGGGGTTTCTTTCAGGGTAACCAGCAGAAACTCGCTCTTGCTGCCGTAAAAGATATTCTGGAAAAAGCCGATGAGAAACCTGAACACTATGTTTCCGTAACCGGTGGCGACTCCCACCACCACGGCGATGGATATCATGTAAAGGTCTTCATTGCTTCTCAGCTGATTTCTCATATTGGATATGCTGTCGATAAGTTTCATAATAAAATACCTGAAGATCAGCCCTTCAGAGCTTTATACGCTCCATAGGCCGCCAGAGTGATACTGTGGGTTATTTCGCCTTTCCTTATCATATCGTCAAACTGCGAAAAGCTGACCTCGAAAGGCTCCAGATCCTCAAAAGGGTCAAGGTTAAGACCGGCTGTTTTAACGCAGTTTTCAGCCAGATAAACATAACAGAAGTTGTCCATGAACGCCGGATTGGGACGCATCTTCGACAGAAGGCTGAGTTTTCCGCCCTCGTATCCCGTCTCCTCCATCAGCTCCCGCTCGGCTCCGGACATGGGGTCTTCTCCGGAATCCAGAGCGCCGCCGGGAAACTCGTAAGTAGCCTCGGATGTGGACACCCTGAACTGGCGCACCAGCACCAGCTTATTCTCCGCTGTCACAGGAACAGCCACAGCCCAGTCTCTCATGCTTAAAACCGTGAAAGTGCCTGTCTGTTCGTTCCTGCTGTAGTGAAAATCCCTGTGTTCTATCTTTAAGACGTGATCTTTAAAAACCTCACGTCTGTCTTTGAGAGTCCAGCGGCTGTTCATGACAGAAATTAAAGTATAAGCCCGCTGTCGGAACCGCCAAGTCCGCCGAGGTTTCCGGCTATTTTGATGTTGGATTTGGTTTCCACATATTTGTTGGCGAGGTCTGCGGGGCAGTCTTTATATTCGAAGATGACGTGGCTGAGGCTGATCTCTCCTCTGACCTCGTCCTCGAAGGGAAAACCGAAGGGAACTATCGCTATCTGAAGAGCACCGGTGTGAGAGGGCATAGCCTGAACCAGAACAACATCCTTAACAACACCTGCCGCCTGATCTTTGATGCCGATGATGGTTTCGCCTGAAACCAGCTTTGCGAAAACAATATTATCTATCATCATATTCTCCTTAATAATCAATGTATGAAAGGCGCTCCAAGAGCGCATAAGTTGTAATATCGCAAAAAAATCTTTTCAGCAATAAATTTCTACAAATATCTGGAAATCTTAAAAAAATGTCATATCTTTTGTGAAAATGACTTTCAAAAGCATTAATGGATTTTTTTCTTATTGACAATGATGCCCTTAGGCTTTATTAAACCCATAGAAGAATTATGGAGGTGCGATATGGCTTATACTATTAACGACAGCTGCACAAACTGCGGCGTATGCGAAGACGAGTGCCCCGTAGGCGCTATCAGCGAAGGCGATGACGCTAGAGTTATCGATCCTGATACCTGCACAGACTGCGGCGCTTGCGCTGAAGTTTGCCCCGTTGACGCTATTGATGCGTAATTAACAGGCAATAATCGAATTTTTAATATAGCCCTGTGCTTGCAGGGCTTTTATTTTAACTATAAATACTACAAGGAAGCTAGGATATGGGAGTATTCAGAACTTTAAAAGACGAGATACAGACAGTTTTTGAAAGAGACCCCGCCGCCAAGAGCAGGCTGGAGGTTATCTTCTGTTATCCCGGATTCCACGCTATCCTTTTCTATCGTCTGGCTCACTGGTTCTGGGTGCGCAAGATGCACTTCATAGGCAGACTCATCTCTCACGCAGGCAGATTTTTCACCGGAATAGAGATTCACCCCGGCGCCACCATCGGCAAGAGATTCTTCATAGACCACGGCATGGGCGTGGTGATCGGCGAAACAGCCGAGGTGGGCAACGATGTCACGATATATCACGGAGTGACTCTGGGCGGTGTCAGCCTGGAGAAGAAGAAACGCCACCCCACCATAGAGGACAACGTGGTAATCGGATCCGGCGCTAAGGTGCTCGGTCCTTTCACCGTTGGCAGAAACGCCAAGATAGGCTCTAACTCGGTAGTGGTAAAAGAAGTTCCGGAGAACGCCACAGTGGTGGGCATCCCCGGAAAGATAGTAACCAACGGCAGGGAAACCGCCCGGTTCGACCACAACCTTCTGCCCGACCCCGTGGCACGCACCATATCTGATATGGCGACCAGAATGTGCCATCTGGAAGCAGAGATAAACAGGCTGAAAAAACAGCAAGGCGAAGATGAAGATAACAACTAAAAGCAGATACGCCATCCGTTCCATATTCGCTCTGGTTCTTTTAGGCGGAGATAAAGCCCCCGTCACCCTGACCCAGATAGCCGACCACGAAGACATCTCCAGAAAATATCTGGAGCAGATATTCATAAAGCTGAAAAAATGCGGACTGGTGGAAGGATCAAGAGGCGCTCAGGGCGGATACGTTCTGGCGAAACCGGCGGAAGGGATAACACTGAAAGAGGTTATCTATGCCATGGACGGTCCCGTGTCCATCTCCGACTGCACACAGGAGAACGCCTGCGAAAACTTCTCGTCCTGCGGGATAAACTGGCTCTGGTCCGGGCTTAAAAAAACAGTGGACAATTATTTAGAGAATATTACTATATACGATTTAAAGAGACAAGCAACCGGAGGAGATCATGTCAATCTACCTTGACTACAGCGCTACAACACCCGTGGACCCGAAAGTTTTCGAGGCCATGACACCTTATTTCAAAGAAAAATTCGCGAACCCCTCATCCATACACGCTCTGGGCAGAGCCGTGCGGGAGGATGTGGATAAAGCCAGAGAGACAGTGGCGAAATCCATCGGAGCAGAAGCTCACGAGATTATCTTCACAGGAAGCGGCACCGCCGCCGACAACATGGCTCTCAGAGGCATAGCCGAAAAATATAAAGAGAAAGGCAACCATATAATCACCTGCGCCATAGAACACAAGGCGATTCTCCAGACATGCAAATATCTGGAAAAACACGGTTTCGAGGTTACATACCTGCCCGTGGACAAAGACGGTCTGGTGAGCGTGGACGACTTCAGAAAAGCCGTCAGAAAAGAAACCATTCTTGTTTCTATCATGCTGGTGAACAACGAGATAGGCTCTCTTCAACCCCTGAAAGAGATATCCGAGATAGCTAAAAAACACCACATCATCGTACACACAGACGCCGTTCAGGCGATGGGCAAGATGAAGATAGACGTGGGCGAGCTGGGTGTTGACCTGCTGACATTCTCCGGTCACAAAATATGCGGACCTAAAGGCATAGGCGTTCTCTATATAGACGAAAACCTGAAAGACGAAATCGAGCCTCTCGTTTTCGGCGGAAGCCAGGAGTTCGGTCTCCGCGCCGGAACAGAGAGCGTTCCCAACATCATCGGTCTGGCGAAAGCCTGCGAGATAGTGATGGATAGTCTGGACGAGGAAGTCAGCCACATCAAACACCTGAGAGACCTCTTTGAAAACAGGATTCTCGGCGAAATCCCAAAAACATATGTGAACGGTCACAGAGAAAAGAGAGTTTGCAGCGTGAGCAACATAGCTTTCAAATTTATCGAGGCGGAAGCCCTGATGATTTACGCTGATGAAATATGCTGTTCCACAGGAAGCGCCTGCACATCCGAAAGCGTTGACGCTTCTCACGTTCTCTATGCCATTGGTGTTGACCCGGTGGATCTGCACGGCTCAATCCGTTTCAGCTTCGGCAGGTTCAACACAGAAGAGGAGATCAACAGAGCGGTAGACATGATAAAAGACAGCGTGACAAGACTGCGCGCCATGTCTCCTCTGGCCCAGTAAGGAACGGAATCTCTAAATATATGACAGATATGCCGGCAAAGGATCATGACAGACATATCATTCCTTTGCTGGCTTCTTTTTATTTTCTGCACTATGCCACACTGGGCATCATTTTTCCCTTATCAGGATATTTTTTCAAGGAACGGGGGTTTACCGGAACAGAGATAGGTATCTTTCTGGCGATATTTCCATTCGCCAAGTTTGCCGTGACTCCTCTGTGGACAGAATATTTCTCCCGCATCTCCCGCAGAAATCTTTTTATCTCCTTCTGCATCTTCTGCTCGTCCGTGTCGCTTATCCCGCTGGCTTTTTTCAACAGCAGGGTGCTGGTCGTCTTCATCATGATTATATTCGCCTTCAGCAGAGCGGGCATCATCCCCGTGATGGACAGCATAGCCGTCTCTCTGGACGGCAGAATCCCATACGGGCGTATGAGGCTTTTCGGGTCTATGGGGTTCATAGCCACGTCAATCACCGCCGGATTCATGATAGACCGTTTCGGGCTGAACTCATTCATATGGACGTTTATGACGGCGGGACTGCTGTCTGTCATCCCCGCCTCCAGACTGGTGTACGACAGACCGGTATTCCGGAAGAAATCCGCCGATGAGAAAAAGATGACGCCGGAGCTGACTCTCTTTTTCGTGGGGCTGACGCTTTATCTGACTTCATTCTCTTTCCTGAGCAACTTTCTGAATATCAAAACCGCCTCAGCGGGGCTCAGCCAGACACAGGCAGGCTATATGTGGTCCATAGGCGTGGTGTCTGAGATAATCTTCTTCTTTTTCAGCGAAAAAATCACAAAAATAATCCCCATAAAAACACTGATTCTCGCCTCTATCTTTCTGGGCGGAATCAGATATCTGGTGACAGGATTCGCCGATTCGTTCGTGTCTCTGTTTCTCATCTCCACTTTTCACGGGTTCGCTTACGGCACATTCCACATAGGCATCATGTCCTACATCCACAGATGCGTCCCCGAAAGGCTGAAGCTGAAAGCCCAGACCATGTATTCCGGAGTGGGATACGGGCTGGGAACCATCATCGGATCGGTGGTCTCCGGAGTGGTTTACGACATAGCGAATGTGAGAATGGTGTTCGTCACCGCATTTTTCTTTTGTATAGTCAGCATTATTATCTTATATTTGTTTGTGAAGATAGAGGATGTAAATGTCTGCGAAAATTGACACGCTTTTAAACGAAATGGAAGAACTGGCGGCTAAGCTGAACATACGCCTGCGCTATGAGGTGACTAAGGCGAGGGGCGGACTCTGTCAGAAGGACGGACAGTATATGTTCATTCTCGACCGCAAATCCACGAAGGAATACCGTCTGCTGATGCTGGCGAGAGCCATAAAAACGTTCGACCTGTCGGACATGTATATCAGTCCTCAGCTGAGAGAATATCTGAATGAAGAAGTCTGACATCCACAAAATCTATGAACTGCTGGAGGACGCCTACCGCAACATGGAGGAACCTTCGGTAACCAAAATATCCAAACAGACCAAGCGCGACCCTTTTCGTGTGCTGGTGAGCTGTCTCATCAGTCTGCGCACCAAAGACGAAGTGACGCTGGCGTCATCCGAAAAGCTGTTCGCCGTGGCAGATACTCCACAGAAAACTCTGAAACTTACTGAAGAAGAAATCGGAAAACTGATATATCCCGCCGGATTCTACAAAACCAAGGCGAAAACCATAAAAAACATATGCGGAATCCTGATGGAAAAATATGACGGAAAAGTACCCGAAGAGATAGACGAACTCGTCACGCTGAAAGGCGTGGGCAGAAAAACCGCCAATCTCGTGGTGGTGGAAGGATACGGACGCCCGGCAGTGTGCGTTGACACCCACGTTCACCGCATTTTCAACCGTCTGGGATATGTTAAAACAAAAACACCGGAAAAAACCGAGATAGAGCTCAGAAAACACCTGCCTGAGAAATACTGGATACGCATCAATGAAATACTGGTGGCATACGGAAGAAGCATATGCCGTCCTGTTTCACCCATTTGTTCATCTTGCGGACTATACGAACTCTGTGATAAAGTAGGCGTAACAACACGGAGGTAGTCAGTGAGACAGCATAATATCGACGAAACGGACAAGCTCATCCTCAACATGCTGGTGGAGAACGGACGAACATCATATGCCGACATAGCGAAAGCGGCAGGGATGAAATCCCCCTCTGTGATAGACCGAATCAAGAGGCTCGAAACACTGGGCATCATCCGCAACTATACAGTGGACATCGACTACAAACAGCTCGGATACGACATCATCGCCTTCATAGGCATATCCATAGACAATGCGAAACACATAGAAGATTTCGAAAGCATGATTAAGACGCTGGATACTGACATTCTCGGATGTCACCATGTCACAGGCGACTTCACTTTTCTGCTCCATGTCACCACAAACAACACCGACTCGCTGAGCAGACTTATTAAAAAGATACGAAACGTGCCCGGAGTGGACAAGACAAATACCATACTGGTCTTCTCCACCAAACTCGACCGAAAACGACCTGTATGAGATTCAGTGTAGTCATCCCCGTCTACAACCGCACAGATACACTCAGAACAGCCATAGAGTCTGTCTTTCTCCAGACGTTCACAGACTATGAGATCATAGTGGTGGATGACGGATCAGATCTTTCCGTGGCGGAGTGTCTCGCTCCATATATGAGCCGCATCAACTACATCAGGCTCACAAAAAACTCAGGCGTCAGCGCCGCCAGAAACACAGGTATCAGAGCCGCCAAAGGCGAATTTATAGCGTTTCTCGACTCCGATGATATATGGATGCCCGAAAAACTCGCCCGCCAGAACGAACAGTTCGAAAAAGGTTGGCTGGTGTCCCACACAGACGAGTTCTGGTACAGAACAGACCGGTTCATCAATCAGGGAAACAAACACTCAAAATACGGCGGGCAGATATTTTCAAAAATTCTCGACATCTGCCGGATAAGCCCCTCATCCTGTGTCATCCACAGAGAGGTCTTTTCCGCATGCGGTTTTTTTGATGAGAATATGCGTGTGTGCGAGGACTATGACCTCTGGCTGCGCATAGCCTCGAAATTCCATATTAACTATATCCCACAGAAACTTATAATAAAAAGAGCGGTGACCGGAGACCAGCTCAGCGCATCGATAAAATACATCGAATTCATCCGGCTGGTGTCTCTGGCACGTTTTGTCAGATGCAAAAAAATAGATTTAGTTAAGAAATCCGCCGCTATAGCCGAATTAAACAGAAAGTGGGCAATTGTGTTTTCCGGACTGAAATAGCGTCAAACTCTTGATTTGCGCCTATTTTAGTGTATAGTTGCTTTTTAATTAATATAACCATAGGGACAGCTAATGAAAAAATATCTTATATACATACCGTCTTTTCTCGCTCTGGCGGCATGCGCCCCCAGCACAGCCTCTTTATCTCCGGCGGGACCTGCCGTTCCAACCAAAATTCAGAATGAGGAAGTTGTTCTTCAGGACAGCGGATACGGCGCCAACGGTTTTTCCGAGGTAGAAGAGAGCCGCTTTGTGGCAAGGCTGGAAGAGGACGGGATCGATATCTATAACGTTCTGAGAAAACAGACCGACTATCACCTCGACCAGAGCGACACGGAGTATGGGAAATACGACACGATTCCTCTGACGGAAGACGACAGATTCGAGTTCTATGTCCGCATGTTTTCAGATAAATTCAGCACCACCTTTCAGAAATGGCTTAACAGATCAAACCAGTACATATACATAGTCAGAGACATCTTCCGCAGGGAAGGCGTACCCGAAGATCTTACCTATCTTCCCTTCACAGAGAGCGGGTTCAACCCGTCCATCACATCCCACGCCGGAGCGTGCGGCATGTGGCAGTTCATGAAGGGCACAGGCAAGCTCTATGGTCTGGACTATAACTTCTGGGTGGATGAGCGCCGTGATTTTGAAAAAGCGTCCGTGGCGGCGGCACGCCACCTGCGTGACCTCTACAACCGTCTGGGCGACTGGTATCTGGCTCTGGCGGCATACAACGCCGGACAGGGAAAAATCCAGAGAGCCATCCAGCGCTACGGCACAACAGATTTCTATGAGCTTTCAAAAAGACAGAACACCTATCTGAGGGTGGAAACCAAAGACTATGTTCCGAAATTCCTCGCGCTCAGATATCTCGCCAGAAACTATCAGGAATACGGATTCGACACGCCCAACGGAATGCCCGTTCTGTTTGACAGAGTGGATCTCTACAGACAGTCCAACCTCTATGTGATAGCCGATCTCATAAACACCGACATCGACACCCTGAGAGAGCTGAATCCGGAGCTGATGACTCCCATGACGCCTCCGGTGGACGTATATACACTGCGTATTCCATACGGCAAGAGAGCCGATCTGGAAGAGAAGCTGGAACATATCACAGACGAAGAGCTGGCGCAGTTCTATGTTGTTAAGACTTCCGGCACCACAGACCTTTCGAACATCGCTTCCGAATATGGTCTGTCCACCTCCACGCTGAAAAAGGCGAACGGATTCACAGTGAACCGTGTTCCCGGCGGAACAGTCCTTTTCGTACCTATCCCCGATGTTTATGACGATGAGCTCAATGTCGCTTTCGCTTCCGAGCTGAAAAGATATAACCCGAAATTTCACAACGTTCGCAGAGGCGAGAACATGAGCGTTATCGCCGCCAAATACGGACTCTCCACATATGAACTGATGGCAATGAACAAAAACGTGAACCCCAGAAGACTCCGCCCCGGGCAGTCGCTCGTCATCTCTGAAAACTATTACGCAGACAGAAGCCAGCGTGTAGCTATTTCAAAACCGCTGAAATCACAGAGCAGACAGTATGTGACAACCACCCACAAGGTAAAAGCGGGTGAGACTCTCTGGAGAATCGCCACAAAATACGGCACAACGGTTGCCAATATCAGAAGCGCAAACAACATCAAAGGCAACCAGATAAACTCCGGTCAGGTACTGACAGTTCCGGCGTCATCATCAGTAGCCGCCAAAGCATCATCCAAAGGTAAAGTCACAAAATATAAAGTAAAAAGCGGCGACAACCTCTGGGCTATCGCTAAGAAATTCGGCACCAGCATTGACGATATAAAGAAACGCAACGGCGTGGGCAAAGGCATCCGTCCCGGAATGGTGCTGTATATAGACTGACAAAATTACTCCATCCATTTAGAATAAGAAAAATCACATAAAAGCGGAGCTTGGGCTCCGCTTTTTTTCGTCATTGCGAACCCTTTACTGGTGAAGCAATCTCACACACATGCACTCCCTCTGGGATCGCCACGTCAACCGGAAGGCTTTCTCTCTATGCCTTTTTCTGCATATAACCTAATGTTAAACAGACTATGAATCCACTCTCAAAAAAATAATTATCCGTCAATAAATCAAACAAATCCATGACGACACCAAATATGAAACATACGCTAATACCTGATAATATTAATGAACACAAATATGTTCATATATGAAGTATTTATACGGTCACAAAAGCAGAAAATAACCACGCATATTAACAAAAGTTCGTGTTGTAAATGAAATATCAGGGGATATAATTTAGCATACTTATTCTTTTCATGGGGTGAATATATGCGTAAGTTTTTAGTTGCTCTTTGTATAACAGCGTGCGCAGTATCAGCACATGCGGCTGGCGGGACAATACTCTACACCATTCCTGTCAATGTGACCGAATACACCAACACTGCCGACCTTACAGGCACGGAAAGCTCAGCCACGGTTAATATAATGGGTCTGTTAGGCATGACGCCTCTTACCTATCTGAATAATGAAGGCATCATCACAGAAAACAGGATATTATCCGGTCAGAATCTGAATGTAAACGATGTAAGCGCCTCTTTAATCGGGATATTGCCGGGGTCTTGCAGTGCTTCAGAGAACTCCGGAACTATAGAACTCAACAATATCATGAGCGATGTAACACTGGGCTCTTCTCTGAGCAATTACTCATCATCTCTCTACGGCTATATTTTCAGCAACGGAGTAAACAACTTTTCAAATACAGGCACTATCAGCCTTAACACCGACTACAGCGGCATCACCTACACAGGATATTCATCGCTGACCAACGGGATAATGTCCGCAGGCATTATGAACAGCACAGGAACTGCGGAATCAATAGTCAACGATGGAACAATCAGTATAAACGGTTCTGTGTCAGACAGCGACATGGGCACGATGGCTATTGGTTTCACAACATTCGGTCTCTACAGCGTTAACACCTCAGCAGACCTGATAGAAAACAGCGGAACGATCTCTATATCAAACTCCATAAGCAATGTAACAACAAGTTCCACATTGTCTTTCGCTAATACCACTGCACTTTATGCCACTGGCTCAACATCCCTGGACAGAGTATCAAACAGCGGCGACATACTGATCGACCTGACGATTGACTCATCTGACTCTATGTTCAGCAGCATGACGGCAAACGGAATTAACGTATCCTCCGTCTCTGCGAACAATGTAAGCAACAGCGGAACAATCAATATCAGCACCAACTACACTGGCAACACCTCAACCATGCTGTCATCCGGTACATCAGGAATCTACTCCAACAACGGACACATCAGCTCACTGACAAACTCAGGCGACATACTGCTTTCCTATAATTTTTCAGACAACAATGATGCAACAGGGTATGGAGTCATCGGCGCCGCCGGGATATCTCTCTTATCAGCCGATACTACGGTAAACTCGGGAGACATCCATATAGTCAATACTTTTTCCAACAACAATGGCGGTTCCATAGCGTTACAGGATTTATTCGGAATACGCACCACTTCTTCCGGCTCAGTCCTGAACTCCGGCGATATAACAATACAAACGACCTTAACAGATAACAACATCTCTGGGGCAGACAGTGTCCTGGGGTTAGCAGGCATCTTCACCTACGCCGATTCCACAGTCAATACAGGCACAATCACTAACATATACACAGACACCGGAGGGACAGCGGCATTAACTCCTCTTTATATGCTCTCAGGCGTAACGGTATTTACTCCCGGCGCTGCCGCTGTCAGCAACAGCGGCGACATCACTGTGGATATAACATCAGATAAGACAGGCTCTATCACCTTCAGCGCAGATATTGCACTATTGTCTTCTACAGCGGGAACGTTGACAAACTCAGGCGACCTGACCCTTAATGTAGATGCGCCAAACGCCACAACAACAGGTACGGCAGCCATTCTTATTGCAGGCTCAAGCTCAACTGTAAAAAACACGGGAAATGTCTTTATGACAACAACCAACCCTGATGCGGCTATTTATTCTCTCGGTATCTATGCCGCAGGAAGCGCAACTTTTAATGATCAGTTCAACGCCGCCGCAGGCGTGTGCAGCGGATGCGAAGACATGGGCATGATACATATTGATGCAGGATCATCATTAGATATTAACGATGCAAAACTCGGCATAACTCTGAACAAATATTTCAGGTTCAACACACCATACACGGTTATTGACAACGAAGGTTCAGTAACTGGCAGTTTCTCCGCTCTGGCGCAATACACCAACTCCGACTTCCGGATAAGCTGGTATGACGCCGAAAGAGGAGAAGACGCTAAAGTTATCGCCACATACAGCCCGACAGTATCTGCCGCAGGCAAGAGCGTTATGGCAGGCATAAATTCAGCCAAATCAGCGGGCAAAATATTCAGCGGTTCAATGTTCTCAGGCGGTGCCGGCAGTTTCGGCGGGTTCTCGTCTCTGGGATCAAACAGCCTGATGCTGGCTGATTCAGGAGAGATAGCCACAGATGCGGGACTGTCATACGCTCCTAAAAACAGAGCGACATCCATCTATGCCTTCCCGTTCATGTCCAGACAGAACGGGGACGGATATGACAATGACACTTTCGGCGTGGGCGTTGGAATCTCTCATATCTTTCAATCAGGCGTTTCCGGTTCTTTTTATATGGGTAATATGACGTCTAATTTAGACTTTGAAGATGCCTCCATGAACAAAACCCAGTCTGACTCATTCTTCATGGGAGCTTCCGCCAAAACGGATAAAAATATCTATACCAGCCTGTCAGCCATAGGTTTTCTGACTGACAACGACTATGAGGGTTATGCGGGCGCAAACAACGACACAACAGAGACAGCGGACTACAACTCAAAAGGCTTTCAGACAGAGGCTCTGGGCGGATACAATTTCCGTTTCGCTAAAGGAGTAAAACTAACTCCCTTTGCTGGTCTCAGCCTCAGCTACTATGACATGGACGGATACTCCACAGACATAGCAGACTCAGCATACAGCGCTTTTTCAAAGGACTATGAAGCCTATACCGGCTGGGATACCAGCCTGATAGCCGGTCTCTCAGTGGAATATGTGATGGCTGTAGGCACTGGAAAAGCAAAACTGTTCGGAGAGTACAGGTTTGAAAACGCCATAGGCGACAACGACATCACCATCGGACAGTCGATTCCGCAGATGAATACAGGCACTATCGAAATAGATCAGGAAGTGGACAACAGCACCCACACATTAAGCCTCGGCGGAGAATATTCAGGCAGTTTCTGGACTGCCGGAGCGTTCGGACAGTATGCGGCTAACTCGGATTACGACAGCTACAGCCTTAAACTGACTGCCGGACTCAAATTTTAAAGATATCACTTTCCTTGTCAGATAAAGGCGGGGCTTCGGCTCCGCCTTCTTATTTCAGACATCTGTTATCATCTAATAATCATCATAAAAATAATATCAATTCTCCATCAGTTTGCATTGTAAATTATATAATTAGCTTTATAATTGATTGACTCTATTATTGTTCGGAGGATTAAATGCGAAAATTGTTTTTATCGGGACTAATGATTCTGGCGTCCCTCAGTGCCTATGCGGCACCAAGCACACCTGAATACATAGTGTATACTGTACCGTCAGGTGTATCCACCTATAATAACACAGGCACCCTTTCCTACCATGATACCGATGCCACACTTCACAATTTATTCGGTATATGGGCGGATAACGTCTCTTATTTTACAAACTCAGGAACTGTCAGACTGCTTTCAGAAATCGACAGCCCTTTCACAGGCAGTGCCCCCAGTGTTATTGTGGGAGCGGTCACTTCCGGAACACAGATTCTTAACTCCGGCACTATTGATATCGATCTCACTATCAATGATGTAGCGCTCGACAGCAGCAGTGACATTACTTTCCCATACGCTGGTGCTTATTTTATAAATGGACCTTCTCTTGAAAGTATCGTGAACAGCGGCACCATCGATTCAAGCAGCCGCTTCTCCAATATCACATCCACAGGCGGCGGAGATAACTACATCATTGGCAACATAGGTATATTCGCAGACGGCGCCACTACCGGAACCCTTCTGAACAGCGGCAGCATCATTGTGAACAACATTGTGGCAGGCAGTGATTTTGACTCCTTAGTAACCTTCAACTCAGCATTCGGCATCGCTTTTGACAACAGTGATCTGATCAGCGTGACAAACACAGGCAACATCGCTGTGAACACTGTATTCTCCGGCATATCCGCAGAGAGCATTTATGTCCGCGGACTGGGCGGTATCTACGGATCAGCTGATTCCATATCCAACTCCGGAAATATTTCCCTGTATTTTTCCGACCAGGGCGGCAATTATGTTAATAACTTTCATGTTGCTAATTACCCCGCCAGATACGCGTTTCTGTACGGTATTTATAGCAATCTCAACAGTGCCCAGACAATCACCAACTCCGGCAACATCAATGTAGCGGTAGACACAGATCAGGACGCTTATTTGTATGACGTGTACGGCATTGACTCTTATAATGCCACTACATCCTCCATCAGCAACTCCGGAAATATCAACGTTGATATAACCCTGGGTGACGATGAAGACCTGCGCGCGGCAAGAGGCATGATCTCGTCTTTCAACACAATAACCAATATTTCGGCAGTCAAGATGGCTGACGGCGGTTCCATGTCTCTGAGCAACTCAGGAAACATCAATGTAGCGATCAACGCCAACAAAAACACAGGCATCCGTAACGTTCAGGCGGTATTGTTAGCAGACGTTTCCACCGCTGTTCTGAACAACACCGGCAACATATCCGTGGATGTAAAAGGCGGATCAGAAGCGGCAGCCATGCCCGTCTCAAAAGATGCCCCTTCTTCATACAACATGATTTCGGCTATCTCGCTCAACAATGTCGGCTCTGCCGAATTAACCAGCACAGGCGATATTTTTCTCTCAACAGAAACATACGGCACAGACACATATACTCTGAGAATGGTTGACTCCACAGCAGTTCTTAAAAACGCATTCTCCGTGGCACTCGGTTCATGCAGCGGATGCGAAACTACCGGAACAATCTATGTGGACTCATCATCCAGCCTGAACCTGAACAACGCCGTACTGGGCGCCACAATGAACAAATATCTTAAGTTCAACACTCCCTACACAGTTATATCAAACGATGGTGCTGTGACAGGCAGTTTCTCAGGTCTGAGCCAGTTCTCCAACCCTGACTTCACTCTCAACTGGTATGGTTCAGAAACAGGCGAAAACGCAAAAGTAACAGTAAGCTATAACCCCTCGCAGTCACCTGCCGCAATGGGAACACTCAGCGCCATATCATCAGCGAAAACCGTTGGAAAAATATTTAACGGCTCCATGCTCGGAGGCGGAATCGGCGGTTTCGGCGGATTCTCATATCTGAGCTCAGAAGGCATGCTGCTGGCGGACTCAGGCGAGATAGCCACAGACGCCGGACTCTCATACGCCCCGAAAAAGAAAACAACATCCATCTTCGCCTTCCCCTTCATGACAAAAATGAACGGAGACGGATATGACACCAACACATTCGGCGTGGGCGTGGGACTGTCTCATGATTTCAAATCAGGCATCTCCGGATCATTCTACATGGGCACAATGACCACTGGCATAGACTATGACGAAGTTTCCATGGACAAAACAGACTCAGAGTCTTTCTTCGCCGGTCTCTCAGCCAAAACACTTAACGACCTTTACATCAGCGCGTCTCTCATCGCTTTCCTGACAGATAACGACTATTCAGGATACGCAGGCGGAAACAACGACCAGATAGAGACAGCCGACTATGACTCAAAAGGATTCCAGACAGAGCTCCTCGGCGGATACAGCTTCCATTTCGCCGGATCAGGCAAAGTGACTCCCTTCGGCGGGATGTCTCTCAGCTATTACAACATGGGCAACTACTCCACAACCATCGCCGACAGCGCATACAGCTATCTGTCAAAAGACTATGAAGCATACTCCGACTGGGACACAGGTCTGATCGCCGGTGTATCAGCAGAATATGTGAAAGGCGTGGCGGCTGGAAAACTGAAATTCTTCGGCGAGTACAGATTTGAGCACACAATAGGCGACAACGATATCACCATCGGACAGTCTATCCCCCAGATGGAAACAGGCACAATGGAGATAGATCAGGACGTGGATAATATCTCTCACACACTGAGCCTCGGAACTGAGCTTTCCGGCAGCTTCTGGAGCACAGGAGTCTATGGACAGTATATCACCAACTCAGACTACGACAGCTACAGCCTTAAGCTGACTGCCGGACTGAAGTTCTAATAAAACTTCCAATATTACATAATAAAAAAGCGGAGCCTGAGCTCCGCTTTTTTTATGATTATGCGATGATAACTATCTCTTGTCTCTGGTGATTACGGCATAGGCGGAGTGGTTATGGATGCTTTCCATGTTTTCGCTGGATACCTCAAACCACACAATGCGGTCTTCTGCCATCAGCATGGTGGCGGCGTTGCGCACCACATCCTCTACAAAGACGGGGTTTTCATATGAATTTTCGGTGACGTATTTCTCATCCTCACGCTTCAGCAGAGGATATACGGGGGATGACGCCGATTTTTCGGCTATCTCTATCAGCTCTTCTATCCACATCAGTTTTTTCATGCGGACGGATATGGTTACATAGCTTCTCTGATTGTGCGCTCCCTGAACACTGATCTCCTTAGAACACGGACACAGTGTCAGCACGGGCACACGGACAGAGAGAACGGAGTCTTTCCAGTCAGTCCCGGCAGAACCCACATAGGTGCAGTAGTAATCCATCATGGCTTCCTGACAGGATATAGGCGCTTTTTTCTTGAGAAAATAGTTGAATGACAGCTCTATGAAAGCCTCTTCGCTGTCCAGTTTCTCCTTCATCTCATCCAGGATATTTCCAACGGAATACAGGTTAATATCTTCAGAATGTTTGCTGAGTATCTCGACAAAACGGGACATGTGCGTTCCCTTAAAATTATGAGGAAGACGCACATACATATTGATACGGGCGACAGTGGACTGCTTGCCCTTGTTACGGTCGGAAAGCACGACAGGATAGCGGATGTCCTTGATGCCGACTTTGTCCACATCGAGGTTTCTGGTATCCCTCTGGTTTTGAATATCCTTCAAACTTACCTTCTTTTACCCATTCTCTGATTCATCAGAAACTGCTGATAGGGTCTGCCGCCCTGAGGAAGTTTTGCCCCCAGATGCATCTGAAGCCAGAGGTTGCCGTAGTTCTGCATTTTCAGCTTTTTGCCGTTTTTCACGGATTCCATAGCTGACTGGAGTTTATCATCCATAGGGTTCTTGTCGGCGCCTTTAGAAAGGATAACCACTGCTTTGTCCGTGTCGCCTTTTTCCATCAGGAAGTAAGCGTACAGACTGTATAAAAAGCCCTGTTTCGGAGAGCCTTTGATCGCTTTGTCCATTATTTTGTAGCAGGAGGCCGCATCGTTGTTTTTAAAATGCAGAGCGGCGAGCATAGCCATAGACATCCAGTTTTTGTTGAATCCGTTCATCAGATAGGGAGCGGCTTCTTCGAATTTCTGATTGGTATAAAGGATGATACCGATCTGAGCATCGATCTGCTCCTTAACAAAAAACTGCCACTTGGCATAGGGATATCCCTCTTTCAGCTTTTCTATAGCTTTGTCAGTGCGTCCGGCGCCAAGATCTTTTTCCACGGATTTAAAAAGGGCGGTGAGTTTAGCCAGAAATTTTCTGCCCACCAGAAAGTTCAGACCGAGAATACCGACCACCATAAGAAACAGAGGCCAGAACCAGTGATATGTTATAAAGTAAAGCCCTATAGAGAGCAGAGTAGATATAGCGACAGAAATAATGAGTGTGTACATATTCAATTCTCCAATGTTGATGAACGGATGGAAATTATAGCATTACAAAGTAATATTACAACATCATTTTACATACCGAAGGCATTTTGTATATGCGTCACGGAATCGTTATCAATGGATATAACATCGAACCGGGCGGCTGTCTCTTCCCGCCCCTGAAAAAAAGCCTGAGCGGTCATTATCAGCTTCTGCTGTTTTCTGGCATCCACCGCCTCAAAACCCTTGCCGTAAGCGGAGTTTTTCCTGGTCTTCACTTCCACGAAAACCGTGCATCCGTCCTTGAAAGCGATGATGTCTATCTCTCCGAACCTGCTCCGGAAATTTTTTTCCAGAATTTTATATCCGTTCTGAATCAGATATTTTTCGGCTTTCTTCTCGCCTTTCTGCCCGATCCCCGGAATCAAATGAAATTTCCGCAGAAGCTGACCCTGTGCAGAGGCGTCAGACCGAATTGTTTTATGGCATCGGTATGTTTTTTTGTGCCGTAACCTTTGTTGCTGTACCAGTCGTACTGAGGATGGTCGATGTGCATCTTCGTCATGAGAGCGTCACGAAAAACCTTCGCCACGATAGACGCCGCCGCCACGCACTGAAACTTGTCCTCCGCTTTAAAAGGATGCTCCAGAGGCACTTTCACGTCTTTCAGATCCACAGCGTCCACTATCACCTTGTGATATTCTATCTCTATCTGCGACAGAGCCTGCATCATGGCGGTTTTTGTGGCGTTCAGGATGTTTATCCTGTCTATGTCGCCGTTATCCACTATTCCGATGCCGATGGCGAGAGCGTTGTCACGCACCACCCTGTCCATTATCTTCCGCTGTTTTTCGGATATTTTTTTAGAATCGACAAGTCTGGCGTCAGAAAAATCCTCCGGCAGAATCACGGCGCACGCCACCACAGGTCCCGCCAGACATCCTCTGCCCACCTCGTCTATCCCTACTGTCAGCATTATTTTCCCTTTTTCTCCAGAATCTTCTTCTCTATGTAAGCCGTAACGGATTCCAGCCCCTCTTTCGCCCGGCATGAAACTGTCATGATCTCCAGATCGGGGTTAATGCCTTTGGCATATTTAATACAGCCTTCCACATCGAAATCGACATAAGGCAGAAGATCCGTTTTATTCACTATCATAGCCTCACATGCTCTTGTCATCACAGGATATTTTATCGGTTTATCATCGCCCTCGGTAACGGAGATCAGCATGACCTTGGCATCCTCACCCAGATCATATTCGGCGGGACACACAAGGTTTCCCACGTTCTCTATCACCAGCAGATCGAGATCATAGCCCAGAGTGCCGAGCGCCCTCTCCACATCCACAGCCTCCAGATGACAGGCGTTGCCCGTGTTCACCTGAAAAGCCTCCACGCCAGCCGCTTTTATCCTGTCGGCGTCATGTGTGGTCTGCTGGTCGCCCTCCACCACGGCTATCTTATATTTTTCTTTGAGCTGAGCCAGAACGTTTTCCAGCAGGGTGGTCTTTCCGCTGCCGGGAGAAGACACGAAGTTCAGCACGGCTACATCTTTCAGACGCTCACGCACCTCCGCCGCCTTCATCTCGTTTTTAGTCAGAATTTTTTTCTCTATATTTACCTTAGCCATCAGTCCACCTCGATATCGGAAATAGTAAGCTCTTCCCCTGTGAGCAGTTTCACAGAGAAAGACCCGCAGGACGAACAGGCGAAAAACATCTCGTCATAGGTGTCCGTCTTTCCGCAGTCCTCGCACTGCCCCGTTATGGGGACTATTTCGATGATTAGTTTAGAATCTTTCAGAAGAGGGTATTCCTCTTTCACAGCGTCATATGCGAAATAAAGGGCGTTTGAGTCAACCCCCGCCAGTTTTCCGATCTTTGCAGTCACGGTGTGGACTATCTTGGCTTCGTTCGCCTCGGCAGTCTCTATGACTATCTCGATCAGGCTGGACGCTATACCGAGCTCATGCATCCTTTCCTCCCTGTTTTGAACATTTCATGACCATGCGAATAAGTTCATGAACACGCCTGACTTCTCTCTCCAGACCGTCCATGTCGGTTGAATTATTTATTATAAACTGTGCGTATTTGATTTTTTCGTCTATAGGCATCTGAGCGGCGATGATCTTTCTGGCTTCTTCCATGCTGATGGAATCCCGCTTCATCACCCTTTCCAGCTGTATTTTGGGGTCTGTATACACCACAATCACAGCGTCAAAACGTTTATAGCTGCCGGACTCCACAGTGAGCGCCGCCTGAGTGATGATCAGCGCCTTATCGTCCTTGCCTTTTATCCTGCCCACTGCCTTCTGCTCATATTCCAGAATGGCGGGGTGCACTATCAGCTCCAGCACTTTGCGCTTCACCGGATCGCTGAAGACTATATCCCTAATTTTTTTTCTGTCCAGAGTGCCGTCATCGTCACGGACAACGCCTCTTCCGAACTCACGCACAACGCCTTCATACGCCTCTTCACCCGGGCTCATCACTATGCGGCTTATCTCATCCGCGTCTATGCAGTAGCACCCGTGCTTTTCAAAGAACATGGCGGCGGTACTCTTGCCGCTGGCAATGTTTCCAGTGAGTCCTAAATACATTTATCACCTGTAACCATTCCTCCCTTTACCAAAGGGAGGTCAGGAGGGATTTCTTTTAAACACCGTAAATATTTCGGTAGACCTTTATCTTGTCCTCGTCTTTCAGCGTGCTGACGAGCACACACAGCTCATCGGGTCTGTATCCCTTACATCCCCATGGTCTTGTATCATAGATGGTGCAGAGGTTGTCCGGCGAAAGATATTTGCACCGCTCCCCAGCTTTTTTGTCTATCTCTTTTATATCGAACGCCGTGCAGCATGTGCCGCACATCAGGCAGTCTATCTTACAGCTCATCTTTTACTATTGTGTTGCTCAGGCGTCCGATGCCGTCTATCTCCACGTCCACAGTGTCGCCTACCTCCACCCTGCCCACTCCGGCTGGTGTTCCCGTGGCTATCACATCGCCGGGGAGCAGTGTCATTATCCCGCTCATGAACTCTATCAGAGAAGGCACATCAAACATCATCAGGTCGGCTGTGCCGTCCTGCCTCTTCTCTCCGTTGACGAATGTTTTCACTCTGGCTGTTTTCCAGTCGAAGTCAGTCTCTATGCACGGACCGATGGGAGCGAACGAATCGAACCCTTTTGCCCGGGTAAATTTCGTGTCTATTTTCTGCAAATCCCTTGCTGTATAGTCATTTATGCAGGTATAGCCGAAAATTACGCTCTCAGCGTCCTCACGCTTCACTTTTCTGCATTTTTTGCCTATCACCACGGCGAGCTCGCCTTCATAATCCACCTGCTGGCTCTCCGCCGGAATGATAACTTCCGCTCCGTGTGAGTTCACCGCTGTGGAGGGTTTCATGAATATCATGGGGACTTCCGGAACATCGTTTCCCAGCTCCTTTGCGTGTTCCACATAGTTTCTGGCAACGCAAACAAACTTGGACGGCAGAACGGGGGGCAGAAAAACAGCGTCATCGACACTGTAAGTATTTTCTGTCACGACATATTCGCCGAACATAGAGCCTTCGATCTCTCTTATCAGTTTTCCGTCTATTATCCCTTTTTTCTCAAACTTGCCATCGGCGAATCTGCAAAATTTCATCCGTTACCCCATTTGTCTTTGATGTATTTCTCCGCCTCTTCCAGACCATGTATCTCGCCGGATGCCAGCAGAGGGCGCACTTCGTCAATTATCTCGCCCATCAGCCGACCCGCCTTGATCCCCAGATTCATCAGGAATCCGCCGTTCAGGCGCATGGGAGTCTCGAAATCCACCTGTCCGGTCTCCAGCATGACCTTATGCACATGGGCGTCTATATCCGCCAGCTCCAGTGTGTCGCATTTGGCAGCGGCGCTGAAAAGCTCCAAGGCGTCCTCCAGCTCATCGCTGTAGGCGTATATCAGCTTTCTCAGCTCAAATATATCAAAGTTTTTAAAATTATTATAGAGCTTATCGGCGGCTTCGGATGTTCTTACCGCTTTTCTGGATGAGGCGTTGGACAGGCTGAGCGAGCTCAGCAGAGGCTTGATGTCGTTGTCCTCATAAATAAGAGCGGAAAGAAAAAATTCGAATCCTTTTCCTGTTCTGCATGATTCCAGACTGAGGCATCCGTATTCATGGTTTTCGAATATCAGCGGATACAGCCCGCAGTCGTTCATCAGAGACAGAGCAGTATCGGCGAAAGGACCTTTGAACAGCTTCGACAGCTCCTGAAGTATCCTCTCTTTCGGACTCTCTTTTATCAGATGCTTTTCGGCGTGTATCTTGGCTATGGTCTCCGGACAAACCTGAAAACCCAGCTGGGCAACGAAGCGGAATGTCCTGAGCATGCGCAGGGGGTCATCTGTGAAGGTGGTTTCGCTCACATGGCGTATGAGCCTGTTGTCTATATCAGATCTGTCGCCGTAAATTTTGCCGTCAAAATCCATGGCGAGGCTGTTGATGGTAAAATCTCTTTTTCCCAGGTCTTCCGGAAGGGTCTCTCCCCTGGGTTTTGATACGTCTATCTCCAGATTGGGACAGACGAGCCGCACGTTATCCTTGAACTCTACCCATGCTGACGGCAGAAGTATCCGTACAGAATGGGCAAAACTGCGGTAGTCGTGGGACATACATATCATATCCAGGTCGTTGACGTCTCGGTTCAGGATAACATCCCGCACGCAGCCGCCCACGAGATAAGCCTCAAACCCGCCCTCTTTTACCAGCGCGCATATCTCGCTGAAAAAAGGAATGTTCATTAATCTCTCCGGTCAGATTAACATTTTAACGGATATTTTCTGCTTTTTTATGTATTGACTTTGCAGAAAATCACGCTGATATTTATCAAATGAAGTTACTTATCATATCAGATACGCACACCGATTCAATAGATAAACTGCCAGTTATTATAACAGACGAGGCAGCAAAATGCGATGGAATTATTCACGCTGGGGATATAGTCAGCTATAAAATTATCCATGATCTTATGCATATCAACCCAAACGTCTATGCCGTCAGGGGAAATATGGATCCCAACCTCGGAGACGACAGACTGCCCCTCACCAGAAAGATCGAGCTGGACGGAGTGCGCATCGGAATATCTCACGGATCGGGTAATCCTTACGGAATAGAAAACAGACTTCTGTATACCTTTCAGGATGTCGATCTAATCATTTACGGACACACCCACAAGCCCTTCTGGGGCATGATAGGCGGCGTCCACTTCCTGAACCCAGGCAGCCCCACCAACAAAAGGACGGAACCGCACCACACTTATGCTATACTTACCATTGATAAGGGAATTTTTGATGCTGAGATAAAGAGAGTGTGAAAATGAGAATAGCTATAATAGGTGCCGGAAGCTCGGGGATGACAGCCGCGTATAACCTGCTGAACAAAGCGGGCATAGAGGCGGATATCTATGAAAAAGGCAAATCCATAGAGACCAGAAACAGAAACGAGGTGATGGAAGGGTTCGGAGGGGCGGGAGCCTATTCCGACGGCAAGCTGACTCTCACCACGGAATACGGCGGATGGCTCACCGACTATATGCCGGAAGACGAGTTGGAAAAGCTGATAGACGAAGCGGACGATATGTGGAAGAACGTCAGCGGAGTTCTGGAAACCGAATCCGGATTCAGCTATGAGACCTCGAAAGATCTTCAGTATGAGTGCAGCAGGCACAAGCTGAAGCTGTATCCAGCAAAGATTCGCCATCTGGGCACAGACAACTGTCTGCTGTTCATCAGACGCATCTATGACATGATAAAACAGTCAGACAACATAAAACTCTTCTGCGAAACCCCCGTAACCGACCTGATAGTAGAGGACGGAGTCGTCACCGGCATAGAGACCGAGCACAACGGGAAACGTGAGGTCAGACACTATGACAAAATAATCATAGGCGTTGGGCGCTCCGGCAACGGCTGGATGCAGGAGATGGTAAGAAAATACAACATCGATTACGGCATGAACCCCGTGGACATAGGCATCCGGGTGGAAGTGCCCAGATCGGTGACGGATAAATTCACCGATAACCTTTATGAGTTCAAGATAAAATATTTCACCAGCGGATTCGAGGACGAGGTGCGCACCTTCTGTGTGAACCCCGGCGGATTCATCTCTGTGGAAAAAAACTCCGGCGGACTGCTCACCGTGAACGGACACAGCTATAAAAACAAAAAGAGCGAAAACACCAACTTCGCCCTGCTGGTGTCCACCAAATTCACCGAGCCTTTTGACGAGCCTTTGAAATACGGTCAGTACATAGCCAATCTGGCGAACATGCTGGGCGGAAACAACGTCATCGTCCAAAGATACGGCGATCTCATCAGAGGACGCAGAAGCACCGAAAGCAGAATACGCAAAAACTTTGTCGTGCCCACGCTGAAAACAGCTCTGCCCGGCGACCTGTCATTTGTTCTGCCGTACAGATATCTGCACGACCTGAAAGAGACCATAGAACAGCTGGACAAGGTCATGCCCGGCATGGCAGACCCGAACACGCTTATGTACGGAGTGGAGGTAAAATTCTATTCCGTCAGGATAAAAGTGGATAAAAACATGCGGTGTAAAGGACTGGCGAACCTCTACTGCACAGGAGACGGAGCCGGACTCACCAGAGGCATCATACAGGCGTCCGTGTCCGGACTGATAGCGGTTAAAGACATTCTGGAAAACATATAACGACTTCTATAACAGAAGGAAAAACAGGAGATATACAATGATCGTAAGAGCGGAAACATTATCGGCGCAGACAATGGAAAAACCCAGAGGAGGCACAGGAACAGCCGTCAGAATGGCTTACGAAGCAGCCTGCGGATACAAAGGGGAGATAACAAACATGGCGATGATGTCGCTGAACCCCGGAAGCTCCATAGGCTATCATCAGCACGTTGGAGACATGGAGCTGTACCTGATGCTGGACGGCACTGCAAAAACCGAAGACAACGGCACTGAGGACGTTCTGAACGCTGGTGATCTTATGGTTACCCGTAACGGAGAATGGCACAGTCTGGTGAACGAGTCCGATTCACCCGTATCTTTCCTCGCCATCATCATAAAACATTAATCTGCACATCAAAACAGAAACACCCGCAAAAGTTGAGCGGGGTTTTACCAGCAAGCTGGGAGCAGAAACACCCGCAAAAGTTGAGCGGGGTTTTACCAGCAAGCTGGGAGCAGAAACACCCGCGAACAGTATGTCGGGGTTTTACACCCCTCCGGAATTTCGGCGGCATATAAAATGCCGCCCTACATTATTTACTTTCCTGCAAGCATATCCTTAAGAACTTTCCCGCCGACTCCGATAGAGTCTGTTTCATGTTCAGAAATAAATACGACAAACTTGCCCGCATCTATTCCTGTTGCTTCGGCTGCTGCGGCTGTGAGTTTTTCGATAATGGCTTTTTTCTTTTCCGGGGATTGATTAGAAATCTGGATTGTAATAGACGGCATCTGTCACCTCATTGTTTTTTTACAACGATTATAATATAGATGCCTTACCGGTTCTGTAAATGCAAAAAGCCCGCTCAAAAGAGCAGGCTTTTCTTTTTTTAACAGGACGGGGACGAAGGGACTCGAACCCTCGACCTCCGACTCGACAGGCCGGCGTTCTAACCAACTGAACTACGCCCCCTGTTAAAAAATGGGTGGTACAGGGATCGAACCTGTGACCCTCGGCTTGTAAGGCCGATGCTCTCCCAGCTGAGCTAACCACCCTTGATTTTGTTTACAAAAATTTTCTGTCCTAGAAAATTTTCGATACCGCTTCACTCAGGCTAAACCTTCGTTCCGCTTACGCTCCGCTCTGAAGCTCCGCGAGCTTCGTCCTGAAGCTTTGCCGACTTTTCACATCGGCGGACTTTTTTGTCCTGCTTCCTAAAAAAGGAAAGCGTCCCCATGGGGATTCGAACCCCAGTCGTCGCCTCGAAAGGGCGATGTCCTAGGCCAGGCTAGACGATGGGGACAAAAAAGTGAGTCATGTTGGACTCGAACCAACGACCCATTCCTTAAAAGGGAATTGCTCTACCAACTGAGCTAATGACCCGTTACCTCTCGCTTAGCAACCGTTCGGTCATCCATGCGAGAGGTAGGTTATACCAAAGTGATAATTTTATGTCAACAACTTTTTATGAAAAAATTTCATTTAATTTTATTGTCTGCGCTCTGTCTGTTCCAACGCTGATCAGAGCATAGTCCACTTTCAGGAAATCACTGATGTACTGGACATATTTTTTAGCGTTAGCAGGCAGTTCATCATAAGACTTAACACCTGTCAGATCCTCTTTCCATCCATCGAACTCTTTGTAGACCGGAACACATTCCTCAAGAATTTTTATTTCTGCGGGGAATCTTTCCAGAACTTTTCCCTGATACTCATAGCCTGTGCAAACTTTTATTTTGCCCAGACCGGAGAGAACATCCAGCTTGGTGAGAGCGATGGCGTTCATGCCGTTGATTGTGGTGGAAAACTTCAGAGATACGAGGTCGAGCCATCCGCATCTTCTGGGGCGTCCTGTTGTGGCGCCGAACTCGTTGCCCGCCTGTCTCAGATCCTCACCGTCCTGACCCAGAAGCTCTGTGGGGAAAGGTCCTCCGCCCACTCTGGTGGAGTAAGCCTTCACAACGCCCATAACCTTATCGATCTTCAGAGGAGACAGACCGGAACCTGTACAAGCTCCGCCGGCAGCCGCTGAGCTGGATGTAACATAGGGGAATGTACCGAAATCCACATCGAGCATAGTTCCCTGAGCGCCTTCCATCATTATCTTTTTGCCGGCGTCATAAAGATCTGTAACCATCTCCGCAGTCTCTGCCACGAAGGGTTTCAGGTATTCAGCGTATTTCATGTAATCGCTGAAGATTCTCTCGGCGTCTATTTTGTCGTGTTTGAACAGGTGCTCCATAAGGAAATTGACCTCACGGACGTTCTGCTCGAGTTTCTCACGGAAAACTTCCTCATCATAAAGGTCGCATATTCTTATACCGCTTCTGGCGGCTTTATCGGCATATGTAGGTCCGATTCCTCTTCCGGTGGTACCGATCTTCTTTTTGCCTTTAAGTTCTTCACGGAGGAGATCTATGGTCTTGTGATAGGGCATAATAACGTGGGCTCTTTTGCTGATGTAAAAGTTTTCATCGAAAACCACGCCCTGTTTTTTCAGCCCTTCCATTTCTTCGATAAGAGCATCGGGAGCGATAACAACACCGTTGCCGATGATGTTGATCTTTCCTGTGTGAATGATGCCTGAGGGGATCAGGTGGAGCACATATTTTGTTCCGCCGACAACAACAGTGTGTCCGGCATTATGACCGCCTGAATAGCGTACCACTACATCTGCGTCTACTGTGCTGAGATCTACGACTTTGCCTTTTCCCTCATCGCCCCACTGGGCGCCCAGAACTACTGTACAGCTCATATAATTTTACCTCATGAAAGTGTATTACGGAAATTGTAACTGTTTAACAAATCTTGTTTTTCCTGTTCATCGCCGGCATAGAACACACTGTGTCCCTTCTCTATCAGCTCTTCGCATTTAGAAAAGTTTTTTTCGCCCACAACCAGCCAGTCGATCTCTTTCTGTCCCGCTTCGGCTGTGTCCACGGCATATATCTCCTCTATGTAGAAGACCATACCGCAGGCGCACGCCTCACGTCCGAAATTGGCTGTCAGATTGTCATATCTGCCGCCCACGGCGAGCTTTTCGCCCACTTTAGCGTGGAGAACGCCCAGAGTTATTCCGGTGTAATAATCCAGCCCGGCGGACTCGGAGGCGTCAAAAACCATTGATTTCGCGTCCAGCCCCATGTCGATCAGTCTGGTGAACAGCGTTTTGATATATCCCACTGTCTCTTTCAGAACCGGATCGAACGAGCAGATTTTTTCCAGAGCCTCCACAGTGTCCATAGAGCCGAAAGCTCTGGGGAGAAAGCGGAAGAACTTGTCTCTGGCAGTGTCAGCCGGATACATGGCGCTCACAGCCGTAACGTTTTTTGCGTCCAGGTGTTTGTGATACTGCGCCCTGTCGTCCCCTGCCAGCTCCAGAACCCGTCTGGTGAAACCGCTGTGCCCGAAGACATATTTGCATCCCTCTATGTTCAGAGTCTTAAAAACTCTCTTTGCCATCAGAATCATCTCTGTGTCGGCGTCCAGCATGCTGTTGCCGTACAGCTCAGCGCCAACCTGGAGTTTTTCGGACTTAACGCCCTTGTCCAGATCAACATTGCGGAACACTCTGCCGTCATAGCTGAGACGGACAGGCAGAGCAAAATCACTCATATAGTTGGCAAAATACCTTGCCGCCTGCGGAGTGAAATCCGGACGCAGAACAAGAGATTTACCCGTGTTTCTGTCTATGAACCTAATGAGGTTCTCGTCCCTGAAATCGTTCATGGTCTCTTTCAGCACGTCATAATACTCATAGATAGGCAGGAAGATATCCATATAGCCATAGGACTGCACGACATCCTTTATAGCCTTCTCTATGCGGTTCATTTTTACCGATCTGCCGGGTGCCATGTTTCCGGCGGAGTTCGGCATCATGTTGCGTGTCATTTATTCCCCGATGTAGTTTTTCAGTATTTCCTGAGCGGCGGTGACACCTGCGCCCAGCTTGATATCCACTCCGAACTTCGCCAGCCCCATCTCAATGCCGCTGATGGCTGTGATGGTGTCGAAGGCGTCATGATATCCGAGGTGAGAGATGCGCAGAATCCTGCCCTTAAGGTGATCCTGACCGCCGGCATATGTTATGCCCACTTTTTCTCTCATATATTTAGCGAATTTTCCGCCCTCGAATCCTTCCGGCAGGAAAAATCCTGTGGCGGCATTGGACGGACACTCAGCCAGCAGCCTGAACCCGAGCGCCTGAACAGCAGCTCTGGTGGCGTCTCCGTTCACCTGATGTCTTTTATACACGTTTTCGAGCCCTTCCTCGAACATCATGTCCAGAACAACCTTGAGCCCGTTGATGAGTGTCACCGTGGGGGTGTAGGCTGTTGTCGCCTGAAGCTGGGATTTCAGCTCACGGCGCAGATCCAGATAATATCTGGGGATTTTCGCTTTTTCGCAGAATGACCACGCCTTGTCGCTGAGCGCTATAAAGGCGAGACCCGGGGGCAGCATAAACGCTTTCTGTGAGCCTGTGACGGCTATGTCTATGCCCCACTCGTCCATCATGGTTTCGTGAACGCCGATGGATGTGATTCCGTCCACTATAAATATAGTGTCGGGTTTTGATTTTATAATCTGACCTATCTCTTTGATAGGATGATAGGCTGTGGTGGATGTTTCGCTTCCCTGAATCATGACAGCTCTGGTGTCGGGGTTGGCTATCAGAAAGCTCTCAACTTGCTCAGGTTTCACTGACAGTCCCCAGTCCATGTCCAGAGTGACTACTTCCATTCCATATACTTTGGAAATATCTCTCCAGCGCTGACCGAACTTTCCGGCGTTGATGACCAGCACCTTGTCGCCGGGGTTCAGAGTATTGATAACCGCTGCTTCCATGGCGGCTGTACCGCTTCCGGCGAGCATCAGAACTTCTTTTTTAGTGTTGAATACTTTTTTAAGACCCTCCGCCGCCTCGGCGAAAGTTTTAGAAAACTCGTCTGTTCTGTGATGTATTATAGGTTTAGCCATTTCCAGAAGGACTTTTTCCGGAACAGGCGTTGGCCCGGGAGCCATGAGAAATTTTTTCAGCATATTTATCACCTGCAATATTTAAAGACAGCATTTCAACGATACTACAGTGTAATTTTATAGTCAATGATATGAAATACAAAATAATCATATATTGCATAGGCTCGCAATGGTGGTAAAATTAATTATTAGGGACAGGATGTTCCTCACGGAAGCGTTTTCATGCGGTTTACCGCTAAAAACGATGAAGTGTGAGCAAATAAAGGCTTAGCCTGAGATTTGCGTTACTCAAAAATATCAGGAGTTATTTTTGAGCTTAATTTAATAGACATACGAAGGAGGCAAGCCATGCTGAAGATAGAGCTGTTCTACAACGGCGACACTGACAAAACCACACCTGCAAAAGCTGACGAGCTTATTTCTAAATACGGCGGAAAGATCGATCTCTATCTCGTGGATGTTTCCAAAGAGACATCTCCTGCCGAGTACGGCACGATTAATCCGCCCGAAATTGTCATCGGCGGCAAGCAGAAATTTAAGCTGCAAGGACCGGAGGACTTATCCGGCATAGTAGCTCACGCTATATTCTAATTACTGTGGGAATTTATCCATCCATGGAAAATAGTATTTGCCAGACTTCATGGATGAAGTCCGTGAAGTGAGCGAAAGCAGATTTATCTGCTTAAACGAACGGCACATGAGCGGAATAAGGCTTTGCCGAAATGAAGCGTTATCGTAAAAAGTTCAGGACGAACTTTTTACGCAAAACATAATAAGAAAGGCGGTCAACTGACCGCCTTTCTTATTTTACTTATATCAATAAAAGTAAATTAAGAAATATTATAATTTACTTTTATACTCATTAACTCTATTTCACAAAAAGCACCAGATACTTTGTAAAAACATACATCCTATTTCTCTTATACCCTGTCATTTCTTTTAAAAAACCAGCGTTCTCAAATTCGGAGATAATAGCCAGAGACGACTTAACAGTCAAACCAAGCTCTTTTGCAACATCGTTAGAGTTAATAACCGGTTTCTGATAAAGCAACAGAGCCAGCCTTCTAGCGCTTTTCGCTCTTCTGCCTAAAGTCACTATCCAGTTATCAAGCTCATCTTTGAGTTTCAAAATCCCGTTAAATGTCTCACGCCCCTTGTTTGCCGTCTCCGTCACCGCAATCAAAAAGAAACATATCCAGTGGGTGATATCGTTTGAGGTTCTCACTGCCGTAAGCGCATCATAATAAGCGCCTTTATGCTTTTCAAAATAATCAGACAGATACAGAACAGGTTTTTTCAGCATCCCGCAGTCCAATAGATATAATGTAATAAGCAGACGTCCTATACGACCGTTACCATCCAAAAACGGGTGTATCGTTTCAAACTGATAATGACTTATCGCCGCTCTGATAAGATGTGGCACATATATATCTTCATTGTGCCAAAACTTTTCCAGATCGCTGAGCAACTCAGGCAGCTCGTCGTGATGTGGAGGAATAAAAACAGCGTCATTAAGACATGTTCCGCCTATCCAGTTCTGGCTTCTACGTATCTCTCCCGGCTGTTTATACTCTCCTCTGACACCTGACATCAGAATGGCGTGAGTATTTTTTAGAAGCCTGACAGACAGAGGCAGACTTTCAAGCTCAGCAATGGCTGTATTCATCGCCTTTATGTAGTTATTGACTTCCTTCCAGTCGTCCCTTCTTTCAGGCTGGATATATTCTTCATCCATAACAGCCTCATCAATACTGGTCTGTGTTCCCTCTATTTTACTTGACTGGTTAGCCTCCAGCGCAACGTGCATTTTGACAAAAAGATCGACATTAGGCACAATGTTGGCAAAGGCATCGAGCTGACTGAGAGATTTTACGGCGTTTTCCAGCAGAGTGCTTATCTTGGCATTGTCCCAGCCCCACTCTATATTTACAAAAACAGGTGAGAAACTGCTGTATTTATACTGTTTTTTGTTCGTACCGGATTTAAAATTCTCAATTTTCATAGCTGCACCCAATCTACGCTTATTTTACTTTCACGCATCAAAATAAATTATAAATAATTATATTATACTTTCAATCTTATTTTGACAAAATTTAATAAAAAAAAAGCGGAAGGATAACCTTCCGCTCATTCAGCTGATGATAGCTGTTGTTTTACAGAATTTTTACTTTGCTTCGCTCGATGCCCTTTTCGTCCACAACATGCACGGCGCATGCCAGACAGGGATCGAATGAGTGAATGGTTCTGAGTATCTCAAGAGGCTTATCCGGATCGGCTATGGGTGTACCGATGAGCGCCTGCTCATAGGGTCCGTGTACATCGCCCGTGTCCATGGGACCTGCGTTCCATGTGCTGGGAACGACCGCCTGATAGTTCTTGATAGCTCCGTCCTCAATGACGATCCAGTGACCCAGAGCGCCTCTGGGCGCTTCGTGCCATCCGTATCCCTTGGCTGATTTAGGCCATGAATCGGGTTCCCATTTCTCTCCGGCGTGAATACTGTAGTCGCCGCCTTTAATACTCTCCGCCAGCTCGCCTATCCATTTGTCCACTCTGGCAGTCATAACCAGTGTTTCTATGGCACGGGCGGCTGTTCTGCCCAGTGTGGAAAACAGTGCCTCGGGACCTGCGCCCAGTTTGCTCAGCACGGCATCCACAACGGGTTTTATCTCTTTGTGTCCTTTGGCGTATGCCACCAGCACTCTCGCCAGCGGACCGACCTCCATAGGCTCTCCCTCATATCTGGGAGCTTTCACATAAGAATAGCTCTGCTCCACATCGAGGAAATCATAAGGAGGCTTAGGACCTGTATAGTTTTTGTCGCTCGCTCCGTCATAGGGGTGACGGGCTGTTTTGTCAGCGTACCATGAGTGAGCGCAGTCTTCGGCTATTTTTGACTGATCCACCTCTATTACATTAGAGAGGTCGCCGCCCTTGATGATACCTGCGGGAAGCCACATATCTTCGGGATAGCCTTTCTGTGTCTCGGGATATTCGCCGTATGACATATAGTTTTTATGTCCGGCGCCTATGCCAGCCCAGTCCAGATAGAACGGGGCGACAGCGAGCACATCGGGAATATATACTTTTTCCACAAACTCTTTAGCTATCTTATTATATTCCTGCATCATAGCTATCTTGTCGGCGTTCAGAGCATTCTGACTGTTGGGATCGATCGGGATAGCCATACCGCCCACAAGGAATGTCTGCGGGTGCGGGTTTTTTGAGCCCAGCACGGCGTGTATCTTGATGATCTCTTTCTGAATCTCCAGAGCCTGAAGATAGTGAGCCGCCGCCATCAGGTTGGCTTCCGGCGGGAGTTTATATGCGCTGTGTCCCCAGTAGGCGTTGGAAAAAGGTCCGAGCCTGCCTGTGCTGACAAAGGCTTTCAGTCTGTCCTGAACTGATTTGAAATATGATTCGCCGCTGTACTTCCAGTCGGATATGGACTGCTGAAGCTGAGCAGTCTTGGCGGGGTCGGCGCTCAGAGCGCTCACTATGTCCACCCAGTCAAGAGCGTGCAGGTGATAGAAATGTATAACGTGGTCCTGAATGCACTGTGAACCCATTATTATGTTTCTGATCAGCTCGGCGTTAAAAGGAATTTTTATATCCAGAGCATTTTCAACGGCTCTGATGGACGCGATGGAATGCACTGTGGTGCAGACCCCGCAGAATCTCTGTGTGATATACCATGCGTCTCTGGGATCTCTGCCCTGAAGAATCTTTTCGATGCCTCTGAACATGGTTCCGCTGGCGAAAGCGTTTGTGATTACTCCGTTCTCCACCTTCGCCTCGATACGCAGGTGTCCCTCTATTCTGGTAATAGGGTCAACAACAATCCTGTCAGACATTATTTGCCCCCTTCGTTTTTATTATCAAGGTGTTCGCTCTCCACTTCCTTCACAACACCTTTGTTGCGGAAGAGGTTTATGATGCCGTGCACACCGAATACCACAGCGGCTCCGGCGGCTACTTTTATACCCAGCTTGGTCGCTGTGGATTCCACGCCGAATCCGGGAACAGCGGGCAGTCTGCGGTATATGGGCGCCATAGTGTCCACAAAGCCTGGCTCGGCACAGCCCACGCATCCGTGTCCTGCCATAACAGGCCAGCTCAGACCATCGTTAAATCTGATTGTCGGGCAGTTGTGGAAGGTTTCGGGACCTTTACATCCCATTTTATACAGGCACCAGCCCTGTTTATGGGCGTCATCGCCCCATTTTTCAACGTATTGTCCGGCATCGAAGTGCGCTCTGCGCTCGCAGTTGTCATGAATACGTTTGCCGTAAGCGAATTTCGGTCTCAGATGTCTGTCCACGGCGGGCAGAGCCCCGAAAACGAGGAAATGTACCACCAGAGCGGTGAGGTTGTCAGCGTTCATAGGACATCCGGGCAGGTTCACTATGGGAACTCCGCTTATAATATCCTGAACACCCTTCGCCCCTGTGGGGTTGGGATGTCCGGCGGGGATACCGCCATAGCAGGAACAGTTGCCCACGCAGATAACTGCGGCGGCGCCGGCGGCGGCTTTTTTCAGATGGTTAACGGCGGAATCGCCTGCCACACAACAGTATACGCCGTCATCATCCACAGGCACAGCACCCTCTATGACAAGAAGATATTTACCTTTATAGTTTTCCAGCGTGGCGTTCTTCGCCTCTTCCGCCAGATGTCCGGATGCGGCCATCACCACCTCGTTATAATCGAGAGAAATAACATCCAGTATCAGTTCGCCTATTTTGGGGCGACCGGAACGAAGTATCGCTTCTGTGTCTCCTGAACAGCTCTGGAATTCCATCCAGACAACAGGAGGTCTGTTATCCTCGTTTTCCAGGGCGTCGGCTATCTGTGGAGTGAAGGCAGCGGGCAGAGCGAGTGTCGCTCCAACTGCTGTACAGTATTGCAGAAAATCTCTTCTGCTGACTCCGCAGGTACGCATGATCTCTTTCAGACTCATCATCTACCTCCAGATAAGATTTTACACCTATACTCATTATAACACCGTTATTGCATTTTTGTACAGCATGACTAATATATTATTATAGTTTCATTCAGGTGGATAAAATGTACGAAAAATCAAAGGGATACCGCTATCTGTTCGGACCTGTGCCCTCCAGAAGGCTCGGAAGGTCGCTGGGGGTGGATATCATCCCGCATAAGATATGCACACTGAACTGCATCTACTGCGAGGTGGGCAGAACAACTTCATGCACAACGGAGCGCCAGAGATTCTATGACCCGGACGAGATCATAGCGGAGCTGAGGGAGTTTTACCCCGGTCTTAAAGACGGGCTGGATATAGTAACCATCACGGGAGCGGGCGAACCCACACTCTCTTCCGATCTGGGCTACATAATTAATGAGGCGAAGAAATTTGTGGACATACCTGTGGGCGTGCTCACCAACAGCACACTGATGACAGACGAAAATGTCAGACGGGAGCTGAGGAACGCCGATGTGGTAGTGCCCAGCATAGACGCCGCCACAAAAGACACATATAAACATATCTGCGCTCCCCACAGATCTCTCGACATAGAAGAGATCAACAGGGCGCTCATAGATTTCTCTAAAGAATATAAAGGACGCCTGCTCATAGAAATACTCCTGTGCAGAGGCGTCAACGACAACAGAGATGAGATAGAAAAAATCGCCGATGTAATAAAACAGTGCGACTACGAAATAGTCCAGCTGAACACAGTGCACCGCCCGCCCGCTTTTTCCAGAGCGGTGACGGTGGCGCCGGAGTTTCTCATCGACACAGCGCTGTATCTGAAATCAAAAGGCATAAATGTTGAGCCGGTCGGCAACTACATAAGGGATTTCTCAGGCGGATCAATGACAGCTGATGAAATGGAGCGCCTGCTATCCATGCGCCCGTGCAGCGTAAAAGATATTTCAATGGTATTCGGCGTGACGGAATCGCTGGTTCAGGAAAAGCTGAAAGACGCCGGCACTGATAATTTTGAGATAACCGACATAAACGGCGAGAATTTTTACTTTAAGAAATAGAGATATAAATTACGTCATTGCGAGGAGTTCAAACGACGAAGCAATCTCAAACAGACGTATAAGATTGCTTCGCTTTGCTCGCAATGACAATATAGTTTAATTTACTGATTATCGTAAATGGCCTTAGCCGCTCTGATGAGCGTATCGCCCACGTTTTCCGCCAGCGGATCTATGGGAAAAACCTTCGCTTTCGCCTCTTTGGCTATGGTTTCCGCCTCTTTTTTAGAAAACTGAGGCTGAACAAATACTATCTTCAGATTATGTTCTTTCGCTGTATGGATCAGCTCCACCAGCTCCTGAGCTTTCGGCGCTTTGCCGTCCACCTCTACGGGAATCTGCTCATATCCGTATCTGGCGGCGAAATAGCCCCATGACGGGTGAAATACCATAAATTTCTTATTTTTGGTCTTCTGAGCCATGGCGGATATTTTTTTATCCAGAGACTTCATCTCGCCCTGAAATTTTTTCAGGTTAGCCCCGTAAAAAGAGGCGTTAGCGGGATCAGCCTTCACCAGAGCCTTAGCTGCGGCGTCCGCCTGAACGCTCAGCAGGATAGGATCGAGCCATATATGAGGGTCTTTCATCCCGTGCTCGTGATCGTGTCCGTGATCGTCATCGTGGTCTTCGTGCTCGCCGTGTTCATCATGATCTCCGTGCTCATCGTGGTCACCATCTTCGTCATGATGGTGATGCTCCGCCATATCCAGTTTTTTAATGCCTTTGTCCGTGTGAACTATCAGCATCTTCTTATTCATATCGGCGAACTTGTCCAGCCAGGCGTGCTCGGACGGATCGCCGATGGACAGATAAATATCCGCTTTAGAAAGCTCCGCCATCTGTCTCGGT
Source organism: Deferribacterales bacterium (assembly GCA_050251875.1). Classification (GTDB taxonomy): domain Bacteria; phylum Chrysiogenota; class Deferribacteres; order Deferribacterales; family Geovibrionaceae; genus Seleniivibrio. The sequence goes on along the minus strand of JBFWMA010000005.1, from coordinate 79,211 downwards.
TTCGGCTCATATGTGTGGGGACTGGAACCGGCGGGAACCATCACGCTCACATCCGCCTTGTCCTTAGCAATGTTTGAGACAACATATTTCTGAGGGGTCAGGGTCACCACTACGCTCACACGGGCAAAAGCCGGCAGAGCGAACAGCGCCGCAAAACAAAAAATAATTAACCTGTACATACCGTACACCTCCCTTTCATTACAAGCTCAACCGAACGCACATCCCTGTCCTTCGCCAGCCTCATAAAAAGAGCCGACTCATCGAAACCATAGGGTTTCATGCACTCCAGCTTTCCGCAGGATTCGCAGAAAAAATGGGGATGAGGCGGGTTGTGCTCGCAGGATTTTTCATAAAAAACCTGAGAGCCCTCGGCATGAACCGTTCTCACCAGACCCTTTTCGGTAAAAACCTTCAGCGCGCGGTATACGGTGGCAAGGTCTGTCCCCTTATCTTTCACCATATTATGCAAATCGCTTGCTGTCATAGGAGACTCACTGTCGAGTATCAGCCTCAGCAGCTCCTCCCTGGACTCAGTTTTTACGGTATTTGTAACCTTAAGCAGGTTATCCGCTTTACATTTTTCCATGATAAATTGGTATCACAGATGCAAACAGTTTGCAACTGTGTTTTTATGGCATATTCATTGCTTCTACACATTCAAGGAGTAAATCATGCTGAAAATATTTCCTGTTCTGATGATAGCGATGATGCTGATGACCGGATGCGTGGACAAGGCGGTCACACTGCTGGATGATTCCACCACAGTGGTCAACAACACCGTGGGAGACATCATAGACCTGAACACCGGATACTTTCTGGTGCTGGCTTCTATAGAGATCAACTCCAACATATCATCCCTGCTGATAGACAAAACAAAGGAAAAAATAACCGCATATGACTCCGCCGCCGCCAAGACTCTGGAGCCCGGCAGATTTATATATATTGTTCCGCCGAGAATCACAGACAGCGGCGGAAAATATTACTTCGACACCCAGCTTAAGCGCCAGCTGACAAATTTCCTCGCCATGGGCAAATACGCTATCCCCGTGGACGATATCAACCAGGCGGACTACATCGCCGTGATGAATATCAGGGAATCTTTCGAGAGAAGACACGGAACAAATTTCTCCAGCGTCTCCTTCTCTATAATGAATAAGCTGGACATGCCCGTCTTCATCTCCTCTGTCCGGGTGGAAAGCTCATCCGACAGAAATTTCTGGTACTACTCCGAAAAAGACGCCCGCCCGGTGAGAACCCTCACCATGAAAGGCATCAGCTATATACTGACAAAAGGACTGCCCGAGGCTCACGGAGAGCCATCCGATCTGCAAAAGGCGATGGCAAAGGCGAAGGAAATGTATCTGACTCAAAAAGAAAACCTCGCCCAACAATTTCCCGAGGAGGAAAAATAACATGCTGAACGGACTCTATACCGCCACCAGCGGACTTATGATGCAGCAGAAGAGGGTCGATGTCATAGCGAACAACCTCGCCAACATCGACACCAAAGGATATAAAAGGGATGTGGCTACTTTTTCCCAGTATCTGGCGAACCCCACCGGATCGCCGGACGACATCATCAGAAACAGCGACTACAACAAGATGATAAACGCCACAACCAGACTGGACGACATCTCCACTGATTTCAGCATCGGCTACATGAAAGAGACAGGCAGAAATCTGGATCTGACGCTCACCAATCCGGACGCTTATTTCGCCGTGGACACTCCTTTCGGGATACGATTCACCAGAAACGGCGATTTCACTGTGGACACAGACGGTGATCTGGCGACTCAGGAAGGATACAAAGTGATGTCCAGCCTCACAACCGCTCAGCCGATCCCTGTTAATCAGGACGGCACGTTCGATGTGTCAGACACCGGCGAGATTTATGTGGACGGAGTGGCGACAGGCAGAATTGCCATAGCCCAGTTCGAAGACACAAAAAATCTTCAGAAGATAGGCTCCAACCTCTTCGCCGCCATAGACACTGTTCCTGAGGATTCCCAGTATCCCGGTCTGGAGCAGGGATTTCTGGAAGGCAGCAACGTCAACCCCATGCAGGAAATGGTGAGGATGGTAGAAGCCAACAGAGAATTTGAAACATATCAGAAACTTGTTCAGTCTATAGACGACATGAACAATCAGGCGATAAATACAGTCGGTTCATTCAGTTAAGGAGTATATAGATGTTTAGAACATTATGGACAGCCGCCTCCGGCATGACAGCTCAGCAGACAAACATAGATACCATATCCAACAACCTGGCAAACGTAAACAACGTGGGCTTTAAAAAGTCCAGAGCGTTCTTTCAGGACCTCATATATCAGGAGATCAAACCCGCCGGTTCTATCTCCGCCGCAGGACTCACACACCCCACAGGTATTCAGGTGGGTCTTGGTACAAAAGTTTCCGCTATAGAAAAAGTCCACTCACAGGGCAGTTTTCAGTCCACTGACGTGGATCTGGATATCGCCATAGAAGGTGACGGATATTTTCAGTTTACCCTGCCCAACGGCGAGATAGGCTACACCAGAGCGGGATCTCTGAAAATCGATTCCAACGGAAACCTGGTGAATGAAAACGGATATCTGCTGGAGCCGGCGGTTACAGTGCCGGACGACACCACAGCTATCACATTCGGAGAGGACGGAACCATCAGCGTAACCCTGCCCAACCAGAACGAAGCTCAGGAGATCGGTCAGATAGAGCTGGCGAGATTCATCAACCCCGCCGGTCTGAGATCTGTCGGCAAAAACTTCTATCTGCCCACAGGAGCCAGCGGAGACCCCGTGACAGGCACACCCGGCGAGGAGAACTTCGGCAGCGTGGCGCAGGGAGTTCTTGAAATGTCCAACGTAAGCGTGGTAGAAGATATGGTGAATATGATCACCGCCCAGAGAGCGTATGAGATCAACTCAAAAGCCATCCAGACAGCGGACGACATGCTTCAGGTGGTTAACAGTCTCAAAAGGTAATATATAATGCTTAAAAGATTTCTGCTTGTCGCTTTTTTTTCCGCCGCAGCGGTGTTCTCAGCCAATGCCGCCACACTGCTGATAGACTCAGAGTGCGTAACCCTGAGAGATATCTTCCCGGCTATCGGCATCAATGACGATATCTTCTGCGGGCTGGACTATGGACAGGAAAAAATTATCAACAGGCAGATGTCTCTGTATATCATAAACAAATACGGCATCAGGGGAGCTCAGCCCGGCGAAGTCACATTCAAAAGAAGAGGATATCTGATAACCGAGGACAGGCTGAAAGAAGACCTGAAAAACCAGCTCGCCGTGATGTATCCCGAGATGGATGTGGAAGTGGACACTGTCAGAATGTCCAGAGAGTTCTACACCGCCGAAGATCAGAAATACACCATAGACATACCCGTTCAGAGGTTCGGAAACATCTCCGTGACACTGGACAACGGGTTCAAAAAATCCAACTACAGCGTATCCATCACCGCTTTCAAAGACCTGTATGTAACCACCGCTCCGGTGAAAAAAGGCGAAGAGATCGCCGACAAGGTGGCTCTCTTCCGCACCGACCTGTCTAAGGTGCACGGCGACCCCATCACATCCCCCCAAGGCTTTGTCGCCAGACAGAACATCTCGTCCGCCAGACCCGTCACCACATCCGTGGTGGAGAGAAAACCGGACGCCATGAAAGACACATCCGTAACCATAGTATACAAATCCAACGGTCTGGAAATATTCGCGTCCGGCGTTCTTCAGGAAGACGCCTATGAAGGAAAAATTGTCCGAGTGGAAAACACCGCAAGCGGCAAAATTATCCGAGGCGAATACAAACAGGGACGAAGAGTCTTCGTAAACATCAGATAACACTTGACTGTCAACCCTCCTCATTTTTCCCATATTTCTGGCATACTTTTTGATAAGTAACATAAAAAGACTTATCACGAGGTAAGAAACTATGAAAAGAGCGGTTCTTCTGCTTATGGCAGTTATCATAACCACCACAGGATGCGCAAAGAAACAGGAGTTTCAGAACGATGCGCTGACAAACAGCTATCGCAAGGAACTCGAAGACTATAAAAGAATGCAGGAAGAGCAGAAACCTTCAGCCTCACTGTGGAACGAGACAGGAGCGCAGGGCAGTCTGTTTCTGGACTATAAAGGCAGACACATCGGCGACATCCTCACGGTGAACATCGTGGAGAGCACCACTGCATCCAACTCAAACTCAACAAACACCAACAAATCAGCGGCTAACTCATCCACTCTCACCAGTCTGCTGGGAATGGGAACAAACCTCGGCGTGAGCAACTTTCTGGGCACAGGCAACCCGCTCAGTCTGGACAACGACCTGAGCTCATCCAGCTCATTCACAGGCAGCGGAACCAAGTCTAAAGCCGACACCATCACAGGCACAATAGCAGCCAGAGTGACACAGGTTCTCCCCTCCGGAAACCTGGTGATAGAGGGACACAGAGAGATCATAGTGGACAACGAAAAACAGACCATCACACTCAGCGGCATAGTCCGCCAGAAGGATATAGACGCCAGCAACACAGTGAACTCAACATCCATAGCCGATGCCAAGATCGCCTACAGCGGTTCCGGCATGCTAACAGACGCCAACAAACCCGGCTGGCTTCTCACACTGCTTAACTGGATCATGCCTTTCTAAGGGGGAACAAAGTGAAAAGACTGCTTATAACCGCCGCTATACTTTTAATAACAGCTCAGAGCGCTTTCGCTCTGGTTAAAATCAGAGATATCTCCAACGTGGAAGGAATCAGGGACAACCAGTTGATCGGATACGGTCTGGTGGTTGGTCTGAACGGCACTGGAGACAAGAGCGGTACGGATTTCACCGTTCAGTCTCTGGTGAACATGATGGAGAGAATGGGAATCACCGTGGATAAAAACGCCGTAAAGGTGAAAAACGTTGCCGCAGTTATGGTGACAGCCAAGCTGACACCCTTTGCCCGTCCCGGCTCTAAAGTGGACGTGGTGGTATCATCCGTGGGCGACTCAAAAAGTCTGGAGGGCGGAACTCTTCTGATGACTCCCCTCTCAGCGGCTAACGGACAGGTATACGCTGTGGGTCAGGGACCTGTTTCCGTGGGCGGGATGAACGTTGCCGCAGCCGGAGCCGGAACCATCAAAAACCACCCCACAGTGGGCATGATACCCAACGGCGCCATAGTGGAGAAAGAAGTTCCCTATAACATGGACGAGACAAATATCACTCTTAACTTCAAACAGAGCAATCTGTCTGACATAGTAAAAGCGAAAAACGCCATCAACAGCCTGATAGGCTCTAACGTGGCTTCCATAACATCACCCACCACAGTGCAGGTTATAGTCCCCAGAGACAAGACATCAGACTATTATGTCTATCTGGATACAGTGCTGAACGCGCAGATAGAGCCCAGCAACCTCGCAAAAGTGGTTGTGGATGAGCGCACAGGCACAATAGTAATGGGCGCAGACGTCCGCATCAACACAGTGGCTGTTTCACACGGAAACCTGACTATCAACATCAACTCCACAGTTGAGGTTAATAAAGACCAGAACTTTCTGGGCGACACCACAACACAGACCAACCAGCAGACCAACGTCACAGTAACCGAAGAGAACGCCAAACTGATGGTTGTTCCCGAGGGCGTGAGCATCAGCGACTTGGTTAAAGCTCTGAACTCCATAGGCGTGACACCCAGAGACCTGATATCGATACTTCAGGCGATAAAATCAGCCGGCGCTCTGCACGGCGAATTACAGGTGATGTAATGGATCTCGCCGTACTTGAAAACTCGCTGAACTACACACACGACAAGAACGAAAAACTGAAAAAAGCCTGTGACGGCTTCGAGTCCTTCTTCCTGTCCAAAGTGTTTGACGTGATGCAGGAGACAGTCTCCTCCATGGACGGCGGGCTTATTAAGAAAAATCAGGGAGAACAGATATTCACCCAGATGCTCCACGGACAGATAGCCGCCGACTTTACAAAAACAGGCAGCGTGGGTCTGTCTAAAATGATGTACGACAACATGAGCAAATACGTTTCTCAGAGCGAAGGAAATAATTTCCCTCAAGGGGAAAAAACAGCTACCTCAACTAACGATTTTCTCAGATTAAGACAGCAAATAAATGGCACGGATGTTGCTTCTGATATAACAGGAATTAACTAGAAGAATATGAGTACAGGGTAGACGGGGAAAAAGTTTTTTTTACTGGATAAACCAGGCGAAAACTGCTAAAGTTTTAGAGAAAGATTCCGATATGAAGTAGGTACCGGAGGCTGAAATGAGAATTGAGCAACAAGCCACTCAAGCTGGCTTAAACAAACTGAACGATACAGCAGAGAAGAAAAAAGTATCTTCCGGCTCCTCCGCATCCGAAAGCACATCGGCGTCTGATTCCGTATCACTCTCTGATAGCGCTAAGGAGCTGGCAGGCGTGAAAAGCAGCCTTCAGAGCACACCTGATGTCAGGACAGATCTGGTCGCCGAGCTGAAAAGCAAAATCGAAAACGGCCAATACAACGTGTCCGGACAGCAGATTGCGGAAAAAATAGTTCAGACAGCCATAGACGGACTGTTCTAACATTATCGTCCCATAGGGGCGTAGTGTTTAGCGGCTCGCTGAACTTTTCAATCTAAAAACTTAATCTAACCCGTTAATTCTTCTGTATCTCATAACTACCGTACCAAACGGAGGTATGAGATGGAAAACATCACCGCTTTAATCGAAATAATGCAGTCCCAGATCAAGCTGTACACAGAAATGGTCTCTATCCTGAAGGAAGAGAAAGAAGCGGCTATCAAATGGGATTCAAAACTCACAAATGAGCTTGCTAAGACAAAAGATACTCTCACATATAAAGAGAAGTTTCTCAGTGAAGCATTCGTCAACTGTATCCGCAGGATTGAAAAAGACAGCGGAGTGGACGGACTGCGTGTGGAAACCATCGCCAGAGACATGGCGGGGGAATACTCCACTGAGCTGATGGCGCTCAGAAACGAGCTGATGGATCTCACAAAAGAGGTTACATCGCTGAACACAGCGCTGAAAATCCTCTTCAAGTCAAACATGTCTCTCATCAACGGGCTTTTCACAAAGCTGGGCGTGGGCGGCAGAAACACCTACAGCATGAACAAAGCGTACAAAACTGTCAGAACCTCTACCATCTGCCAGACAGGTTAAGTGTAAGGACACAAGGAGTCAGCCATGTCAAACCTGTTAACAATGTTATCAACCGGAGTTTCCGGTCTTTTCGCCACTCAGGCGCAGATCAACGTATCCGGTAACAACATTACAAACATAGACACAGAAGGATACACACGCCAGAGGGTAGCCCTCTCCACATCACTGTCTCAGGTGACGTCTAAAGGCGTGTTCGGCACCGGTGTTACCATTGAGGATGTTACACAGGTATATGACAGTCTGCTGGCTGCCACACTGAGAACCGAGAGCTCGGACCTCTACTACTATTCCACAATGCAGGATGAGCTGGAGGCAGTTGAGATATATTTCAACGAGCTGGAGGACGGTTCCGGTCTGGGCGAGGCCATGGCGAACTACTTTGACGCATGGAGCGATCTGGCGAACACCGCCACAGACGAATCTGACGAAGCAGAGATCAAGAAACAGACCGTTGTGGAAACAGCGGCTATTCTGGCTGAAAAACTCAGAGCGAGCTACGGCGAGCTGGAGGAGCTTCAGAGCTCATGCAACGATCAGGTCGGCGCATATGTCGACAGAATAAACGAAATCTCACAGAACATCGCCTATCTGAACGGCGAGATAGCAGCCATCGAGGTCACCGGCATCACAGCTAACGACCTCCGTGACAACAGGGAAAACCTGCTGGACGAGCTGGCTCAATACACCAACTTCAACTCCAGCGAGGACGCGAACGGTCAGATATCAGTGTTCATCAACGGACATACGCTGGTGGATGACGGACAGTCGTTCACACTCAGCGCCGCACAGACTTCCGGTGAGGACAACACATACAGCATCTACTGGAACACATCCGACACCAGAACAGAAGGCGTGGATATCACCAGTTCTTTCAAATCCGGCGTTATCGGCGCCTATATCGATCTGAGAGATGACGTGCTTCAGGGATATATGGACTCTCTGAACGAGCTGGCTTCAGTGCTGATAACATCCACAAACGAGCTGCACTCCGTGGGTCAGGGTACCGAACAGCTCACACAGGTGACATCATCCAACGGCGTGCCCAACGCCACATACGCACTGAACTCCGCCGCAGGAACATTCGGCACATCCACCATAACCAACGGAGTTATGCGTATATCCGTATACGACAGCGAGGGAAACCTCGTGGACAACCTCGACATAGAGGTTGATCCCGATACAGACAGTCTTAAATCTATTATAGATAAAATATCCGATGCGGACGGCAACCCCAACGGCGGGCTTATTCAGGCGTCTCTGTCGGAAGACAATACAATAAAAATTACATCGGAATCAGGATACACATTCACATTTTCCGAGGACACATCAGGCTTTCTGGTCGCCTCCGGAACATACGGTTTTTTCACAGGAAAAAACGCTTCCGACATAGACGTATCCGCTCTGGTGAAAAACAACATATCCTATCTGGCGACATCCACAACAGGCGCCGTGGGCGACAACTCTAACGCCGCCAACATAGCTGATCTGAAATCAGAAAGCCTGTTCTCCGGATCAAGCGTCACTCTGGATGGATTCTACGCGCTTTTCGTTTCGGCGATAGCCACGGACAAGTCAACAGCGGACGTTTATACCGCCACCAAGCAGAATGCTGTGGATGAATATGAACTGAAACTGGAGAGTATATCGGGCGTGTCTCTGGATGAGGAACTCACCAACATCATGAGATTCCAGAGAGCATATGAGGCAAGCGCCAGATTTATCACGGTGATAGACGAGATGCTGGACAAGATGGTCAACGGTCTCGGCACCGGCGGCAGATAACAGGTCAGGAGATAAGCCATGAGAGTCACTAACAATATGATCTCAATGATGTACAGTCAGGGTCTCAACACTACTCTGGGAAACCTGATAGCTGCGAATGAAAGAGTTTCCGCAGGCAGAAACCTGCTGAATCCGGAAGATGACGCCGTATATTATCTCACAGCGTATAACATGCAGATAATGTCCAACGAGGCGACACAATATAAAAGAAACGGCGAAAACGCCCTGACATGGCTGGAAACAGCCGACAGCGTTCTCCAGACCGCTTCCGAATATCTGACCACAGCCCTCAACGAGCTGGCGGAACAGGGTATGAACGACACACAGAACGCCGACAGCCGGAAGGCTCTGGCGGGCGAAGTGCTGAGCATCTATCAGGCGATGATGGACATAGGCAATACCCAGTATCTGGACAGATATATCTTCTCCGGCTATGAAACAGGAACAGAGCCCTTCACCAGCGGAGAGAGAGAGGTTTCAGCCGTATCTTCATCCAAGGCGGGCACAGAGGCAATAACCAAAAAACTCTACAGCGACATGACCGAACTGAAAGAGGGAAAATATAAGGCGACCGTAACAGTTCTGGACGGCGTGGCATACGTCACCATGAAAGACGGCGAGGACAACACTGTTCTTCTGGACAGCAACGGCTCAGACGAGAGCACCGCCGCCGGAAACAGAACATCCACCACGCTGACAACCGAATACACAGGCGAAACCGTTATCAACACAGGTCTCGGAGTGGGATTTGTGATTCCTGACGGCATCAACAACGGCGAGGACTTCACAATAGACTTCTATTATGTCCCCGGTGACGATATCAGCTATCAGGGGGATGACGGCGAAATCACATCCAAAATCGCCTCCAACCAGTCCGTAACCATTAACGTATCCGGACAGGATCTCTACATGGAGACCAACAGGACAATAACAGGCACAACAACCAACACCATAAACGGTCTCACCATATCCGAGACCACAAAATTCTCCCAGATAGACGGAGCCAATGCCTGTACCGCCGACAATATAAAATTCTCCGGCACAGACCACAACGGATACGCCGTGGGTACAGCCCAGCTGACATCGCCCGGCAAAGTCGATCTGGACATGTCCGAAGCATCTGAGGAAGAGAGAAGCATCACTCTGTCATACGCCAGCCGTGAATACACCATCACTATGGATCAGAAAGGCTACGCCAGCATGGACAACGTGATCTTCGACATCAACCGTGATCTGGAAGACATGGGACTGGGCGGAGAGATCACCGCAGTGGCAGACGGAAACAACATAATGTTCATCTCCTCCAGAACAGGGGACGAAACAAACATATCCGTGCAAGGATCGCTGAACAACACACTCGGTTTCGGCTCATCCACCATCTCCGCCACAGGTACAGACACAGTATTCAACCTGTCATATGACGATTTCACAGGACCGGTCACCACCACACACACAGATGTGGACATGTCCGCCGCCGGCACATACAAATATTATGTGAACGGCACACCCGTGCAGATAGACGTAACAGCGGCAGATGACGCGGCATCCATCCAGGACAAGCTGAATCAGGCGCTGATGGATAAAAACCTCGGCTTCACAGTCTTCGCTAATGTTGTGGACGGCACAGGAGCCGGACTCTATGACGTGTCTTTCAAGCTCCAGAACACCGAGCTGACAGACGACACATCTCTGATGACTAAGATCGGAACCGACTTCCAGTCCGACAACGCCAGAGGAACAAACTATCCTGAGGCAACCGAAAAAAGGGTCGGCGACATGATGGAATTCATAGAGGCTCTCTACGGAAACGCCGTGGACGCTTCTATCCAGAACGGTCAGATACAGATTCAGGATCTCAGAAGCGGAGAGAGCCGTCTCACTTTCGCCATCACTGAAAACAACTCAGGAATAGGCTACGCCGAGATAGACCAAAACGTTGTGTTCTCCGGAACCTATAACGGCACCAGAGACGATGAGTGGAACGTAAACGTGAACGTGGATACGCTCACCTCAGAAATCACCATCAACGTTACCGACTCAAAAGGAAACACAATATACGACAACTCCGCCAGCCCCATAATAGGCGACTCATACAAAGGCGATGAAATATACATAGCCAACGGAGTCTCCATAACACTGGGCGAAATATCAGTCGGCACATCCTTCACAGTGGAGATGTCAGCCAACTCAAACGTCAGCTTCGGCGACCTGAACGTCACAGAGAAGGGAGACAACGTGAATGTGCTCACATCTCTCTACAACCTGTACGAAGCGCTTAACTTCAACATTGCGGAAGCGGGCATAGGCGCTCCCAGCGAATGGGCGGAAAACAACGGCGATGAAATAGCCACCCCCTATCTGGACGGCGAATTCACAGGAAACTATAACGATATCTTCACCTTCGAGGTGCAGACATACAACAACCAGTCCGAGTTCTATCTTCAGCAGGATCAGACATGGAACTCTGAAACACTGAAATATTACTCAGACGTGGACGTCAGCTTCGACATCGTTCTGAAATCAGACGCCACAGCAAACGACATAACCACTCTGACAGTGAACGTTCCGGCGACAGACTATACAGACGCCGACAGCCTGATGGATCAGATTCTGTCACAGATCAACTCCAACCTGACTCTTCAGAACATGGGAGTAAGGGCATATGACGACAACGGCGAGCTGAAGCTGGACACAGGATCAGGAAACACCGAAATATCCGTTTCATACAACAATACAGAGACATCCTATGTAATGGGCATGTCCGATACATCTCCCGCCTCCGGCGAGACACAGCCCGATCTGGAGCTGAACTCTCCGAGCACTCTGGATGTCAGCTACTACGACATCAGCGGCAGTTCATGGAACAGCTTTTCGCTGACAGTTCCATCAGGCGACTATGCGGACTACTCCGCCATCGTGACAGAGCTGAACGCCGACCTCGTGGCGCAGGGTCTTGACTCCCAGTTTCAGGCTTCTGTGAACGGAAACGGAATTATTACAATTAACTCTTTAGATACAGCTATTGTCGCCGATATAATAGTATCCGGCGATGAGTCAGGCACTCTCGGCTTTTACAACAAAGCCGAAGCGCGCACTATAACAAGCTCATCAACGGTCACTATGGACCTTAGCGAGGCGAACTCAGCGGAACGCACGCTGACGTTTTCATATAATGACGGCTCGGAAAAAACAGTGAGCATCACTGTGGACGCCGAAAACTATCCCACATATGAGGATCTGGTAGCCAACATTAATGAAAAACTCGCTGACCAGGGTATAAGCTCCATAGTCACATGTGAACTGGTGGATGGGGACAGCCTCGGGTTTGTCTTCGACCCGTCTGTGTCAGATGTGGCGGTTGCCGGAGATTATAACAGCACCCTCGGTGTTTCCAAGGGCGGCGACCTGGTAAAAATAAAAATAACCGGCGATGACGGCGAGCTGATCAACACCTATACCATGGACTCGGCAAACGAGCTGTATTTCGTGGCGGACGGCGTATACCAGTCATATGATGCCGGATATCTCTATGCCACAGACTACTTCACAGCGACAGTAGGATCAGGCATAGAACACGAGATGGAAGTTCTGCAGCAGGCTCAGACACAGGTACTCTCTGCTCTGACCACTGTGGGCAACAGCGTAAACAAAGCAGATTCCGCAATAACTTTTAACGAGAATGTCGTGACCACAACAGAAGAACTGAAGGCAAAATACACAGGCTCGACCACCATAGACAAAACACAGGCATCCGCAGACCTGTCGCTCGCCGAAACAGCATACGAGGCTGCTCTTCAGGTGACAGCCTACACTATGTCTGTGAGCCTTCTGGACTACTTATAAGATGACAGCTCAGATCACGACACACGCTACAGGAGCAGTATATGGGTGCAAATTCAGTAAACACCTGCGAGGATACAATGGAAACTAAAACTATAGTGTCCGGTAAACTTGGCAAAATAGAGTATGCGGACGCGGATATCATCACACTGTCCGCGCCTATCTTAGGCTTTCCTGATCTCAGCGATTTTATTCTGATCTCTAATGAGAAATCTTACCCGTTTCTCTGGTTTCAGTCTGTGCAGGACAAAGACATATGCTTCATTCTGGTGGAGCCGGAACTCTTCGTCCCAGATTACACGCCCAAGCTGAACAAGAGAGAAGCGAAGATCCTTGGAGCGGAAGAAGATACGAAGATGAAGCTATTCGCCATAGTTGTCGTTCCGGATCAGCCCAAGAACGCCACAATGAACCTGAGAGCGCCTCTAATCGTGAATGTGGAGAAAAAACTTGCAAAACAAGTTATTTTAGAGGAAGATAAATGGCAGATTAAGACCCCTTTGTTTAAAGCATAGGGTCACAGGGAGCAAAATGCTTGTATTATCAAGGAAGATAAACGAAAGCATAATAATCGGAGACAGCATCGAGGTCACCATTGTCGAGGTTAACGGTAGAAACGTTAAGATCGGTATAGATGCGCCCAAAGACGTCAGCGTTCACCGCAAAGAGGTCTACGAAGCTATCAAAGAAGAGAACATTCAGGCGACCAAAAAGGAAAACCTGGTGTCTCTTGTCGACTTCTTCAAACAACAGAATAAATAAACTACTCGATCCGACCTGTCTTTAGAACTCACTATTTAATAAATATATCCGCCGGGTGGCTCACCACGGCAACATTCTCCGCCTTTTCGGCGAGTTCTTTTATATCGTTCAGATCATTCAGCTTTTTAAACCCGATTCTCTCACAGTCTTTTTCATCCAGAGACGTATATGCGTAAACATCGAACGCCTCCAGTCTGGTTTTCAGATTATACGCTGTCTGACGGTTGATTCTGTAGTCCACCATCAGCTCTTTCAGCATTGATCCGGAATCAGCGTGATCGAAAAAACCTTCGAAATATTTATTACCGTATCCGTCCGGACACTCCGCCAGAAAAAGAACCTTTCCGCCCTCTTTCACCAGAGGAATTATCCTGTCCAGATATTTCTGAGCCTGCACCAGATTGATATCCTTCGGGCTGCCTCCGGCTGACACTATCACCAGATCATACTGTCTGCCTATGGATACGCCGCAGTATTCGTCCAGCTTCTGCGCCGCCTGAATGTGCGACATGAAAAGGTCTCCGCAGACGATCTCCGCTATCTTTCCGTTTTCGTCCAGAATGGTGTTCACCGCAAAGAAAGTATGCCCTGATCTGGCTATCATGATGGTCTCCACCATGTCGTCATGAACAGGGTTGTTTCTGAGATTGCCAGTGACTGCCTTATCGTGCCTCTGCGATGTCATGGCGTCTATAGCCAGCTTGTGGTTGGCGGAGATGGATTTTTCAGAGGCGAGCCCCGGAAAAATCAGCTTGCGCCCGCCGCCGTATCCGGCGAAATAGTGATAGCTGACTGAACCGATGGTTATTATGGTGTCGTGCTCTCTGTAAGCCTTGTTGAAAAGCACGGTGGTCTTGCGCTTGGTTATTCCGTAAAAATCCATAGAGGAATAATCTTCACAGTCGTGGGTCAGCACGGCATGCTTATATTTCTCATAGATCTCAGGAGTCATAATCTCTTTCAGCTCGGCTTCATCCGGCTGTCTGTGGGTACCCACGGCTATGATGAACCGCACGGTCTTCTTAAACTCTTCCGCTATGGAAAGTATCTCGGGCAGAACCTGCTCCGCTCCGGAGCGTCTGGTGGCGTCCGGCAGGACTATCAGTATATTTTCGCCGTCCTCTATGGTCTCACGCAGGGGATAGCTCATGACGGCATCGCCTGTCAGGCGCTCTATAACCTCGCTCTGGGGCATGGCGTTTATCTTTTGTTTCGATGTTATATATTCTGCTTTTAAGGTGAAAGGAAGGGTGACGGATGATCTCCCGCAGGGCAGTGTTACATTATCCGCCGATTTTTGACATGGTTCTTGAAAACTCATTATTCTTTTTCTCCAAAAGCACATGGTGCTCTTTTTCTTTCATGAACAGTCCTCTGATTATCTCCGCTTTTATGGCCTGTTTGTACCCTGTCCTAACCACGGGCAGGATGTCTATCTCGGTGTCGGAGAGCAGACAGGGGCGCAGTTTTCCGTCAGCGGTGATGCGCAGTTTGTCGCATTCCGAACAGAAGTGGTTGCTGATGGGTGTTATGATGCCCACCCTTGCGCCGTTGGAGAGCAGATAGTTCTTCGCCGGTCCGGCGTATTTCTCTTTTTTCAGCTCTTTTGTGCTGTATTTCGCGCTGATGACGTCCAGCATCTCTTTTCCGCTGAGAACACCTTTATCTTTCCACTCCAGATAGTTGCCCACGGGCATGAACTCTATGAATCTGGATGTGATGTTGTTCTCCGCGGCAAAATCGCAGAAATCGCCGATCTCATCGTCATTGAATCCTTTTATAACCACGGTGTTGGTCTTGATAGGTCCGATGCCGATGCTCTGGGCATATCTGATGCCCTCTATCAGATTCTGGAGGTTGAACCCTCCGGTTATCTCTTTATATCTGTCGGGACGCAGTGAATCCAGACTGACGTTTATTCTCTTTATTCCCGCCTGTTTGATGCTGTCGGCGAACTTGCCCAGCAGGGCTCCGTTGGTGGTGAGGGTTACTTCGTCTATGCCCTTCACCTTGGATATCTCGCCCAGAAAGCTCTCTATGCCTCTTCTCACCAGAGGCTCGCCCCCTGTGACACGCACCTTGTGCACGCCCAGCTCGGCAAAGACCTCCACCACGGTGAGCATCTCTTCATATGTCATAATCTGCGGGTGGGGAACATGATTATAATTTTCCACAGCGGGCACACAGTATTTGCATCTGAAGTTGCATCTGTCTGTCACAGACACCCTCAGATATTTTATATGCCGCCCATACTGATCGGTTATATTCTTTTCATCAGCTGTAGACATCTTCTTCCTTCACTTCCCTTTTTCTTCCGAATACTTTGGCAACGATGACGCTTATTTCATATAAGATAATCATCGGGCACGCCATCGCAACCTGCGAAAATATATCGGGAGGCGTAAGTATCGCAGCCACAACGAAAATACCGAGATAAGAAAATCTTCTGTATTTGTTCATCATGCGTGATGTCAGTATACCCATCTTCGCCAGAAAGAAGGTGAAAACAGGCATCTCAAACACTATGCCGAAAGCCAGCAGCATATTGGTAAAAAACGATAAATATTCCGCCAGCGAAAGTGTGGCGGTGACATCTCCGTGGGCATAGCTTAAGAAAAACTGAAACCCGAACGGAAAAACGACATAATACGCAAAAGCTCCGCCCGCCACAAAAAGCAGAGAGGCGAACACCACGAATGATGTCATATATTTTTTCTCCTGAGCGTAAAGCCCGGGAGCGATGAATTTCCATAACTGATAAAATACTGCGGGCATGCTGAAAAAAACAGCCACAACCAGCGACAGCTTAAGCTCGGTGAAAAATCCCTCCGTGATCTTTATCATGGCGAGCGAGGAATTCTCCGGCAGGAGCTTTACCAGAGGCGCGGTGACAAAATCCATGAAAAGGGCGCTTTTGGAATAGACAAAGCAGAAGACCACGATAACGACTATGAAAACCCTGATGAGCCTTTTTCTCAGCTCCACCAGATGTTCCATCAGGGGGAGTTTCGCCTCAACCCCCTTCTCTTTCTCGTTAAGCATCCTGTTTTTTCTCCTCAGCGGGCTCTTCTGCCTTCACTTCCTCGGCATGAACTTCATCCGCCTGAATATCCTTATTCATCACAGGACCCTCTGTCATTCTGTCCTTATAGTGTTCTTCATATACTTTTGAGGCGGATGTTTTCTGGGGTTTGACCTCGTCTTCCACAGTGACATTCACAGCCTCTTTGAACTCGTTCATATATTTACGGAATTCACCGTATCCTTTGCCCAGCCCCTTCGCTATCTCCGGCAGTTTCTTTGGACCGACAAATATCAGAGCAAGAGCAAGTATCAATAAAATCTCGCTGAATCCCAGTCCGAACATAATGCATCCTCCCTAGGTGGTCTCCTGTGATAATATTAAATTACTGGTAAATTGCAAGCAGCGTTTTAGCATATTTACACTTTTGACACCTGCTGATATAAATAACACTATGAAAGAACACTATCACGGACACCGCCAGAGACTGAAAGAGAGGTTTTTGAAAGAACCGGAATCTCTCTATGATTATGAGGTGATTGAGCTGCTTCTGGGCTATGTTGTCAGAGGCAGGGATGTCAAGCCGCAGGCGAAGGCTCTCATAGAAAGAGCCGGAGGAATCAGCGGCGCCCCCGGATATTCCATGGCGGATGTGGACGGTCTGGGCGAAGAGGCGAGAGTATTTTTCAGCCTGATCAGAGAGCTGATGGGCAGATCCGCCTACGAGGATATCGACCGGGAGGCGGTGATTCTGGACAAGCCGGAAAAAGCGGCGTCTTTTCTGCGTTTCCGCATCGGATACGAACAGAAGGAACAGTTCATGGCGCTCTTCATGGATATTAATAAAAAACTGCTGGGATACAAAAACTTTTTCACCGGAACAGTGGACAGGCTGGCGGTATATCCCAGAGAGATCGCCGAAGAGGCGATAAAGAAGAAGGCGAGCTTCGTCATCGTGGCGCACAACCACCCCACCGGCAGTCTGAACCCTTCCGAAGACGACATCAACCTGACAGACAAGCTGATAAAAGCCCTCGGGGCACTTGATATTGTCATGGCAGACCATATTATTATAAGCAAGACAGGGTTCTTCAGCTTTAAAAGGGAGCATGTGATATGAAAAAGGTATTGGTAACAGGCGCCACAGGCTTTGTGGGCAACGCCGTGATAGAATCTCTGATACGCCACAACTACGCCCCCGTTGCGCTCGTCCGCAAGGGCAGCGAAAAGAAGCTGGAACACGCCGCCGAGATAGCGACCGGAGACGTGCTGGACAAAGACTCTCTGAAACACGCTCTCAAAGATATAGACGCTGTTATCCATCTGGTGGGAATCATCAGGGAATATCCGAAAAAGGGCGTAACATTCGCCCGCATGCACACGGAAGCCACGGAGAACATCACCTCCGCCATGGCTGAACAGGGATTAAGACGATATGTCCACATGTCCGCCAACGGCACCAGAGAGAACGCCGTGAGCATGTATCACATAACCAAATATAACGCCGAACAGGCAGTGAAATATCATAACATAGACTATACCATCTTCCGTCCGTCCCTCATATTCGGACCGGGAGACACCTTCATAAACATGCTGGCGGGATATATGCGCTCAGCCCCCGCTTTTACCTATTTCGGAGACGGTTCATACCCGATGATGCCCGTTTATGTGAAAGACGTGGCGGACTGCTTCGTGAAAGCGATAGACTCGGAAGAGACATATGACAAAACATACCCTCTCTGCGGTGAAGACCTTATTACATATAAAGAGCTTCTGAAAATGATAAGCAGATCTCTGAAAAGAAAGCACCTGCTGATGCCTGTGCCTGAAATGTTTATAAAAGCGGGGATATCGCTGTTCGGAAAATCAGACTGGTTTCCGCTGACAAGAGACCAGTTCATCATGCTCACCGAAGGCAACACCTGTTCGGACAGCACCGCCTTCAAACTGCTGGATGTCAAAAGACACCGGCTGGAAGAGACTGTCTCATCCTATCTGAAATAAAAAAAGGGGCGCTCTCCGCCCCTTTATAAGTATTGTTCTATACAGAAAGCCCCATAGCGTCAGCCACTCCCTTTCCATATGCCGGATCGGCTTTGGAGCAGTTTTCGATATGTCTTTTCTTAATCATCTCAGGAGCATCGCCCATGGCTCTTGCCGTATTTTCAAAAAGCGTCTGCTGCTGTTCTTTGCTCATCAGCCTGAAGAGTATGCCCGGCTGAGTGTAGTAGTCATCATCGTCCTCTCTGAAATTCCAGCTGGACGCCGCTCCTCTGATCTCCAGCGGAGGTTCCTTGAACTCAGGCTGCTCTTTCCACTCGCCATAGCTGTTGGGCTCATAGGAGGTCGCCCCGCCCTGGTTTCCGTCCACACGCATCTGACCGTCTCTGTGATAGCTGTGGAAAGGACATCTGGGAGCATTTACCGGTATGGAGTGATGGTTGACGCCGAGACGGTATCTCTGAGTGTCACCATAGGAAAAGAGCCTGCCCTGAAGCATCTTGTCGGGTGAAAAACTGATTCCGGGAACGACATTCGCCGGGTTGAAAGCCGCCTGCTCCACATCGGCGAAATAGTTTTCGGGGTTGCGGTTGAGCTCAAAATATCCCACGGGTATCAGGGGAAAATCCTTCTTATACCATACCTTCGTCAGATCGAAAGGATTATAGGGCATCTCATCCGCCTGCTTCTCTGTCATAACCTGTATGTACATATTCCATCTGGGGAAATCACCCTTATCTATACTGTCCAGAAGGTCTCTCTGGTTGCTCTCACGGTCCTTGGCTATCACCGCCTCAGCTTCGCAGTCGGTCAGAGTTTTTATTCCCTGCTGGGTCAGCAGGTGAAATTTGACCCAAACCCTTTGATTGTCCTGATTAATCATGCTGAAAGTGTGGCTGCCGAATCCATGCATGTGTCTGTATGAATAGGGGATGCCTCTTTCGCTCATGGTTATCGTCACCTGATGCAGGGCTTCGGGAAGAGATGTCCAGAAATCCCAGTTGTTTTTGGCGCTGCGCATGTTGGTTCTGGGATCACGTTTCACCGCGTGGTTCAGGTCAGGAAATTTCAGAGGGTCACGCAGGAAAAAAACCGGAGTATTGTTGCCCACCAGATCCCAGTTGCCCTCTTCGGTATAGAATTTCATGGCAAATCCACGGATGTCTCTCTCGGCGTCCGCCGCTCCCCTCTCGCCAGCGACGGTGGAGAAACGCACGAACATATCTGTTTTTTTGCCTATTTCGGAGAACATTTTTGCTCTGGTATACTCAGTGATGTCATGAGTCACGGTAAATGTGCCGAACGCTCCGGAACCTTTGGCGTGCATCCTTCTCTCAGGGATCACTTCCCTGTCAAAATGAGCCAGTTTTTCTAAAAACCATATATCCTGTAAAAGCATGGGACCTCTCGGACCCGCAGTCACGGCATTCTGATTATCCGGAACAGGTACGCCGGCGGCCGTGGTCAGTTTCTTGTTATTATCCATAATTACCTCCTTATATTTTAACGCCCCCAGTCTTCAGGCGTTAATGACATATAATACACTATGGAAATAATATCGCACAAGATAATTTTTTTCCGATATTCAAAGCCGATAATTATAGGTTCCATTATGATGAGGTCTGTATATGAACGTTAAGTGACTTACGGATCAGTAAAAGTGATCGATGACGGCTGTAATAGAATATAAAAAAAGCGGGGTTTGCGCCCCGCTTTATTTTTTTATACAAGTCCCAGAGAGATCATAGCGTCAGCGACTTTTCTGAAGCTGGCTATGTTTGCGCCCAGGATATAGTTTCCGGGCTGACCGAATTCCTCGGACTGCTCATAGCAGGATTTGTGTATTCCCACCATGATCTCTTTCAGTCTCTTCTCGGTATATTCGAAAGACCATGAATCACGGCTGGCGTTCTGCTGCATCTCCAGAGCGGATGTAGCCACACCGCCGGCGTTGGCGGCTTTTCCGGGACCGAACAGTGTTCCGGCGCTCATGAAGACTCTTGTGCCCTCGGGAGTGGTGGGCATGTTAGCGCCCTCGCCCACAGCCAGACATCCGTTTTTCACCAGTTTCAGAGCGTCCTCTTCGTTCAGCTCGTTCTGTGTGGCTGACGGCATGGCGACCTGGCAGGGAACTTCCCATATTCTGCCGCCCTGTTTGTATACAGCATCGCTGTGATACAGAAGATATTCGGAGATACGTCTTCTCTCCACTTCTTTGAGCTGTTTTATCAGTTTAAGATCGATTCCGTTCTCGTGATAGATGTATCCGTCTGAATCAGACATGGCGACTACTTTTCCGCCGAGCTGTTCTATCTTTTCCACTGTGTATATTGCCACGTTTCCGGAGCCGGAAACCACGCATTTTTTACCTTCGATGCTCTCTTTTCTGGTCTTAAGCATTTCATCCACAAAATATACGGCGCCGTATCCGGTCGCCTCTGTGCGCACCAGAGAACCGCCCCATGTCAGACCTTTTCCTGTGAGCACGCCCGCCTCATAGCGGTTTGTTATCCTTTTGTACTGACCGAACATATAGCCGATCTCACGTCCGCCCACGCCTATGTCTCCGGCGGGAACGTCTGTGTATTCACCGAGGTGTCTGTAGAGCTCGGTCATAAAGCTCTGGCAGAATCTCATTATCTCGTTGTCGCTTCTTCCTTTCGGGTTGAAGTCGGAACCGCCCTTGCCGCCGCCGATGGGCATGCCTGTCAGAGCGTTTTTAAATATCTGCTCGAACCCGAGAAATTTTATGATGCCCAGATACACTGATTCGTGAAATCTGAGTCCGCCTTTATAGGGTCCCAGAGCGGAGTTGAACTCCACGCGAAAACCTCTGTTGATGTGTATCTTGCCTTTGTCGTCTGTCCAGGGCACACGGAAGATAATCTGGCGCTCCGGCTCGCATATTCTCTCTATTATTTTATGGTCGGCATATTTGGGATATTTCTGAATCACCGGTTCCAGACATTCCAGAACCTCTCTGACGGCCTGATGAAACTCAGACTCACCGGGATTTCTGGCAACAACCTGTTTATAGATTTTGTCAATTTTTGACGGAAACTCACCCATTAGAAACTCCTTCATACATGAATTAATTGTAATGTTTATTACAATTAATTCGGAGCTTACATCAAAAGAACGAATAAAGAAAGGCATCATTTGATTTTTTCCTGATTTTATCAGGCAGACCACGGGCATATATACTGATTTTTGTTAATGCGATGAAAAAATTTGCATATCTCATTATATTATGATAGAGCTTACATGCACAAAATAACTATAATTATAAAGTGAGGCATTCACATGGAAAGAACATTCGGAATCATCAAACCCGATGCTACAGCGAAAGGCAATGCGGGCGCTATCATCGACCGTATAGAAAAAGAAGGATTCAAAATCGTTGGTCTTAAAAAAATGCACATGACAAAAGCTGAAGCCGAAGGCTTCTACGCTGTTCACTCAGCACGTCCCTTCTTTCAGGATCTTACCAGCTTTATGTGCAGCGCTCCCTGCATCGTTATGGTTCTTGAAAAAGACAACGCTATCAAAGGCTGGAGAGACCTTATGGGTGCCACAAACCCTAAAGACGCCGCTGAAGGCACACTGAGAAAACTTTTCGGCGAAAGCATCGACAACAACGCCGTTCACGGATCAGATGCTCCCGAAACAGCCGCTCAGGAAATCGCTTACTTCTTCTCTCAACTTGAGCTTGTTTAATCAATCAATTTATATCAGAATCATTTTATAAGTAGGGCGGCATTTTATATGCCGTCATTTTCGGCGGGGTATCAAACCCCGCCCTACGTTTATAGTGTTCGAGGTTTTTTATGAAATATATCAGCACCAGAGGAAAAACAAAACCGGTCACTTTCAAAGATGCCGTCATGATGGGACTCGCCGAGGACGGAGGACTTCTCCTGCCCGAATCAGTTCCAGCCCTGACGAAAGACGAACTGAAGGCTATGGAAAACATGACATATCCGGAGCTGGCGTTCGCCGTCATCAGACATTTTGCGGACGACATCCCTGAAAATGACCTGAAAGAGCTGATAAACAAAAGCTACAGCACTTTTGCCAATCCTCAGGTCGCTCCCGTGGTGAAGATGGGCGAGATATACATCCAGGAGCTTTTCCACGGACCGACTTTCGCCTTTAAAGACGTTGCGCTTCAGCTTCTGGGCAACCTCTTTGAATATATACTCAAAGAGAGGGGCGAAAAGCTGAACATCATCGGCGCCACCAGCGGCGACACAGGTTCCGCCGCCATCTACGGCGTGAGAGGCAAGGACAACATACGCATATTCATCCTCCATCCGGAAGGAAGAGTCAGCCCCGTTCAGAAGATGCAGATGACATCCGTCACAGACGAAAACGTCTTCAACATCGCCGTGAACGGCACTTTTGACGACTGTCAGGACATCGTGAAAGAGATATTCGCCGATGTGGATTTCAAACGCAAAAACAAGCTGGGAGCGGTAAACTCCATCAACTGGGCGAGAGTTCTGGCGCAGGTGGTTTACTATTTCTACGGCTATTTCAGAGCGAAGAAAGACGGCGCTGAAAAGATCAGATTTGTAGTGCCCACAGGAAACTTCGGCAATATATTCGCCGGATTTTTCGCTAAGCAGATGGGGCTTAAGATAGACAAGCTCATTCTGGCAACCAACGAAAACAACATCCTGTCTCGCTTCATCAATGACGGAGACTACAGCATCCGTGACGTGGTGATTACACACAGCCCCAGCATGGACATTCAGATAGCGTCCAACTTCGAACGCTACCTCTATTTCCTCTATAACAAAGACTCCGCCAGAGTTGTGGAGAAGATGCAGGAGCTGAAAAAGACAGGTAAAATCACCTTTACCGACAAAGAGATAAAAGAGACTCAGAAATTATTCGGAACATTCTCAGCCAGCAACATGCTCACAGAGACATGTATCCAGTATTTCTACAATACATTCAAATATATACTCGACCCGCACACAGCGTGCGGCGTTTCAGCGGCTCTGGAGTTCCACGATGCCGACTACATATGTCTGTCCACAGCTCACCCGGCGAAATTCCCCGAGGTGGCGGAAAAAGCGGCGTTCGTTACCCCTCCGAAACCCGAGGGAATCAGAGCGCTGGAAGACCTTCCGAAAAAATGTATTCTGATGGACAACGACACAGAAAAGGTAAAGCAGTATCTTGCGGAAAATATCTGAGGTAAAAACCCCTGTAGCGGACTATGACTTTTATCTGCCCGAAGAGCTGATCGCCCAGTTTCCGGCGAAAGAGAGGGGAAAGTCCCGTCTGCTTGTCATGGACAGAAAAACAGGCGGAATTACAGACCAAACATTTGCCGATATAGCGGACATGATAGACGATGACTGCTTCATGGTGGTGAACACCACCCGTGTGATGAAAGCGAGACTCTATGGAAAGAAGACCACCGGCGGAGTTGTGGAGCTTCTGATTCTGGAAAAACTGGACGAATACACCTGCCTCGCCCTCACCAAAGGCAACGTAAAACAGGGAATTGTGCTGAACTTTCCTCTGGGACACGCTGTCATAGAATCACTAAATGACGACAGCACAAGAACAATCCGCTTCGTGGACATCACAGTCACGGAGATGATGAACAGATACGGACATATTCCCCTGCCCCCCTACATCAGAAGGGACGACACGGATGACGATGTGTCCAGATATCAGACGGTCTATTCAGGCGAAGAGGCTTCTGTGGCGGCGCCCACAGCCGGACTGCATTTCACCGAAGAGATTCTGGGGAAAATCAGGGCAAAAGGTGTTAAGGTTTTAGAACTGACTCTGAATATCGGCATAGGCACTTTCCGCCCGGTCAAGGCAGACTATCTGGAAGACCACGAGATGCACACTGAGAAGTATTTTATCTCCGATGACACAGCGGCGCAGATCAACACTCTGAAAGCGGAAGGAAAAAAACTGCTGGCGGTGGGAACCACAGCGGTGAGAGCTCTGGAAGCGGCCTCATCCGAAGGCTGGGTCGCCGGAGGATACGGCGAAACGGATCTTTTTATAAAGCCGGGATATAAGTTCCGGACGGTGGACAGGATGATAACCAACTTTCACCTGCCGAAATCCACCCTGCTGGTTCTGGTGACTATGTTCGCCGGACACGACAGCACACTGAATGCGTATAAGCACGCCGTGGAGAGCGGATACCGCTTCTTCAGCTACGGCGATGCAATGTATATAAGATAACATACGGCGGCATATAAAATGCCACCCTACATGTAGGGCAGGGTTTTACAGCCAGCTTGGCGCAGAAACCTCCACCAATATGTAGGGCGGGGTTTTACACCCCGCCGATAAGGAATTAAATGTTTTCGTTTAGATTAGAAGAAACAGACGGACGTGCCAGAACGGGCACCATAACAACACCCCACGGAATTATCGAAACACCTATCTTCATGCCGGTGGGCACTGTGGCGAGTGTTAAGACCATCAGCCCTCAGGAGCTGAACGATATGGGCGCTCAGATTATTCTGGGCAATACATATCACCTGCATCTGCGCCCCGGTGACGATGTGGTGGCGAAATTCGGCGGACTGGCGAAGTTCAACGGATGGCACAGACCCACACTGACCGACAGCGGCGGTTTTCAGGTGTTCAGCCTGGCGGAGATGAACAAAATAACCGATGACGGCGTTCACTTCAGAAGCCATCTGGACGGCAGTAAACTCTTTCTGAATCCGGAAAGCTCCATCGCCATACAGCAGAACATCGGCGCCGATATCATGATGGCGTTTGACGAATGTGTCAGCTATCCTTCCGAAAAAAAATATGTGGCGGACGCCATGGAGCGTACATACCGCTGGGCTGTCAGAAGCCGTGAGGCAAAAACCAACGACAAACAGGCGCTGTTCGGCATAATCCAGGGCGGAGTCCACAAAGATCTCCGTGAGATAAGCGCAAAACAGATAACATCGATAGATTTTGACGGATTCGCCATCGGCGGGCTTAGCGTTGGCGAGGAGATACCTCTGATGTATGAGGTGACAAGCCACACCACTGAGTTCATGCCCAAGGACAAGCCCAGATATCTGATGGGTGTCGGCACTCCGCAGGATCTGCTTAACTGCATCAGCTACGGCGTGGATATGTTCGACTGCGTGATGCCCACCAGAAACGCCAGAAATGCCCTGCTCTTCACATCCGCGGGCAAGGTGCATATAAAAAACAAGGAATACCAGCTCAGTGACGAGCCGGTGGACAGAGAATGCGACTGTTATACTTGCCGGAATTTTTCCAGAGGATACCTGCGTCACCTGTATAAATCAGGGGAGCTTCTGGGCATGCGTCTTAACAGTATTCACAACTTACATTTCTATCTTTCCCTTGTAAAACGTGCCAGAAATGCTATAAAGTTAGGGGTTTACAATAAATTTATGAAAGAAACGCTCGAAAAAATGAGCCAAGGAGGACAATAAATGTTCAATAATATCGCATACGCAGCAGACGCAGCCGCTCCCGCACAGGGCAGCCCCTTCGCACCGCTTTTAATGATGGTGGTAATCTTCGGTATATTCTATTTCCTTCTTATCAGACCTCAGCAGAAAAAACAGAAAGAGCATGTCGCCATGCTGAACGCCATTAAAGCCGGGGACGAGATAATCACCGGAGGCGGAATCTACTGCAAAGTGACAAAAGTTCTTGATAACAATACCTTCATGGTTGAAATAGCCGATGGCGTTACCGTGAAAATGACTAAAAACGGCATCGCTTCCAAAGTCACACAGGAGACAAAATAACAATGAACCTTAAAGTCCGCTGGGCAGTAATTTTAATTGTTCTGGGCTGGTCTATTTTCTCCATGCTCCCGCTGGACAAGAAGATCAAGCTCGGTCTGGACCTGCAGGGAGGAATGCACGTCGTTCTGGGCGTTGACACGGAAAAAGCCGTGGAATCCAGAGTGGACAGCACCGCGGGACAGCTCCGCAAGGAACTGGCAACAGACAAGATAAATTTCTCATATGTTCAGAAATCGGGTAAAGACAAGATAAACATCGGGCTCAACTCAGCCGCGGATATGGACAAAGTGAAGGGTATAGTCAGCAAAAACTATCCCACTCTTCAGGACATCAGCATATCCGAGGAGAACACTCTCTCCTACATGTTCGATCCTAAATCTGTTAAACAGATCAAGGAATCGGCTGTGGAGCAGTCTCTGGAGGTTGTCAGAAACCGTATCGACCAGTTCGGCGTGTCCGAGCCGGTTATACAGCGTCAGGGCGACTCACAGGTTGTGGTTCAGCTCCCTGGTATTACAGATCCCGACAGAGCTATCAACCTTATCGGTAAAACAGCTCAGCTTAAATTCTATATGGTCGATGACAGCGTCAGCGCAAATGATGTTTCCACCGGAAACGTCCCCTTTGACGACATAGTCCTCTTCCAGAAAAAAACAGACAAAGCCACAGGCAAAGTGATTAGCAAAGTTCCCTACGTTCTGAAAGCGGAAGCCGCTCTAACAGGCGAATATATCACTGACGCCGAGGTAAACTTCTCCAGTACATATAACCTGCCTATCGTTCAGTTCAAGCTGGACGCCGCCGGAAGCAAGCTCTTCGAGGAGCTGACAGGCGAAAACATAGGCAAGAGAATGGCTATTGTTCTGGATGACAACGTATATTCCGCTCCCGTGATAAAGACACGCATTCCCGGCGGTTCTGCCTATATTGACGGCATGGACAGCCTGCAGGAGGCGAAGGATCTCGCTATCGTTCTGAGAGCCGGCTCTCTGCCCGCTCCCGTCTCCATAGAAGAGAACAGAACAGTGGGACCGTCTCTGGGTAACGACTCCATCAACAGCGGCGTTAAAGCCTCTGTCATCGGGTTTGTGCTCATCGTTGTTTTCATGGGCATATACTACAGAATGTGCGGATGGGTGGCAAACATTGCTCTGTTCACCAACTTCGTCATCATTCTTGGTGTAATGGCACAGTTCGGAGCCACACTGACACTCCCCGGTATCGCCGGTATCATCCTGACCGTGGGTATGGCGGTTGACGCCAACGTTCTTATCTTTGAGCGTGTGCGTGAGGAAATCAGACTGGGCAGAACACCGCTGAACGCTCTGGAATACGGATTTGAAAAGGCTTTCTCCACCATTATGGACGCCAACATCACAACCATCATCGCCGCTATCGTTCTGTTTCAGTTCGGTACTGGTCCGATCAAAGGTTTTGCTGTTACTCTGTCCATTGGTATTCTGGCGTCACTTTTCACAGCCATCTTTGTTACCAAGGTGATCTTCTGGACCTTCCTTGGCAAGAAAGAAGTAAAATCCCTTAGTATCTAAACCGAGGTATATGAAATGTTTGAACTGATAAAACAGGGAACACAATTTGACTTCATGGGAAAAGCTAAACTCTTTTTCCTGATCTCTGGCGTATTAGTGCTCTTAAGCCTCGGTATGATCTTTACAAAAGGATTCAACTTCGGCATAGACTTCGCGGGCGGTACAATCGTCCAGGTTAAGTTTGAGCAGGCGCCCGATCTGAACACCATCAGAAAGGCGATGGACGAGCTGAAAATAGGCGAAACCATCATTCAGAATTTCGGATCACCGGAAGAGATTCTTATCCGTGTGGTAAAAAACGACAAAGAGCTGAAATCAGTCTCTGACTCCATACAGGCGAGCCTTCAGGAAAACGTTAAAGGCAATACCTTCATAGTGGAAAGAGTGGAGCAGGTAGGTCCCCAGGTGGGCTCCGAGCTGAAAAAGATGGCTGTATACGCCATTTTATACTCACTCATAGGTATCCTTATCTATGTCGCCTTCCGCTTCCAGCTTGTATTTTCTCTGGGCGCTGTTATGGCTCTGTTCCACGATGTTATCATCACGCTGGGCTTTTTCAGTCTGCTGGGAAAAGAGATTTCGATCTCTGTTGTGGCGGCGGTGCTGACACTGGTCGGTTATTCGCTGAACGACACCATCGTTGTCTTCGACCGTATCAGAGAGAATATGCGTGAGGACAAGGCTAAGTCCATGAACCTGAAAGATGTTATGAACCTCAGTCTGAACGAAACACTGAGCCGTACCATACTCACATCTTTCCTGACTCTGCTCACTGTTGTGGCTCTCTACTTCTTCGGAGGAGAGGTCATCAACGGATTCGCCTTCACACTTCTCATCGGTATCCTTGTGGGTACATACTCTTCAATAGGTATAGCCAGCGCACTGGTTTACCTGATCAAAAAAGATAAGTAAGACTAAGTCTATACAACACAAAAGAGCCCGCTTACGCGGGCTTTTTTTATATCTCTAATTACTGGAAATTATTTTTGAGAAGAACCCGGGTACATGGATGCACCTCACGGAAATAATTTTATGCAGTTTACTGCTTAAAATTCTTGTAGTGTGAGCAAAGGCGAGGCTTTGCCTGTCTTTGCGTTGCTCAAAAATAACAGGAAGTTATTTTTGAGAAGAACCCAGGTACATGGATGTACCTCACGGAAATAATTTTATGCAGTTTACTGCTTAAAATTCTTGTAGTGTGAGCAAAGGCGAGGCTTTGCCTGTCTTTGCGTTGCTCAAAAATAACAGGAAGTTATTTTTGAGAAGAACCTAATAGTGCCAATAGAGCGAGTCGTGCTCGTCTATCAGATTGGCGAGAATCTTGTTGTCGTCCTCGTTTATGAATGTCCTGTCCACACAGCAGTTGGGACAGAGGATATCGTCTTCCACATAGACCGGAACACCCATCTTAAGAGCGAGCGCCACGCCGTCTGAGGGGCGGCAGTCCACCCTCTTCTCCTCTTTGTCGCAGATGACGTATATGCTGGCGGAATAAACACCGTTGCGGTAGCCGTCTATGACAACTCTGTCGATGTTTACTTCGTCTATGGTGAAGAGGATGTTTGATATGAAATCATAGGTCATTGGTCTGGGGGATTTTATTCTGTTGAGAACACAATAGATAGATTCTGCCTCGAACTCCCCTATCTTCACGGGGATCAGATAATGTCCGCACAGTGTCTCGAGCAGCATGACGTATCTGGACGTTACAGGCTCTTTAATAACACATTTCACTGCTGTCTCTATCATCTGCTGGATGCCTCCATGCCGCACATCTGGTGTCGTTGTTTGACTTTTATTAAAATAATCTGACAAAATATTATCGCAATAGCTTATTTAAAGCTGGTAGCGATTATATCCAGCTCTTTCGCTGTGAGCGGTCCGACCACCATATCGAAGAGCTTGCCGTCCGGTTTATATATAAAAGTAGTGGGTATAGTGCTGATGTTCATCTCCATCGCCAGATCATTGTCAGAATGATAGAGGGGATAGGATACGCCGAACTCTTTCTGATATCCTTCCACATCTTTCAGCTCTTTATCCACGGAGATACCTACTATTACGAAGTTGCTGTCTTTATATTTCTCATATGCCGCCACAAAATCGGGAGTTTCTCCACGACAGGGGGGACACCATGAGGCAAAGAAGTTAACCAGAAGCACTTTTCCGGCATATTCTTTTTTCAGCTCCTCCACGAAGCCCTTTGTCTTCACCTGAATACCGGACTCGGAACCGGTCACTGCGGATGTTGTTTCTTTCTTTTCTGATCCCATACATCCGAAGAGCAGGAACAGAGACGCAAGGACTATCATAAGTTTTTTCATCATTAACTCCGAAACTTTTTTTATAAAATATGCACTTTTGAATATTTAGCGTCAAGATTTATCCTTCTTTTTAGAAATATTTTATCATTTTTATCTTGACTTATCCTATCCTATAGGATAGGATACACACACATGGAGACATCATGCTGGAAGATAACGCGGACATAATCAAAAGACTGCAAAGGGCAAACGGACACCTGGGCAAAGTTATCGAGATGATCAGCGAGGGACGCGGCGGAATAGACGTCGCCCAGCAGATGCAGGCCGTGACGGGCGCATTGTCCAAGGCGAAAAATCTGTATATTAGGGAACAGATTGAGCATGCGCTGTCCGGCGACATTTCCTCAGACGTTCTTAGAAAGGAACTGCAGGAATTATCCAAATATCTATAGAGTAAAAAGACGTATGCGGTCCTGCGAACCCCGCATGCGTCAGCTCGTATCATACCTCTTTTTATAAAGGCGGACGGTGCCATGTCCGCCTTTATTACGTTTATACCTTTAGGCTCAGAATAAATCTTCGCTTCACGAACCACATTCTGTGGTTTCTCCGTCATTGCGATCGAGGCGTGGCAATCTCATTATAGATTTCAGTCAGTAGCCACGTTCACCAGCTCGGGCTTAAGAACCCGGATAACTTCCGAAGGGGCGATCTTCACCAGAAATCCCCGCTTGCCTCCGTTGATATATATCATCGTCAGCTCGGCAATGGTTTTCTCCATAAAGACTCTCATCTTTCTTTTCGTGCCGAACGGTGACGTGCCGCCCACAAGATATCCTGTGTGTCTGTTCGCCGTGTCTGGGTCGCAGGGTTTCAGCAGCTTAACGTTGATGTCACGGGCAAGCTGTTTCAGAGATATCTCCTTGTCCCCGTGCATCAGCACCACATATGGAGTCTTCGACTCGTCCTCCACTATTATGGTCTTTATAACTTCATGCTCGTCAGCCCCCAGCTCTCTGCTGGAGTGTTTTGTTCCGCCTTTTTCTTCATATTCATAAAGGTGCGGTTCAAAGTCGCATTTACCGTCACGCAGAACCCTTACCGCCTGCGTAACCGGAAATTTCTCTTTTCCCATTATCAGTCCCTTCCGATGGGCGACATTTTGCCTGTCAGCTCGTCTATCACAATCTTTATGACACAGGTTTTGGCAACGGCTTCCGGTTTATATGTATTGTCCATACTGCCGAAATGCCTCATTATTATGTCCAGACCGTCTATTTTGCTCTTTTCGTCTGTCAGGATATGCGCCTTGCCTCTGCCTATCACAGACCGGAAGCAGAATGTCCATCCGCATGCGCTTTGGGCTGTCTTAAGCTCAGTGTCCACAGACACCTCGAAGCACACGATAGGGTTTTTCCTCAGCATATCTATCTTTTTGCCTTCCAGAGCAGAATGGAGATACAGTTCCCCGTCCTTGAACCCATAGTTCATGGGGACAACATACGGCTCGTTGTTCAGAGCCATTCCCAGCCTGATTATCTGTCCTCTGGACAATATTTCATAAAGCTCTATCTGTTCTTTAATCTCTTTTTCGTTTCTGCGCATAGTCCACCTCTTCACTCTTCCATCGACATTATTATGCCGAATTCTTCTTCTGTGACAGGCTGAACAGACAGCCTGGAGCCCTTCTGAGTCAGCATCATTTTCGTCAGCCGATCATCAGCCTTTATTTTTTTCAGCGTTATTGTCTTATTAAATTTCCGCACAAGCTGCACGTCCACCATAATCCATGTTGGTTTGTCCGGATTCGATTTAGGATCGTAATATTTACTGGAAGCGTCAAACGCCGTAAAGTCAGGATACGGCACGCCTTTCACTTTTGCCAGCCCCACAATCCCCGGCTCATCGCAGTTAGAATGATAAAACAGCACCAGATCGCCGTCTTTCATGTCGTCACGCATAAAGTTTCTCGCCTGATAGTTCCGCACACCGTCCCAGCTGGTGGTCTGCTCCGGAAGCCCCGCCAGCCTGTCGATTGAAAAACTTTCAGGTTCTGATTTCATCAGCCAGTATCTCATATTTTCCTCTGGTAATTTTATATATAAGACTATATATTCTGACTTCAGTGAATACAAGAGGTTAAAAAATGCAGGATAAAAGCCTTACAATACTTTCAGCGCTGTTCGTGAGCTCTCTCACCATCGCCGCGGTGCTGGCAAGCAAAATTATAAATATTTTCGGACTCTTTGTCCCCGCCGGAATTCTGGCATACTCCGTCACTTTTCTGGTGTCTGACACCATCGGCGAAATATGGGGAAAGAAGACAGCTAACAACATTGTCATAGCCGGTTTCATCGCTCTGGCATCAGTATTTGTGCTCATCAGGTTCGCTATCATCCTGCCCTCCGCTCCCTTCTGGGGAAATCAGGAGGCTTTCAGCACAATACTCAGCGCATCATCCAGAATAATCATAGCTTCACTCATAGCCTATCTCGTCAGCCAGTATCATGATGTGTGGCTGTACCACTTCATAAAAGACAGAACAGGAAAAAAACACCTGTGGCTGCGCAACAATGCCTCCACAGCAATGTCCCAGCTTCTGGATTCTGTGATATTCATCGTGATCGCTTTTTACGGTGTTATGCCCCTTCTGCCGCTGATCCTCGGACAGTGGGTTATCAAGCTGATAATAGCTCTCATCGACACGCCTTTCGTTTACGGGCTTGTATGGTTTCTTAGAGACAGGGAAGAGAAGGCAGGCACAGCGGAAGCCTGATTATTTCTGAGCAACCGCCAGAAACACGGGATACATGCGCTTCACGCCGTCATGCTCCTTTGTAATATAGGTCACGGGTTTTACTTCCACACGTCTGAATCCGGCATCCATAAGGGACTGCCCCACAGAGTCCATGTCGAAACCATGATGGTAGATATCGTCAGATGGGTTGTCGTGAAATGTGCCGTCTTCGGAAACCAGATCGCTCACGCAGAGATATCCGCCGGCAGACAGCGCACTGTAGGCTTTTTCAAAGAGCAGCTCAGGATCGGGCAGGTGATGCGTCACCATATTTGATGTTATCAAATCAGCGCTTTCCGGCTCGAACTCGTCTTTATTTATATCCATAACTTTTGTTTTCAGATTATTGATTCCGGCATCTTTCGCCTTCTGCATCAGAACATCCAGCATAGGTCCTGAAAAATCCACTCCGGTCATCTCTGACGCTGTGTCGGCGAAGCTGAGCAGAAGAAGCCCTGTACCTGTGCCGAAATCTGTTATGCGGATGCCTTTCTCGGGATTTACTCTCTCAAAAATCGCATCGGAAACATCTTTCGCCAGCTTGATACGTCTGGGTTTGCTGTCCCAGTTTGCGGCGCCTTTATCAAATCTTTCAGTCATTTATCAACTCCGGATGTTTTAAGACTAGTCTAGCCATAAACATAAAATACGGCAATAATAAATTATTTACCCGTTCTCTCTCGATCTTTTTGTATAGAAAACAGTGGCGTTATTCTGAGCCTCGCTTATCTGCTGATTGTCCAGTTTATTCATGACAGAGTTGATCACTCTCTCGGCATTTTCATTGCCGTTGGCTTTCGCCAGAATGAAATACATATACGCTTCCTGAAAGTTCTGAACGACACCCTCGCCGTTGTAATACATTACGGCTACATTATATTGAGCGCAGTCGCTACCCTGCTGAGCGGATTTTTTATACCATTTCACGGCTTCCTGATAGTTTTGCACCACGCCTTCGCCTTTGTGGTACATCATTCCGATATTATACTGAGCTTCAGCATCACCCTGTTTAGCCGCTTTTGTGAACCAGACAGCGGCGTCTATATAGCTCTGAGCCGTTCCCAGCCCGTTATAATATAATGTGGCAAGATTCCTCTGTGCCTCAGCATCACCTTTAAGGGCTTCCTGTCTGTATTTGCTAAATGTTTTCTGATAGTTTCCGGACGGCTGTAAAGCCTGCGCTGTTTTTTGCGTGTTTGCGGGTCTTTTCGCCGCTTCTCTCTCTCTTCCTTCAGCCGCTTTTGCCAGCCATTTCACGGCTTCCTGATATCTGGAGAGTTTTTTCTCCCCGCTCAGATATATCTGTCCCAGGTTATACTGAGCACGGTAGTAACCGCTCTCAGCCGCCATAGTATACCATTTCACAGCATCGGTCTGGCTCTGTGTCACGCCATCGCCGTTAATATAGATTACGCCAAGATTATACTGAGATTCCGTGTCGCCCTTCTCTGCCGCCTTTTTATACCATTTGACTGCTTCAGCATAGTTCTGCGATACACCTATACCTTTGTAGTACATGATTGCTACATTCTTCTGAGCGGAAATATTTCCTTTTGCAGCGGCAGACATATATCTTTCGAAAGCCTGTGTATTATCAAGTTCTTCACCGTTTTTTATAAACCCGGAATCATCCAGAGTGTTAACTACTGAGCCGCCGCCTTTTTTAGAGTAATATTTCATACCCAGCGGATGCTGAAACTCAGGGTTGCCGTGTTCGGCCGCTTTTGTCAGCCATTTTACCGCCTGTTTATAGTTCATGGCGATTTTGTCGCCATTGAGATACATCATGCCGAGAGTATACTGAGCCTTTACATATCCTTTGTCTGCGGATCTCATAATCCATGTAGCCGCTTTTTCATAGTCACGGGGAGCGCCCTCTCCGTTATAGTACATTACTCCGAGGTTAAACTGAGAAACAGCATCACCCTGTACAGCAGCCTTTATATACCACCTGAACGCCTCACGCAGATCTTTCTCCACAGTCTCTCCTGAATAATACATGAGAGCGGTATTATATTGTGCGGTAGCGTCACCGGTCTTTGCTTTCGCTAAAGTATCATTAAAGTTATCCGCAAAACACACTGCGGTGAGCAGAAAAATAATCACTACAGAAAGGAATTTTGACATCAAATCACCCTAAAATAGTCTTCTGGTCTCTATTTTAAACCAAAAAAAAGTAAAAAACTACCAATTTTTATAGTAGAGCAATGTTTAGACCTTTCATGCCGCATTTAATTAATTATAAATACTTTTCAGATAAAGCGGTTCTATGAGGATTTTAATGCGAGGGGGAGTGTATAAAATTTTCAGACACGAGTAGAACAAGGAAGACTGACCGAACGGGCAGCGAGCATATGCATAAATATGTGAGTTGGTCTGAGGGAAGACTGACAATGTTATAGGAAGTGTATTGAGATTTTAAATATAAAAATCCCTGGCGGCGACCTATTCTCCCATACGTTTAATTCGCACAGTATCTTCGGCGCTGGAGAGCTTAACTTCCGTGTTCGAAATGGGAACGGGTGCAGAATCTCCGCTACAGCCACCAGGGAATCCTGGATATTCATATTTAACTTTTAAGACCTGTCAAACAGTCTACATGGGCTCTTAGAATTAAGGGAAGCTTTAAGATTTATATATCAAGCCGTACGGACTATTAGTACTGGTTAGCTCAACGCCTCACAACGCTTACACACCCAGCCTATCAAACACGTAATCTTCGTGTGTCCTTTAATGACTTACGTCAGGGAGATCTCATCTCGGGGCCAGTTTCCCGCTTAGATGCTTTCAGCGGTTATCTGTTCCAGATGTGGCTACTCAACAGTGCCCCTGGCGGGACAATTGAAACACCAGTGATCTGTCCATCCCGGTCCTCTCGTACTAGGGACAGACCCCCTCAAATCTCCTACGCCCGCAGCGGATAAGGACCGAACTGTCTCACGACGTTCTGAACCCAGCTCGCGTACCACTTTAAACGGCGAACAGCCGTACCCTTGGGACCTGCTACAGCCCCAGGATGTGATGAGCCGACATCGAGGTGCCAAACCTCCCCGTCGATGTGAACTCTTGGGGGAGATCAGCCTGTTATCCCCGGGGTACCTTTTATCCGTTGAGCGATGGCCCTTCCACTCGGGACCACCGGATCACTAAGGCCTAGTTTCCTACCTGTTCGACTTGTAGGTCTCACAGTCAAGCATTCTTATGCCTTTACACTCGTCAATTGGTTTCCAACCAATCTGAGAATACCTTCGCGCGCCTCTGTTACTCTTTCGGAGGCGACCGCCCCAGTCAAACTACCCGCCAGACAATGTCCCTCCGGTTACACACCGGCTAGGTTAGGTAATCAGCAAACCAAGGGTGGTATTTCAAGGACGACTCCACGCAATCTAGCGACCACGTATCAACGTCTCCCACCTATCCTACACATGATTTACCAAGTACCATTGCCAAGCTATAGTAAAGGTCCACGGGGTCTTTCCGTCCTGCTGCGGGTAAACGGCATTTTCACCGCTACTGCAATTTCGCCGAGTTCATGGTTGAGACAGCGTCCAGATCGTTACGCCATTCGTGCAGGTCGGAACTTACCCGACAAGGAATTTCGCTACCTTAGGACCGTTATAGTTACGGCCGCCGTTTACTGGGGCTTCAATTCGGAGCTTCGCTTGCGCTAACACCTCCTATTAACCTTCCAGCACCGGGCAGGCGTCACACCCTATACTTCCTGTTACCAGTTTGCAGAGTGCTATGTT
>JBFWMA010000005.1:0-37500 GCA_050251875.1 Deferribacterales bacterium | reverse complement strand
TTTTGTCTGATTTGTTCACTACTTCATTCGTGTAATTATTGTAGTAGGGTTTCATACAGCTCGACACATACTCATTTATTGAGCCGTCAAGCATAAGCCTCAGTCTGCGGACTCCACCGTTATAGTCAGGTGATCCATTTGGTACATTTTGATAAGGCACAGTGTTTTGACTGGTGTGTGCGGCACTCTGCGCTGAAGGCGGAACATACGTCACCTTCGGCTGCATAGCCAGAGACTGCTCTTCACTTATAGGATCAAGAATCTTGTTAAGCACCGTAACATCCCTGAACCCCATAGCTTTGCGCCCTTCGGCGTCTGTAACCACCACAGCCAGGCTTCTGTTTCCGCCAGCCAACGGGGTAAAAGCAAGCTGATTCCCGCCCAGCTGAGTTACCTCGCCGGCGTTTTTCTGAGTGTCTATTCTAAAAGGCGCTTTCATCTGTGGCGGCACCTGATAGCTGTATGTAGTCTTCCGACCTTCTTCTGTATCTGCGGGTCCCAAAAGAGTGAGCTGATAAAACATAGGAGTGAAGGATAACGCTTTTGCGTCCTTCTGCCCGTCACCGGAACTGACGCTCACCTCAGCCTTATACTGATTTCCTTCCGCCAGTGCAGCTTCTCTGACAGAAAAGCTCATCCTGCCTATGCCTTTGGATACGGTCATCTCATTTTTTGCCTGATATACTGTCTTTCCTGAGGCGTCTTTTACAGCCAGCTCGCCTTTAACAGTTCCCGTTCCGGCAATGTCAGCCTGCAAAAACTGAGCCTCCCTGCTGAAGGGCTCACGGTTTATCCTGCGTGTCCCCTGAGCGTCCTGGCTCAGATAGACCCGAGAGATGGAAAGCGGACTGCCCACCGTAAAAGGTTCACGGAAACTCTGACATTCCGACCTGACACATCTGGAGAGCTGTGTATAATATCTGCCGTCGGGCATGTTATCTATCCGGAAACGCATTCTGGCGTTATACACTTTATCCCCGTCATGGATGCGGGTTACCTTTGCCAGCCCCTCCACAGGGGTGCTGTCCTCTCTGAAAACCTGCCAGCGGAGCTGTACGATTTCGCCGTTATATACATATGGAACGAAAAGGTCAGACTCGAAAGCCAGAATATCTCCAGCCCCCACAGGACCATTTATCAGAGAACCGCCGTAATTATCCTTAGTGCCCACCACAAAAAACATCATTTTCTGCTGTTTCTTAAGATCGGCGACAGTCTTTTCATAATATTTGCGCATCATCTCACGCATGGCTTCCTCACGCACACGCTCGTATGTCGTCATTATATAGCTCTTCTGATCCATCACCGCCCGATCCAGAAATCCGTCAAAAACCTCACGGTCATTCTTAGGCGCTTTGCCGAAAACATGGATGAGCAGATACTTATTCTTCTTGATCATCAGCTCGTCATCAGGATTGGTATTCATCCACACCTTAAACATTCTGTCTTCCATCGCCTTCATGGATTTATAGCCATCTGATCCGGGCTTAAGATATGATGACGGAAGGTAAGGCTCCTGATTAACCGCCTGATTTACCACAGCGTCATTCATTACATTAACAACATTTTTATAGGCTTTAGTGGCATAAAGATCCTGCGACCAGTTGGCGAGCATCGCCTCGAATGATGTTTTCACGGCGCTGTGCAGAGCCATATAGCTGCCCAGCATGGGCCACATCTTGGTTATGATATCGTCCGCCGCCTGACCTGCCAGCTTGTCCCACTCTCCTTTATATACAGCGTCAAAAGCGCCGTAAACTTTCAGAGCCTGAGATATCTGCAATGCCCCCAGCTTCGTATTCGTTTTCAGCTCGAGTATTTTATTGTCGTCATTGTCATATACATTCTCCGCCACAGAGAGCAGAGCGCCGCCCAGCTTTCCCCATCCGTCTTTATAATCGGCGGGTAGCTTTTGGATGTCGTTCTGGAGCAAGGGCGGAGTTTTTGCCGGAGCGGCATATGAAAGCGCCGATGTCATAAAAAAACATGCCAGCGCCAGAACCGCCAGAAGTCTGGTTCTCATAACGTCCTCCCTTTAATCAGTCCAGCAGTGTAGCGCCAGAGCCTGTTTTAGCCCCGGACTCTTCTGTCTTATCCTCTGCGGGTTTTTCGTCCGGCACGTCTGCCTGTTTATCGCCTGATCCGTACAGGTCTTCTATAACTATGCCGGAGGAAGGATCTATATCCGTTATCATTTCCCTGAGGCGTTTAAGGTTTTCTTCCGGAGGGTTTCTTTTAAGTTTAAAATACTCAACAGCGCTGTTGTAGTCTTTTATATAATCCGCCATATCTCTGTCATGAATCATGACGCCCCTGATCCCGAGCTTGAGCAGGACGGGTATATACGCCACATAATCCTGAACTCTGCGCCCATAGTCTGCGTCAGGCACATCGGCGCCCATCACGGTGTCGGTCTTATACTGTTTCAAAACGGTACTGCCGTTCTTCACTGTAATGACAGTCTCGAATCCGGATATAGTGGGATTCGGAGCGAAAGACTCTATCTCTATCGTCTGTTTTCCTGTGCTGACTTTTTTTGTAGCCATCCATGCGTAAAGGTTGGGATCCCATACGAATCCCGGCTTCTTGGACGTTTTATATTTCATCTGCCCGCGCAGTTTGGAATAATCCACCGTGATTCCCAGATCTTTTTTAAGCAGTTCACTCAGACCCTGAGCGAAGAACGGATCCATAGTGGCTGCCATATAAGGACCTGAGAGTTTATCGAATAAAATCTTTGATGCCGCCGCCGGCTGTGGAGCAACCATAAGCTGAATCTTCGACACCTCGAATGTTTTAGAACCCAGAGAAGCGACACTGCCCTGAGCATCGCCAGGGGAAACGGGGGCTCCGCCTCCCGCACATCCGCCGAAAAAAACCAAAAGAGCAAATATCGTCATTAACTTAATAGCTTTCATATAACCAACCTCAAGAAAAGTTTTTCAGTTCCGCAGTCTGATAATAATCATGATGTAGGATACCATAATATTTCATGCATCAAATGTTAATCTTCACATTTTCTACTTATTTCAGGTAATGAAGGCAAAAAAAAGGGGCGACCTAAGCCGCCCCTTATCTATATGCAGTTAATAGCTGTTATGCTTTTCCCGCTGAGCCCAGAACGTTTTCGTTCTTTGCCGCGTACATTTTAATAAGCTCCGCTCTGGCGGGTTTCAGATATTCTCTGGGGTCGAATTTTGAGGGATTCTGAGCCATGAACTCTCTGATCTTCGCTGTGAAGGCGAGACGTCCGTCTGAATCGATATTGATTTTACACACTGCGCTTGCCGCCGCTTTTCTGAGCTGTTCCTCGGGAACGCCCACCGCGTTTTCCATCTTTCCGCCGTACTGGTTGATCATATCAACGTACTCGGGAAGAACGCTGGAAGCGCCGTGCAGAACAATCGGAAATCCGGGGATGCGTTTTTCGCACTCCTCAAGAATGTCGAATCTGAGAGGCGGAACG
The DNA here is from genome assembly GCA_050251875.1 of Deferribacterales bacterium. Classification (GTDB taxonomy): domain Bacteria; phylum Chrysiogenota; class Deferribacteres; order Deferribacterales; family Geovibrionaceae; genus Seleniivibrio. The sequence goes on along the minus strand of JBFWMA010000005.1, from coordinate 34,034 downwards.
GATTCGCCCGGCTTCACCTTAAACTTGTATGCGCCGTGGGATGTACCGATGGAGATGGCGAGTGAATCCACGCCTGTCTTCTCCACGAACTCCACCACCTGATCGGGATCAGTATAGTGTGAATGCTCTGAGGAAACATCATCCTCGATGCCCGCCAGAACGCCCAGCTCGCCCTCGACTGTCACGCCGAACTGGTGAGCGTATTCGACAACTTTTTTAGTGAGCGCCATATTCTCCTCGAAAGAGTGGTGTGACCCGTCTATCATTACGCTGGAGAAACCGAAGTCCACACAGCTTTTGCATGTCTCGAAGGTGTCGCCGTGATCCAGGTGCAGAGCGATCGGGATCTCGCATCCGAGCTCCTTGGCATAGTTAACAGCGCCCAGCGCCATGTAGCGAAGCATGGTGGCGTTGGCATAGTCTCTGGCTCCTTTGGAAACCTGAAGAATCACCGGGGATTTTGTCTGAACACAGGCGGTGATGATAGCCTGAAGCTGTTCGAGGTTATTGAAATTATAGGCGGGGATGGCGTATTTGCCCTCCATAGCCTTTCTGAACATTTCTTTTGTGTTTACAAGACCAAGCTCTTTGTAGCTGACTGCCATTTTACACTCCTTTATACAAACATACTTAATGACATTGTTATCTCTTCCATTTTGAGCCTCGCTCCCTCTGTGTCTGTTCCTCTGCATGAGGGGACGACAATTCCGTAATATTTGAAACCGAGGACATTGCAGAAGCCTTTCACCCAGTCCAGCGTGCTCTGTCCGTGGCTCCTGTTGGCGGAACCCTGTGTGAGGATGAAAAAGAATTTTTTCGGGGATTCGAATCTGGGGCGTCCGCTCTTGTTCAGAAACACATAAAATCTGTCCATGAACAGTTTTGCCAGACCGGACACTGAGCTGAAATAGTTCGGAGCGATAAAGATGATGAGGTCGCTGTCGTGCACAGAGGTCATCGCCTCTCTGATGCCTTCCTCCACCATCTCCGGCTTAAAGACGTCACTGTCTCTGAACTCATTTATATAGTCATGACAAAAAGTGAGAGCGTTAAGTTCGATAACGGAGCAGCCCTCATATTTGCCTGAGAGCTTTTCGGCTATGTAGTTGCCGTTTCCGTCATGTTTCGAAGCAGCGTTTATTATAACTGTGTTCATATCCGCACCCCCATACATTTTAACCGCACAGATGTTAGGTTTCAACAAAAATTGTTGACATGACAGCATTATTTTATCCATAATCTGCTGATGGAAAGCCTTATACAGAAAATATCGGATGCCGGAATAAGAACAGACGAAACACAGAAAGCGGACATTACCGCTCTGCCCCATTATCTGGGCAGTTTCGGTTTTTTTCATCTGAAAGCGGACGAATGGGAAACCGTTCTGATAAAAGGTGTTTTCAAAGGCAATATCCGGAAGATTAAGGGCGAGGCTCCCTATGAGGATAAAATATTAAACGAGCTGGCGCAGACTCTGGCAGATATCGAAAGATGCCTGAGACAGCCCGCAGAAGTCGGGCTGACATATGACGGCGGGCATTTTATCGTAATATCCGCCGAAACAAGAGAACAGCCTTTCATCCCCAAAGACGCCAGAGATTTTAACATCCCGTCTCCGCTGACTCCGGTGGAAGCGTCACTGGGCAGGAACGCCGCCATCAACGAAAAACATCTTTTCGCCAAAAGCCCTTTCGCCTCTTTCACAGGCGAAACACTGAGCCCCTTTGCCAACTCTCTGGCGGAAAATCTCACAGATATTATCAACCCGCTCTTTATGAGCTCCGCTATAAAAACACATTCGCCGTCCATAAAACTCCTGTACGGCAGGATGTATATGAACATCACAAACACGGATACCATCACTTCGGCTTTTTACGCTAAGCCGGATTTCTTCTATATGAATTTTCTTCCGGCTGTTTTCAGAACCATAGCCAAGCCGTCTTTCGATGTGCCTAATCTGAGCGTTCTCGATATGAACGAGGGCGAGTTCGATGAGGCGCTGACAGATATATCCAAAGCGGCGGAAGAGATGACGAGAGAGACTCTCTTTTCCGAGGAATTTATTCAGACAGCCGCTCTTTGCTTCATGACATGGGAGATGGCGTATCTGAATATGTGGCAGTGTTTCACAGAGATACACAAACTTACCAAAGACACGGACGCCGCCATGAGGCATCTTTATAAGACAAAAAACGGATGCGTGCTCTCAGGCACACGGGAACTGATGCCGTCATTCGATCCGGCGCACGAGCCCGTGACAGTCACCCTTCCGGAAAGTGCGGCGGTTCAGCCGGAGGAGATGTTCAAAACGCTCCCCTCTGCCAAAAGGATGCTCACGTCAAAAACAAAATATATAAAACTTCTCTCAGACGCCCACACAGCGCTTGATAATCTGGACAGAGTGTTCCTCGGTGTTTCCGGTCTGACGATGAAGATAAGAGGTCTGCTTCTGGAGCTGGGCTCCGACATGGTGGAAAACCAGATTCTCACAAACCCCAAAGACGTGTTCTATCTGGAATACACAGAGATCAAAAACATAGCCGATGACTCGTTCTACGGCAATATCCCGTTCACTCTTAATTTCCGCAAATGGCAGAACCACAGGCAGTCAGCCCTGTGCATGCCCGCCTATCTCTTTGAAAAAGATGTGGAAAACATTCCTGAAATAGTGAAAAACCAGATAGAGAAATCTGAAAGCTCCAAAACCATTCCCTGTCAGTCTTTCTTTCACAGGGAACAGACAACGGATAATTTTATCTGCCGGAACAGCTACCTTGTATCCGACATACAGAACGCAGTCGGTAAAGACGCTGTGATAGCGGAATCCGCGTCAGTCTTCTCCTACATAGCCAGATACTGCGCCGTCACGGACACCCCGCTGTATACGGGCGCCAGATACGCTGCTCTTCTGACACGGGACAAAAAGATTACTTTCGAAAAAGACAACCTGAAGATATAAAAAAACCGGAGCTTTCACTCCGGTTTTTAATTTATCTGATGATTATATTGATATCCACACTATGGTTTCCGGTGCTCTCCTGATCTCCAGCTGAGCCGGATATATCGCCCGTCAGACCGTCTATCGTGCCTCCGGTTCCCGCAAGCGAGCCTTCAATTCCGCCTTCCGCCTGAGGAGGAGCAAAACCGCCCTCACCAGATCCGCCAAAATCTCCGCCCCTGCCTGAATCAGCGCCTACACCGTTAAATTCTGACTGCTCGTCACCGCCGCCGACACCGGGAAACAGTCTGGGATTGCCTCCGATGGGATATGTATCGAAACCACCACCCTGTCCAACTGTCATACCTGTGCCGGAACCGATCATAACACCGCCGGCTCCACCGTCCTGTCCGGGAGCTCCGGAGCCCTGCGGAGCATCGCCCTCAGATCCTGATCCCTCTCCGGCACCTGCTCCTCCGCCTTCACCGGCGGGACTGCCGGAGCCTTCAGGAGCGAGAACGCCAGGTTCATCCTGACCCGGCTGACCCAGAGGAGATACATGCAGACTGCCTTTATAGAGTTCCAGCGCAAGACCTCCGGGATTCTGGTTCAGACCGACCAGAGTACCTTTAACACCGATAACGGCGTTGGGGGTCTTAATCCTGAAATCTCCTGCGACATCACGCATTTTTTCCACCCTGAAGAGGACTTTTCCATTCTTCAGCTCTGTGTTGAATCCGTCCTTCGTCCTGCCGTTTCCGGTGAAAACAAGTCTGGATTTTTCGAATATTTTTATATCTGTGCCGTCATTCAGCTTTACCACGGCATAGCCTTTTCTTTTGGTTCTCAGGATGTCTTTCAGAGAAAGAACAGTTCCCGGCTTAGCCAGTTTGCCCATGACAGCGCTGCCCTGAACGATGTCAACGGCTCCCTGAACCTCCACCACAGTACCGGTTGTTTCCGCCGCATACGCAAATGAGGCAAAACATATTATGATTAATGATATTATCAGTTTTTTCATTTCGTCACCTAATAGCTGTAGCCGATCGCTGTGCTCAGCACGGTTTTTTCATAATCATAGGCGTCCGTGGTAGAATTTTTGTTTTCCCATGTTATGCCGCCTGTGACGAAAAATGATCGGTTGATTTTGTAGATCACGTTCAGATCTGTTTTATATCTGTCATCCTCTCTGTTTTCGGATGAATCAGTGTAGTCTGAGAAAGTATACTGGGCGGAGGCGTTCACAGACCACTTGTCGTTGATCCTCGCAGACCCTGTCAGCTCTGTTATGTAAGATGTCGAGTCTTTTTCAAAACCGTCTGCGTCATCCGTCTCCACTCCGAAGGAGAGCCCGGCGGAATATTTCTTCAGAAATGTTTTCACAGCCTTAGCGGAAACAGCGTAAAGAATTCCGTCTTTGTCGTAATCACCCTCGGAAGTGTCGGAGAAGTAGTTTCTGCTCTCTATCTTCACGGGAACCGTGAGAGTGAGCCCATCCATCTTATAGTCCGCTGATGCTTCCAGAGCGAATGTTTCAGAATATTTCTCTCCGCCGAAATATGTCACAGCGGCGCTGATCATCGGCAGGGTGATATCAAAGTTGTCATATCCCTGCTTAACCATAAAATACGCTTTGTGCATCTGAAGGTTGTAACTGCTGAGCGAATGGTTCCATGATTTATAGTTGAAAAGCCCCACGGTCATCTTGTCTGCGTAGGGTGTATAGATATTATATTTAATGTCAGCCACGGCAGATGTTCTGAAGCTGGTTTCCTCTGTGGCGGAGTTAACGGCGTCTTCATCCACGGATGTTACGTTGTTGTCGAACTCCTCTTTCAGCATCAGAAACAGGCTGATGGGTTTCTTCGCCGCCGCCAGAGCGTCCGCCCTGACTTTAGCCGTATCCTGATATCCGTCTGCGGAGGCTATATTCTCAACGCTCTTTTCTGCGCAGATGAATCTGGATGTAGCTGTGCACATTGCCGCCAGATAGTTCTGAGCCTTCGGATATTCCGGAGCTGTCTTGTCCACCTGTCTGAAATCTCCGTAAGCGGATACGAACCGACCGTTTTTCAGGTCGCACTGTCCCATGCGGAAGAAATATCCGCTGTCTTTCACAGATGCCTTCGCCAGTTCGGCTTCAGCATTCTCCGTGTCGCCTTTAGCCAGCAGCAGATCCACCAGCATATATCTGGTCTCGGTGTCTTCCGCCTGATCCAGAGAAGCTCTGTATTCTTTCTCCGCTCCTACTGTGTCGCCAATATTATAAAGGGCGCTGCCTTTATATTTATTCAGAAGAGCGCTTTTCTTACCCTGTTTTTCCATATAAGAGCAGACATAGAGAACCTCGTCATACTCCTCTTTTGCCAGCATATCGCCGAAAACCTTATATCCTTCGGCATCGGCTCCGTTATCAAAGAAACACAGCGACCTGTAAATATTTCCGGAAATGCCTTCAGCGGCTTCCAGATCCGCCAGAGCGCCGTCCATGGACGAACACTGCCCCTGCTTCATCAGGTCAAAAACCTTCTGGTAGTTTTCATTGTATGTTCCCACAGCCGGATAGTTCTGAGCGAAAGAGACTGCGGAGATAAACATAAGCGGTAATAACAACCTAAGACGCATATCGCCCCCTTAAAATGACTCTAAAAAAAGATTATCACAAAAATAGTCAGTTTACATGCTAAATTGCGGGTCTGCTGTTCCTCACGAGCCTGCCCGTCACCAGCAGAAAGCCCACGGCGACCATAAATATGCTCACCATGTGAGGCGCTCTGAGATATCCTATCATCAGGTCGTCCGCCCTGAAGAAGGTGACGAAAGCCCTGATGAATCCGTAAAAAATAAGATACCAGCCGACTATGACGCCCCGACCGATATTCTTATCATTTTTCCACATTATATATAATGGAACAAAACATGCGAAGTTGAGTATCATCTCATATATAAATGTCGGGTGCACGGGAAGAGCCCCGAAATCGAAATAAGCGGGTGTGCTTTTATATTTTCCGAAACTGATGCCCCACGGAAAATATTCTTTCAGAGTATAGACCTTTCCGTTGAAATCCACATCGAAAGGCACTTTCTGCGCCAGCTTGGATATGCTTTCCGATGCGTTTTCCAGCCCCGCCTGCGAAAGCGCCTGATGCCAGAATTCGCCGAATTCGTTTTTCATGCGGAATATTATTGAAGGCGGAGTCAGCGTGGGCACGCCGTGCGCCTCTCCGTTCGCCAGATTTCCTATGCGTCCGATAGCCTGCCCCAGAAGAAGCCAGGGGATCATAGCGTCCGCCATTCCCAGCAGGCTCGATCTCTTCACTCTGGAAAAGATATACAGCCCCGCCAGAGCGCCGATAATGCCGCCGTGGATGGCGAGCCCGCCGTGCCACACCGCAAGCATCTCAAAAAAATTGCCCTGATAGTAGTCCCAGCGGAATATGACATAATATATTCTGGCTCCCAGAATACCCGCCAGAAAGCAGATGATGCCAGCGTTCTCCATCGCTTCTTTGGAAAGGTTCAGCAGAGCCGCTTTTCTCTTCACCATATACATTCCGATGACAAGCGCCAGAATATACATCAGGCTGTAGACCCTCAGCTCGAAAAACCCTATTTTAAACAAAACCGGAAACATTATTTCACCTTATTTTTTAGCGCATTACAATAATACATATACTCGCTCATTTTTCAAATCAAAAAAACCTTGATTTCTTGCAAATCTATTGATATAAATAACACCCATTTTGCACGCCCGAAAAGCGTTCAAAACAGCCTTGTGCCTGAAATCCTTTCGGGTGGCTGTTTACGCGGGCGCAAGAATAACAAATTGAGGCGGGAGCCTCGGGAGAAACAAATGTCCTATATTTCTATGAAAAGCCTGCTTGAGGCGGGTGTTCACTTCGGTCACCAGACAAAACGCTGGAACCCGAAAATGTCCAAATATGTCTTCGGCGCCAGAAACGGTATCTACATTCTGGATCTTCAGAAGACAGTTCAGTGCTTCAACACAGCATATGAATTCGCCAGAGACGCAGCCAGAAACGGCAGCAACTTCCTCTTCGTAGGAACAAAAAAACAAGCACAGGAAGCCATCAAACAAGCCGCTGAAAAATGCAACTCTTTCTATATGAACGAAAGATGGCTCGGCGGTACTCTTACTAACTTCCAGACAATCAAAACACGCGTTGCCCGTCTGAAAGAACTGGAAGAGATGTTTGAAACAGGCTACATCAATAAATACACCAAAAAAGAAGCGTCAAAACTCAGAAAAGAGCTTGATAAACTTACTAAAAACCTCGGCGGTATCAAAGATATGACAAACATCCCCGATGTTATGTTCATCATCGATATCAAAATGGAGCAGAACGCTGTAGCCGAAGCTCATAAACTCGATATCCCGATCATCGCTATCGTGGATACAAACTGCGACCCCGATCAGGTAGACATGCCCATCCCCGGTAACGATGACGCCATCCGCGCATGCCAGCTTATCGCCGGACGCATAGCAGACGCTATCCTTGAAGGACGCCAGATACTCGATGAGGAAAACCTCGGCGAATCAGAAGAAGCAGGCGAGGACATCCCCGTTGAGCAGCTGATGGCTGACGCACCCGTCGACAAAGAAGAATCAGAAGAGGAGTAATATAATGGCAGAAGTTTCAGCCGCACTGGTAAAAGAGCTCCGTGAGAAAACCGGAGCCGGTATGATGGACTGTAAAAAAGCTCTGGACGAGTCCAAGGGCAATCTCGAGGAAGCCATTGAGTTCCTCCGCAAAAAAGGTCTCGCCGCCGCCGCTAAAAAAGCCGGCAGAATAGCCGCCGAAGGAAGCGTTGTAGCTTTCTGCGATGGCAAAATAGGCGTAATCCTCGAAGTAAACTCAGAAACCGACTTCGTAGCGAAAAACGATACATTCGTAGGCTATGCCAGCGAAATGGCAGAGCTGATCGCCGCTTCAAAACCCGCTGACATCGATGCTTTCATGTCTGTTAAGACAAAAGGCGGAGAAACTGTTGAGGAATACCTGAACACTATGACAGCGAAAATCGGCGAAAAACTCAGCCTCAGAAGATTCGTATGCGTAGAAGGCGGCACACTGGCTACATACATCCACGGCGCCGGAAAAATAGGCGTTGTCGTTAAACTGGAAGGCGGAGACGAAGCTCTGGCAAAAGACCTTTGCCTGCATATCGCCGCCAGCAACCCCAAATACCTTGATTCCTCATTTGTCGACAAAGATTTCGTGGCAAAAGAGGAAGAGATCTTCGCAGCCAAGCTGAAAGAGCAGGGTAAACCCGACAACATGATCCCCAACATCGTAAAAGGTCAGGTAGCTAAACTTCTTAAAGAAGTTTGCCTCGTAAGCCAGCCTTTCGTTAAGGATCCCGACACCACAATAGAGAAACTGCTTGCTTCCAAAGGAGCAAAAATAGTTTCCTACACCCGCTTTGAGCTGGGGGAAGGAATCGAAAAAAAGCAGGAGAACTTTGTGGAAGAGGTAATGAAACAGATCAAGAACTAAGGGTCTGTGCCATTTCCGTTGCGTTCAACGCACTAAGCAAATTACAAAGCCGGAGTTAATTCTCCGGCTTTTTTATTTGACATTTTGAGCATCAGTATTATTATAACCATGCCTACCCCAAACTGATATCCTTTGGCACGGGTATCACAATCTAATCTTTTTAATATTCGGAGCATAGTCATGTTCAAAAATGAACTTGTGATCGATGGACGTACGTTCAGAAGCCGACTCATGGTGGGCACAGGAAAATTTCCCAACGCTACAATTATGGCGGACGCGGCGGAAGCCAGCGGGGCAGAGATTGTCACCGTGGCGCTTCGCAGAGTGGACATAAACAATCCTCAGGATGATATCCTGAAACAGATAGATCCTAAAAAATATCTTCTGCTTCCCAACACATCCGGCGCCAGAGACGCCGAAGAAGCCGTGAGACTGGCACGCATAGCCAGAGCGGCGGGATGCGAACCCTGGGTCAAGCTGGAGGTCACACCAGATCCCTATTATCTGCTTCCCGACCCTATCGAAACATTCAAAGCGGCTCAGATTCTGGTGAAAGAGGGCTTTAAGGTTCTGCCCTATATCAATGCCGATCCCGTTCTGTGCAAACGTCTGGAAGAGATAGGCACAGTGACCGTAATGCCTCTGGGCGCTCCCATCGGAAGCAACAAAGGTATCAAAACCATAGACAATCTTCAGATCATCATAGAGCAGGCAAAAATCCCCGTGGTGGTGGACGCAGGAATCGGCGCGCCCAGCCATGCGGCGCTGGCTATCGAGATGGGCGCAGACAGCGTTCTGGTGAACACTGCCATAGCCACCGCGAAAGACCCGGTGAAAATGGCTCAGGCATTCAAACTGGCGGTGGACGCCGCAGTGACCGCAAGAGCGGCAGGCATGCCCGGCACCCGTGACAGAGCGGAGGCATCCAGCCCCCTGACAGGATTTCTGAGGAACTAAAATGAGCTTTGAACAGATACTCGATCAATATAAATTCAATGAGGTCAGAGACTTCATATTTTCCAGAAGCGCCAGAGACGTTGAGTTCGCTCTGGGTCAGGAAAAACTGAGCGAAGAGGATTTCGCCGCACTGCTCTCCCCCGCTGCCGAAGGCTACATGGAGGAGATGGCGCAGAAGGCGAACCGCATAACACTGCAAAGATTCGGAAAAACTATCAAAATATACGCTCCCATATATCTGTCCAACGAGTGCAGCAACTCATGTATCTACTGCGGGTTCAACCGCCACAACGAGATACCCAGAGTGATACTCACTGACGAACAGATAAAACGTGAGGTGGAGATCATCCACAACATGGGCATCCGTCATGTGCTTCTGGTTACAGGCGAATTCCCGGCTAAAGTCGGAACAGACTATCTCATCAACTCAGTAAACCTTATGAAGGACAAGTTTTCTTCCGTGTGCATAGAGGTATATCCCATGTCGCAGGAAGACTATGAGCTGATGTATAAGAACGGCGTAGACGGACTCACCATGTTTCAGGAGACCTACCACAGAGAGAAATACGCAGAAGTACACCCGGCGGGCAAAAAACGTGATTTCGGATGGCGTCTGGGCGGACCGGAAAGAGGCGCCGCAGCGGGATTCCGCACCATAGGCATGGGCGCTCTGATGGGTCTGGAAGAGTTCCGCACAGATCAGTTTTTTCTTGGTCTGCACTCTAACTACATCATGCGCAATTTCTGGAAAACACACGTCTCACTGTCTCTGCCACGCATAAGACAGGCATCCGGAAATTTCAAACCCCACGAGATTGTAAACGACCTGAACTATGTCCAGATGATTCTCGCCCACAGGCTGTTTCAACACGACATAGGCATAAACGTATCCACCCGTGAGACAAGAGAATTCAGAGACAACCTCCTTCGTCTGGGCGTCACACACATGAGCGCCGGATCAAAAACCGAACCGGGCGGCTATGCCAAAGAACATGACGGCAAGCAGTTTCAGGTGGAAGACACTAGGACAGTGGAAGAATTTTGTGCTATGGTTAGGGCAAACGGATATGACCCAGTTCTGAAAGATTGGGACACTTATTTTCTCAACGGTGAATAAATGAAACTCTATGACAGTGTGAAGACCACCTCCGGATACACCCTCTACATCGTTTTCGATGGTGATAAAGTGTATGAGATCACATCTCAGATCCCGGACGGCATACCTTCCGCCGTTATAGAAAAGTTTAAATACATCAAGGACTATCTGGGCGGACACTGCTGTCAGCCCATGCTGATAGAGGCGTTTCATGATCTGGATATGTCATGGGCGACTCCATTCATGAAAGAGATATACAAGGCGCTGTCGCTGATCCCCTGCGGAACGACAGTGAGCTACAGCCATCTGGCGGAGCTGGCGGGAAGACCGAAAGCCGCCAGAGCGGTCGGAAACGCTATGGCGAAGAACAGATTTCTGATAGTAATCCCCTGCCACAGAGTTCTGGCGTCCGGTCACAGGATCGGCGGATTCTCCAGCGGGCTGGATATGAAGAGGGCTCTGCTCAGATGCGAGGGACACAATGAATTTTGATATTCTCCCCCCCACTCTCAGGTGGGAAAATGAAAAACTGATAATCATAGACCAAACAAAACTCCCTAATGAATATACAGAAAAAACACTCCACACAAGAGAGGACGTCTATCTGGCTATCAAAAAGCTGGAAGTCAGGGGCGCCCCCGCCATCGGGATAGCCGGAGCGTATGGTCTGTGCGTGTGCGCTCAGAAATATATTGATGAGGCGCCTAATCTTTTCAAGGAAATGGTGAGAAAAGACGCTGAGTTTCTTAACTCATCCCGTCCCACCGCAGTCAACCTGAGCTGGGCTATCAAGAGAGTGGTGAACACTCTTCTGAAAAGATCACACAAAGATTCGGCTGAAATATACGACACAATGGTAAAAGAAGCCGTCAGCATACATCAGGAAGATATCGAAATATGCAAGAGCATAGGACGGCACGGAAAATCACTGATAAAGAACGGATCGGGCGTGCTGACGCACTGCAACGCCGGATCGCTGGCTACATCCCATCTGGGGACAGCCACAGCACCCATGTATATGGCTCACGCTGACGGCGTAAAATTCTCTGTCTTCGCTGACGAGACCAGACCGCTGTGTCAGGGCTCCAGACTGACATCATGGGAGCTTCAGCGCGCGGGGCTTGACGTTACGCTTATCTGTGACGACATGGCGGCGAGCGTTATGGCTTCCGGAAAAATCAATCTTGTTATAGTCGGCACAGACCGTGTGGCCGCCAACGGAGACGTTGCGAACAAAATAGGCACGCTGGGCGTGGCTATTCTGGCAAAATATTACGCTATTCCCTTTTATGTGGCTTGCCCCTCATCCACTCTGGATATGAAGACAGCCTGGGGAAAAGACATCGAGATAGAGCAGAGAGAGGCGGACGAAGTCTGCTTTTTCGGAGAGAAAAGGACAGCGCCGGAGAATATAAAGGTGCTGAACCCCGCCTTTGATGTGACGCCTAACTATCTGGTTACAGGCATCATCACGGAGAAGGGAATTATCTATCCCCCATTCGACAGAACACTGCCAGAACTGATAAAATGAACCACATACATAACCGGACATTGCTGATAAACCTGACGGACGAGACCTCGGAGATAATCACCACACAGGACTCTGTTTATGAAAAGTTTTTCGGCGGAAGAGGTATGTGCGGTTATTACCTGAATCAGTTTCTGAATGACGACCCGATAATTTTCCACACAGGTTTTTTCGCAGGTACAGATATCAGCGGCAGCGGACGCTGTTCCGTGGCGCATATCTCCCCGCATACAGGCGGACTGTTCCGCTCAGACTTCGGCGGCGATTTTTCTCTCTCTTTGAAAAATGCCGGATATGACGGTTTGGTTATCACCGGAAAACTCGAAGAGAGAAAATCAATAATCATAGACAGCAGGGTTCTGCTGGGCACTGCGCCGGACAGCGGATATTCATATGTGGCGCCCGGATCTTCCGCATGGGAGGGTGTGACCTTCGCCGGAATAATTTCTGACGGCTCGTTCAACTCTCACAGAGGATCGACCGGATATGCACTGGCTCAGAAAAATATCGAGTCCGTCTGCGTGAAACTGCCGGAAGAATCCCTACTGACGCCTCTATCCGCCAACGAAGACATCGAAAGGCTGATAAACGCCTCTCCAGCCCTCACAGGACGGCTGGGTATATGCGGGTTCGGCACCGCCGCTCTGTATGATCTGGCGTACAGCAGAAAGATGCTTCCCCATAACTATTTCGGATCTGTCCCCGATGAACGGGCGAACGCCTACAGTTTTCTGAACGGACATGATGTAATACACTACACCTGCGCTCCCTGCGGTGTGGGGTGCAAAAAGAATATAGACGGAGAAAAACTGCCGGAATATGACGATTTCGCCGCTCTCTCCGCTGTGGGGCTTGCCGATACTGAATCTTTCTATGAATGTTTCAGCAAAGGTTACGATGCCGTAACTCTCGCTCATAATATAGACTTTTACCGAAAAAATATAAGAGATGACGACCCGAAAGAGCTCCTGATGAATCTGAACAGATACAAAGAGCTGAAGACATCCCGTCACGGACTCTCCGTGAAAGGTCTGGAGATACCATCACTGGATCCCAGAGGAGCATGCGGCGTGGCGCTGGGCTATGCCTCCGCCACCAACGGCGCTGATTACATGAGCGCTATGGCGCACACCCACGAAATCCTCAGAAAACCTGTCCCCACAGACAGACATTCCTTCGAGGGCAAGGCGTATCTGAACTATACATCAGAAAATGTGAAAGCCGCTCTGGACAGCCTCGTCCCCTGTTCATACATGATGTTCGCCGTATCGGCGGAAGAATACGCCAAGGCGTTGACAGAGCTGACAGGAGTAGAATTTTCATCAGCGTCTCTGGCAGAGGCGGGCGAAAATATCTGGATGAACGAAATAGAGATAATCAGAAAACTGGGCATAGAAACATCATCTGATGCTCTTCCTGATATGTTTTTCACAAACGGCGCGAACGGTCAGAATCCTCTGGACAGAAACGCTTTCGACAAAGAACTGAAAAGATATCACAAACTTAGAGGTCTTCTATGAGAAGCCTGACCTCGAAATACCTTAATAAATTAAAAGACAGTAAGCTGGCTTACGATGCTGTATATATTTTCAATGACGGTGAATCCGGCTTCGATGGAAGCATCAACCCGGACGGTGCTCTCATAGACACTATGAGGGAGCTGAAGACTCCTCTGCTCTTCTTCGGGCGTCCGGCTGAGCCTTTTTTCTCCGCTCTGAACTCAGTGGCGGAGCACGGCGATTTCTCCCCAAACGATTCCGAAACCAGAACTTTTCTGCATACTGTTCCTGTCACAGACTCACTGAACCCGCAGACTCTGGCTTGGCTTCTGAAAAAACGCAAAGCGGTCTATGTGAAAGGCAGAGGCATAGTAACATCCGCCCCGTACGGCGCTGAACAGGCTTATATATATTTCTGTTCTGTCTGTTTCTCAGGATTTGTTAAATTCTTTTCGGATGCCGGAGAGAAAGCTCTCCTAAAACAGCCCTATGACAGAGAACTGGTAAGCAGGCTTATCAGTCAATATACAGAATTCATGCCGAAGATACAGCAGCCGGAGCTGATGACCGATATAATGACATCAGACGAAGCTGTGACAGCCGCCATGGCACAGACAGGCAAAGCCACTGTGGACATGGGGCTGGTGGATTCATTCTTCGGAAATATCTCATGCCTGTATAATGACAGGATATTCATCTCCCGCACCGGAAGCAGTCTGGACGAGCTGGAGCATGAAACCGACATCTGTCCCGTGGACGAATCAAGCTGTCAGGGACTCACCGCCTCCAGCGAGCTGGCGACCCACAAAAAGATATATGAGCTGACGGACAGCCGGGTGATACTCCACGCCCACCCCAGATTCAGCGTGATAATGTCTATGATGTGCGCCGAGGAGTGCGCCAACAGAGGCAGATGCCATTACGCATGCGACAGGGAAAGATTTCTGGGCGATGTGCCGATAGTGCCCGGAGAAGTGGGCAACGGCAAGAGAGCCATGGTGAACACTGTTCCCGCGGCTATAGAAAAACACGGAAGCGCCATAGTATACGGACACGGCGTTTTCACCGTGTCCGCTGTAGATTTCAACGATGCCTTCAGAAAACTGGTCGAAACAGAGACCAGAGCCCTGAGGCTATATCATCATCTTACTTGCCAGCCAGACGCTGACCAGATCGCCTTTTTTGATTCCTTCTGAGTCCTCGGGTATCACTGTCACACAGGGAAAGCCTTTGCCGTTCATACAGACGGACGCTTTGCCTTCATCGTTCACGGTAAGCCATGTGCTCACCAGCCCCGCCAGACCCTTCTTCTTTGTTTTGTCGAAGTTGGAATATCCGACTATCGGTCCTGTTTTCAGCCCGTGCCATTTACGGATAGCCTGAACGAGAAAAATCTCTGAACACGCTATAGCTCCGGCGGGTGATCCGGGGAACATGAAAAGAGGTTTGCCGCCTAACAATCCGAAACGGAACGTCTTTCCGGGGGACATGCGCACGCCCTCCACGAAGATCTCTCCGCCCATCTCCAGCACACAGAATTTCAGCAGGTCATACTGGCTGTGTCCCGTACCGCCGAATGTCACGACCATATCGCACTCCATGGCGGCTTTTTTCATTGTTTTAGAGAGTTCGCCCTCGTCATCCGGCACAACGCCGTAATATTTCATCTCGGCTTCGAATATGCGCAGAAGTCCGGACATGTGGTAATAGTTGCTGTTTACCGTTCCTTTCTTCGTAAAATCTTCGACCAGCTCGTTTCCGGTGGATATAACACCGATCACAGGGTTTTTGACGCAAGCGAGCTTTTCGAGACGCATGCTGGCAAATACCTCCATCAGCCTGATGTCGACTCTTCTTCCTCTCTGCGCTATCACCTGTCCTTTAAAGACACTGGCGCCGGTCTCCGTGATGTGTCTCTTTCCATCGTCATCTTTGGAATAGGAGACGTTTTCGCCGCTTCTGTTCGCCTTTTCAAAAGGAACGACAAACTCGGTATTCACGGGAACTTTCGCTCCTGTGGCGACTCTGATGCACTCGCCCTTTTTCAGGGGTTTGTCATAGGTATCCGCCGCGGAGAGCTCTTTGATGACAAGACAAGTGCCCTCTGAGCCCCTGCCCACAGCATATCCGTCCATGCGGGATGTATCCGCCTCGGGCAGATCCGTGTCTGAAATGATGTCAGTTGCCAATACCCTGCCAGCAGCTGTGAGCAGAGGTATTTCCTCCGGCTTTCCGCCGGGAACGATAGATATTATTGTGTTAAATGCGTCTTCAAGTTTCATGCCTTTATGATAATACATTTTCGCTGATTTTAAAATAGACTTAGAAAAAAAGTTAAAAATATTATATAATAAGAGGCAGCCAGGTTCTTTATATGAAAAAAATTTTAATTTTTACAAAAAAATCAAACTTTTTTGACACTTCCGATATTTTATGCGGGCTGATGTCGTCATTCGACACGGTTTCTGACGCTGACGAATGTATCTCCATCCTTGCGGGCTCCGCCGTCTCCGGACTGCTTCTGGATGCCTCCGGCAGCGCCGAGGAGTGTTTTCAGATATTATCCGACATGGAAAAACAGGGAATCTACATCCACACCGCGGTATACATCACAGACGATAAATTATTCCCGGAGTTTTCCGCCGTGGGCGTCACATCCTTTCTGACCGAAAAAAATGTGAAAAGAGCCATCTGCTCTGTCTTCGGGCTGGGCGATGACGCCGGAAGAAAGAACAGCATAGTCCACCGTCTGGTGAACAGACTGCGCAGTCTGGCGGAATCTCTGGAACAGGGAGTGATCCTCCTTGATTCCGATAACAGAATAGTCTTCGCCAACAAAGCCGGGGCGGAAATGACAAAAATGTCCGTCAAAGACATCATGAAAAAGAGGCTGGATGACGTTTTCCTGTCCCACCCATACGCTCCGGAATCCAAAGAATCATCCGTATATGAGCAGAAGGAACACACCCTGTCAGACGGCACGGTAATCACTCTGGACAGCACCATCACTCCGGCTTATGAAAAGGACGAATTTTCCGGAAACATCATCATCTTCAGCAAACCCACCGGACACGCTCTGGACAGGGAAAAGGAGCTGGAGCTGCTGAGGTTTCAGGAGAAATACCACTCCACACAGCAGGCCGCCGCTTTTAAAAAGCAGATGCTGGTTATCAAGGACGAGGTGTCCGGCACAGTCACCGGACGGTACGGCTTCGAAACATATTTCAAGCCGCTGGACATCATGAGCGGCGACATTTACGGTTCTATCAATATCAAAGACGGACGATGCCTTCTCTATATCATAGACGCCATGGGCAAGGGACTCTCCGCTTCCGTCACGGCTCTTCAGTCCAGCTCGTTCATCAACCATTCCGTGGAGATGTCCATCATCAAGAATGACTTCAGTCTCTCCGGGATGCTGACCCACTTCATCCACTATATCAGAGACAGGATAATGGACGAGGAGGCGCTCTGCGCTGTTTTCGCCCTGATAGACACCAACACCGACAGCCTCTATGTATCCAGCTTCGGCATGCCCCCCATTCTGGCATGCCACACGGACGGCACGGTGACACGCCTGAAAACACCGAACATGCCCATCATGCGTTTCATGGCGAATAAAGAGATAACGAAATTCCCCCTGACGAATATAGACAAACTGCTGATATATTCAGACGGTCTGTCGGAATCCGTGGACAATGAAGGTTCTCTGTTTTTCAGCAGACTGCCGGAGGTCTTTGCGGCGTCAGGAACTAAAAAACATTTCCTGAAGAGAGTCAACAGCGAGATAACCACCAATGACGATGACATGACTTTCTTCTTTATCAGCACGCTGCCCAACGATTTTCAGAAGCAGGAGAGCTTCAGCGTGAAATCATCTCTGACGGAGATAGAAAAAGCGTCTGAGAAAGTATTCGGTTTCATGAGAGAAAACAGCATAGAGGAAGACGAGGTAGCCACATTCGAGTTCGCCATGCAGGAGATGCTGATGAACGCCCTGGAACACGGCAGTTTCGGCATCAGCTTTTCGCAGAAACAGGAGATGATAGCATCCGGCAACTATGATTCCGTGCTCTCTATAAAATCATCCGGCGGCTCGCCCGATCTTGAAAAACCCATCGACATCATCTGCCGCCTGACCCCTATGAAAGACGGGCGCAGAACTCTGATGATAACCATCTCGGACACCGGACAGGGGTTCAGCGTGTCTGAAATATTCAAATTCAACAGTTTTGACGGGAATTTGTGCCATGCCGGAAAAGAGAAATATAACGGCAGAGGCATATTCATAACGGATAATCTGGTGGACGGGCTGTTTTATAACGAACGGGGGAACACCGTTCACATCATCAGGATTCTGGACAGTCAGCAGCCTTAGGCAGAACCACATGGACGTTGGCGCCCATATCGGTATTGCCCAGCATCACCTCGCCGCCCATCTGCTCGCTGAGAACCATCTTCACCATGAACAGACCTATTCCGGCGCCCTTTCCCTCTCCTTTGGTTGAATAATAAGGCTCGAAGGCTCTCTTCAGCACTTCGTCAGAAAAGCCTTTTCCGTTATCTTCTATATCTATGAAAACATTTCTGTCGTCACATCTGATTTTCACTTTCACCACGCCTTTGGTATTGTCGGTCTTCTTCCTCTCGGTCACTGAGTCCAGAGCATTGTAAATGATATTCAGCACCGCATGGCGGAAATTGCCCACGTCTCCTCTGACTGTGGCGGATTTAAACTTGCAGTCGGGGCAGGTGAAAATATTTTTGCAGTCATAATGCTGTTTTTCGCATCCGCATGAAAAGAGCACATCCACCCCCAGATAATAAATCTGGGCGCTGAGGATGTTCAGAACATCCATTATCTCGCTGATTATGTTTATCTCTGAATCGTCTGAGCTGAACGAGAAAAAATTCCTGAATTTGTCTATGGTGCCGGACATATCGTTTATCAGAGTGCCGGTGACCTCATCGAACTCACGGATATATTCCTCCGTAACACTGCCCGTGCGGCAGGTCTCCACCATGTCCTGAACCTGAAGCCCCAATGCGTTCAGAGGCTGGCGCCAGTGGTGGGATATCGCCGTCAGCATGTTTCCCATGTCGGCGAATTTTTTGGTGTTTTCCAGAGCCTGTTCCTGAAGCCTGACCTTGCTCAGCTCCGCCTTCACCTGCTCCTGAAGATCGAGATTCAGCTTTCTGTAATTGTTGCTGACCTCCACAAAACCGGATATGTCCCGCAGAGTGATGAGGATTCTGGACTCATCCAGCTTAACGGCATTAGCGGAAACAGATATAATCCTTTCTCCGGACAGCATCCGGAGAGATGATTCCGCCTTCTGTGTCTTCTCTATCTGCATAAAAAATGAATAACAAGCCTGAATACTGTCCGCTGTCATCAGATCCGCCAGATTCAGCAGAACCAGCGAATTTCTGTCTTTGGCGGTCATCTTTTCCATAGCGGGGTTGGTCTCCGATATCATGCCCCGGTGGTCTGTTATCACCATCGGATCAGGAGAATAATTTATGTAGTCCTGATATTTCTTTTCCTGCCTGCGCAGAGTCTCCTGATAATAGAATATCTGCCCTATGAGATATATTATAGTGGCGCCGTAAACGCAGAAGAGCGCCGCCACGGATAATTTCTCCAGAATCTCACGCATATAGCCGTCATCGGCGAATGCCTTGTCCACATATATATCAGCCAGCCAATACAAAAGCCCGCAGGCGATCGTCAGAACCGCCACGGCTATAGCTGTTCTGTTAAATAAACTATTCTCTTTTATATTCTTTAGTTTCATATACTAATTGTTATTGGATTTCCTCAATATGTCAAATAAACTTTTCAGCAAAATAAATGTTAAATTATCAGAAAATTAATCCTTAGTTTGTGCTATAATGACCTGTGTGGGTGACAGAATATTATTTTGCTAATTTATCAGAACGTTTTCTTGCGGATTTTTCAGCAATAATAACGGGTGGTATTTATGTTAAGCAACACTTCTGTCAAATTGCGTCTGATTGCCGCCACCGTGCTCGGAATGCTGATTCTCGGCGCGGCGATAACCGGCATATCGGCCTATAAGTCTTATTCATCGAGCCTGACCATGCAGATGGTTCAGCTCGGCAGTATCCGTGAGGTGAAGAAGGATAATATCAAAGACTACTTTGATAACCTGGGAAGCCTCATCACATCCATGGCGGCCAGCACACAGGTAATGGACGCTATGAGCGAATTCAACGATGCTTTTTACAAGATACAGGAAGAGACCGGCGTGGATCCGGAGAGTATTGTTCCTGAAATGACCGACCACTACGACAAGCTGTATCTGGACAAAGTTAATTACGGCGTCCCCAACGCCGTATCACGCAGACAGACTCTGGACTATCTGCCGAAAGACCCCAACGGCAAAATAGCCCAGTATATCTACATCATCAAAAATCCCGAAAAAATAGGCGAAAAGAACAACATGCCCACACCCGCCGGGTTCGACTGTTCATACACACGCCTGCACACCAGATATCACAACAGCTTCAACACCACGCTGAACAACTTTTCCCTCTATGACATCTTCCTCGTAAATATGAAGGGCGATCTTATTTACACCGATTTCAAGGAGAAGGACTACAGCACAAACCTCCTCACAGGTCCATACGCCGACACAGGACTGGGAGACGCTTATAAAAAATCCGTGGGCAAAAAACAGGGCGAAATATATCTGAACGATTTCATGCCTTACGAACCCAGCTATAACCTCCCTGCGTCATTCATCTCTTCCCCTGTTTTCAAAAACGGGGAGCAGATAGGCGTTCTGATATTCCAGATGCCCATCAGCAAGATCGACTATGTAATGAATTTCGGCGGAAACTATGAGAAATCCGGTCTGGGAAAAACAGGACAGTGCTTTCTGGTGGGTTCTGACAACACCATGAGAAACAACAGCCGGTTCATGCCGGAGATGGAAGACGCTCTGGTGAAAAGACTGGGAACAACCATCGGCGTTCTGAAGGTTCTGGACAAAGCGACCGAATGCGCTCTGGAAGGCAATTCCGGCTCCGCAGTCACTGTGGACGATAAAGGAATAGAAAAACTCTCGTCATACTCATCCATAGACCTCTTCGGACTGACATGGGGCATAGTGGTGGAGATAGGCAAGGACGAGGCGATGAAATCCGCCGTTCACCTGCGCAATACTCTGATAATAATATCAGTCTGCGTTACTGTTCTGATAGTTGTTCTGATGTATCTTGTGCTTAACAGCGTTGTTCTGGACAAGCTGAAAAAGACGACATCTCTGGTAAAAGATCTGGTAACGGGGGACGCCGACCTGACCCACAGGATAGAGCTGGCAAAAACAAAAGCCCGCTCAGGAGCGGATGAGCTGAGCCCGGACGAGATAATCCTTCTGACCCAGTATATAAATATGTTTATCAAAAACGTTCACGACATCATAGCGGACGTGAAGGATAAGGCGCACTCGGTAAACACAGGCACGACAGATCTGGCATCCGTAACAGAAGAGCTCTCCGCCAATTTCGCCGAACAGGCGGGACGCATCACAGACATAGCCTCCGCCATGGAGGAGATGACGATCACATCAGAAATGGTTCTGAGCAACGTCGGCGAATCTCTGGATAAAACAGAGCACGCCAACACCAAGACAAAAGAGGGAATCCGCTCCCTGAATAATGTGGTTAACAATATCAATGACATAAGAACAGGCGTCAGCTCTCTGGCGGAAACCATAGCGGGTCTCAGCGACTCATCCACCCAGATAGGCGATATTCTGAACGTGATAAACGACATCGCCGACCAGACAAACCTGCTGGCTCTGAACGCCGCCATAGAGGCAGCCAGAGCGGGAGAAGCGGGCAGAGGATTCGCCGTGGTGGCGGACGAAGTGCGCAAGCTCGCCGAGAGAACACAGAAGGCGACCACAGAGATCAGCGCCATCGTATCATCTCTTCAGACAGAAGCGCACAGCGCCTCCGAAGAGATGCACACCGCTGTGGACACGGTGAACCAGGGAGTGGAGGTGATTCAGGAGGCGAATCAGGTCTTCGGACAAATCGTCAGCGCCGTGAACGACATATCCACAGCCAGCAAAAGCATCGAGACCGCTGTGAGAGAACAGAACTCGGCTATTTCATCCGTAACGGAAAACATAGGCAGCATCTCCGCCGGGGTGGAGGAGAGCAACTCCGCCGTGGCGTCTGTTTCCAGCAGTCTGGAAAACCTGAGCAGTCTGGCGGACGACATGAACTCCACAGTGAACAAGTTTAAAACAAACTGACAAATATAATAAAAGGGGTTCACCCAGAACCCCTTCTCTCTTTATCTTTTCGATGTTATAATAACTGATATATTAATTAAATCCCGGTGTATCAGTGCAAAAACTCTCAGAAACAGAAAAAATATCTGGACTAACCAAAGGATACTGGAAGAGCACTTTTCTTCTATCCATAATCACCATCGTTTTACTCTCTCTTTCCGCGGCGGCGATATCAAATATTGTCCGTATTCAGCAGTTCAAAAAAGAGACAGTGGCGCTCATTAACAACTTCGAGGCGAAACAGCTTGATTTCGATCTGAACAACATAGCGGACGACCCCGCCGTCATGGAGCGCACATGGGAGAGGATATCCCCCTATCTGGAGATGTTCGAGCTGGTGGAAGTGAAAATATGGACAAAAGAGATGCGCACTGTCTTCTCTGTGGCGGATAAAGATACTGTCGGAAAATATTACGCAGAGAACAAAGAACTGAAAAAGGCTCTCTCTGAAAACAAAGTCATAATGGCTCTGGACAGCGGAGAGGATATGGAAAACATGTCGCTCAGAAAATATAATCTCATGCTGGAGATGTACGTTCCCCTGCACGAGAACGGCAGGATACACGGTGTTCTGGAGGTTTACAGAAAAGCTCCGGGGCTCCAGCTTTTCGGCAGGGTAAACATCTTCGCCGGGCTCATCGTGCTGATACTCGGCGTTCTCTTCAATCTGCTGATCTCCACCAAATTCCGCTATGCCATGAAAACCATATTCGCATATCAGGAGACGCTGGTTCAGGCGAACGAAGACATAGCCACATCATACCACCACTCTGTGGTGAGTCTGGCTAAGGCTCTGGAGCTGAGGGATATGGAGACAGAAGGACACTGCGAGCGTGTGGTGAACATGTCTGTCTACATTGGAAAAAAGATGGGGCTGGACAAGCTGACTCTGGGAAAACTGGCGGTGGGCGCATATCTGCACGATGTGGGCAAGATAGGCATACCCGACAGCATCCTGCTGAAGCCGGCACGACTGACAGCGGAAGAGCGTGATGTTATGGAGACCCACGTCAGCAAAGGTTATGACATTATAAAAAACGTGCCATTTCTGATGCACGCTGAAGAGATAGTCAAATATCACCACGAAAAATACAACGGAAAGGGATATCCATTCGGACTGAAAGGGGAGGACATACCCGTCACAGCCAGAATATTCGCTCTGGTGGACGTGTTCGATGCTCTTATCAGCAAACGCCCGTATAAAGACCCCATGCCTCTGGATCAGATATTAAAAATAATCAGAGAGGAGCGGGGAGAACACTTCTGCCCGAAGGTCGCCGATATCATCCTGAACATGAGCGAAGAGGAGCTGATGGGCATTAACAGAAAACTGGAGGCATCGCACATCACAGAGATAGTAAACGATGCCGTTATGCGTCTTCTGGAGCATGATTTCAAGACCACGGCGATGGTGTGATCACTCAGTTCTGATCCGGCTGAGCAGAATATATCCGCCGATTCCCGCCAGAACAGATGCGGTGAGGATGGCTATCTTGGCGGAATTTACAGCCGCCGGAGAGAACGCCATGGATGCGATGAATATCGACATGGTAAGCCCTATCCCCGACAGAACGGCAACACCCGTCAGACTGGCGTTTGTGAGCTGTTTCGGCAGAGTCACCAGATTCATCTTTTCGGCTATTTTCACAAAGCTGAATATCCCCAGCGGTTTTCCTATCAGCAGACCAAAGATAATCCCAAGTCCCATAGGAGTCACTATCCCGCCGAAGGAGCCGGAATCTATCGTTACGCCTGTATTGGCAAAGGCGAAAAGAGGCATGATAAAATACGCCGAAAGACCGTGAAGGTTATATTCCAGACGGCTCATGGGGTTATAGACCGCCTGAGATGTATACATAACTTTGTTCAGAGTCTCTTTCTGGCATTTTGTGGGGATTTCGGTGTCCGGATTGTTCTTGCAGTCACCGAGCTGTTTTAAAAAATGCGTCATGGAGCGCAGAAACACCTGAAGCTGAATCTTAGGCTGGCTGGGGATGAAAAGCGCCAGCAGAACACCGGCTATGGTGGCGTGTATCCCCGATTTCAGAAAGAAATACCACAGAAGCATTCCCACCGCCAGATAAGCCAGTATGGAGCGCACGCCGGAATAGTTCATCAGCGCCAGAGCCACCAGAGCGACTCCGGCATATGCCAGATAAGCAAAGGCGATGCCTTTTGAATAGAAAAGAGCTATCACCAGCACGGCGATCATGTCGTCCACCACCGCCAGCGATGTTATGAATATCTTAAGCTGGATAGGCACCCGGCTTCCCAGAAGAGCCATGATCCCGATGGCAAAAGCGATGTCGGTAGCCATGGGAACGCCCCATCCGTTCATGTCGCCGCCTTTCACATTCACAGCGGTGTATATCAGAGCCGGTACAACAGCCCCGCCTACGGCGGCTATCAGCGGCAGCAGAGCTTTTCTGAACTCGGACAGCTCGCCGATGAGTATCTCCCTTTTGATCTCCAGACCGATTACCAGAAAGAAGAGAGCCATCAGACCGTCATTGATCCAGTGCAGAGAGTCCTTATACAGAGCGAAAGAGCCGAAAGTGAACCCGATCTTCGTTTCCCAGAGACCGTGATACCACGCGGCGTAAGGCGAATTAGCGATCATCATGGCGGACGCCATGGCTATCAGCATGATGATACTGCTGGATGATTCCTGCTTTATAAAATGCCCGAACGGGTCTACTGTCAGCGACTTAACCTTCTTCAGCACCATTATCTAGCCACCCTGCGCACAACGAGGCTGGGTTCGCCGTCATTGTCTCTGGTATACCTGATAACGATCTCTTTTCTGGGACATTTCCCGAAAAAGCACATGAGATTCCTGAAATAGTTTTTGATGAATTTTCTGATATAAGCGACTGTTTTCTGATACATTATTACCCTCCTTAAGGATATCTGCGGGTAATAAAACAGACCTTACCCGCAGCAATATTATTTGCTTAGGATAAAGGTCTCGCATGAATCGCAGAGCGAAGCCCCGTGTCCGGGTGTTTCCACCGTACTGACGGACGATCGGGCCGGATTATCCGGTTGCTACTCCCCTTTACTTCTTTTAAATATATGGACGCCTGTTCTTTCTGTCAAGTAGAACAGGTGTTATTTTTTCATAATATCGTATATCTGAGCGGCGGCGTCCTGCCCGGCAAGCCCGGCGGCAGCCTCCACAGGCGACTTGACATCCGTCTTCATATGATAATCTATTCCGCCCACGGAGCTCACCACCCCGGGGATATTTCCGCTGACGGCGGCGGAGGACATTTTAGCGGATATTTTCAGCAGTTCCAGAAAGTTTCCGGGGTTCACCGGGGCGTGCTTCACCTCTCCCCGTGTCTTTATGTGGCTCATGGGATATTCAGATCCGTTTCTGAGCACTGTCCCGTCATACTCCGTCTCCGCTGCCCAGAAATCACCTGCTGAACCGTATCCGCCGAACCCGTTGTCATATATGCCGACCCATATCCTGCTGATGGCGCACTTCAGCCGGACTGAGTCTTTTTCCATATACTCATCCCCTTCATATTTCCGGATTTCAGCCCCTGCCTTCTCTATCTGGCTCAGAAAATTATACTGGGCTATCTGTATGGAGAGCTGTTTCACCACATCCCGGTCTTTATTCGGCAGACCGCCCAGACCGGAAAACTGCGGCACACGCAGAATTCCCTGATAGTGAGATACTTTCAGCTCCGCCGATGAGGCATCGCAGGGTTCGGTGTATATCCTGACACCTTTCAGCCCGTGACTCAGCGACAGACCGGTTACGGGAACAACCGTATCCTTGATATTGGCGCAACTAATTACAAACATGAAAGATACTAGTGTGATTAATAATTTTTTCATATTACAACTCTTTGTGTGTGTTTATTCATAAGAATACCACCATTTGCCAAAGTCAGCAAAATATGATTATATAACGCATGAAATTCATTACTTTAGAGGATAACTTTCAGAAGAAATCAAAATTCGTGCTGGCTGTGCGTCTTGTCACGGCGGCGCTGATTATTTTTATTCTGAAAATTTCCGGGATTCCCTATGGAGATATCGGAGACAAGGCGGTCGCTGTTGCCGCCGGGGTTATTCTTTATCCTTTTCTGTTCATCGCCTGCGGTTATGCCTTATGGTTTCTGGCAAATCTGGCGCTATTTCTAAAAAATGCCGCATCCGCCCGGCGAAGATAGCATACCCCAAGACTCAAAAGCACGCCTGATCACATGGACATTTCGTATCCCTCTTGAGCTTGAAGAAGCCCTTCCGCGGGTATATCATAGATTAATCGGGTATAGCTGTGTCCAGGACAGAGCGTTCCGGACACAGCGCAGTTTATCATTGAGGACGTCAGGCGGAATATGCCTGTGTCACACAACCACCATTAACCATTTTGGAGGTTACAATGGGAAAGATTTATGAAGCGCCCGGAAAACCCGGAAGCATTGTCTCCGTTCTGCCGCGTTACAACAACTTTATTGGCGGCGAATGGGTTCCCCCGGTCGGCGGACAGTATATGCCTAATGTCAGCCCTGCCACAGGAAAACCTTTTTGCGAAGTAGCAAAATCCACCGCGGCTGATGTAGAAAAAGCATTGGACGCCGCTCACAAAGCGAAAGACGCATGGGGCGAAACATCACTGGCGGAGAGAGCCGCCGTTCTCAACCGTATAGCGGACGCCATCGAGGCTAATCTGGAAATGCTCGCCGTGGCAGAAAGCTGGGAAAACGGAAAACCCGTCAGAGAGACGCTGGCGGCGGATATCCCCCTTTCTGTGGATCACTTCCGCTATTTCGCGGGAGCCACACGCTCTCTGGAAGGCACACTCACGGAAATCGACAAAGACACGGTAGCCTATCACTTTCACGAGCCTTTAGGCGTTGTGGGACAGATCATTCCTTTCAACTTTCCTCTGCTGATGGCAGCGTGGAAAATCGCTCCGGCACTGGCGGCGGGCAACTGTACCGTGCTTAAGCCGGCGTCACCCACACCATGGTCTATCCTTAAACTGGCGGAAGTTATCGCCGATATAGTTCCCCCCGGTGTTATCAACATCGTGACAGGTCCCGGAGGAGAGATAGGAAAAGCTCTGGCGACAAGCCCCCGTATAGCGAAAGTGGGCTTCACCGGAGAGACCACCACAGGACGGCTTATCATGCAGTATGCCGCCCAGAACCTGATCCCCTCCACAACGGAGCTCGGAGGAAAATCCCCCAACATCTTCTTCGAGGATGTGATGGCGGCCGATGACGCTTTTCTGGACAAAGCGGTGGAAGGACTGGTGCTTTACGCCTTTAACAAAGGCGAAGTGTGTACATGTCCCTCACGGGCGCTGATACAGGAATCGATCTATGACAAATTCATGGAGCGCTGTCTCGCCAGAATAGCCAAGATAGTTCAGGGCAACCCTCTGGACACAGCCACCATGATAGGACCGCAGGTCTCCACTCAGCAGATAGAGAAGATCAGCGGTTATGTGGACATAGGCAAACAGGAAGGCGCTCAGTGTCTCATAGGCGGTAAACGCAACATGATGAGCGGAGAGTTCGCTGAGGGCTACTATTTTCAGCCCACAGTTCTGAAGGGAGACAACAAGATGCGTGTCTTCCAGGAAGAGATATTCGGTCCCGTGCTGGCTGTGACAACGTTTAAAGACGAGGCGGAAGCCCTGAAAATAGCCAACGACACACTCTATGGTCTGGGAGCAGGCGTCTGGACAAGAGACGGCAGCAGAGCATACCGCATGGGTCGGGCTATCAAAGCCGGACGGGTATGGACCAACTGTTACCACCTCTACCCAGCCGGAGCGGCTTTCGGCGGATATAAAATATCAGGCATCGGCAGGGAAAACCACCAGATGATGCTTGAGCACTACACCCAGACAAAAAACCTTCTGGTGAGCTACAGCCAGAACGCTCTGGGATTCTTTTAGAGCAGACATGATGAAAACGCCGACAGGTGAACCCGCCGTTATCGCCACCCCGGAAGCTCTGGAGGCGATAAAGAATCTGCTGAAGGAACACAAATCAATTATGTTCTTTCAGTCCGGCGGATGCTGTGACGGCAGCCTGCCCATGTGCTTCGGCGAGGGCGAATTCATCATAAGCGATAACGACATCCTCTTAGGCGAGGTGGGCGGCTGTCCCTTCTACATAGATTTTCGACAGTATGAGGTGTGGAAACATACCCAGCTGATTCTTGATGTGGGAGAAGGCGAACCGGAGGGCTTTTCCATAGCAGCCGGAGAAAACAGCCATTTCATCACCCGTTCGAAGGTATGTTCGATACGCACGGAAGAAAAATAATAATAAAAGAGGAGCATTTAAACGCTCCTCTTTTTTTTGAATAATCCAACGCTCTGTTTGACACTTCTTTTTTTCCATACTACATATGTTTATCAGACTTCTCAGTCTTTAAGGGGGCTTGCTTGGTTTTCAGCTCAGTGGAATTTCTTTTTCTCTTTCTGCCTGTGGTCCTGCTGATATATTTTACGCTGGGCAAAGGCATCAGAAATATTTTTCTTACTTTCGCCAGCCTCAGCTTTTATTTCTGGGGAGAGAATTATCTCATATGGATCATGCTCTTAAGCACAGCCATAGACTATACCAGCGGGCTGATAATTTCTGACGGAATAAGAAACAAGCCGAGCCAGCTGGAACCAGGAGCAAAGAGGACGAAGACTCAGAAAATAGGGCTCATGCTGAGCATAGTTTCCAATCTCGCTCTTCTGGGCTATTTTAAATATTCTAACTTCTTCGTGGACAGCTTTGTCGGCGCTTACAGCATACTGGGTCTGGACACGGAGGCTCTGAGATCTTTCGGGCACGTTGCCCTGCCTCTGGGCATCAGCTTTTATACTTTTCAGTCAATGTCATACACCATAGACGTCTATCTGGGGCAGGTTAAAGCCACCAGAAATTTTATAAACTTTGCCTGTTATGTAACCCTTTTTCCTCAGCTGGTCGCAGGTCCCATTGTCAGATACAGAGATATCGAGTTCCAGCTCAAGAACCACACGGTCACCATGGACGAGTTTTCAGCAGGAGTTCTGCGGTTTGTTCTGGGACTGATCAAAAAAGTTATAATAGCTAACTCCGTGGCACAGGTGGCAGACTCGGTTTTCTCCATGCCGGACAGCGAGATAGGTTTCGCCATGGCATGGCTCGGCGTTCTGGCGTATACCATACAGATTTATTTCGATTTCTCCGGCTATTCAGACATGGCGATAGGTCTGGGGCAGATGTTCGGATTCAGGTTTCTGGAGAATTTCAACTATCCATACATCGCAACGTCCATTCAGGACTTCTGGCGGAGATGGCATATTTCCCTCTCCACATGGTGGCGGGACTACCTCTACATTCCTCTGGGCGGCAGCAAGTGCTCTCCGGCGAGGGTATATTTTAATCTTTTCATCGTTTTCTTTCTGTGCGGGCTCTGGCACGGCGCCAGCTGGACATTTGTAGCGTGGGGGCTTTATCAGGGAATGTTCCTGATAATCGAGAGAGCCGGATTCGGTAAATTTCTGGAAAAACTGCCTCTGATCCTGCGCCATTCATACGCCGTTGTCATTTTTATGTTCGGGTGGGTTATTTTCCGGGCGGAGACATTTCATCAGGCGCTGATTTTTATTAAGGCGATGCTGGGGCTGAACGGCAACAGCTTTCACCTCTTCAAAGATTTCAACAGTTATAACCTCAGCATGATAGCGCTGGGCGTTCTTTTCTCTTTTCCGCTCTATCCCAAGCTGACGGAGATGTACGGAATTGTCAGAAGCAGGCACGGCGGAGCGTGGACTCTGATGGATATCACAGGATACGCCGTAATATTCGCCCTTTTCGCTTTCTGTGTCCTGAATCTTTCGGCGGGAACATATAATCCCTTTATCTACTACAGGTTTTAAGAATGAAAATCAGAAAGATTTTTTCAATTATCATTATTTTGATGCTTTTCATCCCTGGGCTGGGCATGCTGACCGGGCTCGGCGACAGTCCGGAATCATTCCGCAAACACGAAAACAGAAACAAAAACCGTCTGGAACCCGTATCTCCCGACAAGATGCCGGAAAATATCACATCATGGTTCAGAGACAGCTATGGTTTCAGAAGCGTGATGATCCGGCAGTATTCCGGATTGATGAAGAAACTTGTCCCTGTGAATAATTCCGACAAATGTATTCTGGGAAAAGAAGGGCGCTTGTTTCTGGGCAATTCGGACGAGGCTGTCATCGATGGTCTTCAGAATAAAATCTATTTCGACAGCAATGATATCAATAATCTAGTCAGAAGATTTTCCGAACGGGAAAAGCTGGCGAAGGATATCGGGGCGGATTATTTTGTTATTTTTGCCCCCAATAAACACTCGGTCTATCCGGAATTTCTGCCTGACTATATTTCTCAGGGCATACAGGATAAAGCCAACCTCTTTGACGATGCCGCAGAGGCACTCATTGCCAACGGCATCAGCGTCACCAATATGAAACCTGTTTTCAGGAATGAATACGCCAAAGAGCACGACATCCTCTATCATAAAACAGATACTCACTGGTCGGCTCTGGGCGCCTATTTCGGGTATGAAAGACTGATGAGAAACATACGGAGCGGGCATCCGGAAATCAAAGCTATGGAAAAGCCCGTTTTCAAAAAAGCCTCAAACAAAGAAGGATACGATCTTGTGGACGTCTGCGGTTTTCAGGGACAGGAACAGGATGACTTTAAGATGAATTATTCCCTCGTTATGAATAACATAACGACCACAGAAAGCCTTCTGGACAACAAGGTTCAGGTTTTCGAAAACCCGAACGCCCTGAACGGCATGACCGTAATGATAATGCGTGACTCATTCGGGCTCGGACTGCGCCCTTATCTGCTGTATACTTTCAAAAAGCTGGTGTTCGTGCACCATGTAGCGGAGACCAAACCGGGAGCGGACTACAAAAGCCTGACGCTGAAATATAAACCCGATATCGTGATAGATGAATATGTGGAAAGAATGGTAAATTCAATGCTTTATGAAGAGCAATAAAAAAGCCCCGCAAAAGCGGGGCTTTTTAGTTAACTCCCTGAGTAGGACTTGAACCTACAACCTATTGATTAACAGTCAATAAGTAGCACTTTTCGCAATTTTCCACTTGTTATATAAACTATTCTAATTTATGATTATTTATAAATAAGACTTACTTAGTCTTACTAGCTTTTACCGTGTTTTACCGATAATACTGCTAACATAGTGCTTACATTTTTGGAGACTGTGATGAACACAAAGAAGAAGCTCACTGACGCTGTTGTACGAAATGCTAAACCAGCGACACAAGGGAGCGGGTATTACTACATTTGGGATACTGAGCTAAAGGGCTTTGCCCTGCGTGTTACAGGGAGACCTACGAAATCATATGTAATTAGGTACAGAAATGAAGAAGGCCGACAGAAGGTCATGACTCTTTTCAGAGCTTCCAATATCACTGCCGATGAAGCAAGAAGAAAGGCCAGAACTAAGCTCACAGAGGCTCAGGGCGGGACTGACATTCTTAAAGAGAAGCAGGAAAAGCGCAAAGCGATGCTGTTCTCCGAATTTGCTGAAATATATCTGGAGCACCATGCAAGACCTAACAACAGTGCCGGCACTGTGAAAACCAATGAAAGCTACCTAGAAAGACTTATTCTGCCAGCGTTTGGCAACAGACCTCTTAAAAGCATTACACCTGAAGACACTGCAAAGCTTCATCACAAAATCGGCAAGTCAACTCCTGTCCAGGCAAACAGAGTACACGCACTGCTTCGCAAAATGTTTACCTTGGCTGAGACATGGAGATATATACCTCAAAATACTAATCCATGTGTCCACACTCAGAAATACAAAGAAACTCCTGTGCAGAGGTTTCTCACTCCTGATGAGACTAAAAGGCTCGAAGACGTTCTAGAGAAATATGAAGAGAAGTATTACTCAGCTGTACTTGCTTTGAGGCTTTTAATGTACACGGGCTGCAGGAAAGAAGAGATACTTACCCTCAAGTGGGAAAATATCAAGAATGAGCTTAATTTGCTCCACATACCAAAATCTAAAACCGGCGAGAAGAACGTGCCTGTCTCCCACGAGGTTTTGGATATGCTAGAGAACGCTTATAAGGTCAACGAGTATGTCTGCTTTGGCAAATTCGAAAACTCCCGTCTAATAGGTTTACAAAAGATTTGGGAACGTCTCCGAAAAGAAGCTGGACTGGAAGATGTAAGAATACATGACCTGCGCCACTCTTTTGCCTCAACAGCTATCTCAGGGGGCATCAACATTGAGTTCATTTCAAAACTGTTGGGGCACAAACGTATTACAACGACTGAATACTACTATGCCCATGTACAAAACGATCCACTCCACGAGGCAGCTAATAAAATAGCCACCAGCATTACCACAGCTAGAAAAACAGGAAAAGGATTAAGACGAGTCAAATAATACTGTAAAATACACTTTACAGCTACGCCCCAATCATGTAAAGTAGACTTTACAGAGGTGCATATATGTTCGACTTTGACATTTGGTTTTCTGAACAGGCTTTAATACTTAAAAAACTGCCCGAAAAGCACAAAAGATACCTTTTCGATAAAATCGACTGGAAAAGCAACTGCATAGGCATACTTGGAGCCAGAGGGACAGGTAAAACCACACTCATGCTCCAGTATCTTAAATCTGTCTATGACGGCAGCATCAATGCACTCTACATTTCTGTAGACAACCCCAGGTTCCAGCAATCGCCTCTGCACGAGTTTGCAGCCGAATTTCATAAACAGGGCGGTGAATACCTTTTTCTCGATGAAGTTCACAAGTATCCTGAGTGGTCGAAACATATCAAGGCAATCATAGACACTCGACCGGAACTCAAAGTTGTCTTTTCAGGCTCAAGTCTGCTGCAAATGAACAAGCAAGATGCTGATCTAAGCAGACGTGCAACAGTTTATCATCTAGATGGATTGTCTTTTAGGGAATACCTTGCACTGGCACACGGCATAGACATTCCAGTTACAACTTATGACGACTTGATTCCTAATCATGTTACTATTGCAGGAGAACTTCATGCAAATATAGGGAAAACGCTGAAATACTTTCAGGAATATCTGCAAATAGGCTACTACCCATTCTCTTTGCAGGGCAAACAATCTTTTCAAATGAGACTCTCTAATACAATCAATGAAGTCCTTGAAACCGATATGGGCTTCGTTTGTGATATCAAATACGCAAAGATGCATCAGCTTAAGAAACTTCTGTATATGCTGGCAACCACGCCTCCATACGAGCTGAAAAAGACTGAGCTTTCGTCTGCCACTGGCATCGACAGGGTAACTTTAAACGAATATCTCATTTACCTAAGAGAAGCTGGTCTTGTAAATCTGGTTAAGCCGGCAGGAACGGGAAACAAACCAATAAGGAAATCAGAGAAACTACTTCTGAACAATACAAACATCCAATATGCAATTGCTAATAAAATCGATATAGGGACCGCCCGTGAGGTCTTTTTCATAAACCAGCTGACCAACTACTTCAGAATGCAGGACAACTTTCTGCCTGTAACAGTGGAGTACGCCACTTCCGGCGACTATATTGCTGACGGAACCACCTTCGAAATTGGCGGTAAAAAGAAAAGTTTTGATCAGATCAAAGACATGAACAATAGCTATGTAGTATCAGACGATATCGAAATAGGTCATGGCAACCGAATACCTTTATGGCTGTTCGGCATGATGTATTAATTCTTTATTTCCTACTGTCCTAATAAACCCATACAAGCACTCAATCTGCCAGAATCGTGCTACAGTTCTGCAATGTTTCTAATCTAAAAGCTAACAAAGCTATCTAAGACAGGCAGGGTTCAAGATTCCGGTTGCGCTGACGAGGGCTGTTTACGACAGCTGTGTTGCGCTGCCGGAAGAGTATGAAGGAATGGATGATTTCACCGGCCGTTTGTGGGATATTTTATTCTGCATGCGGATGGCTGCCGAAAGGAACAAGCAGGCCGCCGGTGTCCGCTTTAAAGTATTCGTCAGAGATATCGACGGAAAATATAGTGGACCGACGAATTGAGACAGTCAGAGTAGATTTCTAAGTGTTTTTTAGCTTAAAATACTAAGAGAAATCGGAGGTCCACATGAGCAAGAAGAGACGGCAGTTTTCTGCCGAGCAGAAGA
>JBFWMA010000004.1:0-294070 GCA_050251875.1 Deferribacterales bacterium | reverse complement strand
AAAACGCTAAAATCAGTTATAGAGGTCTCCCCCATCCCGCTCTGTCTGATGGACAAACGGGGAAGGATGATAAACATAAACAACATGTTCACAGAGACATTCGGATATACTCTGGAAGAGATCAGCATTACAAGGTCATGGTGGAGACTGATCTATCCGGACGCTGCCTCCCGTCAGATCATCTATAAAAAATGGAAAACATATGTGAGGCAGTCCGGCAAAGGATTCACCCCGGAGCCGATACAGACTGTAGCCGTGTGCAAAGACGGCACACAGCGGGATATCCTTTTCCATTTCTCCTCCATGAAAGACATGGCGGTGGCGGCATTCTACGACATCACATCCAGAGTGGAGACAGAGAAAAAACTTCAGGAATATATCGACATCGTGGATAAAAACGTTGCCATCAGCAACACAGACGAAAAAGGCTATATCACATCCGCCAGCGAGGCTTTCAGCAAACTCTGCGGATATACTGTGAGCGAGCTGCTGGGCAAACGCCACGAGATAATGCACCACCCGGATGTTTCAGCGGAACAGTACAAAGAACTGGTGCGCACCATAGCCACGGCGAAAACATGGTCCGGAGAGCTGAAAAAGCTCACGAGAGACGGCGAAGTCTTCTGGACAGACACCAGAATATCGCCTGTGATAAAAGGCGATGATATCGCAGGATTCATGTATATCGATCAGGATATCACGGATAAAAAACGCATAGAAGAGCTCTCCGTCACGGACAAGCTCACCGGAATATACAACCGAATCCGTCTGGACAGCGCCCTTTATGATGAGTTTCTCAGGTTCAAAAGGCTGGATGAGGTTTTCTCCATAATACTGTTCGACATAGACTTTTTCAAAAAAGTCAACGACACATACGGACACCTGGTGGGTGACGATGTGCTGAGGGCTCTGGCGAAGCTGGTTAAATCGTCCCTGAGAGAGACCGACATATTCGGACGCTGGGGCGGCGAAGAGTTTCTGGTGGTCTGCTGCGGCTCTGACGAAGACGGCTCCTATACACTGGCGGAAAAACTGCGCCAGAAAGTTGCCCTCTATGAGTTCCCCGCTGTGGAGACCCTGACATGCAGTTTCGGCGTGGCTCAGATAGACAATGACGGAACAGACGCCATGATAAAAAGAGCGGATGACGCCCTCTATGCGGCTAAGCAGAACGGGCGCAACAGAGTGGAAAGATGAAAAAAGCCCTGATAGTTTACGCCACCAGATACGGCTCTGCCAGAACGGTATCCGAATGGATCTGCGAGCGGCTTATCCTGGGCGGAATCACGGCGGAAACAGCCCCCGCCAACGAAAACATCGACATGTCGTCCTATGACATTATTCTTTTCGGCTCAGGCATATACGGACATAAATTTCTGCCGGCGGCGGAAAACCTGATAAAAGAGAACCAGACGGAGCTGAAGGACAAGACCACGGGCATATTCGGCGTTGCCATGCGCACGGAGACCTTTTTCAAAGGCGGCAGGGCATACGGCGGAGCGGTGATGCTTGAAAAATACGGCGCCATACTGGGCGGCAGATGCGTCATCGGAAAAATACTCGGCGGCGAAATGATCTTTGAAAAACTGTCGGAAGCCGACAAAGCGGGTCTGGAAAAGTTTTATGACTCCATCCGCCTGAGCGAAACGGACAAAACCCAGAGGAGAACTCCCAGAACACTTCTGAACAAAAAACAGTGCTGGGATTTCGCCGAAGAAATTATATCAATTCTCAGCTGACACAGTCGGCGCAAACCCTGTTTCTCCCGGATTCTTTCGCCAGATAGAGCTGTTCGTCAGCTTTTCTGTATATCGTTTCAAAATCTAGTGAGCCCGCCCGGGCGGCGAAAAGACCGATGGAGCAGGTGACTATCCCGCATGTCAGCCCCATGCAGTGCTCTATCCGCTCCTGTTCGAGATTCTGCCGGACAGTCTCGGCAAAGCTGACAGCATCCTCCACAGAGTCCACCAGATACAGAGCCACGAATTCCTCTCCGCCTATGCGGAAAACATAGTCGCTGCTCCTTTTATAGCTGTGCGTGATGACGCCGCTGACCCGTTTCAGCACATCGTCCCCTGCATGATGCCCGTATTTATCGTTATAATTTTTGAAATAATCTATATCCAGCATCATAAAGGTAAGCAGTTTGTCATCGTCCCTCTTTTTGTTCATCTTATCAGAGAAGGTCGCCATGAGAAAACGCCTGTTATAAAGCCCGGTCAGCTCGTCTATAATAGAAAGATTGTGCAGTTCCTCGTTCTTTCTGCGCAGTTCCTCTGTTCTGATGATAACAGCTTCTTCCAGCTTCTGGTTTACGCTCTTCTGCAATGCGATCAGGCTTTCCTGAGCGTCTATCTTCTGCGTGCGCAGACTGTTTATCCTGTATGACAACAGCCAGGAGAGCAGAATAGCCTCCGCCACCGAAGCCATGAAATAGGCGTTTCTGGTGAAAAAGTTATAATCCAGATATCCCAGAAGGAATAATGACGAGATAAATATGCCGATGATGCTTACGCCGTCGGCGAAAAAATAGTACCACGCCGAGTTCACCCTTTTATACAGAGCGGCAACGCTGAGCGCCGCCAGACATATACAGGAGAGCTGAGTGAAAGGCGTCTGGATGAAGAGAGTCTCCTTCATCCCCACGACCAGAGCGGCGCCAATCCCCAGCAGATTCAGAACGATGATAACGTTCGTCAGCCTGTGAAAAAACGGCAGTTTGTCTCTGGTCTCCAGAACCTGCTGAGAGAACAGCATCAGAAAAATCCCCATCAGATAGACGCTGATGAACATCCACGATCTGGCGTCTCCGTAAAGCCCGTAAAACTCCACCATGAACCCGGTCTGCGCCTGAAAAAACACCACGGCGCTCACCACATAAAGAAAATAATAGATATATTCCTTCAGCCGGAGACTGAAGAACAGGAACAGATTATATAGGGCGATGGCGAGCAGAGCGGCGCTGATAGACCCCAGAAAGAGGGTCTGATATTCGTTGTCTTTATAAAATTCTGTGTAATCTTTTACTAAAACAGATACCAGAGAGGACGACAGAGTGCTGACCTGTATGAATATCTCCATCCCGGATCTGGGCGGAATGGTGATTCTGGACACCGCTCCGGAGTAGAATACTTCTTTCTTCGAGGCGGGAACGTTTATGCCGTCATTGGTTATCTTTACTATTTTTCCGTTCAAAACCTGATAAAAGACCACACTGTCATACATGAATCCGTCATGCAGAACCACAAGCCTCTGCATGGGCGAATCGCTGGCATTCTCCACCTGAAGAAGAAACCACTGGGGCTTTCTCAGATATCCCAGAGATATCTTATCCGGCACCGGGACAAATTTTTCACGCTCCAGCTCCATAGGATTTTCAGCGGATTTCGACCCTGTATATCGCAGGATGTTGTTGTCGCTGACTTTTCCCCCGTCTGTCAGAAGAACATAGGCAAAAGAATTAAAGCTGAGCAGTATCAGTAAAATAATAAGGGTAACATGACGAAAACAAATCATAATAATCACCGTACGTTAACGGAGAATACTATAAATCCGACAATTTTACTACTAAAAAAGATTAATTATTTAATAAACTTTTAAATTCCGAGAGAACCACGGAGCGAGCTGAGAGCCCGTTCAGCGTATCTGGCTTTTTTCAGTTTTTTGTCACGGATGCGCTCCTCGAACGGAGGAAGCATGCCGAAGTGAAAGTTGGAAGGCACATACTCTTTCTTATTCTCCGCAACCTCTCCGGAAACGTGTCTAGCCAGAGCCCCGAGAGCGGTGACCTCGGCAAAACCCTCGAACCCCGGGTTAACAATGGAATAAGCCGCCAGAAGCCCGGAAGCCGTGGATTCCACATATCCCTCGACACCGGTAACCTGCCCGGCGAAATAGAGCTGTTCATCCCCGATAACCTGAAAGGTGCGCTTAAGAAAACCGGGAGCGTGAATGTATGTGTTTCTGTGGATGGAACCGTAACGCAGAAATTCGGCGTTTTCCAGACCGGGAATCAGCCTGAAAACCCTCTTCTGCTCGCCTATCTTCATCTTGGTCTGGCATCCCACCAGATTGTAGGCGGTGCCGTCTTTGTCCTCTTTTCTCATCTGAACCACTGCCGCATATTTCTGCATGGTGACAGGGTGCCTCAGCCCCACGGGACGAAAAGGTCCGTATGTCAGCGTCTTCATGCCTCTCGCCGCCATCTCTTCGATGGGCATACAGCCTTCGTATACGTTCAGCTTTTCAAAGTCTTCGAACTCCACCTTGTCAGAAGCCATCAGTTCGTTGTAGAAAAGCTCGTATTCCTCTTGATTCATCCCCAGATTCAGATAATCGTCATCGCCCTTCTCCCATCTGCTTTTGAAAAAGGCTTTTTCCATATCCACAGAATCGAAAGATATGACAGGGGCTATAGCGTCAAAGAAATAAAGCCCTCCGCCGGAGCGTTCCTTTATCTTCTCCGCCAGAGCATCGGACGTCAGAGGTCCGCTGGCGATGATACACGGACGGTCGGACGGAATATCCGTGACCTCTTCGTTTATAACTTCGATATTCGGGTGGTTTCTGATCTTCGCGTCCACAGCTCTGGCAAACGCCTCTCTGTCCACTGCCAGAGCGTTTCCGGCGGGAACAGAGTTCTCTTCCGCTGTGGAGAGAATAATAGATCCGATGAGCTTCATCTCCTGTTTCAGAAGCCCGCTGGAGGTGTCCTCCGCCGTGCTTTTCAGAGAGTTGGAGCAGACCAGCTCGCCCAGAAAGGGCGATTCGTGAGCCGGAGTATTTTTCACAGGGCGCATCTCATAGAGCCTGACCCTGTATCCCCTCTCGGCAAGAAAAAAGGCGGACTCGCATCCGGCAAGCCCGCCGCCTATGATAGTAACTTCTTTATTCATTAATCTTTTACAGTAATAGTGCCGTCTTCCAGAACTTTCACTGATTTAATATTTTTACATTCGGGATAGCCTGTGCATGCGAAGAATCTGCCTCTTCTGCCTTTGCGCAGAGCCATTTTTTTACCGCATTTTTCGCATTTAACATTCTCGTCCACCTTGTCCACATGGGGATGGATGTCGCCCTTCTCGTCCACTTTCATATTAGCGGTAAAGTCGCAGTCCGGATAGCCTGTGCATCCGATGAACATGCCGTTCTTGCCCGCTTTCACGGTCAGTTTTTTACCGCATTTCGGACAGTCCACGGCTACATCAGCTCCGGTGGACAGCAGTTTTACAGTGCCGTCAGCCAGTTTTGTATAGTTTTTTATATTTTTACATTCGGGATATCCGGGGCATGCCAGCACGTTTCCGAAACGGGTTGATTTGAAAACCATCTCCCGTCCGCATTTTTCGCACTCTATGCCTGACGGCTCGTCTCCGGCCTTCTCAGTGAGCTGAAAAGTTCCGTCTTCCAGACGCTCATAGTTGGATGTGAATTTGCAGTCAGGATATGATGTGCATGCGGCGAAAGAGCCGTTGCGCCCGTGTTTTATAGTCAGTTCCTTTCCGCAGATGGGGCATTTCAGATCGAGTTTCAGATCAACGGTGAACTGTTTCTCCGCCTTTTTCAGCTCGGGGCTGAACTGATCGTAAAACTCTTTCAGAACGGTCTTCCATGTGTATTTTCCGTCTTCCACACCGTCCAGTTCCTCTTCCATTCCGGCGGTGAACTTGATAGCGAAGAATTTATCGAAATTAGCCAGCAGCAGGCTCCATACGATCCTGCCCAGCTCTGTGGGTTTAAAGCGTTTTTCCGTCATCTCGGCGTATTCACGGTCGATGAGGGTAGATATGATGGAGGCGTATGTACTGGGACGTCCGATGCCCTCCTGCTCCAGAGTTTTCACCAGTGTGGCTTCGGAATATCTGGCGGGGGGCTGTGTGAACATCTGCTTGCTGTCGTGCTTGCCCGCTTTCAGGTTTTCGCCTTCGGCAGTCTCGAAGATGATCTCGGTGTCCTTCTCCACAGCCTCGTCTGTTCCCTCGATGTAGAGGGTTCTGAAACCGGGGAATTTCAGGACTTTGCCCTGGGATTTCAGCCCATAGGCGCCGTTGTCTATGTTGATGGTGTTCTGATCGTATATGGCGTCTGTCATGTTGCTGGCGACAAACCTGTCCCAGATCAGCTTATAGAGTCTGTACTGGTCGTTGTCCAGCCTGCCTTTAACGCTGTCGGGGGTGCGCAGAACAGATGTGGGGCGGATAGCCTCGTGAGCGTCCTGAACATTTTTATTTTTCGCCTGAGTTTTCGCCTGTTTAGCGGCGAAGGGCTCGCCGAATTCTTTTTTGATATAATCCAGAGCCTCTTTCTGTGCATCGGGTGAAACACGGACAGAGTCGGTACGCATGTAGGTGATGAGACCCACGGGACCCTCTTTTCCCAGATCCACGCCCTCGTACAGCTTCTGGGCTGTCATCATGGTTTTTTTAGCGGAGAAGCCCAGCTTTCTGGCGGCCTCCTGCTGAAGTTTTGATGTTATAAAAGGAAAAGGCGCCCTTTCTGTGACGTCTTTTTTGATTACCTCAGATACTATATATTGTCCGGCTTTCAGATCGGAGATGACCTGCTTCGCCTCTGTTTCGTTCTCTACTTTGTATTTTTTTCCGTCTTTCTTTTCCAGACGGGCTTTCAGCTTGCCTTTGTCCCCTTTGTCGAAGGTGACATCGATCAGCCAGTATTCTTCCGGCTTGAATTTTTCGATCTCTTCCTCACGCTCCACCAGCAGACGCAGGGCAACAGACTGCACACGTCCGGCGGACAGACCGTATTTCAGAGGCTTCCAAAGAAGCGGGCTGACAAGATATCCCACCAGCCTGTCCAGAACACGTCTGGCCTGCTGGGCGTTCACACGGTTTTCGTTGATGGGTCCTGTGTGTTTTATCCCGTCCTCTATACCTTTTTT
This sequence comes from Deferribacterales bacterium, assembly GCA_050251875.1. Lineage (GTDB taxonomy): Bacteria > Chrysiogenota > Deferribacteres > Deferribacterales > Geovibrionaceae > Seleniivibrio. The sequence goes on along the minus strand of JBFWMA010000004.1, from coordinate 287,172 downwards.
GGTGATCTCATTGAAAAGTACACGATGGATCTTCTGGGCGTTCTTCTTGCCCAGCTCTTCGGCTATGTGCCATGCGATGGCCTCTCCCTCGCGGTCGGGGTCGGGCGCCAGATAGATAGTCTCTGCGATGTTGGCTTCTTTTTTCAGATCGTCTATGACTTTCTTTTTTCCTCTGATAACAGAGTATTTCGGCTCGAAGTCGTTCTCGATATCCACGCCGAGATTATTTGCGGGGAGGTCTTTGACGTGTCCCACGCTGGCAAGAACCCTGAAATCCTTGCCGAGATATTTTTCGATTGTCCTTGCTTTCGCAGGTGATTCCACAATAACTAGATTTTTAGGCATTTAATGTATCCGTATCAATGTAAATAATCTTCTTCCTCATCCACACCGGACGCGTAAAGCGATTTACGCTCCATGAGAGAGTAGAGCACCAGATTTTTAACAGACTCGACATCTACTTTAAAGGCATCGGAATTAAGAGCGTTCTCTATGACATCCTCCAGCCCCAGAGGGTCGAGGATACCTGTGAGATGCAGTTTTTGCAGGTAGCTGATAGCGTCCTGAGAAAGAATGTTCCGCTCTCTCTTTGTAAAAACCCGAAACCAGATATTACCGTCAAAATTGCTGATGTCAAGGACAGTCATCACCTGTCTGATGACATGGTCATCGAAACCTGTATTGAAAAGATAATCTTTGATTGCTTTTTCGTTGATTTTTTCGCTGGATTCCAGAAAGTCAATTACCAGATTGAGCGCTATTACGATTTTGTCCATGCTTCCCTCCGGCTGTCTGATACTTACCGTCTATTTCCCTGACAAGATAGCCTTCCAGTTCCATCTGCACAAGGTTTATTGTGACAGTATCAATATTTATGCCACTTTTAGAGCTGATCTCGTCAGGACTGAGTGTCCCGTCCTCCAGAAGAGCATAGATCTTTTCAGCATCAGGACTATCAAACTCTATCGCATGACAGTCTTCGTTGTCAACCTCTTTAAGTCCGTTTATCCGGTATTTTAGCTCATCCAATATGTCGTAATACCCCTCTATAAGCCTCGCTCCGTCTTTTATTAAGGAATTTGTCATACAGTTTTTCGTCCCCGGAAAGGCGGGCACGGCGAACACCTCACGCCCCTGTTCTCCGGCATATCTGGCGGTTATCAGACTGCCGCTTCTGGCGGACGCCTCCACCACCACAACACCGTATGACATGCCGCTTATTATCCTGTTTCGCTGGGGAAAATTTCCCGCATAGGCTGGGACATCGGAAAAAAATTCCGTTATTATGCACCCGTTCTTCAGAACGATGTCCTGATAGCGCCTGTTCGCCTCCGGGTAAAAAGTGTTGATCCCGCATCCCATCACGGCGGTGGTGCTTCCCTTGTTCACGGCTCCCGCGTGGGCGTATACGTCTATGCCCAGAGCGAATCCGCTCACCACGTTGAACCCTACCTCCGCCAGATCCTGCGACAGCCTCTTGGCAAAATCGCACGACTGCCGGGTGGCGTTTCTGGATCCCACAACGGCTATTGCGGGCTTTTGCAGGGTTTCCGCCACGCCCTTTACGAAGATCAGCGCCGGAGCGCCTTCCGTCTCTTTCAGCAGAGCGGGGTATTCATCATCGTCTATACATATAATTACGGCGTTCTCTCTGTTCACCGCCGAAAGCTCTTTTTCAAAAAGCGCTTCGTCTATGTCGCCCGTGACTATATTTTCCGCCGTCTCTTTTTTTATCCCCAGAGACGTCAGAGAACCGTAATCCAGAGAAAAGGCATCGTGCAGACTGCCTGTTGTTTGATATATCCTGCTTAAATAATTATCACTGATCCCTCTGACACATTTCAGCCGGAGGGTATTGAGCGCCTTTGAGCTTATCATCGTCACCCTTTCAGAAGATATTCGCTGAGGAGCGTTATACACGGATAGACAGCCTCCTCGGGCACTTTATAGTCTTTGTTGTGCAGAGGCGGGTGATATCCGCCGCCTGTGCTGACGCCCTGCCATATGAAGGCGCCTCTGGCATGCTGAAGGTAAAAGGCAAAATCCTCGCCCCCCATGCTTTTGCTGTCGTATTTCGATATGGGTATCCCGGTTTCTTCGCAGACCTGCCTGAACCCGTCCATCAGCTCTTTATCGCAGATAACCGGAGGCGTGCCGTCATGGATTATCAGCTCGGTCTCTATGCCGTAAAACTCCTCCACGGACTTCAGTCTGGTCTTAATGGCTTTTTCTATGGTGTCTTTCACTTCCGGCTCAAAATGTCTGTATGTGCCGGAGACATATACCTCTTCCGGCAGAATATTCGCCGCTGAGCCGCCGTGTATCATCCCGAAGGAGATCAGCCCGGAAAGAGTGGGGTCGATCAGCCTGCTGACAGCCATCTGCATGGACGTTACAAACTCGCAAGCCGCTGTCACCGTGTCCGCTCCCTTGTGGGGCATGGCGGCGTGGGTGGCTCTGCCTCTGAAATATATGTCGAAGTGGTTAGACCCCGCCATACACCCGCCGTATACCAGCGCCACAGAACCCAGCTCGGCGTCAGGAGTGGTGTGGGTGGCGAAAATCTTCGTCACTCCCTCCATGCATCCGGCGTCTATCATCGTCACCGAACCGCTAACCAGCTCTTCCGCCGGCTGAAAGATATATCTGATGTTGTATCTCAGCCTGTCTCTGTTTTTTGTGATGATGTCCAGAATCCCCAGCAGAGTCGTCATATTGGCGTGGTGTCCGCAGAGATGTCTGTACTCTGTCTTCTCAGCGTTGAAAGGCAGGGCGTCCATGTCGCTTCTCAGCGCCACTGTCTCTTCCCTTCCTGCGTCTATAGTGCCGAAGATGCCTGTTCCGGCTGTTTTATAGTCTGTCAGCCCCATCCCTTTCAGGCGGGTCTGAATATATTCTGAAGTTCTGAATTCTTTAAAAGAGGGTTCAGCTCTGTCATAGAGCTCTTTCAGGTCACGGCCGACCTGTTGACGGTCTATTTCCATGTTGTCCTTCCGGCTGATTTTTCTGACACTTTATACCGGATTCGCCCTTTTGTGAAGGTGTAGATTGTCTTTGATAATTTTACCCGTTTTAAGTAATATATCTGTATGGATAAAAATCTGATTCTGCGAAATCTGCCGAAAATTGACAAGATAATAGAAGAGCCGCTCTTTGACGGATATGACAGGTCTCTGCTGAAAGAAGCAGCCAGACACGCCGTGGAACAGGCTCGTGAAACAGCGCTTAAAAACGAAAAAATGCCCGACTATCAGAAAATCCTGTCGCTGACGGACAGGCTCTACACCTCTCTGGCTGACGGATCGCTGAAAAAAGTGATAAACGCCACGGGGATACCCATACACACCAATCTGGGTCGCTCTCCCCTGCCCCGCTTCTGCATGGACGAGGTGACTGAGCTGGTCTGCGGATATTCCAATCTGGAATACGACACGGACAAAGGAAAAAGGGGCGACAGATATCACCACGCCGTAACATATCTGAAGATGCTCACCGGGGCGGAAGACGCCGTAATAGTGAACAACAACGCCTCCGCCGTCTTTCTGATTCTGAACACTCTGTCCAACAGAAAAGAGGCGGTGGTGAGCAGAGGCGAGCTGGTGGAGATCGGCGGGTCTTTCCGTGTGCCGGACGTGATGCGCCAGAGCGGAGCAAAGATGGTGGAGATAGGCACCACCAACAAGACCAGAATATCCGACTACACAGACGCCGTGACGCCGAAAACCGCCCTGCTGATGAAGGTGCATAAGAGCAATTATGAGATAATCGGTTTCAGCGAGGAAGCCGAGCTGAAAGACATAGCGGACGCCGCCCGTGAAGCCGGACTGGTGTCTTATTACGATGCCGGAAGCGGGCTGATAGAAAAGCTCCTGCCGGACAATGTCTGTTCCGACAAAACATTACTGACGCTAGTAAAATCCGGCGTTGATCTGGTGTCGTTCAGCGGAGACAAAATGACTGGCGCCTGTCAGGCGGGAATAATTGTCGGCAGAAAAGATCTGATAGCCAAGATAAAAAAGAACCCTCTCATGCGCATGCTGAGGGTGGATAAGATAACTCTTGCCGTGCTTCAGTCCATACTGAGAAGCTACATCACAGGCAGATCGGGCGAAATCCCCGTGAACGCCATGATGTCGGCGCCCCTGCACACCCTGAAGGAAAAAGCCGACAATCTGGCGGACGTTCTGAAAGACGTGTGCGAGGCGAAGGTGATTCCAGTGAGCTCGTCCATAGGCGGCGGAAGCTGTCCTCTGGCTAAGATGCGCTCATGCGCCGTAAAGATATCCATAGACGGGTTAAGCCCCACCGCTCTGGAAAAAAGGCTGAGAAACTTCAGAACTCCGGTGATAGCCAGAATATCCGAATACGTCTATCTGGACGTGCGGACGCTGGACGAATCCGAGTATGACATCATAAAACAGGCAGTTAAGAGCGCCGTATGAAAAAGAGCGTAATATTCGGCACCGCCGGACACATCGACCACGGGAAATCGTCTCTGGTGAAGGCTATGACGGGCAAAGACCCGGACAGGCTGGCAGAGGAGAAGGAGAAAGGCATCAGCATAGAGCTGGGGTACGCCTCGCTGGAATCTGACGACCTGCTCATCTCGTTCATAGACGTTCCCGGACACGAAAAACTTATCAAAACCATGATATCCGGCTCGCTGGGGTTCGATGCCGTGCTGTTCTGTGTGGACGGCAGAGAGGGCGTGATGCCCCAGACGGAGGAACATTTCAACATACTGACTGCCATAGGCGTAAGGTCCGCCGTGATAGCGGTGACTAAGGCGGACATATGCGCCCCGGAACAGATATCCGACACCGAAAACGCCGTCCGGGAGCTGTTCAGCGGCAGCAGGATAAAGATAGACGCCGTTGTCCCTGTGTCCGTACACCAGCCGGAATCGATTGAAAGGCTCAAGGCTGAAATATTCAGAACAGCCCAGACAGTCACGCCGAAAACACAGTCCAGATGCTATGTTCTGCGGGCGGACAGAGTCTTTTCGCTGAAAGGTCACGGAACGGTGGTGACGGGGACTTCTCTCTTCGGCAAGATAACCGCCGGAGACATGATATATAACATCAACACAGGCGGAAAAGCCCGCATAAAGAGCATTCAGGTGCATGACAAACAGTCTGACAAATCCATCGCCGGACAGAGAACGGCGCTGAATCTGCCGGATTTTTCCACCGAAGACATCAGAAAAGGAAATATCCTGAGCGAAAACCCTAAGCTGACGGACACCATGGGCATATACGCCAGTGTGACATCCTTCGGCGGACTCTCATCATCCGAGCTGATACGCCACAACAAGACCTATCCCATCATCATCGGGTCGGATATTTTTGAGGGAAAGATAATCTTCGCCAATGTGAAGACGCTTCAGAGTCCCGAATCCGATATCTGCTTCATCAAGCTGGACAGAAAGGCTGTGGTCTTCTTTGACGAGCCGTTCATCATCCGCTCATACAGCCCGCAGAAGAGCGTGGCGGGCGGGCGTGTGCTGGGGCTGGAGCAGGCTTATCCGGACAGGAAGCGCAGTTTCCGCATCATAGACCATCTCAGCCGGATGGAGTATCCCGAGGCGTTCAGAGCCATGACGGATATATATCCATGCGGGCTCAGCATCCCCGAGCCCATCCAGTTCTCCGGGCTTCTGCGCAATGAGCTGACGCTCAAGCTGGCGCAGATGCAGATAGTTAACTCATACGGTTTTCTGATAGACAACAGACGGATAGAAAATTTTGTAGAGGAGACCATCGCCCAGCTGAAAGAGAAAGGTTCTCTGAAAATGAACGCTCTGGCGCACGAGTGCATGAACATCACCGACCAGCTGAAGGTGGACATAACAAACAGGATAGTGGAAACGGCACAGAAGATGGGCTTCATCTTTGACGGGCATATGCTGAAACGCAGACAGAAAGACCCCTTCGAAGAGGATTCCATGATAATCCTGAATCTGATGAAACAGGACCCGACTCTGTCCAACGCCGCTCTGCTGGCAGAGAGATCGGGGATGACGGAGGAGAAGACCGGAAAGTGTCTTCAGTTTCTCGCCAACCGCAGTTTCATCCGCAGGGTGGAAGGAAGCACACACATTACCATGGAGCTGATAAACAGCTTTATAGACACGGCATACACAGAAGCGAAAAAGACTGACGGAATCGATCTGGCGCATATGAAGCAGTTCTATGACCTGCCCCGGAAGCTGATGGTTCCGCTGATGGAACAGCTTGATAAGACAGGTCTATTCGTCAACAAAAACAACAAGAGGCAGCTGAAGAAAATATGAGTTTTAATCTGGTATCAGACTATAAGCCGGCGGGCGACCAGCCCGAGGCTATACGTCAGCTCGTTCAGAATTATAATGACGGGGCGGAGGCGCAGGTTCTGCTGGGCGTCACAGGCTCCGGAAAGACATACACCATGGCGAACGTGGCTATGCAGCTGAACGTCCCCACACTGATAATAGCCCACAATAAGACACTGGCGGCACAGCTTTACGGCGAATTTAAAAAGTTTTTCCCCGACAATGCCGTGGAATATTTCGTCAGCTACTATGACTATTATCAGCCGGAGGCGTATAAGCCCACCACCGACACATACATAGAAAAAGATTCCGCTATAAACGAAGACATAGACAAACTGCGCCACAGCGCTACCCGAAGCCTGCTGGAGAGAAGAGACGTCATCATAGTCGCCTCCGTCTCCTGCATATACGGTCTGGGCTCGCCCGAGGCGTATTCCGGCATGCTGGTCGTGCTGGAGGTGAACGACACTGTGGAGCTGGATCAGATATTGTCCAAGCTGATAGAGATTCAGTACGACAGAAACGACTATGACTTTCACCGCGGCACATACCGCATGAAGGGCGACACGCTGGAAGTGTTTCCGGCGCACGAGGACAGCATTGCCTACCGCATAGAGTTCTTCGGAGACGAGGTGGACAGAATCAGCGAGTTCGACCCGCTGACCGGAAAAACCATACGCAACAGACCGAAGATCGCCATCTATCCCAACACCCACTATGTAACCGAGGCGGTGTCCCGTGATGACGCCATAGCCAATATCAAAAGCGAGCTGGCGGTGAGATGTACCCAGCTGGAGAACGAACAGAAACTGCTGGAAGCCCAGAGGCTGACCCAGCGGACGATGTATGATATAGAGATGATACAGGAGACCGGCTATTGCAGCGGCATAGAGAACTATTCCCGTTTCTTCGAAAACCGAAAACCGGGAGAGGCGCCCCCCACTCTGCTCAGCTATCTGCCCAAAGACGCACTGGTTATAATAGACGAATCGCACATGACCGTCCCGCAGATCAGAGGAATGTATAACGGCGACAGGAGCAGAAAAACCACTCTGGTGGAGTTCGGGTTCCGTCTGCCCGCCGCTCTGGACAACAGACCGCTGAAGTTTGAGGAGTTCAGGGAACGTGTGCGCAAGGTGATGTACGTCTCCGCCACGCCTGACGAATATGAGATAAACGATTCGCACGGCGTTATAGCCGAGCAGATCATCCGCCCCACGGGGCTCATAGACCCGCCCATAGATATCCGCCCGTCCAGAAATCAGGTGGACGATCTCTATAACGAGATATTAAAAGTATCGGCCAAAGGCGAACGTGTGCTGGTGACTACCCTCACCAAGAGGATGGCGGAAGAACTGACGAAATATTATGACGATATGGGCATCAGGATAAAATATCTGCATTCCGACATCGACACCATAGAGCGCATAAAGATCATCCGTGAGCTGAGGCTCGGGGAATTCGATGTTCTGGTGGGAATCAACCTGCTGAGAGAGGGTCTGGATATTCCGGAGGTCAGTCTGGTGGCTGTTCTGGACGCAGACAAAGAGGGCTTTCTGAGGTCGAACAAATCGCTGATTCAGACCATAGGGCGAGCCGCCAGAAACGTTGAGGGCAGAGCCATCTTTTACGCCGACAAGATAACACGGTCAATGCAGAACGCCATTGACGAAACAGCCCGCAGACGAGAGAAACAGCTCAAGTATAACGAAGAGCACAACATCACTCCGCAGTCCATCAAAAACGAGATATCAAACATTCTTGAATCAATTTATGAAAAGGACTATGTAACAGTTGATATTGAAACGGATATGAGTATAACATTATCTGGCAATAAACAAAAAGATATGGAAAAGCTGAAAAAGCAGATGCAGGAACACGCCAAAAACCTTGAGTTTGAAAAGGCGGCTAAGATCCGTGACATGCTTTTCGAGCTATCCGCTTCTAAATAGAGGAATTTCTGATATGAATCTTGACTTCTTAAAGATAGACCTGAAATCAATGACGAAAAAACAGATCATCATCGCTGCCGTTCTGGCGGCTTTCGGAGTAATGGTTCTGTTCGCTCTGCTGCTCGCTCTCTATTTTTTCGTGCTCAGCAGAGAGCTCCCCAGCACAGCTGAACTGAAACATTACAAATATAAACGCCCGACGCTGATATATGACCGCAACGGCGAACAGATAGCGGAGCTGGGAGAAGAAAGACGCTACCCCGTGCCTATGACACAGATTCCCGAAAACCTCCAGAACGCCGTGGTGGCGGTGGAAGACGCGCGTTTCTATGAACACGGCGGCGTGGACACCATGGGCATCATGAGAGCCTTCGTCACCAACATGAAGGCGGGAAGAGTGGTAGAGGGCGGAAGCACCCTGACACAGCAGCTGGTAAAAATTCTCTATCTCACCCCCGAAAAGAAGCTGAAAAGAAAGGTAAAAGAGGCGATACTCGCCTATAGAATCGATAAAACACTGACTAAGAAAGAGATTCTGGAAATGTACCTGAATCAGGTATATTTCGGCAGAGGCGCATACGGCGTTCAGGCGGCGGCTATAAACTATTTCGGCAAGGATGTCAGCGAACTGACTCTGGGCGAATGTGCCATGATAGCCGGCATCCCGAAAGCGCCCGGGATATACGCTCCTCACCTGAGCCTCGAAAAATCGACAAAAAGACGCAATCACGTTCTCTACAGAATGCTTGAGACAGGATATATCACCGAACAGCAGGAAAAGGAAGCCGCGGCGGAAGTGCCCACCGTGGTGGATAAAATTCCGCCCAAAAACCTGCTCGCCGGATATTTTGTGGATTACATCAAAAAATATCTCGCCGAAACCGAGAAGATGACAGACATAGACAATTCCGGCATGCAGATATACACCACCCTCGACCTGAAGATGCAGGACAAGGCGGAAAAAGCCGTTAAGGAAAACCTGCTGGACGTCAGCGACACTCTGGGATATTTCGACCCGGTGGCAAAATATCTGCCGGATAACGGCGAACTGGACACCCAGCTTAAGATGGACAAATCCTATCTCGCCGATCTCGGTTTTGAAAAGGCGGTGGTGACAAAAGTTACCCCATCGAAAGCATCTGTGACGACCCTCACAGGCAACCACGAGCTGAGGATAGAAGACAACCGCTGGGCAAAACCCTATAACGGCAAGAGCTATTCTCTCACCGATTTCAACTCTATTCTGCATACAAACGACATCATATATGTGAGAAGACTGAAAAGCGGAAACTTCAAACTGGTTCAGGATCCGCCTGTGGAAGGCTCTCTGCTCTCCGTGGCTCCTGAAACCGGAGCGATATACGCCATGGTGGGCGGTTTCGACTACCGCAAATCCATGTTCAACAGGGCATATCAGGCGAAGCGCCAGCCCGGCTCGCTCTTTAAGCCGATAGTATATTCCACCGCTCTGGAAAACGGCATGACTATCATGTCTCAGGTGCTGGACGCTCCCATGGTGAAACAGCTGGACGAAGACAAAGTATGGAAACCGGAGAACGCCTCCGGAAAATTCTTCGGATACACCACCCTGAAAGACGGTCTGACCCACTCCAGAAACCTTGTGACGCTGAAACTGGCTGAGCAGGTAGGCATTGGCAAGATAATAGGCATGGCGAGAAAATTCGGTCTGGAAGGACAGCTCAACCGTGAGCTGACAACCGCCATCGGATCAGGTTCCGCCACATTGCAGGAGATGGTGTACGCATTCAGCGTTTTCCCCAATCTGGGCTCCAGACCCTCGCCCTATTTCATCACGAAGATAGTCTTCTTCGACGGCACGGAAAAAGAATATGAACCGGAAAAACTGGAAAACGTTATCAGCGAAAACACAGCACAGATAATGGTAGATACAATGATAAACGTTGTGGACAACGGAACAGGACGCAGAGCTCTGGCTATCCCCAGAACTGTCGCCGGAAAAACAGGAACAACCAACGACAGCAAGGACACATGGTTCATCGGATATATGTCCGATCTGGTGTCCGGAGTCTGGGTGGGCTTTGACGATTACCGTCCCCTGACAAGAGGCGCCGCCGGCTCCAGCACAGCCCTGCCCGCATGGGTACGCTACACATCCGGGGTATACGGCAGATTCGGGCATAAGATGTTCCCCATAGCCAAAGACGTGTCATATTTCCGTGTGGATAAAGAGACAAAGCAGATCACAGACGGCTACAGCGATGATTTCACTTTCGAGCCTTATAACAGACCCATGAGCATCACGGAGGAGTAATGGCTGAGTGCAAGATAAATGACCTGAACATAGCCTATTTCGAGATAGTGGACGGCAGGGTGAAAGACATGAACCCCGCCGCAGAAAAACTTCTCATGCTGGCATATGAAGCGGGCATAAAGGATTTTAAACGGTATCTGGCGGAGAGACTGAACGCCGGAGACGTAATGCTGAGACTTCAGCACAGGGAGTTCGGGATCAAAACGATTTCATCATCCCCTTTAAGGATTCTGGTTTTCGGGCTGGACGAGTTCCGCCCCAGTCTGGAAGAGCTCTTTGACATCAGCTCCTTCCAGCACGAGATGAAAAACCCTCTCACCGTCATAGACGGCACATCACAGCTCATTCTGGCGAAATCTTCAGACAGCTACATAAAAAAATGCGCCGGAATAATACTGAACGAGACACAGCGCATTAAGCATATCCTTCAGAACATCCGCCTGCTCTCCGGCATGGTGCTGGAATATTCCGAGTTCGAGGTGAAGGACTTTCTGGAAGAGATGCTTAACTCTCTTAACGTGCTGTTCCCGGAAATCAAGCTGGCGGTGCAGGTCGAACCGAACCTGAGCACTGTCACCGCTGACAAGAAAAAGCTGTTCATGGCTGTGAACAACATCCTGAAAAACGCCTGCGAAGCGCAGAGGACGGGACAGATCAACCTGAACATAGCCACCGACCCCACCATAAAATACATCTGCAAATCCAGCGGAGCGGCTGTTCCCATGCTGAAAATCAGCATAGCCGACACAGGCACGGGAATTCCGGAAGAGACTCTGGGCAGGCTGTTCACGCCTTTCTTCACCACGAAGAACAGAGGGACAGGACTGGGGCTTGTCATCGCCAAAGAGATCACGGAGAAACACAAGGGCAGGATAGAGGTTCAGTCCACGGTGGGCATGGGCACCACGTTCACCATCTATATCCCCATTCTGAAAGAAATAATAAAGGCATAAAAAAAGGCAGGTTTTTAACCTGCCTTTCGTTTTTAATAACCGTTCTTTTTGAAGAACTCCACATATTTTCTGTCTTCCAGCATAATGTGGTTCTTGACCCAGTTTTCCAGAAACGAGATCACGTTGAACCCGATAACCTCCTGACCGCTGTCTATCTTCTTCTTAACCTCGGTCACAGTCTTTTTCAGGCTTTCATGAATTTCTCTGTGTTTTGCGTGTTCAGAATATCCGTGTTTTTTGAATACCTGCTCTTCATAGTCGAAGTGATATACGGTGTAGGATATCAGCTCGTTCAGGATTCTGTCTATGGCGGTTTTCAGCTTGCCGTCCCTGATGGCGTTATAGAGCTCGTTTATCAGGTCTACCAGACGCTTGTGCTGTTCGTCTATAGACTTTATGCCGAACTGAAGCTCCGCTGTCCAGGGCATGAAAACGTTCATCTTGTCAGATTTATACTTTTTCAGACGGTTAGCCATGCTGTCGGAAAGGTCTATCAGGTTCTTTCCGGCGCTGAACGACTCGTCCACCACGGAAAGTATCTCCGATGTGTCTGAGCTGATATGCGTGGTGCTTCTGGTGACATCCGCCAGAGCCTGCGCCTCCTCCTCTTTCGAGTGGACAATCCCCTGAATCTGATGGGATATATCACGGATATTGGCGTCTATACCCTCTATGGCGGTCACGGATGTGGCTGAAAGCTCGATCCCCTTCTCCACCATCTCCGCTGAGTTTTCGACTGACTGATGCACAGTTCTGATTCTGTTCTGAAGCTCTTTGATAACATCCTCTATCTTTTTGGTTGATTCGGATGTTTTGCCCGCCAGCTTGCGCACTTCGTCCGCCACCACGGCGAAACCTTTTCCGTGCTCGCCGGCTCTTGCCGCTTCTATGGCGGCGTTCAGCGCCAGCATATTGGTCTGTTCGGCGATATCGTTGATGGAGATGACTATCTGCCCGATCTCCTGAGACTGCTTCTGGAATCCCTGCACGACATCCACTATGGAGCTGATGCCGGAGGCGATCTCCTCCATGCTCCTCTTGTTCTCCGCTATCACGGAGATGCCTTTCAGCACGTCCTGATTGCATTTGTCTATGCTGTCGGAGGACACACGGCATTTTTCCAGAACATTATATCCTGTGGAGCTGAGCTCCTCCGCCGCGGAAGAAACGCTCGCCACGTTGTCGTTCACCGTGCTGATTCTCTCTCTGACAGAGGTATAGATATCCAGCAGGTTTTGTGACGCGCTCTTGATATTGTTGGTAGCAAAACCGAAACTGGCGATGGTCGTCTCCAGACTGTCCACGGTGGAGTTGATGGAATCCCCGAGATGACAGAGACCTCTGGTCTCTTTTTTGTCCGCTCTAGAGCCCAGATTGCCCCCCGCTATTCTGCCCATGACATCGGAGATAGCCGTAAGCCCTTTTGAGAAAGTATTATTAAGATATAAAGCCATAAAAAGCGCCGCAAAAAAACCTATCACCAGAAGAAATACGGACAGAACCAGTGTACCGGATGAAGAATTCTCCAGATACGCTACGGCACTTTCCGGAGGCATGCCGACCGCTGTCGTTATCTTGTTGTGGTTGATAAAGAAAATAATAAAGGCGACTACGCCCTGAAAGAGGAGTATGGATAAAACCATAACCAGGAAACTACTGCACCCACTTTTTTTCATAACTTTCCCCTAAATAAATATAGCGATGCATTTTAATTCACTTTTATTGTTTTGTAAACATGCCAATAGACTATATTTGGCTTTGAATAATAATTTTTTGTGTGATATTTGTATGGAAAAAGCTTTTTAATGAGGAGGATTTATGTCTTTTATTAATACAGATGATATCGAGAGGGAGATGCTCCCCGGAGCCAGGGCGAGGTTTATTCATTCTGAAAATATGACCATGTCCCTGTGGCGTTTTGAGGCGGGGGCTAACCTGCCGGAGCACTCTCATCCCCACGAGCAGATGACTAAGCTGATCAGCGGTCAGTTCGAGCTGACAGTGGACGGCGAATCAAAAATATTAACCGGAAGCGATGTGGCTGTGATACCGTCCCACGCTGTGCACAAGGGCAGAGCGATAACGGACTGCGAAATGCTGGATGTGTTCTATCCGGTCAGAGAAGACTACAGATAAAAAGAAGGCAGACCTGAACAGTCTGCCTTTACTGTTTTAGAATACCTGCGATACAATCGCCGCCTCAGGGGCGGAGATAGATACCTCAGGGTTCGCATTAGGCGGATAATCCTCTGTGTACGCTCCCATAGTGCCGTCTGTGCCTATCCTTTTAAGATATCTCTCAAAGGGCACAGTTCCTGTCTCTATAAAACGCCCGCCGAATCCGGCAAATACCCTGCCGGGCAAATTGGCGAGACCAAAAAAGTATTGTTCATATGACTGAAGCGCCAGCGAACTGTCCAGATAGATATACTGGGAGTCATTGGTGCTGACCTGACAGGTGATGAGATATTTGGTTTTCTCAGCGCTGTAAGCCATTTTACATGCTGTAAGCGTCACCCCCATAGTCTCGTTTATCTTATAAAGACTGCCGGAGTTATAAGGCGCAGGAATAACAGCGAGATAGCCCACAGTTCCCGCCTTGCCCACCATGAGGAGAGCGCCGTCCGATTCCCTGATTATGCCGTCATGTATCGTGATATCATTAGAGCTGTCACTAACCATATATCTTGCCTGAGCACCGCTCAGCGAATCATCCACAACCATAAAGCTGGTGCCGTCCAGAATAATAAATTTTGATGTCACGTCAGAGTGAAGCAGTTTCTGATCCGGCTCTCCCGCCATATGCTCCACTGACTGAAATCCCACGACATCTCCGCCCGGGTTGAGCTCAAGCACTCCATAGTCACCGCCGTGGAGTCTTACGGCTATGTTTCCGGAAGACATCATCACCGCGTCTGAGGCAACAGCGTAGTTGTAGTTATATGAACGTGAAAGCGTAAGATTCATCTGGCTGTCATATTTATTCATCTGAACATTTCCGTTGTTGGTGATCTGTCCGAACGTATAGATGTCGTCATCTCCGCTCTTCACCATCGCATCGAAAACATCGCTGTTGGGCACATTTATGTCATCGTCTTCTGTATATGAGAGGAATTTATTAAAAGTTCTGAGCTGTCCGGTAGTGCTCAGGGCAAGTGTTCTGCCGTCTGACAGTTCCACTCCGCCCACAATCTCGTTCAGATCGGTGAACTGTATGTATGCCGCGCCGTTTGTAGTGCACGCCAGATTGACCTCTGTATGCGGCATGAGAACAACATCTGTGGAACCGCTGCAAATTATGACAGATCCTGATTTGGCAGTTATGCTGAATGTATATGTATGGTTGATGTAAAGTCCTGATATGGTAATAGGCGAGTCGTTTCTGACAGCTTCTGTCACATCCATGGAGCTCATCTGACCTTGCGAGCCGTATGAGAGCGTCATGCTGCCTATCTCCAGCGTTGTCATATCATCCGCTGACGATCTTGCATCACTCAGAATTGTGCTCATATCAATCTTGAAAGAAACATCGGCGCTCTTCTCCGAACCGCCGCCTCCGCCGCCCCCGCACGAAACAAGGAAGGCTGTGGAACAAATAACTATTAAAAGTCTAATAAGAAACATCTTATTCTCCTGATAACAAAATGTGCTGCATACAAATTATTTTAACACAAATTTTCTATAGGCAGAAGCAAAACACACAATTTGACATAAAAAAAGCCCGCTGGGGTCAGCGGGCTCTGTTATCAGTCTTTCAGAATGTCGGTTATCTGTCTGTAGATATCGGCTGTGCCTTTCACTATTTCGTCAGGCAGAACAGGTCCGGGAGCCGTTTTGTTCCAGTCCAGAGTCTCCAGATAGTTGCGCAGATACTGTTTGTCCATTCCCTGCTGGGGTTTTCCGGCTTCATATTTCGCCTTGTACCAGAATCTGGATGAGTCGGGTGTCAGTATCTCGTCTATCAGAATCATTTCACCGTTCAGCTCGCCGAACTCGAACTTGGTATCGGCAATGATTATGCCTTTGGCATCTGCGATGTCTCTGGCTGTTTCATATATTTTCACGGTGTATTCTTTCAGTTTTTTTGCTGTTTCAGCGCTCACGAGCCCTTCCACCTGCTCATAGGAGATGTTCTCGTCATGCTCTCCCATCTCCGCTTTATATGCGGGGGTGAAGAGAGTTTCGGGCATTTTTTCTGATTCTTTCAGGTTGGCGGGGAGTTTCAGTCCGCAGATGGCGCCTGTGGACAGATAATCTTTCCAGCCTGATCCTGTGATGTATCCTCTGGCGACACACTCCACGGGATAGGGTTTGCATTTATGCACCAGCATGGTTCTGCCTTCCAGAATATCTCTGTACTGCTGAACCTCAGCGGGCATCTCGTTGATGTCTGCTGTTATCAGGTGGTTTTTTATGATGTGTTTTGTCTGTTCGAACCAGAAAAGGGATATCTCTGTGAGTATTTTTCCTTTTCCGGGGATGCCGTTAGGCATGATAACATCGAAAGCGGATATTCTGTCTGTGGTGACGATGAGCATTTTATCACCCAGATCATAGATATCTCTGACTTTGCCCCTTCCGAGCAGTTTGAGCCCTTTGAGCTCAGTGTTAAGAACAGCTTGCATTATTCTACCTCTATAATTATGAAACAATTATGCTATTCTGGCGGCTCTGTGATAAGCCTCTATGCCGCCCGTGATGTTATACGCTTCGTAACCCAGATTTCGCAGGGTGCGCACAGCGAGATATCCACGGAAACCGACAGCACAATATACATAAACAGGTCTGCTTCTGTCAATTTTATCCGTATTATTTCTTACGTCATTTACAAAAATATTTATAGCGCCTTCCAGTTTCGGTCCTTTGAACTCCAGAGCGGAGCGGACATCGATGATCTGAGGTTTTTCGTTCTTCTTTATCTTTTCCAGAATGAACTCGGGAGCGACAGTAAAGCCGATATTGCGCAGATTGTTTGAGGCAACGAATCCGGCTATGTTCAGGTTGTCCTTGGCAGACGCGAAAGGAGGAGCATAACAGAATTCCAGATGTTCCAGATCATACACAGACAGTCCGGCATAGATGGCGACAGCCGCCTCGTCCGCCCTCTTTTCCGTGCCGTCCGCTCCGCAGGCGGACAGTCCCAGAAGCCTCCCGGTCTTCTTGTCATATACGGTCATCATGAATATATATCCGTGACCTGGATAGTATGAAGACGTGTTCACGTCCTCTGTATATACATAGTCGGCGTCAAATCCTTCCGCCAGAGCCTGTTCGTATGTGAGCCCCGTCTGAGCCATCACGAATCCGCTGAATCCCAGAACGGATGATCCGATCACGCCTTTGAATATCATGTCTCCGCCCGCCATGTTTGTTCCGGCTGTTCTGCCCTCACGGTTTGCGGGACCAGCCAGCGGCAGGAGCATTTTTTTGCCTGTGATGAGGTTGGTCTTCTCCACCACATCGCCCGCGGCGTAAATATCTGCAACGTTTGTCAGCATGCGCTCGTCAGTGAGGATTCCGCCCCTCTGCCCCAGCTCAACACCCGCAGACACAGCCAGAGATACGTCAGGCTTAACCCCTGTGCACATCAGCACAAGGTCTGTGGTGAGTTTTCTGCCGTCTGAAAGCTCAACCGATATATTATTTTCTGTTTTTTCCAGTTTTTTTACGAAGGTCTTTACGATTACCTCGCATCCTTCCTCTACCATTTTCTCACGCAGGTTCATAGCCACTATTTTGGGGAAGTTTGGCATAACCTCGGGCAGAGCCTCCACCACTGTGGGTTTTATGCCGCAGTGGAGCATCGCCTCCGCAACCTCAATACCGATGAATCCGGCGCCGATGACAAGTGCGGTCTTGGGTTTGTTATTTTCTATATATGCCTTCACGCCGTCAGCGTCTTCCACTGTTCTCATGGTGAAGTAAGGCACGGAATCTATCCCCTCTATGCCCGGGATAAAAGTTTTCGCGCCTGTGGCTATCAGAAGTTTGTCATATGGACGCTCGGTCATTCCGTCAGGAGTTCTGAAGACTACTGTCTTTTTAGATGGATCTATCTCCACAGCCTCAGTGTTCACCAGAACCTCTGTCTTGAACCTGTCGCCGAAAGTTTTTTTAGTATGAAGCAGCACGCTGTTTCTGCTCTCTATCACCCCGCCGGTATAGTAAGGCAGACCGCAGTTGGCAAAGGAGATGTAGCGTCCCTTCTCCGCCATTGTTATCTGAACATCCTCGCTGGTTCTTCTGGCCTTAGCGGCTCCCGTGGCTCCGGCGGCCACCCCACCGATGATAACTATTTTTCTGTCCATATTAGATAATCTCCACTTTTAACATATTGCCGTTTTCGACATCTGTTACTTTTACATCTAAAAGCATGTTGTGTTCAACACCTAATGAAATATTTACACTAAAAAAATTATCTGTGAGTCCTGTTCCGTCATTCTGGGTGAGAATCTTCAGCGTTTTTCCAATCATACGTTCAGCGGAGAGCCTCTTTCTCTCTTCCGCCAGAGCTCTCAGAACACTCGCGCGCATGGCTTTGGTCTTGGGGTCTGTCTTGTCCTTCATCCCGCTCGCCTCTGTGCCGGAGCGGTCTGAATAGGCGAAGACGTGGATATGGTCTATGCCGGCTCTTTTCACAGTGTTCAGAGTCTCCTGAAAGTGCTCCTCCGTCTCGCCGGGAAACCCGACAATGATATCCGCGCCGATGGTGCAGTCCGGAACCAGCTTTTTCAGCAGGTTGGCTTTTTCGATGTATTCTTCGGCTGTGTAGTGCCTGTTCATCCTCTTGAGTATCTCTGTGCTTCCGCTTTGCAGAGGAATGTGATAGTGACGGCATATTCTGTCGGTGTTCTCCGTGAGCAGAGTCACCATCTCGTCCGTTATCTCGTTCAGCTCTATGGAAGTGAGCCTGATCCGGAAAGTGTCGGACACCTCCAGCATCATCTTTATCAGTCTGGGCAGATTCATTCCGTTTTTCAGATCCAGCCCGTATTTTCCCACATGTATGCCCACCGGAACTATCTCTTTGTGTCCGGCGTCCGCCAGAGCTCTGACCTCATTCAGAATATCCCCGGCGTCACGGCTCATTGGTTTGCCCCTCAGCGCCGGAATGATACAGTATGCGCACATGCTGTCGCATCCGTCCTGAATCTTTATAAACGCTCTGGTGCGGGTGCTCATCTGTCTGTTCTCGGCGGAGATGAACCCGTGGGGCTCGGATATGTCTTTCAGCCAGTCGGTGCCTTCGGCTATATAGTCCAGAATATCTGATTTGCCGGAGTTGGTAACCACAATGTCCGCCCCCAGCTCCTTCAGCCTGTCTTTTTCCTTCTCGGCGGCGCATCCGGTAACAGCGACAGTAACAGCGCTGTTGGCTGTTTTCAGCTTTTTTATCAAGGCTTTGAACTTCTTTTCAGCACGCTCTGTCACAGCGCAGCTATTAATAATAATTAGTTCAGCATCATCAGGAGTTTCGACAATATTAAAGCCCTTGGAAGCAGAACAGTTGATAATTTTCTCACTTTCCACTTGATTTACCTTACATCCAAAGGTATAAATATATGTGTTCATAAATATTTTGAGTATTCCCCTGTAGGTTTTAGTTATAGAAAGCACCCTCAGACATAGTTTGTGGGTGCTTTTTTCATTTTCTGCAATATATCTGTTTTATTTCAAAATGGAAGTGATATATTGTTATTAAAATTGATCCAATTATTAAATTTGCGGGCTTTAAAATATGAAAATGGTAATAAGAATACTAATATTTGTGATCCTTCTGGTCTTACTCGCATGGGGAATATACTACATGCAGGGAAATCTTTCGTTCAGCATCGGCAACAAAGTCACACAGAAAAACGCCTTTCTGGACTACACGGTGGACACCAAGTTTGACGGAGACACCTTCCGTGTGGAGATGAAAGACATGATCACCAGCACGGGCAGCGGAAGCAAGCAGTATTACCGCTATGACATAATGGTGGAGACCGTGGATAAGAAGAGCGCCAAGATGATAAAAGACCAGAAAATTCAGGTGGTGGCTATCATGAATTCCGTCATGTCCACTTTCCCCCCGGAAAAACTGTCCACAGCGCCCCAGAGAGACAGAGTGAAACAGATCATGGCTCAAAAAATTAACGAACATTACCCTGAAATTAAAATAAAAGATTTGTATTTTACAAATTATGTATATAATTAAGCATGCAGAATTCACAGTCGATTAAACAATATTATCAGGAAACATGGGAATCTATTAAAAAGAACCGTTTTTCCTTTTCTACATCATGGCAGCTCAGCCGGAGACTGACAGAGCTCTCAGACCAGATAGTTATCAAGGCCTGCGAGCTGGCGGGGGAGACAGACGGAATAGCCGTTGTGGCTCTGGGCGGATACGCCAGAGAACAGATGGCCCCCTACTCCGACATAGACATCCTCATCCTCCACAAAGGCAGAATGAACAAGCAGTATGAGAGATTCATCAGCGAGTTCACCACCCTCATGTGGGACATAGGCGTGAATCCCGGAATCCAGGTGAAAGATATCAAAGAGGTTACCAAAGCCGCCCTGGAAGACGAGGTTGTCCGTACATCCTTCATCGACAACAGATTCCTCTTCGGATCGAAAAAGAACTATGAAGCCTTTCAGAAGCTCATCAGCGACAAGGTGATGGAGAAAGGAAAGCACGAGTTCCTGATGATGAAGATTGACGGCGTGCGCAGCAGAAACAACAAATTCCGTGACTCCATCTTCCGTCTTCAGCCCAACATAAAAGAGGGCAACGGCGGGGTGAGAGACATCAACACCATATACTGGATATGCAAAATCCTCTATAAGACACAGAGCCTGCACGAAACAGTCACTCACAACATTCTCACTCCGGCTGAATATGAAAAGCTGATCGAGAACGCTGAGTTTCTCTTCCGTGTGCGCAATGAACTGCACTACTATCACAACCGGAAATATGACGTTATGAGTCTGGAATCCCAGATGGAAATAGCGAAAAATCTCGGATACACCGCCACTTCCAGCGTTCAGAGCGTTGAGCTCTTTATGCGTGACTACTATATCATGGCGAAAACCACTTCCGAGATAACCCAGAAGGTAATCAACAGAACACTGGCGGAGCTCTCGAAAAAACTCTTTAACAAGAAAGTGTTCTCACTGCGCCTTTCAGACGGTTTCGTTCAGTACGCCAACACGCTGACAGTGGAGAGCAAAAACCTTTTCGAAGAAAACCCCAGACGCCTGATATCCGTATTCACCTATGCCGCTCTGAAGGGGCTGAAACTGGCTGATTCCACAGCCGACCTCATCCGTGAGAAGACATATCTGATAGACGCCGAATACAGGCTGAAACACGGACAGCTCTTTTTAAAGGCGATTTCATCATTTCCGGATTCATCCAGAATAGTCTCAAACATGGCTAAATGCGGCGTGCTTCAGGCTATGATACCCGAGTTCGAAAAGATTATCTGCCGTCCCCAGTTCGACTATTATCACCACTACACAGTGGATGAGCATACATATCTCGCCATGAGCTTTCTGGACAAATTCACCGGAAGCCTGCCTCCCCATCTGGAGGCTTATCAGGTGGCATTTAACAGGCTTAAGCGCAAGGATCTGCTGGCTCTCTCACTCCTTCTGCACGACATAGGCAAAGGACAGGGAAAAAACCACAGCACCACCGGCGCTGTGATGTCCAGAGAGATATGTAAAAATCTGGGAATGGGGCTGGAAGACACTGAGATTGTCTGCAACATGGTGGAATATCACCTTCTGATGAGCCACATAGCCCAGCGCCGTGACCTGCACAGCATAGACGTTATAAACCACTTCGTCAGCTATCTGAACACCCAGCAGGATCTGGACATCCTGTTTCTGCTGACCTATGCCGACATGAACGCCGTGGGCGGGGCGTCCTTCAACGAATGGAAAAACAGCCTGCTGAAAGAGCTCCACGAAAAGGCGGCTCAGGCGCTGAACAACGAAGATATGGAGCAGGAATACAACGCCGTGGTCTTAAGACGCAGAGAAAAACTGGAGGAGAGATGCAAGCTCACTCCGGAAATTTTCGAGGCGTCCAAAATGCTGGATGACGAATATGTATTCGCCACCAAAGTCAGCCATATTATCAGCTATCTGACTATGGCATCCAAAATTTCGCATGAAAACCCAATAGAAATAGAACTGGACACAAGAGAAGAGCTGGACACCATGCAGATTATCGTATGCACATACGACAGCGTGGGTCTGCTCAGAAAGATATGCGGGGCGCTCTCTTCACTCGGATACAACATCAAGTGGGCGCAGATATACACACTGCATAACAACATTACCGTTGATTCAATTTTAGTTGATAACCCATTTGCGGGAAGCAAGATTCCGGAACCCAAGAAAACTCTGCTGAAAGAGCGTATCAAAGGCACCATCACAGGTGAGGCTGATATAGAAAAACTGCTGGAAAAATCATCGAACTCTCTTCTGATCCAGAACCGCTACATGAGCAAAAAAGAGAAAATCGAGTTCGACAATGACGTATCTTCGCAGTACACTGTAGTAGACATATACGCTCAGGACAGATTGGGGCTCTTGTACAGCATTCTAGGCGTTTTTATAAAAATGAGCCTGAACGTTGCCAAGGCGAAGATATCTACCGATGTAGACAGAGTTGTGGATTCTTTTTATCTGACAGACATATCCGGGCAGAAGATATCTGATAAATCTGTTTTGGAGAGCATCAGAAAGGAGCTTTTGACGCAAATTGAAAGCCGCAGTTTATAAACGGCTCTATAAATATCCGGAGCTGGACAAACTTCTTAATGAATGTTTCAGCATAACCGGTGACGCAAACGAAGCCGATATAGTCGTCACTGACAATATCGATGTGCTCAAAGAGAACAAGCTCAATATCATCATCAGCGACAACGTGCCTGAAAACCATGTCGCCATCCCCACAAACCACACACCCGAGGCAATGCTGGACTATGTGAAGCTCATTGTGAAGACATATTCCATATCGCCCAGAATAGACAAGATCAGCTTTCTTCAGGAGCAGAACGCCCTGCTTTCAGAAGCGAACAAAGGTCTGGTGGAGCTCTATAACCTCATCGACAACAAAAACCATCAGATCGAATTTCTTAAAAACAAGCTGGAAAATATCATCAACTCAGCCGGAGAGAGCATAGTGGAGCTGAGCGAGGACTACATAATCACCTATGCGAATATGAAGTTCTCCGA
This sequence comes from Deferribacterales bacterium, assembly GCA_050251875.1. Classification (GTDB taxonomy): domain Bacteria; phylum Chrysiogenota; class Deferribacteres; order Deferribacterales; family Geovibrionaceae; genus Seleniivibrio. The sequence goes on along the minus strand of JBFWMA010000004.1, from coordinate 264,429 downwards.
CACCACCGGATATGCTCACGACAAAACCGCCGGAATAAATTTCCTCTCAATGATACATCCGGATGATCTGGAAAAGTTCAAAGAGACCATATCTCTGGTGCATACCGAAAAGACATCAAACGTTCAGGTCAGGCTGAAGGTGGAGAACGGAGCCTACATCACCATCAACGCCTATATGACCGAAATAAAGAATTCTGTCCCTCATTATGAGATAATTTTTGAGGATATCAGCAAGAAACTGCTGATAGAGCAGCATATGAAAAAGCTGGAAGAGAAGGCGATAGTCGCCGGATTTTCCAGACACCTGTCGCACAATATTCTGAACGCTCTGACAGTGGCGGCAGGATTTTTGCGAAAGATTCGCTCGGAGACATCTCTGAATGAGCAGCAGGAGCAGAAGTGGAATGTTATAGAACACAAATGCAGGCTGATCGAAGAGATAGTCACCGGGTACAACGATTACACCAACGCTATATCCATGCGTCTGGAAGACACAGTGGACATAGCGGAGTTTATATCCGACACCGCCAAAGAGCTTGCGGACAAAACATTTTCAAAGAATTTCTCAGCTTTTCTCTTTTATTTCACAGACCAATACACTCTTACAACTGAATTCAATCATAAAAAAGGATATGAGATACATGCCAGCAAAATGTTTCTGAAGATGGCTCTCTGCTACATGCTGAAAGACTCCATCAGATATTTTGACGAATACGCCCCTCTGAACTTCAAACTGCGCACAGAGAGCGTTAACGGCAGGTTCTGCGTCATCCTCAGACTCTATGGAGTGGACGTATCCTCCGCCATTCTGGAAACCATGCTCCAGCCGTGGAACCATCAGGTTCTTTCACAGAGCTTCGATTACTGGGGCATAGTAATCACCAACGTGATAGTAGAAAAACACGGCGGTATCATGTCGCTCAGAAAAGACAGCGAAGGCATCAGCTTCGTCATAGAATTCTGATGCTCCCCATCATCACAGGATCGAACTACAACAAACTGGCTGAATGGTGGCACAGCCTCCACAATACGTCTGAATACGGCGTATCCATGCTGGAAAAAGCCATATCATTCTGCGGTGACAAATCTACCGCTCTGGACGCGGGATGCGGTTCCGGCGGGCGGTTCATCCGTGTCATGGAAAAACACGGGTTCAAGGTGACAGGGATCGATCTCTCTGACGAAATGATCAGAATCGCCACCGCCAACCATCCTAATCACTATTTTTTTGTTCAGGATATTTGCGAATTTGAAACGGATATGACATTTGACCTGATAACGGCATGGGACAGTATTTTTCATCTGCCTCTCAGCGCCCACAAAATAGCGCTTCAGAAGATGTGCAGACTGCTGGCTCCCGGCGGAGTGCTGATATATACTCTGGGTGACGACATAGGCGAGCACACGGACACCATGCAGGAAATCCCCTTCTACTACAGCTCTATAGGCATCAACGCCAATCTTCAGATTCTGATTGAATGCGGGCTGACTGTCAGACATCTGGAGCTGGATCAGCTCCCGGAAAAACACGTCTGCGTAATAGCGGTAAAAGATAAGGCGATGTCTCCACCGCCTTTCCTCGAATTTAATCTTCCTTAGATACGGCAGGAGCTCTCAGGAGCAGACTCTGCTGATGTTTCTTGCGCATCTTTGTATTAAGTATCTCAACCACAATAGAAAAAGTAATGGCGAAATACAGATAGCCTTTAGGTATGTGAAAATGCAGACCTTCGCCCATCAGGCTCATACCGATGAGCAGGAGGAAGCTGAGCGCCAGCATCTTGAACGTGGGGTGTTCTTCTATGAATTCTGCTATATATTTGCTGGTGAACATCATTACGGCGACAGAGATGATGATTACCGCCACCATCATGGACACATATTTCACCATACCCACGGCTGTGATTACGGAATCCACCGAAAATACAAGGTCGAGCATCAGTATCTGGATAACTATACCCAGACTGCCCTTGCCGACTTTTACGTCCTTTGCGTCCTCATGGGCATCTTCCACCGAGTGGTGTATCTCCATGGTGCTCTTGGCCATCAGAAACAGACCTCCCACCAGAAGTATTATGTCTTTCCATGAAATAGCTCTCTCAAAAGCCGTGAACACAGGCTCTGTGAGCCCTATGACCCATGAGATGCCCATCACCAGAACTATACGCATTATCATAGCGAGGCTTAGCCCGATGCTCCGGAGTTTTGCCCTCTTCTCCTCCGCCACCTTGTTGGTGAGCACGCTGATGAAGATGATATTGTCTATCCCCAGAACTATTTCCAGCAGGAGCAGAATAGCGAAAGCGAACCACTGCGAAGGGTCTGAAAGCCACTCCATATAAAACACCTCATAGATTTTTGCGGATTATACACATAGGAACTATTAGTTGACAAGGATTATCGGATTTTGTTCTGTCAAATACGACTGATGACACAGTCATGTGATATATTTGGGCAGATTTGTCTTCATAAATGAATTTTCGCAAATGTATGCATGAGATTGCTTCGTCACTAAAGTTCCTCGCAATGACGCTTCCATTTCTGTTCAGCTGCGAACAGTACAAGGAAGGCTGAGCGAATCGAGCAAAAGCGTACTAACACGTACGTGTTGCGAGTGAGCGACAGGCTGACGCAGTAATGCGAAGCATATGGGCAGAAATATACTTCACGGATGAAGTCCGTGGAGTGAGCGAAGACAAACTTGTTTGGGTGAACGAACGTAACGTGAGTGAAATGAGGCTTTGCCGAATGAAACGGTATCGAAAATTCTCCATGGATGGATGAATTTTCGCAGATGTATGCATGAGATTGCTTCGTCACTAAAGCTCCTCGCAATGACACTTCCATTTCTGTCCAGATGCAAACCAAAAAACATGACTTCACGGATGAAGTCCGTGGAGTGAGCGAAGACAAACTTGTTTGGGTGAACGAACGTAACGTGAGTGAAATGAGGCTTTGCCGAATGAAACGGTATCGAAAATTCTCCATGGATGGATGAATTTTCGCAAATGTATGCATGAGATTGCTTCGTCCCTAAAGCTCCTCGCAATGACACTTCCATTTCTGCTTAGAGCTCACTGTAATGCCTAAATGCTTCTGTCATTGCGAGCCGATGAAATCGGCGTGGCAATCTCATTCGCAAGTCTGTTCAATAAAAAAGGCGGTCATAAGACCGCCTTTTAATATCTGTTCTGCCGGAAAGAGGATTAAACCTGGTTTTCCAGAAGAAGTTTTCTGATGTTCATGATAGCTTCGGTGGGGTTCAGCTCTTTCGGGCATGCCTCTACGCAGTTGTAGATAGTGTGGCATCTCCATACACCGTGCTTATCGTTCAGGATAGGCAGACGCTCATCAGCTCCCTCGTCCCTTGAGTCAACGATATATCTCCAGGCGCGGAGAAAAGCGTTGGGTCCGAGATATTTTTTGTCAGCCCAGTAAGAGGGGCATGATGATGAACAGCATCCGCATGCGATACACTCATACAGACCGTCAAGTTTTTTACGGTCTTCGGGTGACTGATAAATCTCTTTATCAGGGTTAGGTGTGTGTCTGATAAGGTAAGGTTTAACAGTGATGAATTTCGCGAAGAAATCATCAACGTCAACAACCAGGTCTCTCATAACGTTCATGCCGGGAAGGGGCTGAACAACTATGTGGTCAGAGCCGAGGTCTTCTACCTTTGTCATACATGAAAGCATGTTAACGCCGTTAACATTCAGACCGTCAGATCCGCATACGCCCTCACGGCATGAGCGGCGGTATGTCAGAGTGGGGTCCTGCTCCCATTTGATCTGGTTCAGAGCGTCCAGCATCAGGTATCCGGGTCTTCTCATTTCAACCTGATATGTCTGATAGTAGGGCTCTTTATCTTTGTCAGGGTCGTATCTGAATATTTCAAATGTTACTGTATTCATATTTCTTCATCCTCCCCTTAATAAACCCTAGGTTTAGGCGGGAATGTTTCTACAGTCAGAGGTTTCAGACGAACGTTTCTGTAGTCCACTCTCGGAGTTTTGCCGTCTTCTTCCAGATACACTTCTGTGTGTTTCAGGAAGTTAGCGTCATCTCTGTCGGGGTAGTCGTCACGGAAGTGACCGCCGCGAGATTCTTTTCTGAGGAGAGCAGCCTGTGTACAAGCCTTAGCAACAAGAATCATGTTGTTCAGCTCGAGAGCCTCGATAAGGTCAAGGTTGTAAACGGAAGATTTATCGTTAACACGGTAGTCATCCATTTTAGCCTCAAGCTCAAGAAGAGTAGCATAGCACTCTTTCATGAGTTTATCTGTTCTGAACACGCCCATTTTAGTCTGCATTGTTCTTGTCAGTTCGCCCCATATCTCGCCGAAGGTGTATTTACCGTTAGCGTTAGCATATTTGTTGAGGAAACCAAGACCTTCCTGACCAGCGTTCTCAGCCAGCGGAACAAGTGAGTTCTGGGCAGCGTATTTAGCGGCCTGCTCACCTGCTGTACGGCCGAATACAACAAGGTCGAGAAGTGAGTTAGTACCAAGTCTGTTGGCACCGTGAACAGATGCGGAAGCGCACTCGCCCGCAGCGAAGAATCCGGGAACGAACTCTTCTTTATCCATGTTTCCTTTGATAACCTGTGAAAGGTAACCAGTGGGGATACCGCCGTTCTGATAGTGAGCGGTGGGGTTAACAGGGATAGGCTCTTTTGTACAGTCAACACCGGCGAAAACAAGAGCAAGCTCGTGAATACCGGGAAGTTTTTCCATAATGTTAGCCGCGCCGATGTGATCGATTTTAAGAAGTGTGTGGTCTTTCATGGGACCAACACCTCTTCCCTCAAGAACTTCAAGAGTCATTGAACGGGAAACGATGTCTCTGGGCGCAAGGTCTTTAATAGTAGGAGCATATCTCTCCATGAAGCGCTCGCCCTGAGCGTTCAGAAGGATACCGCCCTCACCCCTAACACCTTCGGTGATCAGGTTGCCCGCACCGTAGATGCCTGTCGGGTGAAACTGGAAGAACTCAGCATCAGACCATGAGTAGCCTTTTCTCAGAGCGAGAGCAAGACCGTCACCTGTGTTGATGTGAGCGTTAGAGTTTGTCTGGAATATACGGCAGTTACCGCCTGTGGCGAAAACTATCGCTTTAGCGTTGAAAACGTGCAGCTCGCCGGACTGGATGTCATAGCAGAGTACGCCGTTTACAGCGCCTTCGTTAGTCAGAAGTTCAAGAGCGTAAAACTCGCTGTAGAAGTGAGTTCCCTGAGCTACTGATTTTTCATAAAGAGTCTGGAGCATAGCGTGACCTGTACGGTCTGCGGCGTAGCAGGCTCTTTTAACAGCTCTTTTTCCGAACTCAGCGGTGTGACCGCCGAAAGGACGCTGAGCGATTTTTCCTTCGGGTGTTCTGGAGAAGGGAAGTCCGATGTGCTCGAGAGCGATGATCATCTCGGGCGCCTGTTTTGTCATGTATTCAGCAGCATCCTGGTCGCAGAGGTAGTCTGAACCTTTTACTGTGTCGTACATGTGCCAGTGCCAGTGATCTTCCTCAAGGTTACCAAGAGCCGCAGAGATACCGCCCTGAGCGGAGATAGTGTGGCTTCTTGTAGGATAGACTTCTGATACAACAGCGGTTTTGCAGTATTGTGATGCAACCTGAGCGGCGTTAAGACCAGCCCCGCCAGCACCGACAACAACCACGTCAAACTTGTGATATTCTATTTTTACTGACATACCTTATAACTCCTGTATTACATTACTTTAACAGCAAGAATCACAAGAGAGATACCCAGCACCCAGTAGATGCCGTATATCACGCCTCTCCAGCCTGCGCTGGCGACATAATCATCTGTGATCATCTTAAAGCCGTTAAATGTGTGGAACACGCCGAAAGCGGTGATAGGTCCCACTACGATCTGCATCATGCCTGCAGCTCCGCCCTTAATCATGGAGAAAAAGTGTACGAAAATCACGAGGATCAGGATGATACCTGACACTCTCTGCATAATCCAACCGATTGTTCCAGCGTCGCCGGTTCCCATATACTTATAAGTTTTCATAGAATATGTTCCCCCTTACGCCGCGAATATCGGAATAATTCCGATAACTGTTATTACAAGTGTCAGAAACACTACAGCCATAAAGTATTTCTTGAAAGATTCTCTCTCTGCGGCAGCGCCGAACTCCATCAGCACTATACGCACGCCGTTAAAAGCGTGAAAAGAGAAACCGGCAAGAAAAAGCGCTTTCACTATAGAAAGCTGTGTCACAGCCAGAAACGGCGCAACAACACCGGATACGCCCAGGATATGAAGTATCAGAAAAAGTCCGATATACACACCTGTGCCACGGTGAAGAAGCCATGCTACCATTCCGGGGTGTTTGCGATACCCTGTCTTTTTAGGGTAGGTTACAAGGTCTTTCCTCGGCATCTTACACTCCTGAAAAAAGTTTTTAAGATACAAACACTGTTAAAATCTCAATTACTGTTGTTATCATAATAGCTTTCGCATGTCAACCAGATTGTATACAATATACATATAAGAAATGTTAATTTTCTGCCAGCATAGCCTATTGCAGAAGAATGGCTGTTCATAATAAAAAAGTTAAACTATGTTATAAAAACAGCAAACAGGACTTTTTTAAACCACCCTATTTACATCGTTAATAACCCATATAGAATATCATAACAAAAAAACAGTTCTAAAATTTCATAGCTATTGATAATACAAAACTCTTGGATTATCATACCCCATGAACATACTTTTCACCCTGATACAGGAGATGTCCGTCTTTGCGGTCGCGGCATATCTGTACAGCAAAACCCCCGCTTTCCGCCCCCTGATAAAGGGCGGGTTCGGATCACGGGATATATTTGTCATCTATATATTTTTCTCCGGCATCACCATTCTGGGGACATATCTGGGTCTGCCTGTGGGCGGAGCCATAGCCAACACCCGTGCCATAGGCGCTGTCATGGCGGGTCTGCTCGCCGGTCCTTACATGGGGCTAGCGGTGGGCATGACAGGCGGTCTGCACAGATATATGCTGGGCGGATTCACGGCAGCGTCCTGCGGGATATCCACCACGGCGGAAGGTCTCATAGGCGGTCTGGTCTGGCTCTATCTGCGTAAGAAGAACAGACAGGAGATGACATTCAGCTTCAAAACCGCCATGTTCACCACCATGGTGAGCGAAATAGTCCAGATGATAATTATCGTTGCAGTATCAAGACCATACCATGACGCATGGGCTCTTGTAAAGGTCATCGCCTTCCCCATGATAACGGCGAACTCCATAGGCGCCGGGCTCTTCGTCAGCATCCTGAAAGACAGCAAAAACACCATAGAAAGCTATGGAGCGGAGTTCTCCAGAAAGGCGCTGAATATCGCCAACAAAACCCTCACCATCCTTCCGGAAGGGCTTAATGAAAAATCCGCTAAAAAACTGGCTGAAGTCATCCTGAGCGAAACAGGCGTGGGAGCGGTAGCCATCACGGACAAAACCCACGTTCTCGCCTTCGAAGGCATAGGAGCGGATCACCACCGCCCGAAAAGTCCCATATCGTCTGAAAAAACTCTCGAATCCGTGACTATGGGCAGAGTAATCTTTCTGGACGGAATAAACGAGCATTACGTTTGCAGCATAAAAGAGAACTGTCCTCTGGGCTCAGCCCTCATCGTGCCGCTCATCATGGAAAACGAGGTCATAGGCACCATAAAGATGTATGAGCCGAAAAACAGGCGCTTTCTCGGATTTAACCAGTCTTTCGGAGAGGGAATAGCCGAAATACTCTCCACCCAGCTTCTGATGGCGAAATATGAGATGCAGAAAAATCTGCTGACAGAAGCCGAGCTGAAGCTGATTCAGGCTCAGGTGAACCCCCACTTCCTCTTCAATACTCTCAACACCATCGGCTCTGTCCTGCGCTCCGACCCGGACAAGGCAAGGGAGCTGATTCAGCATCTTTCATCTTTTTTCAGAAACAACCTGAAGCGGTCATCGGAAATATCCACTCTGGCAGACGAGATAGAGCATGTCCGCTCATATCTTATAATAGAGGAAGCGAGATTCAGCGACAGACTGAAAGTCAGCTTCGATATAGAAGACAGGCTGAAGAGCAACTGCATCCCCGCCTTCGCGCTCCAGCCCATAGTGGAAAACGCCATAAAACACGGCATATCCAACCTGCTGGGCGAGGGTATCATAAAGATATCCGCCAAAGAACGGGACGGAAAATGCGTGATAACCGTTGAGGACAACGCCGGAAAATTCTGCGAAAACGGCGTAAGCGGGGCGGGAATAGGCATGAACAGCGTGGATAAACGCATAAAAACCTCCTGCGGTGAAGGTTTCGGGGTCACCGTCTCGTGCAATGACGGCGAATTTACCCGGGCTGAGATCCTTCTGCCGCTGAAAGGCGCCGGCGATGTATAGAGCTCTGATAATAGACGATGAGCCGTACGCCAGAGACGAACTGAGGTTTATGCTGGAAAAAACCGGACTGTTCGACATAGCCGCCGAAGGGGCGAATGCCGTGGAGGGAGTGCGTCTGGTGAACAGTCTGCGCCCGGATATCATCTTTCTGGACATCAGCATGCCCGTGCTGAATGGGTTCGAGATGCTCTCCATGATAGAAAAATCCATAATGCCGTATGTGGTGTTCGTCACAGCGTATGACGAATACGCCCTGAAAGCCTTCGAGGAAAAAGCGCTGGACTATCTGCTGAAACCCATAGAGGACGACAGATTCAAAATGACTCTGGAAAAGATAGTAGATACCCTGAAAAAGGGAGAAAAGCCCGTTTATGACCGGATGCCGCTGACAAAAATCCCCTGCACTCTAAAAAACACCATCAAACTGATCGACCTGAAAGATGTGGAATACATCGGCTCGGACATTACCGGAGTTCATGTGGCTACAGCAGACGGCGAATATCTCACCGACCTGACACTGAAGGTCATAGAGTGCCGCTCAGACCTTTTCCGCTGCCACAGGCAGTATCTTGTAAATATCTCCGCCATAGACAGGATAAACATAAATGATAATCTCTCCGCCCGCCTTTATACCAGATCGGGCAGAGAGATATCGGTCAGCAGGAGATACCTGAAGACCCTTAAGGACCATCTGGGAATCTAACCCCGGCTGATGCCCATCAGCTTCTTGATTCCGCTGCACAGACAGCATCTGCCGTCCTGACACACACGGAACATCAGACCCAGAACCACCATGCCCACGAAATACAGCGGCATAGTGATGATCGTGCTGAAAAGAGCGCACAGCAGTGTCATTATGACTTTCGGCGCAAGGCTGAACGCATAAGCCTTCGGCAGAGCGCTGACCCAGAAGACCGCCGCATAGATGCCGAACACTATGACGATGCAGATCTTACAGCTCAGAATCACATCAAACACCGCTTTACGGCTGAAATTTTCGCCGTATTCCGCCATTTTCTCTTTGAAACTCATATCCTGCCCCCTTTTTGAAACATCATATTGCCAGCATATGCTCATAAATATTGATGTCAATAATTAAATAACGTTTTATCTCTTATATATCAGTTATTTAGACTATAACAATAAACAAATATACCTTATTCCTCCTGTTTATAAACAACTTACAGGTTTCACTTTTTGTTATATTAATTCTTATTTACCAATCCTTTACAAACTTTACAGCTAAAACATGAACAGCGGTCGCCGTTTAATCTCTTATTATGACCGCTGGCGAGATTATATGACCGCTGACCCCTTAGCCCATACATATTCCTTACAATTCTTTTATAATTATCTATATCTTAACGGAGGTAAACCATGCTGATTTTCTTTGGTTGCTTAGCATTACTCATTATCGGTTATTTTACATACGGCACACTGGTTGACCGCATTTTCGGATCTGATGAAAACAGACCCACCCCCGCCGTGACACTCAATGACGGCGTTGACTTTGTGGAGATGCCCACATGGAAGATCTGGCTTATCCAGCTTCTGAACATAGCCGGACTCGGACCCATATTCGGACCTATTCTGGGCGCTCTGTACGGGCCTTCCGCCCTGCTGTGGATCGTTATCGGAAGCATATTCGCCGGAGCGGTGCACGACTATTTCTCAGGAATGCTCTCCATCCGCTATAACGGCGTGAGCGTTCCCGATGTTGTGGGTGAAAATCTCGGCAATTTCTTCAAACAGTTCATGAGAGCTTTCTCAGTCATCCTTCTTCTTCTGGTGGGCGTTGTTTTTGTTCTGGGACCCGCCAAACTGCTGGCAAACATGACATCACTCCCCGTGATGGCTCTGGTGGGAATAATCTTCGGTTATTATTTCCTCGCCACTCTTCTCCCTATCCACCAGATTATCGGACGTATATATCCTCTTTTCGGCGCTGTGCTTATGTTCATGGCGATAGGTCTCACCGTTGCGCTTCTGGCTAAGGGATATGACCTCTTCCCCGAAAAGACTCTGATGAACGTTCACCCGAAACAGCTTCCCCTGTGGCCTCTGATGTTCATCACCATAGCCTGCGGAGCTGTCAGCGGATTCCACGCCACTCAGTCTCCTCTGATGGCAAGATGTCTTAAAAATGAAAAATACGGACGCCCCGTTTTCTATGGCGCTATGATAGGCGAAGGCGCTATCGCTCTGGTATGGGCGACACTGGGCATGTCTTTCTATCACGGCTCAGCTGAGCTGGGAGCGGCTCTGGCACAGGGCGGTCCCGCATATGTCGTTAATCAGGTCTCCACAACCCTGCTCGGACATTTCGGCGGTATCCTCGCTATTATAGGTGTTGTGATCCTGCCTATCACATCCGGAGACACAGCTTTCAGAAGCGCCAGACTCATCATCGCCGACATGCTGAAACTGGATCAGCGACCCAACATGAAAAGACTCTATATCTCCATTCCCCTTTTCATAGTGGGATATCTGATCTCCACCAGCAACTTCGACCTGATCTGGAGATATTTCGGATGGGCAAACCAGACTCTGGCTACTATAGTTCTGTGGACTGCCGCCGCATATCTTGCGCAGAACGGCAAACCCCACTGGATAGCTTCTATCCCCGCTATTTTTATGACAGCGGTGGTAACAACATATCTGGCGTATGAAAAGATAGGCTTCGGGCTCAACCTGAACATATCAACAATAATAGGAATCGTTGTGGCGGTCATATCCACTGCGGCGTTCTTTATAAAGTTCCGTAACGCATCATGCGGCTGTTCTGAAACAGCATAGGTATCTTAACCCCTTTGGGCGGTGTAACAACCGCCCTTTTTTTTATTCTTTTTTTCATATATAACATCTGAATGAACATAATATTAATCCGACCGGAAGAAACCAACGGCACAAACGCCACCATCAAAGGCGACAGGTTCAAACATATCAGAGACGTTCTGAAAGGAAAGGTAGGCTCGGTTATCAAAACAGGGCTTTTGGGCGGACAGATGGGCACATCCGTCATTCTCTTCATGAACAGCAACAGCGTGATGCTGAAGATGAGCCACACGGAAGACCCGCCTGCTCCGTCAGGGGTGACAGTGATCCTCGCCCTGCCCCGCCCTAAGGTATACCGCAGAATAATTTTCGGCATAGCCACCGCCGGGGTGAAGGACATACACATCATCAACACATGGCGTGTGGACAAAAGCTACTGGGACAGTCCATATCTGGAGAAAGCCAGACTGAACGAATATTTCTATGACGCTCTCCAGCAGGCGAAAGACACCATCATGCCTAAGCTGACATATCACAGGTTTTTTAATGATTTCATCAATGACGCTCTGCCGTCACTGCCGGCGGAGAACAGATATTTCGCCCATCCTTACGATTCCTCTGAAACAGAATTCACCAAACCCGCCGTGGTCGCCATCGGCTGTGAGGGCGGTTTCATAGATAAGGAGGCGGACAGCTTTATCCGCAACGGATTCAAGCCATTCTCTCTGGGCGAGAGAATCCTGACAACGGAATACGCCGTGCCTTATATTCTGGGCATGCTGAACTAGGAGATAAAATGGAAAGACAGGAAATAGTTAAGCGGTTTATATCCTGCTATAACGAGTTTGACCTTGACGGCATGCTCGATCTGCTGACGGACGACATCGTTTTCGAAAACATCATCGGCGGCAGTACAGATGTGAAAACGAGCGGCATAGCAGAATTCGAAAATCTTGCCGGGACATCGCTGAACCTGTTTGACGAAAGAAAACAGACCATAACCGCCATGACTGATGACGGCGGCGGCATAAACGTTGAGATAGATTTCTACGGAAAAATAGCCGAAGACCTGCCAAACGGACTGGAAAAAGGGGACGAACTGAAGCTGAAAGGCAGATCGGAGTATAAGCTGAAAGACGGCAAGATCTGTTCTATCACTGACATATCATAAAAAAAAGGCGGGTAATTACCCGCCTTATCTTTTTTAGTCCAGCGCCACGCAGATGTCTGTGATGAGCTGATCTTCCGGTGTATTGATAGGAAGATTTCTGTATATCTGAAGGGAAGCGGCGCCGCTCTTGGGCTTTCTGCCGCTTTCGGGGATCAGTTTTTCATATATTTCGGGATAGACCTCGGCGAATGCTTTGTAGCTGCCTATGTGTCTGTATACGGCGTAATCGCCGCCATCTATGGTGAGAGCCTTCACGGGAGCAGCCTCGGAGAATCCTTCCACCGCAGAAACACACGCATCATATCTCAGCTCTTCCGCCGCTACCTTTCTGGGGTCGTCATAGCAGATTCCGATATACATTGTGTTCTGGTTGATGCAGGGCATCACGGCGGGGCTCATCAGCAGAGTCATCCATGCGGACGTAACAGCCTCATAGGGACCGACATGTCTGACGGAAGCTGTTTTTATAGGCTCGAACTTTTCAATCTTAATGCTCATTCATTCCTCCTTTTTTAATCAGGGCTATTATAGATGATCTATACAAAATATCCATATTATTTAATATTGACCGGAGCTGAAAATTATTGTTAACATGTTAAATGTTCTATTCATACCAACACAACAATGACATATCCGATTACGGATCAGACGGCACGCTCAGATTTGACGCTGTGCTGAAGATTTTTCAGGAAGCGGCTATCCTCCACTCCGCCAGCGTTGGCTATCCCGCCGACAGCTACATGGGTCAGGGCAATATCTGGATACTGAACCGCATAATGATACAGCCCGTCTTTTTTCCGGAGTTCGGCAGACAGCTCACGGTGAAAACATGGTCTGCCGGAATGGATAAGTTCAGAGGCTTTAGAAACTATGAAATAACAGCTGACGGCGAAGTGTGCGTCAGAGGCTCCAGCATATGGCTGTATCTGGATATAGTAAAAAAACGCCCCGTCAGAGTCACCCCGGAGATGATAAAGAACTATGAAAGCGAAGACGTGCCGCACATGGGCAGTGTTATAGAAAAATGGGACAGAAAAGAGGCTGACAGCTTCTTATCCGAAAAAGTGATCGGTCTGCGTCCGGCGGATTTCGACATAAACGGACACATGAACAATATCCGTTACGCAGAGATAGTCAGCACCGTTTCACGCCATATAGACTTCACAGGCAAGACCATCGGCATGTTCTACAGCCACGAGATAAAGCCTGACACCGAAGAGGTCGTCACAAAATATTCCGAAACAGAGAACAGCAAGATATTCTCCATCTATGACAAAGACAACTTAGCCTTCTTATGTGAGATCTTTTAGTAAGACTGTAACATCATCGGTCCAAACAAAATTTTTCCGTCCTGAGAAAAATTTTGACACCGCTCAGTTTCGGCAAAGCCTCACTGCGCTCACTCTATGCTTGCTCACATTGCTAAAAGCATTGTTCGCTCGCTCCGAGAACTCCATCCATGGAGTTTAACTTCATCGGTCCAAACAAAATTTTTCCGTCCTGAGAAAAATTTTGACACCGCTCAGTTTCGGCAGAGCCTCACTGCGCTCACTCTATGCTTGCTCACATTGCTAAAAGCATTGTTCGCTCGCTCCGAGAACTCCATCCATGGAGTTTAACTTCATCGATCCAAACAAAAAAAGGCGGTCAAATGACCGCCTTATTTTTTATCACATTGTCTGAAGAGTTATTTCAGAAGAGATTTTACGATTGAGATGCTGTAGAGCTCATCTTTGAAAGAGCCGTGCTCATCGGGATGTTCCTTGAACAGCCATCCGTCAAAGAAAACTTCGTTGAACTTATAAACCTTGATCTTCGCTACGGGGTTTTTTTCGTCAGCGGTTCTGGTGGTTATAGTTCCGTCTGTGTCTATGACGAAATCAGGGAGATAATATTCTATCTCGATAGTAAAGGGAGTGCCTGTCACTTCAGCTTTCTGACCGATGAGAATATCCGCCTGAACGGTTGTATTCTCTTTTTTGTTTTTCACTTCTACTATCAGACTTTTATATTTATCTGTAACAGAGGCGGGTACGGTGACCTTTCTCTCTTTTTTCACATTGGCGTGGGGATCTTCCTGAGCGTCATCGGTGCTCATTCCTTCGTGGGGATTAGCGGGAGTTTCTTTCTGAACGGCGGGCGCCTGAGCTTCCTGTTTTTCATCAACTACACCCTGTGAGCAAGAAAACAAAAACATAGAAACGATAAGTGCGCTTATTATTTTTTTCATATTGTCCTCTGGAAATTAACAGAACATACGGAGTGGGAGGGATTCGAACCCTCGATACGGTTTAATGCCGTATACTCGCTTAGCAGGCGAGCGCCTTCGGCCTAGCTCGGCCACCACTCCTAACAAACTAAAAAAACGGAGGAGGTAGGATTCGAACCCACGGAACGATCGCTCGTTCAACGGTTTTCAAGACCGCCTCCTTAAGCCAGACTCGGACACTCCTCCGTATAAGCAGGGAATAGTTATATGATATTCTATTTGATTTTTCAAGCAGTAATTTTAAAAAAACCTGATTTTTTTGAATCAGTCAGCGACTTCCATCGGGTGTTTTTTGATCTCTCTGATTTCTTTCAGTATCTTCCACCTGTTTTCTTCTTTAACCATTGATGTTTTTGAATAATAAGTCAGAAGCATACCTTCGTCATGAATATATTCGATATATTTGACCTCTGCCAGACTGGACTTGATGTTTTCATCTATGATTTTCAGACCGGCATGCATGCTGTTCTTCACCTGGCGGCTGAAATGCTCGTCAAAGCTGTCCTCGGTGAACAGCCTGCACATGTCGCTTCTCTCGGCATAGAGGCTGAAAACGCCTCTGCCGTCACCCATACTGTAGCATTCAGCTCTGAACTGTATGACCTCAGAAGGTGTCAGATTCTCCATTGAACTCCCTCAATCCAAAATAAGTTTCGATATCAATTAAAACCTCTTTTCCGCCGGAAAAGAGGGACAGTCTGATAAGCTCCAGCAGTTCCCTGAATGTGGTTCTGTCCAGTGCGCTTACCATACACACTTTATTATACCGCTCTATCAGATTTTCAACATCAAAAATTCTGGAATATTTTTCCGGATCAGCGCCCTCCGGCACATGGCGTGTCAGCAGATAATCCTTCTCGAACTGCTCCAGAGCGTCTATTTTATTTATTACCAATATTTTGTCTTTGTCAGCCAGATCGAGTTCAGAGAGTATCAGCTCCACAGAGCGGGCTCTGCTGTTGAATCCTTCAGACGCCACATCCAGCACATGCAGAAGCAGATCGGCTTCCGAAAGCTCCTCCAGAGTGGACTTGAAAGCGCCTTTCAGGTTTTCCGGAAGGTCACGGATGAATCCCACAGTGTCTGTGATGATGACATCCTTCTCCTCGGGAAAGCGTATCCTCTTTGAACTGGTGTCCAGAGTCGCGAACATCAGGTCGTCCGCATACACGCCGCTCTGGGTCAGGTTGTTCAGCAGGGTCGATTTTCCGGCGTTGGTGTATCCTATGATAGAGACCACGGGCAGCTCGTTTCTGTTTCTTTTAGAGCGCATGGTCTCACGGTTTCTCTCTATCTTCTTCAGCTTGTCGGACAGAAAAGAGATACGCTCGTTCACACGCCTCTTGTCTATCTCCAGCTTGGTGTTTCCGGGTCCTCTGCCCCCTATTCCGCCTGTCAGACGTGAAAGGGCGTCATCCTTCTGTGTCAGCCTGGGGAGCAGATATTTCATCTGAGCCAGCTCCACCCTGATCTTACCATCGTTGGTCTTAGCCCGTTTAGCGAAAATATCCAGAATGAGCTGAGGTCTGTCGATGATTTTCAGATCGGTGAACTCGGATATGGATTTTGCCTGCGCCGGCGTCAGCGGGTTGTCGAAAACCAGATAATCCGCTCCGTTCTGCATGGCTTTTATGACGATATCCTTCAGCTTTCCGGGTCCCACCACATATTTCGGGTGTATCTGATCCTTCACCTGAACCACAACTCCGGCTACATACATATTCGCGCTTCTGGCGAGCTCTTTCAGCTCCGCCATGTTGCCCTCGCCGTGGCTCTTCATTTTATAGCACCCCACAAGCAGAGCGGGTGTTTTGTCCGCCACCTTGTGCAGTTTCTTTGTCTTGGACGATATCTCGCTCTCCAGCTCTTCTATGAAGTGCTGATAGTCGGTCTTCTGCCTGTAAACGTCCGTATCCGCCATGTAGTGATACATCTCTGCCGAATCCGGCGGAAGCAGATGCGCCGTCTTCATGCCGCCGGGGTTTCCGGCGTTGTCGAAGAACAGAGCGGTGATGCTGTCCAGACGAAGCAGAGCGAGGTCGGTCAGGTCGTCATCGTTCAGATTCTCTCTGTAAAGGTGTGTGTGCAGAAGACGTATGCCCCGCAGTGTGCCAGGCACCAGCCGGAATCTGCTGAGTGACGGGATGAATATGCCGTTCGTGTTTCCCACGATGACAAACTCCACCGTGCCTTTTCTGTCTGCCAGAACCCCCACCTGACGGTTGATCTCCATAGAGATGGAGCACATAGCCTTTGCCAGCTCGGGGTTGATTATTTCTGTTATTCCGGCTTTTCTGCCGTAAAGGTTTTCCAGCCTTTTGATCTGCTGTGGTTTTAATCCAGTGGTGTTGCCGTGTAGAATGTTAGTCTCCGAAAATCATATTCCGTATTTGTATGTGGCGGCGCAGGAGCCTTCTGATGAGACCATGCATGGACCCACAGGGTTCATGGGCGTGCAGGCGCTGCCGAAAAGAGGACAGGCGTCCGGGCGGATGTATCCTTTCAGAACATCTCCGCATCTGCATCCGGGCATCTCGTCATCGCCCTCCAGATCCACTCCGAACCTGTCGAAAGCATCGAACTCTTTATATTCCGGTCTGAATCCCAGACCGCTGTTTTCTATGTATCCTATTCCCCGCCAGTTACAGCCCTTCTTCTCATATACGGTATCCAGAATCTGTCTGGCCTTCGGGTTGCCGTCTTCGGTCACCACCCGCCCGTACATGTTCTTTATGCTGTATTCTCCGCTGTTCACCTGTCTGACCATCTCCAGAACAGACGCCAGCACGTCCACAGGCTCGAAACCGGTGATGACCGCCGCCATTCCGTTCTCCACCATAGGCTGATAGAGTGACGTTCCGGTTATCACGGTGACGTGTCCCGGGCAGACGAATCCGTTTATATTCAGGTTTTTATCCTGAATCAGAAGGTCTAAGACCTCCGGCATTGTTTTGTTATAAGGCGTGATGGAGAGGTTCTTTATCCCCTGCGCTTTTGCTGTCAAAGCCAGAGACGCCACAGCGGGGGCTGTGGTCTCGAAACCGATGCCGATGAACACAGTCTCTTTTCCCGTGTCCTTTGCCACCTGAATGCTGTCCAGCGGAGAAAACACCACTCTGATATCCGCTCCGGCGCTTTTCAGCTGAATCAGGTTTTCGCCCTGTTTTCCGGGGACTTTCATCATATCGCCGAAAGTGGTTATCACTGCACCCTTTTCAGCCAGACGGAAAACTCCGTCTATCTCGCTTTGGGGAGTAACGCACACAGGACATCCGGGTCCGGATATCAGCGCCACGTTTTCCGGCAGCAGGCTTCTGATGCCCAGTCTGGCGATCGCCATGGTGTGGCTTCCGCAGACTTCCATAAAACGGTAGCTGTCTTTCACAGCCTCTTTATGTATCTGTTTTATCAGATTTTTGCAGATATCTTTATCTCTGAATCCCTCAATCAAGTTCATCAGCGAGTTCCCTTAAAACCTGCAATGTTTTTTCCGCCTCTTCCTCGTCCATCTTGGCTATAGCCATTCCGGCGTGAACCATCACCCAGTCGCCCACAACCACCTCATCGGGAAGCATCATGGTGGATACGTCACGTTTTGTTCCGCCTATGTCCACTATAGCTCCGAACTCATCCAGCTCGATTATCTTTCCGGGAAATCCCAAGCACATTCTCGCCCCCTCAAATTATCTGGTAATCTTCTATGTTTCTGTTTCTGACCTGTGTCACGGCATATAACAGCCCGGCGATGAAACCGCCTATGTGCGCCCACCATGCCACGCCCCCGTGTCCCGCTCCGGCTCCGTTTATGAACTGCATAAAGAACCACAACAGCAGGAAAAACACGGCGGGGATATCCACTATGGTGATGAAGATTATGATTATCACCAGAGTTTTAACCCTTGCTTTCGGGTAAAAGACCATATATGCCCCCATGACGCCCGCCACAGCTCCGCTGGCTCCTATCATGGGAACTATCGAATCGGGAAACAGAACCACCTGCGAACAGGCGGCAGCCAGCCCGAAGAGTATATACATTATAAGATATTTTCCATGTCCCAGTCTGTCCTCCACGTTGTCGCCGAAGATATACAGAAAGTACATGTTACCTATGATATGCATGAATCCGCCGTGCATGAACATGGATGTGAAGAATGGAATGACTCTGTCAGAAAATGTCAGAAGCCCGCTCTCCACAAAAACACGCTTAGGGATCAGCCCGAGCTGGAAGATCATATTGTTCTCAGCCTGCTCCGGCATATTCAGCATACGCGCGAAAATAAAGATATTCAGCAGAATTATCGCCCAGTTAACGTATGGAAATCTGGACGAAGGTATTGAATCTTTTAACGGAAACAATTTTCACCCTCGTTTTTACATAAATATAACTGTTTATATTCCGCTTTCAATATATTTATAGCCTCACGACCTTGTCAGCGGCAAAGAGTCTGGATGCCACTGTGTGAGCGTCTGTCACTTTTCCGGTTTTCAGATCATCCACCAGATTGAAATAGTTCAGGCAGGCGCCGCACGCCAGCACCTCAACACCCATATCCACCAGTTCCTGTATCATGGGCACTGTCTCTTCGTTCACAGTGACAAAACGCACGCTGTTGTTCACCAGTATCAGTGTTTTCAGCAGAGGGGTCACGTTTTTCAGGTTTCCTATAAAGCCTTTCATCAGTGCCTTGCCAAGCTCAGGCTCCTCGCTGCCCACACACTCGCCGGAGATGAAGACGACTATATTCGCCTCTTTGCTCTCGGCTTTTTCCACCACGTCACATGTGTATCCTTTGGCGGCGTCTATTTTGAAAACACCGTCCTTCTCTGTCACTGTGACTGTGCATCCGTTAGATTCGCAGAAGTTCTTTACATTTATGCTTGAGCCCTTGTTATCCACCAGAATGGTGACAACACCCTCTTTTATCTTGTCCAGTTCGGCTTTCATCATCAGAACGGGCTGGGGACAGGCTATGCCTCTGGCGTCTATCATACTCTACCCTCCAAAAAAACGAATAATAACTATTTCTAATACAACCTACCGCATATGACAACAAAAAAGGCGGTCATAAGACCGCCTTTTGATTAGTTAAGCCAGAGAGATTAAAGTTACTTCTTGTGACAGTTGTTACATGAAGTTTTTACTTTCTTCTCTTTGTGACACTTAATGCAGAGTTCCTCGTGGAAAACGTTTTTAGTGCCTTTAACCTCTTTTACCTCGAACTTAAGAACGCCGGGCTCGCTGTGGCACTCAGAGCATGCTACTCTTTCGGCGTGTCCTTTGTGGTCGAAGATAACAGCGGGTTTAGTGGGAGTAGGAACGTGGCGCTCAGCCAGGTTGATGCTCTCTGATCCCTCAAGCATAGCCATATCTTCAGCAGTGTTCACGGGTCCTGCGGGAGCGGCTTCCTCTTTGGGCTCTTCTTTAGCTTCCTCGTGTTTTACAGCGTGGTGTTCTTCTTTTTCCACAACAGGAGGAGTCCATGTTTTGATGGCAGTTTCAAGCTCTTCCACTTTGCTGAAAAGCATGTCGAAGTATTCGGGGTTGTGAACGCCTTTTGAGCCTTCGTTCTCCAGAACTCTGAGGATGTTTTTCATTTCAAGGTAAAGCTCTTTTTTGCCTTCTTCCATACCGGGGAAGAATTTCTGATATTTATCACGGATGCCTTTAGCTTTTTTCAGCTTAGCCATATAGTCAGCCTGAGTATCTTTCATCAGCTGAGAATATGAAGCATCGTGGCAAGTAGCGCATTTTTCTTCTGTGGGTCTGGTAAATGCTGAGTCGTGGCAGTCAGAACAGTTCAGGTCAGCCATATACCATGCATCGCCCTGCACAGCTTTGACATATGTTCCCTGCTGAACGCCTTTCTGCATGGTGTGACATGCCGCGCAGTCTTCGTTTGCGGGAACTTTGACATCTTTTCTGACTTCATCGTGACATTTAAAGCATGTTTCCATAGCGGGTTTGTGATCTTTAACACCGCTGTGACCAATGCCTAAGTGGCAGTTGAAGCAGGTTACGCCTGCTTTCATGTGGGCAGCGTGGTTAGGATCGACACCGGCTATAGTGCCTTCTGTCATTATATCAGGTCTCCCGAATTCCTTGCGGTAAGCGGGGTTGATTACTTCGTCAATGGCTCTGAATTCGCCTGCGATTTTTATCACTCTGTTGCGGCGCATGTCTGCGTTCGCAGCGTCTGAGTGACAGAATATGCAGGAGTCCAGAGAAGCGGCGTGAGCGGCTTTCTCAGGATCAGAAGCGAACTCTGTGAGATCTTTCACTACCTGCTCTTCTGATGTGAAGAGCTCATGATACATACTTCTCATACCGGCTACAACGTGGGCCTGAAGATAGCCCTGCATTCCCGGCGCTCCGTGACAGTCGAGACAGCTTACGCCGGCCTCGCTGTGGATACCTATACGATAGGTATAGTACTCGCCTCTTACTTCAGCACTCTCTTTAGGGTGGCAGGTTTTACAGAACTTTGCTGTGCTTGTCATGTGCATCATCTGAACGGAACCGAAACCGCCTGCTACGATAATTACAGCGAGAATGATTGTGAAGATAAGAGGATCATTTTTGCTAAACTCTTTCAGCTTTTGCCACATGGCAACCCCCTAACGATTCATTGGTTGGAAAAAAGGCGGACTGTTGTCCGCCTTTAATTTGTTTTTGTAAGCTATTAAACTACGAAGAGAAGGATAAGAGCTACAACAAGTGCGTAAATAGCAAGTGACTCGATCAGAGCAAGACCGATGATCATTGTTGAAGAGATTTTACCAGCAGCGCTGGGGTTACGGGAAATACCTTCAACGGCACCTTTAATAGCGTTACCCTGGCCAATACCTGTACCAAGAGCTGCAACACCGATAGCAAGACCTGCACCGATGTATTTTGCCCAAAGGGCTGTGTCAGCAGCAACTTCGCCTTCTGCGGCGGAAGCTACGCTTGCAACTGCGAAAAGAGCAGCTACAGAAAGAACGATTCTTACAAGCTTAGACATTTTGTCCTCCATAAAAGTTATATCTCTTAGTGTGCTTCTTCAAGTGCACCACTGATATAGATCATAGACAGCATCATAAACACATACGCCTGAAGAACGGATGTGAATATACCCAGGAAAAACATGGGCAGCGGAACCAGAAAAGGAACAAGCATAAAGAGGATGATGATAACGAGGTCTTCACCGAAGATGTTACCGAAAAGCCTCATGGACAGCGACAGAGGTCTGGCGAAGTGTCCGATAAGCTCGATGATGAGCATCAGGGGAGCGAGCCAGCCCACCGGTCCGAGGAAATGCTTGATATAGTGTACGCCGTGCTTTTTAAAGCCGATGTACTGATAAACAAAGAAAACAACCAGAGCGGGAGCCGCTGTGGAGTTCAGGTTGGCTGTGGGAGCCATAAAGCCGGGGATAATACCCAGCAGGTTGGAAAAAGCTACATAGAGACCGATACCGAAAATAAGAGGTATGTAAGGTCTGCCGTGATGCCCCATAACGTCATCGCACATTCCATAGACGCCTTTCACAAGGAGCTCTACAGTGTTCTGTCCCCTGCCGGGAACCTCTGAGCGGTGTTTCAGAGCAAAACTGCCTACATAAAGCACAAGCAGGACCACGATGAATGTCATGGTGACGTGCCAGTACTTATGAGAAAATTCCATACCGAAGAGCATGGACAAGTTAAGCGGGTGTTCCATTCTTCTTCCCCTTTATATTGTTATATATCGCAACAAGCAGCACACACACGGGCAAAACAGAGAGACCCACCAGTATGCCTATTATGTTCACTTTAAGCTCGGCTATCACATACCACAGAAGAAAAGCCGTGGCAGCCAGCCGAAGCTGAAAAAACAGAACCCTGCCCCCGCCGGAACCCGACTCTGACAGCGCCCTGACACTACCGGCGAGCAGCCGGAAGTTTATCACCCCTGCTAAAAAACCGGCGCCAAAGCCATAACCAAACGCGGGTTTAAACAGAAGCCTGAATACTGTATACAATATTGCGGAAAAAATCAACGATAGAATTAATATTTTATTTTCTATCTTCATCGTCGAGAAGATCCGTTTTTTTGATGAAATATATCATGTTTTTAAAACCGGCTATTATGCCGCAGATAAGGAAGAGAAGGAACAGCCACGGCTTTGTGCCGAATGTTTTATCCAGCCACCAGCCCATCGCCCCGCCGATGATAACGCTGAACGCCAGCGATGTCCCGACTGAACTTGCGTTCGCCATATTTTTTATATACTTGTCTACATCTCTCTTTTTGGGCATTTAATCCTCTCTTGCTCCCCTCTTTTATAAAGAGGGGCTGGGGGAGATTTCTTAAAACAAGAAATCCCGCCTGCCTCCCTTTGAAAAAGGGAGGTAAAACCTATATAGCTTTAAGGCTTTCGTAATGAGCCTTGATGGTTTTTTCGATATCTTCCGCTGTGTGCGCTGACGAAACGAAAAGCGCCTCGAACTGGCTGGGTGCAACGTTGATCCCTCTGTCCAGCATGCCGTGGAAAAATTTAGCGTATTTTTTGGTGTCTGATTTCATGGCGTCTGAAAAGCTGTCTACCCTGCCGTCTGTAAAAAACATGCATGAGAGCGATTCCACACGGTTGAAGGCATAGTTAAGCCCCAGCTTTTTACAGTTGTCCTGAAAACCGTCAAAGAGCACATCCGCCTTAGCTTTCAGCTCTTTATAAAACCCTGGCTGAGACAGTTTTGTCAGCATCCTGATTCCTGCCGCTGTTGCCAGAGGGTTTCCGGAGAGAGTGCCCGCCTGATATACGGGTCCGATGGGAGACATCATGCTCATGATCTCTCTCTTTCCGCCGAAAGCGCCCACGGGGAGACCTCCGCCGATTATCTTGCCCATAGTGGTGATGTCGGGGGTAACTCCGTAAAACTCCTGAGCCCCGCCCTTCGCCATGCGGAAACCCGTGATAACCTCATCGAAAAGAAGCACTATGCCCTCTTCGTCACATACCTTTCTGAGGTCAGCGAGAAATCCGTCCTTAGGCAGAACAAGTCCCATGTTTCCGGCGACAGGCTCAACCAGAAGACAGGCTATCTGTCCCTTGTTCTCCTTTGCCAGAGCTTTTACGGAATCTATGTCATTATATTGAGCTATCAGAGTGTGCTTGGCAAAATCCTCAGGCACGCCGGGGCTGGAGGGCTGGTTGAATGTAAGAAGCCCTGAACCCGCCTTAACCAGAAGACTGTCGGAGTGTCCGTGGTAGCACCCTTCAAATTTGATTATCTTGTCCCTTTTGGTATAGGCTCTCGCCAGACGGATGGCGCTCATCAGCGCCTCTGTGCCGCTGGAAACCAGACGAACCATATCCACGGAAGGAACCATGCCGCAGATCATCTTCGCTATGTCCAGCTCGGCCTTTGTGGGCGCTCCGAAGCTGGTTCCCATGTCCGCCGCTTTTTTCACGGCGTCTATAATGTCAGCATCGGCGTGACCCGTAATCATGGGTCCCCATGAGCAGACATAGTCTATGTATTCTTTTCCGTCTTCGGAATATATTTTCGATCCTTTTGCGCTCTTAACCACCACAGGGTCGCCGCCCACAGAACCGAAGGCTCTCACGGGGCTGTTGACTCCGCCGGGAATATATTGTTTTGATTCCTCAAAAATATTCATCTTTCGCTCCGAACATACATAATTTGACTGATAATACTAAACTTCACTCGCCTACTCAACAGTTAACTGAGAACCTTCACAATTTTAATTAATAGAAATAACCGGGATTCATAACATATAAAAATTTTTGTTTGATTTTTATAATATTTCGTAAGCAATCAATTCGAGCTTGTGCTAATATCATCTTTAACGAGTGGTGACATCTTTATTATTTGGAGGCTCACGCATATGTCAAAGAACATAGCCATTGAGCCGCTGACGAGGATAGAGGGGCATCTTAAAGTTGATACGGAAGTTGAAAACGGCAAGGTGACCGATGTATTTATTAGCGGCCAAATGTATAGGGGATTCGAGAAATTCCTGGAAAACAGACATCCGGTTGACGCGGCAAGGATAGCCCAGAGGGTCTGCGGCGTCTGCCATGAAGTTCACGGCGTTGCTTCTGTTCTTGCTCTGGAGGAGCTTTATAAAAATCCATCTCCAAAGAACGGAAACATACTCCGGGACATGATCCTCGGTCTGCACCTCATTACAGACCACTTTCTCCATTTCTACACACTTTCAGTACCGGATTTTGTTGATTTTACTCAGATTCTTAATTACAGCGGGAATGACACCAACATACTTTCTCTGAAAAACTGGGTCGCCAAAACCAAGCCCCAGTTCGTTCTGAAGCGCAACCAGGGCAACTACATCACCAACACTTCCACAGCGCTGGGGATAGTCGCCAATTATTTTCAGGCGCTGAAGATCAGAAGCATGGGGGCATCCGGAATGGCTCTCATCGGCGCTAAAGCGCCCTTCGCCCACGCGATCCTGCCCGGCGGCGTCACAACAGACATCACGCCGGACAAACTTATGTATTATCACAAGGTGCTCGAAGCGGTGAAAAATTTTACCGTCAACTGCTATATCCCCGATGTGATGACAGTCGCCAAGCATTTTCCCGAATACTTCAGGATAGGAGTAAGCTACAACAACTTCTACGCCAACCAGACCTTCAAATCTCTGGGCAATCCTCTGTTCAAAGGCGGAATCCTTCTGAACGGAAACAAGGAAAAATTTTCTTTCGAAAACGTAAAAGAATATTACGACAAGTCTTTCTACAACGCTCAGGGCAATCCTGATCCTGAAAAACAGGGCGCCTACAGCTGGACAAAATCACCCAGATATAAGGGAGAGGCGGTAGAGGTCGGACCTCTCGCCAGAATGATTGTGGACGACAACGCCTACTTCAAAAAACTGATGGGAGATATGAAAGCCCCCATACAGTCATCCACCATGGCAAGACATGTCGCCAGAGCGGCGGAATGCCGTATGCTTCTGGATCACATGTATAACCTGCTGGACTCATACAGATTCGGCGAACCCACCATCCATCAGGTGGATTTCTCCAAAAAAGTATCCGGCAGAGGAACAGGATTCTCAATCGCCGCCAGAGGCGCTCTCATCCACCAGATTGAGGCGCAGAACGGCAAGATCACCAGATATAACATGATAGTACCAAGCACATGGAACTTCGGTCCGGAAGGCAACGGAAAGAAAGGCGTGGTGGAAAAATCCATCATAGGCGCTCCCGTGGCTTACAGCTCCGACAACTCTATAGAGGTGGGCAGGATCATCAGAAGCTATGACCCCTGCACAGCCTGCTCCGTACATTAAGGGAGAACTATCATGAAAATGAACAGAAGGCAGTTTCTGGAAAACTGCGCCAAAGTATCCACACTGGTGTTCGGCTCATGCGTGTTCACCAACGAGATAGCGGAAGGGTTCACACGTCTGTCTGAGTCACAGCGTCCCCAGCTCATCTTCATACAGTCTCAGTGCTGTACAGGATGCAGTATATCCGCCACATACGGAAACGAAGAGGATTTTATAGATTTCATCAGCAACATCGTCAGGCTTCAGGTGCATCCTAACCTGTCGTTCTCTCAGGGTCATGACTACATGAAATCCATCGAGGAAGTATCCAACTCCGGTCCTTTCTATCTCGTGTGTGAAGGATCAGTACCCGCCGGGATGAAAGAGGCGTGCATATTCAACGATGAGCCCATGTACGACTATCTGCATAAACTGATGAAAAAAGCCGCCGCCATCGTGGCGTCCGGCACATGCGCCTGCTACGGGGGCATCCCCGCCTCCAACCAGAACGTAACAGGCGCCATCCCCATAGACACCTACATGAAGCGTCAGGGAGTGAACAAACCCCTGATAAAAATCCCCGGCTGTCCCATCAACCCCGACAGGCTTCTGGGCACAGTGGCATACATAGTCGCCACAGGCAAGATACCCGAGCTGTCCGGCGGAGTTCCGAAAAAATATTATCCCGACCTGATTCACAACCAGTGCGGAAGATATCAGGCGTTCAACCAGGGACACTACACAAAGAATTTTGAAAAGGAGAAGCTCAACTGTCTCCTTAAAAACGGCTGCCGTGGTCCCGTCACCTATTCCGACTGCCCCACCAGACGCTGGAACGGCAAGGTTAACGTGTGCATAGAGAGCAACACCCCCTGTATCGGATGCATACATAAGGATTTTCCTTTCAAAACCGCTCTGTATCTGGAAGAGGAATCATTTAAAGATATGACATGGTCCGAAATGAAAAAACAGATGGAGAAATAGCCGTGAAACTAGATAACCTTAAACACTCCATAAAACTCAAAGCGGCTGTATATATTATTGTCCCGCTTATGGTCTTCGGTATTCTGCTGATGGTTCTGGACTACAGAAAAAACAGCCTCACAAAAAACACTCTGAACCACTATATGGACTATCTGAAAGAGATGATCTTCATGTCCACATATGACTCGCTGAAAAAA
This sequence comes from Deferribacterales bacterium, assembly GCA_050251875.1. GTDB lineage: Bacteria > Chrysiogenota > Deferribacteres > Deferribacterales > Geovibrionaceae > Seleniivibrio. Next base: position 237,345 of record JBFWMA010000004.1, on the reverse strand, counting down.
GGCAACATGACGCTCTTCAGCGAAGTTCTGGCAGAGATAGGCGAATATGATCTGGTGAAGGAATTCTCTCTCATCACTCCCGAAGGCAATGTTAAATACTCCTCCGACCCCGCCAATGTGGACACCACGGTGGATCTGTCCGGCGTGGCTCAGGACAAAGAGACCGTGATAGAGCGCAACGGCATTACCACCTTCTACTATCCGGTGGTTACGGCGCAATACTGTCTGCGCTGTCACAGAGACTGGGCAGAGGGCGGCGTTAACTCTTTCTATAAAGCGTCACTGGATTCATCCGCCAAAACCGCCATCACGAGAGCCTCCGCAATCAACAACATACTGCTGATTCTCGCCGGACTCGCCGTTATGGTTCTGGTGGTTATCGTGATTCAGAAGCTGGTTTTCAGCAGACTGGAGAGAGCCAACGAGGTTCTGGACAACCTCTGCACAGGCGAGGGAGACCTTACCATCCAGCTCTCCGTGAGAGGACCTGACGAAATAGGCATACTCCGCACCAAAATCAACAACTTCATAGCCCACCTCAGAGGAATGATAGCCGATCTGAAAGAGCATATAGCGGATGTTGACGGCGAGATAGGACAGATACAGTCCGACCTGAACACAATCAACGAGTCTGTTCAGGAGAACGTATCCAACATCATGACTATCTCATCATCATCCGAGCAGGTTTCATGCACACTGAACGAGAACATCACTAACCTGACAAATCTCACAGAGAGCGTGAACAGCAAAAAGAAAACTATCTCCCAGTCGCTCAGCAACGTTATGGCGATCACCGGAATGATAAACGAGATGACAGGGTCTGTGGACAACCTCAGCAAAACAGTAACCGATCTGGAGCAGAGGTCAAACGATATCAACAACATCACCAACCTGATTACCGAAATAGCCGACCAGACCAACCTTCTGGCGCTTAACGCCGCCATCGAGGCTGCCAGAGCGGGCGAAGCGGGAAGAGGTTTTGCTGTGGTGGCGGACGAGATCAGAAAGCTGGCGGAGAGAACCACCAGCGCCACAAACGACATCAAGTCCATCGTAACCGACAACACACGCATCATCTCCGGCATTGTTTCGGAAATCAGCAATAACAAAGAGCACGCAGAGAGCATGAATCAGGGTATATCCGACATAACCCAGTTCACCAGAGAGGTGGACAGAACCATGGAAGATATCACAGGAAGCATAACCAACCTGAGCCACATGCTGACAGAGAGTATCTCCGCTCTGGAACTGACACTGGGCAGTATAGAGACGGTGAACTCAAACATGGGACACACAGGCGAGGTTTCCGGACGCATCTCAGAGACATCTAAAAACCTGAGAGACAAAAGCTCCAACATGAAGCACATCGCCGATAAGTTTAAGACCAGTTAATTTTGCAGAAATTCTTCCGTCCATGGAGAATTTCTGATGACGCTGCGCACAGGCGGAAGCCAGTGCTTCACTCACACTACTACAAAAAGCCGGAGATAAACTCCGGCTTTTCTGTTTCGGTAATTCCTCCCTCTTTAGGAGGGTCAGGGTGGATTTCTTCTCTATATTAAAAAATCCCTCCAAACCTCCCTTTGTCAAAGGGAGGCTTCTTTTTTCATATTTTCTACAATCTGACATATATTTTCTTTGATTTTCCATGCTATTTGTTCTATGTTTATCCACCAATTTTATAAACGGAGGGTGCTATGAAAGTTTCTGTAATCGGAGCAACAGGCTACACAGGCTATGAACTGATCAAAATTCTGGTCAGACACCCCCGATTCGAGATTGGGTGTCTTGTCAGCGAAACCTACGAGGGAAAGGCTTTCAGCGAGGTTTACCCCGTGTTCAGAAATCTCTGCGACACAGTGATAATGGGCAGGGACTATGAAGCCGTGGCAAAACAGTCTGACGCTGTTTTCCTCTGTCTGCCCCATGCGGCGGCACAGCAGGCGGCGCACTTCTTTCACTCAAAAGGGCTGAAAGTGGTGGATCTCTCAGCGGATTTCAGGATCAAGGACAAGGCTCTGTATGAAAAAGTGTATAAAACAGAACACGTCTTCCCCGATCTTCTGGCTCAGGCGGCATACGGCATGCCCGAAATATTCACCGAAGAGGTGAAGAACGCCACCATGACAGCCAACCCCGGGTGCTATCCCACAACGGTGATCATGCCCCTCTTCCCCGTAATCAAGGCTGGGCTGATAGACGAAACATACATAATCGCGGATTCAAAATCCGGCGTGTCCGGAGCGGGCAGAAAAGCCGATCTTTCTCTGTCGTTCTGCGAGGTGAACGAAGATTTCAGACCCTATAACATCTTCGGTCACAGACACAACCCCGAGATGAACCATATTCTGGAAAGGACAGGCAAAAAGGCTGACGTGCTCTTCACTGCGCACCTTCTGCCGGTGAACAAAGGCATAGAGACAACACTCTACGCCCGAACCGACAGAACAGCGGGCGAGATCGCCGCCTGTATGAAAGATTTTTATAAAGACCGTCGGTTCGTAAGAATTTACGACAACGGTCATATCCCTTCGCTGAAGGATGTGGTGGACACTAACTTTATCGATATATCCGTATTCGAAAAAGACGGAAAACTGATAATAGTCTCCGCCATCGACAACCTGATAAAGGGATCCAGCGGTGTCGCCGTGCAAAACCTGAACCTGATGTGCGGATTAGATGAAACAGCAGGTATTATTTAGATTCAGGATGAATCTCTCGGAATTAGTGAAACAGGCTTAGCCTGTTAAGCGATTGGAGAGTAAGCGAAATGAAGGCTTTGCCTGAATAAAGCGGTATCATCAATTCCCTCAGGACGGGGAATTGATGTAAAACCAATTTGTGCGGACTGGACGAAACAGCTGGTATAATATAAGAAGCGGCATATGAAATGCCGCCCTACATTCTGGGCTCGGTCTTACACCGTGCCGCAAACGGAGATTTTAAAATGCAGAAGATAAATAAAGCAGGGGTATGCGCCCCTTTAGGATTTCTCGCCTCAGCTCTTAACGCCGATGTGAAAGGCAAAGGCAAAGAGAAAAACGACATGTGCCTCATCTATTCCGAAACACCCTTCAAAATGGCGGGAGTGTTCACCAAGAACACCTTCAAGGCAGCCCCCGTCAGACACGCCATAGAGGCGCTGAAGATCAATAAGGAATATCAGGCGGTGCTGGTGAACAGCGGAAACGCCAACGCCTGCACAGGTCAGCAGGGCATAGACGCATGCGTGGAGCTGACATCCGCCGTGGCGGACGCTCTGGACATAGACCATAACAAAGTGCTGATGTCATCCACAGGAACCATCGGGGTTCAGCTCCCGGTGGAAAGGATGAAAAAACATATAGAAACTCTGGTGGACGAGCTGGATGACGGCAACTCCGACCTGTTCGCCGAAGCCATTCTCACCACTGATACATTCCCAAAACAGTGCGGTGTGCTGGTGGAGACCAAGAACGGAGCCTATGTGGTGGCTGGAGCGGCGAAAGGCGCCGGAATGATCGCCCCCAACATGGCTACCATGCTCTGCTACATCACCACAGACGCTGTTGTGAGCGACAAGAATCTTCAGACTGTGCTGGAAACAGCCGTGAACAGTTCTTTCAACAGCATCACAGTGGACAACGACATGAGCACAAACGACACCGTTTTTCTGATGGCTAACGGCATGAGCGGAATAATCCCCAACCAGAACGAGCTTCAGGAGGCGGTCAACCTTGTTGCGCTGGAACTGGCAAAAGCTATAGTGAAAGACGGCGAAGGCGCCACCAAATTCATCACTGTAAACGTGAAAGGCGCTGACAGTGACGAAGACGCTAAAAAATGTGCTTTCCTGATAGCCAATTCGCCTCTGGTGAAAACCATGTTCCACGGCGAAGACCCCAACTGGGGCAGACTGCTCGCCTGTGTGGGCGCCAGCCAGGTGAAGGCGGACGAGTCGCAGACAGACCTTTATTTCGAAGATCTGCTCTATGTGAAAAACGGGCTCATAATAGACGAAAAGATGGAGTCAAAAGCCGCCGAGATAATGAAACAGGCGGAGATTTCCATCACACTCGATCTGAACATGGGTAAAGGAGAGGCGATGGTTTACACCTGTGACTTAAGCAGAGAGTACATAGCTATAAACGCCGACTACAGAAGCTGAAATTAAGCCTACAGCCCCTCTTCACAGAGGGGCTTTTTTGTTTCCGGTCTTTTTTTATCTTAAAAATCGCATAGACAAACCGTAAAACCATCATATATTATTAATCAGACGTTACACTATACACAAATTCATTATCGGGTTAATAAATATAGATATGAGTAAAAATGATTGATGTTGTTCTATAAATCCAAATCATCCTCTCATTTCATTATTATTTAACTGCGGAGCGTATTATGACTATTTCAAAAGTGCCTGTATGGATCAAAGTTATTCTCCCCATCACAGCCTCAATGGCGCTTTTTATCTTTATAATATTCGGCGTGCATATGCCGGAGATAAAAACCCGTCTGCTGGTTCAGAAAAAAGAACAGATAAGAGACCTGACACAGGCGGCGGTGGATATCGCCCGCCATAACTATATGCTCTACGCCTCCGGAAAAATGACCGAAAACGAGGCAAAACAGCAGGCAATAGACCTGATAGCCGATATCAGATTCGGTCCGGAGACCAAAGATTATTTTTGGATAACCGACTATGAGCCCAAGATGGTTATGCACCCCTACCGCCCTGATCTCAACGGAAAAGATCTGAAAGGTTTCGCCGATCCTGCCGGACAGCACCTTTTCATGGATATGGTGAAGGTTACAGAGAACGATGGCGAAGGTTTCACGGAATATATGTGGCAGTGGAAGGACGACAGCACGCACATAGTCCCGAAAATCTCTTTTGTGAAGAGATTTCCCCAGTGGCACTGGATCATAGGCACAGGCGTATATATGGAGGATCTGGACGCTGAGGTCAGCGCCCAGGCGGGAAAACTGCTCACATATACCATGATGGTATTCGTGTTCATACTCCTGCTGTCCGGATATGTCATCTATTCCGCCTTCAGAACCAACAGAAGCCTGATGCTGAGCGAACACCAGCTCCGCCTGCTGAACGAAAAGCTGGAAGACAAGGTGCGGGAACGCACCAACGATCTTGAGGCGTCTCTGGACAATCTTAAAAAGACCCAGAGCCAGCTGATCGAATCGGAAAAGATGGCGTCCCTGGGAAATCTTGTCGCCGGTGTCGCCCACGAGATAAACACGCCCATAGGGATAGGCGTCACTTCCGCTACCTTTCTGGAAGACAAGCTGAAGGAGCTGAAGTCCGCATATGAATCCGGGAGTATGAAAAAGAGCGATCTGGACAAATTCCTCGATCTCTCTGAGGAATCCGTCAGAAATATAACCGTGAACCTGCTGAGAGCGGCGAATCTGATAAAAAGTTTTAAACAGGTGGCGGTGGATCAGTCCAGCGAGATGCGCAGAGAATTCAATCTGAAGCACTATCTGGGCGACATACTGATGAGTCTGCGCCCCAAGCTGAAGACCACCAGACACCAGATAACGATAAACGCTCCGGAAGAGCTGATTATCAACTCATATCCGGGGGCGTTCATGCAGATATTCTCCAACCTGATAATGAACAGCCTCATACACGGGTTCGAGGATACTGAACAGGGAAAAATAAGCATAGATGTCAAAACCGACGGCAAAGACATCACCATCGTCTTTGCGGATAACGGTCACGGCATGACACAGGAACAGCTGAACAGGATCTACGAACCTTTTTACACAACAAAAAGGAATAACGGAGGGTCCGGTCTGGGCATGAACGTTGTATACAACCTCGTTACCAGAAAACTGGGCGGAACAATATTTGTATCCAGCGAAGAGGGCAAAGGCTCAGTGTTTATTATCACCCTTCCGGGAGAATTAAATCATGAGAAACATAATGGATAATAACGACCTGCTTGTATTCGCAGACGAAGAACCCGGGAAAGAACCGGAGAAGGACAATTTCTGGCATGTTCTTATAGTGGATGACGAAGAAGATATCCACACCACCACCCGGATGGTTCTGGACGATTTCGAGTTTGAGGGAAAAAGACTCAGATTCACCAGCGCCTACACCGCAGACGAGGCGTACAGACTGCTGAAAGAGGAGAACGATTTCTCCGTGGTGCTTCTGGATGTGGTGATGGAGAGCAACCATGCGGGGCTGAATCTCGCCAACATCATCAGAAACGAGCTGAATAATAAATTCATCCGTATCATCCTGCGCACAGGACAGCCCGGCGAGGCTCCCGAGCGCAAGGTGATCGCCGAATACGACATCAACGACTACAAGAACAAGGCGGAGCTCACCAGCCAGCAGCTCTTCACCTGTATGTATTCCGCTCTCAGGTCTTTCAGAGACCTGAACATCATAAACAGAAACAGAGACGGTCTCCAGAATATCATCGAGTCCACTGCTAACCTGTTTAAGAGACAGAACATAGAGCATCTGGCTCAGGGTGTTCTGACACAGGTCATTTCGCTTCTGGGGCTCGAAAACTCGTATTATATAAGCACATCCGGCTTTACGGCGTCTCAGAAGAATAATAACGAATATGAGATCATAGCCGCCACAGGACGTTTCGAAAGCTGCACAGGCGGAATAATGGACGACTGCAAACCGATCCCCGTTGAGGTGATCCCTTTTCTGAAACAGGCAGTGGAGAACGGACAGAGCGGTTTCATCGGAAAACACTATGTGGGATACTTCCCCACTATGAAAGACAGGATACACCTGCTCTTCGTGGAGAACTGCCGTCAGGAGAATGAAACAGCCATAGAGAGCCTGCTGACCCTATTTAACCACAACGCCGGAATCGCCTTCGACAACGTGATTCTGAACAAAGAGATCACCGACACCCAGATAGACATCATATACCGACTGGGCGAGGTGGTGGAGAGCAGATCGAAAGAGACCGCCTTTCACGTTAAGCGTGTGGCGGAATACACATACACCATAGCCCGCGCTCTGGGGCTTCCCGTGGAGGAAGCGGAGCTGTATAAAATGGCGTCCCCCATGCACGACATAGGCAAGATCGGCATAGCCGATTCCATCCTGCTGAAACCGGACAAGCTGTCTGATGATGAGCGGGTTGTCATGAAGACCCACACCGACATAGGCTACAACATGCTGAAAGCCTCCAGCAGAACCATGCTGAAAACCAGCGCCATAATAGCCAGAGAACACCACGAATACTGGGACGGCTCAGGATATCCCAGAGGACTGATTGGCGAAGAGATCCACATAGCCGCCCGCATAGTCTGTCTGGCGGATATTTATGACGCTCTGTGCAGTAAAAGGATATATAAACAGCCGTGGTCGGAGGAAGAGACCATACTCTTCATAAAGCAGAACACCGGAAAAATCTTCGATCCGGCGGTGGTAGACGCTTTTTTCAGAGTTTATAAGCGGATACAGGAAATCAAAGAACAATACAGAGACCATGAATGAAAAAAGGCGGTGTTTTCACCGCCTTACTTTTTATACGGGAACTTCTATCAGTATAATATCCGAATCGGCTTCGCTGAGCAGTTTTACAGAATCCGCATTCTCTATCTCGGCGGCATCTCTGCTCTCCAGCTTTTCGCCGTTCAGAGTCACAGTGCCGTTCACAACAAAGAGATACAGGGCGTTACCATCTCTTTTCACTTTATATTCAACAGACTGTCCCTCACTCAGAAGACCTCTCATAATCCATGCGTCCTGATGAAATGTGAGCCCCTCTTCGTCCGGATCGCCGGAGACCACTGTCACCAGCCGTCCTCTGTTCTTCTCGAAATCAAAGACCGCCTGCTCATACTCCGGGGCGATGTCTCTGTCCCTTGTCTTTATCCATATCTGAAACAGCTTCAGCGTCTCATAGGCGGAAGGATTCCACTCAGAGTGGAGTATGCCATGCCCTGCGCTCATCCTCTGCGCCTCGCCCGGTCGTATGACAGACCCGCTGCCCATGCTGTCTTTATGTTCCACAGCCCCTTCTGTCACTATGGTGACTATCTCCATGTTGTCATGAGGGTGCATAGGAAATCCGGAGGACGGCGCTATGATGTCATCGTTAAATACCCTGAGAGCGCCCAGCCCCATGCGGTTTCTATCGAAATAATCGGCAAAGCTGTAGCTGAAGGCGGATTTCAGCCAGCCGTGATCCGCCCTTCCCCTGCTGCCGCTTCTATATACGCTCGTTTTCATGATTTTCTCCTGTTCGCTTTCTCCAGCCTGCGCATAATCGATGACATCTCAGTCAGTTCGTCATCAGTCAGGCAGGAGAAATATTCTGCCATATTTCCGGCGTGAACCGGAAATATCTGTTCTATCAGCTCAGCACCGCCCTTGGTTACAGTCAGTTTTATCACTCTTCTGTCTTCTGAGTCCTGTTCGGACGATATCAGGGCTTTTTCCTTCAGGTTTCTCACTACCACGGTCATGTTGCCCGGCGTGCTGAGCACCAGCCTCGTCAGCTCTCCCACAGAGAGCGTGCCCATGTGGTAGAGAGCCTCCAGAACGCCGAACTGATCCAGAGTGAGCCCTCTGCTCTCTATGAACGCTGTCTCACGGGCTCTGATGTTCCTGAACGCTCTGGACATATCTATCCATGTTCTCATGGCTGTGTCGGATTTTTTTCCGTATGATTTTTTTGTTTTCATGTGTGCCTCTGATACGGAATATATTACTAATTAGTAATAATGCAATAGAAAAAAAGGCGGTTTATCCACCGCCCTTTTATTATTATGAATTGTATGCTGTTTCACCGTGTTGAGAACGGTCGAGCCCCAGAGTCTCGTCCTCCCGTGTAACACGCAGTCCCACCGCTTTGTCCACCAGCTTCAGGATGGCGAACGTAACTATAACGGTATAGACAAGAACCACGCCCAGAGAACCGAGCTGAACCAGAAACTGCTTCGGGTTGCCATAGAACAGACCTGTTCCGCCCACAGAGGCGAAGAGTCCGGTCGCCAGAGCGCCCCATACCCCACCCACTCCGTGTATGCCTATCACGTCCAGCGAGTCGTCATATTTCAGCTTGAATTTCAGAAACACAGCCAGATAGCACAGAACGCCTCCCATAAGCCCTATAACCAGAGCGAACACAGGAGAAACATATCCCGCGGCGTTTGTGACAGACGCCAGACCGGCAACAATACCCGAGGAGATACCCAGAGCGGTGGTTTTGCCGTGTCTGTATTCCATCAGAGACCAGCTGAGCCCCCCGCCGCATCCGGCTATGAATGTGTTCACAAAAGCCAGATAGGCTGTGTCGTTCACACCCAGAGCGCTTCCGGCATTGAACCCAAACCATCCGAACCACAGAAGCCCCGTGCCGAAAACCGTCAGCATGAGGTTATGCGGCAAAAACTGATGTCTGGGAAATCCGTCTCTGTTGCCCAGAACGATGATGAAAACCAGAGCCGCCACAGCGGACGTGAAGTGAACCACGATGCCTCCGGCGAAATCCAGCACGCCGAACCCGCCCAGAAAGCCGCCGCCCCACACCCAGTGAGCCACGGGAGCGTATACCACTATGCTCCAGACCGCTATGAACATTACAAAAGCGGAAAATTTCACCCGTTCAACTATAGAGCCGCTCAAAAGAGCGCAGGTGATGATGGCGAACATTCCCTGAAACATGGCAAATATCGGCTCGGGGATACTGCCCCTCACCGCTGTCATTACGTTTGAAAATCCCAGATAGAGTGTTCCGCCGATGAAAGCGTTACCGCCGGGAGCAAAAGCAAGAGAATGTCCGGCGAAGACCCAGATGAGCCCAACCACAAAGATAGAAACAAAACTGTAGAGCATGGTGGAGAGCGTGTTCTTGGCGCTTACCATGCCTGTGTAGAATACCGCCAGCCCTGGCAGCATGAAGAGAACAAAGGTACTGGAAATCAATACCCAAAGTGTGTCCGCTTTGTCGACAGCTCCACTGTCTCCGGCATAGGCGGAGCCTGTGAGCAATGCGAACATTGCAATTATTTTAATCATTTCGTCACCCCACAAAGTGTTTAACTTAATAAGGGCGAAAAATCAATATTGAATGAGATTTGAGAAAAAAAGGCGGGACAGAACGCCCCGCCTCAGAAGATTTATTTTACTACCAGTTTCAGTCCTACGGGAACATAGGCATCTACTTTCTTACCGGAGAGAACAGCCTGTGCTGTTTCCACGCCTTTTGATCCGATAAATGCGGGCTGTTGAGCCACTGTAGCCGCCATTCCGCCTGCTTTCACAGATTTCACGGCATCGTCTGTAGCGTCAAAACCGACCACCATTATCTTTCTGCCTGTACCCTGAATAGCTTTCAGAGCGCCCAGAGCCATTTCGTCATTATGAGCGAAAACAGCGTCTATAGCTGGCTGAGCCTGAAGAATGTTTTCCATTACGTTCAGACCTTTTGTTCTGTCGAAATCAGCTGTCTGACGGGCAACCACTGTGATGGCTGATCCTTTGACAGCGGCGTTGAATCCCTTGCCTCTGTCTCTGGCGGCAGATGTTCCGGGGATACCTTCCAGCTCAACCACTTTGCCTTTTTTGCCCAGTTTTTCCATGATGAACTCGCCAGCCATTTTTCCGCCGGCTACGTTGTCAGAAGCGATGTGAGAGACCACTTTGCCTTTGTTGGCGCCTCTGTCCAGAGTGATTACGGGGATTTTGGCTCTGTTTGCCATAGTGATGGCGTTGCCCACCGCATCAGAGTCTGTGGGGTTTATCAGAATAGCGGAAACACCTCTGGAGAGCAGGTCTTCCACATTTGCTATCTCTTTTGCGGGGTCATTCTGAGAGTCAAGAACCACAAGTTCGATGCCCAGTTTCTTCGCCTCTGCCACAGCTCCGTCTTTCAGTGTGACGAAGAAGGGGTTGTTCAGAGTGGAGACCACGAGCCCGACAGTCTTTCCGGCTGCGTAAAGCGGCATAACGGCCATCATCGCCAATGCCAGTACGATCAGAAGAATTTTTTTCATAACCTACTCCTGTAAATCATTTCTTTCTATCCATAAGGACAGCTATGAGAATCACAGCTCCTTTTGCGATCATCTGATAATATGAAGAGACGTTCATCAGGTTCAGGGCGTTGTTCAATATGCCTATGATGAGCGCTCCGATGAATGTTCCGAAAACTGTTCCTATACCTCCGGCGAGGCTGGTTCCGCCCAGAACCACGGCGGCGATGGCGTCCAGCTCATATCCCGCTCCGGCTGTGGGCTGTGCGGATGAGAGTCTGGCGGTGAGTGTTATGCCCGCTATGGCGGCGGTCAGACCGCTGATGGCATACACGGCTATCTTTATCCTGCTGACACGGACACCGGAAAGGCGTGAAGCCTCTTCATTGCCCCCGATAGCATACACATAGCGTCCGAAACGGGTATGCTTCAGCACATACCAAGACACCACAAAAACTATAACCATCAGCAGAACGGGGACGGGAACGCCCAGCACATATCCTGTGCCGAACCATGAATATATATCGGCGGCGGCGTCATATCCGGTGGATATGGGCTTGCCGTCTGTAAAGACCAGAGTGACACCCCGGAGCAGAGTCATGCTCACCAGAGTGGCGATGAAGGGCTGTACCTTGCCCTTAGTGATAGCTATACCGGCGAATATCCCCAGCAGAGTGCCCAGAGACAGAGTGGTGAACAGAGTGAGCGCCACGCCCATGTCCTCGGCTATCATATACGCCGAGATCGCCCCGCACAGAGCCAGTATTGAGCCCACTGAGAGGTCTATCCCGCCTGTGAGGATGACGAATGTCATGCCCGCCGCTATGACGGCGTTGATGGATGTCTGGCGCAGAACGTTCATTATGTTTCCCACGGAGAGGAAACGGGGGCTGATGAGCGACACTATCACAGCCAGAAGCAGAAGCCCCAGAAGCGGTCTGAATTTTACCAGAAATTCTTTAAAGGTCATTTTCATATCATCCGCTCCTTTTCTATCCGGCGTTTTTGCTGAGGTTTTCTATGGCCAGCTTCATTATCTTCTCCTGAGTGGCCTCTTCCTTCGTCAGTTCACCCGCCACGCTTCCGCCGCTCATCACGAGTATGCGGTCGCTCATGCCCATTACCTCGGGCATCTCAGACGAGATCAGTATTATGGCTATGCCGTTCTTTTTCAGGTCGTTTATCAGCTCGTATATCTCTTTTTTTGCGCCCACGTCCACGCCCCGGGTGGGCTCGTCCAGAATCAGCACCTTGGGCGCTGTTACCAGTCCTTTTCCTATGGCTACCTTCTGCTGGTTTCCGCCGCTCAGGTTCAGCACCTTCTGCGATGGTCCGGTGGTTTTGATGGACATTTTATTTATGTATTCCTCAGATACCTGTATCTCTTTTTCGGCGGATACATGTCTGAACATATTCTGAAATCTTTTCAGCGCAGGCAGTGTGATATTCTCCTTCACGGACATCCCCAGAATCAGTCCAAGCTGTTTTCTGTCCTCGGACACATAGGATATACCGTTGTCTATGGCGCTGGACGGATGGTTTATCTTAAGCGGTTTGCCGTCCAGAACTATGCTCCCGCTGTCCAGAGGCATAGCGCCGAAGATGGATTTCGCCACCTCGCTCCTGCCTGAGCCCATCAGCCCGGCAACGCCAAGAATCTCGCCCCTCTTCACGGAGAAGCTGACATCCTTCACCCTGTGGTTGGTAAGCCCCTGCGCCTGAAACACAACATCCGTTCCCGGAGCTCCGGAAGCCGGATATCTGTCGTGTATGGGTCTGCCCACCATCAGCTGGATGATGGATTCCTCCGTCAGCTCAGACACGGGCTGAGACGTGACAAATGTTCCGTCACGCAGTATCGCCGCTCTGTCGCACACGTCAAACACCTCGGAGAGCTTATGAGAGATATATACTATCGCCCGCCCTTCCGCCTTCAGCTCACGGATGACGCTGTACAGGTTTTCTGTCTCCACGTCCGTCAGGGCGTCTGTGGGTTCGTCCATTATGATTATTCTGGCGTTCATGGACAGCGCCTTGGCTATCTCCACCATCTGCGCCTGTCCCACACTGAGACTGCCCACCTTCACGGAGGGTTTTATATCCATGCCGAGGCGTTTCAGATATTTTTCCGCTTCGGCGTTCATTTCAGAATATTTTATTTTTTTATAAAAATTGACCGGCTCTCTGCCCAGAAATATATTTTCGCCCACAGTGAGCTCAGGGATAAGATTCAGCTCCTGATGGATGATGGCTATCCCCTTCTTCTGAGCGTCTTTCGGGTCTTTCACAGTAAAGGGCTTGCCGTTGTACAGTATCTCGCCGGAATCTTTCGTATAAACCCCGCTGAGAATCTTCATCAGGGTGGATTTGCCCGCCCCGTTCTCGCCCAGCAGAGCCAGCACCTCTCCGGCGGGTATGCTCAGAGATACATTGTCCAGAGCCTTGACCCCGGGAAACTCCTTGCATATGTTTTTCATCTCCAGAAGGGGCATATCTGACATCAGAACACCACGCCGGAATGAAGTATGATATTGGAATAAGGAGTGGTCTCGCCTGTCCTTATGACTGCTTTCGCCTTTTTCGTCATCTCTTTGAATATCTCGTGAGGCACGCTCTCCACCGCCACGGGTTTTCCCTGTGAATACACGGCGCTGTCCACCGCCTCCTTCACCACGGAGAACATCTTCGGATTTTTCACCGCTATCTCGTCAGCGATGGTAACCATCTCTATCTGGAGCTCAGACAGAACAGCGTCCAGAACGGTGGCAAAATCAGGAACGCCAGCCGTCACCGCCAGATCGATCCGCCTGACGCCGTCCGGCACGGGAAGCCCCGCATCGCCGATCACCAGCGTGTCCGTGTGTCCCATTTCTGATATTACAGATGATATCGAGCTGTTTAAAAGTATGCCTTTTTTCATATTTCGCTTCCTATACCTAAAGGATACCAGACGAATTACGGATGGCAAGTGAACTTTTTAGTAAATTTTAATAAAATTTTAGTTGATTCGCACAAAAATGTGATATAATGAAAGCATATAGTCATTATCTGAAGCGCCTGTTATTAGCTGAAATTTTTAGCGGTATTTAAACATTTGCTCTTTAGAAGGTTTTTAATATCATGAGAAAAAAAATTACTGTAACAGAGATAGCAAAGCTCGCCGGAGTCTCCCCAGCCACCGTCTCTCTGGTGCTGAACAGCAGGGCGGGAGTCAGCCAGGAGACCCGTGACCGTGTGCTGAAGATAGCCCGTGAGCACAGCTATAAGGGAGTGTCGTCCGGCGACCAGTCATCCAGACACAAAACTCTGCTGTTCGTCAGCATTGTCAAGCACGGGCATATCCTGAACAAAAATCACAAGACTTTCGTGGCGGATTACATAGACGGCGCCCAGCTCGAGGCGGGCAGAAAGGGCTATTCGCTGGAAGTGGTCTCCTTCGACGGTTTTGTGCCGACAGAGATAATCGGCTATATCAACAGCTCCCACGCAAAGGGAGCCGTCATCCTGGGGACGGAGCTGGACGAGAAGGATTTGCAGCATTTTCTGAGGCTGAAGATTCCGGCGGCGTTCATAGACCTCTTCTGCACCCACATGCCCTATGACTTCGTGGACATGAACAACGACTCGTCCGTGTATAACATGCTGACCCACCTGACCGCCGCGGGACACACAAACATCGGCATAGTCACAGGATCCATAGACACGGCTAACTTCTCCATGAGGCGCTCCGCATTTGAAAAAACCATGAAAATTCTGGGGCATAAATTCAGACCGGAATTCGTCTTTACGGTGGATTCCACATACGAGGGAGCATATCAGGATATGCTGGATGTGCTGAAGACCAAACCGGCTCTGCCCACCGCCCTCTTCTGCGTGAACGACATCATCGCCATCGGGTGCATCAGAGCGCTGAAAGAATCCGGAATCAGAGTGCCGGACGATATTTCCGTGGCGGGTTTCGACAATCTGCCCATGACATCCATGCTGGAACCGCCGCTCACCACCGTTAAAGTTTCCAAGAAAAAGATAAGCATGACAGCCGTGATGCTTCTGATAAGAAGGATAAAAGACGGAAGCACAATGCCCTATGAAAAGATAATGATAGGCGGGGAAGTCGTAAAAAGACACAGCGTCAGACAGATCGGCTGACAGAGGGGAGACCGTATGAGCAGATTTTGCGTAGCTGGAAGCATAAATATGGATCTGGTAACCAGAACTCCGAGATTTCCAAAACCCGGAGAGACCTTATACGGCGAATCATTCTCCACCTTCACAGGCGGCAAGGGCGCCAATCAGGCTGTGGCTCTGGCTAAGCTGGGAGCGGACACGGCTATGATCGGCAAAACAGGCAGTGACGTATACGCCTCGGAATATCTGAGCTATTTCAGCATGCTGGGAGTTAACATCTCCTGCATCCGCAGGGCGGAGACATCCACAGGGATAGCCGTTATCACCGTGGACGGATCAGGCGAAAACTCGATAATAATAGTCCCCGGAGCCAACGGTCAGGTTGACGAAAAATATATCAGCTCATGCGCGGATACGATCGGCAGAGCGGACTATCTGCTTCTTCAGCTCGAAATCCCGATGGAAGCCGTTGTTCAGGCGGCAGTGACTGCCCGCCGGAACAACACATTGGTGATGCTCGACCCGGCACCGGCGGCGCAGGTTCCGGATATTCTTCTGCAAAATACCGACATCATCACCCCGAACGAAACAGAGGCGGAAGCTCTCACCGGAATCCACCCCGACAGCCCGGAGTCTTTTGAGGCGGCGGGAAAAATCCTGCTGGAAAAAGGAGTCAGGACAGCCGTTCTGAAAGCAGGAAAGAAGGGAGCGTATGTATGCGAACAGGGGCGCATGACCCATGTGAAAGGATTCTCAGTGGAGACGGTAGACACCACCGCCGCCGGAGACACTTTTAACGCCGGACTGGCATACGGGCTGGGAATGGGGCTGTCTGTCACAGATGCCGCCAGATTCGCCAACGCCGCCGCAGCCATATCCACCACAAAACAGGGAGCGCAGCCGGGTATGCCATCAATAGATGAAGTAAAGAAATTACTTCATCAATAATTGATACCGTTCACAAAAACAGTAAAACTGTTTTTATTCTCTACACGAACTACCTCCTGTAGTTTTGTATATCTTTTGCCCCATTTATTTTGCATAAAACAATTCACGACCAAAAAAGTGTTCTTTAACAACGCATTATGCAGAGCGTGGTTATTTGAAAAAAATAATTCATATATTTTTCATTATTGTCATAAACTTGTATCCAAGACCGTAAAAAACCGCATTATTCAATTTTTTTATCTGTAAATAATTAATTGACTTTCCCATAAAGCGCTATATATAACCAAACATAACGGTTTTTATAGATACTGACGGTTGTATATATTAATTTTGATAGCAACCGTTTATTTTTGCTCTTATGCCGTTATATAAAAATATATATAACGCTTTATTGGAGGTTGTATAATGGACGGAAAAATATCGCGCAGAGACATGCTGGCGAAAGCGGCTCTGGTCGGAGCAGGCGCTTTTGCCGGAAGCCTCATCTCCCCCAAGGCCGAAGCATCAGACGAAACATCGCTGATGAAAGAATGGCCCTGGCCCTATGTAAAACTCGATCCCGCAGAAACAGCGGAAATCGCTTATCAGAACTGGTATAATCTCGGATGCGGCGGAACTGTTATGTTCTCCATATTCGATCAGCTGGCTAAGAAAGTCGGCGAGCCCTACAAATCTTTTCCCGTGGAATCATTCGCCATCTATGAAGGCGGTATCGCCGGATGGGGTACAACCTGCGGGTCAGTTAACGGCGCAGGCACAGTAATCAGCCTTATCGTGGGTCCTCCCACATGGGAAGACAGATCAAAGACTATCACATCTGATATCTTCGACTGGTACAGCCACACAAACATGCCCGTTTATGTGCCGCTGAAACCCCACGCCAACAAAAACAGCATCCAGCACACAGTGAGCGATTCTCCCCTGTGTCACGTTTCCGTGAGCAAATGGATGAAAAAAGCCAACGCCGCCCTGAGCAGCGAGGAAAGAAAAGACAGATGCGCAAGAGTTTCCGCCTCTGTAGCTTACAAAGTTGTTCAGTATCTGAACATGATTCACGATGATAAATTCGACAAAGAACACGCTAACTGGTCAGGACCTGTCAAAGCCGGCACCACAGCTCAGTATAACTGCGCCGACTGTCACGGTAAAAATGTACCGAAACCGCCTATGCCCAAAAAACCCACCGCAGGGGAATGATCATGATAAAAAGACGCTTTTTTTTAAAGGGTATGGGCACTCTGACCGTTTTTTCCTTTCTGCCCCTGCCCATGATATTTAATGAAAACGACCAGTATACACCGCTGAACACTGTTAAACAGGGCAAGCCCGAAAAGGTGCATAACTATGCCATGATTATCGTTCAGGACAGATGTATAGGGTGCAGAGCCTGTGAGGTTGCCTGCAAAACCGAATGGCACATACCGAAAGAAGACCCGGAACAGTACAGGACAAAAGTTCTGTACGGAGCAGAGGCTCAGAGTTTCGACAGTCTGATGACATGGCTCCCCGTGCTGTGCAACCAGTGCGACAACGCCCCCTGTGTTAAGGTATGTCCCACCAGAGCCAGCTACAAAAGACCCGAAGACGGCATCATTCTTGTGGAGCCGGATAAATGCATCGGATGCAAAACATGTATGATCGCATGTCCCTATGAGGCACGCTACTACAGCGATGAGAAGCACTCAGTGGACAAATGCACCTTCTGCCAGCCCAGACTGGCTCAGGGCAAAAAACCGGCATGCGTGGAATCCTGCTACAAAGGAGCGAGAATTTTCGGAGATCTCAACGATCACAGCTCCGAAGCCTATCAGCTTCTGAAAAAAGCGGTTTCCTACCACATGCTGAAACCTGAAGAGGGAACACTTCCCAATGTGTTCTACACTCAGGGCGTATAGGAGGTTATGACAAATGTCAGAATATACAGAGACTAAATCCGCCTCGTTTTTTACCTACAACAGGCAGATACCTGCCATACCCTTCATCGTGCTGGGACTTCTGCTGTGCGCTGTGGGCGGAGCGGCCATCATCACTGTTTTTGTAAAAGGACACGATGCGGTATACGGCGTCACCAGACAGATCTCATGGGGTCTTCTGATCGCCACATACGCCTATTTTGTCATTACATCCACAGGAATAGCCTTTATCGGCGGTCTGGCTCACGCTTTCGGATTCAAACAGTATGAGCCCATAGCCAAACGCATAGTCGTCATGGCTACCGTGGTTCTGCTCGCCGGATTCACTCAGATCCTTATGGAGCTGGGCAATCCCCTTAAGATGATACACATGATGCTCACGCCTAACCTGGCTGCCCCTATCTTCTGGATGGGTATGTTCTATGGCATTGAGCTGGCTATACTCGCCTTCGAGCTGTATCTGGTCTTCAAACCGAACCAGACAGCCAGGGACCATAAACTCGCCGCTGTGACAGGATTCTTCGCTCTTCTGGTGGGCGTTCTCGCCACCAGCAACCTGGGCTATGTCTTCGGTTCTATCGGCGCCAGACAATGGTACAGAGGCATATACTTCTCCACTTTCCTCGTGGTTTCAGGAATCGCCGCCGGAGCGGCTCTTCTGATGCTGGTGCATTACATCGTTTTCAAAGGCAACATGCCCGAGAGAGTGAAAACAGCCACAGCCTCACTTGGAAAACTGATGGGCGGAGCTATCGGGGTTATGATGTTCCTCTATCTGTGGAAAATGCTTTCATCAGTATTCCCCGGCGGCGGTGACGGATACGCTTCCGCTGTGGCTCTGATAAAAGGACCCATGAGCGCTAACTTCTGGATAGGCGAAATACTTCTGGCGGTTATCATCCCTCTTCTGCTGATTATCACAGCGAAAGGAAAACCCGGCAGACTGGCGCTGGCAGGACTGATTTATCTTATCGGTCTGTTCTTCACCAGATATGATTTCGTTATTGCCGGACAGCTTCCCCCTATGAGAGGCGGCTTCTTCGGATCAGGCATCATCACAGATTATGTTGCCCTGACAAACTACAGCCCCTCACTCGGTGAATGGCTTATCTATCTGTTCGGATTCGGTGTTTTCTTTCTGCTGTATTTCGCGGCGGAAAAGTTCCTGAATATGGAAACAGATACGCATTAATATATCACCTCAAGAGGCTCCGGTTATTCCGGAGCCTTTTACTATTCAGATTCCGGTTTATTATCCTGCCGAATAAATTGATTTTTCCGTGTCATAGAGTATACTTAGGAAATGTTTGACTTAAGCGCGTACTCCATCAACATACTTTCACTATCACTTATTTTCATTATAGGACTCATCACCTCTACATCTGTCGCCGCTTTCAAGCGTCTGGACAGACCGATATACAGGCTTTTCAGCGCATACGCTGTGCTGACATGGATATATTCCGCCGCGTATCTTCTGCAAACCATGTCGCTGACTCTGGATAATAAAATCTTCTGGGCAAACGTGAAAGTCACCTCAGTGTGTTTCGCCCCCGCCGTGTGGGTGTGGATCACCTGTATGATGACTAACAGGAGGCTCCCACATAAAGCGTTCAACATAATAATGGTGCTGACCGCCATAGCGAACATAACAGTCATCTGGTCCGACAGCTATCTGCATATTTTCAGATCATCCGTCACTATGATTAAGATATCCGACACCTTTTACATGATGAACCCTAACTTCGGAATATGGTTCACCACCATATATATATGGAGTCTTTACCTGCCAACCATCATCTCCATAATGATGTTCGCCGCCTCTTTCATAAACACAGGCAGATCGGGCAGGATACAGTACGGAATGATGATAATAGGCATCATGGCGTCACTTCTGGGCGGTGTTCCGCTCATCCTGAAAAGCACTCTGATAGATACCTATCCGTTCGCCGCAGGCTTCACCATGGTGATCTATTTCGTTCTGATACACAAATATCATCTGTTCGATGTAGTCCCCATAGCCAAAAACGCCGTGCTGGATCTCATCAAGTCAGCCGTTATAATATATGACAGCTCCGGCAAGCTGAGCGAAAGGACATCATACTCCAAAACACTGCTCCCGGACGACAGCGATGTCGCCAATATCCAGTCGCTGTGCAAAAAGCTGAGGTTCGACCTCAATGATCTGGAATACGGAAGACCTATGGACAGGATGCTGGAATATCCGGAGTTCGACAAGGTGTTCAACGTCAGCCTGATGATAATATCAGACAGCGGCAGAAACGTTGACGGATACATGGCTTATGCCACGGATATCACCGTTCATAAAAAACTGGACATGATAAGACACGAAAACGAGATGCTGGAGCACAAAAACATAATCACCGGAGACATCCACGACAGCGTTTCCGGCAACGTGACGATAATAGGCATGCTGGCGTCTCAGGAGATAAACTCCCTCAGCGAGGCGAAGGCGGCTCTGGATCAGATATTCGAAATATCTGTGGACACGTCAAAAGAGATCAGATTTCTGATGAACGCCTATGAAAAGAATAATCCGTCTATAAAAGACTTCGTGAGTGATCTGCGCCATCTGGGCAATATTCTGACGGAAGGTTCAGGAATCAGCTTTTACATATCATCAGACAGGATAGAAAATTATCCCGAGATGCCTTTTAAAAATTATCTTAATATTGTAAGATTCTTTAAAGAGTGTGTAATCAACTCTGTGAAGCACTCATCCGCCACCGAGATATCAGCGAATATCTCATTGTCCTCCGCCGGCATAAATATCATTATCGCCGACAACGGAGTGGGGTTCGACCCGGAGAGCAGGCGGGGCAGAGGCATAAAGAGCATGTACCGCCGCATAAACTCCATAGGCGGCACAGTAAATATAAAAAACGCTGACGGAACACAGATATCCGCCGTTATCCCTTTTGAGGTTTGAAAATGACTCCAGGCAGACCGAACAGGATCATGATTGTTGAGGACAACGAGAGCCAGTCAAAACTGCTGGAAATGATGATAACGGCCTCATCCGGTTTCGAATGGTTCGGTACCGCGGCAGGATACGATGATGCTGTGGCGCTTCTGGAAAAGGGCGAACCGGACGTTCTGATAGTGGACATTGATCTGGATTCCGTGAAGAACGGAATAGACGTAATAAACTACTGCGCAGTAAAATATCCCGATGCTCAGATTCTGGTGCATACCATACACGACGGCAGCGACAAGGTTTTCGATGCTCTGAAAGCCGGAGCTTCCGGATATGCCCTGAAGGGATCGAGCCCGTCAGAGTTCTTCTCCCATCTGGAAAAGATATGCGGGGGCGAAGTATCCATGAGTCCCAAAATAGCCCGGAAGGTGCTGTCCTTCTTCCGCAGTATGCCCCAGCCGCCGGAACAGAGCGGACTGTCATCCAGAGAGATAGAGATACTCACTATGGCTGACGAGGGGTATACATATCAGCAGATAGCGGACAAACTGAACATCAGCAGACACACGGTGCACACCCACCTGAAACAGATATACACCAAGCTCCATGTGAATTCGAAAGGCGAAGCGCTCTTAAAAGCGAAGAAGATGACTATAATATAAAAAAGCGCGGATCGCTCCACGCTCTTTTTATATTTGAAAAACTGTATCCCGGATCAAACAAATAATATCTGATTCTACCTGCCACAGCAATTAATACAATACCCACATAATGGGTATTTTCTTTACACATCTACAACGCTCAATCCTCTGTTAACTTTATAAGCCCTTGAAAGACAAACATATGCCCGAAAACTAGCACCGCTGTTATACCAGAAACACGCCTCAAAATTATTTTTTTATAATAAAACAACCCAAGTCTTATGTATTTCATCACATTATTTATGGTAAATTAAAGTATCAGGCAACCATGAAAAACCTTTGTTAAAAAACTACTATAGAAATTAATATACTAATAATATTTATCTTTTTATGGAGTTATTCAATATGCCATACATAAGAGATGTATTCAGAGTAATATTTATTAATTATCCGACAAAATGTTCAACTGAGATTAACCATGTTTTTTCATTGAAAATAAAAATATAATATATATCTTACATATAAAGATAAGTACATTATAGATAATACAATAATTATCTATCATAACACTATGAAGTAACAAGATAATATTCTGTTGACTTTATTAAAACAATGTACTATTCTCACAGCATAAAGGATGAGTGGTTTGAGGAATATGTATTATAAATTGTTAACTTAAGTCCCGCAAACCACTGAAGCTAATAACCGAACGCAGAACTCCGGGAGGCTCAAAGGGGTTCTACGCCGTTAAACGGCTCAGTCGAAAAATCTTAATGAGGTGTTTTCTTATGGAAAAGTCACAGGAACTTTACTGGAAAAAAGTTTTAGGATTAATCCGCAACGTCCTCATCGTGTGGTTCATTTGCTCCTACGGAGCGGGGATCATGTTTGCGGGTGCGCTGGACAACATCAAGCTGGGCGGCTATCCGCTGGGCTTCTGGTTTGCTCAGCAGGGTTCAATTTATATCTTTGTCGTTCTTATCTTCGTATACGCTAAGTTGATAGGAAAGATAGACAAAGAGTTTGACGTAGAAGAATAAGGAGGACACGATGAGCTTACAGGCAATGACATATCTTGTTGTCGGTTTAACATTCGCCCTTTACCTCGGAATCGCCTTCTGGGCACGAGCGGGCAGCACAAAAGAATTCTATGTCGCCGGCGGCGGTGTTCACCCCGTTCTGAACGGTATGGCGACAGGTGCGGACTGGATGTCTGCGGCTTCTTTCATTTCTATGGCCGGTCTTATCGGATATATGGGTTACGGCGGCGCATTGTTTTTGATGGGTTGGACAGGCGGATACGTTCTGCTTGCCATGCTTCTTGCTCCTTATCTTAGAAAGTTCGGAAAATTTACCGTACCGGATTTCTTTAAAGCCCGTTATTACTCAAACACAGCTACAGTTGTTGCTGTTATCTGTCTTCTGGTCGCTTCCACCACATACATCATCGGTCAGATGACCGGTGTTGGTGTCGCTTTCTCCCGTTTCCTCGGTGTTTCCAGCGACATGGGTGTTATCATCGGTATGGGTATAGTTTTCGTGTACGCGGTTTTCGGCGGCATGAAGGGAATCACATATACACAGGTTGCTCAGTTCTGCGTACTGATCCTTGCGTATACCATCCCCGCTATATTCATCTCTTTCCAGCTCACAGGCAACCCTGTTCCCCAGCTCGGTCTCGGATCACATTTTTCCGGTTCCGATATGTATCTGCTTACTAAGCTGGATCACATTATCAACGACCTCGGCTTCGGCAAGTACACCACAGCCGTTCCGGGAAGCAAGCTGAACATGTTCGCATACACTGTGTCACTGATGATAGGTACAGCGGGTCTGCCCCACGTTATCATCCGTTTCTTCACAGTGCCTAAGGTAAAAGACGCCCGTTCATCAGCCGGCTGGGCTCTGGTTTTCATTGCCATCCTCTACACAACAGCTCCCGCTGTTGCCGCTATGGCTCGTCTGAACCTTCACGACACTATCAACACAGCCGTTAAATCCGGCGGTGACGTCTTCGCCGAAGACGCCAGCATAAAATACGACTCACGTCCCGACTGGATGAAGCGCTGGGAAGTTACCGGACTTCTGAAGTTCGAAGACAAGAACGGCGATGGACGTATCCAGTATTACAACGACAAATCATCCAACGCTGAATTCCTCGCCAAGGCTGACGCAGCAGGCTGGAAAGGCAGCGAGCTTACAGTTAACAACGATATCATGGTTCTCGCTAACCCTGAAATAGCCAAACTTCCCAACTGGGTAATCGCCCTCGTGGCTGCCGGCGGTCTCGCTGCGGCTCTCTCCACAGCGGCCGGTCTCCTTCTGGCGATAGCCTCCGCTATTTCTCACGACCTTCTGAAGAACATGATGATGAAGGATCTCACAGAGAAAGGCGAGCTGATGGCAGGACGTATCGCAATGTCAGTAGCCATCGTGGGTGCCGGTTATTTGGGTATGAATCCTCCTGACTTCGCGGCTGGTACAGTTGCCATCGCTTTTGGTCTGGCGGCATCATCAATTTTCCCCGCTCTGATGATGGGAATTTTCAGCAAAACAATGAACAGACAGGGCGCCGTGGCCGGTATGATAGCCGGACTCGTAGTCACAATGTTCTATGTGTTCGCCCACACAGGTATATTCTATATCAAAGGTACAGAATACTATCAGCTGTTCGGCGGTAAAGATTTCTTCTTCGGTATTTCGCCTAACGCTTTCGGAGCGATCGGCGCTGTGATTAACTTCGCGGTTGCCTTCGCAGTGAAGAACATGACTCCCCCCGTTCCTCACCACATAGCCGAGATGGTAGAGAGCGTGCGTATACCTAAAGGCGCAGGCGACGCAGTCGCAGGTCACTAACATTCTGCATGAAGCCCCGCTCGCAGTCATGCGGGGCTTCATCATATATTTTTCGCTGAGGGGTTGAAGATGAAATTCGATTTAAGTCTTATATTAACATGGGTACTTTTTCTGGCTCTTTTCCCGATGGTATTTTACTGGGGGCGCAGAGCCTGGAGAATTTTTGCTCAAGGCGACTACTCAGAAGTGGCGCTGAAAAAGGGCAAATCCCCCGCTAATCCCAGAAAATGGGCTCCTTTCGCCGGAACTATCAACCTTCTGGCGGCTCTGGCGGCACTCTGGACCATCATCGGCGTTGTAGCTCTGGGCTATCCATATGAAAAATGGTCGGCCATAGCGGGCAGCACTATCTGGTGCAAGATATTCGCCGACATCATTCTCCGCCAGCAGGCGCATCCCTTCATCTTCGGAAGAAAGAAGAGGGAAGCCGGGGCAAATTAAGTTTTATTACAAAACATTTCAACTCCCTATCCTTATATCAAAAATTGTCTCCTGAGGGAGACTTTTTTTGATATAATGTTTTATTACTGATCAACCGGGGTAAGATATGTCAGAAATCACACGGCTGTACAGCAGCGTGCCATTCAACCGTATTCCTGAAGAGGATGCCAACCTCATAGAATCCATATCGTTATCAGTCACATATCCGGCGAACACAGTAATCTTCGCCCAGAAAGACACGCCGTCCGGATATCTCTACTACATCCAGAAAGGGAGCGTGGAGATCATTTCCGAAACGTCCGAAGCGGTGGAAATGGTGGTGGACACACGCCCTGCGGGATGTTTCTTCGGCTGGACTCCGGTATTTACAAATGAAAACTACACAGCGGGGGCGAAAACCACTGAGGAATCAGTCTGTCTGCTTATTCCTAAGGAAGAGCTTCTTCGGCTCGCCAACCAGTACCCGGTGATATCAAATCATTTCAGCAAAGCCGTATATTCTCAGATAAGAAAACTGTATCAGGATATGGTGGAGCGCAACTCCATGGATCCTGTGGCGCAGATGGAGGCGTATCCTTTTCAGAAAAAGCTGAAAGAGATAATGTCAAAACCGGTGGAGACGTGTTCCGTGAACACCACCGTCAGGGATATCGCCGTCAAGATGACCGAGGCGGGTATCGCCGCCGTGGTGATAACAGACGACAACGGCAAAATAGCCGGCATAGTCACCGAAAGGGATCTGGTGAGAAAAGTTCTGGCGAGAGACACTGTGGACTGCCTGAAACACTCCACGGCGCACGATATAATGACCCTCGACCCATATTATATGACTCCGGATACGTTCATGTACGAGGCGGTCACCTTCATGCTGAGGCACGGCATACGCCACCTGCCCATTCTGGACGGCGACAGCATAGAGGGCATCGTATCGCTTCAGGATCTGATGAAGTTCCGCAGTCAGAAATCCATGCTTTTGGTGGGCAGCGCGAAAGAGGCGGTCACTGTAGACGAGCTGAAGACCGTGAGAGCCGAAGTGGTGAAGGTGGCGAAAATGCTCCTCTCCGAAAACCGCTCCCACACAGAGACCATGGAAATCCTCTCATATGTGCATCACAGCATCATAAGAAGATGCTATGAAATAATACTGAAAGAGATGCTCCAGTCCGGCTATGAGATGCCGGATGTCAGACACTGCTTCATAATAATGGGCAGCGGAGGGCGCAAAGAGATGCTTCTGGGTCCCGATCAGGACAACGGGCTTCTTTACGGCGATTTCCCTGACGAAATGTCAGAAAGCGTGGACGCCTTCTTCGTGCCTTTCTCAGAGAGGCTGGTAGAAGCTCTGGATCACATAGGCTATCCCCTGTGCCACGGCAAGGTGATGGCGAACAACCCCCTCTGGAGAGGAAGGCTGAGCGAGTGGAAAGAGAGAGTCTCTTCATGGATCAAAGTTCCGGAACCGCAGAGAGTCAGGTATTCATCCATTTTCTTCGATTTCATGCCCATAGGCGGTGACGGCTCGCTCTGTGTCAGCCTCAGGGACATGGTGCATCAGCAGATCAAGGCTAACCCGCTCTTTCTGTTTCAGATGATGGAGCTGGACTATAAACATAAGATACCGATCAACCTGCTGGGCAGATTCATCACCAGCAGTGAGAAGGAGCACAAGGGCAGGCTGTCGCTGAAAGAGAACGGAAGCATCTTCATAGTGGACTGTGTGCGGATGTTCATGCTGGAGCACGGCATACACGCCGTAACAACGGTGGAGCGTCTGGACAGACTGCTGGAGCTGAATATATTCAACCGAGCCACTGTGGAGCATATCAAGGCGGCTTTCGAGTCGTTTACATATCTCCGCCTGAAAAACGAGATAAAAATGATCGAAGCCGGAAACGAGCCCAGCCACTACCTCGACCCTGACGAGCTGACAGAGGAGGAGGCTGATCTTCTGAAAGAGGCGTTCAAGGTGGCGGGGAAATTACAGGACTCCACCCGCCGTCACTTCTCTAAAATTATCGGGCGCTAGACTATTTTGTCAGAGCGATGGTGCCGCCGTCTTTCATCGGCTCGCCCTTCGACTCGTCCGTGGTGAACTCCAGACCGCCTTTTATCATGGATTTCACCGTGCCGGTCTTTATCCTCACGCCTTTGAATATTCCATAGCTGGCGTCCACACCGCTCACGGCGGTGAACACGCTGGATGTCCGGACAAGCGGGGCGTGTTTCTTCTGTATGAATACTTTTATCTCAACACTCTTAGCGTCATCAGACAGTTTTACGCTCTCCACCTCGCCCACCTGAACCTGTCTGTAGTAAACAGGCGAACCCTGCTCCAGAGAATTTCTGGAATCAGCGGTAACCACGATACGCAGTCCGTCCATCGCCATATATTTATCCGAAAGCGTAAACTCGGTTTTCGGCTTGCCGTTTCCGCCCTTCATAGCCAGCTTGGTTCCGAACAGCGCCGAATCGGCATTTTTGATCCCGTCCAGAGATATCTCTATATCTTCCGTCCACAAGACCGCCCCCTCAGACAGCAGTCCGCTGTTCTCTCTGTATATCAGGGCATAGGCTCTCTTCTTACCGCCACGATCGTTTATTCTGCTGATATACCCTACTTTTCTGCCGTCACAGACAACATCCGCCCCCTCTTTCAGAGACACAGTGCCGTTCAGATAAACATATATCCCCAGATGATCCGGCGCTTCGGCAGATTTTCTGTCCGCATAGAGCCTGTCTGCGCCGCCTGAACTGGCAAATGTTTCATAATAGACGGCTCCGCTGACATAGTTCATGAAAGGCTCAGCGTGCACCTCTATAGCGCCGCCCTTAACCCCCACGGAGGCTATTCCGGCATTATAGAAGCGGGTGAACTGACCTACCGTTCCGGCGTATTTTTTATCTATCAGTATATCCACATAGGATGTGTTCAGCTTTTTGTCATATCCTGCGGCGGATGAAAAACCAGTCTTAATCCCGTTGAAATACACGGGGGAATCCTCTTCGGGAGGCACGACATCATTGTAATACAGCCGGACTGTCTTTCCGGCGTTCAGTCTTCTGATGACCCTCTCCGCCTCCAGCCTGCTGTCGTATATATGATAAGAGCTCTTCGCCCCTTCCGCTGTCACATCAAATGAAAGCCCTCCGGAGAAAGCCTCCTGCAATGTGGGCGCCTGCATCTCCAGACCGTTGGCGGATAAATCGGCGCTCATCACGCCGTTTTTCCAGAAGATCATACCGCTGTCCTTCTTCACCCTGCCCGGATAGATCACCGCCCGCACGTCCACGGAACCGTCAGATGAAACATCCACGGAAGCGATCTCTCCCGCCTGAACGCCCTTAAAATACACAGGCGAGCCGGAACCCAGCCCGAATGCGTCCGATGTCTTCAGACTGACCTGAGTCAGCCCTCCGGAAGAGATATCCGCCCGTCTGGCGGAATCCTCGTCAGAATACAGAGTCAGCGCCGCTCCCTCTTTCAGAGGCGAACCCTGAGCGCCGAAAAATCCGGCGGATATACCGCCCCTTGTCAGAGCGCCCGGCTCTGTGTCCACACGAAGCTGTCCGGAGGCATAGCTCATCTTGAAAAGATCCGGTTTATACAGATAAAGCCCGGTCACAGCCAGCTTCTTATACTCTGGAAAGATAACCGCCCCATACAGGGTGAGACTGTTTCTAAGACTGACGGATGTCACCATACCTATCTTCACGCCTTTATAGTATATTCCCTCGCCCTCGTCAGAAACCGCCCTGCTGTCGGCTTTCAGCGTCAGCCTGAAGGAACCCTCCGGCACGGTGATTATCGGTCTGTCAGACAGGGTAAATTCCCTCCTGACTGCTCCTCCGCCGGATTCCACCTGAATATATACGCCCAGAAGCGCTGACGAGATATTTTTGACTCCGCCCAGAGAGATTTCCGGCTGTTCCAGAACAAATCTGCTGTTATGCGCCGCCAGATAGCCGAACTTTCTGTTCAGCTTGATGGAAGCGACACACTGCTGTTTATCGTTGATATCCAGAGAATCCACAATCCCCGCCTGAACGCCTTTGAACATCACTGGCGTTCTGCCGTCCTTCATGCCGTAACACTCAGGCATATACAGAGTCACTGTCTCCGGCGACAAAAGGGTGGATGAG
Source organism: Deferribacterales bacterium (assembly GCA_050251875.1). Taxonomy (GTDB): domain Bacteria; phylum Chrysiogenota; class Deferribacteres; order Deferribacterales; family Geovibrionaceae; genus Seleniivibrio. Next base: position 208,378 of record JBFWMA010000004.1, on the reverse strand, counting down.
TAACTGCTGAAAACCTCATAGCTCTCCTCCGGCTGAGCGGTGTCCGTCTGGATATCCGAGTCGAAGGCGACCCCGCCCTGAAGCAGACTGTTGAACTGAGGCACCTGAAGCGAGAATCCGGCGGAATCCAGCCTCATGTCTATGCCGCCCACGTTCCAGAATTTTGTGTGTTTATTGATATATTTCTGATATTCCTTGCTTACGGAGACACTTACGTTATATTTGTTCGTCTCTCTGTCATAGCGCACGCCCAGAACCCTTCCGGCGGATATTCCGTTGAAATACACTCCCATTCCGCTGTATATCCCCATATCCTTGACACTGAACAGGTTGACATTCACGGCGTCCTTCTCCGTCTCCAGATCGGCAGGTTCAGACAGACCTATGAAAAAATTCGTCTCTTTCAGCTTAGCCAGCTCCTCCTTGTCATAAAACGGAGGCGCCATCTCGATATATGTACCCGACATGATGGTCTCAAGCCCTGTAATCTGGTTTATGCTGATTCTCGGCTTGACTATCCAGAACCGCATCCCCTCTCTGGCTATGGCGTCAGCTCTCTTGTCCAGCTTAATCACGGCGTCCACCTTGTCCAGAGTGTCGGCGATCTCCAGATCGATCACCTTGCCCACGGGAATACCTCTGTATTTCACCAGAGTCTTGCCCACCACTATGTCCGATCCGGAATCGAACCTTATGCGTATCTCCTTGCCGGAGTTAACATATCCGTTGTATATCAGCCAGACTGTGATAGCCAGCGCCAGTATGGGCGTGAGCCACACGGGTGAAAATTTTCTGGTTTTCTTCTTTATAGCTTCCGGTATTTCTGTCATATCATCATCCTTTGTCCCATATCAGTCTGGTGTCGAAACTGGCTGACGCCATCATGGTGAGAATCACCACCGAGGCGAAAAACACGATCCCGGGTCCCGCCGTTATCTTCAGCAGATATCCCGTATCTATCAGCCCCGCCATGATGCCCACCACGAAGACATCCAGCATGGACCATTTTCCTATTATCTCTACTATTTTAAAGAGCGTTGTCTTCTTTCTGTTCGACAGGCTCTTTTCTTTATTAAGCGTCAGGAGAATGTAGAACAGCGCCGACAGCTTGAACAGAGGCACCACAAAACTCGCCACGAAAACCACGGCGCATATGAAATACATCCGGTGCTGAAAAAACTGTATAACCCCGCCCAATATAGTGTTGGTACTGCTTTCGCCCATTATCCGCACATCCATAATCGGAAAAATATTCGCAGGCAGATAGAGTATCAGAGCGGCGATGGACAGCGCCCAGGCTCTGTTCAGGCTGTCTGCGCTCCGTCTTCTGACATGCGCACCGCAGTGTCCGCAGTATGCCTCCGGCTCGTCCGAGCGTACCAGCGTTCCGCATTCGGCGCAGAGAATATATCCCGCTTCGATATCAGTCATGGCTTTGCCTGCTGTTCCAGAATGTTCTGGAGTCATAAAAAACCCCTGCGGTAATTATAAAAAAACATATAACCGCCAGCAGATAAAATCCGGCGCCCAGCGTTACATCCGCCATATCCACCAGCTTAACCACGCTGACCAGCACACCCACCAGAAAAACATCCACCATGTGCCAGTGTTTCAGCCTGTGCACGGTGTGCGCCAGATACTCCGCCAGAGGCAGACGAATCCCCGTCACCACGTCAAAGGACACATAGCAGACAGAAAAAAGATAAAACAGAGGCACCAGAAAAGCTGTGAGAAAAACAGCCGCTCCCGCCGGAAGATATCCTTCGCTGTTCAGAGCCGAAACGCTCTGAAACAGTGTGGTGGAAAGTATAGTATCGTTTATCATTATCCTCAGAAACGGAAAAAGCATGGCGGGAAGCATCAGAAACACCGCCGACAGGCTGAGAGCCAGAGCGTATGTCATGTTTCTGCGGCGGAATACCACATGTGAACATCTGGGACACATCATGCGCCCCTCACAGTTTTCGGTGTCAGCGTTTATTATCAGTCCGCAGGCTCTGCACGCAGTTATCATCCGATCCCCTTATCATCCTATGAAGAGCTGAGGCTCTTTCTGAAAAGAATAAGCGACAGGCTGAAAAAGACCAGTCCTATCACAAACATCACAACCATATTATGCCATACCTCCGCCAGCCCCGCACCACGGAATATGATGCCCTGCGCCAGCGCCACGAAGTGGGGCGTGGGGGCGACCATCATGATACGCTGAACAGTGAGAGGCATACTGTCGAAAGCCGTAAACCCGCCGGAGAGCACCTCCATAGGCAGGATAGTCAGGATAAACAGCAGACCCAGCTGGGGCATGGTGCGTGAAATCGTACCCAAAAATATCCCCATCGAGGTGGTGGAAAAAAGCAGAAGAGCGCTGCCGCACATAAAAAGAGCCATAGAGCCCTGAACGGGGACGCCGATTATGCCTTTTAATATAATCTGAAGAGACAGTGACGACATGATGAGCACCACCAGACCCATGGACCATATCTTCGCCATCATCACCTCGAAAGCGTTCAGGGGCATGACGAGCAGGTGCTCCAGAGTGCCGTGCTCCCTCTCTCTGATGAACGCCGCTCCGGTGAGCAGGATAGAGAACATGGCTATGTTGTTCACCATCTCCATAACACCGCCGAACCAGCTGCTCTCCAGATTAGCGTTGTATTTTACTCTGGTTACTATATCTATTGGCAGTTCCGCCGTCTGTGACGGATGGACGAAAGCGTTGATCTCTTTCACTATTATATTCTGCACATACCCGGAACCGACCCCCGCCTGCGTCATGCGGGTGGCATCTATATTCAGCTGAAGCGAGGGTTTCTGACCCCGCATTATATCCTTTTCGAAATCAGGCGGGATATCCACCACGAATGTGTATATGCCGGAATCGAGACCTTTGTCCGCCTGCGCTATGTCTATCAGCTCCGGCTTGGTGAAGTAAGGACCATAGAACGAATCGATTATTCTGGCGGAGAGCTCTGAGCGGTCTTCGTCTATGAAGGCGACAGGGGCGTTTCTCAGTTCGCTGGAGAGCGACACCGCCCCGACATATATTCCGAAGGTGAAGGCGTATATCAAAAGGGCGAACATCACCTTGTCCCGCCACAGCCCCATGAATTCTTTCAGCCCCAGGTTGAATATATTTTTCAGATGCCGCATGTCATCTCTCCTGCTTCTTGAGCAGAAGCATGCTGACCGCCGTTATCACAACGGCAGAGAGCACCAGCACAGCATAGTTGGGGTACATATCGCTGAAGCTCAGCGTCTTGCTGAACAGTCCACGGCTGATGTTTATAAAATATGTCGCCGGAAAGACATGCCCTATCACGGCGCCGAATCCCTGAAGGGACGATACCGGATCTTTCAGCCCGGCATAGTTTATGGTGGGAATCAGCGTCAGAAGCGCCGTTCCGGCAAGAGCCGCCACCTGTGTCTTTGTAAAAGAAGATATCAGAAGCCCGAACCCGGTGGTGACCGTGACATACAGCAGAGCCGCCGCGGTCAGCAAAAGCATGCTGCCCCGCACAGGCACATTAAACATATACACGGACTGCGCTATCAGCCCGAAGAAGCCCACCATGCTCACCGCGATATACGGAAGCTGTTTGCCCAGCACAAATTCCAGACGTGTCACCGGGGTGGCGTAAAAATTGGTTATGGAGCCCAGCTCCTTCTCACGCACCACGCTCAGCGCCATCAGAATAGACGGGATAAAAACCAGAAGCATGGGGATGATTGCCGGAACCATGGCGTATATGCTCTTGAAATCCGGATTATACCTGTAGCGCATCTCGATGTTGGCGGGATAGAGCGACACATCCGTTCCGTATGTCTTTTTCGCCAGCTTGGCGAGATAATCGTAATGCATGCCCTGTATGTATCCCTTGATGGTCTCCGCCCGGAAAGGCAGAGAACCGTCCACCCAGACGCCAACCTCTGTGTGTCTGCCCTGTTTTATATCCTTGCCGAAACCGGAAGGAATCATCAACGCCATCACCAGCTCGCCGCTCTTCATCCGGCTGTCCAGCTCGGTCATGCTCTTTATCTCTTTGTATTCCGTGAAATATCTCGAACCCGAAATATTCTGAATATAGTCAACGCTCTGCTGGGTATAGTCCTCATCCAGCACGGCGAACTTCATATTGTCCACATCCAGATTGATGCCGTTGCCCACGATGAACATCAGAAAAACCATGCCCAGAAAGGCGAATGTCAGCCTCACAGGGTCACGGATCAGTTCCAGCGATTCTCTGTATGTATATCCCAGCAGTCTGCGCATGCTGAAAATATCCGACTGTTTAGCGTGCTCTTTCCGCACAGCTCCCTGCACCGGCTCAGTCGTATCTTCCTCTGTTCCCGCCGCCTCTTTCAGATAGTCTATGAACGCCTCTTCCAGAGTGTTTTTTCCACGTTTTTTCACCAGCTCGGACGGTTTGTCGCTGTCCAGAACGGTTCCCTGATGCATCAGAGATATCCGGTCGCACCGCTCGCCCTCGTTCATGAAGTGGGTGGAGACGAATATGGTTACGCCGTCTCTGCGTGAAAGGTCTATCAGCAGTTCCCAGAAGATGTCTCTGGAAACCGGGTCAACTCCGGATGTGGGCTCGTCCAGAATCAGCATGTCCGGACTGTGCACCACCGCCACAGCCAGAGACAGCCTCTGTCTGATGCCCAGCGGGAGCGAATCCGTAAGCGAGTTTTCATAATTTTTCAGATTGAATCTGCTGAGCAGTTCCTCCACCCTCGGCACTATCCTGTCTTTTGGCAGGTGATAGAGTCTGGCGTGGAGCATCAGGTTCTGGAGCACTGTCAGCTCCGTATACAGAGAGAACGCCTGTGTCATGTAGCCCACACGGCGTCTGACGTCTCCCCTTCTGGCGGAGCTTTCGCCGAACAGCTCGGCATGCCCCTCTGTGGGTTTCAGAAGCCCGGTCAGCATCTTCATAGTGGTGGTTTTGCCGCATCCGTTCGAACCGAGGAAACCGAAAATCTCGCCTTTTTCTATTCTGAAGCTGACATTATCCACAGCGGTGAAATCACCGAATCTCATTGTCAGATTTTCCGCCGTGATGGCGTATTCACCGCCGTCTTCAGGTCTTTCGGGGACTGTCAGCGTCTTGTGATCTTTTCTCTTCTCTTCCGGCAGAAGCTCTATGAAAGCGGCGTCGAAATTATCCGTTCCGGTCTTTTCCAGAATCTCTTCCGGTGTTCCAGACGCCAGCACCTTGCCGTCGTCCATGGCGACTATCCAGTCGAACCCCTCCGCCTCTTCCATATATGCGGTGGCAACCATGACGCTCATGTCCGGACTGCCGCTCCGGATGCTCTGTATCAGATCCCAGAACTGTCTGCGGGAAAGCGGGTCAACGCCCGTGGTGGGTTCGTCCAGAATCAGCAGGTCCGGGTCGTGAATGAGAGCACAGCAGAGCCCCAGCTTCTGTTTCATCCCGCCGGAGAGCTTTCCAGCCGGACGGTCACGAAAGGGATAGAGTCCTGTGCTTTTCAGCAGCATGTCTATCCGCTCGCCCCGCTCTCTTCTGCCCTGACCGAAAAGACGTGAGAAGAATTCCACATTCTCATACACAGACAGAGACATGTAGAGATTCTTTCCAAGTCCCTGCGGCATATAGGCTATTCTGGGGCATACATCGTCACGGAAGCTCCTGACGGACATATCTCCGCCGAAAACCTCCACCCTGCCCTTTTGTATCACACGGACTCCGGAGATGAGCGCCAGCACGCTGGATTTACCCACTCCGTCAGGACCGATGAACCCCACCATCACTCCGGCGGGGATGGACAGAGAAACATTGTCCACAGCCGTCACACCGCCATATTTATGACTCAGTTCTGTTATACGGGCTACCGTTTCCATATCTATTTCGCCAGACGTCCGAGTTCCTGAGGCCATTCGGCGTTTTTATCCAGACGGACATACGCCACACCCGGCAGACCTGTTTTCACTTTTTCCTTATATTTTTCCAGCAGAGCTTCGTCTATCCTTACTTTCACTCTGAAAACCAGCTTTTCACGCTCGTTCTGCGTCTCTATCTCTTTCGGGGTGAACTGCGCCTCGGAAGAGATGAACGATACCTTCGCCGGAATGGCTACGCCCGGCAGAGCGTCCAGAACTATCCTGGATTCAGCCCCTATATCTATCTTTCCGGCGTATTCCGTGGGCAGAAATATCGTCATATACACATCTGTCAGATCCTGAACCACCAGCACCTTGCCGCCGGCGGGGATAACCTCGCCCGGCTCCATCAGCCTGTACTGAACACGACCGGAGATGGGAGACACCAGTTCTGTGTCCTTCAGATTGGCTTCCACAGCCTCTTTCTGAGCCACAGCGGCATTGATCGCCGCCTCTGCGCTGACAACGCTCGCTTTCGAAGCGTCTATCGCCGCGCGGATGCTGTCCACGTTTGTCTCCGCCTGCTGGAGCTGAACCAGAGATATATTTTTGTTAACGTACAGATTTTTTGCCCGTTCATAGTTTTTCTGCGCCAGAGACAGCTCAGACAGCTTCTGCTTAACCACCGCCTCGGCGTATTTCTTGTTTTCTATGGTCTGCATGACCTGAGCCTTCGCCTGATTCAGCTTTGCGGTGAGCTCGTCCACGTCTATCCGTGCCATGAGCTGTCCCTGCGCCACCATATCGCCCTCATGCGCCAGCACCTCGGTGAGCCTGCCGGGAATCTTTGCCGTAATATCCGCCTCGGTGGATTCTATCCGCCCGTTTCCGGAAGCGAACATCACAGGCGGTTTTGGTCTGGTATAGTGATATACCCCATAAGCGGCGGCAGCCAGAACCACAACCGTTAAAAGGCCGTATACTGTTTTTCTCATTACTGACTTAGACATAGATCATTCCTTGCCGATGTGTTCTATCAGCTTGTTTGTAAATTCACTGTATTCCCCGCCGTCCAGAAAGAGCGAAACAGAGCCCAAATCTCTCTGGAGCAGGACAACATTCTGCATGAAACCGTAAACAGCGTTCGCCGATACCAGATCTGCCGATATGCTGGCGTTCTGCGCCGAGAGCAGATCGGTCATGGGCTTTGTGCCCTCCGCATAGTTATCACGGATCAGATAAAAACTCCGGCGGGCTGTATCCGCCGCTTCGGCGGAAAGCCTGATCGCCTTGTATCCGGCTCGCAGTGAGCTGATATCGCTCAGAATCCCCTGTTCCAAGGCGTTTCTGGCGTCCCTGTAGAACACGTTCATCCTGTCGAGCTGATATCTGCTCCTTGTCACACGAGCTCTGGACGCTCCGCCCTCGAAGAAGGGCAGAGAGAGACCAACTCCCGCCTGCCAGTGCGTTTCGTCTTCCATATCTATTCCGGAGTACGGTTCTCTGGACTCATAAAAATTGTGGCTGAGACTGCCGTATATGAAAACATCCGGCACATAGTCCGACCGTCTGTCGGACACAAGCTGTCTGGACGCCGCCCCGATCTGGGACTCTATCCGCATCAGCTCCGGCGATGCGCTCACCGCCGTGTTTATCAGAAACTCCGCCATGGAGTCGTATTTATTCTCATCGGTTATAACCGTTATCAGCCTGTTCAGCCCGTTTTCCATATTAAGCCCGTTCAGGGTGACAGCCACGGGGGTGTATCTGTCAGTCAGCTTTCTGTTCAGCACACGGTTAAGCGCATAGAGCGCTTTTTCCTTGTCAGAATAGGCGTTCAGCATGCTCTGTCTGGCGGAGGAGATGTTGCTCTCCCAGTAATACACATCCGACATGTCGGACGCTCCCGCCTCAACCCTGCCCTTAGCCAGATCGAGGTTGGTAACGCACAGACGAAGGTTGTCCTGACGTATGCTGTATATGGTCTGCGCCGTCAGCAGGTTCAGAAACGCCGAAGCCGCCAGACGCCCTGTCTCCAGCTCCACATATTTCTGCTGATATGTCAGCGCCGTGTGGTTCTTCTTCATTATCTCGAGCTGTGCCAGAACCTTTTCGGAAAAGATCAGCTGACGGGCGGACAGAGAACCGTCCGTGCTTTTATCGGCGTATGACCCCAGCTCCACGAAATCGTTCTTCTTGTCTATCATGGTGTAGCCCAGCTCCGCCTTTAACTGCGGAAAGAGCTGTGAACGCACCTCGGCAACGTTTCCGCTGTCCGCCTTTATGCCCAGCTCTCCGGCTATCACGCTCAGGTTGGCGCTGACCGCCTCTTTCACCGCATCGGTGATGGTGAGGTTTTTGCTCCATCTGGCATCAGAATTTATGAGCACGGCGTCTTCCAGCACGCTGAAAGGCACAGCCAGACCTATTTCGGAAGCTGTTTTCATGTTTATTATCAGATCACGTTTTTTATCGGAAAGCATCGCCTGAGACGATGGCTTCTGTCCTTTCAGAACGTCTGTCAGGTTTACGGCGACCAGTCTGGCACGTTTCTCAGCGTCCAGACCGGAATCTCTGGACATCAGAAAACCCCTCTCCGTATAGTCAAAATCAAAAGGAGCGTATGACGCTATATTTCTTTCCGCCAGCGCTCCGGACAGTCTTTTCAGCGCCTGCCCATCCAGCCGTGGCAGCGGGCTGAGCATCACCGCCTCTGTGCCGGCGGGTATTTTCACCGATAAATCCTCGTTTGAGTCTGTGTTATAGGCTATATCCAGACGGACACCCCTCTTGGCGGTTATCAGGCGAACCTGACTGATCTCTCCGCTGAACTGACTGCGGAAACTGTCGTCCAGAAGCAGAAGCATGTTTTTGAAATCCCGCACCCTGAGCATCTCATCCAGCTCGGTTTCGAAATCTATATTGACCGGAGTCAGAATAATATTCTTTTTCACCGGAACAGGGGACGTAAGCCGCAGATAATATGGGATGAACAGAGGTTTTGCGGAAGGCTTCTGAACAGCCTCTCTGCCGCTCATCAGCCCCAGAGCGATTATTATATCGGTGGTTTTGTCGTCGTTCAGCCTGTTCAGGACGGCGGAGACACCCGCAGGGGTTCTGTCTCCGAAATAATCATAAAAACTGACCGCATAGCTGCCCGCCGTAACAGCGGTGATCTCTCTGCGGTAGAGTTCGCTCATCTGCTTTTCCGTTTCCGATGATCCGTCATGGACGAACGCCACACGGACAGACGGAACGGCATGGGCAGATGAACAAAACAGAAGCAGGATCAGCAATATATTTAAAAAACGCATATCATTCTCCCTGGCAAGAGAACTCTTTCATTATCACTGATTTTATTTTAGCTTTCAGATAGGTTTCATCAAAATTCACCACACTGTTGGCGTTGTATTCGAGGCTCCTCTTCATCCAGCTCTGTTTGAAAACTCCCAGAGACAGATAGAAGTTTGAAACGCCCACCAGCAGATAGATGATGAAAGACGGATCCTGTACATTGCATCTGCTGAGCACGGCGGTCTGAATGTTGACAACCTCTACCATTATACCATAAAGCTCGTCAGAAAGGTTTTCACCGCCTTCGAGAATTTCACGGGTGAAGAGCTGAACATCCTTGATATCTCTGGAAAACATGATATCCAGCATGGCTGTCGTGACCTCGTCCGCTGTTTCGCATCCCTTCAGACCTTCGGTCAGCTTGTCTTTGAAATAGTTCAGGCTTTCACGCATCACCTGATCGAATATCTCCTGTTTGCTTTCGAAATAGTAATAAAAGGTGGTTTTGTTCACCTTTGCCTTCTTAACCAGAGCGTCTATCCGGACACCCTGATATCCGTATCTGCCGAACATCTCCACAGCGGTATTATAAATTTTGTCTTTTGTATTCATAGCTTCACATCCATTAAATATCTTATAAAGAATATTACCAACCAACCAGTTGGTACGTCAACCTAAACAAAAAGATATTTTCGGATGTTACGGCGGCCGTTACGGTTCTCTACTTATCCAGATCGAGAAGCCGTTTTTCTCCTGTCAGCTGTCTGATATCGGAAATGTCCTGACTGACCTCCAGCGTGCCTTTATAGGCGCCATGCCGGTCTCTTACGGCGAAATATTGTATGAGGATGAATTTTCCGCCCATCTGAATCCAGAAGCTCTCCACGTCTTTAGCGCCGGATTTCAGGCGTTTTACCACCTCGTTTACGATGTGTATGCTGTCCGGCGGGTGGCAGTTCTGCACTGTGCGCCCGATGATCGCCTTAGAGCGCGGAAATATTCTGTCTTTCGGCGAGGAAAAATAGCGCACGCAGTCGTTTTCGTCCACATAGGTGATGTCCACGGGAAGGCTGTTCAGCATCAGAATGAGCTGTTCGGCGGTGAGCGATCCCGTCTCCAGATTCACCAGTCCGTCCGGGATATCCGCCTGTTTCGGTTTGTTCGGGGATATTTTCGGAGCGGGTATGAACGTGTATCCGATCTCCGGACACTGGGGCAGCATCTCCGCCAGAATGTCGCCGGAAATCAGCTTCAGACACATAGGCAGCAGGATGTAATCCTCTCTGAAGATCAGCCCGAAGATATCGAAAAAGAGCCTGCCTATCGTCCGGTTGAACTGGATTTCGTCATAATCGTCATCAGAAAGCATCTGCGCCAGTTTCTTTATCCCGTTTCTGACATCATCGTGGATGGACCACATCACATGGGTGCATCTGTAGTCTGGGATATATTTTTCGACATATGGAAAGAGAATATTCTCTTTTTTTATATAATGAGCGTCCAGAGCGGAGAGACCTTCTATAGCTTTTTTCATCTCCTCTCTGGCGAGGGTGAAATCAGCAGTGCCTTTTTTCTCTCTGCCCAGCGCTCGCAGATCGTCCTTTATGCTCTCCATATATTCGGCTATGGCTGTGTTTTCATCGTGGAGGATGGAGATGAACTCCGGCGTGGTCGGCTTGAATCCGAACTCGTCCAGATGTCCGGAGAAAATATTGATTATCTTGTTCAGAGCGTTTTTTATGTTTTCCATATCATATTTTTCGCTCTTCACCATCCAGTCGACCAGAGCCATCACCTCATCGAACCGGACACTCAGGATGTCGCTTTCATACTCCTTGAAAAGCGTCATGCCGTCCTCTTCGTTCAGCATTCCTTCGCAGTATTTCCTCAGATTGTCCATGTGCGTGTTCTCTTTATGAAGCCATTCAGACATAGTCATCCCCGTTTTGTCAGCATTATACTAATTCTGCCATAATTTAGCCGGAAGTCACACCGTAATTCAGATAAAAACAAAAATATAAGGACAGGCGTATTTAGTGATTGAAATAACAAATTGCGCCTATATAATACTCCTATATAAAAAACAAAGGACGTGATATGTGCGGATGCAAAAAGACTATCAAAGTTGATGAGAGCTATGTGAGTTTCAAAAACATAGACTGTTTCGAGAACGCCTGCTGTGTGGTTGACCATATTCTGGCGCTCCTGAAAAAGCCTGAGAATAATAACGCCTATTGGGAAAAATTTGTCGGAAAGATTCCCGAAGGGTACTACGCCAGGGATGTTAAGAAAGATCCTAAAGAGCTTCTGCTTTATATGGTGTGTTCCAGCGCCTCTAACATATTTGAGCTTTTCGAGAACGCAGAGGACGAAGAAGGCGTATTCGCCATGCAAAAATGCGAACAGGAATGCTGCTGAAAAAGGACAAAAACATGTTCACCTATAGCGACTATTGACAAAGTTTGTCATAGTGTTTATTGTTTGATTATGAGGTGACTTATGAGCACTATGAATGTCTCTCTTCCTGAAAGCATGAAGAAATGGGCTGAATCGCAGGTTAAGACAGGAAAATACAGCAATACAAGCGACTATATCAGGGATCTGATTAGAAATGATCAGGAGATCACCAGCAAAACAAACACCCTGATCATGGCTCTTGAGCTGGGTGAACAGAGCGGAATATCTGAAAACAACCTTAATGCCATCTACAACTCAGTGAAAGCTGATGTATAAACTGACAAATGCGGCTGAAAAAGATATTCGCAACATATTTAGTAATTCATTATCCGCCTTTGGCAAAAAACAGACCGACAAATACTTTGAATCTTTAAAAAAATGCCTCGAACTGATAGGACATAATCCTGATATGGGCACAAATATTGACTACATCAGAAAAGGTTATCTAAAATTTCCACACGAAAGCCATGTAATATTTTATAAAATTGAATCCGAATATGTACTGATAATCAGAATTCTGCATAAGCATATGGATGTTGAAAAGAAGATTGTAGATTAAATAAATTATGACTCAATCATAATAGCGTATTATCTATATAATGCATACGGAATGTCTAAATGATAAAAAGAAAAGTTCCGATTAATACCAAAAGATTTAAGGCAATATGTTTTAGATCTAAAAATATCAGAAAAAAACTTTTTCAAATAAACAATAGCACTCTAATCACACTTTTTAGCACTATAATCAGTGGAACGATAGCTATTTATGCTATATATACAACAATTACTCAAAGTGATAAAAGTCTTAAGAGTGTAAGTCTAAGAAATATCAATCACGCTATTATTGAATATCGACAAGCTGCAGTTGAGATAGAAAATGAGAATTTCTTTAACTGGCTTTTTGATATAACCGAATACGATGAAAATCTTAAGCAATTTATGCAAATCAACAACAAAAAGAAATCTACAGACGTTATACTAAATGAACTTGCATATTTAATCAGTGACCCTTTTCTAGATACTAATTTTGCCAAATCTATTGAAACTTTTATTCGATATGAAAAAATTGGTCTAGAATACCAAACAAAACTTAAAGACTGTCTAAAGAGCATTTATAAACATGACCCCACTAACATATATAACGCATTAAAAAGACTTGATTCTTTCTCTGAGCACGAGTTACAGCACGTCACGATACCAATAAAAACTGAGGCATATTTGAAAGCATATGTCGCAAATAACATACGTGTGATGAAGCAAGTAGATAAGCTCAAGAAAAATGTACATGAATACGCCATGGAAAATAAAACCACCATTATTGATGATAAAAATCCAGATTACATCAATAATCTTCTTGATCTAGGTGTACTAAAAATATATGCAGATACGTGCGAAGAGAGCGTAAAGAAATATTAACAAACTATTCTGAGCACAAAATTTGCACAAGATTTCAAACACCAACTCATAACTTATTGATTTATATATAGATAAAATCGGGGTGAAAGGACTTGAACCTTCGACCCCCTGTTCCCAAGACAGGTACGCTACCAGACTGCGCTACACCCCGATTATTAAAGAGATGAATTTATAGAGTATAAATCCGTAAAAGTCAACCAAATACCTCCCCTTTCCCGATTGACAATATTTCAATATTTTCTTTGAATCTTTATAACACTAACTATTTAACATCATACATTATTATCACCCACCCGGAGGAAATATGAAACGCAATCTCCCCCTGCACACAGCCGCACTGATAGCTGTCACAGCCGTGTTCGCCTTTGCCGCGCCCAGATTCGTCTATGAATCCGGAAAAACATACGACATAAAAATCCCGCTGGCGACAGTCAGCTATCCCAACGGAAAAACAATGCCCCTCACCCACGGAGTCGGCAGCGCCGCCTTCCACAGCCCGAAAGACCCCGAAAACATCATATACACCCTCTCCGACAGAGGACCCAACATAGACTGCAACGACACCATAAAACTGACAGGACTAACCATGTGCGAGAGCGGAAAGGTGTTTCCCGTGCCTTCCTTCTCACCGTCCATATACAAATTCCGCCTGACCGGCGACAAAGCCGAGCTGATAGAGCGCATAACTCTCAAAGGCGCCAGAGGCAAGGAAATTTCCGGACTGTCCAACCCGCTCACCGTCACAGATACAGAGAACGCCTACTCTTCATCGGCAAAGATACTGAAGCTCGACCCGTCCGGTCTGGACACGGAGGGGCTCGTCAGAATGCCGGACGGAACATTCTGGATGGCTGACGAATACGGTCCCAGCGTGATACATGTGGACGCTAAAGGGAAAATAATCACCCGATATGTCCCCGAAGGCATGGAAAAAGATCTGGCTCACGCAGACTACGATGTGAAGGGCTCTCTGCCGTCAATACTGATGAAGCGCAAGCTGAACAGAGGTATGGAATCCATCGCCATAGACCCGGACGGAAAATATCTCTACGCCGCCCTGCAAAGCCCACTGGCAAACCCCGACAATAACGCCTATAAATCAGGACGAAACGTCCGTCTGCTCAAAATGTCCGCCAAAAACGGAAAAGTTATGGGCGAATACGTCTACCAGATGGAGACCCCGGACGTATTTTTCATGGACAACATGGGCAAACCGCAGAAACAGAGCGATGTAAAAATATCTGAAATGGCTGGGGTGGGCGCTGATAAACTGCTGGTGCTGGAGAGAATAAACCAGAGCACCCGCTTCTATCTGATAGACATGTCAAAAGCTGACAACATTCTGAACCAAAAATATGACAATCCCGAAACCCTGCCCAGCCTCGAACAGCATGCCACGGCGAAAGACGCCGGAATAGCCCCCGTCACAAAAAAGCTGGTGTTCAACACAGACGACCACAACGGACTGATGTCTAAAATAGAAGGAATAGCGCTCCTCGGAAAGAACAGAGTAGCCCTGATAAATGACAACGATTTCGGAATAGACGGCAGTTCAACATCGCTGATACTCATAAACATGCCCCTCGGACAATAATATAGCCAAACCTCTCCAGACCGCCGCACAGCACAGCGGCGGTCACCCTTTCTATTGACTTTTTAATCAGGAAATACTAAGGATGATATCCTCTTACGGATAAGGTGATTTATGTTTCAGGGAATACTTCTGGCTGTTCTGTCGGCTTCCTGTTACGCCACTCTGGTTATTTTTGGAAAAATAGGTCTCTCCATGGGGCTTTCCGCCGTGCCTCTTCTGACACTCCGGTTCGAATTCGGCACACTGGCTCTCTTTCTCTATTTTCTGATAACAGACAGAAAAGTCCTGAAACCATCTTTCAGCCTGCTCTGTAAGACAGCCTTCATAGGCATCTTCTTCTACACGGGTCAGAGTCTTCTGCTGTTCAAATCCATAGAATACATTCCGGCGTCCACCGCCTCGCTAATATTATATTTCTACCCGATGATGGTTCTGCTCATCAGCATATTTTTTCTGCGTGAAAAATTCGTTCTGTCGTCTCTCATCTCTGTCGTCCTGATACTTTTCGGGTGCTGTCTGGTCTTTTACGATGCCTTTCTGCGCCAGATCAGCGTCAGGGGGCTGACATACGCCGTGGGAGCTATGCTGATGTTCTCCACATATCTTGTGTCGTCCCAGATCATCATGAAAAAAGAGAATTCATCGTCCGCCTCGTTTTATGTGATGCTGTTCACCTGCCTCGGCTTCATAACCCTGAACGGAGGCACAGAGCTCTCCGGAATGACACAGAACAAGCTGATTCTCGCCGTTTGTCTGGGCATAATCCCCTCCGCCATCGCCATGGGGCTTCTTTATAAAGGCATAGAAAAGATAGGCGCCGCCTATTTTTCGATATTCAGCTCGGTAGAGCCGGTGATAACGCTGATTCTCGCCGCCGTCTTTCTGGGTGAAAACATCGTGTCATACCAGATCTTCGGCGTGATACTTCTGGTGGCGGGCATCATCGTTCCGAACATGAAGTTCATAAGAGGCTGACCCATACCTTTTTTCTGATACGGACATATATTATCTGTATCAGGAGGTCTTTTATGAAAAACACCATCCGCCCCGGCACATCACACCTGCTCAAATTCACTGTAACAAAAGAAAAAACAGTCCCCAACCTATATCCGGAATCAGACCTGTTCCGCCCTATGCCCCCTGTCTTTGCCACAGGATACATGGTGGGGTTCATGGAGTGGGCATGCATGGAGGCGCTCCAGCCGCATCTGGACGAGGGCGAACAGAGCGTGGGAACGCACATCTGCGTTTCGCACACAGCGGCGACACCAGTCGGAATGAATATCAGCGCAAAGGTCGTCTGCACAAACGTGGACGGACAGAGAACACAGTGGGAGATAGAAGCCTACGATGAAAAAGAGCTGATAGGAAAAGGAACTCACGAGAGATTTACGATCAATACGGATAAGTTCAACAGCAGACTGCGGAAAAAAACGGAAAGTTAGGGCAGAAGCTCGTCCAGCTTCTCCTTCCAGTCATCGGTATCTTTTATAACGTTAACGGAATACCCCTTCGCCTTGATATAGGATGTGATGCGGGTCAGGCTGTTTGCGTCCCTCGCCTGCACAACCACGAACTCGCCCTCGCATACCTTCGGGCTGCCGATGTTGTCACGCACCTGCTCCAGCAGAAGTGTGAGGCGCTTAACCCCTTCGTCAAAGACAAACCTGTCCTTGGACAGATTCAGCGATTCGTCAAACGACAGCCCCGCCATGTCTCTGGCGGTGAAGACTATCATACCCAGCTTCTGCATATAGATACTGGTGGCGCCGTACTCCTCGGAAATCAGCTTTCCGGCGTACTCAATCACCTTATCCTTGGCGCTCAGATCGCCGTATTTCAGTTTTTTCGACATTTTCACCAGATTTTCGGCGATGTCGTATGTTTTTCCCATATCAGTTCTCACCGTCACAGAACAGATATCTGTTCTTTCCTGATTCTTTTACACGATACATGGCTCTGTCTGCCATAGCCAGCAGCTTTACGGGGTCGTCCGTGTGCTCCGGACATATGCCGATGCCGATGCTGGCGCCTACATGAAAGACAGTTCCGTCTATAACAAGTTCTCTGTTAATATTTTCCAGCACTCTTTCGGCGACTTCCTCTATCTCGTGCCTGTCGTGCACGGCGTCCAGAAGAATAACAAACTCGTCTCCGCCTATTCTGGCGGCGGTGTCGGATTTTCTGATGGAGCGGCTCAGCCTGTCGGCTATCTCTTTCAGAGCGGTGTCGCCTGCGGCATGTCCCAGTGTGTCGTTCACGGGCTTGAACCCGTCCAGATCAATATACAGCACAGCGGTCATAAAGGCGTCCCTCTTTCTGCGTTCCAGAGAATGAGCTATTCTGTCGGTGAGAAGTCCTCTGTTGGGAAGCCCCGTCAGCGTGTCGTGCAGAGCCATATGTTTTATGTAGTCTTCCTGAATCTTTTTCTGAGTCACGTCCCTGATAACCACCTGCACGGCGGTTTTCCCGTCCATCTTAAAAGGTATGGCTGCATACTCCACATAGGCTATGCGCCCGTCCAGACGCACCATCCGCCCCTCTACTATAGGCATGGACTGTTCATTCTCATAGAGCTGTTTCAGGCGGGCTTTTATCATGCTCCTGTCCTCATCCGGAAAGAACTGGATGACCTCCTGCCCCAGAACATCCTCTTCCGTCCCGCCGAAAATTCTGGCGCCCGCAGGATTGACATATTTTATTATGCCGTTTCTGTGGATAACGATTCCGTCCGGCGAATACTCCACCAGCTGGCGGTATCTCTTCTCAGAGTTAACCAGCTCGTCTTCTATGCGTTTTTTATCGGTGATATCTTTTATGCAGGAGAGGACAACCGCCTCGTCCCGCTTATTGATACGGGTGAAAAAGACCTCCACATCCAGCACAGTGCCGTCTGACGGACGCTGAAGCTGCCATGTGAAGGTGCGGTCGTGACCTTCCGCCGCCTCTCTGAAATACCGCTGACAGACATCGCTGTTGATATCCTCCGGAGAAAAATCCCGAAAACTCTTAGCGCTCTCCAGTGTCTCCATGTCCAGCCCCAGAAGCATCAGCGTTTTGGCGTTATAGCTCAGAATCTTCCCGTTAAGATCATGTATGATAATGGAATCCTGAATACCGTGAAATATATTGCACAGAAACTCCGTCTTGTCGTCCTGATATCCCGGCTCGGTCAGCTGGGGGCGTACGCATGACGCTCCTCTGGAGGCTATCTCCATCAGATAGACCACCATTCCCTCCGGCTTCTGACCGTCAGATATATATCCGGCGTTGAGCCTCACCAGATCGTCAGACACATTCGGTCTGTGCGTTCGGGCGACCACTCCGGAACCGCCCCTGTCCATCTTCATATCATCCGCCAGAGCGATCACGTCATCCGTGCCGAACCCGCTGAAGATATCAGCCACACAGCTCCCTTTCAGATTGTCCCTGTCATCCGCCAGCATCTCGCAGGCTCTGTCGTTGCAGGATATTACAAGACCGTTCATATCCAGCACCAGAATACCGATGAGTGAACAGCCGAAAAGTATCTCTTTCTCTATAGTTTCGATATTTGTCATAATCTAATAACACCCCATCCCATTATTCCATAATGTCTGTTAAATATCAATCCCGCCAGAGAAATAAATCACAATGACTAACAGAAGACTTTCAAAAAACCTCCTCTGCGTTTATAATCAGTCACCATGCTTAATATATATATCGGCAATAAACTTAACGGGCTGGCAGATATTCTGCAAAAAAATATCAGCTCAAAAGCAGCGCCTTTAAAAAAAACCACAATATGCATCCAGACGTCCGGTATGCAGAGATGGGTCGGGCTCGCTCTGGCAGAGAGATCGGGCATCAGCGCCAATCTGGACTATCTGTTCCCAGCCGCCCTCATAAAGCGTATGGCGGAGAGACACACAGGCAGAAAAGACCTGTGGACAGAGAAACAGGAGCTGACGTGGAAGATTTTTGACGAACTGGGGAGCATCCCCGCCACAGAATACAACCGCCCCGTCATAAAATATCTGGAAAACGATCCGGACAGCATAAAGACATTCCGTCTGGCGGGCAGAATAGCCGATATATTCGACCAATATCAACTCTACCGCCCGGAGATGACCCTCCGCTGGCTGAACAGCCCCCACATGGACAAAGACGATGAAAAGTGGCAGGCGAACCTCTTCAGAAGCGTCTTCAGCGCAAAGAGCAGGTGCAAGACATACGTTCTGGACAAAATGCTCAGAAGCATGACCGAAGGCAAAGCGGAACTGACGGGCATGACAGACATACACGTCTTCGGAATCAGCGTGATTCCGGAATTTTTCATAGAGATACTCGCTCAAGCGGCGAAATTCACAAACATCAGCTTCTATCTGCTGAGCCCCACGGAAGAATACTGGGGCGACAGCGTCAGCGACAGAGAGATCAGCAGACGGGAGAAACGCTCCGGACGTCCGGCGGATGAGCTTATGCTGAGGCAGAACCACCCTCTGCTGGACAATCTCGGCACGCTGGGCAGAGACTTTTTCGATATACTTCTCAGCACGGCTGACAGCGCACATTACATAGAAAACTATTCCACACCATCGTCAGACAGCGTTCTGAGCGCCATACAGGCAGAGATATTCACTCTGAAACAACAGCCCTTCACGCCGGAGACCGGAGACACATCCGTCACAGTGGCGAGCTGTCACAACCCCCTTCGTGAGACAGAGGCGCTATACGACCATCTGCTCAGCCTGTTTGATAATGACGCCGCTCTGAAGCCGTCAGACATTCTGGTGATGACAACAGACATACAGACATACGCCCCGTACATAAGGGCTGTGTTCGACAACCCATACAGCGCAGAGACCGCCATGCCCTACACTCTGGCGGACATGCCCTATAAACAGACCAGCCGTCCGGCGGGAATATTCATAGACCTGCTGGATACCGTCACCGGACAGTTCAGCCTGTCGTCCGTGATGAAACTGCTGTCGGAGGAGATAGTCGCCTCGAAATTCGGACTCACGGGCAACGAAGACATAGGAGCCGTGCTGGAAAGAAACAGCGCACTGTTCGGGCTGACGGACGAAGAGCTGAGAGAGGACGGAGTGACATCCGAAACCCCCTTCACCTTCGAACACGCCATGCGCCGGATAGCTCTGGGTCTGGCGGAGGGCACTTCCGGATATATCTATTCCGAGGCGTCAGGCGATGACGTCCCCTTCTCTCTGGCGGAGAAACTGGGCGGTGTCATGCGCTTCACAGAGCTGTGCGCCAGATATCGAAAACTACTGAAAAGAACGGTTCCGGCGGAGGAACACTGCGCCGTGCTGACCGATATCATGAACGATTTTCTGAACAGTTCTCCGGCGCACGCCGATGACCTGATATATATGACGGGACTGATAGAGGATATAAACAGCCAGACTTCCGGATTGAAAAAACCGGTCGGCTTCCGCCCGATATACGAAACGCTCAGCGGAATGTTATCCGAAGCCAGCGGAAACAAAGGGTTCATCACCGGAAAAATCACCTTCTGCGCCATGCTCCCCATGCGGAGCATCCCCTTCAGGGTCATATGCATTCTGGGGCTTAATGACGCCACCTTTCCACGGGTCAAGACCGCTCTGGAGTTCGACCTCATGGCGAAACACCCGAAAAAAGGCGACAGGAATCAGCGTGACAGTGATAAATATCTGTTTTTGGAGACATTAATCAGCGCTCAGGAAAAGCTGTATCTGAGCTACATAGGCAGAAGCGAAACAGACAACAAAGAGATGGTTCCCTCCATCCTGATAACCGAGCTCCTCCGCCACATCAGCGGCCGATTCGGCATAAAAGAACCCGTGACACAGCACAGACTGCACAGCTTCAGCAGGCAGTATTTCACAGACGACACAGGACTCTGCACATACAGCCCGGACAGATACACAGCGGCATGCGCCCTGACAGGCGCCAAAACCACAGGCGTATTCTGCCCCGGCTCCATATCGTCAGAACCCGTAATCTCCGTGGACATCGCGTCTTTCGAGAGATTTTTTATAAATCCGCCGGAATATTTTCTGAGAAACACACTGGGCACAGACCCCAACATCTCGGCGGAACTGCTGACCGAGACCGAGAGGATGAACCTGAACCACCTGCAAAAATATATGCTGGAGGATGACGCTCTGAAATGCGCCCTGAGAAGCGGGCGACCTGACATATCGCTGAGATACGCCGCCGCCTCCGGCAGACTCCCGTCCGGCGGACTGGGAGAATATTATTACGAAAACATCGCCGCCGCCGGAGCGAAGATGGCAAAGACCGCAGAAAAGGCGATGCCCGAAGGCACCGGATATCTGGATATATCCGCCGTCATAGACGGGCTGAGCATCTCCGGCAGAGTGCAGAACACCCTGAACGGACGGCACGCCTACATAAAGACCGGAAGCCTGAAACCAAAAGATTTCATAAGAGCGTGGATACGCCACCTGATGCTGAACACGCAAACAGAGACGGTCACATCCGTCATAACCAAAAAAGGCGAGCTGAGGCTGAAACCTCTCGACCCGTCAGAATACCTTAAGGCGCTGAAAAAGCTCTTTATCTCCGGTCAGAGCGAGCCACTGTATTTCCACCCGTCAGACGGCGCGGAACTGATAAAATACAGAGACAAAAAGCTGAAATTCATCACAAAAGACAACTATTCCGGCATAAAGAACGATATGTCGTTCTCCATCTGTTTCAAAGACAGAGAGATGCCAGAAGAGCTGGCAAAATATTCTGAAATAATTCTGGGCGGATGTCAGGAGCATGTGGATGAGTAAAGAGATCGAACTGCTCACCTGTCCGCTGGACAGAACCAATCTGATAGAAGCCAACGCCGGAACCGGAAAAACATACACTATCACTGCGCTCACCGCCCGCATGATCATCGAGCGGAGCATACCCATAGAACAGATTCTGGTGGTGACATTCACCAAGGCGGCTGTGTCCGACCTCCGGGCAAAAATATACGGCAGGCTCACCGAGCTGAAAGACGGGTTCGAGAACGGAAGCTCCACGGACAGCTTTACACAAAAATACATCTCCGCCCATCCGGATGAAAAGGAAACAGCCATTGGCAGGCTGAACACCGCCATCCGTGATTTCGACATGAACAGCATCTTCACCATACACGGTTTCTGTCAGAGGATGCTCACCGAAAACTCTTTCAGCGGGCGCATCGCCTACGACACGGAGATGACCGGAGACATGAAAGAACTCCTGCTGACTCCCGTGCGTGATTTCTGGCGGAAATATATCTATGCCCTGCCGAAAGACACCGCCGAAATATTTGTAAAAGATTCACCGGA
Organism: Deferribacterales bacterium; assembly: GCA_050251875.1. Taxonomy (GTDB): domain Bacteria; phylum Chrysiogenota; class Deferribacteres; order Deferribacterales; family Geovibrionaceae; genus Seleniivibrio. Next base: position 186,456 of record JBFWMA010000004.1, on the reverse strand, counting down.
AACTTTTCTGAAATTTCTGGTGCATACACAGAACAACCCCTCAGCGAAAATAATAAACGCTCCTCAAATATCTGAGAGCGGCATAGCCGACAGTCTGAAAAATCTGAAACAAGCATTCGCAGTGATAAAAAGTTTTTCCGCCGATGATATATTATCCGTCTTCACGCTCCTTTTTCCGGCGGGCGGCTCGCCCATGAACGGCAATAAATATAAAGAGGACTCCGTCAGAAACGTTCTGACAGGGCTCATCGAACAGATAAACGCAGACGACCACACATACACAGCCAGAACAACCGCCAACTATATGATCCTGCTGACGAAAGACTATGTGGCGAGCGGAGTGAAAAAGAATTTCCCCACACCAGAGCATCCTCTTTTCGCCGCTGTTCAGCTCTGGGCAGAGGCATATGAAGCCTACGCCGAAACGGCGAAGGATTTCCGCACGGCTATGCTCGTGAGGCTGAAGGAATACGGCGACAGGGTTCTGGACGAATACAAGCTGAGAGTCAACAGCCAGTCATACAGCGACCTGATAATCCGTATGAGAAACGCCGTCACCGAAGAGAACAGCCAGATGGTAAAAAGCCTGCTGCGCAGATACAGCGCCGCCCTCATAGACGAATTTCAGGACACAGACCCCAACCAGTATGAGATTTTTAACGAATCTTTTGGAAAACGTGGCAAGCCGTTCTTCATGATAGGCGACCCGAAACAGGCGATATATTCTTTCCGCGGGGCTGACATCTACACCTATCTGAAAGCCTCCATAGGCAGAGACGCCATAACACTGACAGAAAACCACCGCTCCGACAGCGGGCTGGTGGACACGGTAAACCATATATTCAGCAGAGAGGCTTCGTTCCTGATAGACAGGGTGCGCTACAACCCCTCCACCAGCAAAAAGAGCATAAAGGTGAGCGTGGGCGGAGAGACACTGAAACCCATGACAATGTGGCAGAGCGCAGACGCAGACAAAGACCAGACGGCACAGGCGGCGGCATATGAAATATCCCGCCTGCTGAACCACAGAGCCGTGATAAATGACGGCACGGAAAGACCCGTCCGCCCGTCCGACTTCGCCGTTCTGACCCGCAGCGGAGACCAGGCAAAGACCGTTCGGGATCATCTGGAAAGATACTCCATCCCCTGCGTGATAACCGGCTCGGAGAGCGTGTTCAAAACCCTTCAGGCGCACGAGATGGCGAGGCTGATAGCCGCCGCCGCTTCACCCTACAGCGAACGAGCGGTGAGAAGCGCTCTGGCATCCGACATATTCGGCTATGATGCCAAAACTCTGGCGGATATGGCGGAAACAGGCGAATGGGAACGTGTTTTCGAGGATTTTCTCACATTATCCGATATTTTTCACTCCGGCGGAATAGCCCCAATGTTTTTCCGTGCGGCGAAAATGACCGGACTCTACAGACGGCTGGCGGAGACCGTATACGGCGAAAGAAAACTGACAAATATGATACATCTGGTGGAGCTGGCGCAGAAGCAGGAGGCGAAGACGAAGGCGTCCCCGTCACAGCTTTTCACATGGTTCACCGACCAGATAGAGAACTCCGACCCGAAATCAGAAAACTATCAGCTGAAGATGGACAGTGACGAAAACGCCGTAACCATCACCACCATACACAAAAGCAAAGGGCTGGAATACAACATAGTCTTCGCTCCGTTTCTGAAATTCGGACACGGCGGCGGAGGGGACGACTTTCCGGAATATCACGATGATGACGAAGAGCTGGTGATAGATTTGAAAAAGGACGAAACATCCGCCGGAAAAGCCGCCCACGAAGAGCTGGCGGAGGATCTGCGGATCACATACGTTGCTCTCACCCGGGCAAAGGCTCTGTGCTACACATCATGGGGCTCAGCGAAAAGCGGAAAATCCACAGCCCTTAACTATCTGATAAACAAGGGTGAGGAGAAACCGAACCCTGATAATTTTAAAAGTTTTTTCTCCGGATGCACTCTGATAAACACAGAGAGCCAGCCCGTGCTGGAGCCCATCCGCTATACCCCGCCGTCATCCGGCATCACCAGAGAAAACAGAGACTTCGGCGGGCAAATACCATCGCCATGGCGCATCAACAGCTTTTCGGCGCTGATACACAGCACATCATCCGCCAGAGACACGGAACAGTTTGTTCCGCAGACGGATGAAAAGACTGCCGGATATGATATTTTCTCCTTTCCGAAAGGTGCGAAAGCGGGAAGCTGTCTTCACGAATGTATGGAGAACATCCCTCTGGAGAGCGTTTCAGAGGAACTGATAAAAAATGTAGTGACGGAAAAACTGGAGAAATACTCCTTCGACCAGCGCTTCGTTCCGGCTGTCACACAGACGCTGAAAAACATACTGACCGCTGAACTGACGGACGGAATCTGTCTGAACGGTATCAGCGACTATGTGCATGAAATGGAGTTCCACATCCGCTCGGACGTTTTCAGATCGGACAGTCTGTCTCGGATAATCGGCGAAGGGGGCATGGAAGATTTCGCCTCCGCCTGTTCCGTTCTGGATTTCACATCCGGAAACGGATTTCTCACAGGTTTTGCCGACCTGATCTTCTGTCTGAACGGAAAATATTATATTCTGGACTGGAAATCAAACCATCTGGGCGGTTCCGCTGATCTCTACAGCACGGAGCGCATGCACGATGAGATGATGAAGAGCCACTATTATCTCCAGCTCTATTTCTATACTCTGGCTCTGCACATGCACCTGAAAAACACCCTGCCCGGCTACAGCTATGAACAGCACATGGGCGGCGGAATATACGTCTTTATGCGGGGTGTTGAGAGCGGCGGTAAAAACGGCGTATATGCCCACAGACCGCCCGAAAGAATCATCACGGAAATGGAAAAAGCGGTGACGGGAAGATGACGGATATATTAAACACCCTATACGAAGAAAAATTTCTGCGTGATATAGACATCCAGTTCGCCGGACACATGACGCAGGTGTTCAGGGCGGACGGACAGGAGCTGTTCTATGCCGTGCTGTTCTACGCCGTGTCATCGGCGCACACCTGCCTGCGCACGGACAGGCTGTCCGCTCTGCCTTTCTACGAAAGATTTCAGGTGGAGCTGGACGAATGTTTCGGCGGAGAGAACATCAAAAAACTGAGAGATATCGGAGCCGTATCAGACAGCACATCCATGAGCGCCCCCATAATACAGGACGGGGTCAGGCTCTATCTGAAGGCATTTTATCTGCACGAAAAGAACGTGGCAAAATACATCACAGACTGCGCCGGAGCGCAATACCGCTATGACAGAGACAGGCTGAAAAACCTGCTGACAAAATATTTCGGGGCGGGAGAGGACATGCAGAAGGCGGCGGCGCTGAACGCATGCCTCAGAAAATTCTGCGTGATCTCCGGAGGTCCCGGCACCGGAAAGACCACAACGGTGTTCCGTGTGCTGGCTATGCTGTCCGAGCTGTCCGAAGAACCGCTGTCCATAGGCGTCTGCGCCCCCACGGGCAAGGCGGCGGCGAGGCTGACCGACAGTATCCGTGAAAATATGGAAAAATACTCCTCAGAGTCATTCATAGAGAGAATCCCGCAGAAGGCGCTCACCCTGCACCGTCTGCTGAAAATGACAGGAAACAGCGAGCTGGGCGGATACGGCGCCGAAAATCCCATGCCGTATGACATAGTGGTGGCGGACGAGGCGTCTATGGCGGATATCCGTCTGATGTCCGTTCTTGCGCAGGCTATGAAGAAGGACGGCAGACTGATTCTGCTGGGGGACAAAGACCAGCTGGCGTCTGTTCAGCCTGGTTCCGTGCTGGGCGACATATGCTCCGCAGCCGATCCGGACGTTTTCACGGAAAGCACGGCGGAACTGATGGCGTACTGCGCAGAAACCCCTGTAAAAGCGGACTCCACAGCCGAAAAACTCACGGATATCACCATACAGCTGAAAAAGAGCAGGCGCTTTGACGACACCAAAGGCATAGGGCTTCTGGCGAAGGCATGCCGGGACGGCGACACGGCATCAGCCATTGACGTTCTGAGGAACGACACATCCGATCAGATAGATTTTATAGATTTATCAGACAGGTTTACCGACAGAATAAAAGAGATGTCCGTGGACTATTTCACAAAGATATCTCAGGAACATAACGCTGAAGCCGCTCTGGCGCAGGTTTCGTCTTTCTCCATACTCACACCCCATGTGAAGGGGGCTCTGGGCACTGAGGGCATCAACGCCCTGACCCTGAACACTCTCTATCAGAAACGTCTGATAGACAACACGAAAAAATATTTTCACGGTCTGCCCGTGATGATAACCGAAAACGACTACAGCCTGAATCTGCTGAACGGCACAACAGGCGTGATATTGAGCGGAGACGGGCTGAGAGCCTGGTTCAGGGAAGAGGACAAGACCCGCTCGATATCCGTGATGCGTCTGCCTTCGTGGACGCCTCAGTTCTCTATGACAGTGCATAAGAGTCAGGGGTCTGAGTTCGACCATGTGGTTTTCATCCTGCCGGAGGAGGACAGCCCCGTCATAACAAAAGAATTGTTCTACACCGCCGTCACCAGAGCCAAAACTCGGCTGACTGTCATCTCTTCTGAAAAAGCTGTCAAAAATTGTCTGAAAAAGAGAACTGAACGCTATTCCGGTCTTTTCAGATAACCCTTCTGCCTACCTCTTCACGATATTTGTCATCTATTTGCATTGACTTATCAATTTTCAGGGCTTAATTTTATATTATTCAAGTTAAATCTTGGAGGTTGATTTATGAGACTTACCATCAAGCAATACATCACTTTTGGCTTTCTCTTTATTTCATTATTAATTACAATACAAAGTGTCTTCAGCATAGTGAACTCTGTCCGCTCCAAGAACGACATAGAGCTCCTGAAGAATGAAATAACAAGAGATACGCTGGATTTTCTTACACTGAAAACATACATCATCCAGATTCAGCAATGGTTAACCGACATATCCGCCACCAGAGGAGCGGAAGGATATGATGACGGGCTGAAAGAGGCTGAAGGATATTATAAACAATCAAAAGACCTGTTGTCTCAGATAATTAGCAACCACAAAGACGAGCCGGAAATGACCGACAGGCTGAATAAAATGAACCGTCAGCTTGACGATTTCTATAATGTCGGCGTGGAAATGGCGCATATATACGTCAGTGACGGTCCTGAAAAAGGGAACGAATTCATGGGAAAATTCGACCCGTACGCCGCCGCTCTGGACGAGAATCTGGCGGAGATTGTGGACGAGCACAGAGCCGAGATGGCACAATACATGCACACCATCTACAGCTCGGAGACAAAAATCACATACGCCTCCATCATAATGGCGGCGATATCCATAGGCATCTCGCTGTTTCTGGGCATGATAATCAGCAGAGCCACCACCCGCCCGCTGACTATGTTCAGAGACAACTTCACCACAGGAGCCACAGGCGACCTGAGGGTCAGAATAGACTACGCCAAAAAGAACGAGATAGGCGACCTGACCGTCAGCTTTAACATGTTTTTCGATAAACTGCGTGGACTGGTGTCCTCCATCCAGACAGCCGCCGAACAGGTAAACCAGCAGTCAGGCGATCTGTCCGCCGCTTCAGAGGAGTTTTCCAGCACATTCAGCGAGCAGTCCGGACAGATAAACAGCATAGCGTCCGCTGTGGAAGAGATGGTCACCACCGCTCAGGACATCATGGACAGGCTGGAGACTATGACCCGCACCATCAACATGACATCGGAAGCCAACAGCGAGGTAAAAAGCGAGCTGGCGTCCGTATCCGGCAAAGTGACCGAGATCAAGACCGAAAACACAAAACTGTCCGCCATAATGCAGGAACTGATAAACTCGTCTGAAGAGATAGGCGTGATAATACAGACCATAAACGACATAGCCGACCAGACTAACCTTCTGGCGCTGAACGCCGCCATAGAAGCCGCCAGAGCCGGGGAACACGGAAGAGGATTCGCCGTGGTGGCTGACGAAGTGCGCAAGCTGGCAGAGCGCACCCAGAGCTCCACACAGGAGATCGGCTCCATAGTGCAGACTCTCCAGACCAAGACAGCCAGCGCCCACACCAATATGAACCAGTCCGTAGTGAAGGTGGACGAGGGAGTGGCGCTGATGGCTTCCATGCAGGAGAAATTCGGCGAGATCGACACACAGATAGCCGCCATAAAGAGCGAGCAGGACAACCTGTCCATAGCTATGCGTGAATCTAGCATGGCGACAGCCAACATCAACCAGAGCATACAGGAGATATCACAGGGAATACAGGAGAGCAGTTCCGCTGTGCAGATCATAGCGGGAACGTCCGTCAGCCTTCAGGGACACGCCGACACTATGGACGACATAGCGAAACAGTTCAAGATATGATGACTTATCCCCCTCTTTGGCAAAGAGGGGATAGGGGAGATTTCTTAAAAGAAGAAATCCACCCCAACCCTCCTTTATAAAAGGAGGGAGAGATATAATAAGAAAAGGCGGTCAGATGACCGCCTTAATTGTTTAAGCGAAAAGTCCGGAGCTGAGATATCTCTCGCCGGAATCGGCGAGTATCACAACTACGTTTTTATCTTTCAGTCCGTTTTCTCTCAGATATGTCAGCGCGCCGCAAACAGCCGCTCCGGAGGATATGCCGCATATAACGCCCTCTTCTTTCGCCAACATTCTGGCGTGGTTAATGGCGTCATCGTCAGCCACCCTCACCATCCCGTCCACAAGACTCAGATCGAGCACATCGGGAATAAATCCCGCCCCGATCCCCTGAATTTTGTGGGGCGAAGGTTTCAGAGGCTCGCCGTTCAGCTTCTGTGTTATGACGGGGCTGTTAAGAGGCTCCACACCCACAGAAATCATTGAAGGCAGTCTCTTTTTCAGATATCTGGAAACACCGGTGATAGTGCCGCCCGTGCCTATGGCAGACACAAAAACATCTACCTTTCCGTCCATATCCTCAAAAATCTCAGGTCCGGTTGTCATCTCATGCGCCAGAGGGTTGGACGGATTGCGGAACTGGTTCGCCAGAAAATATTTATCCGGATGCTCCGCCAGCATTCTGTCCGCCTCTGCCACGGCTCCCGCCATGCCTTTGGCTCCTTCTGTCAGGATGAGCTCAGCGCCGAACGCCTGCATCATCTGCCTGCGCTCCATGCTCATGGTCTCAGGCATCACAATCTTCACGGGATAGCCGAGCGCCGCTCCGGCGAAGGCAAGCCCGATGCCTGTGTTTCCGCTGGTCGCCTCTATCACCGTCATGCCTTTTTTCAGCTGACCGTTTTTGACCGCCTCGGATATGATATACACCCCCACCCGGCATTTAACGGAATAGGCGGGGTTTCTCCCCTCGATTTTGAGAAAAATATTATTGCCGTCCGCTCCCTCAATATTGTTGAGTTTTACCAGCGGAGTGCGTCCTATGGATAAAGTATTGTCTTTAAAAATTTTCATGAAGCCTGAAAGCCCTCTTCTTTGATTGCGTTTATGATGTCCGTTTCAGAAACGGAATCGTTAAACTTTACTGTCGCAGTCTTTTTTTCCAGATCAACGGAGACTGATTCCACTCCATCGAGCTCTTCTACCGCCTCGGTAACACTCATTACACAGTGTTTGCATTTCATCCCTTGTACGTTAAAAACTTTTTCCTGCATTTTCGCCTCCGAAATAAAATTGCGCGGACTTAAATATAACCGCATTTATTGACAATTTTCGTCATTTCTTATATTTTTGCAATACCAAACATCCATTTAATTTTTTTCCAGACAGGGGAGATTATGGCTAAGATATTGAGCCTGAACGTAAGCCGGGAAAAGGGCACAAAAAAGACATCGGCAGAAAGTGTGACCCTGGTGAACGATTTCGGCATAAAAAATGACGCGCACGCCGGAAAATGGCACAGACAGGTGAGTCTGCTCGCCAGCGAAAGCATACAGACCATGAAGGACAAGGGTCTGGATGTTACACAGGGCGACTTCGCCGAAAACATCACCACAGAGGGGATAGTCCTGACGGACCTCATAGTGGGCGACAAGCTGACAATAAACGGCACGGAGCTGATAATCAGCCAGCTGGGCAAGCTGTGCCATCATAAATGCGCCATCTACTACGCCGCCGGTGACTGCGTGATGCCCAGAGAGGGCATTTTCGCCGTGGTAAAGGGAGACGGCGAGATACACGCCGGAGACGAGATAATCATGACGCCTAAAAGCGGACTGTCAGTCTGTGTGGTGACACTCAGCGACAAGGGAAGCAGGGGTGAGCGTGTGGACGAATCCGGACCCGCCGTGGCAAAGCTGATAACAGAGCGCCTGAACCCATGCTTCATCCGGATGGAGATGCTGGCGGACGAACAGGATCAGCTGGAAAACACTCTGAAATATCTGGCAGACAGCCAGAAATTCGACCTGATAATAACCAACGGCTCCACAGGCGTGTCCCCCAGAGACATAGCGCCGGACGCCACACTGAACGTGATAGACAAGCGCATCCCCGGATATGAAGAGGCCATGCGCATGGAGAGCTTCAAAAAGACCAACAGAGCCCTCATCAGCCGTGCCGTGACAGGCGCCAGAGGCAGAAGCATGATAGTAAATCTCCCCGGAAGCCCGAAAGGAGCCGTGGAGAATCTGGAAGTAATAATAGATTCGCTGTCCCACTGCATAGAAAAACTGCAAGGCAGCGACAAGGACTGCGCAAGGTGAAAGATTATCCGCTTTTTATAGCGCTGGACGGCATAGACGGCTGCGGCAAAACCACACTGGCACAGGGGATGTACGCCGAGATGACCCGTATGAAAAGACGGGTGAAGCTCACCCGTGAGCCCGGAGGCACAGAGGTGGGAATGCTCCTGCGTCAGCTCCTGGTAAATCAGAAGTTCGATCTGGAGCCGGAAACGGAGCTGATGCTCTACTGCGCCGACAGACTGGAACACCAGACCAAACTGGTTATACCGAACATTCAGTCCGGACGTGACGTGATCTCCGACAGATTCATGTCATCCACCTATGCCTATCAGATTTTCGGAAGGGGGCTGGACAAAAACCTGCTGGATTTTCTCACGAAATACAGCGTGGTAAAGATGCCGGACATCACCTTCATCATTGACATAGACCCGCAGACAGCCCTGTCCAGAGCTCTGGACAGACTGCGCAGGGACAACAAGATGCAGGACGAGGGAAAATTCGAGTCGCTGGGCGTAGATTTTTTCGACAAGGTGCATAACGGATTCAAATGGTATGTGGATACCCACCCGAACACTTGGGTGATAAACGGCATGCAGGAGAAAGAGAAAGTTCTCAGCGATGTGATGGATATTCTGGACAATTTCGTATGAAACTAATAGGGCACAGCCGCGAAAAAGAGATATTCTCACGCATAATAGCCGAAAACAGGCTTCACCACGCATATATCCTCAGCGGGCGTGAAGGCATCGGGAAAAAACTGTTCGCAAAAGAGACAGCCAGAGCGCTTCTCTGCGAAAACGGTTCTTTTCTGACGGACTGTCCGTGCCGTCACTGCGTAAATATTCTCAATTCCGAGCATCCCGACATACACATCATAGAGGAAACACCTCTGAAGATAGACACGGCGAGACAGATAAACCAGGAGGCTTTCATGAGCCCCATGTCCGCCAAAAAGAAAGTCTATATCATAGACAACGCAGATTCTTTCGGGCTTCAGGCGGCTAACGCTCTTCTGAAAACTCTGGAGGAACCGCCTTCTGATACTTATTTCTTTCTGATAACATCCCGCTATTCGCAGGTTCTGCACACCATCCGTTCCAGATGCGTGAACATCGGCTTCGGACTGCTGTCCGCTGAAGAGGTGACGGAGATAGTCAGACAGCACACCGAAAAACCGGATGAGGAAACAGCCCATGCCGTGAAAACAGCGTCAGGTTCCGCCGGAGCGGCGCTGAACATCCTGTCTGACACAGACAAACAGAGCCTGTTCACCGGAATCCGCTCAAAAACCGAGCTGTATGAAGAGATAGCGTCTCTGGACACCAAAGACGCCATAAAGACATATGTCGCCTCGCTCTACTCTCATCTGCTTGAAAAATATAAAAAAACCGGTTCGGAGACTCTTCTTGATTTCTCCAACTATTTACTGGATATTTTAAAGAGGCTTGAGTATAATGTCAGTTTAGACATGTTCAGGCTCGACCTGTATATAAAAACTATTGAGGTACTTAGTGAAAAAAGTTAATGCCATTGGCGTGGCTTTCAAGCCCGCCGGCAAGATATATGATTTTCTCTCCTGCGGCGTTGTGGCGCAGTTCGGCGATAAAGTTATAGTGGAAACAGAAAAAGGCGAGGATATGGCAAACGTGATCCTCGGACCCCGTGACATAGAAGTGGACGAAAAAGCGGAGATGAAAAACGTCATCCGCAAGGCGACTCAGCAGGACCATGACCTGAAAAAACAGAACATGGCGGAAGAGCCCGCCGCTTTCGAGGAATGCCGCAAGCTGGTTGTTCAGCATAATCTGGACATGAAACTGCTGAAGGCTGAATATACTCTGGACAGAAGCAAGCTCACATTCTTTTTCACCGCTGACGGACGGATCGACTTCCGCCAGCTGGTGCGTGACCTCGCCAGAGTGTTCCGCACACGCATAGAGATGCGCCAGGTGGGCGTGCGTGACGCCACCAAGATGATAGGCGGATTCGGTCTCTGCGGAAAAGAATTCTGCTGTTCCACCTTTTTAAGAAAATTTGATAACATATCCATAAAAATGGCGAAAGACCAGAACCTTATCCTCAACCCCACAAAGATTTCCGGGGTGTGCGGAAGGCTCATGTGCTGTCTGATGTACGAAAAAGAGGCATATGACGGCGACATCGTCTCCTGTTCCGGATGCATGAAAGAGGAGATGATGAGCGGTGACGACATGGTGAGGCTGAAAGACCTGCTGGACGACCATTCCGGAGGAGATATATGAAAAACGACAGAACATTTTATATCACCACACCCATCTATTATGTGAATGACGTGCCCCACATAGGTCACGCATACACCACGGTGGCGTGCGACACAGTCAGCAGATATAAAAGGCTCTGCGGTTATGACGTGTGCTTTCTGACCGGAACAGACGAACACGGACAGAAGATCGAGCAGGCGGCGCAAAAAAGGGGAATCACACCCAAACAGCTCGCCGATGAGGTTGTGACACGCTATCAGAGCCTGTGGAAGACTCTGAACATTTCCAACGACAGATTCATCCGCACCACAGACGAGAAACACAAAGAGGCCGTTCGCAAAATCTTCAACACCATGAAGGATAAAGGCGACATATACCTCGGTCATTACGAGGGATGGTACTGCACCCCGTGCGAAACATATCTGACCGAGACACAGCTTCTGGACGGCAACTGCTGTCCCTCATGCGGACGTGAAACAGCCAAGCTGAAAGAGCCCAGCTATTTCTTCAAAATGAGCAAATACGCCGATACGCTGATGAAGCATATCGAAGACAATAAAGATTTTATCCGCCCCGAATCAAAGAGAAACGAGATCCTCTCCTTCCTGAGAGAAGGACTGCGTGACCTCTCCGTGTCCCGTGTGACATTCAAATGGGGCATACCCGTTCCCGGTGACGAAGACCATGTCATCTATGTATGGCTGGACGCCCTGACAAACTATATCGCCGCTCTGAACTACGGCACAGAGGGCGAGCACTGTCCCGATATGGAAAAATATTGGCCGGCGGACTATCATGTTGTCGGTAAAGACATTCTCAGATTTCACACCGTATACTGGCCCACAATGCTCCTGAGCGCCGGACTTCCCCTGCCCCAGAGCGTTTTCGCCCACGGCTGGTGGACTGTGGAAGGTCAGAAGATGTCGAAATCCATGGGCAACGCCATAGACCCCAACTGGCTGGTGGAAAAATTCGGCGTGGACGCCATCAGATATTTCCTCCTGCGTGAGGTTCCTTTCGGTCTGGACGGCGACTTCTCGTTCAAAGGACTGATACACCGCATCAACGGAGATCTGGCGAACGACCTGGGCAACCTGCTGAACCGCACCATGGGTATGGTTAACAGATATTTTGACGGCACAGTGCCGGCATATACAGTTTCCGGCGAGCTGGACACAGCTCTGGAAGCGCTGATAGACAAAGTTTTTGACGAGGTGGACACCCACCTCACCAATCTGGCTTTCAACAAGGCTCTCTCCAGCCTGTGGGAGCTGGTGAGCGGGCTGAACAAATACATAGACGATACAGCGCCCTGGGCTCTGGCGAAGGACGAAGCGAACAGAGACAGACTCGGTTCCGTACTCTACAGCGTGCTGGACGGTATCCGTCTGGTGTCTCTGCTGCTCTACCCCTTCATCCCCGAGACATCCGAGAGCATCAGAAAACAGCTCAACACCAAGCTGGACATAAACAAAGTGGACGAAAAAAACCTGAAAGCCGTGCGCAAGCTGGAATCAGGACAAAAACTGGGCGAGGCTGTTCAGCTTTTCCCCAGAATAGACGAGAAAGAGATGCTGGAATCTCTCGCTCCGGCTAAACCCGCCAAAGAAGAGAAAAAAGCGGAAGACGCCGCGGCAGAGCCTATCGACTTCGCCTATTTCACCAAAATGGTGCTGAAAGCGGCAAAAGTCGTTTCCGCAGAAAAAGTTGAAAAATCCGATAAACTGCTGAAACTCCAGATAGATCTGGGCGGAGAAACCCGTCAGGTGGTATCCGGCATAGCGAAAAGCTATTCAGCGGAAGATATGGTCGGAAAGACAGTATGCGTGGTGGCAAACCTGAAACCCGCAAAACTGATGGGCATAATGTCTGAAGGAATGATTCTGGCGGCTACTCAGGGAGACAAACACATCGTTCTGGAACTTCCGGACAGTGTGGAAGCAGGCACAATAATAAAATAACAACGGCGGCGGCTTTCATAGCCGCCGTACTTTTTTAAAGGTTTCTGGATGATATCGAAAGCAGGAAATCAGGCGCATCAGGATTTTTTGAATGAACTGAAAGAGCTGGGGGAAAAAGGCGCTTTCTTCACCGATTCCCACGCTCATATCCACATGCCCCCTCTCACGGAAGACACTGACGGTGTTCTGAAAAGAGCCCATGACAATCTCGTCAGGCGCATAATCACCATCGGCACCGACTTGGAGGATTCCGCACAGGCTAAGCTGATGGCGGAAAAATACGATAACGTATACTTCGCCGCCGGAGTTCACCCCCATGACGCTAAGGATTTTTCCGGAGACATGTCACAGTTCAGTGAACTGATAAGTCATCCTAAGTGTCTGGCAATTGGAGAGATCGGTCTGGACTACTACTATGATCTGTCCCCCAGAGACGTTCAGATGAACGTATTCAGGAGCTTTCTGGAGCTGGCAGCAGAGCACAAAAAACCCGTGGTGATACACAACAGAGACTCAGCCGAGGACTGCGTGGCGGTGATGGATTCCGTCATCAGAGGCAGAGAGAGAAACGGCATCATCCACTGTTTCAGCGGAGACATACCGCTCCTGCGCTGGGCGCTGGACAACGGATTCTACATATCATACGCCGGACCCGTGACATACAACAAATCACAGGAGCTCAGAGACACATTACAGTACGTCCCCATGGACAGACTGCTGACGGAAACAGACAGCCCCTATCTTTCGCCTATGCCTTTCAGGGGCAAGACAAATGAGCCGGCCAACACCGTCTATAACGCCCTCGAAATTTCCACAATAAAAGGCGTGAATTTATACGAAACTGCGGTACAATTAGAAGAGAACTACACACAACTATTTAAGAGTGAAGAGAATGGCTTATAAAATTTTATTGGCGGATGACAGCGAAGACGAACTCTTTGCCTTAAAAGAGATACTGGAATCGGAAGGCTACGAGGTGGAGACCGCCGAGAACGGACTCTTTGCCAGAGACAAGGCGGAGGAGACAGAATATGACCTTATCGTTACCGATCTGGTTATGCCCGTTTCTGACGGAATACACTTTCTCTATTCGCTCAATGAAGACGGCTCGGAAGTTCCGGTGATAGTGATAACCGGACACGATCAGATAGAAAATATGCTCAGCGCTTTTCAGATGGGCGCCATAGATGTGCTGTATAAACCCTATAACGTTTCACAGCTTCTGGAACTCATCGAAAAAGTGCTCAATAAAAAAATATGATGCCCGGGAGGCTTATATGTTAATAGACATTAAAAAAATATTATACCCCACAGACTTCTCCGACCCTTCAGCCTATGCACTGAACTATGCGGCTGAAATGGCGAAGATGTTTGACGCCGAACTGGAGCTTCTCCACGTTATGCTGGATGAATCCCAGCTGGTGTCTTTTTATCTGCCCCAGATCACTGTTCAGAACCTGTCCAAAGATATGGAGGACGGAGCTAAGAACAAGCTGGAAGAGTTTATCAAAGAATCAAAGGTGCTTGACGGCGTTAAATACACCTACAGCATGGTGAAGGGCATCGCCGATGAGGAGATAGTGAAACACGCTCAGGAATCAGGCACAGACCTTATAGTTATCGGCACACACGGACGCACAGGCTTCGAACACGTTCTGTTCGGCTCCACAGCGGAGAAAGTTGTGCGCAAGGCTCCTTGCCCTGTTCTCTCTGTCCGCAAAAAAGCTGAATAACAGCAAACTATTATTAAATCCACAGCCCCTCTTTCGAGGGGCTTTTTATTGCCCATTCGGTAATAATTTATCATAAATAGTATTACTATTGCGTTGACTTAACCGACATATGATGTTAATCTTTGTCATTCAACCGATATCATTTCATTTAACCCGTCTATGCGTAACATCTTTTTTATACGAGGTAGCGATGAACCACCTGACCAAAGAGGAACAGCAGAAGTTCTGGAACAGTAAAGCTGCGGTCTTTCCCCGGTTCGAAGAGGGAGAGAACAACTACGAAGCAAAAATGCTTAATAATATCAGGAATCTGGGTGTGGATTTCAAAGACAGAACCCTGCTGGATGTGGGATGCGGAAGCGGAATGTATACCATCCGTCTGGCGAGAGAGGCGCAGAAAGTGACCGCCTCCGACATATCTGAAACCATGCTGGACATACTGATGATGGACGCTGAGTCTCTGGGGATATCAAACATAATCCCCGTGCTGAGCGACTGGAAAGATTTTCACTCGGACGAGCGGTTCGACATAGTCTTCTGCTCCATGACTCCCGCCGCACACAGCGACAGCGCCAGACAGAAGCTGACTGACTATTCCAGAGGACAGATAATCTACATGGGATTCGGCGGCGTGATGGAATCAGACGTTCTTAACGCTCTCTATCCTGTGTTCGGCATATCACAGAGAGAGTTCAACGATGCCGCCAGAATGAAAGAATGGCTCACAAAGAACGGCTACGCCTTCCGCTCAAAAACTGTGGACGGCGAATGGCTGACAATGAGAACGGAAGACGAGCTGGTGCACAACAGCCACGCCATGCTCTCCACATACCGCATCGACCCGGACAGAGAGACAATCAGAAAACACATAGGCGTTTTCTCTGACGGCAAAGGAAAATTCACGGATAAAGTCAAATACAGAATAGAGGTAATCGTATGGGAAAATCAAAACTGATAATAATCATGGCGCTCCTGCTGACGGCGGTCTGCGCACAGGCGGCAGTTGTCACCGATGCTCTGGGCAGAAAGGTGGAAGTGCCGGACAAGATAAACAGAATAGTGGCGCTGGGAAGCAGCATGGCTTTCGTGAGCTATCTGAACTGCCAGAATATGGTGGTGGGCGTTGAGGATTTTGACAAACGGGAAAAATTCGTAAAACCATACATTTACCTGAACAGAGAGCTGGTAAAAGATTTGCCAGTGGTCGCTAAGGGCGGTCCCGGAAGGATGGTGATGCCGGAGCAGGTAATCAGGGTGAAACCGGACGTGGTCTTTCTGAACAGTCTGGACAAGGCGGAGGCAGAAATGCTCCAGCGCAAGCTGAATATCCCCGTGGTGGGCTTAAGCTACGGTCTGCCTGCCTTCGACATAATCACATTCTACGACTCCATCAGGGTTACGGCGAAAGTGCTGAAAAAGGAAAAAAGAGCGGAAGAGCTGGTAGGATACATCGACCGCCTGCTGAAAGATCTGGACAGCGCTCCTGAAAAACAGGTTAAGGCTTATATCGGCGGAATATCATTCAAAGGATTTCACGGGCTGGACAGCACATCGGCTGACTTTATCCCCTTCAAAATGGCGGATATCACAAACGCCGCTGACACCACAGGCAAGAAGGGACAGATATTCGTCAGCAAAGAATTTGTTCTGGCGTCTAATCCGGAAATGATTTTCATAGACGGAAACAGCCTGCCTCTGGTGGAGGAAGACATAGCGTCCAATCCGGCGTATTACGCCAGACTCAAGGCTTTTTCATCCGGAAAGGTCTATCTGGTGGTGCCGGATACGTCATATTTTGTCAATCCGGAGCTGATGTTCGCCAACGCCTTTCTGATGGCTAAGGCGGCGTATCCTCAGAATTATAAAAACATAGACCCTGTAAAAAAAGCGGACGAGATTCTCACCATGTTTTTCGGAAAGCCTCTCTACGCTGAGCTGGAAAAAGACTCTAAAGGCTATAAAAAAATAGACATAAAAGACGGCAGAATGGTGCTGAAAGAAATTGAGAAAAAGTAAAGCGCTGATATTTTTCGGTCTCTCAACATTTTTACTGTTTCTGCTCGTTCTCGCCGGAGTAAAAAACGGCGCGGAGCAGAAGAGCTGGATTGAGACCGCCTATGCATTCTTCGGAAGCGGAGAGGACGCCGATCTGACGTATTTCATCAGATACCTGCGTCTGCCCCGAATAGTCGCGGCATTCTCCGTGGGAGCCTGTCTCGCGGTCTGCGGAGCCGTTTTGCAGACCGTTCTGAAGAACGCCCTGGCGTCCCCCTTCACACTGGGGCTGTCACAGGGAGCGGCTTTCGGCGTTACATTTGCCATCACGCTTCTGGGAGCGGGGATGATAGGCAACACGGGCTCCGGCGTGATGATATCCAGCATATCGGCGGCGGCTCTGTGCGCCTTTCTCGGGTCGCTCACGGCGGCGGCGGTTATAATGGGATTCTCTTTTGTGCGGGGCATGACGCCGCAGGGGCTGATATTGGCGGGAGTCGCCGTGTCCGCTTTTTTCGGCGCATGCACAATGCTTTTGCAGTTTTTCGCTACAGATACGCAGGTGGCGGCGTCCCTCTTCTGGACGTTCGGCGACATAGGCAAGGGAGGCTGGCGGGAGGCGCTGACGGTGCTGTCCGTCACAGCTCTCGGCACGCTCGCCGTTCTGCGCTACAGCTGGGATTATAATGCCATCATATGGGGTGATCTATATGCGGCGGGGCTGGGTGTTTCCGTAAAAAAGATAAGAATTTACACCATAATAGTCACATCCGTCATGGCGGCGTTCGCCACGGCTTTTTACGGCGTCATCGGTTTTGTCGGGCTCATAGCCCCACATACGGTGCGCCTGATATTCAGGCACACGGGACACGTCTTTCTGATTACGGCGTCTGCCGTTACCGGCGGAGTTTTTCTGCTGGGGGCGGACATTCTGGCGCAGAAGGCGGCGGCGCCTCTGGTTCTTCCGGTGGGCGTGCTGACATCCTTCGCCGGTGTTCCGCTGTTTCTGTACCTTTTGATACGGAGGTCCGTGAAAAATGATTGAGGCTTCAGATATCTCCTACAGCGTGAGAAATAAGAAAATATTAAGCGGCATATCATTCCGGGCAGAACCGGGCAGAATATGCGCCGTGATAGGACCGAACGGGGCGGGCAAATCCACCCTGCTGAAGATATTGGCTGGAGTGCTGAGACAGAGGAGCGGACAGGTGAGCGTATCCGGGCAGGACATCAGCTCCATGAGCAGCTCCCTCCGGGCGAAAAACATCGCCTATCTGCCCCAGACATCGGGCGCTGTGCCGTGCTCCGTGCGTGATGCAGTGCTTCTGGGGCGCAAACCCCACATGAGCTTCTACCCGTCCGTAAACGATCATAAAATCACTGACAGCATCATGGATCAGTTCCGCCTGTCGGAGATGAAAGATGAATGTGTTACAAAGATATCCGGCGGTGAACTGCAAAAAACGCACATAGCCAGAGCCGTGGCGCAGGGATCACCCATTCTGCTGATGGACGAGCCGGTGAACCATCTGGATATAAAGAACCGTATGGAAATAATGGAACTGACAGCCGGCATCACATATGAGAATAAGCTAACCAGCATTATTGTTCTGCATGACCTGAATCTGGCGGTCAGATACGCTGACGATATTCTGGTGATGAAAGAGGGCAGACTGCGGGCGTTCACCCAGGCGCAGAGCCTTGACGAACCTCTGCTGTCAGAGGTATACGACATGCCCGTAAAGATAGGCACGATGAACGGAATACCCTGCCTGATGTATTAGGTGGATGTGTTCACGTCTCTCAGACCGTCTATTGTGCGGATCTTGCGGATGACGCTCTCCAGCTCGCTCTTGTTCTTTACCTCTATGCTGAAATCCTGAGACGACATTCCGTCCTTGTCCCTTTTCGATGACAGTTCCAGAATGTTCAGCCCCATCTCTTTCAGAACAGTGGTAAGGGCGCTGAGCACGCCGGGTTTGTCCACGATGGATGTATGGATGCGCACAGGCATCTTGTAGCTCTTTCTGTCGTCCCACTCCACCTCTACCAGACGCTCTTCGCTGAAAGCGGAGTTCTTCAGGTTTTCGCAGTCGACTCTGTGTACAACGATACCCCGTCCACGGCTGATGTATCCCACCACCTTGTCCCCGGGCAGAGGTGAACAGCATTTCGCTATCTTCACCATCACGTCATCTATGCCTTCTATTATGAAGGGTGTGTTGGATTTCTTTCTGTCTCTGTTCTTATCAGGAGCTTTTTGCAGATCTTCCAGCTTCGGTCCGTGCTGCTGCTGCGGCTCGGTGAAGATATGCGCCACCTGTTTGGGCGATATCCGTCCGAAGCCCACGGATATGAGGATATCCTCCTCATCTCTCAGCTTAAAGCGCTCCAGCATCTTTTTGATATTCTCGCTCTTATTGAATATCTCGCGAACCTCAAGCCCGTTGGCGGAAAATTCCTTCTCCAATAGCTCAAAGCCCACAGTCTGACCCATCTCCGTGTCTATTTTGCGCAGGGCGGCTCTGATACGGTTTTTCGCTCTGCTGGTTTTGACGAAATTCAGCCAGTCCCGGCTGGGTCTTGCCGGCTCGCCCAGAATGATGGACACTCTGTCGCCGTTTCTGAGCTTGTATTTCAGAGGCACTATGCGCCCGTCAACCTTCGCTCCCTTGCATTTGTTGCCCACATCCGTGTGGATGTTGTAGGCGAAATCCACGGGGGTTGAGCCGATGGGCAGTTCCATAACATCGCCTTTCGGCGTGAAAACGTATATCTGAGTGGGCAGAACATCTTCCTTCAGAGCCTCCACGAGGTCTTCGGGACTGTGCAGTTCGTGCTGTTCCAGAAGCTGACGAAGCCATGTAAAGGCCTTGTCCTCCTGCGGATCGAACACCTTGCCCTCTTTATATTTCCAGTGGGCGGCGATCCCCTCTTCCGCCACCTTGTGCATCTCGTGGGTTCTGATCTGGAACTCCACCGTGATACCTTTGGGTCCTATGATGGTGGTGTGCAGAGACTGATACATGTTCGCCTTCTGCATGGCGATATAGTCCTTGAACCTGTGCTGGATAGGTTTCCATACGTTGTGAAGGATACCCATCACGGCATAGCACGCCGGAATATCGTCCACCAGCACACGGAGCGCCAGAAGATCGTATATCTCCTCGAAGCTGACTTTCTTCTTCACCATCTTGTTATAGATGGAGTAGAAATGCTTCGGACGCCCTGTGACAGACGCCTTGATGCCGTGTTTCGCCAGCTCGGATATGGTCTGTTCCCTGATATCCGCCAGATACTGCTCACGCTCGCCCCTTTTCAGCTTAACCTTTTCGTATATCTCATAGTAAGCGTCAGGATTCAGTATGCGGAAGCACATGTCCTCCAGCTCCCACTTGATCCAGGCGATACCGAGTCTGTGCGCCATGGGGGCGTATATATCCATCGTTTCTCTGGCTATGCGCTGTTTCTTCTCATCAGGCAGATAATCCAGAGTACGCATATTATGAAGCCTGTCGGCTAGTTTTATGATAATGACCCTCACGTCTTTGGACATGGAGATCAGCATTTTGCGGAAGTTTTCCGCCTGTTTCTCCTCGGCCGATTTAAAAATTATTTTGCCTATCTTGGACACGCCCTCAACGATGAAAGCGACCTCTTCACCGAACAGATCTTTGATCTCCTCGAATGTGGCGTCCGTATCCTCTATGGTGTCGTGGAGCAGACCGCCTATAACGGTATCAGCATCCATGTTCATCTGGGCGAGGATATAGGCAACGTTCAGAGGGTGACTCAGATAGGGCTCACCGCTCTTTCTCAGCTGTCCTCTATGTTTCTGGGCAGCGTATATATATGCCTTATGCACACGGTCGAATCCCTCCCGTATGCCGTTTGCGTTCATTTTATCCTGGATGTCCATCAGACGGATCACGCGTTCTCTTGCCATGGTTCCTCCGCCTGTTTAATGTCTTTCAGTACAAACTGCATAAATTTCCCGTTATAATATCCCGTCACGGACGGGGTGAATACTATGTCGAAATTGTCGGATGAGCTGACAACGCTCTCGTAGCTCTTCATATTGTATCCGATACAGTCGAATGTTTTTCCGTTTTTTTCCAGAAACATCTTCAGGTGCATACTGTCACGCCCCACAAAAGTCTCCGGCTGATATTTCCGCACGTTTTTCATACAGAAAACGGGCTCGCTGTTGCCCGATCCGTAAGGCTCCATCTTTTCCAGCCAGCGGGTGAAGTCCTGATTGATATCCTCAGGCTCTATAAAGGCGTCTATCCTCAGCTCCGCCACGAAATCCTCCGGGCTGAGCAGTTCGTCCACTGCCTTATGAAACCTCTTCTGGAGGCTGGATATATGTTCCTCGGATATTTTCAGCCCTGCGGCGTATTTATGCCCGCCGAAAGAGAGCAGAATATCCTGAAGCTGTTCAAGCCCCTTATACAGATCAAATGACGGTATGCTCCGCCCTGATCCCTTGCCCACTCCGTCATCGAATGTCAGGACGATGGCGGGCATATGATATTTTTCCACCAGTCTGGACGCCACAATGCCTATGACGCCCTGATGCCACTCCTTGGAGTAGAGCACCAGACCTTTATATTTCTCGTGAAGCCTGTTCTTCTCCACTCTGGCGAAGGACTCCTCGATTATCTCTTTTTCTATATCCTGTCTGTCTTTGTTCTCTCTGTCCAGCTCGTCCGCCAGATATCTCGCCTGCGCCCTGTCGCTGGTAACCAGAAGCCTAAGCCCCTTGTCCGAGTTGCCAAGCCTGCCCACGGCGTTTATCCTGGGCGCCAGACCGAACCCAACATGGGTTGTGGTTACCTTGCTTCCGTCCACCCCGGCAACACGCTTCAGCTCCTTGAGCCCTGCCCGGCAGTCACGCCCGGAGAGAATCTCCAGCCCGTGTCGCACTATTATCCTGTTCTCTCCGGTGAGCGGCACAACGTCCGCCACTGTTCCCAGCGTCACCAGATCGAGATATTTTTTTATATTCGGCGTCTTCGCCTTAAACCTGCCCAGCTCGTTCATTCTCGAGCGGAGAGCCATGACAACCTTAAAGGCGACCCCCACACCGGACAGACATTTGAACTGGCTGGTGTCGTCCTCTCTCATGGGATTCACCACAGCGCAAGCCGCAGTGGGTATCTGTTCGGACGGCTGATGGTGATCTGTCACTATGACTTTCAGCCCGATGTTTCCGGCGTGTGCCACCTCGTCCACAGCGTTAATCCCGCAGTCCACGGTGATTATCAGTTTCGCCCCGCCCGCCTTTATTTCGTCTATGGCGGCGGTATTCAGCCCGTATCCTTCCTCCAGCCTGTTGGGGATGTAATAGCTGACATCCGCCCCCACTTCACTGAGAAAATGATACATCAGCGCCACGGAAGTGACCCCGTCCACATCATAATCGCCATAAACACATATCTTTTCATTGTTTGCCAGAGCCTGCGCTATGCAGTCTGCCGCTCTGTCCATGTCTTTGATAAGAAAGGGGGAAGTGAGCCCCGTCAGGGGTGTGTCCAGATAGGATTCAAGGGCGGCTCTGTCACGGATGCCTCTGTTGAGCAATACCTCAGCCACACATCCAGCAATAGGATATGCTGATCTAAGTTCGTCTACCAGCGCTTTATCCGCTCCGGTGTATACCCATTTATACTTTCGGCTCCTGTATGTGACCGATGCCATGATGTTTAACCCGATTTGTTAGATACAATCTGTTATTATTATCCTAAAATGTTTTTATTGCAAGACATTTCAGGAAAAACAGCCGTGTAAACATCAAAAAGGAAAGAATATTATTTCAGGAATTTGACAGGTTTGATCGGTCTGTAGGCTTTCGTAATGGGCAGACTCTCCGGCTGGCTCATTGTGGAAGCGGAAACCTCCATGCTGTCAATGACCTTGCCATCGGTGTCATAAGCGGTCAGTTCATATCTCTGAACAGATGAGTTATTAAACAGGTTCAGCAGAAACCAGCCCATAACCAGGGCAAACGCCACATACCAGTAAGGCATGTATCTTCCGCCGAAATATTGATTGAACTTCTTAATATTCATACGCAGGTTATACTCCAAAAGTTTTTCTATTGCCAGAAATATTTTTTTCGCCCGGTATTGCTTTTAAATATTTCGTCCATATAATACAATTATGCTGACAATTATACAGATAGTGCTTCCTGTTTTTATTGTTCTCGCTGTCGGATACGCCGTTAAAAGAGCCGGGCTCATAGACGACGCTTTCATCCGCACCGCAAACAGGCTCATATTCAACCTCTGCCTGCCGGTGCTTCTGTATTATAAGATATCTCTGGCTGATCTTAGTTCAGTTTTCAACGCTCTTCATGTGGGCGTAATGTATATTTCCATCATGGTCATCTTTCTGGTCTCTTTTCTGCTCAACCGCCCGCTAAAGCTGGGACACTCGGCAGGGACATTCGCCATAGACAGCTTCCGGGCTAATTTCGCATACATGGGTCTGCCTGTCAGCGCATACGCTTTCGGAGACGAGGGACTGGTAACCGCCAGCGTTCTGATGGCCTTTGTCGTTCCCCTCGCGAACCTGCTCTCCGTGGTGGCTCTCGCCATCTCTTCCCACGCCGGAAAATCCCTGAAACCGCTCATCCGCACGGCGCTCTTCAACCCGCTGGCGGCGGCATGCGTGGCGGGGCTTCTGACATCATGGTCGGGCATACATTTTCCTGATTTTTTCAGCCGTTCGCTGGATATCGTCAGCGGGGTGACTCTGCCTCTGGCTCTGTTCTCCGTGGGCGGCACCATCAGCATAGAAAAGCTGAAGGGAGACATGTTCCGCGCGTCTCTCTCCGCCGTTCTTAAGCTGATTATAATGCCTCTCACCGCTTTTGCCGTCTTTACGGCGCTCGGCACACAGATAGGCATACCGGAGAAAACCGTCATCATAATGATGTCCGCTCCGGCGGCAACGGTCAACTATGTTCTGGCGGCGACAATGGACGGCGACCCGTCACTGGCGGGCAGTTCCATAGTCCTGTCCACGCTCCTGTCCGTGCTCACTTTTACTCTGTGGCTTTTTGTTCTGGGGGTTTAGAAGGGAATCCTGACGGTGAACTCCGTGCCGAGTCCCTCCGTACTTTTGAACTCTATAGTGCCTTTATATCTGTTCACCACTATGTCATAAACCAGCGCCAGCCCGTGTCCGGTGCTTCTGCCGATCTCTTTTGTGGTGAATCCTGAGTCGAATATTCTCTTATAATCCTGCTTTTTGATGCCGATTCCGGTGTCTGCCACCCTCAGCTCCATAAAGTCTTTGGCGAATCTTGTGGAGATGCTTATATGTTCTTTTCTGTTGTTCGCCTCGGATTTTTTTCTGACGGCATAGGCTGCGTTCAGTATCAGGTTAAGCACCATCTGACCTATCTCGTCCGGATAACACTTAACAGGCGCTCCGCCCGGCTGAAGATTGATATCTATATCGGCGTAAGGCTGCCATTTGTCCTGTGTGAGCAGTATGCAGTTGCGCACCAGAGTGTTGGTGTCCACCTGCTGTTTTTCCAGAGCGTCTTTCTGGGTGATGGATTCCAGAGCGTCCAGAATTCCGGACAGGCTCTTGATATATTCCACAGCGCCCTCCACCTCTCCGGTCAGCCTGTCGGCGGCGGAATGTCCGCAGACGTTCGGGCAGTCTTTCAGAGCCTTCACCGTGACATCCAGCGTATGCTGAATCTCTCTGGACGCCTGCCCCATCCTCTCGGGCAGACTGAGGGCTATCTCGCCCACCGTCTCCAGATGCTGTATGAAGCCGAGCCTGCGCTCCAGCATCTTTTCACGGGTTATGTCAAACATGATAATCAGCTTATGCCGCTGGCTCTGAAACCACACCTCGATGCTGAAAACCCTGATGGGCATCATCCCGGCGCTGAACGTTTCCGCCAGCCGCTCTTCGTTCGTGGTTATCATCTCCGCCAGCTCGAAGACGTTCACGGGGTTCAGCCCTGTTTCGTCATAAAATCTCGGTTCTTTGCCCGCCTCTCCCGTTATCAGATACGGGAACATCTCCACCGCTTTTCTGTTGTATTCCTCTATGGTGCCGTTCTCCATATTCAGAACCACAGCGGCGCCTGAGATGCCCTCTATCAGGGCGCTCCTGAAAGATTCGCTCTCCGCCAGAGTCGTCTGGGCTATCCTCTTATCCGTGATATCGCTCAGCATGGCGGCGGCACCGCCGAACTTGCCGGAGATATCCTTCATACGGTAAATCTCTATTCTGTATATCTTTTTGTCATAGACGAATGCATAGTCTCTGGAACGCATGCCGGAACGCAGAAAAGAGCTGAACTCCTCCGCCATTTCCGGCGAAATATCCGGTCTCTCCTGTCCGTAAAGATATGTTCCCGGGTGATATCCGCCTCCGAAAAAATCTGAGGCGCTGGCGTTCATATAAATGACCGCACCCTCTTTGTCCATGACTATTATGGGTTTTTCTATGGTCTCTATAACGGTGGCGTACAGCGATTTTTCGCTGAACAGTCTTCTGGTGACAGCCGACTGCTCATCCGCCCCGGACGCTCTCTCCTGTCCCAGATATTCCTGAATGAAGCCCAGCTCCACATGGTCGAAATATCGTTTCAGAAAAGTGCGGCACATCACCGTCTCTTCGGCGGAAAAACCAAAGTGTATCAGCAGGTCGTCATATGTCTGGCGGTAATATTTGAAAAGCCCCATAAACATGATGATGCTCATGCCCGTTTCACGGCAGCGTCTCGCCTCCGTAACGCCGTAAATGGCGTATGGATCGGAGGAATAGTCTGCGTGCGGGTGCAGTTCGGGTATGCCGAAATAGGCAGAGGGGGTGTCCATTATCGGTTTGTTCAGAAGCTGGACGGAATTCCGCCATGCTTCCTCCAGAGCGGGAAGATAGACGGTGTATCCCTGATGTCTGGCATAGCTCAGTATGCGCTTAATCAGCCATTCTTCGTTTTCTGACAGGTTTCTTTTCAGCCTCTGAGCCAGTTCCTGTTCCAGCGGTTTTTCCATATGATAATATACCACTTTTAAGCGGTGTTTTCACAAAGTATGCGGATTTAAATAATTTTTGAAATAACGGGGATCATTATAAGTTGCCATGCTATATGTTCTGGATTATAGTTTTTATATTCATTCTCCGGAGTTTTTATGAAATCCGAAAAGTTTTTCACATCGCTCTTCATGCTGAACATAATCCTCATCATAGCAGTAGTTTATTCTGTTAAAAACGACACCATGCTCACCGTTTTCGAAGAGATATTTTACTCGAAAAAGGTCAACTCGGGTTTCATGACTTTTCCGCCGTCCATACTGAACGATTACGGGTTCAAATCGGATCCGGAGGATGTCAGAAAAGCGGGGATGGAGGAAATATTCTCCAAAACAGGAATCAAACACTCCGACATAGACAGTCTGAGCACTCTGCCTCCGTTCGAAAGAGCGGTTCTGATAACCAAAATGTTCAGCAACATGGGAGACGGCGTATGCAGCGACGGGCTGACTATAGCCGATAAAATAGCGGCGGCTAAGAAGAAATCCGGATGCTCAAAAGATTTCGCCGAAATATTCTCTGTTCTGGCTCAGTATTCCGGGCTGAAAACACGAATGGTGAGAAACGAGGCGAGCTACGCTGTGGAGGTTTTTGACGGGAAGAAATGGTTTTTTATCGATCCTTATTTCGCCATGGCGGCTTATAACGAAGACTCACAGCCGCTCTCATACTATCAGACGGCGGACAGGCTGATACATTCCGGCTGGATACGCTTTCACTTTTTCGGCGGTGAAAACCACTGTATGTATGGAAAATTTCCGGAAGACCACCCCTATTATAAAAACAGACCCGTTTTCAACTCAATATACGCTCTGATGGGCGACAACATCTTTTCCATAGCGCTGAAAGAAGCTACCGTGCCGGAGAAGCCCAAATTCGTGCATATATTCGCCCCCTACAGACAGATAAAACCCTACTGGGTTCATGTGACCGTGGGCGAGGACAGCACCGTTCAGCTGAAAAAATTCGTTGCCGGCGGGCTGGTGCTCTGGGTTCTGCTGTTCATAGCGTCCAACATCGTTTTTCCGGCTTACTTCATCTATACCAAAACAAAACGCCGCAGACTATAGACTGAACTCCGCCCATATGGGAGCATGGTCGGATGGTCTCTCCATGCCTCTGATCTCGTAATCTATTCCCGATCCGGCGCACGCTGTCACCAGAGGTGCTGTGGCGAGGATCAGATCTATCCGCAGACCCCTTTTCGGGTCGGCTTCGAAACCTTTGCTGCGGTAATCGAACCAGCTCATGAAATCCGAGCTTTCAGGGTGCAGATGTCTGTAAACATCTGTGAGACCCCATTCGAAAAATCTGCCCATCCACTCCCGCTCTTCGGGTAAAAAACTTGTTTTGCCCTCTTTCAGCCAGCGTTTGGCGTTCTGCTCGCCTATGCCTATGTCGAAATCTGTGGGGGCTATATTCATATCGCCCACCACGGCGATATTGTTATTTTTGTCAAAATCTCTCTTCAGATACTCCAGCATATCAGCATAAAACTTTGCTTTTGCGGGGAATTTCACCTCATGAGCCCGATTTTCGCCCTGAGGAAAGTATCCGTTGATTACGGTTACATTATCATATGCGCACATGAGCATCCGTTTCTGAGCATCCGCTCCGTCCGCCGGAAAGCCCTTCTGCACGGACTTCGGCTTCATCTTAGACAGAGTGGCTACACCATAATGTGTCTTCTGCCCCATGAATTCGGCGTGATATCCAAGACGCTCTATCTCTTCCAGAGGAAACTCATGATCCTGAACTTTGGTCTCCTGAAGCGCTATGATATCCGGACTGTGCTTCTCCACCAGTTTTTCGAGCTGGTGCAGGCGTGTCCGGATGCTGTTTACGTTAAAGCTGACTATCTTCAATTTCTTCTCTCCTACCACTCAAATCTGTCGCCGAAGCTGTAATCCCGCTCTGCTCTCTTTCCCAGAATATCTTTCAGATATTTCGGGTGCATGCCGTATCCGGGTCTGACGCTTCTGATATTTTCTTCGGTGAATGTCTCGCCCTTTTTTATATCTTTTGCCGCATAGAGACTGCGGCTGAACTGTCTGCTCTTTTTCTTCTTATCTGTCAGAGAATAGTCCGGTCTGCCCAGCATCTTTTCCGTATCTCTCACAGCCTGAACCATCTCCCCGAACTCCTGTCTGTTCAGCGAAAAACCGCTGTCGGGTCCGCCTATGCTCCTGTCCAGAATGAAATGCTTCTCTATCACCTTCGCTCCCAGAGCCACTGCCGCCACCGGAGCGGTGATGCCTGTGGTGTGGTCGGAAAATCCGGCGAAAACACCGAATCTGCGCTCCATATCCGGAATAGTCAGCAGGTTGGCGTCTTCCAGAGGCGCCGGATAGGCGCTGGTGCACTGAAGCAGGATGATGTCTCTGTTTCCCTCTTCTCGGCAGATACTTACGGCGTCTTCTGTCTCCTGTAATTCAGCTATTCCCGTGGAGATGATGACAGGTCTGCCTTTTTTCGCTATGTATCTGATAAGCTCATAATCTGTTATCTCAAAAGACGCTATCTTGTAGGCTGTGGGGTTAAACTGTTCCAGAAAATCCACCGCCGACCTGTCGAAAGGGGTGGAGAAAATATCCAGTCCCAGACCTCTGGCGTGCTCGAAAAGCTGTCTGTGCCACTCCCAGGGGGTATACGCCTCCTGATACAGGCTATACATGGTTCTGTTGTCCCACAGGGTGCCGCCTTTTATGACAAAATCGTCCCTGTCGCAGTTCAGCGTCAGAGTGTCTGCTGTATATGTCTGGAGCTTCACAGCGTCCGCCCCGACTTCCTTAGCCGCCGTAATGGTATCCAGAGCGGTTTGCAGGCTTCCGTTGTGATTGGCGCTCAGCTCGGCTATTATAAACGTTTTGCCTGTGCCTATCTCAAAGCTGCCTATCTTCATCGCTGTCCTCTCTGAATATCTTTAAAATATATTTTTTGCCGTCCATATAAAAGAACGCCGGATAATCTTCGTTATGAACCGTCCTGAGCAGGTTGAACTGCTCTCTGATGGTTTTGTCTATGTCCAGCTCGCCGTCCTTCGCCCCTCTCTTCGGGTAAAAAGTCTCGTCTCCGCTCTGTTTCACCGGAGTTTTATATTTGTCGTAATCGGCGCAGAATCTCAGACACATGTCTATGATGGTTCTCGCCTGAAGATCCCTTATCTCCTCATTCAGCTCGGAGCCTCTGAGTTTCATGACTTCTTTCATATAGACATCGCCGTTGTCCACGCCGTCAGAAGCCTCGAACATGGTGAAGACTATTTCGTTCCTGCCCTCTATCACCTGCCAGAAGACAGGCGCCCAGCCTTTTCCGGCGGGCAGGTCGCTTCCGTGGATGACTATATTGTGCCTGTGTCTGTCCAGATACTCACGCCCTATGATCCTGTGATAGCTTAGGATGAACACGGTGTCGTATTCCACGCCTATCTCTTTATGATCGAAGAAGAGATCAGCTCCCTCTATCCTGCTTGCCAGCTCTTCCGCATACGGGATAAACCACTGACCGGGCGATGTCAGAACAGCGTATTTCATTTTTCACATCCGTCTGTTGTGTCTTTTACACATTTTATCAGTTTTTCCGTGTCCAGCTCTTCCATGACACAGAAACCCTGCTTTTTCAGAAACTCATATATGTCTTTCTGGTTGTCCGCCGTCTTAACGGCGATCACGGGAACACCCAGATAATAAGCCTCGTTCGCGGTGACGCTGGGGGTAATGACGCCGAAACAGCTCCGGTTCATTATCTCCGCCACATTTTCGGCGTTAACGCACAGCTCAACATTTTTGTTCTGCCCGGCATATTTTCTGAGCGATTCGAGCCCGGCGTTAGCTGTGGTGGTTATAACGCTGATATCCAGAGAAAAACGGGAGAGTACCCCACATATCTTCTCGTTCAGCCCTGCGGTGTCCGCCCCGCCCATCGCCACAAAAACCCTGTTTTTTTCATATCGTCTGCCGGCTTCCTTCTGTCTGCGGAATTCCGGACGCAGAAGGGTGTATTCCGCCCCGCACCTCAGTTCGCAGTGTTCCGGCACCAGCCCCCGATATCTTTCGGCGTCTGCCGAGACGTTGTGGTTCAGGAGCACATCGCAGAAATGCTTCTCATATGTGTCGTCCAGACAAAAAAGCCTGACTCCCGTCAGCTCCTTTATCCTCTTTTCGTCATCAAAGCCTATGCCGTAATGATCGATGACAAGTGTCTCTGCCTTATGCTCTTTTATCAGCTCTGCCAGCTCATCAGCATCGCCGCTTTTCAGTATATGCACCGGGTATTTTATTCTGATGTTGATACTGCCGTCCAGCTCTCTGACGGCGAACAGCACATTGTCAAACTGCTCCGCCAGCACCATACAGCGCATGATATGCCCTGTGCCTATGCTGTGTGATGAATCGGCTCTGATGATAACCTTAGCCATGCGTTCTCTGTATGACCTCATACATCAGCTCGGCTCTCTGCCAGTCCTCCGGCGTGTCTATGTCCTGCACCAGATAGCGGGGGATCACAACGGGTATGCTCACCCTGCTGAACATCACCTCGCCCGTGTGCTCTTTCTGTCTCTTTCTGTGCGTCCAATAGAACTGTCCGGCGTCCTGATACGCCTCTTTCAGATCCTGACTGCGCATGGAGTAACACTCCGGCTGAAACATCTCCGCTCTGCCGTCTTCTGTTATGGCGAACGTCCTCTGAACCGGAAAAGGCATGGAGGCGCAGGAGAAAGCGTTCACGGCATCGCTGTTTTTCAGCAGCTTATAGCCCTCCGCCAGATATTCCGCCCGGATGAACGGAGCGGTGGCATATATCGTGCAGACATAGTCATAGACTATGCCCTGTTTCTCATAAAACTCAACGGCGTGGTTAACCACGTCCGCCGTACCAGTGAAATCATCCGCCAGCTCTTTCGGTCTGACGAACGGCACTTCGGCGCCGTATTTCTTTGCGGTTTCGGCTATCTCCTCATCATCTGTGGAGACCACCACCCTGTCGAACATTCCGCAGTCCAGAGCCGCCTGAATGGAGTAAGCTATCAGAGGTTTTCCGTGAAAATCTTTTATGTTTTTCCGTGGTATGCGCTTGCTGCCGCCCCTGGCGGGGATAACCGCTATCGCCTTATCCATAAAGAATTTCCTTCACAGCGTCTATCACATAGTCCTGTTCAGTGTCGGTCAGCCCCGGATACATGGGCAGAGAGAAACACTCTCTGTAATAGCTGTCCATGGCGGGGGTATGTTCACCGCCGTATCCCAGCGACTTATAATAAGGCTGTTTGTTTATGGGGATATAGTGGAGCTGAAGCCCTATATTCTTCTCACGCATCTTCATGAAGAACTCCGCCCGGCTCATGTCCGCTATGTCGAAATCAGTTCTGGCGACATAAAGGTGATATGACGACCTGATGTCAAACTCATAGAGCGGGCGCACTATTCCGTGGGCGAACTCCCTGTCGTATTTTTTCGCTATGTCATGACGCCTCATTATGAACCCGTCCAGTTTCTTAAACTGTGACAGCCCCAGAGCGCACTGAATGTCAGTTATGCGGTAATTGTATCCCAGCTCCTGCATCTCGTAATACCATGGGTTATGACTGCCCTTTTCGTCATAAGCCATGGAGTCTTCGGTAAACCCGTCACGGACTATGCCGTGGCTGCGCAGAGCCGTTACCTTGTCGTATATCTCTTTAGAATTGGTGGTGACAGCGCCGCC
Organism: Deferribacterales bacterium; assembly: GCA_050251875.1. Classification (GTDB taxonomy): domain Bacteria; phylum Chrysiogenota; class Deferribacteres; order Deferribacterales; family Geovibrionaceae; genus Seleniivibrio. Next base: position 155,074 of record JBFWMA010000004.1, on the reverse strand, counting down.
CTCGCCCGTTGTAAGGTGTTTTACCGGGTGAAACGACAGAATGGAACAGTCAGAGGCATAACAGCTTCCGGCTCTCTTTCCGCCGTCTCTGGCGCCGATGGAATGGGCGCAGTCTTCCAGAATTTTTATGCCGTATGTCTCTTTCAGCTCTTTCAGCTTTTGCTGGCTGACGGGGTTGCCGGAGAAATGAACGGCATAGAGCGCCTTGATGGATCTGTCGTTCTTTATCATCTCGCCGCACAGGTCGAGGTCGATATTGCCGTCATCGGCTATGTCGCAGAAGACCGGCTCACAGCCGGCATAGAGTATTCCGTTCGATGTGGCAACGAATGAGTTGGGCGTGGTGATTACTTTATCGCCCTCCTGAAGGAGAGCCAGAGAAGCCAGATGCAGAGCCGCAGTGCCGTTGGACACCGCCACGGCGTATTTCGCTCCGGTATAGGAGCAGATCGCCTGCTCGAACTCAGCCACTTTTGGTCCTGTCGTCAGAAAATCAGACCGCAGAACCTCCGCCACCGCTTCTATATCTTCTTTGTCTATGCTCTGTCTGCCGTAAGGAATAAATGACATTTATACCTCTTTCAAAAGCTCCCTAAACTGCTCGTGGCTCAGCCAGTCGCTGTTTTTATCAGAGCTGTATTCGAATCCCTGCGCCACCTTTTTTCCCGCCTCGTTCAGAAGGTTTTTGGTATAGTCCACCTGAAAAGCGAACTGGATGGTGGGGCAGATGACATAATGATCGTGAAACTCAAGAGTAAGGTGAGAGTCGTCCGCCGGACACATGGTCTCGTGCAGTTTTTCGCCGGGGCGAATGCCGATTACCTTCTGAGGCAGATCAGGCGCCATAGCCTTAGCCAGCTCTGTCATGTACATGGACGGAATTTTCGGAATAAAGAGTTCCCCGCCCTGCATGCGCTCGAAATTTTTCAGAACGAAGTTAACGCCCTGCTCCAGAGTAATTAGGAACCGGGTCATGTGTATGTCTGTGATGGGCAGTTCTTTCGCGCCCTCTTTTATCAGTTTTTCGAAGAAGGGGACGACTGAGCCTCTGCTGCCGATAACGTTGCCGTATCTGACGGCGGCGAAACGGGTTTTTCTCTTGCCCACTATGTTGTTGGCGGCGATGAACAGTTTATCGGACGCCAGCTTGGTGGCGCCGTAAAGGTTGATGGGGTTTGCCGCTTTGTCTGTGGAGAGCGCCATCACCTTGTCCACCTGATTGTACAGAGCCGCCTGAATAACGTTCTCCGCTCCGTGCACGTTGGTCTTGATGCACTCCATGGGGTTATACTCCGCCGCCGGCACCTGTTTTAACGCCGCGGCGTGGATCACATAGTCCACCCCCTGCATAGCCTCTTTCAGCCTTTCGCCGTCTCTGACATCGCCAATGAAATAGCGCATGCACGGCTGATTGAAAACCATGGACATCTCGAACTGTTTCAGCTCGTCTCTGCTGTATATGATCACCCTGTTGGGTTTGAACTTTTTCAGTAGTATTTCGGTGTATTTCTTGCCGAAGCTCCCGGTTCCGCCGGTTATCAGTATGTTTTTACCGTTAAACATCTTTTTCTCCGTCTTTATATCAATACTAGCCTATAGGTTTCAGATATACAATATAAACAACAAGGGCGGGGAATCTCCCCGCCCTCAAGACATCTGATATTATATCGCTGTTACAGCTTCACTGATTCTGTCTTACGGATGATAGTCACTCTTCCTGCCTCGAATTTTACTTCGACTGATCCATAGAAGTTTGACTGGAACATCTCCTTAAGTATTTCCTGAAGCTGATCCATCTGAGATTTATTATTATCCTTTTTCGGTACACTCATAGCAGCCATAGTTATACCCTCCCTGGTAAATTATATTAGCTCATCCTTACTGAAGAAGCTGAAGAGCCATCTGAGGTACAGAGTTGGCCTGAGCCAGCATTGATATACCTGCCTGTGTCAGAACCTGATACTGGGTGTAAGTTGACATTTCTTCAGCCATATCAAGGTCTCTGATCCTTGATTCAGCCGCTGTCATGTTTTCGTTGGCTGTGTCAAGGTTGTTGATTGTGTATTCGAGTCTGTTTACCTGGGCGCCTATGGTCGCTCTGACGCTTACCACCATGTCGATAGCGGCGTCTATGTCCGGAATAGCTGCCTGAGCCAGTTCCTGTGACACGAGTGTAAGGTTGTCCAGACCGAGACCGGTAACATCAAGCTGAGGAATGCTCACTGCCAGTGTCTGTCCGGCGTTGGCTCCGATCTGAAGGTCTGTGGAATTGTCAACTATGTGGAGGAAATATTGCTCGTTAGCAACATCTTCATTTGTGCTGAAAACCACATTGCTGTTAACGTCGTCCCATGATTCGTTGACACCCGCTCTGGAGTCCAGAACAATCTCAACACCATCGATGATTCCGTATACTCTGTCGTTGCCTGTTTCGTCTGTTCCGATCAGCTCGCCTGTGTGGGCGTCATATACGGTCACTTTTGTTGTGTTGTTCTCTGCTTCCTGAATAACGTTCAGGCTGAGAGCGTTGATCAGGTCTTCGTCACCGGAGAAGGCTATCTCACCCTGCTCGCCTGTGAGGGCTGTCTGGATGATGAATGTACCTTCAACAGACTGGTCGCCTGATGATGTTGCCACGGAGACATAGTCCACCAGGTGGCTGTTCACGGTGTTGTTGTCTGATCCCATTCCAAGGTCGTTTACTATGGCGTTAGTAAGTTTTTCTTCAAGATCTGCTATAGTGTCGTCTGCTTCCAGATAGATGGTGGCGGATGTTCCGTTACCCCAGATAGTCAGTTCCTGTTTGTTGTCGAACAGGTTGTTTCCGTCTGAATCTGTGAAGACAGATATGTCTTTCAGCTTGGTTGTGGAAGCGGCGGCTTCGCCTGCTCCTGTGACTTTCAGGCTGAAATCGCCTGTCATAGTCATACCCGCTGATCCTGTGCCGAGGTTGTCTGTTTCTTTAAAGTTGATTACAAGAGAACCTATGTCAAGGTTACCTGTGTCGGAGTTGATTGTAGCGTAGTACACTTCAACATCTGTTGTATCCACGAAATAGTCGCCGTTATCAGGGTTGGTAAGGCTGTTGATAGCGGTATAGTGGATAGTGGGACCGTTCTGAGACAGAGGTCCGCCTGTTATTTTGATGGTACCGCCGCCTGATGAGGCTATGTCAACAGCGGCAACGTCTGTGGCGCCTGTGACAGCCAGAAGCACTTTATCGCCGTCCTGTACAGAACCGCTGCTTCCGATGGCTATGTCAAGGTTGAACGCCAGTGAAGAACCTGCGGAGTTTATAAGGTTAGCCATAGTAGCGGATGCTGAATCTATGGAAACGATTGTACCGCTTGATGATACATCAACCTGTACCCATTCGCCTGTCCAGCCTGTGGAAGCGTCAATGTATCTTACCATGGCTGAATATGCTACAGCGGTGCTGGAAGCTGATGTTATGTTATCTGTGAATTTTACTTCAAAATAACCTGAGCTTGCGACTGTTGTTGTCACAGATGCGCTGGACACTGAGAACATAGAACCTGACTGGAGGTATGATCCCACTGTCTCAACAGATGCTGTGCCGGCGGCTGTGATGTCGCCCACTGTCACTGTATAGTAGCTGCTGCCTGATGCGGCAAGAGAAGCCGCGTCTGATACGCTGGCAACGTTAGTGTCGTTGACGTCTCCGCCCGCTGTCACTATCTCTGTACCGATGACATCATCGTTCAGTGTCATAATGTCTGTTTTGTAGACCTGGTTGTCGCCGGCTACTGTTTCAAGAGTGATCTTGTAGTTGCCTTCGGCTACCTCGTCTCTGATTATTGCTTCGATATTGCTGGAGCTTGATGACCACAGAGCTGTTCCGTCTCCGTTCAGGAGTTTTTTGGTGTTGAACTCAGTCGCTGTGGAGATTCTGTCGATCTCTGCTTTCAGCTGTTCAACCTCTTTCTGGATCTCTGTTCTGTCATTAGATGTGTAGGTGCCGTTTGCGGCCTGTACAGCGAGCTCACGCATCCTCTGGAGCATGGAGCTGACTTCGTCGAGAGCGCCTTCAGCAGTTTGCAGCATAGAGATACCGTCCTGCGCGTTCATAGAAGCGCGTTCGAGACCGGTAATTTGACCTCTTAATTTCTCTGATATTGCAAGACCTGATGCGTCGTCTGCGGCGTGGTTAATGCGAAGACCTGATGAGAGTCTTTCGATCGATGTGGACATCGCTGTCTGGTTGATACCCAAGTATCTTTGTGAGTTCAAAGATGCAACGTTTTGATAGACTGTAAGTGCCATTCTATCCTCCTTGATTGTTTCAATAGAGGTCATGCGCATCCCTGCGCAGTATTCTTTTCGGCATAATCAAAACATATCTTTAGAGGAAAAATTAAAAAAAACTTACAATCGCGGCTAAACTACTGATAAGAGAGATTAAAAATTATTTAAAAAATCTTGTGATATCATTATAGAAAGCGAAAAACATAACAAAAAACAGAAACGCCATGCCGAACATATTGGAGATTTCTCTCACCCGGATGCTGACGGGTCTGCGTGTTATGGTCTCTATAATGAGGAAAAGGATGTGTCCGCCGTCCAAAACGGGGATGGGGAGAAGGTTGAGTATACCGAGGTTGATGCTGATGACAGCCATAAAGCTGAAAAAGCTCAGAAAACCTGTTTCCGCTGAGTCTTTCGCCATCTTGACTATCATGATTGGTCCGCCGATGGAGTCAGCGGGGACAGCCTTCTGAAACAGTTTTACTATTCCTATAACCATCATCTCGGATATTCTGTATGTCTGCTCGAAACCGCTGTAGACAGCTTTCAGAGGGTTTTCACGCTCAATAACGCTTCGTTCGCCCCTGACGATGCCCACTCGTCCGATCTCTATATCCTCGCCGAAAAGGTTCTTGTCCTTAACAAGCATAGGAGTGATAGTCAGCTCTATGTCTTTTCCGCCTCTGTCTATGACAAAATGAAGCGGTTTTCCGCCGTGTTCCTGAACATAGGCGGTCATATCGTCCCAGAACTTCATATCTATTCCGTCTATGGACTTTATCATGTCGCCCTTCATGACTCCTGCAACGGAGGCGGCGGAATCCGGAGCGACATCGCCCACATCCGCCAGAAAACGGGGGGTGCCTGCCATGAAAATGACTGAATATATGAACACTGCCAGAATAAAGTTGAAGAAAGGTCCGGCAGCCACTATCAGAAATCTGGAGAAAACGGATTTGTTGGAGAAGGAACGGCTCGCCAGCTCCGGGTCTACCTCGGCGTCCGGCTGTTCTCCGTACATCTTCACATATCCGCCGAGCGGAATGGCAGACAGGGCGTATTCCGTCTCGCCCCTTGTCCATTTATATATGACTGGTCCGAAACCGATGGAAAAACGTTCCACCAGAACGCCTCTGCTTTTTGCCAGAAGAAAATGCCCGAGCTCGTGTATGAATATCAGCACACCCAGAAGGATGACCGCGGATATGATTCCCATTATATATTGTACCTCGTAACAACTTTTCGGGCTATCGCCCTGCTTTCACCGTCCACAGCCAGAACATCGTCAAAACATTCGGGCTCTCTGGGAGATAGACAATCGAGAACGTCATTTATCACACATGAAATATCAGAAAATCTGATTTTTCCGAGGATAAACTCGGAAACGGCTATCTCGTTGGCGGCGTTCATGACTATCATAGGAGCGTTTCTATCTTTTTTCAATACCTCAATGGCGGTCTGAAGACATGGATATTTCGTCATGTCCGGCTCATAGAAAGTCAGACACCCGGCTTCCGCCAGATTCAGAGGTTTTACACCGCTGTCTATTCTGCCGGGATACGCCAGGGCATAGGCTATGGGCGTGCGCATGTCCGGATGCCCCATCTGGGCTATCATGCTGCCGTCTTTATATGAAACGAAAGAGTGAACCACGGACTGAGGATGTATAACAACATCCAGCTTGTCCGGTTCCACATCGAACAGAAATCTCGCTTCGATAAGCTCCAGCCCCTTGTTCATCATGGTGGAGCTGTCCACCGTAATCTTGCTGCCCATAGACCAGTTAGGATGGGTCAGCGCCTGCGACAGAGTGACGTATTCCATAGCGTCCACCGGAGTGTTGCGGAAAGCGCCGCCGCTGGCTGTGAGCGTTATCTTTTCCAGAAATTTTTTATCGTGCCCTTCCAGACACTGAAAGATGGCGGAATGCTCGGAATCCACGGGGATTATCCTCGCCCCGGTCTTCTTCGCCAGATCGAGCAGAAGCCTGCCGGACGCCACTATGGACTCTTTATTAGCCAGAGCCAGAGAAATGCCCCTCTTCACGGTGTCGAAGGCATATACTGCGCCTGCCGCGCCCACCGCCGCCAGAAGCACAATGTCCAGATCTTCATTATTGATTATGTCGCTTACGGATGTCTTTTTTTCGTGACAGCCTTCGGCAGAGCAGATGAATTTCGGCTTGAACTCCTCATACTGTTTCTTAAGCAGTTCAACGTTTCCGTGACAGCTTAAGAAGACCACCTCGAACATCTCGGGATTGCGTCTGACGACATCCAGAGCCTGTGTGCCGATGGAACCTGTGGAGCCTATTATGCCTATTTTTTTCATATTACACGAAATAGCTTATATATAGATAGAGTACCGGAGCGCCGAACAGCAGAGAATCCACCCTGTCCAGTATGCCTCCGTGCCCCGGGATGAGGCTTCCTGAGTCTTTTATCTTTGCCCTGCGTTTGAACATGGATTCCACCAGATCGCCCACTATGCCCGCTGTCACAACAAATGTGCATGCGGCGGCGGCATGCGCCATGGGGATATCCAGAAAGAAAGATGAATATATCAGACCGGCGCCCACACCGCCCACATATGCGGCTATGGCGCCCTCAACGCTCTTTTTCGGGCTGATTTTCTCATACAGCTTGCGTCTGCCGAACCTGCACCCTATGAAATAGGCGGCTGTGTCGCTCATCCATATCAGGATACAGAGCAGGAAGATATAGTGCACGCCCAGTTTTCTGAGCAGCACCAGAAAGGAGAACATAAGCGGGGCATAGAGCACCGCTATCAGCGTTCCTCCGATGGAATCAAACGTGTCTTTCAGCGGTTCTTCGGAGAAGAGCTTAGAGCTCATAGTCAGAACAGCAGTCAGAAGCAGGGCGCCGGAGAAAAACCGCACGTCCGCCGTATAGATTCCGTAAGGAAGGCAGATAGAGCCGAAATATGTCGGCCAATTCATAACCTTGATTCCGGCACACTCAAGCATCGCCACAAATTCTCTGACACTGAGAAGTATCAGCAGAAGCACAGCCAGAAAAAAGCCGAAATCGTCAAAATATATGATGTAGGCGATTATAGGAGGAATCGCTATAAGCGCTGTCAGGATACGTTTGTTTCTGTCACCCACGTTCTTTGCTCACCTGTTCGTCTGTCATGCCGAATCTGCGCACTCTGCCGGAAAAATCGGCGAATGCTTTGTCCAGCTCTTCACTGTTGAAATCAGGCCACAGGCAGTCAGTGAAATAAAACTCCCCGTAAGCCGCCCGCCACAGCATAAAATTGCTGATGCGGCGTTCCCCGCCGGTCCTGATGATGAGATCCGTGTCCGGCACCTCAGGATTGTATAGATTCTCCGCCAGCAGAGCCTCGTCTATGTCCTGAGGATTTATCTCCCCGGAACGGACTCTCTCGGCTATTATCTTCACAGCGTCCGCTATCTCTCCCCTGCCGCCGTAGCTCAGCGCCAGATTTAGCACCATGCCCGTGTTGCCGGACAGTTTGGAAACGGAACTGTCTATCAGTTTTCTGGAGCTCTCCGGAAGCATGTTCAGCCTGCCGGAGACGAGCAGACGGATGTTGTTCCTGTCCATCTCCTCCACCTCTTTCTCGAGGTATTTATTCAGCAGATCCATCAGAAAGCTGACCTCGTCTTTCGGACGCAGCCAGTTTTCGGTGGAAAATGTATAAAGCGTGAGATATTTGACGCCGCATCCGGAGCAGTATTTCACCACATCGTTGACAACCTCGGCGCCTTTCTTGTGTCCGAAAACTCTGGGGAGTCCTCTGGACTTCGCCCAACGCCCGTTGCCGTCCATTATCACGGCCAGATGCTTGGGGATCGTCAGGTCGGTCACTATATCTCCATGATCTCTTTTTCTTTTGCCTCTGTCACTGTGTCCACGTTTTTGATGTAGTCGTCTGTGACATGCTGGATCTGATCGAGGAATTTCTTAGAATCGTCTTCAGATATCTCTTTATCTTTTTCCAGCTTTTTGATTCTGTCGTTCGCCTCACGTCTCAGGTTGCGCACGGCTACTTTTGTATCCTCTGCCATCTTTTTCACATGTTTCACGAACTCTTTTCTGCGTTCCTCTGTGAGCTGGGGCACGGGGATGCGGATTATCTTTCCGTCATTGGACGGGTTAAAGCCCATGTTGGCGTTCAGGATAGCTTTTTCTATGGGAGCTATCATGCTGGCGTCCCATGGGGCGATGGTTATCAGTCTGGGTTCTGGGGCGCTGAGTGTGGCAACGCCGGACAGGGGTGTGGGTGTTCCGTAGTAGTCCACCTTCACATTGTCCATCATGGCGATGGAGGCTCTGCCTGTGCGGATGCTTTTGAGTTCCTCTTTATAATGATGAATGGTTTTCTCCATCTTTTCTTTTGTTTCCTGCATAACAGTTGCTGCCATTGTCTTATCCCTCCACTATGGTTCCTACTTTTTCGCCGAGAACAAGTCTCTTCATGTTCCCTTTGCCGTATATATCAAAAACGATAATCGGTATCTTATTGTCCATACACATGGTAATAGCTGTGGAGTCCATCACCTGAAGCCCTTTGTTCAGCACGTCCAGATAGGGGATGGTGTCGAACTTAACGGCGTTTTTGTCCTTTTTAGGATCAGCGGTATATACTCCGTCTACTTTGGTCGCTTTCAGAATCACCTGCGCGTTTATCTCCGTGCCTCTGAGTGTGGCGGCTGTGTCAGTTGTGAAATAGGGGTTTCCGGTTCCGGCTGCGAATATAACCACCCTGCTCTTTTCCAGATGGCGCATAGCACGGCGTCTGATGAAAGGCTCCGCTATCTGGCGCATCTCGATAGATGTCTGAACTCTGGTGGGAACGCCCACCTTTTCCAGTCCGTCCTGAAGAGCCAGAGAGTTGATAACGGTCGCCAGCATTCCCATGTAGTCCGCTGTCACCCTGTCCATATTCCGGGCTGTGCCCTGTATCCCTCTGAAGATGTTGCCCCCGCCGACAACCACGCCGACACGAACGCCCATCTCCACTACTTCTTTAATTTCGTTAACTATAAAACTTGCGGTATTAAAATCGATGCCGTATTCGGACTCGCCCATAAGGGCTTCTCCGCTGAGTTTGAGAAGAATTGTGTTATATTTGAGATTCACGGTTTTCACCTTATTTCTGAATTATATAATTATTACATACAAAGAAGATTATTTCAATTACAGTGTTTCTTCCGGATTATTTTATAGGTTTAAAGAACCTTTCAAACCTGTCATATTTCGGATTGAGAAATCTCAGCATGCTCAGGGGAAACTTAGCCCATGCCGAATTGTATTGGGGAGTGTCCAGCGACCAGTAGATCATCACAGCCCTGCCCTTCACCTTGCTCTCGTCCACAAAACCCCAGAAACGGCTGTCATAGCTGTTGTCTCTGTTGTCGCCCATCATAAAATATTTTCCAGCCGGCACTGTGAACTCGGAGAAGTTGTCCTTTATGGTCATGCTCTCGGGCATGGACATCATGCCGTTGGTCTTTTTATAAATCTCTTCCTGCTCCACTCCGTTCACATAAACGACTTTATCTTTCATCATGATCCTGTCGCCGGGGGCTCCGATCACACGTTTGATAAAATCTTTTGAGGGGTCGAGAGGATATTCGAACACAACGACATCGCCCCTTTTGGGCTCGCTGAATGTGTAAGCCAGACGGTTCAGCAGAATAAAGTCGCCTTTCAGCAGAGTTCCCACCATGGATTCAGACGGAATGGTATATGTCTGGAGCAGAATCCCCTTGATTATCATGGCGATAACCACCGCCACTATAAGGGAGTCGAGGAATGAGTCCTTCTTCGGCTTTTCGCCTGTTATCTGCTCTTTCGTGTCCTGTTCTTTTGTCTCGTTTTCGCTCATTTTAACTGTCACCTAATTTCAGCACGGCGAGGAACGCTTCCTGCGGAATCTCCACGTTGCCCACGTTCTTCATGCGCTTTTTACCCTGTTTCTGCTTTTCCAGCAGTTTTTTCTTACGGGTTATATCGCCCCCGTAACATTTGGCGGTAACATTCTTTCTGAATGCCTTCACTGTGGTTCTGGCGAGGATCTTGTTGCCCACCGCCGCCTGAATGGCGATGTCGAACATCTGTCTGTGGATAACGTCTTTCAGCTTGTCCGCCAGATCACGTCCTTTATAAAACGCCTGATCCTTATGCACTATTATAGAGAGGGCGTCCACCTTGTCTTTGTTCAGAAGAATATCGAGCTTCACCAGATCGGCTCTCTGATATCCGTCCATTTCATAATCGAAGGAGGCATAGCCTCTGGAGTTTGACTTCAGCTTGTCATAGAAATCCATCACCACCTCCGCCAGAGGCAGTGTGTATTCCAGAATGACTCTTGTCTCGCTGATATATTTTATATTTTTCTGTATGCCCCGCCTCTGAATCAGAAGCTGGATAACCCCGCCCACATATTCCTCGGGCAGGATCACCGTGGCGGCGATGACGGGCTCTTCGATATATTCTATCTCTGTGGGGTCGGGCATGCCCGCCGGGTTGTCTATTTCCAGTAACTCGCCGTTGCGCTTTTTGATGCGGTAGATAACGGTGGGAGCGGTGCTCACCAGATCGAGGTTGAACTCACGCTCCAGCCTCTCCTGAATGATCTCCATGTGGAGCAGACCGAGGAAACCGATGCGGTATCCGAAGCCCAGAGCGGCAGACGTCTCCGCCTCGAAGGAGATGGAGCTGTCGTTCAGGGACAGTTTTTCCAGAGCGTCTCTCAGATCTTCATAATCGGCTGAATCCACGGGATACATACCGCAGAAGACCACCGGCTTAACCTTCTTAAACCCCGGAAACGGGCTGTCTGTAGGTTTTTTCGGATTGGTGACTGTGTCGCCTATATCTATTTCTCTGATGTCCTTGATAGAGGCGGTCATGAAACCAACCTCTCCGGGACGCAGAACTTCATGTTTAACGGGTTTCGGAAGAAAATAGCCCACGGCGTCCACAACACGTTCCGCCTTGCTCGCCATGAACTGCACTTTGTCTCCGGCTCTCAGCTCGCCGTCTATCATACGCAGAAGAACCACAACGCCAAGATATGAATCATACCATGAATCCACTATCATCGCCTTCAGAGGCTTGTCGGCGGAACCTATGGGCGCGGGCATGCGCTTTACGATGGCTTCCAGAATCTCTTTTATGCCGATACCGGCTTTGGCGCTGGCTTTCACAGCCTCGGAAGCGTCTATGCCGATAATGTCTTCTATCTCAGCCTGCACCTTTTCGGGGTCGGCGCTGGGCAGGTCTATCTTGTTAAGCACCGGAACGAGGTCGAGGTTCTGCTCCACAGCCATATATGCGTTGGCTATGGTCTGCGCCTCCACGCCCTGTGCCGCGTCCACCACCAGAAGAGCGCCGTCACAGGCGGCAAGGCTTCTGGACACCTCATATGAGAAGTCAACGTGTCCGGGGGTATCTATCAGGTTCAGGATATATTCCACGCCGTCATCCGCCTTATATTTCAGCCTGATGGTCTGCGCCTTTACGGTTATCCCTCTTTCTCTCTCTATGTCCATGCTGTCCAGAATCTGATCTCTCATCTGACGCTTGTCCACAGCGCATGTAAACTCAATGAGTCTGTCGGCTATTGTGGATTTGCCGTGGTCGATGTGAGCTATGATACTGAAATTTCTGATATTCTCGATACCCAATGCACCCTCTCAATTATATTATGACTTTCTTTTTAAGCAGGCTTAAAAATACTCTATCCGCCATGTAAAAAACAAGCAAAAAAATAACTATTTCACAAGAGAGTTGATAGAGAACAGAGGCTCCATGATGGAAATGACGATAAAACCCACTACAATACCTATAAACATTATAAAAACAGGCTCCACAACGGAAACGAACCGGGCGGTGAACTGCTCTGTCTTTCTGGAATAGTAAATGTTGACGTGCTCCATCAGCTCATAGAGGCTGCCGCTCTTCTCGCCTGTGGCGGCGGCGGCGGAGAACAGCTCGCTGAAGAGCCCGCTCTCGTTCACACTGTCGGAGAATTTTTTACCGGAAGCCACGCTGTCCGCTATATCTCTGATGCCCTCGCTCACATAGGCGTTGCCTATGCTCCCGGCACAGTTCCTGAGCGCCTCCACCAGAGGAAGCCCCTCTTTCAGCTGGAATCCCAGCACATGCGACAGTCTGGCGGCGGTGACGTCTTTGATTATAGTGATTCTGTAGAGCTTTTTGTCCAGATTCAGACGGAAAGAGCCTTTCTTTCTGTAGGCTCTCAGAAAAACTCCCAGACACACCAGCAGTATCAGAAACAGAGGCAGACCGAACACCTGAAGAAATGACGACACCAGAAGCAGAAGTTTTGTGGCGGCTGGAATCTCCGCTCCGGCACTTTTGAAAATATCCTGCAATCTGGGAACGACATACGCCAGCATGAAGGTAACCACGGCAAAACCCAGCGTCAGAACGACAGATGGGTATATCATGGCGCCCACAATCTTTTCGCCCGCCTTTCTGCGCTCCTCTTCGAAACGGGATATATCCAGAAGCACCTGAGGCAGTCTGCCCACCTTCTCGGATGTTCTGATAAGATGTATATACAGCTCGCTGAACACGCCGTCCTGCTCCTTCATGGCATCAGAAAAACGCATACCCGATGACACCTTGGCGCAGATATCCAGCAGAGCCCTCTTCATCCTCTTGTCCCTAAGTGTCTCGGATGTCACGGTGAGCGCTTTGGTGAGCGGTATTCCGCCTGTAAGCATTATGGAGAGCTGAAAAAAGATATCAGCCGTATTCTTTTTAGATGAAAAACTGAAAAACAGAGCCCTTTTTTTATTCAGAACATCGCTGATGGACGAAACCAGAACTCCCTCCGCCATCAGCTTTGACAGGGCGGCGTTTCGGCTCTGTGCCTCTATCTGTCCTTTGGCGGGTTTTCCCTGTGAGTCCACCCCGTCATATATAAAAAAAGGCATTATTTTGATCCTGTAACGGCTATCACTTCGCCCGCCGATGTCACGCCGGAGCTCACCAGATGAAACCCGTGATAGATGAACGGTCTGTATCCTGCCTTCATGGCCTCATGAGCGATTCCGGAGGCGTCCGATTTGGCGTTTATCAGCCGTCTGATGCTGTCGTCCACGTTCAGCATCTCGAAAATCCCCGTCCTGCCGGCATATCCTGTGTGCATGCACTCGCCGCACCCCACAGGCTCAAATATCACGCCCGGCATATCCCCCGCCTCGGCGAAGAACTCACGGACATAGGCGTCCGTCTCCACCGCTTTTTTGCAGTGCGGGCACAGCTTTCTCACCAGCCTCTGCCCTATGACGGAAACCAGAGACGATGAGAGCAGAAACGGTTCAACATCCATATCTATCAGCCTCGCCACTGCCGTGGGCGCTGAGTTGGTGTGCAGAGTGGACAGCACGAGGTGACCCGTCAGCGATGCCTGGACAGCCGCCTGAGCCGTCTCCTTGTCCCTGATCTCGCCTATCAGAATCACATCCGGATCCTGACGCAGAAACGAGCGCACAGCGGAGGCGAATGTTATATCCACCGCTCTGTTCACCTGAACCTGAGTTATCTTTTCGTTATGATATTCCACCGGGTCTTCGATGGTCATGATGTTTATGTCGTCACTCACTATCTCGCCCAGGGCGGAGTAGAGTGTGGTGGTTTTACCCGATCCTGTAGGACCTGTCACCAGTATGATACCGTTGGGGCGCTTTATCATCTTTCTGAACGCCGGGAGCATATTTTCGGGCATGCCTGTCTTTTCCAGCGATACGGTTCCGGCTGATTTTTCCAGAATCCTTAATACCGCCTTCTCGCCTGTGACTGACGGGATGGTGGAAACCCTGATGTCCACGTCACGGCTGCCTATCTTCAGGTTGATGCGTCCGTCCTGCGGCTTTCTGGTCTCCGCCACGTCCAGATCGGACATGACTTTTATTCTGGCGATAACGGAATCCTGAATGTTTTTCGGAAATTCCCTGACGGTGGCGAGCTTGCCGTCTATGCGGAAGCGCACGGCGAACCTGCCTGTCATTCCTTCGAAATGTATATCACTGGCGCCTGATTTCACGGCTTTTATGGCGGTGGTGTTCACCAAACGGATTATGGGAGCGTCATCATATGAGGCAGACAGTATGTCGTCCCCCTCGTCCAGCTCCTGAACATGAGCCTGAAACTCGTCCGATCTGGCGGATTCGATGGACTCGATAACGGAATAAATCCGCTGTCTGTCCGCCTCCCGCACATCAGAACATCCGGAAACCATAGCCAGATGTCTCGCTTTTTCCAGCCCCTGAGCGCCGTGATAGAGTATCACAGCGGAACCGTCTCCCTCTTCCGGGACGAATCCTGTGCGGTCGGGATATTTTAAATACAGCTCAAGTATTTCGCTGTACTGCATTATTTAAACTCTTTGCGGATTTTTTCGTCTATCTCTTTGTTGAACTCGACAGATTCCGAGTGTTTCTTCTCTGTCAGCTTGTCCGCTTCCTGCTGAGTGTTGATGATATATGTGGAGATGAAGACCATCATATTCGTCTTTTCATAGCTGCCGGATTTGGTCTTGAACAGCCAGCCGAGTATGGGGATGTTGGCGAGACCGGGCACGGCGGAGTTGCTCTTTGTGGAGTCGTCTTTCAGCAGACCGCTTATTACCATCATGGAGCCGTCTTTCAGCTTCACTTTCGTCTTGGTGGAGCGTGTCAGGGTTATGGGAGCTGTGGCTACTGTAGTGCTCTCGGACACTTTCTTCACTTCCTGCTCTATCTTGAGGGTGATGGTGTCGTCAGCGGATATCTGGGGAATGATTTTGAGCTTAACGCCAACGTCTTTATAGTCGTATGAATATACGGGCTGATTATTTGAGTCATATTTGGTGCTGGTGAGGAACGGTCTGTTCTCCCCCACGAAAACCTCCGCCTCTTCGTTGTCCAGAGTGAGTATCTGGGGATTGGAGAGGATGTTTATGCCGCTGGCGGTCTTCACGAAGTTAGCCAGAAGCCCCAGAGTGGGAAAGTTAACCCCTTCGTATGATATGATGTTTCCGAGCACGCCCAGGTTGAACCCGCCCGAGAGAGCGCTGAAATTAGGGGATTCGCCGTCCAGAGTGGACGACTGAAAGTCAACCAGCGATCCGGAATCGTTCACATAGCCGATGGTTCCGGCGGCGCTGCCGCTGCCTGCTCCTGCCAGCCATTCCACGCCGAATTTATTTCCGCTGTCCAGTGTGGTCTCCAGAATCAGAGCCTCCACATAGACCTGTTTTCTCTGTATATCCAGCTTCTGTACCAGAGATTCCACCTTGGCATAGAGATCCTGATCGCCGAAAACGATTATGGAGTTGGTGGATTTATCATATGTCACGGAAGCCTTTGTGTTGTCCGCTTTTTTGTCCGTGGGGTTGCTGATGTTGCCTGTCAGACTGGCGAGCACCTTGCCCACGTCCTCTGCGCTGGCATTTTTCAGATAAAATACCTTCGGGGCGTTGTAGCTTCCGGGGCTTTTTGTGTCGAGCTGTTTGATGATATACATCAGCTTTTCGTAATCGTGCTCGTCAGCCGCCACCAGAAGCATGTTGGAATATTCGTCCGCCACCACCACCGGGTCGGTGGCGATGTAGTTCTTCTTCTCCATCTCGGCGAAGAGTTTCACCAGCCTGTCCGCCACATTCACGGCTGAGGCATTCTCCACCTTCACCGTACGCAGAGTCAGCGAATCCGCTCTGGTATCCAGCTTGTCTATAAAATTGCGTATTTTTACTATTCTGTTCAGGCGGTCTCTGATGATGACGGCGTTCATGCCTTTCATCACTTCCACATATCCGCCTTTTGATTTCAGCTTGTTCAGCACGTTAGCCAGAATCCGGGAGTCGAAATTTTTCGGATATATCACAGTGGTGATAAGGGCGTTCTCGCCCTCTGTGCCGGATGAATCGTCTATATCCATATAGTCACTCTGGCGCACTATCTCATAATATTTGCCCCTGTCCACCAGCTCGAACCCGTTGGCTCGCAGTGTGGAGGCGAAGATATCCAGAACGTCAGCGGAGCGTATCTGGGACTGTGAGTCGATGCTCACCTTTCCTTTCAGCATAGACCTGTCATAGACTATATTCTTCTTGGTGAATTCTGAAACAAAGCTGACGAAATCGTTCAGCTCCATATCGCTGAAATTCACATTGAATCCCGTCCCGAATGATGTCAGGCAGAACAGCGATAAAAGGAATGTTAGAGTAAGTTTTCTGACGGTCATATTATCTCCACATAGATGGTCTTTTTGGCTGAGTTTCTTTCCAGATCTATTGTAATTGAACTTAAATTTTCGGTATTGGACAGAGCGTCGAAGAAGATCGCCGGATCTTTCAGCTCTTTTCCGTTCAGCCGGATGATGACATCGCCGGACACCAGCCCCAGCCTCGCCAGAGCGGAGTCAGGCTTCATCTTAGTCAGTCTGTATCCCACGAACTTTCCCTTTCTTTCGAAAGGAGTTATCATAACGGCTTTCATCACGGAGTTGATGTTGGACAGCTTGCCCACCAGTTCTTTTCTGGGCATGGTTACCTTGTCGGTGTTTACGGGCATTTTACCGCCGGATGAGTCAACGGTTACTTTAGAGCTCTCCAGATATACTGTGGTCAGCCCGTTTTCCGTCTCTATCTCTGCATGGTCGTCATAGGCTGTTTTCAGTCTGTAGCCCTCTTTCTCCACTCCCTGTTTCAGCACCAGATTTTTACCGTCAGCCTTCAGAATGACATAGGACATATAGGTGCCTTTCAGTATGCCGGAGAGCCTGAGGGACTGCTGAGCGGGAGCGGAATCCGGAGCGGACGAGGCGGAGAAGCCCACAGCGTCCAGAGTATCTTTCACGGCGGATACGTCCGCCTTAAAGATGTTTTTTCTACGGATAAGCCCGAAATCAGGCATGCCGCCGTCCTGACGGACACGCTCATGCTTCATTCCGGTGGTGTCGGTCTGCGGAGCGGACACAAAGTAGCGCAGCGCCCCTGTAACGAACCATGCCAGAAAAACACCCACCAGCACAGGATATATAACAAACTGAATTTTAGCTGTTTTCATAGAAATAAACTACCATCTCCGGAAATATTTTTAAACAATAAATGCGTTCAGGTTATACAAAGCATGAAGAAGCACGCACAGACTGATCTTTCCCGTGCGGTCAAACACATATCCGAACGCCAGAGAAGGGAAAAATACCAGCAGGGAGTGAAAAGCCCCCCATGAAAAAAGATGGACGCAGGCGAACAGAACAGACGTTAAAACATTAGCCAGAGTCAAGCCGAAAAGCCCGTAAACGAGCCTGCGTCTGATGACATCCTGCACAAAACCCCTGAAAAACAGCTCTTCGCACACAGGAGCGATCACCAGAAGCACCAGCACCATGAAAGGCTCAGGAAAAACCACCCTGCCCATGTAGAGCCTGACCCCGAGCCACAAAAGACCCGCCGCCACAAAAAAACCAAAAATCGCTGACGTTTTTTCAGACTTTTTAACCATGACAAATTATCCTTTTTATTGTAGTATTCTGTCAAACGGTATTTATTTGTAAACGGGTGAAAAAATGAAAAATAACAAAGGGTTCACAATAATCGAGATATTAGTGGTTCTGGTTATTCTGGGTATTCTGGGCAGTCTGATAGTTCCTAAACTGCTTGATAAACCTGACGAAGCCAGAATAACCAAAACCAAGCTGGACATCAGGGCGATCGAATCCGCCCTGAAAATATATAAGCTCGAAAACAGCATCTATCCCACCACCGAACAGGGTCTGGAAGCGCTCATCACCCAGACGGGAATAGAGCCTGTGCCTGTTAATTTCAAAAAAGGCGGATATCTGGAAGGCGGCGTACCCAAAGACCCCTGGGGCGGAACATATCTCTACAGAAGCCCCGGAGAGGATGACAGAGACTACGAAATAATCAGCTACGGCGCGGACAGAAAAGAGGGCGGCGAAGGAGTCAATGCCGACATCAGAAGTTTTGAGATCGCGCAATAGCGGCTTCACGCTGATAGAGCTGCTGGTGGTTATCATAATCATCGGCATAGGCATATCGGCACTGATGCCCAGACTGGCGAAGAACGGCATTGCCGGACAGAGCAGAGAGGACGCCTTCAGCTCGATGATAACTGAACAGCTGAAAAATGCCCATGAGCTGAACAGACAGGTCTGTCTGCGGGGCGAAAAAGGCTCGTCAGCTATCTATACCGAAGAGAAGAAAAAGCTGACGCCGTCATCCGACCCCATAGTATCGGCGGATATAAACGGCACCCCCTCCGCAGGCGGGCAGTACGTCATCTGCTTCTATCCTGACGATGTTTTCGACCAGTTCGATCTGACAGACACATCAGGCAGAATCATCTCAGCGGATCCCGTCACAAAGACAGTGGTGATAAGATGAATAGAGGATTCACCCTGCTGGAAGTTCTCATAGCGCTGGTTATCCTGTCCATAGGCATGCTGGGCGTGTATCGTCTGGCATATGTCTCCGCCGACACGGCGAGCTACAGCGAACAGAAATCTTTTGTCACCGAAGCCTGCTATCAGCGTGTGATGGAGCTGATGAACTATCCAGGAAAGAACTTTAAAGATAAAAAAAGACTGCCTGACGGCACAGAGATAAAATTTTCCACAGAGACCGGAGCGGCTCTCTATTCCGAAGTCAATGAAATGAAACTCACCTGCGAATCCAAAGATATCAAGGCTGTGTACTATTACTATGAAAGTCAGCAATAAAGGTTTTACCCTGATAGAGATGCTGGCGGCGCTGGCTGTCTCCGCCATCATAATCACAGGGCTTTACGGCATGCTCACATCCGTTCTGAACACCCGTGAGGCGGCGCAGAAAAAGAACAGCGAAAACGCCCTGCTGATGAATTTCCGCAAACTGGTTAAGGCGGACATGGCTCAGCTCTATAAAGACACCCTGACGATAGACGGATCGGGTGAAAACTCGAAAATAACATTCAGAACATCCAACAGTATAAAGCTGGAAAAAGCCGTTCCCGTGGACGTGACATACTATGTGGATGACGGCTGGCTCATACGCAGTGAGACATCTGACGAGCTACAATATGAGTGGGAGCTCAGGCTGCTGCCGGACACGGAAGACCTGCTGGCTCTCTCCCACAACGGATACAGGTTCACCGAGGAATATGACAAATCCGACACCATAATACAGATATCCTTCCGCCACGCCGGACACACCTTCAAAATGACATCGGGATGCGCCATGACATCCGAAGGGGTGTCGGAATGAACAACAGAGGCTCGGTGCTCATCAGCGTGCTGATCTTTATCAGTTTCTGCGCTATGGCGGTGATCGTCATGTATGAGAACAGCATGAAAAGCTATGAAAAAACATCTGACGACTTCTATGACAGCCAGTCGGAGATATACGCCGTTTCCGCCGTGAAGGGCGTGGAAGAGGTTATAAAGAAGGACGACAACGCCTATGACTATGCCTTTGACGACTGGGCGCAGATTCCCCCGGCAAAAGTCCCATACGGCACAGTGTCCGTGTATGTGAGACCCGTGAACGCTAAAATAGACCTGAACACGCTGAAGCTGACGGAAGATAAGGCATATGACGTTTTCATGGCGGCATGCGAAAAGATTTTTGACGATGAAAATATAAAGAGCGTCTCCTGCGCCGAGATTGCCGACTACATAGATACTGACGAAACCACGTCCACAGGCGGCGGCGAGGGACGGACATATACGTTCAACGGATCGGATATCCACACCAAAAACGCCCCCCTGAACAGTCTGGCGGAGCTGAAACTCATCATGTCTGCGGAAGACTATCCCATTATGAAAAAATATTTCACCGCCGGCACAGGCGAAAAGGCGATAAACATCAACTTCGCCGATGCCGAAACCATATCGGCTCTTCTGCCGGAGCTGAAAGACAGCGCCGACTCCATAGTAAACTACGCCAAGTCCGAAGGGTTCAAGGACGTCTCTTCGGTGAAGAACGCAGCGAGCATATCCGAATCGGTCTATATGGAGGCGCTTCCGTACATCACAGTAAAAAGCGCTTTATTTTATATAAAGACTACAGTAACCTTAAACAACAGACCGAGATTTTATCACGCTCTGGTAAGCAAGAACGTGAACACTATGCGTCTAATAAGATTTATGGCGGGACCGGATGAACAGTTCTACTGATACACAGCTGATCCTGAACAGCAAAGGCTTCTTTCTGCTGAACGGCAGAACAAAAACTCCGGCGGACTCTTCCGCTCTGGACACTCTGAAG
Organism: Deferribacterales bacterium; assembly: GCA_050251875.1. Lineage (GTDB taxonomy): Bacteria > Chrysiogenota > Deferribacteres > Deferribacterales > Geovibrionaceae > Seleniivibrio. The sequence continues at coordinate 134,533 of JBFWMA010000004.1, read as the reverse complement.
CCCGGGTTCAGGCTGGTTATAGACGACAGCGTTGTCACATACACTCACATGCAGTTTCCGCAGTCAGCCGGAAAAAATCCCGCTAAATTCATAGAAAACTTTCTGCTGACAGGTTTTCCGCAGGATATGATAAAAGATTTCGGTTTCTACAGAAAAGGCGAACACATCCTCATAGCGCTTTTTGACCCGAGCCTGACAGGCAGAGCGGACATCAGAAAAGCGATGGAAAGAGCCGGTTCTGTCACCACTCCCCTGACAATGCTTTACAGCGTTTCAGACAATTTCATCCATTCCTTCGGCTCGGCGTCCGTGGAGGTCAGAGACGATGTACTGACACACATTCCCCCCGCCGAACCCACCGTAATAGATATTCCCGTGACAACGGCGTCACTCTCCATTCCGTCTGTTAAGAAGAATAATCTGGATATCAACAGATATAAACTGCCCGTTGCCGCCGCCCTGCTCTGCTGGCTGTTGTTTTTCAGCGGATATTATTTCCGTCTGCACGACAAGACAGACAGGCTGAAAGCGGCCGAAGCCATGCTGAACGATGTGTATGTGAAGGCAGGCACAGCGGATACTCCCGACCCCTACGGAATGCTGATGGCGAAAGCGGCTAAGAAAGACTCCGCTTCCGCATATGCCGTGACCCGGATATTAGAACAGATCAGCAGAACCCAGACAGACGCCGTGACCGCCACGTCCATAGATATAAAGAGCGACAGCGTCACATATGAGGGCACAGCCCGTGACTTTGCCTTTATAGAAGATTTCAAAAAGAAGCTGAGCATAGAAACAGGAAAAAACGTGACTATTATCAATACAAAAAAAGGTGAGGGAGCAGTCTCCTTCACTCTGAGGTTCTGATGGACAACAGAGTCAAAACCGCCATCATAGCGCTGGGGCTTATTTTTCTGGTGTTCTACTGGACACACGGCGCTTTTGTGTCATTGCAGAAGAAGACTGACGCGTCCATAGCCTCCGTTCAGGAAAAGACCCAGAAAGCGCTGGAGCTGTATGTCAGGTCCATGCGTCCGGACGGAATCAGCGTTCCCACGGAATCAGGACTGCTGACATATATAGAAGACACGGCGCAGAAGACCGAACTGTCCGAAAGACTCTCCGATGTTAAGCCGAAAAAGACCGGAGCCGCCGAAGCGGCGGTGATGCGTCTGGACAGCCTGACAGGTGACGAGGCGGTGGAGTTCATCCGTCTGATGGAGACACCTTCCAACATACGCCTGACTTCCGTCAGTATCAAAAAACGGTTCGACAATGAAAAAAGGCTGAATCTGGTCATCGAAGCGGAAAAACAATGAACAAAGCTCTCATAGCGGCGGCGGTGTTTCTGGCGTCTTTCACGGCGTCACTCTGGCTGTTCATGCCTTATCAGGCGTTCATTGACCGCATAATCTCAAACACTCAGAAAAATACGGGAATGACTTTCAAAGCGCAGGAAGTTTCCGAAAGGATGTTTTCCACGGAATATTTCGGCGTAACCATAGACGGCAGAGAGATCGGCGATATCAGTTTCGGGCATAATCCGCTGATGCTGATACGCAAAAAGACCACCGTGAGATCAAAGGGAATTTTTAACGCCGATGCTGTGGTGTCCACCGACTCAGTGAAATTCACTCTGGAGACATCCGGTCAGGCGCTGGATTTCATCAGAGAGCCCATCCGCATGGAGGGCAGAGTGCGTCTGGAAGGATTTCTGAGCGCCGGAAAAGAGAAATCAAAAGTTTTCGCCGGGATGGAAAAGGCTGTAATGCCCTCGCCTCTGGGCGATATAGAGTTCGAGAACGTCACGGCGGTGGTGGAGGCGGACGGCAGTGTGCTGAACATCATTTCGCTGAAAGCGGACGGCAAGACCGAGCTGGATATGCAGGGCAGAATCACCCTGAACAAAAAGAATCCGGCATCATCAGAGATAGACCTGCACGGCTACGCCGGAATGCTGGGCTTCAGAAAAAAGCTGACAGTGAAGGGGCGCATGGATAACCTGCACCCCATATTCGATTAGTCTTTCTCAACTCCGCAAGCGTTCTTGCTGCAAAACCCCTGAGCCTCTTTCTTCTCTCTGGTCACAGCCTGCCCGGCTATAACCACTCCGTCTTTCACCGTGAGAGCGGGACTGCCGTACAGCGTCCATCCGTCATTCAGATGCTCTGTCACTCTGCGGCAGAAAGAAGCGTCATCGGGACCTGTCAGAAACCTGTATTCCATCATATCAGACACCCACCCTCTGTAAATTATTTGAACAGTTTCAGATACTCTCCGTATCCCTCTTTTTCAAGGTTTTCTTTCGGGATGAACCTCATAGCGGCGGAGTTGATGCAGTATCTCTGCCCGCCTCTGTCCTTCGGTCCGTCATCGAAAACATGCCCCAGATGCGAATCGGCATGTCTGCTCCGCACCTCTGTGCGCACACTGAACAGCTTTCTGTCCGAGTGCTCCGTCAGCGAAAATTTTTCTATAGGCTTTGTAAAGCTGGGCCAGCCTGTGCCGGAGTCATATTTATCCGTGGATGAGAAGAGCGGCTCGCCGGACACCACGTCCACATATATACCCTCTTTGTGGTTGTCCCAGAATTCATTGGCAAATGCCCGCTCAGTGCCCTCTTTCTGGGTCACGTCATACTGCATGGGCTTCAGCTTCTTTTTCAGCTCGCTGTCGGACGGTTTTTTGAATCCGTCCCATTTGCTGTCTTTCGACCATGTCCTTTCCAGATATCCTGCTCGTCCCGAACCTACTTTATATCTGTTATAGTGATCGGAGTTGGTCTGAAAATAGTTCTGGTGATACGCTTCCGCCGCATAAAATTTCTTAGCCGGCAGAACGGCTGTGGCTATGGGCGCTTTGAATTTGCCGGATTTGCCCAGCGCCTCTTTCGATCTCTCGGCTATGTCCTTCTGCTGGGGCGTGGTGTAGAACACCGCTGTCAGATACTGAGTGCCTCTGTCGGCGAACTGACCTCCGTCATCTGTGGGGTCTATGTTCTTCCAGAAGATATCCAGAAGTTTGTCATAGCCCACTTTCTTCGGATCATAAACAATCCTGACGGCTTCGTAATGCCCTGTTCTGCCTGTGGAAACCTGTTCATATGTAGGGTTTTCCGTGTGCCCGCCCGTATATCCGGCGGAAACGTCCTTCACCCCGTCCAGAAAGGAGAACGGAGGCTCCATACACCAGAAACACCCTCCGGCGAATATCGCCGTCTCATACTTGGCCGCCTCCGCCGGAGCGGACACGGTGAACATCAGAAGCACGGGTACGATATATTTTGATATATTCATGGCTTTCTCCCTTTATTATTTAAGATACCTTTTTAGTGTTTTTGTTCAACATTTCATCTCCGCATACGGACAAAAAAAAGCCCTGACTAAAATTTGTATTGCAATTACTTTTGATTCGCATATACTGACTGACTACTCAGTCAGGAGAAGTAAATGGACAAACGGACACGAATTCTGAAAGAGGCGGCAAAGCTCTTCGCCGGAAAAGGCTTCAACGAAACAGCGGCGTCTGAGATAGCTCAGGCGGCGGACACGGCTCAGGGCACTGTCTTTTACCATTTCGGAACCAAGCAGGGAATCCTGCGCCAGATATATGAAAACATGGTGATCGACTATATGGAACAGCTCACCATCGCCTCCGAAATAGGAGAAACAGGGCTGGAAAACATCCGGAGCATCATGGAGTTTCATTTCCGCTACGCCGAAGAGAACAGAGCGGAGTTCACCGTTCTGCACCGTGATGTGCCGTCCCACCTGGACAATGACGGAAACAGGTGCGAGATAGTGAAAAGAAACAGCGAAAAGAGCATAGGCATCATAGCCGCCGCCATAAAAAGGGGCATAGATGACGGCTCTGTCAGACAAGACGTTAACGCCGAAAACTCGGCGAAGATACTTAAAGCCATGCTGATAGGCATGACGAGAATGTCTAACCTGCACAAGGTGGATTTCAGCTCTGTGCTGGGGACATGTATTGATTTTTGCGACAACGCTTTAAAAAGCAGAGGTTAAGATGAGGTACCTTTTTATTTTTTTCCTGCTGTCAGCCGCTTTGCAGACGCATGCGGAGGAGCTGACTCTCCGTCAGGCGATATCAGACGGACTGACCCGCGGCTACTCAATCCAGATTCAGAAAAGCACGGCGGACGCCAAAAAAGACCTGACAGACGTATCCGATTCCAGATTCGACCCATCCGTGACCGTATCCGTGACGGCAAAAGGCAATGAAGACCCCACGGACTATACGCCCTATAACATGGACTATCTGAGAGAACGCTCATACACAGGCAAAGCGTCTCTCAAAAAACTTCACTACAGCGGTATGACCGGGGAATTCGTTTTCAAAACAGAGAGACTCAGGTCGAACAACCCCTATTATTCTCTCGACCCGTCATACAGAAACGTATTTCTGATGAATATCACACAGCCCCTGCTGAAAAACTTCGGCAGAGACATAAACACCACCGATGTGAAAAACGCTGAGCTGACCGCCATGCAGTACAGGTTTGACCTTTACTCCGGCATGCTCGACACAGCGGCGGCGATAGAGAAGGCATATTACAGCCTGTCCAGAGCCAGAGATATTCTGGCGCTGGCTCTGAGATCAGAAACGCTGGCCCAGTCCCTTCTGGAATATGACAAAAAGAGATACGCTGCGGGGATAATCCCCGTGACCGAGGTTCAGCAGGCGGAAACAGCCCTCGCCGGGCGTCAGGAAAGAGTCGTATCAGCCAAAGAAGCGGTGAAGAACGCCGCCGACAGACTGTCCAACCTCACCAACACACCTGTGAGCGGAGAATACACCTCCACCGAAAACATAGTTTTTCATGCGGAGAAAACAGACTGCCCCGCTTCATATGAAACAGCGCTTAAGCTGAGCCCGAATATAGAAAAACAGAGAATTGAACTGAAAAAGTATGATCTGACAATCAAATATATGGACAATCAACAGCTTCCCGAACTAGATCTGGTGGGTACTCTGGGCGCTTCCGGTCTGTCCGGAACAGAGAACTCCGCCACCAAGTTCGAGGGCGGATACTCCGACTCGCTCTTTGACATGACGAGAGCGGACGGCGTTCAGTGGCTTCTGGGCGTCAATTTCAGCTATCCGCTGGGCGCCAGAGGGGCGAAATCGAAAACAGCGTCCCTGAAAAACGAAAAACTGGCGGCGGTATACACTCTGAAAAAGACGGAGAACGACACCAAAACAGACATCAGAACCGCTATCAACAGCATCGAAAGCGCAGAAAAGCGCTATGACATAGCGAATACATTTATCTCGCTGGCGGAAACCACTCTGGATCAGGAGATGAAAAAGATGAACGAGGGACTGTCCGATACATTCAGAATACTGAAGTTTCAGGACGACCTGATAGACGCTCAGATACGCTCGGTGAACGCTCTTTACGACCACAGCGCCGGACTGGCTGTGCTCCGCAGAGCGGAAGGAACCAGCCTCGACTATTTCGGATTTAAACTGGGAGAATAATATGGACGCCGAAAAATACAGCGAAAAGTTTGAAGAAAAAAGACAGAAGCCTATCAGGCGCAAAAAGACCGTGCTCTACGCCGGACTGACAGCCGCCGTCATCCTGCTGGCGGTGTACGCTCTGCCGAAGATAATGTTCAACATACATCACGAATCCACCGACAACGCTTTTGTGAAAGGCGATGTGGTACCCATAGCCCCCATGGTGAAAGGAAAGGTGGCGAAGGTATACATAGAGGACAATATGAAGGTGAAGAAGGGCGACAAGCTCTTCGAGCTGGACACCGCGGAATATGAAATAGCGCTGGATCAGAGAAAAGAGGAGCTGTCCGCCGCCATGGCGCAGATAGCCCGCATAGACGCAGCCATCAGTCAGGCGGAACAGTCGGTGAACCAGTCACGCTCTCTGCTGGAAAAAGCGTCCACAGAGGACGACTTCGCCAAGAAAGAGATGAACAGATACGGCAGACTGGCGGATGAAAATCTGGTCTCCAGAAATTTTTACGACAGCGTTAAGGCGAAAGCGGACGAGTCCAGAGCACAGAAACGCGCGTCAGCCTCGTCTGTGGATATAGCTCTGGCGACCCTCACCACACTGCGTGCCGACAGAAAAACAGCGGAGTTCAAGGCGAACGCCTCTCTTCAGGCTGTCAGAGCGGCGGAGCTGGATCTGGAACGCACATCCGTATATGCCCCCTCGGACGGTCTGATAGGTCAGAACAACGTGAAGGAAGGCAGATATATCATGCCCGGTCAGACAGTGATATCCATGGTGAGCTATGACAAGCTCTGGGTGGAGGCAAATTTCAAAGAAACACAGCTTGAGGACATCCGCATAGGACAGTCTGTCAGGATAAAGGCGGACGCTTTCCCGTCTGTCAAAATAGCCGGACATGTGGACAGCATCCAGCCCGGCACGGGATCATCTTTCAGCCTGCTTCCGGCGGAGAACGCCACTGGAAACTTTGTGAAGGTGGTTCAGCGTGTGCCTGTTAAGATTATTCTGGACAGCATAGACAGCGCCGACATATCACTGATACCCGGTCTGTCCGTCATCGCCAGCGTAAAGACAAACTAAGATGAGCCAGCCGCAGAAACACCTGTTCATGATAACCCTGACGGTAATGTCCGGAGCGATCATGAGCGCGTTGGACACCAGCATCGTCAACGTTGCCCTGCCCTACATGAAGGGAAATCTGGGCGCTTCCGTTGAGGAGATCGCCTGGGTGTCCACATCATACATTCTGGCAAACGTTATCATAATGCCCATCATCGGGCTTATCAGCTCCCGTTTCGGGCGCCGCAATTTTTATATGTTCAGCGTGGCGATGTTCACCGTCACCTCTGTGCTGTGCGGGCTTTCGTGGGATCTGAGGTCAATGATCTTCTTCAGGATACTTCAGGGTATAGCCGGAGGCGCTCTCGTCCCCATATCTCAGGCTATCATGAGAGAGAACTATCCGCCCCACCAGCAGGGTCTGGCTATGGGCATATTCGGGCTGGGAGTCGTCATGGGTCCCGCCATCGGTCCCACACTGGGCGGATGGCTCACCGACCACTATTCATGGCCGTGGATTTTTTACATCAACGTTCCCGTGGGACTGCTCAGCATGTTCCTCACCTATACATACGTTTTCGATCCTCCGTATATGGAGCGCAAAAAGGAGAAATGGGACATCCCCGGACTCGCCTTCATGATAGTCGGTCTCGGCGCTCTCCAGCTGATGCTGGAAGAGGGAGAGAGAAAGGACTGGTTCGAGTCTCAGTATATTATGATTCTGGCGGTGGCGGCTGTGATCGGGCTTATCCTGTTCACCATCAGAGAGCTGAACACGGACAAGCCGGCGGTCAATCTGCGCCTGCTGAAAGACAGAACCTTCACCACCGGAACTCTTCTGGGCGGAGTACTTGGCATCAGTCTGTTCGCTTCGCTGTTTCTTCTGCCGCTTCTGCTTCAGCAGCTTCTGGGATATCCTGCCTTTGACTCCGGTCTGGCTATGATGCCCCGAAGCCTCGCCATGGCAGTCTGCATGCCCCTGGTGGGCAAGCTGTATACCCGGCTGGGACCCAGACCGCTGATAGCCTCCGGGCTCGCCATAAACGGATTCAGCTTCTGGCAGCTCTCTACTCTGTCTCTGGACATGGGATACTGGGATATTTTTGTCCCGCAGGTGGTACAGGGGGTGGGATTCGGGATGATATTCGTGGCGCTCTCCACTGTGGCGCTCTCCACCATGGAAAAATCGAATATGACGGACGCCACGGGGCTTTATAATGTCGTGCGTCAGGTTTTCGGTTCGGTGGGGATAGCTCTGTCCGCAACACTGCTCACCCGATATGAGTCTGTGTACCACAGCTTTCTGACAGAGAAGATAACCGCGGTCAGCGATCATACCATGAATATGTATAACGGATTTGTGTCAAAATTTCTGTCGTCCGGATACGACCAGCAGATGTCGCAGGACATGAGCATGCGGATGATAAACGGCATAATAACCAAACAGAGCGCCATGATGGCGTTCAACCATGTCTTTCTGCTGGTGGCGATACTGTTTATAATAAGCGTCCCCAGCGTGATGCTGCTGAAGGACAACAGGCATTAATGCTTTAAAAACATCTCATAAAGCGTGAGGCAGATCTCGAACACGATCAGTATGACGATGTACCACTCCACCCGCAGTGAGTGCGCGTTGTGCAGAAGCCCCAGCTGGGTTTCCGCCGTGGTGTTGATAAGCCTCAGCTTTTTTTCCAGAGCATCGTTGCGCTCTCTGATCTCGTATTCGTTCTCCAGACGGGAATAGAATTTTTCCAGCTCCGGATGTTCCCACAGAACCTCCGGCTTGTCGTTCACCTCTACCCTGCCCACCATGATCTGCTGGGTCATGAGAGTCGCCCCGATGGTTCTTTTCAGCTCGTTCGGGCGCACCTTTCCGCCCTTGCCTTTTATCAGATATTCGGCGAAGGGCTCTGTCTCTGTAAATATCTCCAGCATCAGCGATTCGTACCGCTCCAGCATAACACTCTTGGCTAAAATATCCGCCATGATAAGCACATGCTCACGGGTGAGCTCCACCAGGCTGACACTGCCGCTCTCTATGCTGTCGGATTTCGCCCCTATATCTATGGCGATATCCTCGCTTTTCTGAACGCTGTGCGGGTTGTCCATGAACGGGCTCAGCTCGGAAAAGATATCCTGAATCTCCTTCTCGTTCAGCCCCACAGTAACCACAACGCCGAAACGGAAGACCACCACCCACTGGTTTTCGCCCAGACGGAATGACAGAGGCAGATGGCTCGTCCTGTCGCCCAGATTGATTCCTTTGGTTCTTATCTTGTCGCTGAGAGTTGTCGCTATCATTGTTAGATTCATATATGACGTCCTGAGAATCAGATTAAATCTATTGTAATACTACCACATCTCTTTACAAGGCGATTTAATATAATTGACATTAAATTTACTTCACTTATAAGTTGCGCTTATATAAAAATGATATATAATAAGTTTTGTTGACGAAAGTATATCCACTTTTGCCTGACAATATTTTTTATGAAAAGGTGGATCGATGAAAAACATCCTTGAAAAACCAATGTTCTGGGTCGTCGCCAGCGTAATCCTCGCCGTGGTGGATCATTCTCCCGCCGTTGCTCTTGTGATAGGCGCCGGCATCAGTCTTATTTGGGGCAACCCCATTCAGAAAGTGACAGGGGGACTGTCAAAAAAACTCCTCCAGCTCTCCGTCATACTGCTCGGTTTCGGGCTCCAGCTCTCTGTGGTGCTGAAGGTGGGCGTGGCGTCTGTCGGTCTTACATTCATCAGCATATCCAGCACACTGATAGTCGGTATGCTTCTGGCGAAACTTTTTAAAGTGGACAGAGATCTGGGAATCCTGCTGTCCAGCGGCACAGCCATCTGCGGCGGAAGCGCCATAGCCGCCATGTCTCCCGCCATCGGAGCTTCACACGCCCACACAGCGATAGCTATGGCGGTGGTCTTTCTGCTGAACGGGCTGGGGCTCATCATATTTCCCCATGTGGGTCATCTGATGAACATGAGCCAGACGGATTTCGGCATATGGAGCGCCCTTGCCATCCACGACACCAGCTCTGTTGTGGGAGCGGCGGCGATATTCGGCGCGCAGGCGCTGGCTGTGGGAACAACAGTGAAGCTGACACGGGCGCTGTGGATTCTTCCTATATCATTTGCCGGAGCCAAGCTGAACAAATCCGAGAGCAAGGCGAAGTTTCAGTGGTTTCTGCTGGGATTTCTGCTGGCGGCTGCTGTCAGCTCATACCTGCCCTCTCTGGAAACCGTATGGCACGGACTCGCCTTCACAGGAAAGAGGCTGATGGTAGCCACTCTTTTTCTGGTGGGATCAGGGCTCACACGCTCCGAGCTGAGAAAAATCGGCGGCGGTCCGATGATGATGGCGGTGATACTCTGGATCATAGTATCCACAGTGTCTCTGTATGCCATAACCAAGGGATACGTCCATCTGAATATTAATTTTTAATTTACCCTTGTGCATTCACCTTTTTTACAGTAATTATGACAAAATTGCTTAAAACCGGGAAAACATGAGCTATATTGAGTTTTTTGAATTCAAAGACCACCCGTTCAGGATCACTCCTGACGTGGCTTTTTTTTATTCGTCTCCGTCACACATGGAGGCGCTGGAATCGCTGAAATATTTTGCTGATTCCAACGAAGGCTTTATGGTGATGACAGGAGAGCCCGGCACGGGCAAAACCATCACCCTCAGAAAGTTTCTGAACGAGGCGCCGGATAATATCGAAACGGCGTACGTCCTCTTTCCATCGCTGGAACCGGAGGATATGTTCAGAGCGGTTCTGGAAGATTTCGGGTATAAAATCAACACCAGACAGTCCAAAAACGCCCTTTTCTCAGGATTCCGTGATTTTCTCATGGAAAAGAAGGCGCAGGGAAAAAAGATTATTCTGGTGGTGGACGAGGCGCAGAACCTGCCCAACCGCACTCTGGAGGAGCTGAGAATCCTGTCCAATCTGGAAACGGAGACCGATAAGCTCATTCAGTTCATTCTGGCGGGTCAGCCTGAGCTGGACAAAAAGCTGAACTCGGAGGAACTCCGCCAGCTGAAACAGCGTGTCACCATATTTCTCAACCTGAAGTATATGAACGTATACGAAATATCAAAATACGTCTCCTTCCGTCTGTCTAAGGCGGGTTTTCAGGGACAGTACCCTGACAAGGAGTTTTACACTGAGCTGTTCAGCATCAGCAGGGGAAACCCCAGACTGGTGAATCTGCTGATGGAGCGCACTCTGATGTCCGCCTATGTGGATCAGAGCAAAACACTGTCCGGAGCGCATCTGAACAATGCCGCAGTGAGCCTTAAGCTGAGAAAACCGGGGCTGATGCCCAGACTGAAATATATCGCCGCCGCCCTGCTGGTGAGCGCCGCTGTTGTCGCCGGGTCGATGTATGCCTACAACAGATATTCCATGCCGAAATGGGTCGTCCCGCAGGCAAAAGCGCAGACTCAGCAGCCGGTTCAGAAGCCCGCTGAGCAGAAGGCAGCTATGCCCGAAACCCAGCCTGCGCAGGAAACAGACGCAGCACAGGTAAAAGCGGAGAAACCGAAAAACGTTGAGATTATAGATGTCGGCAAACAGCCTGAGACGACAAAACAGGCAAACGTTCAGCCGGAGCCTGAAAAAACCTCCGGATATATCGCCGCCGGCGTGCTGAATGTCAGAAGCGGACCGGGAAAACAATATGACGTTTCCGCCAAACTGAAAAGAGGCGCTAAAGTCTCCGTGAAAAAGCGGGATGCGGAATGGATGCTAGTCAGCTTTAAACCGATGGACGGCGTTTCTGAAGGGTGGCTTCATAAGGATTACGTTATTTTCGCCAAATAATTTCTTGCAAAAACAGAACATTGCGATATATTTTTGAAAAAAATAAGAGGTAGATCGATATGCCTATATATGAATATGAATGTCAGAACTGCGGAAAAGTAACGCAAAAACTCCAGAGCTTCAGCCAGAAGCAGGAATCCATAGAGTGTCCGGAATGTCAGGGAGAGGCGAAGAGCATAATGTCTTCTTCTGCTTTTCATCTGAAAGGCGGCGGATGGTATTCTCAGGGATACGGCAAATCAGAAGGAGCCGCATGCCCGTCTGCTAACGGAGCGAAATGTCAGGGATGCCCGGCGGCGAAGGGCTAAGCCTTTCTGGATTTCTCTATCACAGACATGATATAGTCGCCCAGAACCTTGTCCGCTTTGTTCACATGTTTGTTGAGCCAGCCTGCCATTGTTCTCTGCACCAGAAGGGGAAAGCTGTGGTCGGCGCCTTTGGCGGCGTATTCCTCCACCATTTTTGAAAGATCGTGACGGAACTCATCGTGCTGAACAGCGTGATTCTCTATATCGTGGAAGCGGTATTTGATCATCACTTTCTCTTCATCCACCAGATGCTTTTCGGTGAATTCATTGAGAAAATCGAGAGTGAAGACGACATATTGACGTCCCTCACCGTTTTTCATAGCATCTGATAACTTGTTGAGTTCGTTTATAAATCTTTTGGTGCCATTATCCATGAAAGGTATTTTGGTATAAAAATCTTCACTTGAAGCTGCCAAAGTAGGACTCCATAAAAATAATTTTGATTCTACATCAAACAGGTTGATTTTCAATCTAAAAAATGCAATTTCTAATAATAGATCGGTACCGGAGTTAATAACATTAATGAGTACTTTCGCAAAAAATAAAAAAGCTTTTTTCGACTATGAGATACTGGAAACTTTTGAGACCGGTATCGTGCTTCAGGGGACTGAGGTTAAGTCTGTGAAAGCCGGAAAGATAAGTCTGAAGGAGTCTTTTGTTAAGATTCTGGCAAACGAAGTGTGGCTGGTTAACTCGCACATAGCCGAATATGAGCAGGGAAACAGAAACAACCACAACCCCACCAGAAGCAGAAAGCTGCTGATGCGCCGCAAGGACATCGACCGCCTGATAGGAAAGATAAAGGAAGCGGGGCTCACCCTTGTGCCCATATCCGTCTATCAGAAAGGCAGACTGGTAAAAGTGGAAATAGCTCTGGCAAAAGGTAAAAAAGCGCACGACAAACGCAACACCATAAAAGAGCGCGATCTTAAGCGTGAGCTGGGTCGGGATCTTAAAATTAAATAATCTTAAAGCCTGCCGCTGGACCTTTCGAAAAAAGATTTCACGTCATATACCACTATGTTTGAGCTGTCCAGAAGCGACATCACTTCCGGTTCGTATTTTCTGAAAGCGCTGTGAGCAACAGCCAGAACCACAGCAGCGTATGAAGAGAGCTTATCCGCGTTATCCGCCAGACCGAGCCCGTATTCCTCGTGAACCTCTTCCTTATCCGCCCAGGGATCGTAAACGTCTATATCACATCCGAAATCTTTCAGTTCGTGGATGATATCTATCACTTTGCTGTTTCTGATATCGGGGCAGTTCTCTTTGAACGTGATTCCCAGAACCAGTATCTTTGCGCCCTCTATCTTGTGACCTTTCTTTATCATCAGCTTGATGACCTGATTGGCGATGTATGAACCCATGTTGTCGTTGATTCTGCGCCCGGCAAGGATCATTTCGGGGTTGTAGCCCAGCTCCTGCGCCTTATGCGCCAGATAGTAGGGATCCACGCCGATGCAGTGACCGCCCACCAGACCGGGGCGGAACGGCAGGAAATTCCATTTGGTAGCCGCCGCTTTCAGCACGGCGTCTGTGTCTATGCCCATTTTATTGAATATCAGCGACAGCTCATTGATGAAGGCGATATTGACATCCCTCTGAGTGTTTTCGATAACCTTTGCGGCTTCGGCTACCTTTATGCTCTCCGCCTTGTGTGTTCCGGCGGTGATTATGCTTTTATAGAGCTGATCCACGGTTTCGGCTGTTTCGGGGGTGCTTCCTGATGTCACTTTTTTTATCTTGGAGACGGTGTGTTCCTTGTCTCCGGGGTTGATGCGCTCGGGAGAGTATCCGGCGAAAAAATCCACGTTGAATTTCAGCCCGGAGACCTTTTCTATCACGGGAACGCAGTCGTCCTCTGTGCATCCGGGATAGACTGTGCTCTCATAAATTACGATGTCGCCTTTCTTTATTACTTTGCCCACTGTCTCGCTGGCTTTTATCAGCAGAGTGATGTCCGGGCGTCTGTGTTTGTCTATGGGGGTGGGGACGGTGATGATGAATATGTTGCACTCTTTTATGTCGTCCAGCTCGCATGTGGCTGTCATGTTTTTTCCCATGACCTCACGGAGCTGTTCCGGTGTCATCTCCAGTGTGGAGTCTGTGCAGGCGTTCAGCTCGGCTATACGCTTTTTGCTGATGTCGAAACCCTTTACGATATATTTTTTAGCGAATTCAGCCGCCAGAGGCAGACCAACGTATCCGAGTCCTATTACGCATATTTTGTGATTCATGTCGTCTCCCGTGTTAAAGGTATGAGATATATTTAGCACTTTATTATTGATCTTAGAAGTGGAAAATTGTTGCAAAATTATCAGTGACTAATATAGTATATTTCACAAGCCCCTCTGTTTGGGGCTTTTTTGTCTATACTCGGGGGCGCACGGTTTCGACGGGGAAATCGTAGGTCACGGGAGCATGTCGGGGGGGTTACCCCGTTAGTAAAGCCAAAGCATATAATTGCTAACGACGAATACGCACTCGCTGCCGCTTAAGGCATCGATGTCCTTAGTCAAGACTCTCCCATGGTCTGACTTCGGGCACAAAAACTAGTGGGATTGTCCCTGTGAGTGTCCCGGCTCAGGGGTGAAATTTAGGGATTGCTTCTGCCTTTAGAATTGTCTGTGTTTCGATCGGCGGAAAAAGACAAATACATAGACTAAGCATGTAGCGCCTTTGGTCGAAAGTTCTTCGGACGTGGGTTCGATTCCCACCGCCTCCATTTTTAAAGTGCTTTGTTATGAATGATTTACAAAGCAGCAAGGGCTGATTGTCGCAATATTGTCGCAATCATGCGTTCATTATTTCTTTTCACAATACTATTTGACAGCACCGTAACTGTCAATAATTCTGCTTAACTTCATCCCTGTTTCTATGCCTAAACTCAATAGAGAAGAAACTGTTTGTGCTTCACCATGGCTCAACCCAGCTGAATATTGTTTAAGGGCTGTTTGGATTTCCATATTCACAATAGCGGTTATTTCCTTCTTGGAGATTGGCTTCTCTTTTTTTACAGGAAGAATATGTACCGGGCTTTTGATGCCCATAGCTATTGTCTCATGCACTTTGAGGTCATAAATATTCTGAGCATCTTTCTCTGTCATCATGCTGACGGGAGAAATCCAACCCCTGTACCGTTTCTTCTGATGAGTAAAGTCATACTGCCAACATTGTTGATTTCTATATGTTCTGATTTTTAAGCTCATAAGAAATTATAAAAGATGTGCTTTCTGAATTCAAGCGTAATAGCAAACATTTAGACCATACCAATCAGGCGGTATAATTGTGTCGATTACTCAGCAAACAGGTGTGTTTGCTTATTAAGTATTAACAGTGCTTTATTGCTCATGCTTACTCAACAAGCTCCTGATTTTATTCTTGGCTACGTCAACTTCTCTTTTTTGACCAATACGAAGTACATCTAAAAGAGCAAGAAGTTCGTAAAGCTCTTGGTTTATTCTCCCTTTGGCTATTAACTCCGGTATAGCTTTGTGAAGCGGTTCCACTTCAAAACCTTTTATGTTGCCCTCGTAATGAGCCCAGACAGCTGGGTATTCTGATTCCACAAAATCCTTTTTCAAACTCGAACCATCTATACCTGTGGCAAAACCACGAACCAATGAGCCTTTCTCTTCAGCAAATACATAAGGAAAGCCACTCAGAAGAAATTCTTCAATATTACGAAAGTTAGGTTCGTCACCGCCGACCATCTCTACAATAAGTTTTGATTTTTTAAGTTGTTTTAAGCTTCTAGCTAAAGAAGCACGGCTCATTCCAACAGATTTTTCCCAATCCCTAAGAGTTACCTTCTGTTTGCCAATGACTATAAAGCTTATTAGAGCATATACATCACTTTTATTCATGATTACCTCAATAGACTTATTCTATTAAAGCACGCATCTGTGATGTTGTAAAGACAATTTGTCTCATGTCTCGAGACAAGAGACAGTCAATATGAACTTCATCAAATTCTGAGATTCTTAATAATAGGGTTAAATACAACATACATTTTATTCATAGTTTCATTAAACCAGCTAGCATATTCATTCCACTTGTCAGTGCAAAACACATCACCGACTGATTTTTCAACTACAATATTGCTTGAAAGTTTGTCTGGCATCTCTTTCCAGTCAAAACCAAACCCTAAATGTTCTTCAATCTCATTCTTCAAATTATATAAAGCATGAAAATTAGCTTTAGCATCATCACCAGACGTCGTGAACCATATTGCTAATTTATTTGTTTCAGAGTTCATTATTGCTGACATCTTAAAACCAGTCTTGCCCACTGCAAAATCCATCCAATGCTGAGGACTTGGTTTTCTAGCTTTAACATATTTAGAGTTTTCTTGCATAAAGTCCTGTAATTTAACCCAAAAGTCATACTGAAGCTGTTTTGTTTCTGTCAGAGCACCATTTTCTATATTTTTTGCTTCTTTTGCCACAGTACGAGTCCAGTCATTTGGTTTACAAACAACATTAAACTTTGGAGCTATTGCAGAATCACCTATTCGCCAGAGCTCAATCTCAATCCCAAAGAAATTCAGTTTCTCGTCAGTACATTCATTCAGCCAGTCCAAAGCGGCTCTGTGTTCATCAGTAAATTTTGCGGCAATCCAGACAACAGTCACAGCACTGAGCCCGGAAGCGTAAGTAATAAGTTGCCCAAGATGTTTATGGTCGGTACGCTCTATTTGATTCTCAATAACAACCCATGTATTGTCTGCCGTATTCTTGCAAAGGATGTCTGCTCTAAATATGCCGACATTCTGCTCTTGCTTCTCGACTTCAAGCTCAATATTTATTGCATTTCCGAGCAGTTTAATATTCTGCTCATTTGCAAGCCACGGGGTAAACTCTGTGTCTTCTGTTTTCCATCCGACTCTTAAATCTATTTTCTCTAAAGCTCCAAATTCCATTGCTTACTCCTTAACACTCTGCCCATTCTTCGCACAAGGCAGCTGCCTGCTCCAGAACTGTCTGGGTGGCTTTGTCGCTCGCCTCTGGCGGGTAGCCGTATTTACGCAGTATTCGCTTTACGATTACTCTCAGCTTTGCCTTAACAGCCTCTCTCTTTGTCCAATCTATGGTTACGTTCTTCTTAACCGCTTTAACAAGCTCCACGGCAACGACCTTCAGCTCATCGCCCATCTCTTTCATAAGCCTTTCGCCAAAAGCGGCATTCTCTGTCAGAAGAGCGTCATAAAAAGCAATCTCATCATCAGACAGCCCAAGGTCATTGCCCCGCTCTGCCTCTCTCCTCATCTCATTTGCAAGGTCTATAAGGTGCTGAATAACCATCGCCGCCTCTATAGAGCGGTTCTGGTAATTTTTCATGGATTCTTCCAGCTTTTCAATGAAAGAGCGGGACTTGACCACATTCCGTTTCAGCTTAACCTTGATTTCATCCGCCAACAGCTTTGCCAGCATCTCTACGGCGAGGTTCTTATATGGGTATTCCTGCACACCTGCCAGAAACTCATCCGACAAAATCGAGATTTCAGGTTTGTCGAGCCCAGCCGCCTGAAAAACATCAACAACGCCATTCGCCGTCACAGCTTTAGAAACAAGCTGTTTAAGAGCCGTGTCGACCTCATCTGGCGACTTTCTCTCTGTGGTAATGGTATTCTTTATTATTGCCGCTTTAATCTCCTGAAACAGGGCTAAATAGTCTCTGATTTCAACAGTCTGGGGTGCGGGAACGGCGAGAGCAAACGAACGTGAAAGCTCTGTTACCATCTTTATAAAATCCATCTTGCGGTCTATTGAGAGAATGTATTCCATAGCCTCTGCTATGCCGTTCATACGTTCTTTGTCTTTGGCGTGAAGGATTTCCTCATAGTCGAAGTCGTGCATAAGGTCGATGACCTGCTCGAACTTCTCCATCATGTATGAGGCGGCTTCGTCTTTGTCGTGGTGCGACTGCCCCTTTCCGCCACTTGCTGTATAGTTTCTCATGGCGTTTTTCAGGTCGTCGGCAATGCCTATGTAGTCCACCACCAGACCGCCTGGTTTGTCTTTAAAAACTCTATTGACACGGGCGATTGCCTGCATAAGGTTATGCCCGCCCATAGGCTTGTCTATGTACATAGTATGCATGCAGGGGGCATCAAATCCTGTGAGCCACATGTCACGCACGATTACCAGTTTAAAATCGGTGTCAGGCTTTTTAAATCTGTTTGCCAGCTCTTCTCTCTGCTGTTTGGTGCGGATGTGTTTCTGCCATCCTTCTTTGTCAGATGCCGAGCCAGACATAACAATCTTCATAAATCCTTGCTTGTCGTCGTCATTGTGCCATTCTGGGCGTAATTTTGCTATTTCGTTGTAAAGCTCAATACAGATGCGGCGGCTCATGCAGACGACCATAGCTTTTCCGTCCATAGCGGAGAGCCTGTCTTCGAAATGTTCTACTATGTCTTTCGCCACAAGTTCCAGCCTGCTGTTCGCTCCCACAAGAGCCTCTAAGGCTGTCCATTTAGCCTGTAGCTTCTGTTTTTCGAATTCTTCCTGGTCTTCGGTTATTTCGTCATACTCAGGGTCAATCTTCGGCTTTTCCACCTCGTCAAAGTCTATTTTGGCGAGCCTTGCCTCATAATAGATGCGGACGGTAGCTCCGTCATTAACAGCATCTTCCATGTCGTATATGTCGATGTATGAGCCGAATACGGAGGTGGTAACTTTGTCTGATGTTTCGATTGGCGTTCCTGTGAAGCCGATGAAAGAAGCATTGGGCAGAGCGTCTCTGATGTGGCGCGCAAAGCCGTCTATGAAGTCATACTGGCTTCTGTGTGCTTCGTCTGCCATAACGATGATGTTTCTGCGAGGGCTCAGCTCCGGGTGGCTGTCTTCGTCTTCTTTTGGGAAAAACTTCTGTATGGTGGTGAAAACAATTCCGCCTGATGCTACGTTTAGCAGTTCCCGCAAATGTGCTCTGCTTGTCGCCTGTACAGGCTTCTGGCGGAGCAGGTCACTGCATAATGAGAAATTTCCGAACAGCTGTTCGTCAAGGTCGTTTCGGTCAGTCAGAACAACCAGAGTAGGGTTGCTCAGCTCCGACTGTTGCACAACTTTTCCAGAGTAAAAAACCATAGAAAGGCTCTTTCCGCTCCCCTGTGTGTGCCAAACAACGCCGATTCGTTTGTCGCCTTTTTCGGATGTAGCCTCAACTGTTCTGGTGAGAGCTTTATTCACTGCGTGGTACTGGTGGTAGCCAGCCATTTTCTTTATTATTTTGTCGTCACTTACTTCAAAAACAATGAAGTTGCGGACGATGTCCAGAAACCTCTGCTTGTCAAACATGCCTTTGACGAGCACTTCCAGCTGAATCATGCCTTTCGGGTCTTTCTCGCCGTTAACTGTCTTCCACGGCATAAATCGTTCCCAATCGGCGGTGATGCTTCCTGCTGTTGCGTTATAGCCGTCGGAGGCAATGAGGATTTCGTTATAGTTGAACAGGCTGGGGATGAAATTTTTATAGTTTTGAAGCTGAGTAAAGGCACTGTGCATAGTCGCCTTTTCGTCAGATGGATTTTTAAGCTCAATAACGGCAAGTGGTAAACCGTTTATGAAGACCACAACGTCAGGTCTACGGTTCTCTTTTGCCTCGGTAACGGTGAACTGATTAGCCACCAGCCAGTCGTTGTTGCTGATGTCTTTGAAGTCAAACAGGTTGATTATGGCGGTCTTTGTCTCGCCGTCTTCGTGGTATGGAATGCTGATTCCGTCTGTGACGTATTTATGAAATGTTCGGTTATTCTCTATGAGCTTTACGCTCTCTGGGTTAAGCAGCTTTTTGATGGCTTCATCAATCTGCTCATCATGGACAGTCGGGTTAATCTGCTTCAGTTTTAGCTTTAACCGCTTGGTCAGAATGACCTCGTCCATGCTGATTCGCTCATAATCTCCGCCGTCATCGTCAGTCATGGTAAAGTCAGGAGCAAAGGCGTATTGGTAACCAAGCTCTTTAAAAAGGTCTATTAACACGTATTCGAGTGTGTCTTCTATGAGCTTCGTCATAAGCTTTCTCTAGAGTTGGCAATTTCTTTAAAAGTAGTCATTTTCTTGATGAGTTGAGTATTATTTAACTTAGCTAACATTTGTTCTTCAGAAATAGTTATGTTGCCTGTTTTTAAACTAATACCATCTTTTGTCCCTTTCTCGAAAAACAAATTAATTTTGTCCTCAATACTTATGGCAATCGACCTCAATTCATCCTTTAGCTCTCTTCCAATCATAAAAGTTTTCAGGTTAAATTCGACGTCTTCTTCCTCTTCGATTAAATCCAAAATAGGCTGTAAATTGACTATATAGTTCTGCAAAAACTCAAGCTCATTTTTAACACTAGTTGTTAGCCATTGAGAAGTTTGCTTTCTTGCTTGTTGAAACCTAAAGCACCAATCATTAAAATTATATTTAGACAATAAAAAAACAGGAACAGTGTCAAATGATTCTTCGCCTGTATATTGACGAGCCATGACTGTGACATTTATGTCTGTAACTACAGGTAATATTTTTTCATGAGCCAAAATTCGTCTTTCTAATACTTTGTCAAAATAACGTAGTTCAAAATCCTTTTTCTTAAGGAGTTTCTCTCTAAAATACACTAAAACTCCTCCAAGAAATCCACCTGCAAGAACAGAAATAGCTGAAAAATGCTTGTCTAATAGTCCAAGCCATGTTGTTACCTGTTGAACGGTTTCCACATCTGCCATCGCCTACCTCACAACGCCATTACTTCTGCCCATTTACCCTACTAGTTCCTGAACTCTATTTTCCCTTTTTGTCCAAACAAGAGGAACGACATTATAATTCTTAAGAATTGTAGTAACGCTAGAACTGACTGTATTTTCAGTGTCATTCAGCACGGCATAGAGAATAGCATCTTCTTTTCTAGATGCTTTTGTGTCCAGCCACTTGTATATAAGGTTTTCAGCTGAATCCTTCTTGGGAGATGTTATTGTTTGCAAAATTCTCTCAGGGTAATTTCTAGATTTTGGAACAACAAAGTCAAAATTATGGTCAAAACCACTCTGCCCAGAGAATTTCACACTAGGAACATAGCGAACATCTTTTTCATCAAGCCAAGCAACCACATCTTCATAAAACAGCTGTTTTACATAAGGCGATGCCAAATAAAACAAATCATTAACAGCAAGCATAGCTTGAATAAGACTATGCTTCTTCAAAGGAAAGTTATCTGAAGTAGCTTTAACAACAAGCTCATTGCCATTTCTAACCACACCGAAACCAGACAATGTTACGTTTAAGAGGTCTTGTCTTTTTTCACTGTCCAATGAACAACCACTTAATTCTAAATCATCAATAGTATAACCGTCATCACTGATTACAAGTTCAGAACCAACCTTCTTTATGTAGAGCTGAATACAATCATTATTTCTGTCAATAAAAGGAGTGGTAATTCTAGCCCACTCTTCATCTACTAACACACCGTATGTTTTTTCAGAAAGCCACTTGGTATAACTTTCAATTAATTTCTTAATTTCATCTCTCATGTATTAATGTCCTTCTGTACATATGGCTTTTTAGTAACATTAACATAATCCATAAAATCCTGTAATGTTTCCCATGAATCAGTTAAATCTGAAAATTTCTCAGGCACTGCATAAGCCCATTTATGATGGTAGCCTTCTTTATAGATGTGAATATGTGGACAGGGTATTTCTGTCCCATCTGGATTTCTGTGTGGAGCTCCACCTATGTCCAATCTAACAAGAACAATAGCCTTTCTTGCTCTATTTTGAAATGTATTCTTTGTAAGTTCAATCTTTCCTCTATATACATCAAGAGTGAATTCTTCTTTACCACATTTAGATTTCAATAAAATATTGAGTTTTCCCCCGCAACCAGGGAATATATTTGGTTTTTCATCGCAACATTCCTTTTCCATTTTTATTAATAACTTTGCTTCAAAATCGCTTAAGTCAATTTTCGGCATTTTTACACCTCGATTTCGCCACGGATGAGTTTTGGAAGCATCGTGTCTCTTGTTTTAGTCAGAACAATATTCTCGTGTATGCTATTAATAATTTTACTTATTAATGTTTTAATATGATGATTAAAACTGTCAATTATTTCGTTATCTGGAATAACAACTGCAAACTTCGAAACATCCTGCCAATTCGTTCTAGGCATTTTTGTTCCAGTAGAGGATGACGTTACAGAAGTAATAATTGCGTCTGAAGATGCTGCACATAGCACAACACCAAAGTGTTTTTCCTTCTTTGGTCTAATCACAAGAATGTCTGTGGAACAAATACCATCTATAGGAGCAACACCTACTTTATGAAAATATGGTCTCAATTTCCCGAATAGAATTTCACCAGTTTTGAATCCAAATTTGTTGCTTGTGACTTTTTCTGCTCTCTCCCAATCTGTTAATGCAATACATCTTTTAGGCATATGCTCTAGTCCAATATAATTGCTTTCTGGGTCAATAGAGTCTGCACTTACTGCTCTTTTCACATTCTCCGCTAACTGACTAAGAGACTTAACCGTCCAGCCTTTGGGGATGGGTTTGTTTAGTTGGTCTGAGTGGACGAATTCGGAGGGGAAGAGGTCGGCGATTTCGTCTGGCATGCCTGCGGGCTTTTCGCCACGAGCTTTTGCATGCACAGGGTCAAAATCAACAAACCAGCTCTTAAAAATAGCTCTCGCCATCTCCTCCAGCGTCTCATTCATCTTTCTATTCAACTCAATCTTGTCATCAAGGGATGAAAGAATTGATGCAACTTCTTTTTGAATTTTTGGACTAGGAGCTTTGCATTCAAGAACACCTATTCCGCTTTGGGTTATAAGTGGTTGAGCACTACCTGTTGCAGCCCTGCTCACATTTAAATTTTTAAGTAAATAGTAGAGAAAGTATAAGTCTGTGTCATTTCTTGGAGTAGCCTGTATGGCATTGTCTGTTACCCAGTTATTCCCTTCTGCCATGTGAACAGAGCCACAATATGCTCCAACACGTCCAATAACAACTACCGGGTCACTATTCAAAACTTCGTTTGTGAAAGCTATTTGACCATTCGCACCCCATACTCCAGACTTTCCAAAATCAGTATAGAACTTATTATTCAAGCCTTTTCCATTCTTGAGATTTGCCAAGTCAGCTAATTTATATTCTTTCCACTCTCCCATACTACTCACCCTTTCCCAGCTTTTTTGTTTGCTGAACCAGTTTGTCAAAGTCGCTGGTGGGAGTTTCTGCTTCCAGCTTTTTCTGCTTTTCGGTATATTTTACAAACTCAGCGATGGCGAGTGTCTTTGCGACCTCTGTTGAGACTCTGCCTGCATTTTTCAGCACATCCATTTCGTTAAACTGTAAAAAGCTGTCCAGTTTGGCAGACCATTCCGCCATAGTCGTTGTCTGTCTCCTACTGGCTTGCAGTTCGGCATAGTCCAAATACATCACAACTATTCTGTTAAGTTCTTTCAGCTCGTCTTCTGTAAGGTAGTTTTTGGCTGTGGCAACATCACCTTTACGAACCTTGCCTTTCGGTGCGTTTTTCCACGTCTGCAAGCCCATGTTTGGCTTGTCTGCGTCTGCACGCTCGGCTATTAGCTCTGCTGCTGTGTGTCCGTGTATTGCCCAATGGAGCTTATTTTGCACTGTGGCGTAGAACTCCTGTGCGACTTCTGCGTGTGGGTCATAGTCCACACTGCACTGGGCGTATATGTCTGTGATTTTCTGGTAAAACCTGCGTTCGGATGCCCTAATGTCCCGTATGCGTTCCAGCAGTTCATCAAAATAGTCCTGTCCAAGGTTTTTACCCTCTTTCAGACGCTCATCATCCATGGTGAAGCCTTTCACCACATATTCAGTCAGGCGTTCTGTCGCCCACTGACGAAACTGTGTACCACGTTTTGACCGCACACGGTAACCGACAGCTATAATCATTTCGAGGTTGTAATGGTCTATTAAACGCTCAACCTCCCGTCTGCCCTCGGTTTGAACTACCCGGAATTTCCGGACAGTTGCCTCTGGGACTAATTCGCCCTCTGCAAATATATTGTTTATATGCTCGTTTATGGTGTTTTTATCTTTTTCATAAAGTTCGGCAATATGCCTTTGTGTCACCCACACGGAACCATCATGAAGCTGTACTTGAAACCTGAACTTGCCATCTTCTGATGGGTATAAAAGCATTTCTGGGTTATTCATTGGAAGGTTACTCATCCGTACCCTCAAGCTCTTCACTTTCTGTATTTGCAGGCAATATAGTTACTAAGTTCTCGCTTATGTCAACATCCAAGTCATTACACAAAATTGCTAACTGAACACCAAAAATCCCTCGAAGTCTCCCAAGCTCAGAATTCAAGTGAATTGCGTTGCCTAAACCGTTACCTGAAATAATCCAGCCTCCATCTTTTTCGAGGGCAATAATGGTTCTGACACATTCAGCACGCAATGCTTTTAAATGAGGGTAAATATATGATTTTTCTCCCACATTAATCATATATTGAGTCAAAAACTTCCTGATTTCTTGAACAGATTCATAGGCATAGCGTGGAACTTCTGCTTCGCATGGAACATACAATACTCTCCTGTCTTCTAAAAAACTCAAGAGTTCTTTCACGTAGTCGCGTTCCGATTTTTTCTTTTCCCAAGAAATTCCACCGAATGGGAAACTAATACCTGTCAGTCTGTATTTAAACATGTTCTTTGCTTTTCTAATTTTGTCCATAACCTAGCCTCGCCAAGTTTTCTTTAATTATTTTGTCCAGTTTTTCGCCTTCTGCCATCTGTGCATACAGCTGAGTGCTGAGGCGTTTCATCTTTTCGTCAAAGGGTTCGCCGTCGTCCTCAACCTCTTCTGCACCGACATAACGCCCTGGAGTGAGCACATAGTCATGCTCTTTTATGGTGTCCAGAGTTACAGCTTTGCAGAAGCCTGCAACGTCTTCGTATTTGCTCTCGTTGCTTCGCCATTCATGGTATGTTCCTGCGATTTTCTCTATTTCCTCTGGGTCGAGAACACGATGGACTCTGTCTTCCAGCCTGCCCATCTTGCGTGCATCTATGAAGAGTGTTTCTCCTTTACGCTCTCTGTGTCCGTTTTTCCCTTTGTTGCGGGCGAGAAACCAGAGACATACGGGAATCTGGGTTGTATAAAAAAGCTGACCTGGCAGAGCAATCATGCAATCTACAAGGTCTGCTTCTATGATGTTTTTTCTTATGTCACCTTCACCGCTGGTGTTACTGCTCATTGAGCCATTGGCAAGGACAAAACCTGCCACGCCGTTAGGTGCGAGGTGGTGTATGAAGTGCTGAATCCATGCGTAGTTTGCGTTATTTTCAGGAGGTGTGCCGTACTTCCACCTTAAATCGCTTTTCAGCTTGTTTCCGCCCCAGTCGCTCATATTAAACGGTGGGTTTGCCAGAATGAAGTCTGATTTAAGGTCTTTGTGCAGGTCGTTTGTGAATGTGTCTGCCCATTCTCCGCCGAGGTTAGCCTCTATGCCTCGAATAGCAAGGTTCATCTTTGCCAGTCGCCATGTGGTAGCGTTATATTCCTGACCATAGACTGAGATGTCACGCAGTCTGCCGCCGTGTTCCTCTGCGAACTTTTCCGACTGAACAAACATACCGCCAGAACCACAGCAGGGGTCATATACTCTGCCCTTGTATGGCTCAATCATGGCAACGAGGAGTTTCACCACGCACTCTGGGGTATAGAACTCTCCTCCAGAGCGTCCCTCTTTTGATGCAAACTGCCCGAGAAAATACTCGTATACACGCCCCAGAAGGTCTTTAGACGTTTGAGTTTTGTCTATAAGGGGAATAGAACCGATGATGTCTAAAAGCTCGCCTAAACGGGATTTGTCAATCTCTGGGCGTGCGTATGTCTTAGGAAGAATATTTTTGAGCGTCTTGTTCTCTTTCTCTATGGCAATCATGGCATCGTCAAGAATTTTGCCAATCTCAGGAGTCTTTGCCTTTGCTATTAGGTTGTCCCAGCGTGCCTCTGTGGGCACCCAAAACACGTTGTCGCTCATGTATTCGTCACGGTCTTCTGGGTCTGTATATTCTGTCTCCTGAGTCGCCAGAAGCTCGTTATATTTTGTTTGAAAAGAATCTGAGATGTATTTAAGGAAAATCAGCCCCAAGACAACATGTTTATATTCTGATGCGTCCATATTGCCACGGAGCTTGTCCGCCGCCTGCCAGAGCTTGTCCTCGAAACCGATGTTCGCACTTCCGTTTTGCTTAGCCATTTATAATCACCTGGTATTAGTTAAACTTCTCACTCCACACATTAAAGCACAACTTTGACTGATTGAAAATATTAATGACTGTTGGTTTCCAAACTTTCATCAGTTGCTGTGAGGTTTGGAGACGCTTTTAATTCATTTTTAGCATTTTTTCCAATCGTAGAGGCAAAATGATGTTAGATTGACATAAAAAATATGACAGAAGTGTTTGTCTTCATGGGGTGACCGACTTTCTGAGTTAGCGAGTGTGCCTGTTTTTAAAATACTTAATTCTCAAATAGTTAGTGCATTTCAGTTGACCATATTTGTAAATTCTCCGGACAACCTTTGTTAACATTTGTCAACCCATTAAGGCTGGATTTATGCTAATTTTTAGAGGTTAACACTTTTTAAGGCGGCTCAGGAGTGTCTACTTGTTGATTTCTCGATTCATTAATAAGTTACTGCATTTCGAGTGCTTCAAATTAGCAACTTTCTGTACTACTAATTATATACTTTTGGTAACCTGCAAAAAAGGAGCGTTGTTACACGCTCCTATGATTTACTGCTCATCCTTTCTTGGAGGTCTGACTCTTTTGCAAACCGCTCAACCCATCTCCAAATCTCCGGCATGAAGTTTCTGAACACAGCCTCGGCAAAAACAATCTCTTCTATGCGGTAGCCTCTCGCCAGCTCCTCTATTCTCTCCACTGGGACTTTTGACTCTCCTCGTTCAATCTTAGAGATGAAGTTTGCTGTGTTCGCCCCAATCTCACGAGCCACATCTCCCTGTGAAATCATCTTGACCTTCCTCACCAGCTTTAGCCATTCCCCAAATTCCTTTCTCTTAGAGATTTCAGTTTCACTTAACCTGCTCATATTTTCCTCCTTTATTATAGCTATATTGTATTATAGTCGAAAGGGTTCAAATAAGTAACAAATTATTCAATTGCATCAGCTATTTATGCTTCAATCTGGTTTTTCAAGTTTTTTTTAATCACGCCTCCGAAAAAAAAGAAAAACGTCTTGTTATTCTATAATGGTATGCTTTTTCAATATAAGACTTTATTATTAGTGAGTTAAGCCTAATGAATTACTGGGTTAAAACCTAACGCATTATAATATGCTTGAATCATCGTGGAACGCAGGAGCTCTTTGTTGTCAACTGTTGTGACAAAGCTGTCATGTATAGGTAAAACAGGGACGCCTTTCTTTGCCAGCTGGCTTATGACATCAAGGGCAATGTCAGAGTCGTAACGCTGAAAATACAAAGCAGATTTCTTATAGAAATAATCGCTAATAGCACTATGAACTGTCAAAATACCCGCCGTAATGCGTTCTTCAAAATTGTCTGAGAGGTTATATACAAGTTCACCTGCCTCATACTCAGCTTTTTTGACATATTTCAAAACAATACGAAGTGCCTTTCTAAAACTAGATTCTGACACACAGTTCGTAATGGTAATGATTATTGGCTTTAAAAGCTCCCTATAGAGCTCTTTATTCGTTGCTAACTTCCATTCAGAGATTTTTGCAACCTCTAGGATGTCTGTGTATGGGTCTTTCCCTTCTGGGTAATCTATGCCTTTCTTGTGGTACATCATCCTAATCATGCACGCTTTAAAGTCCAGCTCGCATGCAGCTTTTCCGTTTATAGTCATCTGACTTCTTTGTTTTTCTGAAATGAGCTGGTGGTATGCACCATATAATCTGCCACCTTGTTCAAAGCTACCGTTGCTATAGACTCTATACAGCTGAAACCTTGAGGCATCCACTGCTGCAAGAAGCCCAGATTTGCCCACAGGACAGCAAAAGCTATTCTTGACTATGAAATCATTATATAAACGCAAACTTTGCTTAGAATCGCTTATATAGCCTTTATAATCCTTATGTATTCCTTCGGTAGAAATTTCCACCCTGACTTTAGTTTTTGATTTTTCCTCTTTCCTGTCTTTAAGCATGACAAGGTCTTCATCAACTACTAATTTCTTTTTAATCTCTCCGTGTTCGATTGTTTTTAGAATATTTGACAATGGCTCCAGAACCTTAATTTTGCTCCTGTAACCTTTTCCACTCTTTTTATTGTAACGACCCTTTATAACTTCAATCATCCCGCTCTTTTCAAGCTCATTACGCATCGCTACAAAGCATTTGTACCCTAAATCTGCATATTCACCTGTTTTAGAGTAATCATCAGGTCTGAATCCGATTACGAGATGGACTTTCCTTGAGTCTGCTTCCTTCAAGTTAGCCAATAGAACACTAAACTGTCTGACTTTATTTTTGCAGCCTTTCGCTAAATCAGGAAAATAGTCCACGAGAATCTGCTTTGCCTTAGAAAAACTGACATACTCACGAGAATCAAAAAATATAATGTCTCTCCGTGCGAGCACCTCATCGGATTCAACGTCTATACTGGAAACAAAATCTGGATTCAAAAAGTGAAACTTTTCAGCCATTCTTGCAACTTCAGCCAGCTCTATTGCACTGTAATCATGAATCATAACACACCCGTCATAGACAAATCCATGCTCAACCCTATAAGGAGCAGGTGGTATAATCTAATTACAATTTTTTAGGTTTGCAAGCCGCATTTCAATGCTTGCTGAAAGTTCTATTTATTTAATTTTAAAGAAGAAGTTTCGCTCTCTCCAAATATATTCCCCAGCATTGACGGCTTTGTTTCTTCTGGGAGAAATTTTGCGTATTTTGTAAACGTCACCTGCAAGCTGCTATGTCCCAGACGCTTTGAAACATCATGCGGGTTGTCTCCGGCGATGAGAGACTGTATGGCGTGCGTATGTCTAAACTGGTACATGTCCCTATACTCAATCCCTAAAATCTTCATAGCGGGTCGCCAGCACTTGTCTATGATGTATTTTGCCTTGTGGTATGGTTCACCTTCACCTGTTAGAAAAATAAACTCACTCTTCATCATAGTCACCGTCCTCTGGGCTTGAATAATTTTCTGTAAAGGTTTGACAATCTGCACCCTTCTTATGCTTGTCTTAGTTTTAGGCTTCGTTAGCCTGCCCTCTGTGCGTGTTTCCTTGACGTGGTATGTCCATCTATTAAAATCAAAGTTTTCCCACTTCATAGCCAATACTTCACCGACACGCATCCCAGTGTAAAACAGCACCGAAACATAAGGATGTTGAGCTGGGTAATTCTTTGCAAAGTAATCCAGAATCATCTTTACTTCATTTTTTGTAAACGGTATTGGCTCAGGCTTTTCAATCGAGGGATTTTTAACTCTGCTCATGTGGTTAACTTCAATGATGTCTTCGTCAAAAGCCTCTTCAAAAATCTGCCTGAGAGGTGTTAGCTGGTTTGCAACAGATTTGCCTGTCATTCTCTTTGAAAGATGCGTGACAAACTCTTTAAGCTGTATTTTATTAATCTCAACGAGTGGCAGGTTATAAAACTTCGCAGTTTTCAGCTTCTGACAGCCTGTTATGTAGGATTTGTAGGTGCTAAATTTAAGCTCACCTGCATCATGCCTGCTAGCAATACGCTTCATCCAGATTTCTGAATACGCCTTCAATGTAATTGATTTGTCATAATGAATATGTTCTGGGAATAGTTTCTTAAATCTTGTAGATTTTGGGAAATATTCTAGGAATTTAAAGTTATTTGTGTCGTTGATTTCATCTAAGCTGATTTCTGATTTGATTTTTTCAAGCAACAGCGACGCTGTTTTTAGATTCTCCTTGGTGTCAGGCATCCCAGTCGACTCTTCAAAACGAGCTCCTTTGTACTGAAAAGTAACCCATATTTTGCAGCCTCTAATCCTTAATCCAACAGGCTTTTTGCGTACCATAATTCACCCCGAATTATTGTCGCAAAATTGTCGCAATACTGCTCAAATTAGCACTAAAAACCCAATTTTCATCTGGGAATGCGGGTGTCGCAAGACACCTGCAAATCATTGATGTTTAGGCGAATTGGCTTGCCACAGCACGACAAGCATGTAGCGCCTTTGGCTGTAAGTTCTTCGGACGTGGGTTCGATTCCCGCCGCCTCCATTTTTAAACTTATTATTTAGCAATAAGTTATGGTGTATGAAAATTAGCGTGTCACCAAAACGCCACTAAAATTATTTTTATGTCACTGTTTTCTGATGCTGAATAAAAGAAGTTTGCAAGAAAAAAGCCGCCCAGAAATGAGGCGGCTTTTGCATTTATGATGAAGCTTTAGAATATTTTTCAAGTATACCTTGTAAGTCATCTGGGTGAAAAGAAACATCATGAAACCAATTTCCAAATCCACCATGATTGGTCACTGCTTCTGCCCACTCTTTGGCTGATGCTCTTTTTGATTGATTCTGCTGGCTGTCTTTGCCTTTCGTTTCTAAAATTAGCATGTCTCCATTTTTGAACCGAATAAGAAAGTCAGGCCTATACTTATGAACAACTCCTTTAAATGAATATAGAATGTCAAAACCAAGGCGGTCATTCTTTACCCATGATTGAACATTGTCATGCTGGTCGAGTTGGTAGCCTTCGTGTGCTTCCCATGTACTGTCATACACTGTGTAGTTTATATGTGACTTTCTGCCGTTTCCACATGGCCTAAGAGTATACCAAGTAGGCATTTCTGACGTTGAGCGAATAGGTTTGTCTATATGAAATACAGGGACACGACTCTCCACATTAGTTTGTCTAATGCAATCCATTATATGCTGCACAATTGATTGCATGTGCAGAATGAGAAAAAGCTTTTTACTTTCATGGCCTGCCTCAATTGTGGGTGGATTAATCCTAATAACATTAAGTGCAATAAAGTCTTCTACAATTTTTATTAGCTGTGCTAGCAATATGTCAGCTCTTCCTTTCCAGTTGGGCTTTATTTGGTTAAATAAGTTTGCACTAGTTTTAAAAAGCACTCTTTGCATACGCAAATCTTTAATATGCTCCCTTAAGTCTATATTTGAAATAATCTCCTCTACTGGTTTTCCCGCAATGGCTGGTGAAAGGTCAGCGGTAGTTGGTGTTTCAAATGCACTCAGTTCAAGAGTAGGTACTGAAGCATAATCAACCACAAGTTTTGGTTTGTAAACAGTATCAAAGCGTACAATATTTGGCCATTTGATTTCATATTCCTGCTTATCCCTTGCAGGCTCAATTTTAGTAGAAGGCGGTGGCGGCGGTACTTCTGTTCCTTCTCCACCTTCATGTGGCAAGAAAGAAAATGGAACTCCAAAAATATTCACATATTCTGGTTGCAGTAAGCCATTTTCTCCAACATCATATGAAACCCTTCTGAGCCCACGGCCAACAACCTGCTCGCATAATAGCTGACTAGAGAAAGCTCTAAGTCCCATAATATGAGTTACAGTATTTGCATCCCAGCCCTCGGACAGCATCCCTACAGAAATAACATTTTGCACCTGTTCTCCAGGCTGACCTGCCTTGCCCACTGTGTCTACTTGCTGCCTTAGAAGCTCCGCTGCTTCTTTTTTTGTAAGCTTTACTTCTTCCAAATCTTCGATTTCGTAAAAGTTTACATCTACATTGTCTGCGTTCGTTTCAGCCTCTTTTAGAACTTTTGAGTCAATGTGTAGAGTTTTCTCAGGTTTTGAAAGCTCTTCAATGTCAATAACGCCAGTGTCAAACATGTGTTTTACACGAGCTGCTGTTTCTGTTCTGTTTGCAACAGTAATCATAACC
This sequence comes from Deferribacterales bacterium, assembly GCA_050251875.1. Taxonomy (GTDB): domain Bacteria; phylum Chrysiogenota; class Deferribacteres; order Deferribacterales; family Geovibrionaceae; genus Seleniivibrio. The sequence goes on along the minus strand of JBFWMA010000004.1, from coordinate 102,946 downwards.
GGAGGAACTTCCATCCCTGATTCTTTCCAAGCATCAAGAGTTCTTTTCCAGTCATAACCAAGAAAATAATATGCAGTTGAAACCAACTGGGGTAATGGTTCTTCAGGATTGGCGTTTCTATTTAAATCGTTATGAACTTCATCATCTTTGTAGATGTGAAAGAAACGGGATTTATAGTCATGAGCATCTGGTCTTGCGTCATCTCTGACAACAACACGAGGAGTTTTCACAAGTCCTGATTCAATTGCATCATTTAAACCAAAATCACTTACAATCCATGAAAAAAGAGCTTCTTCAGAGCTTCTTTTTCCACTAGGTGCAAACGGAGTTGCAGAAAAGTCGTAGCATGTCAAAATGCCTCTTGCATTATTAATTCTGTCTAGTCCGCCAACCCATTTTGTTGCATCAAGTTCTTCTTTTGAATAGTCTTTTACTTTAGATTCTGCCGGGACTCTCCAGGCGTGGTGTGCCTCATCATTTATGACAAGAATGTTAGAGGCATTTGCCATTTCGCCGAGTACATCACGTACATATGCCTCATCACTTTTTGCTCCCCGTTTATCTACTGATTTCTTCTTCTGAACCTGTTCTTCTGATTCCCAATTAAGAGTGTGCCAGTTTTCTATTTTCACACGAGCTTGGTACATCTTGTGTTTTAATGTAGCTGGGACAATACCAAAAGCATCATAGAAGTTATTCGGGTCTGTAGGGTTTAACACCTGAAGTCGCTGTTTAACAGTCAGCCCTGGAGCCACAACAAACACATCTTTTGCATATTTTGGATTTGTAGGGTAACTGGTCTTGTTGAGTACATGCCATGCAATCAACATTGCCATGACGACTGTTTTTCCAGAGCCTGTGGCAAGTTTGCTGCAATAGCGTGTAAACTCACCGCCATCACTTGGGACATCAATTCCTTGCTTGTCTGCTAGGGGTGCTTCAGAAAGCCAAATAAGCGTTTCTATGGCCTCTTTCTGGCAATAAAAAAAAGGGAAGCGTCTTGTTTCTTTGTCATCCCAGTGCTCAAGTAGCTTTCGTGTTACGCCTGTTGCATTAGGGTAACCATCAGCTTTCCACTTTGCTATTCTTGGGCGAATTTTGTTTACCAGCTCAATAGGGTAAAAGATTCCTGGGTCATCAAAAGACTGAGAGCCAGGTGTTGCAACAATATAGCCTGCCTCACGTCTTCCATCAGCAAGCTCAAACTCACGTCTTTCTCGGTCATATTTCCAGTGCCTTTGAGGTTCTACATAAGGCGAATTTATTATTAAATGGTCAATATTTTTCATGGCCTTAGTCCAGTGCTATAATTTTCAAGCTTTCAATTCCACGGTCATCAATGATTTTTACCGCAGCCTGCTTATAGCCACCAATCTCAAAAGGAAGAGAAGTTGTCCCGTGGTAATCTCTCACAAGAGACTGGTCAACTTCCTCTTTAAGTGATTTTGCCATTTTTGCCCAACCATCCTGTGTCCCTGCCATAGGAAAGAAAACTTGTTTAGGGAATAGGCTTCGGTTGTCATAATCTGGGTCGAGCATCCACATAGCAATATGACTACTGTCACCAGACAGAACCTTTCCTGTTTTTGTGTCATAATAGTCAAATCCATTTACCTGAATGCGGAACTGCCCATCATTATCTTTGAGGAGTTCAACATCAGGTTGCCCTATGAGCCAGAAAGATTCATTACTAGAGCGTTTCTTTTTCAGGTCATCCGTAAGAAGGTCACCATTCATTTGCACTTTTAAAAGTGCCATGCCTAACCTGTCTGTGGGTATTTCATCTATGTCTTTAGATGCTTCCGGGTCAAATTGGAATGTGGCAAACAAAAGCATTTTTGGTTTTGGGTAAAAGTTCGATGCTTCATCAATAGCTAGTGCTACCTGCCTTTGCTCAAGCGGTGCATGCTCAGGGCCAAACGAAATTACTGCCATTTGCCCGTCACCTTTTGTTTCAGCTTCAGCATGAAGGTATTTTGTACCACTCAAAGCTTCAACCCGGACAAATTCAATCATCTGCCCGCCTTTGCCTCTTATGCCAGTTTTTAAAAGCTCATCTCGCCAATCGGATTGTCTTGCAGTCTCTCCGCTCCGTGCTACTGATTCATCAGAAGCGGGTTCTTCTTCCATTTCTTCAAGTGGTCTTGCTGTTGATGCTGGTGTCCCGTCAGTTGTAAAAGGCCCAGACACTGGGGCAGGTACAGCTTCAACGGTAAATGGCCCTGTTACTCTGACTTTCTTTTTGTCAATCTTTGGCTGGTCGTACATTGTTTCTTGCGGTGCATTCTTTGCAATTGATTCGTCAATTCTAGACTGTCGCTCCATGCGCCTTTGGTGGAAACGCTTGAAATGACGAATGGCTTCATCTGGCCAATCAAGGTATTCTTCAAAAGGAAGCTCTTCTTCTGTCAGCTTCTTCTTGGTCGCTTTGTTTATTGCTTTAAGAAAATTAGACTTTTGGTTCTCATAATTGTGGTCAAGCATTTCCAGGTCAGAGAGTGTAGCACCATTCTTGGAACGTTCCTCAACATCAGCTTCATGTGATTTTTTAAGAGCATGGTATTGTTTCAAAGCAATTACAGCATCTTCACCCCAATCATAAAGCTCATCAAACGGAACTTCCCACTCTTGCCAGTTTTTATTAAGAAGCTTATTTATTGAGCCAAGCTCGATTTGAATGTCTGCTATGTATTCATCATAAATCCTGTCAATTTCTTCGTTATGAGCAATTGATTTGAGGGTAATATGAGGTACGGTTTTATATACAAACCCGGAAGAAACACCTTCTTCTGGGTGAGCGAGTTCAAAGTAATCATATGTTGAGGTAAGAAGTCTCTGTTTTGCAAGTGTCACAGCAACTCTTGAGGTGTCGCATGTAATCCATCTGCGGCCCCACTTTTCAGCAACAAAAGCAGTTGTCCCACTACCACATGTAGGGTCAAGAACAATGTCTCCTGGGTCTGTTGTCATAAGCATACAACGTTCAATGACTTTGTTTGCAGTTTGCACCACATAGTTAAGTTCTGTACCAATTTGCATGCTTTCCCATCTGTCACCTAAAGGAATAACAGGAAAATCTATTACATAACGCTTATACCAAGGAGAACTTCCTTGTTTGAAAATTCTATTCGATTTTACTAGTCGTTGCATATTTACGGTAGGCTCTGTTTTCCAGTGCTTACCGCTTCGGGGCATAAAATCTTCATTTTGAAAAATAAATGGTACTTGCTGTTTGGACTCTCCATCAGAGAGTAATGTTTGTAACCTCAATCTTTTACCATAAGGCAAGGGTTCTTCACCTCGAATTGCTTTCGCTGGTATTTTGTTAATACCACAAGCCAATGATTCATTATAATCATAGCGGTCTAGACTTGTGTCACCTTGTTTTCTCTCAATATATAGCTGATTGTATTTGACATTGTTGATGTCTTTCGCATACCAGAGTACGAAATCAACAGTCGAACCGAGTAGGTTACCAGCAATACTTCCAGTTTTCTGAAATGTAATTAGTCCTGCAAAATTGCTTGCTCCGTATATCTCATCGAGTATATTTCTTACTAAGTGAATATTTTCGTCACTTATTTGCACGAATATTGAACCTGTGTTTGACATAAGCTCATGTGAAAACAAGACTCTGTCACGTAAATACGTCAAATAAGAATGAATTCCGAGTTCCCATGTGTCACGAAAAGCTTTAACCATCTCAGGCTCTTGTGTTAAGTCGGAGTCGTTTTTATCTGTGACATTTCTTTTATTTACAAAAGGCTGAAAGTTAGAGCCATATTTGATTCCGTATGGCGGGTCTATGTAAATCATCTGAACCTTACCAGCCATTCCTTCTTTTTCTACAAGGGAGTTCATGACAAGAAGAGAGTCACCAGCAATAAGTCTGTTTGACCACTCTTTCTGGTGTTTATAAAACTCTAAATCCTCAGCTATTGATGCTTGATGCATAAAGTCTGCTACTTCTGGCTGCCATCCGTTCTTTTTGCGTATGGATTCAACAATAGTTGTTGCTTTCATACGCTCATGGACATGCAGTGACACGGTAGGTACTTCAAAAGTTGTTTTTTCAGCCTTGCCTGCCCAGTTAAGGTATGGCTGTTGCATCTGCTGAAGCTTTTCTAGTGCTTTCTTCATCGCATCAGCATCGCCAGTTGCAAGAGCATCTGCAATAATGTTTTCGACTACCGCTCTAGAAGAATCAAATTGAAGCTCTGGGCTCAGGTGCGGGTCATACGCATAGGTCTTTTTGCCATCATCTTTGTCTGAATGAGGAGTAACTTTCCCTACATGTGGGTTGTTTAGCCTCAAATTCTCTTTATGTTCGTAATCTTCAATTTTTCTCTTTGCCATAGTATGTAAACCCCGCCTCTAAATTCATAAACTACGCTCATATTAAAGCACAATTTTGCCTGATTGAAAATACGTATAACTATTAGTTTTGAGTAAATAACTTTGAGAGTGCGGGCATGACGAGACTGAAATGAGTGATTATATAGACCTAAGATTCTCCGTTACAAATCTTTGTGTCTATAACCTTATACATTTGGTGTAATTCATTATGGTCACCAAGTGAGTTGTAGCCAAGAGATTTATAGTGACATATTAGTTTCTCTACCTTGTCACACTCTAGAATCATTAGCTTCCCAGCAATAAGATTCATTGTTTTAGCCACAAAAGACTCAATAAGACAAAAAAGCTCGTGACCGTTATAGCCAGAAGCATTGTCATTCTTTCCTACTTGTGCTAGCAATACAGCGGGTATTCTTGAAGAGTTCGCATTGATTTTCTTTCGTAAGCTTTTAGAAACTTGGTCACCAATCTCAACACACTTTGAGCTAAGTGTAAAATAAGCCAATATTTCAATCGGATTACTTTCTATTGGTGGGACAATTTTCTCTTTGTCTACAATGAGAAACGTACGTCCTATGCGTTGCTTGTCAAAATCAGCTGCTTTGGTTTTTAAGAATTGTTCAATGTCAGAATTCCGACTACATTGAAACAACTGTAAGCCAGAAAGAATCACTCCATAGGTATTAGGTGACTTTAATAATTCTCTGAGCGGTATGCAAATAGGTTGTATAGCTTGTCACCCTCATAGGTTTGCTCATCTACATTGATGGTAGACACAACTTCACTAGCTACATTTTCAAGGTCTTTTACAAGTTGTTCTGCTACTTCGTTTGTTTCAACTTTGAAGTCTGTAAAAAAAGATGTAGTTGCCATTTGTGCCTCCTCTAGATTTGCTTTGTAACTAACCTTTTTAAAGCAAGGTGTCAAGATTTTTCTTTTTCGACACAATGCTTATACTTAAAATTTATAACAACAAATAATATAAATCAAGTCTTCTTCTATACTACCGCAAGCCTTGTGTTTGTTCTGCCTTCAATCCATGAATCAAGAGCCTTTTTCTTAAACATCAGCCTTCCTGAGCTTGTCTTTACAAAATCACGCATAAAAACCAGCTTTTTGTCATTTACTAAGTTTCTGACATGCTGAGGTGTTACTTTCAAATATTCCGCCGCCTCGTTTGTGTTCAGAAAACCTGAATCCTGCTTTTTCTCTTTCTTGTCTGAAAGCTCTTGTTTGAGGCGTTTGTTTTCCTCTCTGAGCCTTTCAATCTCTCTGCTGACATCCTCAGTTGCTATAATTTCGTTGGTCTTTCCGTTTGATGTAATTCTGATGTATTTTGTTACTACTTCATACATAATTTAAACCTCTCTACGCTGTTATTTGACGCTTGTAACGTCTTGTTTTGTCCTTCTGTGGGTGAGTGCTTGAAATGATGCTGTCAAAGCGTTTCAGAGCCTCTGAGCGGTCAAAAGGAATGCCCGCCGCTTCATATGCAGACTTGACGTTTTCAACCTCATTAGCCACACGGCTGTATATGGTGTCCTCTACGTCTGCAAGTGTTCTGTGTCTTAATGGTTTTGACGAAACTTTCAGCGTGCCTTTTGGATTGATGCTTGCCGTCAGCTTCTTGATGTCTCTCTGGGTGTCTGTGATGTTGCCAAGCAGTTTTAGTGCTACATGTTCCGCCTTGATTCTTTCTTCATCATGTCGTTGTATGTAGTCCTTAAAAAGCCTCAGCTCTGTTCTATAGACAGGATTGTCTATGTCGGCGTACTCATGCGGGTAATACGCCGTCTTTCTTTCATCTATGAGCTGTTTTGTCTTGTTGTACCTCACAAGTTCCCAGCCGTTAGCCTTTACATAATAACTGCTGGGTGTGTCTCCGTTCTCCCACTGGCTGAATGTCAGCTTTGTAGTTGACGGCTTGATGCTCTTAATCGTCTTCTTAAACGGTCTGATTTGCCCTTTTTGCCAGTCTATGAAGTATTCAACCTTGTTCACCCTGTACACGGTCTCAAATACGCTTTCTAAGACTGGGAATGCTTTTGTAAAGCATTCGTGTATATATTCGGCGTACTCTTCCGCTGTGGTCAATTTCAGCCGTCTGGTGAGGTGTGAGAACAGGCTTAATGTAAACTGTGTCGGCGTTCCGTTCTGCCTGTATTCCATGTCCTCATTGAACCTCGCACCCGCTACACCTACACAGTCCAGCTCAAAGTATTCAATGATGCTTTTATGGAATCTGTCATAGGTTTCTACTGGTGTTAGTCCCTTCTGTTTTAATGTAATAGACAAAGTTATATGGTCTATTCCATAGCCTATAACCTCCATGCTAACCCCTAATTTTAGTGTGTTAAAAAAGTGTTAATTTTTGTCAAGTTTAAAAATGATGTAAGTGATTGGCTCATATGAGTAATAGTGTGTTTTACTGGGTGTGTCTCTCCCCCCTTGTTACATACAAGCAAATAGGCGGGTTTCCCCGCCTGTTTTTAATGCTTGCTCAGCTCATATTTTACTGTAGGCTCATTCTGAAATTTGAATGTTTCCTCTTCAATGTCAGTCATAACAGGCAAGCCCTGTTCAGCTCTTTTGGTGTTCTCTTCCACAATGAGTTCATCAAGCCTCTTGTTGATTTGCTCTTGCAGTTTAGAAACTCCCCTGTCTGCTTGTGCGCCTTTCTCTTCTCTCTCTGCATTAATAAGCTCTTTGTGAGTTCTAAGCATGTTCACCAGCTTATACGCATATTCAAAAGAAAAGTTGCCTGCACACGCTTCTTTAATAGCCTTTGCTGAGGCTCTTCTAACCTGTTCCAGTGTAGAAAGTTGTCCGATTTTTAGGGTGTTTTTAAAATCCCTTTTAGCATCAGACACTTTCTCTGATTTTTTTGTCATGTTTCCCCCAAAATAAATAATAATAAATTTGAAATGTTTAGTCTTTTTCAGGCATGTAAGGTAGTGCTGACTGTCTCAATGCGGCTAATGTTTCCACAAGTCCGTCAATAGGTGTCTTGTCTACTGCATTAGAATTTACAACAACGTCCTGAACCGTCTTCACTACGTCCAAAGCCCGCTTGATGTCTGACATGTTTTTACTGTCTGTAATAACCCGTCTTGCCTTCATTAAGGCTATGCTGTTAAGGCTGTTAATGTCATCAAGCTGTTTCTGTCTTTGTGTCTCTTTTGCCTGCTTATGTTGTGCATTCTCTGTGTAGCCTTGTATTAGCTCTTTAAGAGTAACTTCTACATACTGACCGTTTATGACTATGCGGTGTTTCTCAGGCTGGGCATGGCTCATGTTTCGCCTCTTTGAACATGTCGTCTAATGCAAAGAACTGTTCTAAGGCATTGGCATATTCTTCAAACTGTTCAGGTGTAAACCTTCCAGCATGTATGCCTTCCATGAACTCTAATGATGCCTCACAACAAAGCATTATGTATTCAGCGTATGACATATTAAGCATATTTAGCCTCTTCTCTAAGCTCCTCAGCCTTTTCAGGCATGAGTTTTATAATCTTTCCCTGCATGGTCAGATTAAGAGATTCTTTCTTAAATGGGTTGCCCTTGTATTTCAGAAAATCCGCTATTTCCTTACTGTCTGCCGGGCTGATTTGCTTATTGACCTGATTAGTCATTCTGGTTTCCGCCCGGCTGTTAGATTCCTGTTTCTGGAACAGGATTGATGTTTCAGGGTCTGCTTTCATCTCTTCCAGTCTTGTTGTTAACAGTTTGCCTTTAGAGGTTACAAAATAGTTGCCTTCGCTGTCTGACTGAAAGTTGACTCCGTCTTTATTGAGAATCGCCTTAACCAGTCCTTTGGCGTTCGTGCCTGTCTGGGCGGCGGCTTTCTCCACCTCTTTTTCAAGTGCAATGTGTTTAAGCTCTTCTATGGCTTCACTGCGTACTTTTTCCGCCTGCTTTGTCAGTCTTGCTGTTGTGTCATCAAGAGAATTGATTTTAAACATTAGGTCTTTTTCCATCTTTGAACCGTGCTGACCGTCCTGTCTGATGCTGTCTAGCATCTCTTGTAAAGTTGCCTGTTTGGCTCTTACTATTTCCATGTCGTTTTCTAGTTTGGTCAGTCTCTCAAGGTCTGACAGTATTTCTGGTCTTTGCAGTTTGCCTGCTATTATGACAAGTGTTCTTGTCTTCATGGTTAATCCTCCTCTACGCCTATGCGTATGTTTTTAATGTCTTTTGTTGTGTGCAACTGTGTTAAAGCCTGTTTCAGAACCAAAACTATAAAGTTGCTTCTGCTTCTGCCTTCTTTCTTTGCCGCTTCATCAAGTGCCTGTACCGTATGGGCTGGCACTGAAATAGTGACTAGCTTTGTCATTGTTTTCTACCTCCTGAATTTATTTATTCTTCTTTAAAGTTATTTAAGTCAGTGCAAATAAAAAAAGCCGTCAGCGGCATTACACCACCAACGGCTCTTAGGGTTTAGCATGAACTTAGGGTTAGGAATCACACCAAACTTGACATTTATATTTTCAACTGACGGCTTATACGTTATTTTCCTCTCTATATACATAAACGAAAAATGCCTTGTCAACTTATGTGAATTTTAGTCAACAAGGCACTTAATATATTGTTATTATTGAGTAAAAAAAATCCGCACTTACAAGGCTCAAAACCTACATCAAAAGGACTCTAATGTTGCTGAAAGCTCATGATGAACCTCTTTCCAATCCCTCCTGAGCAACCAGAAAAAATACAAGTCATCAACCTTTTGAAGCATAGGCACATCATTCATAATAAAGTATTTTTTTGCTCCATCAGTAAAAGACCTATATTGTATGGAGTGCCGTCTATAATGCTGTTCAAGCCTCTTAAACGCACTGTCATCTTTCGTCATGACTACACACCGCCTGTCATCTGGCAATCTCCCTGATTTAACAGTTTTATGCAGTCTGTCCCACGGTTCGTAAGCGAGAGCGTACATAGTAATTCCAAACAAATTGTTCATTATAGGCTTTCCCGGTGAAAACAAGTAACATAACTCACCGAAAGTAACCTGTTTGTACATTCCACCCTGAGACTGCATTAATTTTGCCATTCGTTGAGCAACAACACGCCCTTCACAAGCGAATACTAACCTTAGCCTATGGTCTGGGGCTGATTTATATTGAGCCTTTTCACCCTGCCCGGGTAGCGACAGCATAATACTTTCTTTGCAGTAGCCTTCATAGTCTGCATACTCATCTATGTCGACAAGCCCTCTAGCTAATTTACCCTCAGAAGTTACACTCTTACGTCCAAACTCCCTGAGCCTGTCCATGCAGTAGTTTAGGACTTTCTTCCCATAGAAGGCTTTAAACTCACCTTTTGCTTGGTCATGTTCATCTATAGCTTGCCCCAGCAAAATAAGGAACACATGCCTTAATTCATTTTCTAACTCTTCAGAGTCAATTCCCTTCCCTTGAAAATATTTAGATTTGATTCTTACCTGCTTTGCTACAAGGTGCTTGTACTCTTCTATTTTCTCCATAAAGTCCGTCATGCCGCTACCTCAAGAGAGTTCAACGCACTGAATATGCTGACAACATTACCAGTAATGTATTCATGCTCTCTTAATAGCTGTTCATAGCCTGCTAAACACATCAAAAACTTTACTTTTTGCATTTCAGCTGTGGCGTTCTCCGGGTACTTTGCCTTAATGAGAGCCAAAGCCCCATAATAACCATCAAGACCATTGTTGATGTAAGCCTGCAAAACTTCTCTGTCCTCTCCCGGAAGTTGTTTACTGAGCCTTAAAAGGTCAGAATAGCATGTAATAACCTCAATAGGGTCATAGGCTTCTTCCATTTGACCAGTTTGTGCGTAGTCGATTACTGCCTGAGTCATACATTTAAAATGTGAATGTGATTGGTGTTCTCTTATGAAATTAAGAGCTTCGATTCCGTTGCTGAACATATGTTCCTCCTTAAATTATACGTTCCAAGTTCTATAACAGAGCACGCAACAATAGCGTGCATAACTACCAATTTGGCGTTTGCCATAGTTGTCATTTTCTCCTGTTAACTTGGTGGTATAATCTAAGGCGGTATGCCTTTAGATTTAAAAAAATATAGCAAGACTGAAATGAAAAATCAACGCCTTTTATTGAAAGACATCTACCACTTAGGCGGTATATTTCAGCTATATAAAACAGACAGCTTGCTTTCTGCTGTCTGCTTTATAAGACCGAAATTAAGGTTTAATGACAAGTGCTTGTTGGTCACAGAGCAATATGTATTCTTCTGTCTCTTTGTTGTACATAACACGCTCTAATGCTCTCTCTGGGGCTTGTGTGATGTCCACCACCTCCTTGTTGTCTACTACGCTGTGGTCAAATGGGTTAGTTACTTGAATCTGCATCTTTAATGCCTCCTTTTGTTAAATCACTGCTATTGCAGTCTATATTTTCATCTAAATACGTTTCAAGGTTTGAAGGTTTAGAATAGCCTTTGTGGTATTTAATATATGCTTTTGTTGTTATGCCAGTGTTTGCATGTCCAAGCCTTTTAGCTATGTCATGCAGATTGTCTTCTGCAATCAAAGACAGTACGGCGTGGGTATGTCTCAACTGCTTCATGTCTCTATATGGAATTTCCAGTTTTTGCAAAGTAGGCTTCCATACTTTCTCTATGACTGTTCTGTTCTTGCTGTATGGTCTGCCTGTTCTGGGGTTTGGGAATATGTATTCGCTTGTCGTCAATGAAATAGCTTCTTGTTTTTCTATATATGGCTTTAAAGGCTTTAAAATAGGTACTTCCCTTATGCTTTCAAAAGTCTTAGGCGTGCCTTCTCTCCCTTCGACTATGCTTTCTTTTATGTAGTAAGTCCATTCATCATTATTACGAGACAGGTATTTCCACTTAGCCGCTAATGCCTCGCCTATTCTGCATCCAGTATAAGCAATAAACGCAATATAGCCCGCATGTTCGGGGTGGTGTTCTCTCAAATAAGCAAATATAGAAAGCACCTCATCTCTTGTAAGGGGTTGCATCTCAGGCTTAGCAAATCTAGGGCTTATAACTCTTTCTGCTGGGTCGCTGTCAATAACTTCATCAAGAAAAGCCATGTCAAAAGCCTGACGCATTGGTGTTAACATGTTATTCACAGATTTTTTACTCAAAGTCCTTAGTAACTGGGTGATGTATTCCTGAATATGTGACTTCTTTATGTCACGCATTTTCATTTTATAGAAACAGGCTGTTTCAAGTTTTCTTAATCCTGTCTTGTAGCTTTTAATCGCTGAGTATTTATATTCTCCAGACTCATAGCGTTCGAACATTCTTTTTCTGAATTTTTCTGCATAGTCTTGAAAGGTCGCACCCTTGTTTATAGTGCTTATGCCTAAAAGTTGGTTAATCTTTCCTGACTCTGGCAAGTAGTCGGTAATGCTGAAATGTTCAGTTCCATTGAGCTTGTCATGTTTGATTGCATTAATCATTGTTTCACGCAGAATGTTTGCGTGTTTAAGGTTTTCTTTAGTTGCTGGTAATCCTGTACGCACAAATAGGCGTTCACCCTTGTAATAGAGGTTAATTTCAATCAGCTTGCTTTTTCCTCTGACTCTAATTCCTTTTGGTAAATCTGCCATATTCAACCCTGATTAGATTCCGTGCTGTGGCTCTCGGTTCGATTCCGTTTCGTGTCACTAAATCGCCACTATTATGTCACCATTTGTCACCAATATTTCTGATGCAATATGATGAAATATTATATATAATATTTCATAAAGCACTGTCAACATCTAATTTATTTGAATATTGTATAAGACATTATAATGCAAGGACTATAATTCGATTCCCACCGCCTCCATACGGAAATAAAGACACCTTCGGGTGTCTTTTTTGCGTTATAGAGCAGACAAAGGGAATCGAACGGCTGTGAACGCCGACCGAACAGGGAGGATGAGCAGACAGGATGTCTGCGGAAGTGAACAGACTGGCTTTTGAAAGGCTTTAGGACAAAGCCGCATCAAAAGCGATTCCAAACGTTCCATTTTCATCATTATCCATTGCTTAAATTCCGGAATAGCAGTTTTCGTATTTTTCTCATTTATTAATGAAGATTAGTCAACTAACCTTAATCAATTGATATTTTGTGCGGGTGCTGTAATAATACAAATATGACAGTATGTTTAATATTATAAAGCGGAAGTGACTGATGCTGCGAATTGCGATCTGCGATGATCTGCCGGAAGATCTGCGGAGACTTGTTTCACTGACTGATGAATTTGTGTCCGCAAACGGTTTCGATGCCGTGGTGACAGGTTTCTCCCATCCCGATGCTCTTCTTACAGCTATTGAATCAGGCAGTTTTCATATCTACATTCTGGACATAGTGATGCCCATGGTCAGCGGTCTGGAACTGGGCATGGAGATTCGCCGTTCTGACAGCGAAGCGCAGATCATCTTTGCCACAACAGAGCCACAGTTCGCTTTGCAGGCATATGCCGCCAACCCCATAAATTATCTCGTCAAACCAATAGACAGACAGAAACTTTTTGACGCTATGTCCCTCGCCGTCTCCAGAGCTGACATTGCCGAAGAACAGATATTTTCCGTAAAAACAGCAGGCAGCCTGAGGGTTCTCAGACTGCGGGACATAGTATGCTGTGAATACCGTAGTCATTCCGTCTGCTTCACCCTGAAAAGCGGTGAGGAGATTTTAAGCCGTACTTTCAGAGAGAGTTTTTCGCAATACTGCGCTCCATTGTTAAAAAACAGACACTTTTTACAATGCCACAACGCTTTTGTGGTTAATATGCACAGAATTGAGCATTTTTCCAAAGAGAGCTTCACGTTCTTCGGCGGAATGGTTGTGCCCATAGCGGCAAAACGTTACCCCGCGGTGCGGGACGCATACATGGACTATATTTCTGCAAAAAGGGGATAACAGTGAAACAGTATTTTCCTGACCTGCTCCGGGCGTTCGTCACAGATGTCATGCTGATACTTCTGCTCTGTACCATGGCCAGACCCAAATACAAAAGCAGAACCGCCTACATTGTCACCTCCGCGGTGCTGATTGCCGCAAACCTAATTATCAACTATTACTTTTACCGGACAGAGGACTATACAGCGGTTTTTTATGTTGACCTTGCGATACTGCTGGTTATCGGAGTCGTCATGAAGCCCCTCTTTTCTGACACAATAATGCAGTGGTGCTTCAGCTACATCACCATGCTGAATATCCACGCCGCTATTGTTTTCGTGAGCTACACTTTCAGCCGGGTGTTTCCCGACCCTAAATACGGACACATTTTTTTGCGTCTGATACTGTTCTCAATTGTCATTTTTGTATTCCGTAAATGGGTTTCGAAGCCCTACCGGAACGTACTGGACTACTGGCACATGTACATTCTGCCTGTCGTCCTGCTTTTTGCATGCTTCATGGGATATTTTTTCGGCGGCGATATCAAACACACACTGCTCAACAATTATATCCAGCTGCTTCTGCTTATTCTCCTCGGGCTGTCGGTGTATGTCACCATAATCCACTCTCTGAAAGCCATAACAAAGCAGTATGAGATGCGGGAGGAGAATCAGTCTATTCAGGCGGAGCGGGAATATCTCCAGCTGGCGGCGAACAGCATGTCCGAGAGACTGAAACTTATGGAAGAGGCTTCTGAACTGGACAGCCGTACCGCACACGACCGCAGGCATTTTAATAACGTTCTGCTGGAGCTTCTGGAACAGGGACACACACAGGAGGCGGAGGCGCTTTTGCAAAAGCAGAACCAGACCGCGCCTAAAGTCAGCAGAGTTTTCTGTGAGAATCCCGCCGTTAACGCCGCTGTAAGTCACTATGCCGGAATAGCCGATCAGGAGGGCATACGCGCGGAAATCACTATGGACGTTCCAGCCGAACTGAATGTGGACTCGCTGGAGCTTTCGATGGTTGTTTCTAATCTGCTGGAAAACGCCATCCACTCATGCGTGAAAAATCCTTACGGAGCAGGCGTACGATTCATATGCAGGAGTGTCGGGCGGCTTCTGCTTGAGATAGAAAATCCCTGCGACACGGATTCTGTGCTGGACGAAAACGGGCATCCTGCCGCAAGCGGTGAAGGTCACGGAATCGGCAGCAAGAGCGTTGCGGCATTTGCGAAGAAATATGACGGAGAGCTTCTGTATAAAATAGAGAACGGCATCTTTCGGGTACGTCTTCTGGTCTGATTACAGGATTAATAAGTGTAAAAATGAGTCTTTTAAGCGCAAGCACGCTTTCCTGAAACTTTTTGAGTTATCATGAAGACAACATTTATCGATCCTTGGAGGCTCATCATGAAATTTTCCCGAAGACATTTTATCAAAACTCTGGGGATCGGCGCCGGAGCCTGCTTTGTCGCTCTGAACACCGCCGGATGCGCAGACGCGATTTTCGCCTCTGAAGATTCCGATGAAAATCCGCTTTGGAATCCCGACAGCTCTAGAAACAAAATAGTTGTCATCAGCGACATTCACCTCGGAGTTGATGACGCATTCACGGAAACATTAACCAACCGCCCTTATCTGGTACAATTTTTAAAGCGTATCCAGAGCACCATAGACGTGAGCGAGCTGGTTATTGCCGGAGACTTTCTGGATGAGTGGTTTCTGCCTGTCCATTACCCTTCCTACACCGATCAGGATCAGTTTTACAAAGACGTGATAGAGAACAATAAGGCTGTGTTCGATGAACTGAACAATGTGATAGACAGCGGTATCAAGGTTGTCTATGTTCCCGGCAACCACGATCTTACACTTGAAGAGGACGTTCTGCAAAGAGCTGTCCCCGGGATGGTTCAGGCCAGAGATGTCAGAGGACTCGGCTCATACTACACAGGAAGCAATAACGAGATAGTGATCGAACACGGACATCGTTATGATGTGTTCTCTGCTCCGGATACTGTCTCCAACGCAGCGCTGTGCGGCAACGATGAAACGATTCTGCCTGCCGGATATTTTTATGCACGCTATGGCGCCACATGGGTGGATGAAGGATATCCTGAGATTGAAAAAAATCTGCCGGTGGTAACCACAGTGCCCGCACAGAGCGATACCGATCAGTACGGAGCTTATCTGTATTACGCCGTGCTCAAAAGCGTGTCCTCACGCATAACTCCTTACGAACCCCTCAATAGGAAGATATTCGACATGCGGATATGCGGGTTTGACGACTCTTATTCTTATCTGGACTTCTATCCCGCACAGCAGACAGACGGAACAATTACCGCCCCTGTGCTTTACAAAAATATTCAGCGGACATGGACCGAACGTCAGACTCTCAACGGAGTGAACGTTCCCAACTCATTTATCCCTGCCATTCTCGGAGCTGTTGACCACAAAGCGTATTTTGCCAGAGCCAAAGAGAATTATCTTGATAATCCTGCGGAGAATGTGGAGATTGTGGTTTTCGGGCATACGCATGTTCCATCCTGCACATCTGCCGGCGGAGGAAAGTTCTATGTGAACTCCGGTACATGGGTAGACCACAACAACGTATATTCCGGCGCGGAGCGTACTTTCGCTGTTATTTCCACCGGAGCGCAGAACACATCTGCCGTGTTCAGCTATATGAGCGATGGATCAGTAGTCGACATCACCCAGAGCGTCATTATAAGCTAAGCGGCGGCGGAAAGGCACTATGTGACAGAATTAATCACCGGATGCAGGCGGGGCGGCTGGAAACACCTTTCGCACAGATTCTCCTGTATCCGTAACCGTCACACCGCATTAATTCCTACATAAACATTTTCATTTGTAATCAAACTATTGTTTTGTTATTATGTATTAGAGCCTTGCTAAGAGGCTTTTTTATTATTCGCAAACGCTTTAAATTTATTCGGCTTTTATCAGGAGTTTTAGTTGAGACTTTTTAAATTAACCCTACTGCTTTTCTCATGTTTATCGCTCGTTTCATGTATGGGCGGCGGAGACGGGGACAATACATCCCTCCGCAACAACGTGCAGACCATAGACGAAGTCGACCCCGAAGGTTTTTGGCTGGGCTATCAGACCATTATAGGTGTCGGCGCATACGACATGCGGATAGTCATCTATGACGGCAAGATACTCGGTGTTTCCGAAGACGCAGGCGTGTTATTCTCCGGCACATACGACATGCAGGGCAGTAAAGTGCTTGTGTCGGACGGACAGGTCGGTTCAGACACAGAATATATGCTGTACGACATATACAACGAAGGGCTCGCCTTTGCCAGAGGCATAGTGTCCACCGTTGTGGATGAAAAAGATCACCTCAGCGGCGTTTTTTCCAATGAAAACAATCAGGAAGGCGAAATATACGCCTCATATTCATATCTCTTTGAAAGGGGCGCCTCGCTGTCCTACCTCACAGGAACATACTCTGACGGCGGTCTCAACCTGACCGTGGACGCTGCGGGCGGCATGACAGGCACATGGCGGGGATGCTCAATGACCGGAACAATAACCGCCCCCGAAACAGAAAAAAACATCTATACAATCAGCTATAATCTATCAGGATGCGCCTACAGCGGAGACTACACAGGGCTTGGATTTGTTTCCATCATCGGCAGTGACGCATATATGAGCATTTTTGCCGATAACGGCTCAAGGATGGACGCATTAGGCTTTCAGCTCTCCTCCGTTCCTTATGACTTCACCACCGAAAGGTCTGTTACAGAAAAAACCGCCACTAATGTCACCGCAAGAGAGCTGGTAGGCGGAATTACAGATATTGATTCAGACGGCGGCGATTTTTCCGGAAATGTATATAACTGGCGAGCTATGACCATTAACGTATACAATGCCGATTTTTCAGGAGCGTCATTCATAAAATGCCCGATAAATACCTACACACATTACTTAACAGCAGACGATAATACAAAAAGAATTGATAACTGCGACTTCAGCAATACTGTTTTTAATAGATCCACGCTGAAAGCAAATATGGATTATGATCCGCTTGACGTATATACAATAGCTCTGTTATACGACTTATCTCACTCATACAGCGATGTTTTTCCGATAGCGAACTCCGACTTCAGATATGCGAAATTTATAGACAGCATTGTAGAGATAAATGCGTATAACACTGATTTTTCACATGCGCATTTTTCATCGTCAACAGTATACGGATATGCTCAGAACAGTAATTTCACTCAGGCAGATTTCTCATATACCGATTTCGAAGAGGGAAATGCAATATACGGAAATGACGGCTATTCTGTTGAATTTATGACATGCAATCTGAAGGGCGCGGATTTCAGAAATGCATGGATGAACAACGTCCAGATGGATTTTTCAAACATGTCATACGCCAACCTGACAGATGCGCATTATTTCACCCGGAGCCTTACCACCGCATACGGCAACGCATGGTGGACAGACGGAAGCAGATGCGCCGCCGCATCAGTCGGCGTTTGCCTGCCGAAAGTATATGACAACGGACTCACATATGACGAATATCTGGCGGGCAAAACAGATCTGGATAAGGATGCCGAGCTTATAAAAAATTCGTTCAATGAAGTTGTGAATACAGGCAAAAAAATCGTCAGCGTAGTCAAATTCTGGTAACGACAATTGCCGATTAATCAATATTATCTTTTTTGCGTTAATATGCTAAAATAGGCTATGAAACACATCATAGCCTTTCTTTTATTTATAATCTGTTCCACCGCCTCTGCCGTCACCCTGACGCCGCAGGAGGCTGAATACGTCAAAACACATAAGACGTTTTCCGTTTGTGTCGATCCCGACTGGTATCCATTTGAAGCTGTTAATGAAAAAGATGAATACTACGGCATAGCCGCCGATCTGCTTCGTCTGGCATCGGGGCGCGCGGGACTGAAACCTGTGCTCTACAGAACAGCCGACTGGGACGAAAGCATAAAGGCATCAAAAGAGGGAAAATGTCAGGCAGTCAGCTTTCTGAACAAAACCCCGGTAAGGGAAGAATGGCTGATATTCACTGCGCCGCACTTCACCGATTACAACGTTTTCATCACCAGAAACGAACACAAATACATATCCGACCCCTCCGCTCTGGACAACGAAACCATAGTCTTTCCCGAGGGGACAGCCATGGAAGAGTTCGTCAGGAGCAAATACCCTAACCTGAAGATAATCATAGTGAAATCAGAAAAAGAAGCGTTCGAGGCGGTGGACAAAGGCAAGGCCGACATGACAATGCGGTCTCTGATTATGGCGGCATATACCATAAGAGAACAAGGTTTTTTCAACCTGAAAATCGCCGGACAACTGCCCGACTTCACCAACAAGCTGAGCATCGGCGTCATAAAATCTGAACCTGTTCTACGGGAAGTTCTGAACAAAGCTGTTCTGACTATAACCCCTGTGGAGCGGGAGAAGATTATCAACGATCATGTGGCTATAGTTATTAAAAAAGGGCTGGATTACCGCATATTTTATAAATTCGCATCATTTTTTGCCGTGGCTATAGTCGTCAGTTTTTTCTGGATTTTACGTTTGAACAGGCTGAACAAGAAACTGACGGTACTATCCAACACCGACATGCTGACAAAACTGCTGAACAGAGCGAGACTGACGCAGATACTGGAACGGGAGTTCGAAAGAGCCTCACGATATACCCGTCCGTTCAGTATTATCATTTTTGACATAGACCACTTTAAGAACGTTAACGATACATACGGTCACCAGAGGGGTGATGAAGTGCTGAAAAGGTTCGCTTCGCTGGCATCGGACAGCATCAGAAATATCGATTATCTGGGCAGATGGGGCGGTGAAGAGTTTCTGGTTATATGCCCCGAGACAGACAGCCAGTCCGCTGTTAATGTGGCGGAGAGAATCAGGGAACAGCTGACCGCTCTTCGCATTATAGATGACGCTTCAATCACCGTCAGCGGAGGTGTTGCCGAGCTTGTGGCAGATGACACAGTGGACAACATGCTCATCCGAGCCGATGTAGCGCTTTATGAAGCGAAACGCACCGGCAGAAACAAAATATGCATGAATGATAAAGACAATAAAGCCGGATGTCCTAGGAAGTAAAATAGCACTTACAACAAGGCATCACCCTAGCATGCAAACCACTGCTCATTTTCATATTTTAACTTTCTAACAAATGTTTCAGTACTAAAAGATTTAATACAGGCAGGACCATTGCCATTTTTATCTTTTCTGTCTTCAGAATATTCCATCATAAAGATTTTGAGTATGTACCCCTTATCTTTAATAAGACCTATATGCTCAATTGCTTGAGTATATCCAGCTTGCAAACGCCCATTATCACCTTTCTTCCAAGTATCAGAAAGAATCAATGCGCAACCATCTTTATTTTCTCTCCGCTCCCATGCTCCAAAAATAACAAATTTTTCTGCATGATTTACAAAAGACCAACTCCAATACCAATTTCTACAGGTTGCTCCTAATGATTCTATAAAAGTTTTTCTGTTCATATTCTTAACCACCAACCATAACCATATTATCAACATTGTAACACTTAATTTCTCATTATGGCAACGCATAAAGAAGGCACCCATTCGGGTGCTTTCCACTGTCTCTAATTATACTCCACGGTTTCGTCATAATACCGTTCGGCTTTCACCTTGCAGTCATCCACAATAAGCTGAATCTCCGCCTTATGCTTATCTATCACCTTCAAAATATACGGGTCGATGTGCTCCTCGGCGTATTTGTCCAATATTTTGAAAGCATCGTCTATGCTGAGCCGGATGCGGTAGGGTCTGTCCTCCATCAGCGCCGATATCATATCCGAGAACGCTATTATCCTCGTTCCGGTGTCGATCTCATCCCCTTTGATGCTGAATGGATACCCATCGCCCGAAATCCTCTCGTGATGATACTGCGACCACTTCACCACATCCCGGAACCACGCGGATGAATTCAGCTCGCTCAGGATCTGTCCGGAATAATAACAGTGCAGTTTCACCATGTTATATTCCTCTTCAGTGAGAGGTCCCTCTTTCTCTATATATTTCGTGTCTATGCCTATTTTGCCGATATCGTGAAAATATCCCGCTATCAGCAGTTTGTCGCAGGTATCCTCATCCAGCCCCAGAACATGCCCGATGTAATTCGCCAGATGCCCCACGGTAAAAGAATGTCCGGCGGTAAACCTGCTCCTGAAATCGATAATGCGTGATATGGTAAGGGCGAACTGCTCTATCTGCTCTTTGGTCAGCTCTATGGTGCTGATGAAATCGATTCTGGCGAAAAGCTGTTCCATGGTGAGCGCATTGATCTCTATCCAGAAAATATCCGGCTTGGACGCTCTGACAAAAGCATCGCACACGTCCGGATGAAATATTTTGCCCTTTCTCTGGAGTATAGACTCAGTAACACCCGCTTTCTGGTTCAGAATGAACTGATCGGGCGACAGATAAATATCCACCCTGTCCGCCAGATGTATGATATGGCTCTGAAATTTCACCTTTTCATGATATTTGTCCATGTCAGCGTATTTGATGTGGTGATGCCTGATGATCCAGGCTATATCGGCGAACAGGTCAAACATAGACAGCATTTTGTACCCCATAAGACAATGGGGAGAAGGATTTTCCACATCTTCCTGAATGAGCGTGTCCCGCTCCTGAACAGAAAGAGCGCCGATGTCGTGCAGTGCCGCCGCAACAACCAGATCGACCATTTCATCATGAGACAGCCCGAGCTCACGCCCCAGATGATATGAAATAACGGCGGTTCTTCTCTGGTGAGATTTTAATAGATAATTAAAACTATCTATGGATTTAATCAGAGGAAATGCGAGCTCTTTAAGGGATATTTTATCCATCTTGCGCTCCTGCAAATAAGAAAATTTGTTGTATATATGATATTATATCACAAATAATTTATTTAACTGAGCCTAATTGTATCCCCAGTCAGCAGAGTTAATTACGATAATATTCCGATATCTTTTCAAAAGCGTCATCATCCGTCACGATCACAAATAATCCGCCACTCAGACAAATCTTATAACAACCGTCAATATTGCCGAAGGTTCTGATATTCTTAGTATATTTCCCCCATTTATACACCTGACGGAACAGCTCTCTGTCACCGCATCTGGCGCTCAGCTCAAATGCTCTGTCAAAAACCCTCAGTATGCCGCTGCCAGCAGAATACTTCGCAAGCTCAAACGCCCGGCGGATATGCTCCTTCGATCTGTCAAAATCATTCTCCAGATACGCCGTGTCAGAATCCAGCTCTGCTGATATCCACGGATATCTTTCGATAGTCTCTTTATATTTCAACTTAAAAAGATCAACCTTTTCCCTGTATGTATCAATGTTGGTTTTTGATCTGAACAGTGAATCGATATAATCCAGATCCGCACCCGCCCCGGTTAAATCATACGGCACCGGAAAATCAGAAGCCCAGCGGTCGGCAGCATCATCCCATTGATCCCTGTTAATATTCTGAAACTGGCGGACAAACTCGCTCACCAGCTCACTCAGAAAGCGCTTATCATCGATTTTCTTACAAATTCCCTCTGAGGTATAAGCAATGAAGACAAGAAATTTCAGATAATTTTCTATCTCCGGATTCGCATCAAAACTAAGCAGAGGTCTCAGTTTAATAAAAACATCTTCCAGACTCCTCTTTCCGTGCCCTTTATCGAGCCTGTTCAGATATCTCCTGACGGAATCAGCGGACGTCCATCCATGTTCTCTCGCCGCTCCGCTTTTACTGCTGAGGTTAATATTGTTCAAAAACGACAACATCTTGCTCAGCGGATAAACAACCGTCCCGTCTTCAGCAAAATCAGGGACAAAAAGGTCTATCCCGCCGCCGAACGGAATACGGTTCCTCTTCAGCTTTGCCAGCTGTTTACAGACAGACAAAGCCAAGCGCCCTACCCCGTGGCAAGACAAGAGATATTTTATATTCTCCTCTTTCGTGTACATCGCCATATAAGAAGTAATAATCTCAGTATACGCCATCATAACTTCATCAATTAGACTCATGACAGCGGAACTCAGCTCCTCATCTTTAAAAAGTCCGTTAAGCAGCGCAAAGAGCTCTTGCTCTATATCAGACTGGCTTCTCAGTGAAAAAGACTCTTCGGAAGCCAGCCTTCTGAGGCGAGTCTGGAGCGAACCCTTCTTCTCTGAAAGAGCCCAGATGCCGGTACTCTCAAAGATAAAGCTCCAGAACTCACCTATGGATGGATATCTGCACTCGCTTTCCATATCACTCTGCCCTTCCCTCTCAATCGTCATCGCCTAGATACGAATCATTATTAGGATTATGCGCGTCCGACCAGTCGTCCATATCCGCGTCATTGTTAGGATTGTTTATATCCGACCAGAGATCAAGCTCTTCCTGCGACATGTCTGAAGTATTCATAACTGCCTCCGTGCAATTTTAATTAACTATACATCACTTCTTCGGTGTGAACATGTGACAATCTGAAGACAATTCTAAAATTCATGCTTAATCCGGCGTGTTTTTTCGTTAGCGTTCAAACCGAGTCATCTGCTATACTGAATAAGCAAGAGGTTTTATTATGGCACATCACACAGCGAAACACGGATACAGCGATCTGATAAGCAGAATCAACAGATTTCCGCAGGGCGCTCCGGCGTCCGAATCACTTTACAAAATACTCTCAATTCTGATGACGGAAAAAGAGGCGGCTCTCATCGCCCAGATACCCATAAAGCCGTTTAAAGCGAAAACAGCCGCCGAAATATGGAAAGTCAGCGAGCTGGAAGCGAAAAAACAGCTCGATCTGCTCTGCGACAGGGCTCTGCTTCTGGACATCATAGAAAACGGCGAAATGACATACGTTCTCCCGCCTCCAATGGCAGGTTTTTTCGAGTTTTCCATGATGCGCACCAGAGGCGACATAGATCAGGCGCTCCTCGGACAGCTCTACCATCAATATCTGAATATGGAGGAAGATTTTATCAAAAATCTATTCGTGAACGGAGAGACCCAGCTGGGGCGTGTATTCGTCAACGAATCCCTCCTTTCCGAAGACAACAATCTTTATGTGCTCGACTACGAAAGAGCCACAGAGGTGATAAAAACAGCCAGCCACATAGGCGTCAGCATGTGCTACTGCCGTCACAAGATGCAGCACATGGGCATGGCTTGCGATGCGCCCATGGACATCTGCATGACGTTCAACAGCGTGGGCAGTTCGCTGATAAGGCACGGATACGCCCGACAGATAGACGTGTCTGAGTGTATGGATCTGCTGGCGCAGGCATACGACCACAATCTGGTGCAGTTCGGCGAAAACAGCAAGACCGAGGTCAGTTTCATCTGCAACTGCTGCGGATGCTGCTGCGAGGCGATGATAGCCGCTCGGAAATTCGGCATTATGAACCCTGTGCACACCTCATATTTTCTGCCGGAAATAGAGGCGGAAAAATGCACCGGATGCGGAAAATGCGCTGAGCTCTGCCCTGTGGAGGCAATGACGATGGTCTCCGCCAACGACCCGAAAAAACCTAAAAAGAAACTGGCTAAGCTGGATGAGAAAATATGTCTGGGGTGCGGCGTGTGTCTGAGAGGATGCAAAACAGACGCTCTGACGCTGAAAACCAGAGAAAAACGGATAATAACCCCCGAAACGGGCGTGCACAAAGCTGTGATGATGGCTGTGGAGCGGGGCGGTCTGGAACATCTGATATTCGATAACCGGGCTCTGTTCTCCCACAGAGCGATGGCGGCTGTTCTGGGCGCTGTGTTGAAACTGCCCCCGGTCAAGCGCATGATGGCAAGCGAACAGGTAAAATCCAGATATCTGCTGAAGCTGATAGAGATGTCGGGCAAATAAAGGACGGCTGACTAAAGCGTTTCCTTGGGCGATGGTCTGGAAAAAAGAAATCCCTGATAATAATCACAGCCCATGCTTTTCAGCTTTTCATACAGCTCCGTTGTCTCGACACCCTCGGCGATGACCTCGAAGCCGAATTTTTTGCCGATGGCGATGATAGCCATAACGATAGTAACGTCATTCTCATCCGTCAGAATATCTTTGATAAAAGACTGGTCTATCTTCAGCTCGTCTATGGGCAGTTTTTTCAGATATGACAGAGACGAATAGCCTGTGCCGAAATCATCGATGGAGATAGTCACTCCGAAATTTTTCAGATATTCTATTTTTCTAAGGGCGTTTTCGGCGTTTTTCAACAGCAGGCTTTCTGTAATCTCCAGCCGGAGCACGTTCGCCTGAATTTTGTATTTTTCCACCACGCTTCTGATAAGGCTGACGAACTCTTCTCTGTCGAACTGGTTCAGGCTGATGTTCACGGACACCCGCCATTTTTTCTTCTCCTCGTCAGTGCTCCACTCGGCGAGCAGTTTTCCCGCCTCATCCAGCACATATTCGCCGAACCGGACTATCAGCCCGCTCTCCTCGGCTATGGGGATGAACTCCGCCGGACTCACGCTTCCAAGCACATCGTCATTCCATCTGGCGAGAGCCTCCACGCCGATGACATTCTCACAGCAGTCCACCTGTTTCTGATAGTGTACCTGAAGTTTATTGTTATGAATGGCGTCCCTGAGCCTCTCCAGAACCAGAGCCTTCCTCTGTATCTCGCTTTGGAGATCGGGGTTGAAAAAGTTAAAATTGTCCCTGCCGTTGTCTTTGGCATGGTACATGGCGCTGTCCGCCAGTTTCAGCAGTTCCACAAAGTCCTGCTGGTCGTTGAAATCCACTATGCCGACACTGGCGCTGAGCTGAAAAATGTCTTTGTTTATCTCGAAAGGCATTTTAATTGTTTTGATAACCTTGTTCGCCACAGCGGTTATCATGTCTATCGCTTTGGCTTTATCTGTGGTCTGAGTGTCTATAACGATGATAAACTCATCGCCGCCGAAACGGGCGACAATGTCGTATCCTCTGGTAATGCTCTTCAGCCTGGCGGCGCACTCCACCAGAATCTGGTCGCCTATGATGTGACCTTTCGTGTCGTTGACTGTTTTGAAATGATCGAGATCTATGAACATCATAGCGCAGTAGACCTTCGTTCTCTGCGTCTTTGATATCAGCTGAACCACCTGTCTCTCCAGCAGAACTCTGTTGGGCAGAGATGTGAGCGAATCATAATAGGCGAGGTTGGAAATCAGCTTCTCTTTCTCTTTTATCTCGGTGATGTCCAGGACTGCTGAGACCCTGATGGTCTTGTTGTTCAGCATGATGTCCTTTCCGCGAAGGATAGCCGGAAATTTTGACCCGTCTTTTCTCACCATGTAGGCTTCATAGGGTTCCTGATTGCGGTTTTGTATCACTGTGCGGACGTGCTCCAGCGATTCTTCCGCTATGAAATCCAGAGCGTCCATGCCGATCATCTCAGAAGCGGTATAACCTAGCATCTCCGGAGCGACTTTATTCACCTTATAACATTTCTTGTTTTTGTCATAAATAATCAGCGCCTCTATAGTGGCGTTGGTAAACGTCTCGAACGTCTCTATGTGTTTCTTCTGCTGTTCGTTGATCTCGGCTTCCAGCTTTTTCTGCTCGGATATGTCTATTCCGACCTGAATTTTTATCCTTCTGCCGTTCAGGCTCAGCATCTTTGTGCTGAAAAGATATGTTTTTTTGTTTCGGGAGTTGGTGTGCTCCCATTTATAGTTGGATGTGTTCTCTTTGAAAGTGTCGTCGGCGAAGACGCATCCGCCGCAGGGAGTCGTCATCCCCACCTGAAGAGCCTCGAAGCAGGGTCTGCCTATGATATCGCCGAACTCCTCATAGCACTTTTTGTTGGCAAAGAGTATCTCATATGTATCCAGCTCCACCACATAGACCAGTGCGTCCAGAGCGTCTATGATCAGTTTGAGAGTGTCGATCTCATTCAGATTCACTATCTTCGTCAGCAAAGTAGTACCCCGCAAAATGCTTGAATATTATTTTATTATATTTCATCATTCGCGTCAGAACAAATAAAATATTCTAAATAATAAATATCATTATTTTACACTACATTTATAACAAACGCAAAATTAAATTCAGATAATTACGCTCCTCTTTTCCTATTGCGTATTCCGCCCTTATTATTAATTTAACATTAAGAGACCTCAGATTAAAGGAGAACGACATGAAACGGTTCATTTTAAGCATTATGGCGGTTTTTGCTCTCGGCGCCACAGCCTATGCCGGCGAATGGAATATTGATACATATCACACTAACGCTTTTTTCAGCGTCAGACACCTGATGGTGTCGGATGTTCAGGGAATGTTTCCGGAGGTGAGAGGCGTGGTGAGCCTGAATGAGAAGGATATCACCAAATCATCCGTGAAGGTGGAGATAGACGTTGCTTCTGTAAACACAGGAGTGGCACAGCGTGACAACCACCTGAAAACGGCGGATTTCTTCGATCTGGAAAAATATAATAAAATGACCTTCGTTTCTAAAAGGGTGACAAAGAATCCTGACGGAACGCTGGCTGTCACAGGCGACCTGACTATCAGGGGCGTCACAAAAGAGGTGGTGCTGAAGGTGGAAGGCCCCACAGAGGCGATCACAGACCCCTGGGGCAATAAGCGCAGAGGCGCCAAAGCCTACACCGTTATCAACAGAAACGATTTCGGCGTCAGCTGGAACGGGCTGATGGACAACGGCGGGCTTCAGGTGGGCACCGAGGTCAGGATAACCATCGACATGGAGATGACCCCGAAGAAATAACATAATCAAATGACCCGTGTGAAAACACGGGTCTTTTTTTTTCATGGATTTTAAACTTTATCTAACTATACTTGTCTCTAATGAAACAGATATAGAGGAAAATCTTTTGCGTATTAAATTCCGTTTAAAACACACCCTGCTTTCAGCCGTCTCCGTCTTTCTGATACTCTTCTGCGTATGGTTCTGGTATGTGTTCATGGGCGGAAACTTTTTCACCGTGGTGGAGGGCGAGCTCTACCGCAGCGCCCAGCCGACACCGGAGACAGTGGAAAAGATACACGGCAAATACGGCATAAAGACCATAATAAACCTGCGTGGCGCAAAACCGGAAAAGCAGTGGTATAAAGACGAGCTGGCGGTATCTGAAAAGCTGGGCATAGCCCATTACGATTTTCAGTGGTCGTCCAGAAACCAGCCCCCGGCGGATGATATGCAGAGATTCGTGGATACGGTCAGAAACGCCCCTAAACCCATTCTGATACACTGCATGGGCGGGTCAGACAGAACAGGTCTGGCAACGGCGCTGTATATGTACACCGTGAAAAATGAGAATCCGGACAAATCCAGAGAAGAGAACCTGAGCCTGTGGTACGGGCATTTCCCCTATCTGGGGATCAAGTCAGGCGCTATGGAAGACGCTTTTGACGTATACTCAGGGCTCAATCCACAAAACTGAAAGACTCACCGTCAAAAAGTCCCTTATCGCTCAGCTTCAGAGCGGGAATCACCAGCAGAGCCATGAATGACAATGTCATAAAAGGAGCGCTCAGAGCGCATCCGGCGTCTTTAACAGCCCTGTCGATGTTCTTATAGAGTTCAGCCGTCTCATAGCCGTCAGCGTCCGTCATCAGCCCGGCAACGGGCAGAGCCAGCTCCATCTCCGCAGCGCCGGAGACGAACGACAGCCCTCCGCTGTTTTTTATCACTATATTAACCGCTCTCGCCATGCTCCTGTCGTCCGTTCCCACACATATGATATTATGCGAGTCGTGGGCAACGCTGGAGGCGAAAGCTCCGTTCTTCAGTCCGAAGTTTTTAACAAAAGCCTTAGCCGGCGGGACATCGGCATATCTGTTTATCACGGCTATTTTTAGGATATCCCTCTCCGTGTCGCTCAGGGCATATCCGTCTTTTGTTCTGGGTTCCGCCTTCTCCCTGCCGGTCACCAGCTGTCCGTCAGTGACCGTTATCACATCCAGAGCGCCCTCCGCCCTCACCAGAAAATCTTCCGGCTGTTTCTCCACAGCCTCGAAGCGGTTCATATGCGCCTCTCGGATATTTTCCAGATAGGGCTCGCCGTCTCCGGAGCAGATTATTCCTTTTATATATACCTCAGACACACGGAATTCTTCCAGATTGTTCACCACTATCATGTCTGCGCTGTCGCCTTCGTTCAGAAGCCCGCAGTCCAGATCATAGTGTCTGACAGGTGTCACGCAGGCGGCAGTGAGGACATTGAACACGTCTACACCCTCTTTCACCGCCCGTTTCACCAGCAGATTGATGTGACCTTCCGTCAGATTGTCCGGATGCAGATCGTCACTGCACAGCATGCACATCTCCGGACTCTCGTTCAGCAGAGGATACAAGGCCTCGAAGTTTTTCGCCGCTGAACCCTCTCTGATCTGTATCTTCATCCCCAGAGCTATCTTCTCTCTGCCCTCGAAAAGAGTGATCGCCTCGTGATCGGCAGTGATTCCGGCACTTATATATTTTCTGAGATCATCTCCTGTCAGCATGGGCGAGTGTCCGTCCACTGGTCTGCCGGATTTTTTCGCCAGATCGATTTTCGTTTTAACGGTTTCATCATCGAAAAGCACACCGGGAACGTTCATCATTTCGCTGAGATATTTTATCCGGCTGTCCTGAAACATGGTTTCGATATCTTCGGAAGTGACCCTGCCGCCCGCTGTTTCAAAAGGAGTGGCGGGAACGCATGACGGAGCGCCGAAATAGAACCGGAAAGGAGTCTTTCCGGCGTTGTCCAGCATGAAATAAACGCCCTCTGCGCCCAGAACGTTCGCAATCTCGTGCGGGTCGCTCACACACGCTCCGGTGCCGTGAACGCTGGCGAGTCTGGCAAATTCCGTGGGAATCAGCATGGAGCTTTCCACATGAACATGGGAGTCGATGAACGGTGGAAGGATGTATCTGTCATAAACAGCGTCATCCTTTGATATCTCAATGATTTTCCCGTTCTCCACTGTCACGGTACCCGGGAAAATCTCACGCCTTTCGATGTTGACTATATTCCCTGATATCTTCATACGTCACACAATTTTTCTGATTGATATTGATTGTTCAAGCATTACCTGCACCGTCCCTTTTCAGAATGAGAGAGGTGATGTTCATTCCGTCCTCTCTGCGGTATGAAATGCTGTCTGCGAACTGCTTCACCAGAAAGATTCCCAGTCCGCCTATCTTTCTCTCCTGAAGAGGAGCGGCGGTATCCGGATCCGGTATCAGCAGCGGGTTGAATTCTTTTCCGCTGTCCATAACGGTCAGGCGGACGCTGAAATCGTCAGCGGAAGTCTCTATCTCCAGCCCTCCGTCTTTGCTCTCATAGGCATAGTTGATGACATTGGCAGCCAGCTCTTCCGTCAGAAGGAGCAGATTGAGCGACTGTTCCTGTGAGAGACCCGCCTTTTCGGCGTAAATCTCTGTTTTATTAAGTATATCCGCAAGATTATCCGTATTGGCGGCGCATCTGATTCTCATTAGATCCTTTCTTTTCTGTTTTCGATACACAGAGTTTAGCATAAAAGAAAGAGGACGTTACAGAAAAATAAGTATTCAGACGCTTTTAACTGAAATCACCGGAATCTCCAGAACGAACATAACCCCGCTGTCCGTGTTTCCTATGCTGACAGTGCCGGAGAGGTGTTTTTCCACTATCACCTTACAGGTGTAAAGCCCCATACCGTCCCCGTCTCCCTGACCTTTGGTAGAGAAATAGGGTTCGAATATTCTGGGCAGAATCTCTTCGGGGATTTTGTCGCCGTTGTTCAGAATACTCATAGTGACTGATTTATCCGTATTTTTTACATGAAAGTCTATCTTGCCTCTGGATATCGTGTCGTTGGCTATGGATCGTGTGACGGCGTACACCGCGTTGGATATCACATTCAGGAGAACCTGAATCACATCCTGTCTGACGCCGCTGATGTAATAAACATTGCTGGCGCAGTCCACCGGGGGCACTTCGTTGAAACAGTGATAATAATCCTTCGGACATTCGCTGATGAACGAGAAATCTATGAGGCAGTCCTTCAGCTTGTCCGCCATTATGTCCAGAGTGTTTATAATGAGCTCTGTCAGGTTCAGCGGCTCCGCCCCCTTTGAAGGCACGGAAAAAGCGCAGAACTGGTCTATGGTCTCAGACATCTTCATGATTATCTGCATGGAGCTTTTGATATTTTCTATAATCTCGGGAAACTCGGCTTCTGACTCGTTTAAAATATCCTCATTATCCTGAATCAGAAGCCCCAGAGCGTTCAGAGGCTGGCGCCAGTGGTGCGCCACAGCGCTCATCATTTCTCCCATGAGCTCCATTCTGGATTTGTTAATCAGTTTTTCGTCTATATTTCCATAGAGCGTCTTCTGTTCCGGACTGTTCGAGTGGAATGCGGACAGGGTTTTCACAAACTCTCCGTTGGCGTCTTTCTCCGCCATGCCGTTAAAGATAAGCTCCACTGGGCTTCCGTCCCTGTGCTTCAGCACAAAGGTGAAGTTTTCTATGATGCCTTTCTCTCTGAGTTTCGGGAAGTTTGCTTTGAATTTGTCCAGATAGCTTTCGTGGATGAATTTTCCGAACCACTCGCCTATCACCTCGTCACGTTTGTATCCGAGAGTGTTCAGCCACACGTTGTTCACATATATCACGTTGCCGTTTGCGTCCAGCGAGTGATACCCCACTCTGGAGCGCTCCAGGAGCTCCTCCAGCATAGAGACCTCACCCTGTAACCCTTTAATGAAGTCAGAATCCGCGCTCATCAATTAAAACCCGCTTAATGAATATATTTATTGTGTATTATACAACTTTTATTTACGAAATCGACACTAAAAAAAGCAGGGGAACCCTGCTTTTTTATAATCATTTCTTAATCAACTGCTTAACGGCATCGTCCGCCGTTCCATTGAATTCTTTCAGCAGAACTCCTCTGGACGTCATCAGAGCGGGCATCCTTCCGCTTCCGAAAGACTGAGCCACGAATATCCTGACGCCTTTAGAAACAAGAAATTCCGTAAGTCTGGGACCTGCCGCCTGCTGTGAGCGGAAGGGGTTCTGGATGGTCTCCAGAGCTTTTCCGGTTTTGTCATAAAAGATATAATACGGAGCGCGCGCCGCCACACCGCTGAGCAGGGCAGAACCGCTGGGTCCGTCCACAGCCGCCGCAATATAGGCTCCGGTTTTTTCGGCTGTGTGTCCCGCCAAGACAGACAACATCAAAAACACGGAAAGAATAATAAGTTTTAAATGTCTCATATCTCACCTCATATTGAATTATACACCTTATTGACTATGCGGCGCATATTTCCTCATTATATTTTCGCCCCCTATCCTCGTTGATTTATACAACTCAGTGTGATAAATTTCATAAATATAGACCACCTGAGTTTCATTATGAGTATAAAATATAAAGTTCTCATTCCTGTTATAACCATGTCGGTACTGATCGCTTTCATATTTCTGGGGACATTCTATGTAGCGGATAAACAGAAAAGCGACGGGCTGGTGGTTAATCTGGCGGGCAGACAGAGAATGCTTTCGCAAAGACTGGCAAAAGACCTTCTTCTGATTAACCTGCATCAGAAAGACAATGAAAAACTGCTCACATATAAATCCGAGGCATACAACACCATCAGGCTTTTCGAAACCACTCATAACGCTCTGAGAGGCGGCGGTCCCGCTCCTGTGGACATGTTCTTCACGGCGGAAAGCTCCCTGCCTGTTCCCGATGAAAAAATCATAGCCCACCTGGACACTGTTCAGAAGATATGGACGGAATATAAATACGCCGCCCTGAACATAATGAGTAACCCGAACGACACAAAGGCGATCAACTTTATCCAGAACCACAGCAACGAGCTTCTGAGCTCTCTGGACACAGCGGTGATACTGCTTCAGGACGCCTCGGACAAGAGAAACAAGTCTCTGATCTATTTTCAGCTGTTTTCGGCGTGCGTCACCGTCTTTGTGGTGATTCTGCTGGCGGAGAGACTGAGCACCAACATCTCAAATCCCATTATGCAGCTCTGCCGCAAGGTGAAAAACAGTGACGGCACGTCTCCGCTGGACTGCGCTCCTGTGGGAACCGGCGATGAGCTGGAGATTCTGGCGGAGGCGCTGGATGAAAAATCGCTGAAGCTGTCGCAGGCATACTCCGAAATCGCCATGTATTCCCAGTCTCTGGAAGAGCTGGTGGAGGGGCGCACCCGTGAGCTTCTGGTCGCCAGACACTCGGCGGAAGACGCCAACAGACGCAAAAGCTCTTTTCTGGCGAACATGAGCCACGAAATCAGAACCCCGCTGCACGCCGTGATAGGGTTCAACCAGATTCTTATGAGATCAGCGAAAGACGAAAAAACAATGGAATATCTCAAAAAGAGTCAGAAATCCGCTTATCATCTTCTGGGCACTATCAACGACATACTCGATTTCTCCATGATAGAATCAGGCAGCCTGAAGCCGGAGAACGTCTCTTTCAGCATCAGAAAGCTGATGGAGAATATCAGCCTCATACTTCAGGAAAAAGCTGACGAGAAATCACTCCGGCTGATCGTCTCTGTAGACGACAAAGTGCCGGAATATCTAATAAGCGATCCGCTGAGAATAGCGCAGATTCTGCTGAATCTGGGCGTTAACGCCGTCAGATTCACGAACAAAGGACATGTAAAAATAACCGCCTCTGTTGAGAGCGTTGGAGATTTTCACGCTGATCTGAGATTCACCGTTGAAGACACAGGCATAGGCATCAGAGAGGAGATAAAAGATTCTCTCTTCAGACCTTTCGAGCAGATAGACCCGACCACGCCGAGGATGTTCGGCGGAACAGGACTGGGACTGTCCATCGTGTCCGGTCTGCTGCGAATATTAAACGGAACGGTTGACGTGGAGAGCAAATGGGGCGAGGGAGCGGTATTCACCGTGCGCCTGAGTCTGGACACTGACCCTAACTACGGAGCGGACGCCGATCCGGACGACAGCCTGATTTTCATGCTGAACCAGAACAGACCGGGTGAGTTTTCTCTGAACATCAGCGCCCTTCTGGTGGAAGACAACAAAATAAACCAGATGGTGGCGTTAGATATTATGCGCTCGGCAGGCATAAACACCACCCTTGCGGAAAACGGCAAAGAGGCTCTGGAAATAATGGAAGACGAGGAACGGGCTTCGACCTTCGATATCATCCTGATGGATCTCCAGATGCCCGTCATGGACGGTCTGGACGCCGCCCGTGCCATAAAAAAACTGCCCCACTGCAAAGACGCAGTCATCATCGCCCTGACGGCTGACGCCGTGGCGGAGAGGCGCACCGCCGCCATTACAGCGGGAATGAACGATTTTCTTCCGAAACCTTTCACCAGAAAAGATCTGAAAAACATAATACAGAAGTGGATTCCGCAGCCGGATTAGAAAATATCAGGAGATAGGGAGACTGATTTTGATACAGGCGCCTTCGCCCCTGTTTTCGGCGGAGATGCTTCCGTTCATTTTTTTACTGATTATAATCTGCGCCAGATACATACCAATTCCGGTACCATTGTCGCCTTTGGTTGTGAAATAGGGCTTGAATATATGCTCCAGAACATTCTCAGGGATTCCGCCGCCATTGTCGCAGACAGTGATTGTCGCTGTGTCGCCGTCTCTGCTTATCAGGACTGTTATCCTGCCTTTGAAACGGGCATCGTTTTTTATTCTGGATAAGATGGCGTCTTTCGAGTTGGAAAGAAGGTTCATCAGGGTATGTTTAAACTCGTTGGCTATTCCGGTCACATACACACTTCTGTCCAGATCGCTGACTATGTCCAGCTTTGTTCCGTTTCTTTCGAAGAGCGGAGAGAGAAGTCTGGCGGTGTTGTCCACAGTGCTCTTCAGGTCGAAAGGAGACACCACTGTCTCGTGGCTGAAGAAACTGCGGAAATCGTCTATGGTCTCCGACATGAAATGTATCTGCTCCAGACATCTGTCGATGCCGATGTTCAGCATCTCGATATCCAGCATATCGTCTTCCACGTCCGATTTTACGTTGTCCAGTATCAGGCTCATGGAGTTCAGAGGCTGTTTCCACTGGTGTCCTATTACGCCGATCATCTCGCCCATTGCCGCCATCTTCGACTGCTGGATGAGGAGCTGTTCCTGCTCCTTCTGCTCGGACAGCAGGTTGATCCTGTCGGTGATGTCGGTGAGAGCCAGAACTCTGTATTCGTCCTCGTCCTGCCCTTTGAATGTGGAGATATTCATATAGGCATAGAGCTTGTCCCCGGTTTTATGAGTCAGGGTGACTTCGGAAAGAGTTCCGCCGTCCTCTCTGTCATATTGCCCGTAATCACTCTTGTAGGATTCTATGCGCAGTTTATCCAGACTGGCGCCTATCAGCTCATCGGATATATAGCCTGTCATGGAGAGAAACGCCCTGTTCACACGGAAAATCACGCCGTTTCTGTCGGTGATGACGAATCCGATATCCGCCACATCGAAGAGTGACGACACGAGCTGTTCTCTGTCTTTTATCTGGTTTTCAAGCTGTTTTATGTTGGTAAGGTCGTTCATGGTGATGGTGAGTCTTCTGCCCTCGTCCACGCCTCCGAAGACCCGGCAGTGTATGCCGATGGGTTTTTCAACGCCTTTCTTAGACACGATAACGGCATACGCCGAAAAATCCCCGCCCTCTCTGCACGCCAGAGCCACCTTTTCGGACACCGCTTTTCTGTATTCCGGCTTAAGATACGCCAGAACATCCGGCAGGCTGAGAGCCGCTATGTCCGGATTATCGAAAATGATCTTCAGACCGTGGCTGAGGAATATGGTGCCGGTGGCGCAGGAATACTCGAAACTGCCGATGCTGGCAACCTCCTGAGCGATCCTGAGCTGGTCTCTGTTTCTGGCGAGGTCGAAGTTCAGCTTTTTCAGCTCGGCGTTTTTGTCCTCATATCTTCTGCTCAGCTCCAGGTTGATATCCTGAAGAACTTTCTCCCTGTTCTGAAGGAGCGTGATGTCCGTCATGGAGACTATTATGGTGCTGTGTTCGGGCATCTTTCTGACGCTGAAGAGGAATGTGGTCTCTCTGCCGGTGTTTTTATCCACAACGGATATTTTGTTCAGCCTGTTTCTGTTAAGGCTGTCCAGAATAAAGTTATTGAAAGAACCGTATATATCGTTCAGATTTTCATTCTTTTCCGTGCTGACATAGCTGAGCAGGTCTCTCTCGCCGGAGTTCACCCTCTCCACCGAGTCATATCCGAAGACTTCCAGAAAGTTATTGTTATAGTTAACTATTCTGTTATCATCCATAACAAAAATCACGTTTGCCTGAAAATCGAGGGTGTTCTGAAGCAGACTGTGCTGTTCTTCCAGAAGCCGGGCGCTGGTTTCCAGACGAACCCTCGCCTCCAGAAGCGATGTCTGGTCGTAGATCATAAAGAGCGTGTATTTCTCTTTCTTCTCATAGATGGAAATAACGACATTCTGAAGCATGTAGTCGTATATTTTGCCTGATATTTTTTTAGAAGGGATTTTCAGAAGATATTTCTCCGCCTCTGCATTGATGAATGCGGGGGTGTTCAGAGCGTATACCTGTCTGAGCTTGCGTTCTATCAGTTTTTTATTGATATCCGGAAAAAAGTCATAAAGGGAGTTGCCGACTATGTCGCCTCTTTTGATCCCCGTCTGAATCTCCAGCCAATGGTTCCAGAAAAGAACCGTACACTGTTCGTCCAGAACCATCGCCCCGTTAAGGATATGGTCCAGATAATTGGGAGCGGTCATGTCACCTACCCTGCGTAATGATCAATGAAATAATCCAGAGCCTCTTTAAATCTGCTGAAAGACTGCTCTTTCAGAAGCACATACATGTGTCCTTTGATCTCTGTGGAATCGATATCTATAATAACCTTGATCACGATAACCTGAGAAAACTCAGATCCTCTTCTGAGATCGTGTATCTCGGATGTTTTATAAGGTTTTATCTCCGGCGGCTGAAAGAATATCTCGGTATTCGTCAGGTCGGCTATGCGCCCAATGAGCGCTGATGTAATGATATTGGATATCTCCAGAGTACAGCTTTTGATGTCCTCTTCGCTGGAATCGTCCAGCATGTCGTCTATCCTGCTGTAACATTCGGTGAGAGCCGCCGCGGACTCTCTGCTCATCAGCATCACCGTCTCGCCTTCGAGATAGTTCAGAAAGACCTGAGAAACATGGTAATACTCTTTGTCCTCGTCTATGACGCCGGCAATGGTATCCGCCAGATTCTCTATGTCTATAATTTCCATCTCCGGCACATACATACTGGAGTGCATCCCGATGGAATCGGAGATCAGGGAAGTCGCAAGCCCATAGGCTATGTTGAACAGCTCGCCCATCGCCTCCGTCTGAAGTTCAGTAAGGTTCTCCATATCTACCTCAGATCATAACCGCTGTGAGAGCCTCGGCTATTTTTTCCGCGTTTATAGGTTTATTCACCATATAGTCCGCTCCGAGCCCCATCACTATTTCTCTTGTTTTTTGCTGTATGTCAGCGGAAACCACGATGACCTTGCTGGGAATATCGGTTTTTTTGATATCCGCCAGAATATCCTCGCCCCTTACCTCCGGCATAGTCAGATCCAGAAACACAAGCTCGGGCTTATGCTCAAGAAAGAGGGGCATAGCCTGTTTCCCTTCACCTGTTTCTATGACAGCCCATCCCTCCAGCTGTTCGTTTATCAGCTTTATCAGAGCCCTTCTGGCAAATCCGGAATCATCAACTACCAATATTTTCACTCGTCAGCTCCCTAAGGTTTATTAAATAAATCTATACGGTCACAAGGCAATTATACTACACAGGTATGAAATTATCTAGCTATTAGATAATTTTGTTTCCCAATCCAAAGCCGTGCGGCAGATATGCCTCAGATCGTCAAAAACCGGCTTCCAGCCAGTCATATCCTTTATTTTTCTGCTGTCTGCTATCAGATCGGCCGGGTCGCCCGCTCTTCTTCCGGACATCTCAGCATTAATATCTTTTCCGCTGACTTCCCTCATAATATCTATCACTTCACTCACAGAATATCCGTGACCATAGCCGCAGTTAAATATACCGCTTACGCCGCCGTCCAGATAGCTCAGAGAACAGAGGTGTGCTGAAGCCAGATCATCCACATGGATATAATCCCTGACGCATGTGCCGTCCGGAGTGGGATAATCACCGCCGTATATGAACATCTTTTCTCTGATGCCAAGCGCTGTCTGCGCCGCCACCTTTACCAGATGTGTGGCATTCAGCGTTGACTGACCGATAAGCCCGTCTCCGGAAGCACCTGCCACATTAAAATATCTCAGAATAACATATTTAAAGTCAGGATAAGCGGTTCCTGCATCCCTTACAACATACTCGCTGAAAAGTTTGCTTCTGCCGTACGGACTGATGGGCATCAGAGCGTCATCTTCCCTAAGCCCTGTCTTCGCCATATTCTCAGGCTCGCCGTAAACAGCGGCGGTGGAACTGAATATAAATCTGTTTATCCCGGATTCCACACAGCATTTCACCAGATTGGACGTATTGGCGGTGTTGTTTATATAATATTTCAGAGGTTCTTTCACCGATTCCGGAACTATCAGAGAAGCGGCAAAATGAATAACGGCGTCATATCCGCCTGATTTGATAAGTTTTTCGGTTTTATCCCAGTCCGAAAGATCATGCCTTATAAATTTTACAGAAGAATCCATAGATATCAGGCTGTCCACTGCTGACTGAAAACCTGTAGAGAGATTATCCAGCAGAGTCACGCTGTGTTTTTTCTCTTCTATAAGTTGTTTAGCAACATGACTGCCTATGTATCCGGCTCCGCCCGTAATAAGAATGTTCATAACGATTCCTTTATTTGTATTGAAAAAACAAATGATACCGCAAATTTATCAATGTATAAAGGTAAAAAACCCGAACACATAATATCTCCGTTTGTTGATTTTATAAGTACATAACGCTATAATTCCGACAGCAGGAAACACATGAAAAAAACAGCCGATCCTTTTATTAGCGAACTGATACACGAGATACGCAGCCCGCTCACAGGGCTCAGCGTGATGCTGGACAGCATCCACGACAGACTGTCCGACAGACCGGACGAGCGGGAGCTGATAGTGAAAGCCCTGTCCGAAGTGGAGCGTCTGGAAAATCTGCTGACGGAATATCTCACCGACACCATAACCTATCCGTCCGGCTTCTTCGCCGGAAGAGTCGAAAATGTGATCGGCGACATACTGCTGATATCCCGGAAACTATGCGAAAAACAGAATATCCGCCTGATAAAAGACCTGAACGAAACCGATATGCGCATGCTGAACACGCCTAAGCTGAAACAGGCATTCATAAACATAATCAATAACGCCATAGAAGCCATGCCGGACGGCGGAGAACTGACCGTCTCCGTGACAGAAGACGGACACACGGCCGTTGTCTCCGTAAAGGACACAGGCGCCGGCATAGACGAAAAAGACCTGCCGAAAATATTCGACCAGGGATACACATCCAAACAGGGCGGAACAGGCATAGGGCTTTTCTCCGCCAAAAAAATTCTGGACGCCCACGGAGCAGAGACCGTTGTCCGGTCAGAAAAAAATAAAGGCACAGAATTCATAATAAAATTCCCGCAGATATAAGGCGAATTTTCGCCACATAATCATTGACGAATTTTCGCCACCTATTATAATTAATCATTATTCGCATAGAGGATATCATGGAAAAAATTCTGGTTGTCGATGATGAAATATTCGTTCGTGAAAATCTGGAGAGAACCCTCTCTCTGAAAGGCTATGACGTCTTCACGGCGGAAAACAGGCAGAGCACCATCAGCCAGATATCCGAAAGCGACATCGACCTAGTGCTTCTAGACCTCAATCTGGGCAGGGACAGCGGTCTGGACATCCTCAGAGAGATCAAGGAGACAGTGCCGGACATCCTCGTTATCATAATCACAGGCTACGGAACGGTGGAAACCGCCGTGGAAGCCCTGAAAATGGGCGCCTACGACTACATCAAAAAGCCGTTCAAAGCGGACGCCATACACCTCATCGTCAGACTGGCGCTGGAAACCCAGAGTCTGAAGAGAGAGCTGAAGTCTCTGAAACGTGACGGGGTACAGCTTCCGGAGGTGGTGGGATCGAGCCGCCCGATGAAAGACGTATTCAAAAAGATAGCGGAAGTTGCCAAGCACGAAACCGCCACTGTGCTCATCACAGGCGAATCGGGCACGGGAAAGGAGGTGGCCGCCAGAGCCATACACAACCTGTCCCCGAGAAAAGACAGACCATTCATAGACATCAACTGCGGATCACTGCCGTATAACCTTCTGGAATCAGAACTTTTCGGACACGAGAAAGGAGCCTTCACCGATGCCAAATCCCGCAAGACAGGGCTTCTGGAAGAGGCGAACGGAGGCACGCTCTTTCTGGACGAGATAGGCGACATGGACATGAACCTCCAGGTGAAACTGC
Source organism: Deferribacterales bacterium (assembly GCA_050251875.1). Taxonomy (GTDB): domain Bacteria; phylum Chrysiogenota; class Deferribacteres; order Deferribacterales; family Geovibrionaceae; genus Seleniivibrio. Next base: position 63,299 of record JBFWMA010000004.1, on the reverse strand, counting down.
TCCGTGTGCTGGAAGAGCGCAAGCTGAGGCGTCTGGGCAGCAACAGAAACATCGACATAGACGTGCGCATAATAGCCGCCACGAACAAAGATCTGAAAGAAGCTATAAACACCAAAGAGTTCAGAGAAGACCTCTATTACCGTCTGAACGTATTTCCGATATATCTGCCCCCGCTGAGAGAGCGCAAGGACGACATCCCGCCTCTGCTTAATTTTTTTCTCGGCAGATTCAACGCTGAATTTAAGAAAGATATCAAAGAGATATCAAAAGACGCCCTTGAGCTTTTCAGAAATTATTCATGGCCCGGCAACATCCGTGAGCTCAAAAACATGGTGGAGCGGATATGTATCATGAACAGCGCCAGCTCCATAACAGCGGACATGCTGCCCAGAGAGATAGCCGGGGAGAAGCATGACAAAAATGGCGGAACCGCTCTGGAAATCCCGGAAACAGGCGCCGATCTGGAGAACATGCTCTCAGATATAGAAAAACAGCTATTATCAAAGGCTTTTTCCATGACAAAGGGCAACGTGTCGAAAATGTCCAGACTGCTGAATATCCCCAGAGGAACTCTCCGATATAAGCTGGAAAAACACAACATATCCTGATTTTTATTTCTGGCTGATTTTCGCCACACATCACAAACAACTAATAATCCACAGTATTTATAAAACAACCCTAGTCCCCCATGGCTAATTTCCGCCATTTTAAAAAATATGAACATCCGCTATTATCGAACTTGTCATTATCTACAAGTAAGTTATACCACATTATCAAACTGGCACATCCATTGCTTTTATATACGCAACTCGTTAGCCAGGTATGTCACCACATACCTGCGATTGTCACTACTCATATTTGGGGGAGGTCTTGGGAAAGCGGGCATACTGCCCGCTGACAGGGCTCTCAAATAGCAAGAAAGAAAATATACCAAAGATGCATAGGCGGCAGCAGCCGCTTCTAACCCCGGCGTTATCTTAAACACGCCGGGGATTTTTTAAAAAATTATATTGCTAAAAAAACAAAAATGTTTTTTTGGTGTTATAATAAAATATGAAATGAGATTGCCACGTCGCTGCGCTCCTCGCAATGACACGGCAGATGGAGCGTATCGAAAATTTTCTGGAACGGATAAATTTTCGCATGGTTATTGCCACAAGCCACCTACCTTACATAAGATTTAAGCACTAAAAAAGCGGCGGACCTTTTACAGCGGGTTCGCCGTTTTTTTTGCGTACAGGCATAAAAAAACTGCCGTTCCTCTCGGTTCGGCAGTTTTCATAAATTGATATAAGGTGTCTAAGCGGGACACATGTCAATCCCGAAGGTTTTAAGCTCCGAGACTATCATCTCGTCTATCTCTTCCATCCTTTTATGCACCTCGGGGCTCAGCTCCACATCGCTGTCCAGACTGGCTGGGATCACACCGTAAAATGTGATGGACTCAGGCGCCTTGCCTCTCAGCTCGCTGAGTGTCAGCACCTCCTGAAGCCCTATCTGGTGGGGAGACATCTTTGCCGGAATCTTTTCCAGCATAATATCCTCCTTCTGATAAACCCGGAGTTCGCCCGCCTCGCCCTCAGCCTCCAGAGAATCCACGATGATAACGTGTTTTGTCTCCTCCAGCTTGTGTGTGGCGAGTATGCCCATAGTGCCGCCGTCATAAAACTCCACATCGTCAGAGGGGGCATACTTCTCATTCATCCTCTTGACCAGATGAACACCCAGCCCCTCATCGCTCAGCAGAAGGTTTCCGGCGCCGAATACTACTACTTTCATTACCTTACCCTGATATTGGTGATCTCTTTACCTTCGGGGTCTATGGAGTGAACGGCGCACGCTATACAGGGGTCGAATGAATGCACTGTTCTGATAACCTCAAGGGGTTTTTCCGGATCGGCTACGGGGTTGCCTTTTATGCTCGCCTCATAGGGTCCCGCCACTCCTTTTTCGTCTCTGGGACCGGCGTTCCATGTGGAGGGGACAACAGCCTGATAGTTTTTCAGCTTGCCGTCATCTATCACCATCCAGTGAGACAGTGTGCCTCTGGGCGCTTCGTGGAATCCAACGCCCTGATATTCGCCTTTGGGCATCTCTGTATGGTTGGCGTATACGCTGTCGCCTTTCGCCAGGTTGTCCATCAGCATATCCAGATACAGCAGAGATTTATCCGCCATGATAACGGAGCGGATGGCACGGGTGACGTGTCTGCCCATTGTGGACTGAAGATCGTTCACGCCTATACCCAGCTTGGAGCATACGGAATCGACCATCGCCTTAACCTCTTTGTCCCCGGCGGCGTATGAAGCCAGAATCTGAGCCACGGGACCCACCTGTACAGGGCGTCCGTCCAGACGGGGCGCCTTGCACCATGTATATTTTCCGTCCGGCTCAAAATCAGTATACATAGGCTCTGTCTCGCCTTTGAAGGGATTTTTGGGTTCATCGTCTTTGTACCATGCGTGTTTGGTGGACTCTGTGATGCCGGATATCAGAGCAGCATCTTTATGGTCTGTCAGTTTTTTGAAATTTTTCAGATCGCCGTTGTTTATTATACCGCCGGACATATCGAATTTTGTCATCTTTGAATCAAGAGGAAACTCCGGCACAGCGAGATAGTTGTCAACGCCTCTGCCGTATTTGAACCATTCTTTATACATGCTGCCGATAGCCACAACGTCATTGAACAGAACCTTTTTCACGAAATCTCTGGTCTCTGTCATCAGAGAGCGCATCAGAGCCACACGCTCCATATTCAGCGTGGCTTCGTTGTCCATGTTGATGGCTGTGGCGACACCGCCCAGACACAGGTTCTGTATGTGGGGGTTCTTTCCGCCGAGGATGGCTACCGCCTGAGCGGCTTTTTTCTGATAATCCAGCGCCTTCAGATAGTGAGCCGCCGCCATCAGGTTTACCTCGGGGCTCAGCTTCATGGCTGGGTGTCCCCAGTATCCTGAACCGAATATGCCGAGTCTGCCTGTTTTTACGAAGGCGGTCAGCTTCTCTTTCACAGCTCTGAATTCCGTTTCGCTGTTGCCTGTCCAGTCAGAGAGCGACTGAGCTATCTGCGCTGTCTTTTTAGGATCGGCGGACAGAGCGCTCACTATGTCCACCCAGTCCAGAGCGGACAGGTGATAGAAGTGAACGATGTGATCCTGCACGCTGTGCTGAGCGATCACCATGTTCCGCACGAGCTGTGCGTTCAGAGGAACTTCTACATTCAGAGCGTTTTCAAGCGAACGGATGGAGCTGATAGCGTGTACAGTAGTACACACTCCGCAGAATCTCTGAGCGAAAACCCATGCGTCTCTGGGGTCTCTGCCTATTAATATTTTTTCAATACCTCTCCACATCTGTGCGGAAGACCACGCCTTTGACACCTGTCCTCCGTCAACCTCGAAATCTATGCGGAGGTGTCCCTCAATCCTTGTGATGGGGTCTATCGTAATTCTCTTTGACATCTTATACCTCGTAAAATATTGTAAAAGATTGCTTCGCTCAGGCTCGCAATGACGTCACTGCGAGGAACAAAGTGACAAAGCAGTCTAAAAAAATCAATGTGCCTGTGCGGTCTGCGCTTCGGGCTTGTGCAGTTTGGGCATGATGGGGAACAGTTTCACCAGCACCATGTATCCCAGAATCTCGAAAGCCACGAGACCGATTGTAATAAAAAATTCCGGCAGTGACGGGAAATAGCTCCAGTTGCCATGGGGCTTGAATCCCAGCAGATAAACGTTGAATCTGTACCAGCCGCCACCGATGAGCAGAAGCATAGCGGAGATAAACACCATTCTGGGAGAGCTTCTGTACTGTCTCCACATCAGGATGAAAGTACCGCCGGATATCAGAAGTATCTCGGTGATGAACATCCATGAGTTATAGTCTCCGGCGAAAGCCGCGCCGAGCTGGTCTCTGTACCACAGGTCGGCAAACCTGACGAAAAGCCAGATGGCGGTGACATAGGGAATGACCTTCGACAGCCGCTGTATCTCTGACTCAAAGGGTCTGTTGAAAGATATTGAGGATGTAAAAGACTCGAATATAACAACAGAATAGCCTATATAAAGAGCATTGATGACGAACAGCAGAGGCAGAAACTCCGTGTGCCATATGGGGTTCAGCTTAGATTTTGCGATGATGAGCATAGACCCCAGAGACGACTGGTGCATGGTGGGCAGTGTGATACCAAGAACCACGATAAATATCAGCACCTTGTCCAGTTTAGGATATATTATCAGAGCGTAATGCTTCAGCTTGGGAAAGCGAGTGGTCTCGGCATGGATGAAGCGCTCCAGTATAGCGGGAAGCACCTCTATCATCAGAACCACGTTGTAAGCCATGATACACACCGCCACCTCGAACATGACAGAGTTGGTCTGCCAGCGGGACGGAATGAAAAAGCTGTATGAGTTCCAGTAGCGCCCGATATCCACCATAACGGACATCCCCGCCAGCATATATCCGAACATACTGGTAACCAGAGCGGAACGGATCAGCGGGTGATATTTCATCCTGTTCATGATGTAGATGATGATAGCCATGGCGTATCCGCCGCATGCAAGAGCCGTGCTGGTGGCAACGTCATAGGCGATCCAGATGCCCCATGGGTATCCGTCAGACATGTTGGACACGGCGCCGATTCCCTTCACGAAACGCACGCCGATCAGCAGAAAACCAAGAACAGTAAAAAACAGAAGCACATAGAACGAAGGGGTCAGTATCTTCGCCTTATGAATATGATATTCATCATGATGTACCATTATTTACCCCCGTCTTTATGTTTCAGTTCTTTCTTTATCTCTTCTTCCAGCTCGTGATCGGTCTCGTGTTCGTGCTCCACCTGCTGTTTGGTCTTTCTGTTTTTCAGGGCGACCATAGCCAGAAAGCCGTAAAGAGCCACGGGAGCGATGAATCCTTTATAGAGAGTGTGCTGAACATGTTCAGACATCAGGGCGGCGGACTCTTTCTCCAGCTCGGGGAATCCGAGATTCTCGAATGATGTTCCGGCGATATAGATGACGTTCGTTCCGCCCACCTCGTATTCGCCGTAAATCTCTTTCTGATATTTTTCAGGGTGAGCCGCCAGACGGCGTTTTGCCTCTGCCAGCAGATCCTTGCGTTTGCCGTATATCACAGCGCCTGTGGGGCATGTTTCACAGCACGCCGGCTCGCCCTTCAGCTTCAGATTGGTGAACTTGCACAGGTCGCATTTCACTATCTTCGGAAAAGCCTCGGGCCATTCGAATTTTGGAATGTTAAACGGACAGGCGATCTGACAGTATCTGCATCCGATGCATTTATTTTTGTCATAGAAGACAATGCCTGTGCCCTCTTCTTTCTGCATAGCGCTGACAGGACAGGCGGAAACACATGAGGGCTTAACGCAGTGCATGCACTGATATTTCACATAAGCCCAGTTCTTTCCGTCCTCGTCCTCTTTATAGAGTTTTATAATGTTTCTCGTGCGGTAGTCGAGGTCAGGCGGAGAATCCCACAGACGATCTTTGTCAGTGGGCGCCGGAGCGGCCGCCATGTCGTTGACCTGCTTACACTTTGTCACGCAGGCTTTACAGCCCACGCAGAGTGTGGAGTCATAGAGCATGCCCACTGCGTTTTCGTTGGCGGTGATCTCCTCCTGCGCGCGCAGAGACAGCGGCGCCGCTATAAGCGCCCCGCCCATCGCGGCGGTTTTCAGGAAATTACGCCTCGTGGTCTTCATCTTCCCCCTCCTTCGGCAGCTTCTTAGCCAGCATGGCGCTGGCGCCTATGGCGGCTCCAGCCACCATACCCATCACGCCAGTGGTGAGCGGGTCTGCTCCCTTGCCCCTCTTGGCGGGGTTGGCGTTGGGATAGAAATCCGGCGGGGTAACCTCGTGTATCTGACATCTGTCATAGATGGATGTGTGAAACATAACGTCCGGCTCTGTACAGCCTATGCAGGGGTGTCCCATGGACACGGGCCACACGCCTACATCGTTGAATCTCTGCACTGAGCAGTTGGCGAATGTGACGGGACCTTTGCATCCCAGTTTATAGAGGCAATAGCCTTCTGAGTGTCCTTTGTCTCCGAACTGCTCGGCGAATCTGCCGGCATCGAAGTGGGGTCTGCGTTCGCAGTGTTCGTGTATTCTTCTGCCGTAAGCGAACTCGGGTCTGCCCAGAGCGTCCAGCTTAGGAAGTTTTTTGAATGTGAGATAGTAAAGCACGGTAGCCAGAAGGTTGTAGGGGCTGGGCGGGCATCCGGGAACGTTTATCACCGGTTTGTCCTTGATAAGACTGGAGGCGGACACAGCCTGTGTGGGGTTGGGATCTGCCGCCTGAACACCGCCGAAAGCGGCGCAGGTGCCTATGCAGATAACAGCGGCGGCGCCTTCTGAGGCGTGCTTCAGGGATTCCATGGCGGTCTTGCCCGCCACTTTGCAGTAGATGCCGTCCTCAGCCAGAGGGACAGCGCCCTCCACTATCAGGATATAGCTGCCCCAGTTCGCCTTCATACTGTTTTCCAGCGATTCTTCGGCCTGATATCCTGAACCGATCATCAGTGTTTCGTGGTAATCCAGAGAGATTAAATCAAGTATGAGAGCAGCCGGGTCCGGGTGTCCGGAACGGATGAGCGACTCAGAACATCCGGTACATTCCTGAAAATGAAGCCAGATGACAGGGGGGCGGTCGTCAGCGGTAGCGGCTTCCGCCACCTTGGTATGCATAGCATAGGGGAGACCCATCATAGCGGTAAGACCCGCGCTTAGACGCAGGAAATCACGCCTGTTGAGCCCTGTTGAAAACAGAGTATTATCAGACATAACAAACCTCGAAAAAAAAGTTGAAATTAAGAAAATACGTCCAAGTTATGCAAATAATGGTGGGGAGGCGGATAATTAAAATGTGTATTCCGCCATGAGTATCTAAATACATCACTGAAAAAATAATGCAATAGACGATTAATCGGATTTTGTTTTTAAAACATTGATTCAAACAGTTTTCAAAAATAGCGAAAGTCTGTTTTTGTCCGGACGATATCCGGCTTTAAAATCATACCTTTTATATATAGAATTATTGAAATATCCTTTTGTGGCTGGCTTATAAAACTTTCAGATCAGAATCAGACTTACGAATGATCAAACGGCGGATAAAGCCAAACCACCGTCCGCTTATTACAAAGCCCTGAAAAAAACATGACTGTTTTTTTAACACGCATAAACCAAAACATTGTTTTATCAAAACCGCTGATTCTATCCCCCTGATGACGGCGATAACCATCCCGAATCTCAGAGAAAATACGGCTGAATAAAAACGGCAACAGCTCAATCTAACCTAACATTATAAGGCACGGCTAAAAAACGCACGGATTTAAAACCCCGTGCTGTTTTCACGCTTTATTTCTCTGACGTAAATGTCAGCACAGCCTCAGACACGGCGTTGAGCTGCTTTTTCAGGCTTTTATTTATGACAGAGCGTGTCATGCTGACAGCTTTCTTCGGATTGGGGTCTATTATATAGAGTCCGCTTTTCACATCATAGCTCACTGCCGGGATTATCTCCTCAGAATAAGCGGCGGAAGCGACCACATGCAGACTCTCCGTGCCGAAGGGAGGCACTATCTCGAACTCGCCCAGACTGACCCACTTGTTGGCATCGTCAGCGTTGATGAAGCGGACGAACCTGCGCTTGCCGTCAGCGTTTGCCAGCTCCAGCAGATATGAGTTTCTCTCGCTCTTCTTCACCGTGTATCCCGCAATATATATGTACGCCGGACCAGATGTCTTCACCAGTATCTCTATCTCTTCGCCTTTTTTGAAAAGCAGATTGCTCGAACCCTTGTTGGTGGCTATGTTCACATGAAAATCAGACGAAACCGCCAGCCCCTGATACAGCAGACTGTCGAAATCCGCCGTTTTCGGCTTGTAGTCCAGCCCGGCATAGGCGGACGGGGCAAGCTCCACGGATGAGGCGCTTATGGTGTTCTTTTCGCTGTCGAAAAGCCTGTATGTGAGGATGATATTCTTACCCGCCGGAACGTATTCGCCCCGCATGGTATACAGAGAGTTCTCAGGAGAACCGGCTCCTTTCACTGCGGCTGTCACTGCCGCCTGAACAGCGGCGGCGAAAGGCGTCACCTCGTGACTGCCCGCCACGGACGGCGGATAGACATATATTCCGTTCTTATCTATTTTTTCGCAGAGGATATAGGCGGCGTCCGCCAGCGTGGACGCTTTTTTCTGCAATGCCAGTATCCTGGCGGAGATATCGTTAGAAGAGACACCAAGCGGCAAAGAACCTTCATCGCCCAGAATCTTAGCCACGGTATACACCCGCTCGTATCTGTCAGCCAGCGCATAAGCGTCTTTCAGAAGATTAATCCCCTGTTTTCCGGTCTTGCCATCGGCGGAGCTTAATGTGCTCATGGTTCTCTGCCTCAGATCGCTCAGCATGCTCTTATACATAGGGAGCGCTTTTTCAGACGACATGACGGCGGTGGCTTTCACCTCGCCGAACTCTTCGTTATAGCTCAGCTCAGCGCCCGCCAGAGGCAGATCGGTGGACAGGGCTATGTTCTTAGCCGCTTCCGTCTGTCCGGCGCTGTCTGAAGTGCCGCTGGTTTTCAGCGTATATTCCGATGACACACGCACCAGAAGCTGTGACGACAGATCAGACAGAGCCTGTGATTTTGCGCTCTCAATGTCGGAACCATATCCGGTGCCGGTGAATGTCGCCGCGAACGCGCCTGACGAAACAGTTAAAATCAGCAGAATCTGAAGTATCCGAAACATTTTTCGCTCCTTATCATCTCTTTTTTATTAACTTAGCATTTTATCCCCTCAGAATCCACATAAGACGAGGGTATGTTTCACAGCCGAATAAATCACTATTTAAATAGTTTTATTTTTCATACAAATGCGGTATATTCTGTAATAATTATTCTGACAACTGACGGGTGCGATGTATCGTTGTAGAAAAATCAACAAAAAATTGAGCATAACCTTCGTAATTGTGTCCCTGCTGGTCACACTTTCGGTCATCGGCACTCTCACGATTCTGGCGCTCTCTACCAAATTTTCAGAATCCGCCCTGCACATGCTGGCGGACGAAGTTATCCTCCGTTCCGTCTCTGACGCCACCGAACATGTAAACATAATCACCAAGCCCGCTCTGAACGCCGTGAATGCCGTGGAAACACTGATGCCATCCGATATGAGCATCCTGGACGATGACGCCGCCAACCAAAAGATTATTTCCAACATTATAAAGACAATGGAATCATCCAAAGACGTATATACCGCCTACTATTCCAACGCCAATGGCGAATTTTTCCTGGTGGGCAAGAGACAAAAGTTCGAAAACGACAAAAAAATCTATTATTTTAATAAAATAGTAAGAGTCAGAGACGGCATCAGAACCGTCACCGAATCATGGTACAACGGCACTGTGCGGTTCGAGACAAATATTCTCACAGAAGACAGCTATGACCCCAGAACCCGCCCCTGGTATCAGCTGGCTGAGACGAAGGGCATGCCCGTGTGGTCTCCGCCCTACACCTTTTTCATAACAGGGCAGCCGGGGATAACCTACTCAAAGCCGATATACCACGCCGGAGAGCTTCAGGGCGTGGTCGCCTCCGATCTGGAGATCAAAACCATCTCCGATTTTCTTCTGAAAAGTTCTTTCACCACCAACACCAGCATGTTTGTTATAGACAGCGAAAAAAATATTCTCGCTCATTCCGATTTTTCCCGAATCTACAGCGATACCCGTGATATAAAAAACATAATCCCCAAAGCGTCAGGATTCAAAGATAAAGTGATGGACACTCTGGCGGATAAATATATGAGCCAGAAAGATTTCGGGCGCATACTGAATATAAAGACCGAGAACGGGCAGTATAAAGCCATCGCCATACCCGCCAACATAAACGGTATGAACGTTATCCTGGGGATGTACACCCCGGCGAAGGACTATCTGGCGCCGCTCTACAGCAGATTCCGGGCGCTGATATATCTGTCTGTCTTCATACTCGTCATGGTGATAATCATATGCAGCCTGATAGCCAGAGAGCTGGCGAAGCCATTTGTGGAGCTGAGCCGTGCCACCGAGAAAGCGAAGGAACTGCATTTCGACTCGCAGATAAACATATGCACCAATTTTAAGGAAGTTTCCGCCACTCAGGAGAACTTCAACGAGATGCTCACCAATCTGAATAACTATAAAACGGCTAACGAGCTCTTCGCCGAAACACTGCACAACGCCCACGTTGACACACTGTACCGTCTGGCGGGAGCCGCCGAGCACAAAGACCAGTATACATACGACCACCTGAAAAGAGTGAGCGACATATCCGTGATGATAGCCGAAATCACGGGGATGAACAGCCACGCCGTGGAACAGCTCAGACACGCCAGCGTTCTGCACGATGTGGGCAAACTGGGTATTCCTGACGATATTCTGATGAAACCGGGGAAACTGACTAAAGAAGAATTTGATATAATCAAAAAACACCCCGAACTGGGAGCAAAGATTCTCGCCGACCCCAGCTCAGAGATCATGCACAACGCTCTTATCATAGCGAAATCCCACCACGAAAAATGGGACGGCACAGGGTATCCTCTGGGGCTTTCCGGAGACGACATCCCTCTGATAGGGCGCATTGTTGCGCTGGCGGATGTCATAGACGCTCTGCTTTCAAGACGTCCTTATAAAGAACCCTTCTCCTTCGAGGTCACCATCGAAATAGTGGAACAGGAGAAAGGAAAGCACTTCGACCCTGAGCTGGCTCAGGCTGTGCTCGATCATAAAAATCTGCTGAGAAAAGTCGTCAGTCAATAAGCGAAGACAGATATTCCCAGCGCTCCATCTTTTCCAGAATCAGCTCATCTATCTGCTCTATCCTCTTATGCATATCCGCCAGACTGGAATAGTCGTCCTCCCCGGCGTTCAGCTTTCTTTCCAGACCGGACTTCTCCTCTTCCAGATTTTCTATGTCTGATTCCAGCGAGTCATACTCTTTCTGTTCGTTGTAAGACAATTTTTTCTTTTTGGTTTTCGGCTGTTCCGGCTCTTTTTTCGGCGTCTGTTTTTTCTCTTCGGACACCGCCTGTTTCTTCTCTTCCAGATAATCGTCAAAATCGCCGTAAAAGACTTCCACCCCGCCCTCGCCATCGAATATCAGCAGGTTGTCTGCGACTCTGTTCATGAAGCATCTGTCGTGGGACACCACCAGTATGCACCCGGGGAAATCATCCAGAAAATCCTCCAGAACGGAGAGCGTCTTTATGTCGATGTCGTTTGTCGGTTCGTCCAGAATCAGAAAATTAGGATTGTTCATCAGCACCAGAACCAGATGCAGACGGCGCTTCTCTCCGCCGGAAAGTTTTCTGATTGGTGTATGGTGCATCACAGACGGAAAGAGAAATTTCTCCAGAACCTGACCGGCGCTGATGCTCTTACCGTTCGGCAGAATCAGCACTTCTTTGATATCCCTCACGGTGTCTATCATCCTTTTGTCCGGGTCGAGCTCCTTGCTGTGCTGATCGAAAACACCGAACACAGTGTTCAGCCCTGGGGTCACCTCGCCTGTGTCCGTGGGCTCTTCCCCAGTCACCAGACGCAGAAAGGTCGATTTGCCCGCTCCGTTTCTGCCCACTATGCCCAGCCGTTCTTTCGGTTTGAACGTATATGTAAAAGGTTTGATAATGGCGCGCCCGTCATATGACTTGGACACGTCCTTGATCTCCAGAATATGTTTGCCCATGCGCTGAGCCTGAATCTCAAGCTCCAGCTTGTCCGCCTCTCTGTACACCTCTCTGTCCTGCATGGCGTGGATGCGCTCTATGCGGGCTTTCTGTTTGGTGCTTCTGGCTTTCGCCCCACGCCTGAGCCATTTCATCTCATTGCGCAGAATGTTTCTCTGTCTTTGATCTTCACGCTGGAGCTGAGCTTCCGCCTCGTCCTTCTTCTCCAGATAAAAAGAGTATCCGCCGTTGTATGTGAAGGCTGTCCCTCTGTCTATCTCTATGATGTTACTGCATATCTCATCCAGAAAATATCTGTCGTGAGTCACCATCAGTATGGATTTTGTCGTCTTTTTCAGATATGTCTGAAGCCACTCAACCGTCTCGATGTCCAGATGGTTGGTGGGTTCGTCCATCACCAGCAGGTTTCCGTCATCTATGAGAGCCTGCGCCAGAGCGACTTTTTTCAGCATGCCTCCGGACAGAGTGCCCAGCTTCATATCTGTGTCGTTGATCCCCAGCTCGCCCAGAATGGATTTTATCTCATATTCGAAATGCCATGCGTCCAGACGGTTGATCTCGTTCATCACCTTGTCCAGCTGATCTCTGTACTGGTCGGTGTTTTCCGGATGATGGCACAGTTTTTCATACTGCTTAATCAGCTCTGTCACCGCCGAGCCGCTTTTGAAAACGGCGTCCAGAATGGTGTCTTCCGGGTCGAAATCTGGCATCTGCGGCAGATAGTTGATAACGCACTGTCTGTTCCACGACACGGTGCCGGAGTCCGGCTGTTCCTTCTTTGCCAGGATTTTCAGCAGGGTGGACTTGCCGCACCCGTTCACGCCTATCAGAGCAGTCTTCTGCCCCTCTTCGATCCCGAACGAAATTTCTGTGAAGAGCTGTTTATCACCCATTTTTTTGGAGATTTTATCTACGGAGACGAGATTCATGAATTTTCCTTAATAAGGTTTTGCCAGTGACTTATCCAGAAATACGGCGGCGTTGTAATCTTTGGTCGCCTGCGGAAACCTGTTCAGCCTGAACTGAGACAGCCCCCTGTAGTAATAAGCCACGGCATAGCCGTTGTCCTTCTCTATTGTTTTGTCGAAATATCCCAGAGCCTCGGAAAACTTTCCCTGATAAAACAGAGACATCGCCATGTGATACAGGGTGTGTCTGTCGTTCTTTCCGCTGTCTATGGCTTTTCTGAGATCAGCCGAAGCCTGAGAATATCTTTTCAGATCATACAGAACATAACCTCTCAGATATACGGCGTTAACATCGCCTCCGTTAACGGAGAGGAAGGAATTAAGCCTGCTGAGCGCCCCCTCTTTATCGGAGAAAAAACCGTCCCTGTTCACCATTTTCACAGCGGAAACCATTTTAGAATATACGTCCTGACGTCTGTAAACACCGGACGCCTCCGCCTGAACAGATCTGAGCCTCTGGGTAACCAGCCTGCGCTCAACATCTGTCTCCGCCTCGGCGATAGTTTTATTAAGCTGATTTATCAGCGCTTTATATCCGCCCGCTTTTTTGTTCAGACGTGCCAGCTCCGCCTCATACGGCGAGGAGTCCGTCTTCAGCCTGGGCAGGAGTGATGAACGCACGGCGTGGGACATGGACAGGTTTTCGTCTATGCCGGCCGGCTCTTTCCGGATATCTTTATCCGGGGCGATGCTCACGCCGGAAAAAGAGACCGAACACCATAAAACCAGCACAAAAGCGGTGATAAATTTAAATATATCTGTCATATTGCGTCACTTCGGATATAATAGTATAAGTCAATTTACCGAAACAGCGGTCTTAAAGCAATAAGTTCTTTTTTCAAGGGGATCCGATGCGTTTTCTTGTTACACTGTTCTTTCTGTGGGCTTCCGTCTGTTTTGCCGATGCCGACTACGACAGAGGCGATGACCTCTTCTATGGCAGAGGGGTCAGACAGAACTACGCCGAAGCGCTCAACAGCTATATAAAATCCGCTGAAAACAAAAATCCGGACGCCATGAACAACGCCGGATATATGCTGCGCATGGGGCTCGGAACAGAAAAAAATGACGCTGAAGCCTTTAAATGGTACACCATGTCGGCGGACAGCGGAAACATTCTGGGCATGTATAATCTGGGACTGATGTATAAAAACGGCATAGGCACAGAAAAGAGTTTTCCGGACGCTGTGACATGGCTGACCCGTGCCGCGGAGACGGGCATGTCCGAAGCCATGAACGCTCTGGGAAACATGTATGAGCAGAGCGAAGAACCCGACTACACAGCGGCGATATCATGGTTCAGCGCCGGAGCGGACAAGGGATACGCATACGCTCAGTATAATCTGGGCATGATGATAAAGAACGGGCTGGGCACCGTAAAAGATATGGAGACCGCCAACACATGGATAGGCATGGCGGCGGCGCAGGGACTGAAAGAGGCGGCGGACGAGCTGGGCAAAAAGCCGGAAGAGATAAAACCAGTGCCTATTGTACAGGCGCCTAAACTCATCACCGTTGACCCGGCGACAGGGCTGGTCTGGCAGGATAACGAAGACGCAGCCAGGAAAGAGATGTTCTGGAAAGACGCCGTGACCTACTGCGACACCCTCACCCTGAACGGAGTTATAGGATGGCGCATGCCCACGGCGAAGGAACTGCTGAGCATCACCGATCCGAAGAAAACACCCGCCGTGAGGGTGAAATTCCGTAATCAGTCAAACGACACCTACTGGAGCTCCAAAGAGGACAGAAAAAACGCCAGAGTGGTATATATGTTCAATGGAAGCGACTATTGGATGGACAAAGAATACCTGAACCGTGTAAGATGCGTCCGAAAAAAATAAGGAATACATAAATGAACAACAACGATGTGCTGAGGCGTGTACGCTACGCCATGAACCTGAACGACAATAAACTGCTGAATATCTGGGATATGGGCGGCATGAAAATAAAGAGGGAGGACATCCCCGTAATCTTTTCAAAAGAAGATGACGAAAACTATAAAGAGACATCGGACGAACTGCTGAACGCTTTTCTGGATGGTTTCATCACTTATAAGAGAGGAGCCAAAACCGATGCGAAATAACGATATAATCAAAAAACTGCGTATCGCTCTGGAAATGAAAGATACAGACATCATAGAGATATTCGCTCTGGGCGGAGCAAACGTGACAAAATCCGAGATATCCGCATTCTTCCGCAGGGAAGACCACAGAAACTATCAGGCGCTGGGCGACCAGCTGATGAGACGCTTTATGAACGGTCTTACCAAGAAATACAGGGGCGAGAATGTTTAAGGCGGTGATAGACAAGGCGTCCTGCACAGGGTGCGGCGCCTGCGTTTCTCAGTGTCCGGTGAGGGCGATCAGCCTGTCCACCGACACAAAAAACCGCAAGACAGCGGATGTGAACAAACAGATCTGCACCGGATGCGGAGCATGTATCCCCGCATGCCGCTTTCAGGCAATCACATTATTCTGACAGAGATAGCGATGTTGCATGCAAGGTTCATCTCTATGACAATAGAGTATTCTATCATCACCTCCCTTTGTAAAGGGAGGACGGGAGGGATTTCTTAAGAAATCTCCCCCAACCCCTCTTTAACAAAGAGGGGAACTTTATCCTGCCAATTTGTTGACGGCGTTCTCTATGTCCTTGGTGCTGTAAGACTCGTTGCCGCACCCGACAACAACCACAAACAAAAATAACTTCCTGTTATTTTTGTTCAACCGTTACGCAAAGGCAAAGCCTATGCTTCACTCACACTCCGTACGGCTTTCAGCGCCATGCGCATCAGCCTCCCTCGTGAGGCACATCATGTGCCTTAGCCGATGAGCTTGTTGACGGCGGTCTCTATGTCCTTGGTGCTGTAGGACTCGTTGCCGCAGCCGACATCGGCGAAGGGCTCATAGTCCTCAAGCATTTCGACAAGGGCGGAGAGAGCTTTTTCATCCGCTGTTCCGGCTTCGTAAATTTTTTTAATCTTTACTAAAATATTATCAGGAAGCTCCTGTTCATCAGAGGCTTTCAGGGCTGATTTCAGAAGTTTTTCATAAATATCCATAAGCACCTCATATGAACGCCAGTGTATATCAACTCACAAAAAAACGCTATTCCATAATTTTTTGCTTGAGAAACGGGCATATTTTACAATATTGTTAATCTCTGTCTGTGGTTTTGGAGGAGCAAATGTCTGTCCTGTTTTCAACCTTCACTATTAACAACGTTACACTGCGCAACAGAATAATAATCCCGCCTATGTGCCAGTATTCCGCCGTGGACGGAATGGCAAGTGACTGGCATATGGTTCACTACGGCTCTCTGGCTGCCGGAGGCGCCGCCGCCGTCATACTCGAAGCCACAGCGGTGGAACCCGAAGGCAGAATCAGCCCATACGATCTGGGCATCTGGAACGACAGTCAGGCGGAAAAGCTGAAAGACATCTTCGCTTTTATATCATCACAGGGAGCACTGCCCGGCATACAGCTAGCCCACGCCGGACGCAAGGCGTCCACAGACCGCCCCTGGACAGGCGGAAAACCTGTAGACTCAGGCAATAACGGATGGTCGCCGATCTACGCTCCCAGCGCCGCCGCATTTACCGATGGACACCAGACACCCAGTGAGCTGACCCGTGAACAGATAAAAGATCTGGTGGAAAAATTCAGACAATCAGCCATAAGGGCTCAGAACGCCGGAGCCCGCATAATAGAGATACACGCCGCCCACGGATACCTTCTGCACGAATTCCTGTCGCCTCTCTCCAACAAACGCCCGGACGAATACGGCGGAAGTCCGGAAAACAGGATGCGCTTTCTGAATGAAGTCATGACGGCGGTCAGACCTGTAATAAACGAAACCAATCTCCTCTTCGTCCGCTTGTCCGCCACAGACTGGGCAGAGGGCGGATACACACCGGAAGAAGCCGTGGAAACGGCAAAGATGCTGAAAAATGCCGGAGCTGATTTCATAGACTGCTCCACAGGCGGGCTTGTTCCAAATGCCAAAATACCTGCCGCTCCCGGATTTCAGGTGCCTTTCGCCTCAAAGATAAAGAATGAGGCGGAAATCCCCGTGTCTGCTGTGGGCATAATCACACAGGCTCATCAGGCGGAAACGATTCTGAAAAAACAGCAGGCGGATATTGTGATGATAGGCAGAGCGTCCCTCAGAAACCACCAATGGGCGATAGACGCCGCCAGAGAGCTCGGCGATGACGCTCCAATACCGTTGCAGTACGCCAGAGCATACTGATGAACGACCGGCGGCTTTTATACATAATAACATTCGCCTCTGTACTGACTTTCTCATCACTGTACGCCCCGCAGCCGATACAGCCTCTTATAGCCAGAGAGTTCGGGCTCACCATGTCCGAGGTGTCTCTGCTCACCACGGCGTCCATGATCCCGCTGGCAGTCGCCCCTATATTTTACGGATATCTGCTGGAGGCGGTATGCGCCAGAACAGTTCTGGTTGCCTCGCTCAGCGTGCTCGCCCTATGCCAGTTCATGTTTTATTTTTCCGATAACTACTATCTGCTGGTGTTCATCCGTGTTATGCTCGGGTGCGCTATGCCCGCCGTTCTGACCGGAATAATGACATATATCTCAGACACATCCGCCAAAACCGATATACAGAAAAATCTTGCCATATACATATCCTCCACCATATTCGGCGGGTTCTCCGGCAGGTTTTTTTCCGGTCTGCTTTCGCATTATTTCGGCTGGCGTATGATGTTTCTCATACTGGGATTCAGTCTGCTGACCGCCGCCCTGCTGATGCGCAGACTGCCCTCCAACAAGGCATCCATAACCAAGATCAACCCTCAGGCGGCGAAAGAGGTTCTCACCGCGGATATTTTTCCCGCTGTTTATCTGATGGTTTTTTTCATGTTTTTCATGTTTGCCGCCGTGCTGAACTTCATCCCCTTCCGCATGCGCCAGATCAGCCCTGATTCGGGCGAAATGCTCATCGGCGTGATGTATACGGGATATATTATGGGCATAGTGGTGGCTCTGAATATCATGAAGATAATCAGGGTTCTGCGGTCGGAGCAAAACACGATTTTCGCCGGACTGACTCTTTTCACCGGGTCGCTTCTGCTCTTTACCTCTGACAGTATAGGGGTGATGTTTTTCGGAATGTTCGTCTTCTGCTCCGGAATGTTCATGGCTCATTCCACAGCGGCGGGATATGTGAACAAGATAGCGGATAAGCACAAAGGTGTCACAAACGGACTCTATGTCGCTTTTTACTACGCCGGAGGGGCGCTGGGGTCTGTTCTGCCGGGGCTGATATACCAGTCATCCGGCTGGAACGCTTTTCTCACAGTGCTGGGCATCATCATGTCGTCCGCTCTGGTCGCCGGCAGGCTGATGCTGAGACGATAACTATTTATTCTCCAGCGTATCCACTCTGTCTTTCAGATTTTTTATCCTGGAACCGAGGCTTACGAAATATACCCCGAGCAGGATAAAAATAACAGCATAGCCAGCGAAAAGATAATTGAAATTATTCATGATTTTCTCCGAGAGAATCTATTTTTCTGCTGAGTGACGCTATCGTCACACGTTTAACCATCATAGCCAGATAGAGCAGTGAAAAGGCGAATATCGCCATAAGCATCGCTTTCAGCATGTCGGGGTGAAGCCCGCCGCCGCCTTTCTGAACCACGTTGGGGTGTATCGTCCTCCACCATCTGATGGAAAAGAACACTATCGGAACGTCTATGAAGCCGATGATGCCTATCGCCGCGGCGAATTTTGCCCTTTTATCAGCCTCTTCTATAAATTTTCTGAGCATTATGTATCCGGCGTATATGAACCACAGGATAGTCGTTGTGGTGAGTCTGGGATCCCATGTCCACCAAACGCCCCAGATGGGTCTCGCCCAGATGGGTCCTGTGATGAGCACTATGGTACAGAACATGATGCCTATCTCCGCCGAGCTCTCTGCTATGTCGTCAAATCTGTAGTCCTGCTTCATCAGAAAGAGTATGCTGAACACAAACGTGATAAAAAAAGCGAAAAACGCTATCCACGCTGACGCCACATGAAAATAGAATATCCTCTGGACAGCGCCCATGACTTTTTCTGTGGGAGCCCATACCAGCGCCATATAAAGAGCGATGACGATGAAAGACACCGCCGAGATATCTAAAATTTTATTTTTCATATCAATCCTCTACGATAAAGTCGAACACAGCGAAAACAACGACTGTGAATATAATATCAAATGAGCCAAGCAGCTTCAACCATTTGTCGGCGTCCGCCGGATCGTGCCCCAGAATATAAACGTTCAGCGCCTGAACAGAAGCCAGAATCACAGGCACTATCACAGGCAGAAGAAGAAGAGGAAGCATAACCTCACGGGTTCTGGTGTTCACCGAAATGATAGAAAACAGGGTGCCCAGAATGGAAAAACCATATGTGCCCAGCACGAATATGACAGCGGGCATAAAACCGTTGGCGAAAATATTAACGTTATACAGCACCATAAAGAGCGGAATGGTAAATATCTCCACAAGGGTGATGAACAGAAAATTGCTCGCCGCCTTGCCGAAGAAGATGGCGCTTCTGTCCACAGGAGCCAGCAGGAGCGCTGAAAAATTGCCCCCTGTTATCTCGCTCATCATGGATTTGTTCAGCCCCAGAATCCCGGCGAAAACGAACGACATCCACAGGATGCCCCCCGCCACCTCGTTTTTGAACTCTGAGCCCGGCTCGAAGATAAAGCTGAAAACCACAACCGTCAGCACGGAGAACAGAAGCATGGAGACCACTATCTCTCTGGACTTCAGCTCGTGGAGCAGGTCTTTGTTTATAATGGCGAAAACGGTGCTTAGATATTTCATCTGCTCACCGCCTCGGTGTATTTATGCTCGAAATCATTTATGCTGATGTCGCTCTTGTTCATGTCCAGAACCAGCGAACCGCCCTTGATGATAGCCAGACGTGAAGCGGCGTCATAGCCCTGCTTCATGTTGTGGGTCACCATTATGATGGTTTTGTGCTCGCCGAAGAGCTCCGTGAGAATCCGTGTCAGAATGTCCGAAGCGTGGGTGTCCAGCCCTGTGTAGGGCTCGTCCAGAACCACTATGTCCGGATCGTGCAGCAGCGCTCTGGTGATGGACAGCCTCTGGAGCATACCTCTGGAATATCCCCTCACTTTGTCATTGCGCCTTTTATAAAGCTCTACTTTGTCCAGCAGAACCTTGATGCGTTCGTCTATGTCCGGGACATTGTACATCTTCGCATAGAAGCGCAGGTTCTCCATGGCGGTCAGCTCGGAGTAGAGAAACGGCTGATGGGATATCACGCCGAACTTACTGCGGAAGCTGTCCTGAAGTTTGTTCAGAGGAACCGATTCATAGAGAATCTGCCCGGATGTGGGCGCTGTCATTGTGCATAACAGCTTCAGAAAGGTGGATTTGCCGGCACCGTTGGGTCCGAAGATGCTGACGAACTCACCCTTTTTAAAGGAGACGGACACACCCCTCAAAGCGTGGATGTGTCCGTATTTTTTATTTACGTTCTTAAACTCGACTAAGGATTCAGGCATCCTTTTTTGTCCTGCCCGAAATTCCGTAAAGACCGCCCAGAACCATCACCACGCATCCGATCCATATCCATGTGATGAAAGGCTGATAAACCGCCTGTATGCCCACATAGTTCTCCGCCTTGCTGTAGCTGGAGAGGATCAGATAAAGGTCGCCTGTCAGCTTGGAGTTGATAGCCACCTCGGCGAAAGCCTCCTCGTTCTTTTCATAAAAGCGTCTTTCGGGAGCCAGTGTCAGCACCTTCGTATCGCCTTTATAAACAGAAACGGGAGCGTATGCGGAAACATAGTTCTGCATCTGTCTGAAAGTGATATCGCCTACCTTCAGGTCATATCCGGCAAATTCGAACTGCTCGCCGGGAGCCACCACAACATCCTTCTGGAGGTTGTAGAATGAAGAGGCGATAACGCCGTATGCCACCATTACCACGCCGATATGCACTATCATACCGCCGAAGAAGCGTCTGTTGCTCCCCAGAACCTTAACCCCGCCCGCCTTAACGGATGAGACTATTCTGGTGATGATAGTAACCAGAGAGAAGGTGGTGAAACCTGTCAGCACCATGGGCAGAGGATGTCCCTTGCCTGTGGCGGCGAGATATACCATCGCCAGCACCATAGCGATGGTGGAAGGCATCAGTTTTTTAATCAGCTCGCTTCTGTTCTCTGTGCCGCCGAACGACATCAGAGGCGCCAGACCGCCCGCAAGGAGCAGCAGCATGAAGAAAGGAGCGGAGACTTTATTATAGTAAGGTATCCCCACGGTGATCTTGTCGGCCATTACCATTCCGGAGAGAACAGGCATCATGGTTCCCACCAGAATAACTATGGTGAGCCCCAGAAACAGCCAGTTGGAAAGGAAAAACAGACCGTCACGGGAGAAAAAGTTGAATTTAACGTCATCTTTATCAGCCAGATTTTTCATCATAGGCATCATATATCGGATGAATACCGCTGTAGTCAGCACGATGAAAAAGAGGAAGAAATATCCCAGAGGAGATTTGGAGAATGTATGCACAGAATCCAGCACACCGCTTCTGGTGATATATGTTCCGAAGAGGCACAGTTCGAACGACAGGAGCGCCAGCATGTGTGTCCATATTTTCAGCCTGCCTTTGCGCTCGAACATGAAAGCGGAGTGCAGAAGAGCGGTGGATGTGAGCCACGGAAGCAGAGAGGCGTTCTCCACAGGGTCCCATGCCCAGTATCCGCCCCAGCCCAGCTCAACATAAGCCCATTCGCCGCCGAGAACTATACCGATGGTAAGGAAAATCCATGTAATCATCGTCCATTTGCGTGTATCCACTGCCCACGCCGCCGATGTGTCTTTGCTCATCAGAGCCGCCAGAGCGTGACCCACGGTGATGGTGAATCCCACATAACCCAGAAAAAGGGTGGGCGGGTGATACAGCATGCCGGGGTTCTGAAGCAGGGGGTTCATGCCCAGCCCGTCCGGAGGGAAGAAATCCAGCTCGTGGAAAGGGTTAGTCACGAATATTGTCAGTATCAGAAAGAAGGTTGATGTCAGAGCAGAGGTGGCGAGCACCGCTGACCTGTATTTTGTGTCATAATTTTTTGTCCGGAAAATCTCTATGGTCGCAAACACTGTCACCAGCCAGCCCCAGAAAAGCAGAGAGCCTGCCTGTCCCGCCCACCATCCGCTTATCTTATAAACGAAAGGCAGTTTCAGGTCGGTGTACTGAGCCACATATTCCATCTTGAAATATCCGGTGGCGAGAGCATACACCAGAACGCAGGAGGCGAGTGTCGCCGCCGCAGCCTGACCCAGCATGAACCAGTCAGCCAGCTTGGCGTTCTCTTTTGACTGTGTTGCAACGGCATAAGCATACATGCCGAACGCGGCAAAACCCGCAAATAAACCAAGTATCTGAAATAAGTTACCTATCTGTCCCATAAATCTCCCTTTAAACCGAAATCATACTAAAATTGTTTCAATAAAGACAGTGAAAATCTATTTTTGTTCAACGTCCGCTTCATATTTTGAAGGACATTTTGTAAGTACCGAAGCCGCCTTGAATATATGGTTCTCTGTGTCGTACTTACCTTCCACTATAACATGTATCCCTACTTTGAATGTATCGGGAATTATGCCGTTGTATACAACATTCATTGTGTCTTCGCTTCCTTTTATATCTTTTATCGTGAAAGCGAGATACTGTTTTTTGAAATCCTTAGTCAGGTCTTCGGGCATTACCTCGCCTGTGACCCTCATTCCTTTGGCGTTATATTTTTCGGGATTCTGTTTCACTTCAGACACTTCGAGATAATACACACTCTCTGACTTGAAGCTGGTGACAAACAGATAACCCACCACGCAGGCGAATACCACACCCGCCAATATAAACTTGTAAGATTTCTTCATTATTCCCTCTGATAATTTTTATTCTTCTTATGATGTGAAATATTGATTGCTTTATCAAGAAAAAATTTATAAATAATGTAAATGGACAATGTATCTTACTACACCGCCTTTCTTGCAGGCGTACTTTCTTTTTTATCACCATGTGTTTTACCGCTTCTGCCCGGATACCTCTCTTTTATGTCTGGTGAATCCATAGAGACACTGGCATCCGGCGACAAGAAGACGGCCAAGCTGAAGGTGTTTCTCGGCGCTGTTTTTTTCGGTCTGGGTTTCATGCTGGTTTTTGTGCTTCTGGGCGCCAGCGCCACCAAGATAGGTATTTTTCTTAAAGATTATAAGCTGATTATAGGCAAGGTTGCGGGTATTGTAATCATCATACTCGGTCTGCATATGCTCGGCGTTTTCCACATCAGAAAGCTGATGTCCCATAAAAAATGGAACTACACAGCCAAGTCCGGCGCTCCGTTTTTCATCAATGCGTTTCTGCTGGGCGTGGCTTTTGTCTTCGGCTGGACACCCTGCATAGGACCTATTCTGGCGGGGATACTCTCCATGGCGGCATCCGAGGAGACAGTGGGACAGGGCATGCTGATGCTCTCTGTTTTCGGATTCGGTCTGTGGATTCCTTTTCTGCTGTCCGCTATGGCTGTTGGATTCGTATTCAGCTCCGTGCGCAAGGCCGGAAAGATAGTGATGATAGTG
The DNA here is from genome assembly GCA_050251875.1 of Deferribacterales bacterium. Lineage (GTDB taxonomy): Bacteria > Chrysiogenota > Deferribacteres > Deferribacterales > Geovibrionaceae > Seleniivibrio. The sequence continues at coordinate 39,942 of JBFWMA010000004.1, read as the reverse complement.
GAAAAAGTCTCCGGAATACTCCTGATAATCATAGGTTTTCTGATGGCTACCGACAGCCTTCAGACAATCAGCATATATCTTTTCAGATGGTTCCCTTTCCTCAGCGATATCAATTTTTAACGGAAATTCTTCCGTCCATGGAAAATTTCCGATACCGTTACGCTCGGAAAATCCTCGCTTCACTCACGCTCCGCGAACCACATCCTGTGGTTTTGCATTTCTGACATGCATACTGTCACTACGAGGAGCTTCAGCGATGCGGCAGTCTCACCTGTTTGTTTCTTCGTATAAATCCTTCCACTGAGGATTCATACTGCTTATCAGTTCTATTTTCTTTTTTCTGCTTCCTGCTTTTATCTGCTTTTCACGGGCAATAGCATCTTCGATATCATCAAACAATTCATAATACACAAGTTTATCTAAGTTATAATCTTTACTAAACCCTTCGGACATCTTTTCCTTATGCTGATATACACGTTTAACAATATCGCTGGTAACGCCAGTATACAGCGTTGTACCCCATTTGTTTGTCAGGATGTAGATATAGCCGTGTTTTCGCATTTGCTAACCTTATGAGATTGCCACGCGCATATGCGCTCGCAATGACAAAACTTAACGTCACTGCGAGGAGCCTCAGCGATGCGGCAGTCTCACCTGTTTATTTCTTCGTATAAATCCTTCCACTGAGGATTCATACTGTTTATCAGCTGGCAGATTTATGAGATTACTTCGCTACGCTCGCAATGACAAAACTTACTGTCACTGCGAGGAGCTTCAGCGACGCGGCAGTCTCACCTGTTTATTTCTTCGTATAAATCCTTCCACTGAGGATTCATACTGCTTATCAGCTGGCAGATTTATGAGATTACTTCGCTGCGCTCGCAATGACAAAACTTATGTTGGCATACTGGAGATCAGTGTGAATATGGGACCCATCAGACCTATCATGATAACGAGCATGAACACGCCTATGACGCCTATCACCACAGGCTCTATCATCTTTGACATATTAGTCGCCAGCATGTCCACCTTGTAATAATAGTGCTCCGCAACGTTGCCAAGCTGTCCGTCCAGGTTGCCCGTCTGTTCCCCTATCCCGATCATTCTGGTTACCAGCTTGGGATAGAGATTCTGCTCTGAAAGCGCCTGAGAGAATGACGTACCTGAAGATATCAGGTCTCTGGTATTGAATATCGATTTTTTATAGACGACATTAGTCATGCTCTCTTCCATAATGCTCAGAGCGGTATAAAGAGGCAGACCGGCGGATATCATAAGGCGGGTGTATTCCGCAATGAAGGCGAAGTTAAAGTTAGATGTCACCAGCCCGATAATGGGCGTTTTCAGGATCAGCATATCCGTGCTGTATCTGTATTTCTCAACATTCTTCCTGAGAGCCGAGTTGATCACCAGAAGAGCGATGCCGCCCGCTATCATATAAAGAATATAGCTCTGCATAAACGCCGACAGCCACATGACAAACCTGGTGGTGGGCGGAAGCGTGATGTTAAAAGACTGGAAAGCCTCGATCATCTTCGGCATTACAACCACCAGCCAGAAGATCATAACCGCCATCATAGCCACAAAGGCAAAAGACGGGTATATCAGAGCCGATTTTGTTTTTGATTTCAGGTCGGACATTTTTTTCAGATGCTGGGCGGCGCTTTTCAGCGTATTGTCGAGCTGTCCTGTCTCTTCGCCGATATGCACCAGATTCACCACCACATCGGTAAACACATTAGTATATTTCGATATCGCTTTAGAAAAAGTCATACCCATCTGAAGACGGCTGCTGATATCAGACAGAATATCGCCCATGGCAGGGTTGTCTGCGTCCTCCGCCAGATCGCCGAGAGCGGTGGTGATGGGCATACCGGATTTCACTATCATGTGCAGGTTGTCTATGGTCTCAATGACCTCCTGCGTCTTTATCTTCTTCCTGGGTTTAAAAATCCGTGACAAGGGCGAAACCTTCGCCACTCCCACAACGTTCACGCCCATATTGGTGAGATAAGCCGTGATGTCTTCGCCCGGCTCAACCTCTATGTTTTTTTTAACTATGTTTCCGGTGGATTCGAGTATCCTGACCCTGTAAAGATCCATTAAAGAGCAACCCTCAGAATCTCCTCAGGAGTGGTGACGCCGTTCATCATTTTTATCAGCCCCGATTCGAGTATGGGGATCATGCCCCTCTCCACTGCCGTGGTGAAAATTTTCAGCGGAGACGCCCCGTTTACTATCAGGTCGCCTATAACATCGTCTATCTCCAGAAATTCGCTGATTACGCCTCTCCCCGAATAGCCGGTGTTCTTGCACATTTCGCACCCGTGACCCCGCATATATTTCACCTCGGAGTCGAAAGATATTCCGTTTCTCGCCATCATGTCTTCGGGAATACCCATTCCCAGCAGTTTCGCGCCGGTGATGGTCTCCTCTTTCCGGCAGAATATACATACCTTTCTGACGAGTCTCTGCGCCAGTATCCCGCCCACGCCGGACGCTATCATATAGTCTTTGATATTCATCTCCAGCAGACGGGGAATGGCTGTCACGGCATCGTTGGTGTGCAGTGTGGACAGCACAAGGTGACCTGTGATAGCGGCTCTCATAGCCATCTCGGAAGTCTCCTCGTCTCTCATCTCGCCCAGAAGGATAACATCCGGATCCTGTCTGAGAAACGCTCTCATGGCACGGGCAAAGGTATAGCCCGCTTTTTCGTTCACCTGAGTCTGTTTTATGAATGGAAACTTATATTCTATAGGGTCTTCCGCCGTCAGAACTTTTCTCTGAAGCGAGTTGATCTTTCTGAGCGAGGCATAGAGCGTGGTGGTCTTTCCGGATCCGGTGGGACCCGTCACCAGAAGGATTCCGTGGGGTCTGGAGAGCTGTTTTTCCAGCCTGTGCTGTGTGGGTTTTTCGAACCCCAGCCCGTCCATGTTGAACAGCGAAACGTTCTTCGACAGAACCCTCATAACCATTCCCTCGCCGTATACAGTGGGGATGGTGGAAACCCTGATGTCGAAAAACTCATCGAAGAAAGTGTGGGTCATGGAGCCGTCCTGAGGCAGACGCTGTTCGGCGATGTCCATACCGGACATGATCTTCACACGGGAGGTGATGACAGAGTGCATTTCCTTAGGAAAGACATAGAAGTGGCGCAGAATGCCGTCCACCCTGTAAAAGACGTGTGTGCCGATGTCCTCCGGCGAAACGTGAATATCCGTGGCTCTGGATATGATGGCGCTGTTGATTATCAGCTCCAGCAGATAGGGGATTTCTGTCTGGTTCCCCGTCCTCACCGCTTTGGACACTATTTTGGCTATCTCCTCATCGATGGGTTTTTCCAGAAGGAAATAGTTGATCTCTATATTTTTAAAGATGGTCTCTTTATCGGCGACAAAAATCTCTACTTCTTTCCCCGCCTTACGCTTGAGGATGTCCAGAGTATTGATGTTGAATGGATCGGCAACAGCGACAATCAGCTTGTCTGGTCTGTTCTCCAGAGGGATTATCTCCAGCTGTTTTGCGATGCTTCTGTCGAACAGCTTCAGCGCGTCCAGTGACGGCGGATGTTCGTTCAGGTCTATGTACGCCTTTCCGGACTGCTTGGCAACGACCAGGGCGATCTCTCTGGGCGACACAAAAGAGAGTTCTATGAGTATCTCGCCCAGCAGTTTGTCCCTGATCTTCTTCACCTCCAGAGCGACCTGAATCTGCTCCTCGGTGACGTATCCGTAATCTTTTAAAAGCTGACCTACGGTTTTTTTAGACATAATGAATTTCCTCTTTGACTCTATCGATTCTATCAAAACATCTGATGGTTCGTAAAGTGAAAATGCTCGAATACTTTGCGCAACATAAGTGTTTACTGATACGGATTAACGCCTTATAATCTAAGAGGTAATCAGGGGTGCAAAATGTCCGTCAGCAGCAAAACGAGCGATTTTTTAACTACCTTGTCAGACGCCTCTTCCGTCTGTCTCGCCAGACTGGTTCAGCATATCTCGGAAAACCCTTCCATATTCGCTTTCACTCTGGCTTGCGCTGTCATCGGATACATCATCATAAACGTCTATAAGCTGAAACTGACGAGAAAACATGTGAACGAAAGGATGCAGATTTTCGTTCATGTGCTGTTTCCATTCATGTTCGTTATCTTCAGCTATTACTCCATCCGCACCAGACAGCAGGATCCTCTGTATCTGATGCTGAATTATTTTGCCTTTTACTGGCTGGCGGGCGCCATACTGAAGATTCCGTCACGCTTTCTGAACATCAGCGTCAAGAGATGCTATTCCACCGTGATGTGGTACATCCTCGCCGCTCTGCTTCTCGCCGTTTATTACGATCTGCTGAAGCTCTACGGAGCGGATTATAAACACGGGCTGAAATCCTTCATGCATTTTCTGTCCGGGCTCATCAGACTGTTTCTGTCTCTGGGCTTCTACATCTACCTGAAAAAGATGCTCCCCGCACTTATGGCGCACATAGCGGAAAAAGGACGCATCCCCGGGATTTTCAGAATCCCCCCCGGCTTTCTAATAACCGCTTTCGGAGTGATATCTTTTCTGTGGGTGGTGGATGTTCTCAGGCTGGATTTCCGTTTCATCATGACGGCGGGGCTTCTGGTTCTGGCGGCGGCTCTTCTGTCGCAGCTCAGCTCCAATGTCAACTCAGTCGCTCTGAAAATCTATACTCAGGAGAACTACACCCAGTTCGAGTGGGAGCTGATTAAGAAAAACATCATCCGGCTGGCGGTGGCGGCGTCCATATACATCTTCTATTCTCTGGGGTACAATGTTCTGGATATAGCCGAGCTGATGCACACGCTCAAAAAGACATATCTGATAAACTCAGAGCTTTTCAGGCTGTCTCTGGCGTCTCTTCTCTCTGCCGTTCTGATCTTTATTCTGCTCAAGAGCCTGCTGTTTCTCTCATCGAAATATCTGCGGGTGGCTGTTTTCGGCGGAGTGCAGACGTCTGACTCCGGTTCTCTGGAGGTTCTGCTCAGCAACATCGGCATACTGATAATCATAATAATCACCATGCTGGTAACAGGCATCACATGGAAGATAGTAGTCCCCATAGCCGGCGCACTGGGCATCGGTCTGGGATTCGGTCTCCAGACTATCATTAACAACTATATCAGCGGGTTCATCCTGCTGTTTTCGAAAAAAGTTAAAATCGGCGACTATGTAGAGCTCCCCGGCACCGCCGGACGGGCAGTAGGCGTCACATCCGACACCGTTTTCGGCGCCGTGTCGTCCATAGACATGTTTGCCACCACGGTCAGAACGTTCGACAATATCGAGATAATGGTTCCCAACTCGGTCTTTATCTCAGAGACGATCATCAACTACACCAGAAACGATAACCTTATCAGGGTGCGCATCCCCATAGGCGTGGGATATTCATCCGACATAGAGCTGGCTCAGAGGCTGATGCTGGAAACGATCCGCCAGTGCGATTCCGTTCTGAAAGACAAGGAACCGGAAGTCTGGTTTATGGAATACGGCGAAAGCTCTGTCAATTTCCTCGTCCTCTTCTGGCTGGACACCTCTAAAGGTTTTCAGACGGTGGCTGTTAAGAATGTTTTTTTACAGTCGCTCTGGCAAAAATTTAAAGAACATGGTATAGAGATTCCGTTTCCTCAGCAGGATGTTTGGTTCAGAAACACGCTGATAACAGAGAACAAGGAGAAACAATAATGAGATACAGCAATTTTTTCATCCCCACCCTGAGAGAAGTCCCCGCGGAGGCGGAAGTAATCAGCCACAAGCTGATGCTTAGAGCGGGCATGATAAAAAAGCTGGCGTCAGGAGTATACAACTATCTCCCGCTGGGGCTGATGGTGATCCGCAAGGTGGAGAACATCGTCAGGAAGTGCATGAACGAGGCGGGGGCGATAGAGATGCTGATGCCGTCCATCCAGCCTTCCGAGCTGTGGAAGGAATCAGGACGCTGGGATTACTACGGCAAGGAGCTTCTGCGCATCAGAGACCGCCACGACAGAGACTTCTGCTATGGACCCACCCACGAGGAAGTCATCACAGACGTGGTGCGCAGCTATATCTCCAGCTATAAAAACCTGCCCATAAACCTCTATCAGATCCAGACAAAATTCCGTGACGAGGTTCGCCCCAGATTCGGTCTGATGAGAGGACGCGAGTTCATGATGAAAGACGCCTACTCCTTCGACATGGATGACGCCGGAGCCAACATCAGCTACGAAAAAATGTATAAAGCCTACTGCCGCATATTCGAATCATGCGGTCTGAAATATAAAGTGGTGGAAGCCGACACAGGCTCCATCGGCGGTTCTTTCTCCCACGAATTCATGGTGCTCGCCGACACAGGCGAGGATTTCGTTATCTCATGCGATTCATGCGACTATTCCGCCAACGTGGAAAAAGCCATCTGCGTGGACAACTGGACAAAATCCGATGAAGAGATGAAACCCGCTGAAGACGTACACACCCCCAACGCTAAATCTGTCGAGGACGTGGCGGACTTTCTGAAGATCAAACCCGAGCAGATAGCCAAGACCATGATAGTCAGAGTGGACGACAAGCTGGTAGCCATAATGGTTCGCGGCGACCACGAGATGAACGAGGCGAAGGTCAAAAACTATTTCAAAGCGACCACAGTGGAGCTCGCCAGCTATGACAACATAGAAGAGGCGACAGGCGGTCCCGCCGGATATTCCGGTCCCGTGGGGATCAAAGTCCCCGTTTACGCCGACTACGCCGTCACCGCCATGGTGAACTACTGCGTGGGAGCCAACCTGAAAGAAACCCACTCCATAAACATAAACCACGGCAGGGATTTTGACTTTGCCGATGTGGACGATTTCCGCAACGCCATAGAGGGTGACACATGCCACAAATGCGGCGGAAAATATGTTATAACCAAAGGTATCGAAGTAGGACACATCTTCAAACTCGGCACCAAATATTCCTCATCCATGAGCGCTATGTTTCTGGACAACGAAGGCAAGCGCCAGCCCTTCATAATGGGATGCTACGGCATAGGCGTGACCCGTGTGGCGGCGAGCGCCATAGAACAGAACCATGACGAAAACGGCATCATCTGGCCCGTTCAGCTCGCTCCTTTCAAGGCGGTGGTTGTGCCTCTCGCCGTGAAGGACGAAGAGGTGATGCGCCACGCCGAGGCTATTTATAAGATGCTGTCGGATATGGGCATGGAGCCTCTGCTGGACGACAGAGACGAGAGAGCCGGGGTCAAGTTTACCGATGCCGAACTTATCGGTATTCCCGTCAGAATAACTCTGGGCAAAAAGACTCTGGAGAAGGGATGCGCCGAGGTAACAGTGAGAAAAACAGGAGAAACAACAGAAGTGCCGCTGCCCGATTGCGCGGAAGCTGTCAAAAAAATACTGGATTCTCTTTTATAACGACCGATAGGTTAATAAAGACAAGCACATAGCCGCTCTGCCGATAACACTAGTAATATCTTGATATTATCGGCAGATTGTAATATACTTTACAAAATATTTTCACAGGAGGCGTAATGAAGAAGAAGTTCACGGTCATGATCTTCGACGAGTCCCGTCTCGGAGATGTCAAGACCAGAAAGATCAGCAGCACGTTCATAACTGTCTTTCTCGCCGCTGTTTTTCTCTACGTCGCAGCCTCTTCGGCAGGATTTTATTACCTTTCCAACCTTTACAAAGAAAAGCAAGTTCTCATCACCTATAAAACAGAAAACATCAAACTTAAAAAGCAGATAAACGGATACGAAAACCAGCTGGTCGTTATAAACGACAAGCTCGCTTCCGTCTCTGAGCTTGAGAACAAGGTTAGAAGCCTCGCCGTATACGGCAAAGCGGGAAGCGGCAAGAAACAGCTCGCCATCGGCGGTAAAGAGGTTGATGTCACTCAGGATATCTCTTCCATCTCCGCACGCAAGGACAAAGACTATTTCAAAGACCTCTCATCCGCTCTGACCAACCTGGGAACAGAGCTGGAGAAGAAGGCGCTCAGCCTGTCCGAGCTGGCAGACTATCTGGAGGAGCAGAAACTCCTGCTCAGCTCCACTCCCTCTATATGGCCCACAAACGGCTGGATATCCAGCCATTTCGGATACAGAATTTCTCCTTTCACAGGTAGAAGAGTATTCCACGAAGGTCTGGATGTAGCGTCTAAAATAGGCGCCCCCGTCAGAGCCACAGCCGCCGGAACAGTTGTATTCTCCGGCAGAAAGAACGGCTACGGACGTGTGGTTATCATAGACCACGGATTCGGCTACATGACAAAATACGCTCACAACAGCGCCAATCTGGTTAACGCCGGAGACAAGGTGAAAAAAGGCGACAGAATCGCTCAGGTGGGCAACAGCGGAAGAAGCACAGGACCCCACGTTCACTATGAAGTTCTGGTGAACGGTGTTCCGGTCAACCCGCTGAAATTCATCGTCAGCTCAAAATAATTCTGAGATTTTACTCTAAACAGATAAAGCCGTATCCCGAAAAGATACGGCTTTTTTTTATGCTAGAAGAATATGGCTATAGATGTGGCGGCAGAAGAATTAACGGCGTTTCCGGAGACACAGGGTGTTCCGGTTGATGTCCATGAGCCTGTGGCGACCAGAGCCCCGTCTATAATCTGTCTCACGCTTCCTGTAGAGGCGGAATTTGTTCCGTCCGGCTGAGTGCCGTCCAGAGCCATTTCAATCTGAAAAGCCGCCATACAGGTTTCTGATGTTATTATCACCATGTTCACAGGCGTCTTGTTATTGCTGGCGTCAGTGATCTGCGCTCCGCTGAAATGCATCTGCCCGCCGTTCGCTGTGGCGGCTATAGAGGCATTGGACATGTCGGATCTTATCAGTCCCATATCTTTCAGCTCTTTAAAAGCATAGTCAGCGTCATTCGCCGATTCGGCTGTTCCGTCCAGAGAGGCTGCCGTATATGATGTATAGTCTATCTGCCCGTCATTGTTCAGATCGCCCGCATAGCGCTTATTCCTGTCATAATAGCTGTGCTGGGAGTCTATGAGCGCCGTTGCCTGTGTCAGCACATTTTTGGCTCTGGCGTTGTCGATCATCGTTGTGGACTTAACCACGCCGCCGATTATCAGACCGATGATGACAAGCACGATCGCCATCTCGATCAGGGTAAAACCTTTCTCTGTCATAATTATAACGCTCCGGTGATTACATTTTTCTAAGTTCCAGAATAAACTGAGGTCCCATATCCGTGTTTTCCGCTCTGAGACGGCATCCCATGCTCTCCGCCACGTTTCTGCAATGAAACAGACCGATGCCCAGACCGCCGGCACGTCCGGAAAAGAACGGTTCAAAGATTCTCTCGCAGTCGGGGATCAGCGTTCCCGTGTCGCCCAGAGTGACCGTCACGCCGTCCGATGTCTCCACGGCGTCCAGATAGAAGGATATCCCTCTTTCCATAATACTCTTATCATAGAAGTTTTTTATTATATTATCAAATATTATGCTCAGAATTTTTCTGTTCACCCTGATGATCATATCCCTCGGTGTGGACGTATTCAGCTCCACGTCATACGAATCGGCTATCGCCCTCGCCAGCTCCACAACGGGAACATCCTCAGGCAGACCCTCCGGCTCCGGCATGGTGGACGACAGAGCGGACAGTATCTTGTCCGACCTGTGCTTCAGCCCCGGTATCCCCTTCTTCAGATACCGCACCAGCCTCATATAGTCCTTCAGCTCGCCTTCGTCTATATCTTTCAGGTTGTGTTCCAGCACATTGACAAACTGGATCAGATTTTTCACATCATGGTTTATAAAAGCCTGAAGTTCATACGATTTTCTGAACGCTTTCTCCGCCGCTTTCGTCTGGATGCTGATATCGGACATGATAATCATAAAGATGACCTCGGTCAGCATGCGCACCTTGTTGTTCTGACGCAGGGGGGCGAAACGAGGCACCAGCTCCACAAAAACGGTGTAGTCGGCGGTATAGACAAATTTCGTAACGGAATCCCTGCCGCTCTTTTTCGGACGGTAGTATTCCGTGTTCAGATAGTGGATGTAATATCCGTAATCGCTGACGCCCAGTCTGGAGAGGAAGGCTTCCAGATTTTTTATAAAGAGCGATGGATCGGAACCGTCCACCTCGTTCATTTTAATGAGTCTGGAAACTATTTTTATGAATGACGGACTGATGCTGTTCTGCCTGTACATCACGAGTATCACCGCCAGACAGACGGCGAGAGAGCTGTACAGCAGAATATCAATCATCGTTTTTTCTAACCAGATTGAACTTTTTTATGAAATAATACAGGCTCTCACGCTTAACCCCCAGAATTTTGGCGGATTTATACACATTAAAGCCTGTGTCTTTAAGCACTTTCATGATTATATTTTTTTCGGCGCATTCCCTGAGTTTTTGCAGTCCATCGCCCATCTGCACCTGAAATTCTACCTTTTCAACGCCTGTTTTTTGCAGAGTTCTCTCGGTATCCAGAAATAATTCCGCTCTTTCCAGAGAAAAAAGCAGTTTGTCCATCATGACCGGTTTGGTGAGAAAATCGAAACAGCCCCTCTTAAGACATTCGGTCGCCGCTTCCTCCGTGTCCTGCCCTGTCAGAACGATTATCTTTGCGCAGGAGTGCTCCAGAAGGTGCTCGATAACCTTCAGCCCCTCTTCCACAGTGTCCGGCGAGGGGGGCAGCCCCAGATCCACAACGGCTATGTCATACAGCATGACGTCATCATCCGCCAGCACGTCAAACATGCTGGAAGCCTCTGATACCTCATACTTTTTTTCCAGAGAGAAACATACCTGCCCCCTGATGGAGACATCGTCCTCTATCACTATGATTTTTCTCATATTATATAAATTCTCTTGAATAACCTCTGTCAAATATTGTATTGTTATTTATGAAAATATTCAGCACAGAGTATTCCAAGCATCGTGAAAAGATGCACGCCAAGTCTGTTGTGGTCGAAAAAAAGGGTTCTAAACTGACTTTGCTGAAACATTATAACACGGACGCGGAGAATATTCAGCACCTTTCAAAAAACATGCCTCTTTATGCGGGCATTGACTACTATGACTATATAGACGAAACACTCAATCTCCCCCCTATAAAAGAATATAAAACATTCCGCACACTCGCTCTGAACAAACTGAAGGACTCGCTGGCTGTCGATACGGATTATATGCTGATATATAAGCAGAATATATACTCTCAGCCGGATTCTGCGGGCAATATCCCATACAGAGTATTTCTCGCTCCGGAGAGCGTTTTTTATGAAATGCAGGCGCTGAGTGAGGAACAGAAGCAGAACATCAGTCTCTTCACCCTTACGGACTTTGCCCTGTGCGCTCTGACGGTCAAATATTTTCCCAACGAAACCGTTTTCCACGCATACGCCTCCGGCGACAAAATATGCGTGACCATCAGCCAGGGAGACGTGATCCTCTACACCAGAAGCAACATCATAGGCAACGACATAAAAGACCGCATGAACAGCTATTACGAATACCTGAACCTTACATACATGTTCGTTACTAAAAATATGCACCTAAAGCTCGACCATGTGATACTCTCCGGTTCGCTTACAGACATGCCGGAGCTGTCCGCCATGTTCTTTGAGTTTTCCCAGACGCCGCAGGCGACACTGACACCCTGGGCTGTCATTCAAAACTGCAACTATGAGCTGTTTCAGGAATATATCGTCCCTATCTCTCTGTGTCTTCTGGACAAATCGTACAACTTCACCCCGAGGGAGATTGTCAGGGAGCAGACCAAGAGGTCTCTGCTCTTCTATGGAAACACAGCGGCATGCGTTATTCTGCTTCTGATGTTTTTCATGACGGTCACCTCCGCTTTCCGGCTGAAAACAGCAGAAAACGATGTGGAGTTCCAGTCATCTGTCATAAAAAACAGACGGGGACAATACTCCGAAACTGTGAGCAGAGTGAACGACAAAAAATATGATCTGAGCTACTATAAACTGCTCCAGTCCGGTGAATCAGACTCCATCAGAAACTATCCGGATTTCGCCGATCTGCTGAACGCCGCTGATTTCGAAACGGTGACTTTTAATCAGAATCCGGACGGCGTAACAGAAATAGCCGTCACCGGAAAGCTCACATTCGGCAGTCTGGAAGAGGCCGAAAAGATGAAAAATACCATAACCGGCTTTCTCGCCAGAGAAGCCGTCACTTCTAAATACACAGTGAGCGATTCCGGCAGTTTTAATATGCCCAGCATGTCCGCTCTTATCAATCTCCGCTTTAAGCAGAACAGCGGGGGGAACGGACAATGAAAAAAATACTAGCCAGCTACAGGCTGTCCATAGTCTTCTCCCTGCTGATATTTTCTCTCGGTCTGCTGAACGTATTGCTGAACAGCATATCTGCAAGCCTCGAGCAGACATCCATGGACATCCTGCGCCAGGAAGCGAAATACAGAACATCGGACATAACAAACAGCTCGCAGAAGCTGGAAAAACTCATGGAAACCGTCAGCCCTCCTTACATGGAAAAACAGGAGGCGAAGAGGTTTCTGGCAGAAACCGCCGAACACATTAAAACTCTCTACGGAGGCAAATACTCCGACAGCATAAAGGACGAAAACAGCAGGCTCTCCATCGATATGGAATTCAGCGTGACTCCCGCCTCCCCTGGAGACATATCGGCTATAGTGGATTATTTTTCCGCCAGCGTGTCGCCTGTTTACAACATCAGAACCATGTCATTCACCAGCGGAAAAAAAGGTAAAGAAGTCTCCTTCAAAATTACGCTCACACAGCCGTATGTGGGAGGCACCTATGTCTTTTGAAAAACTTAAGATGCTGACAGCGATGGACTATCTGAAGGTATCGCTCCCGCTGGCGGCGCTTTTGGGTGTTTTTTTCATGAAACCTGTGTTAGAATCCTATCTGGACAGCACATACAGAGACAAACTGTCAGCTGTCGTCTCGTCTTTCCGGCTGGATGTAGAAAAGAATGACGCAGATTTTATTAGATCACTCACAGACAAAGAAAACAGCTATGACCTGCGGTCGTTCCGGTTGTCTCTTTTCGACAACGGAAGATTTCTGAGACTCATGTTCAACCAGACAGCGGAAAACGATATTCAGACGGAGGAAGCGGCGGAAACGCTTTCCGTGCCTCTTTATATCCCCTCGTCCGTTTTTAACGGAAAAGTGAAGAAATACGCCGTAATAGGCGGCGCTATCGTCAGACCCGGCGATGTTTTTATTAACGGAGACAAAGTTACGGCCATCGGTGACGGCTGTGTTCTAATAGAAGGAAAATGGGGTAAGCAATGGTTTTACGTTCAATATTAGCGGTATTACTGACAATATCACTCATGTCATGCGCCTCCGTGGAAAAGCTGAAAACACAGGTTATGCCGTCCACGCAGAAAAATCAGCCGGAGACACCCGTCCAGCCCAGCGTGACGCCTCCTCCCCCGCCTCCTGTCGTGAAACAGACAGCCATAGTGGCAGACCCTCTGGAGAACGTATATATCTCCATAGACTCCGTTCAGCAGTCGCTGTCCAGCATACTCTACATGATAGCGGCGGAAGCAGGGCTCAACCTTATCATCAGCCCGGACGTGAACGTGTCCAAACCCTTCACCCTGACAGTGAAACACATGCCCGCCAGAGACGCTCTGAAAGCCATAACAGAGAACGCCGGGGTATATTATGTGATAGACGGCAACTCGCTTAAGATAAAATCAGTCATAACAAAAATGTTCAAGATGCCGTATGTGAGAACAACTCCGTCACAGTCATCGCTGATAGGCGGAGACATCTTCGGAGCAAACGGTGACGAAAACACCTTCATACACGGCGACTATACTCTGGAATATAAAAGCGACAAGGACAGAGGAGACATACAGAACCAGATAATCGGTCACGTCAGATCGATCATGTTCCCCGAATCCGCTGACTCTGAAACACAGACAGCGCCCGTCCCCGTGGTTCAGCAGCCTGCGCAGGGCGGAACTCAGGAAGCGCTTCAGTCTGTTATGAGCCAGGTTCCGGCTCTCCAGTCATCATCAACATCCAAACAGTCCTCTTCCGCGGCTAAATCCGGCGCAACGGAAGCCTCCACAACAGGCGGAAGCTATTTTAAAGGATCACAGGGATACAACTATAACATATTTACCGGAATACTCCGTGTAACCACCACTCCGGACAAGATGAAAGAGATTGAGGAGTTTCTCGCCGAGATTCTGAAAGAGCTCAACAAACAGGTTCTCATAGAAGCCAGACTGGTGGAAGTGGTTCTGAACGACTCCAGCGCCTACGGCATCAACTGGACAGGCGACCTCTTCCAGAGCGACTATTCCGGCACATTCAATCTGGGATACGCCAACAGCGCCCTTCTGGGCGGGCTCTCACCCATAGGCACCATAACAGGCGGCAATGTGAGCAAGTTTCTCACATTTATGGCGGCTCAGGGCAGGGTGGAATCAGTGGGCAACCCGAGGCTGAGAGTTATGAACGGACAGAGCGCCATGATCTCCTCCGGTCAGCTACTGCCCTACTGGGAAGTGACAAAAGACGATGAAACATCAGACGGCGTGACAACCACCACCTATACATACGACAGAGTGATGGTGCTGGACGGTCTGATTCTGGGCGTTACACCCCACATAAAAGATGACGGCACGGTGACACTGAACATAGTCCCCATCTTCTCCGATGTGGAAGATGAGAAAACCATTATCAACGCCAACGGCGAGACAGTGGCGAGCTACCCGATAGTGAACATGAAAGAGGCTGGAACAGTGCTGAACATGAAGAGCGGAAGCACAGTGGTGATGGGCGGACTGATCAGCAACGTGGAAACCACCATGGAAGAAAAAATTCCTTTTCTGGGAGATATTCCCGTTCTGGGCAATCTCTTTAAAGGTAAAGCTAAAAAAACAGAAAAACGTGAGCTGGTGATTTTTCTCACCACCACAATTATAGACGGGTCGTTATGAGCCTTATAATCGACAGCCTGAAAAAGATAACAAAACCTGCCGTATCCAGATCATCGGTTCCCCCGAGCCTGCTTAATCTGTCTCCGGCGTCATCATCAAAATCGAGCAAACTCCTTCTGGGAATATTAATTTTCTCTGCGCTGGTTTTTCTGGCTACATTCTTTCTGCCTGACGGCAGCAGTAAATATCAGGTGAGACCCGCTCCGGTACAAACACAGACTACGCCCGCTCAGCCGCAGCCGGAACAGACTGTTCAGAACGAAATAGAACCGGGACCGCAGTATGATCCCACGGCGGCAAACCGCCAGAGGCTCTTAACCATGCAGGGACTGCCCGAGATAAACAAACAAAGAAGCGCCGAACAGTCCACACAGACTGCCGACCCGGCGGGAAATCATAAAATGACATCCATGATGCCTCCCCAGCATCAGAACACGGCTGAACCCCAGACAGCTCAGCCGCAGCAGGCTCTGCCCCAAATTACACAGCCTCAGAACGATCAGCCGCAGCTCACTCCTGCCATGCAGCCCCATGTGACAGCCTATCAGCCCGCACAGACGCCCGTATATCACAGCAACCCGTCAAACATTCTTACAGGCAGGGCAAAACAGGAATACGACAATAAAATAGACTATAATACACGACTCGCTCAGGCATCAGAAGCGCTGGACGCAGGAAACTACAGAAAAGCGGAAGAGCTTTTTTCCGGACTGCTCAGCGAAAAACAATCGAAATACACCCTCTCCGGTCTGCTCTCCGCCAGAATAAGAGCCGGCATGACAGAAGAGGTTATCCCCGCCATAGAAAAATATAAAAGGAGCGCTGACGCCTCCGTGATATGCTCCGCCGCCACAGAACTGAACAGGCTGGGACAGAGCTCATACGCTCTGGATCTGCTCTCCAGATATTCCGGAATGCAGAACAGCGGACAAATATTCTACACCGCCGGACTTATACAGGAATCGCTGGGAAACAACACAAATGCGGAAAGCTCATATGCCAAAGCGTCTGCGGCATCTCCCGCCGACCCGTACTATATGTACGCCATGGCAAGAAACAAAGATTTGCTGGGAAAATATAAGGAATCCATAGAATTATACAAAAACGTGATAAGACTGGGCGGAACAGAATCCATAAGAAAGCTGTCTGCCGACAGGATACAACAGCTCACCGACTATATCAGGTCAACAGAAACAGCGGAAAAGAAATAAGCGGATATCAGCTGAATTCTTTCAGAAATTTCGTCAGTTTAAGATCGTTCACCATGATATGGTCCACGAACCACTCCTGAAGAAGAACCCTGAGCCTCTCCACTATCTCTTCGCTGTATCCGTCTGATATCAGCTTCTTATAGCATATCATCAGCTCGTCCACGAGCTTTCTGTGGGCTTCCAGGTGCTGTCTGAACTCGGGATATACATGCTGTTTCATCAGTTCCTCTTCGGTGCCGAAATGAAATCTGACATATTTTACCAGAAAGTTGAGAGTCTTTATGATTACTTCGTGCTCATACACCCTGTCGAGACTTTCGAAGTATGAGTTGATATGATTGAGCAGTTCTTTGTGCTGTTTGTCTATCACAGCGTGTCCGCTTGCCAGACTGTCGGTCCATGATACTCTCATCAGAAACCCCCTAAGATTCAAAAATCAATATATTGATATATAGCATAATTTAATTTAGTTGTGAAATCATTTTTCAAATTTTTTGTGACAATCCTTACAGGAGATCATCGGAGCGTGGTTTCCGTCTTTGGGCCATTCTTTATGGCATTCGAAACAGTTGTCCCCGCAGCCTTCCGCCTGTGAGCCGAAAGTCAGGATTTTCTGATTGGCGGGGTTGTGGCACTGGATACATGTTCCCAGCACCAGATGGTCCTTGTTACCTTTCAGCTTCGGATGGCAGGTGTAGCAGTCTCCGGCGCACCCGGCATAAACCGTCAGGGCAAAAAGCCCCACAAATATTCCTGCACAGAGTCCAATAAAAGCTCGCCTTTTTCTGTCAGACGCAGTTTTTCCAGGTTCCATATCACTAAACCTTCTTTTTCCAGATGTTTCAGAGGCTCTTTCATAACGCTTCTTACATCTTTATCATACTTTATATTTAAACCCGAAATGTCAACACCGTCAAGCATCCTTAGCCCAAAAACAACATCTTCATACAAAAGCTGAATTCCGGATGTGACCTCTTCAGACGCAAATGATTCCGGACTGTCCGTATATCCGCCCATATCTGACGCCTTGCCCCGCAGAACCCTTCTGCCGTCACAGCTTTTCATGGACCAGGCGGAGGCACCTATGCCGTCATAGTCCCCCATCATCCAGTAATTTATATTGTGCAGGCTCTCGTGTCCGGGTCTGGCAAAATTGGATATCTCATATTTATGATATCCGGCGTTCTGAAGCCTGTGCTTCACCGTCAGATAGAGAGAGTCCTCATGCTGTTTTTCATCCGCCAGATATCCCGTGTCAAAGCTGTAGCTGTATGCAGAGACATGTTCCGGCGAGAGAGAGACTATATCGCCGAGCGTCTTCTCCGCCTTGGAATTTTCAGCGGACGGAATGTCGTATATCATGTCCAGATTGATATCGGCATCCGGACACTTCTTCCGGGCGAGGTCATAGGCTCTGAAAACATCGGAGGAGGTGTGCGCTCTGCCCAGAAGCCTCAGCACTCCATCGTCCGTGCTCTGGCAACCCATGCTCAGACGGGTGAAGCCGAAATCCCCCACCACGCTCAGAAAATCATCCGAAACGCTCTCGGGGTTCGCCTCAATGGTGGATTCTCTGAAAGGAATATCACTGATTTTTTCCAGAAATGTTGCCAGTAAAAAAGGCGGAACATGTGATGGTGTCCCGCCGCCTATGTATAATGTGTCGTAATTTTTTTCGTTCAATAACTGAAAGTCTCTGATAAGACAGTCGAAATATTTCTGTGTCAGCTCACCGGATCCGGCCTCGGAATAGAATCCGCAGTATCCGCACTTGTTCACACAGAATGGGATGTGAACGTAAAGCCCTTTCACTTTCCTACGGCCGCTCTGATATCCAGCAGAGTTTTCAGCAGGTCGCCCAGAGCATCGGGTTTTATCATGTTGGGTCCGTCAGACAGAGCGTTGTCGGGGTCTTCGTGCGTCTCGAAGAAGAACCCGTCCACTCCTGCCGCCGCCGCCGCTTTAGCCAGCAGAGGCACATATTTTCTGTCTCCGCCACTCTTTCCGCCCAGACCGCCCGGTTTCTGAACCGAGTGGGTCACGTCCATCACCACGGGACAGCCTATATCCGCCATATCCGCCAGATTTCGGTAGTCCACCACCAGATTTCCGTATCCCATCATAGTGCCCCGCTCAGTCAGCATCACTTTTGCGTTGCCGCTGTCTGTCACCTTCTTCACGGGGTGCGCCATGTCGTGCCCTGCGAGAAACTGTGCCTTCTTGATGTTCACTATCCTTCCGGTCTCAGCCGCCGCTGTCAGCAGATCGGTCTGCCTGCACAGAAACGCCGGAATCTGAAGAATATCAGCCACCTCGGCAACCACAGCCGCCTGATATGACTCGTGAATATCTGTAACGATGGGAAGCCCGGTCTCGGTCTTCACCTTCATCAGCATCTTCAGTCCTTCCTCCATGCCCACGCCTCTGTAGCTGGACACGGATGTTCTGTTAGCCTTGTCGAAGGACGCCTTGAAAATATAGGTGATGCCCAGTTCGTCAGTGATCTTCTGAACTTTGTCGGCTATCCTCAGGATCATGTCCTGATTCTCTATAACGCAGGGTCCCGCCAGCAGAAAGAAACTGTTTTTAATTTTACTATAAAGATCTGTCATTTTTGCTCTTTTTCATTTTCTTTTTTATCTTTTTTTTGTTTTTTGTATCGATCCTCGATACTACAGCTGTCGCCCATAGCGCCTCAGCCCGCCCCCGGCTTAAGTCTGCTGATGAGTACCACAAAAACGATGAATACTATCAGCCCGATGTACTCTTCCATCAATATCTCCTATTCAGCGAAGCCCTCGTAAAGGCTCGAATTAACTATGTATCTGTATGATATCCTTTCGCCCTGCTCCGGGGCATATGTCCCGCTGACGCATATGTCATAGGTTTCTGCGCCGTCTCCGAGAGTGATATCCAGACTGCCGTCATGTCTGTTCAGCAGTTCGTTGTCCTTAATAAATCCTACCATTGGATAAATGTCAAGGGGATTGGTATTGTACACCTTCCTGGACGATCCGCTGATAGTCAGGGTGAAATCCGTCAGCCTGCCCTTAGGGTGAAAAAACCTGCCGGAGAAGCACATATCAGCGATACCGTCTCTCTGCGCTCTGTTTTTGTCAGACAGCCAGTCGCCGTCTTTCTTCGGCACTCTGTTCATCACAAAAGGTTTTTCGACCTTTTTCCCCGCTTTCACGGCGTATTCGGTTATCTCGAAATAAGGCTTCAGCGTGTCGTACTTTTCCGCTGTTCCGGAGAATTTATGCACGCCTCTGTTGCCCGTCTCTTTTACCGTGCCCAGAACGAAACCGCCTCCGGTTATTATATCGCTGATGTCGAACTCCGCCTTATACGGCTCGCCTGAGACATAGAGCTGTCCGGCGTATCCGCCCGAGCCCAGAGTCAGCAGTCCGTTTTTCATCACCGGTTCATAGGCGAAGACAGACAGGTTTCCCGCCTGATCTTTCATCAGATGGGTCAGAACCAGCCTGGCGCTGATAAACCTGATGTCGTCTATGCCCAGCCTCTTCGTGTCCGGCTTAACATACAGCACCGTGCTGTCTTTGTCGGAAGCCGATATCACGGGAAAACGCTCGCTGACCGGAGCGTATCCGCCCTTTGCGCTTCTGTAAGCCGCTATATCCGCTATATCATCCGTGATGATTATCTTTCTCTTCACCGGAACATACGCCTTCATATCGCTGACGAAAGTTCCGCCGCCGCCTGTGCCTGTCCAGCTTCCCGTTATCGCTCCGTCCTTCATCTGTCCGGAGAATTTCTGCTCGCATTTAAAGTCCAGCCCCTTTCTGGAACAGTCCAGAGTGAGCGTAACGTCAGTGTTCTTCGTCAGTTTTCCGCTGACTGGATATCCGGAATATCCGGAAGCTGTCTTCACATAAGCCGTGCCTGTGAGTTTTCCGGAAACGTTCTCCAGCTTCCAGAGCTGAGTTCTGTCCTCTGCCCCTTCGCTCTTCAGAACTGTTTCCAGAAGACCGCTTTCGAAAGCTCCGGAGCTCTTCACTGCCTCCATATAAAAGTTGGCGGAGAGCGCTATATCCTTCGTGCCGTCCAGATTTATCACTTTTTTATACACGCCTTTCTTGTCCGTTGTCAGGGTGTCTCCGGTTTCCTGAATCCTCACAGCGATATTTTGCAGAGGATTCATCCTCTTGTCGAAGACCCTGCCGGAAATCTCTATGGAAGAAGGATAATCCACGGTGAAAGTCAGTGTTTTCGTCTGGGGTTTAAGCCCCTGCCCCTCCGCCGTGACATGCAGAGATTTCAGCATATACAGCTTTGGGTTGTCGGCTATAAATTTTTTGATGGAATCGTTAACGGGGTTCGCCACGTCCATAATGGCGAAACCGTCATCGGAATGTATCCACACCACGAAGGTGCGGCTGATGAAAACGAGATAGAAATCAGCATCGTTTATGTAACCTGATTTCGGAAAAAGAAAAAACTGCCCCATGTCGCCGAAACGCACCATCTGGGAGCGTTTTTTCGGAGCGTTCAGGGTGAGACTGCGGAACATCTCCGAAGCGTCTACAAAGCTGTTGTATGAATAGATGGCGACATCCGTCTTGTAGCTGGCTTTCCGCTTGATATTCAGCAGTTTGTCGGCTTTTCCGGAATAATATGTGTAGCTGGCGGTATAGACTGAGTAGTTCTTTTCGTGTTTGGTCTTGACCCCGCCGTTCAGCCACAGCTCAGACCCGCCCGGCAGTTCGGACGCCTTCGGAAAAAAATCCCTGACGCTCTCCGTGCCCACGGCGGCATACGCAAAGGAGCATATAAATATTGTAATCAAAAAGACCCCCGCCGCAAAGATACGGCAGGGATCGTATATTCTGTTCAGCTTCATTTAGTTAAGATTGAACATCACTGTCTTAAGTTCAGTCATTTCCTCAACGGCGAATTTAGGACCCTCTCTGCCTGTTCCGGACAGCTTCACGCCGCCGTAAGGCATCTGATCCACACGGAATGTAGGCATGTCGTTCACCATCACGCCGCCCACCTCGATCTTGTCTATGGCTTTGAAGGCATTCTGAATGTTGTTGGTGAAGATTCCCGCCTGAAGCCCGAACTGGCTGTCGTTCACACGGTCTATCACCTCGTCCAGAGTGGAATATTTCATGATGCAGACCACAGGTCCGAAAATCTCTTCCCTGACGATAGTCATCTGCTCGGTGGTATCCTCCAGAACTGTCGCCTCCAGCAGTGTTCCTGTACGTTTGCCGCCCACGGCGACTTTCGCTCCCATTGCCACTGCCTCGTTTATCCATTTTTCGGCTCTTACCGCCTCTCTCTCTTCTATCATGGGACCCACGAGAGTTTTTTCGTCTTTCGGGTCGCCGTTTCGGCTGGCTTTCACAGCGTCCACGAACATGTCGCGGAACTCCGGATATCTGCTCTCGTGGATGTATATTCTCTGGATGGAGATACACACCTGACCGCTGTTGGCGAAAGCGCCTATAACGCATTTCGGCACGGCATATCTGATATCGGCGTCATCGTGGATGATGGCGGCGCTGTTTGACCCCAGCTCCAGAGTCACTTTTTTGATGCCCGCTTTTGATTTGATATCCAGTCCCACGGAAGGAGACCCTGTGAAGGTTATCATGGCGATCTTGTCTGATTCCACCATGGCGTTGCCCACCACTGATCCGGAACCGACCACCAGGTTGATTCCGCAGGCGGGGAGTCCGGCTTCCAGCAGAAGCTCGACAATCTTAACCGCTGTCAGCGGTGTGGTGGAAGCGGGTTTCAGAACGATGGGGTTTCCGGCGGCTATAGCCGGACCTACCTTGTGCGCCACAAGGTTCAGCGGAAAGTTAAAGGGCGTGATAGCGCCGATAACTCCGATGGGATAGCGTTTATAATATCCGAATCTGTTAGCTCCGGAATCTGAAGCGTCATAGGGAACAAGCTCTCCGCCCAGTCTGCGTGCTTCGTCAGCGGCGAATTTAAAGTTTTCAGCGGTTCTGCCCGCCTCTCCTCTGGAAAAGACAAGCCCCTTGCCTGCCTCCGCCGTGATTATCTGGGCGATCTCCTCTTTGTCACGCTCGATGAGAGCGCACATGTTGTCCAGTATTTTGCCTCTTTTGGCGGCGGAGAGATTTTTCATGGTCTCTCTGGCGGCGTATGCGGCGTCTATCGCCTTGTTAGTGAGCTCGGGCGTTGCGGTGCAGATGGTCTCCACCAGCGAACCGTCATATGGATTATATACATCCATGTAGGTTCCGGTATCTATCCACTGTCCGTCTATGAAGAGTTTTTTCATGCAGGCCTCCGTGAACGAATGCTTATTATATTCCGATAAAACAATATAACAGCAATCACGCCGACAGGCAAGACGTGTGTGAAAATTCCGCCATATCTTGTCATCGGGCATTAAGACGTATATACTTATATCATCTAAAGGAGAAATATATGTCGTGGACAGCATCCGCCGTTATCAGTCTGCCGAAAAAACTGAGCAAAAGAGCCATCCTGATAGTCAGCCTGCTGGCTCTGCTCACCGTTCTGGCAAACATGATCATGTTTTCATATATCCAGTACGTCTCAGCCTATAAAATGGCGAAAAACTACATAAACGCCGAACACGAGATAATGTATAAAGATCTGTCCAGAGGCGTTGCCACCGGAGACATATACAACGTGTTCACCATGATAGACGCCGTGGCGTCCGCTCTGCCCTATATCGATAATGTGGTGGTGTATGACGACAAGGGCGGATATGTGGCTGACGCCAACGTTCTGAGAGAAAACATCGTCAGCGACATCAGAAATGTAGGCGTTCAGAAAGACCTGACATACGGAAACTCCAAAGCAGGTTCAGTGATATATTACATCAGCCGGATGGCTATACTCGAAGAGGTGGTGATGAGCATCAGCGGGCTGGTTATGATGAATCTGCTGATAGTGCTCACGGCGGCTCTGGTGGGCGGATATCTCAGTCTGCGCATTGCCAAGCCGGTCATAGACCTGTCCCAGCACCTTCAGGATATCAACGCCCCGGGACACAAGACACTCGAGGTTATCAAAAAGACCCAGCACAGACGCTTCCGCCGGAAAAGCGAGGGAAACGTGCAGATATACCGCAGGATGACATCTCTCTACGTCCGCCCGTTAAAAAAACGCAAATGAACTTTTAATTATGTAGGGCGGCATTTCATATGCCGCCGGATAAAACACACGCTCATGGAAAACATTAAGCCGGCAAGAAAACATATAAGACTAAAAGATAAAACAGCCTATTATGTTCATGGACAGGCTGTTCACCTGATAATCCATTTTGTCTGCGCAGACTCAGAAACCCTAACAGCTTCACAAATCATCGCATCTAAAATTACTGATATATCATCAGAATTTAATATTGACGTATACGCTTACTCTGTTATGCCTAACCACATACACCTCCTGATCCTGCAAACACCTGAATTTGGTGCAATTGAGTTTGTAAAATATCTTAAAGGTAGATGCGTGTCAGGTTTCAGACAGGCTAATCTGGCTGTCAAATTTCAGAAAAGTTTTTACGATCATATATTAAGAAGTGACGAAGATGTAAAGCAGGTAGCTGAATATATAATAGCTAACCCTGTAAGAAGCGGAATCACCCAAAAAACAGGAGAACATCAGTTCAGCGGGTCTCTGTATTACGATTTATGATCTCGGCGGGGTATAAAACCCCGCCCTACTATCGGCGGGCGTTTCTGTTCCCCGCTTGCGGTAAAAACCCCGCCCTACTATCGGCGGGCGTTTCTATCCCGTGTCCCACTGCCATCTCTCTTTATGTAGGGCGGCATTTCATATGCCGCCGGATATTTCCGCTGATTCGTCTATTCGTGTCTTAATGCCTCTATGGGATCGAGCCGGGCTGCCTTCAGCGCCGGAAAATATCCGAAGATGATCCCCACCGCCACAGAGAACAGAAATGACAGCATCACTATCCCGCTGTCAAAAATAAAAGGAACGGCTATCACCTTCGAAAGAACTACTGAGGCTGTCAGCGCCAGAACGATGCCTATAACACCGCCCATAGCGGACAGAACCACCGCCTCCACCAGAAACTGAAGCAGAACCTCTTTCTCCATCGCACCGATGGCAAGACGGATGCCTATCTCCCTTGTGCGCTCGGTAACAGACACCAGCATTATATTCATGATGCCGATACCCCCCACCAGAAGACTGACCGCCGCCACAGCGCCCAGAAGCGCCGTGAGCACCTTGGTGGTGCTGGTGAGCATGTTGGTGATCTCCTTCATATCCATCACGCTGAAATTATTGTCCTCGTTATATGAGAGGTGTCTGCGTTCCCGCATTATCGTCTCTATCTCTGAAATGACCGTATCCGTGTTGTATCCGTCCTTCACGGAAACCTGCATCATCTTTATATCCTTGTTACCCGTCAGCCTTCTCTGGACGGTTTTCAGCGGC
Source organism: Deferribacterales bacterium (assembly GCA_050251875.1). Lineage (GTDB taxonomy): Bacteria > Chrysiogenota > Deferribacteres > Deferribacterales > Geovibrionaceae > Seleniivibrio. The sequence continues at coordinate 15,341 of JBFWMA010000004.1, read as the reverse complement.
ATCACGACTATATCGTCCTGATCGCTGCCCATGGTGGACTGACCCTTCGACTGGAGCAGACCTATTATCTGACATGAAAAATTCTTCACCCGGATGGACTGCCCCACCGGATTCTGACCGCCGAACAGCTCATTTCTGATGGTCGCCCCGATGACACAGACAGAGCGCCCGCCCTGCATCTCAGCGTCTTCGAAGAACCGCCCTGTGTCGATACTCCAGTTTCGTATGGTAAAGAAATTATTATCCGTTCCCGTCACTGTGGTGGACCAGTTGTCACTGCCGTTCACCACTGTCTCGGAGGCGGATGCAGTCGCTGTCACCGCCGCCAGAGAGGGCACTTCTTTTTCCAGCGCCTTAGCATCGCTCAGGTCGAACGCAGGCGCGGCGGACTGGTCCGGTCCCCGCATCCTCTTGCCGGATGTGATTATCAGCATATTGTTGCCCAGACTGGCTATCTGCTCCGTCACAGAAGCTGTGGCGCCGTTTCCTATCGTCACCAGAGATATCACGGCGGCAACACCTATCACGATGCCCAGAATCGTCAGAAACGACCTGAGCAGATTTCTGCGTATCTCTCTGAAAGCTAATAAAAACGTGTTGAAAATCATATAAACCTCTTACTCCCCCTCCTTTTGTAAAGAAGGGCTGGGGTGGATTTCCTGAATTACATCTGAGAAATCCCTCCACACCTCCCTTTGTCAAAGGGAGGCTTAAAGCGCCTGTTCGTTTTCTCTGTCGTGTTCCACCAGACCGTCACGGAAATGAATCATCCGCCCGGCATACTGAGCCATCTCAGACTCGTGGGTTACCATCACGACTGTTATGCCTCTGTCTCTGTTCAGCGATGTGAGCAGCTGCATTATCTCTATGCTCCTCGCCGTGTCCAGGTTTCCCGTGGGTTCATCGGCGAAAAGCACCTTCGGTTCGGTGGCTATGGCTCTGGCGATGGCTACCCTCTGCTGCTGACCGCCTGACAGCTCGTTTGACTTGTGATGTTCCCATCCTTTAAGCCCAACCATCTCCAGCGCCTTCGAGGCGGCTTCGTGCCTCTCTTTCGCCGGAACGCCTCTGTAAAGGAGCGGGAGTTCCACGTTTTCCAGAGCGTTGGTTCTGTTCAACAGGTTAAACCCCTGAAAAACAAAACCGATATAATATCTTCTCAGCTTGGCGAGCTGGTTTCTGTCCAGAGAACCGACCTCCACGCCCATAAATTTATATGAGCCGGACGTGGGGGTATCCAGACAGCCCAGGATATTCATGCAGGTGGATTTGCCCGACCCGCTGGGTCCCATCACCGCCACGAACTCGCCCTCGTTTATAGTCAGGCTTATCCCTCTGAGCGCCTGCATCTCTGTGGCGCCCATGCCGTATATCTTTTTTACACCGTTCAGCTCTATCAGAGGAGCTTTTGACTCAGACATATCTATTTACCGTTTCCAGCTGTGCCTGTTATCAGCCTCATACCCGGCTTCACATCTCCGGAGACCGCCTGACGGTAGCTGCCGTCAGAATCCCCCAGCTTAACCTGATAAGGCTCGGGCATGCCGTTCTCCAGCGCCCACACCGTCACCGTCTCCTTGTCAGATACTTCCGCCGGCTTGGAGCTTCTCATTCTGGGCGGTCTGGGCATCAGTTTGCTGATAAAGGATTGTTTCGACTCATCTGTCACAGCCGGAGGCGAATATCTGAGCGCCGCCGTCGGTACTTTCACCACGTTTTTCAGATGTTTCACGGTGATGTCCGCTGTGGCTGTCATGCCGGGACGCAGGAGCATGTCCGAGTTATCCACCTGAATCACCGTTTCATAGGTCACCACGTTGTCCACTGTCTGCGAACCGTATCTTGCCTGTGTTATCACGCCGTCAAAAATCCTGTCCGGATAAGCGTCCACCGTGAAAGAAGCCTTCTGCCCCTCTCTCACCTGTCCTATGTCCGCCTCGTCCACGTCCACATGGAGCTCCATCTTTTTCAGATCCTCCGCTATAGTGAACAGCTCCGGAGTGGAGTATGAAGCGGCGACCGTCTGTCCCGCCTCCACTTCCCTGGAGAGAACTATCCCGTTCACGGGTGAGCGTATCTCCGCCTTGGCGAGATCTGTTAACAGGGCATCCAGTGTGGCCTGAGCCTGAGCAACGGATGCCCTCGCGCTGGCAGTGTTTGCCACGGCTCTGTCGTACGCCGCCTCGGCGGCATCTATCTCTGTTTTGGACGGGGACTGCCCGTCTGTCAGTTTAAAAAGTGTTTTGAGCTGATCCAGCTTGATTCCGGTCTCTTTCTCAGTAGCCTGTGTCTGAAGAACGTTTGCTCTGGCGGATTCCAGAGCGGCTCTGTACTGCGTCACCTGCGCCTGAAGTTTTGTGGTGTCTATCCTCGCCAGAAGCTCGCCCTTCTTAACCACGCTGTTGTAGTCGGCGAAAACTTCCTTGATCGTACCGGAAAGCTCCGTACCTACACTCACCTCGTTGGTGGGTTCCAGCTTTCCCGTGGCAGAGACTTCCACCCTGATATCACCCTGCACAGCTTCGACCGTGTTGAACTGCGGAGCGCCGCCTTTGTCTCCCCTGCCTCTGACTATCAGGATCACGACCAGCGCCGCCAGAACGCAGGCGAGTATTATTATCGTCCGCCTCCATCTCTTTCCGCCCTTATTGCCCGTTGCCAGGACTGAGTTTATATCATTTGTTTCTGTCTTATTTTTCATTTGCGTCCTCATATGTTTCCCATCCGCCGCCAAGAGCTTTATAGAGCGCTACCAGATAATTGTCAGCGCTTCCCGTGCTCTGCGTCAGCTTGTCTTTATAACTGATATAGGCGCTCTGAGCCGTCTTCACAGCCGTGTAGTCGTTCAGCCCCGCCTTATATTTCTTCAGCTCCAGATCATAGGCGGCGTATGCGGCGTCCATGGCTATTTTGAGCTGTTTATTCTTTTTGTATTCCTCATCGAACGAATTAAGGGCGTTCTCCACCTCTTCAAAAGCGCTCAGCACAGATGCCTCATACTGAGACAGGTACTGCTTCTGTGTCTCGGTCTGAACGTTGATATTCTGACGCACAGCTCCCAGATCAAACAGCGCCCACTTGAACGTGGGACCGATGCTCAGTGTCGAGTTCCTGCCCTCGAAAAGGCTTCCGGCATGATCCGACTGATAGCCGATGGTGCCGTTCAGATAAAACTTGGGATATATATCCGACTTGGCGGCTCCTATCCTCGCCGTCTGCGCCGCCAGACTCCTCTCGCTCTTTCTGATGTCCGGGCGCCTGCGAATCACGTCCGCCGGAATGGATGTCACTATGTTCAGCGGAATTTCCGGAATCACCGCCTCTTTTTCCAGCAGAGTGTTCAGAGAGCCGGGATTCTGTCCGGTGAGCACAGCCAGACGGTTGTATGACGTATTCAGCTTTGCCCGCAGGTCGTTCAGGGTTGTTTTGGAATATTCCAGCTGATAGAGAGCCTGTTTCACATCCGAAGCGTCCGCCAGACCTGACTTGAATTTCTTGTCGGCGATGTCGTAAAGCTCCCCGTTGATCTTAATATCCGTTTCGGCGGTAGCTATGCTGCTCTGGTATGAACGCAGAGAGATATAAGCCGAGGCGGTCTCCGCCAGCACAGACACCAGAGCGTCCCGCAGTGATTCGTGGGTCGCCTGCATATCGGCTCTGGCCGCCTCCGTATCACGCCGGAGTCCTCCGAAGAGATCCAGCTCCCATGAGGCGTCAAATCCTGCGGAATAGCTCTCCACATTCTGATCGTCCAGAGACGTGTCGCCGTAATGCACCGCCTTTGCGGAGCCGCTGGCGCTGAATGTGGGCATCTTTCCGGCGTTTGTCATTCTCAGCTTCGCTCTGGAGGCGGACAGAGCATATCCGGCGCTCTTCAGGTCTTTGTTGCCTTTCACAGCCATCTCTATCAGGCTGTTCAGCGTGTCATCGTTGAATGTCTGCCACCATTTCGCCAGAATCTCAGGATTATCCGCTTCGGAAGCGATGCCTGTCACCCGTGAGTTCCACACGGCGGGAGAGGACGTATCCGGGCTGACATAGTCAGGTCCCACGGAGGCGCATCCGATGGTGAGAAAACAGCATAAAGAGGCATAGCGCAATACTTTTAAATTCATGTGATTTCCGTTCTTTTTTATATTCTGACAGTGAAATAATCGCTTTTGTTCATAATAGATTATACCACCGTGTCCATGTCAGCGCATTTGACAACAATATAGTAGAATGAGAATGTCTTAAACATGTGTTTATTATGGTTTTTGCCGAACTCAATCAAACACCCATTCTATTTTTTTTGTAAATATTCGTTAAAAATATTTAAATTAATTTTTTTTTGTGCTAATTTACCTGATTATAAACAGCGTTTGTTTCTTATTTTTTCGTATACAAACGGTGACCGTGTTTCTGCTGGGGGGCGGCGGATCATTCTTTTATTCCTTAAACTATACAGAACGCAGATGAGAACATGCATAATAGACCATGGAAATATCATGGTAAATTAATATATATGAGGTAGTTATGCAGGTTATAGCATGCATTAAGCAGGTGCCTGACACCACGCAGGTACAGATCGACCCCAAGACCAATACCCTCGTACGAGACGGGATCCCCTTCATCGTCAACCCGTATGACACTCACGCTCTTGAAGAATGTCTTAGACTCAAGGACAGATACGGTTTCAACGTCACCGCGATATCCATGGGACCGCCCAATGCTGAGGCGGCTCTGAGAAAGGCACTCTCCGTGGGCGTGGACAGGGCTATCCTGATATCCGACCGGGTTTTCGGCGGAGCGGATACTCTGGCGACCAGCAACGTGCTGACCGCCGCCATCAAAAAGCTGAACGAGGAGGACGAGGTGGCCATCGTCTTCTGCGGAAAACAGACCATTGACGGCGACACAGCGCAGGTAGGACCCGGCATCGCCACCCGTATGGATCTGGAACAGCTCACACTGGTGGACAAGATCGAGGATCTGGAAACATCATCCAAAAAAATCATCGTACGCAGAAAGCTGGAAGGCAGATATGAAACCGTGGAGACCAAACTCCCCGCGATGATAACTGTCGTCCGTGAAATCAACCGCCCCAGATATCCCACAGTGCCCATGAGGCTGAAGTCCAAAGAGGCGCAGGTGGAGATGTGGAGCAACGAGGTTCTTCAGCTGGATGTCAACACATGCGGACTGAAAGGCTCGCCCACATGGGTCAGCAAGATATTCTCGCCCCAGCGTGACAAGGGAGAGATGATCGGCGAGGGCATCACAGACCCCGGCAAAGTTGCGTATCTTCTCATCGAAAAGATGCTCGAAAAAGACATTATAACGATATAAAGAGGCTGAAAATGGCTGAAAAGATAAAGAAACCCAGAGGAAAAGCGAGGCTGAAGCCCGACACCTGTATAGCCTGCGGAGCCAGATGCGAAAGCGCCTGCCCCGTGGACGCCGTGAAAATGAACGAGGACGGCTCGCCCACCATTTTAGAAGATAAATGTATCGGCTGCGACAAATGCGCCAAGGTATGTCCCGCCGAAGCCCTCTATATGTATATGACAGACGAGCAGAAAGCTCAGCTCGCCGAATGGGAAAAACAGAAAGCGGCAGGCGGAGCCGAAGAGGAACTGTCTGACGAAGATAAGAAGCTGAAAGAATACCTGAAACAGTTCAGGGGCGTGTGGGTCTTCATCGAACAGACAGAGGGAGTCCCCGCCAACGTTTCATGGGAACTGCTGGGCGAGGGAGCCAAGCTGGCTAAAAAGCTGGACGCCGAGCTCTGCGCAGTGGTGATGGGCGAAAATGTAGACCACATCGCCAAAGAATCCTTCGAATACGGCGCTAAGAAAGTATATCAGATCGATAATCCCGTTTTCAAAAACTACCGCACACAGGCATATCACCGTGCCATGTGCTGGCTGATCGAAAAATATAAACCCGAAATAATCCTGATGGGAGCCACAGGTATGGGGCGTGACCTCGCCGGCGCTGTCGCCACAGAGGTAGCCACAGGGCTCACAGCCGACTGCACAGGGCTGGACATAGACGACAAACGCAACCTGATGCAGACCAGACCCGCTTTCGGCGGAAACATCATGGCGACCATCATGTGCGACAAATTCCGTCCCCAGATGGCTACTGTCCGCCCGAAAGTGATGGACATGCCCGAGAAACAGCCGGGAGCCACAGGGGAACTGATAAAAGAGAATCCGGCGGTGAAAGAGGAGGACATCCTCAGCAAGGTTCTCAAAATTGTTTCTGATAAAAAAGCGGAAGACATGGACATATCCGCCGCCGAGATAATCGTTTCCGGCGGAAGAGGTATGATGAACCCGACCAATTTCAAAATTCTGGAAGAGCTGGCGAACGAGCTGGGCGGAACAGTGGGAGCATCCAGATCCGCCGTGGACGCCGGATGGATGGCACACTCCAGACAGGTGGGACAGACAGGAAAAACCGTCAGACCGAAGATATACATCGCCTGCGGAATATCCGGAGCTATCCAGCACCTTGTGGGTATGCAGGATTCCGAGATTGTCATCGCCATAAACAAGGACAAGGACGCCCCCATCTTCGAGGTGGCTACATACGGCATATTGGGCGACCTGTTCCAGATAGTCCCCGCCCTGACTGAAGAAATCAGAAAAAGAAGAAACGCGTAAGGAGAATATGAGATGGTTAATAACATGCTTTTTATACCCGTGCTTCTGTTCTCGCTGGCGTTCTTCGCATACAGCCTGAACAAGAAATTTTCCCTGGTGAGAAGAGGAAAGCCCGTAAACAGAACCGACAGGGCATCCGAAAGACTCGCCGCCATGGTTAACAACGCTCTGGAACAGAAGAGCGTGACGAAAGGCAGCTTCGGCGCTAACCACGCTATGCTGTTCTGGGCATTTCTGGTGCTGGTGCTGGCAAACGCCGAGTTCATCATCAACGGAATATTCCCCTCTGTATCGTTCAAACTGCTTCCCGATTCAGCCCTTTATGTGCTGAAAGCCATGTTCGACTTCGTATCAGTGCTGGTGCTGATAGCTGTGGCTCTGGCAGCGGGCAGAAAGATCATAAAACCTCTGTACCCTGAATCAAGAACTTTTGAGGCGTTCGGCATCCTCGCCACCATCGCCGGTCTGATGATAGCCTATTTCGGGCTCACCGGAGCGGAGATAGCTCTGGGCGAGCTGAACGGCGGACTAATCCCCGTATCATCCGTTTTCGCCAATATGTACGCCGGAATGACACCCGAGGCGATAGAATCCGCCGGCGCTGTATTCTGGTGGATACACGCTGTGCTGCTTCTGGGATTTCTTAACTTTCTCCCCTACAGCAAGCACATGCACATCATCACAGCTATCCCCAACGTATATTTCAAGGCGCTGGACAAGCCTGTGCTTCCCCAGAGAGAGACATTCAGTCTGGACAACAAGCTGGGCGCGGACAACTACAGAGATCTCACATGGAAAGACCTGCTGGACAGCCTTACCTGCACAGAGTGCGGAAGATGTCAGGTGAACTGCCCCGCCAATCTCACAGATAAACCCCTGAACCCCAGAACTCTCATACACGGCATCAAGGAGAACCTGAACGCTGACGAGAGCGGACTGATAGGTGACGGAGCGCATCAGATATCCAAAGACACCATATGGGCATGCGTAACATGCGGCGCCTGTATGGAAGTCTGTCCCGTGTTCATAGAGCACGCTCCGAAGATAATGAAGATGAGACGCAATCTGGTGCAGATGCACTCTGATTTTCCCGAGGAACTGCTGAACCTGTTCGAAAACATGGAGCAGAGAAGCAACCCCTGGGGCATCGCTCCCGGTGAGCGTACAAAAGTTTTCAGCCAGCTCAAGGTAAATGATTTCGCCGAAGGCGAGACAGAGTATCTCTATTTCGTGGGATGCGCCGGAGCCTTTGATTCCAGAAGCAAACAGGTCACCCTCGCCGTGGCTATGCTGATGGAAAAAGCCGGAGTCAGCTTCGGTATACTGGGCAAAGACGAGCTCTGCTGCGGAGACAGCCTGCGCAGGCTGGGCAACGAATATATGTTCGAGCAGACAGCGCTGAAAAACGTGGAAATGTTCAAAACCAGAGGCGTGAAAAAGATAATCACACAGTGCCCCCACTGTTTCACCACTCTGAAAAACGACTATAAACAATACGGCATTGAGCTGGAGGTCATCCACCACACCGAGCTCTTAAACGATCTGGTGAAGACCGGAAAGCTCGTGGTGAAAGACAGCCACAAGAACGCCACCATGACATATCACGACTCATGCTATCTGGGCAGACACAACGGTGTTTACGAACAGCCCAGAGACATCATCAGAGCCCTGACAGGCAAAGAGCCCACTGAGATGGAAAGGACAAAAGAGGAGTCATTCTGCTGCGGAGCCGGCGGCGGACGCATGTGGATGGAGGAGATGATCGGATCACGCATAAACGTGAACCGTGCCCAGCAGGCGCTCGACACAGGAGCGGGAACACTCTGCACAGCATGCCCCTACTGCATGACTATGATGTCAGACGGCATGAAGGATCTGAACGCCAAAAGCATCTTTGTGAAAGACATAGCCGAAGTGCTGGCTGAATCCGTTCTTCTGTAATAAACTTCAAGGAGGTTGCTTCGTCATTGCGAGGAACACTGTGACGAAGCAATCTCATCCATTCAAAACTACCGCTTTAAGATTGCTTCACTCAGCCTAGTCCTGGTTCGCAATGACAGAATTTCTTTTTATGGCGAAAATCTTTTTAAAGCACTATAATCATTTATGGCTATAATCCGAATAATATTCATACTGCTTATCTGCTCGGTCTCCTTCGCCCAGCCGCTGAAATTCGGCATCGCCTCCATCGTGCCGGAGGGAACGCCGGACTATGCCCTGAACGATTTCTACAGCTATCTGTCAGGCAAACTGGGCAGAGAGATAGAACCCGTGATGGAGAACAGCTATGAGAACGTGGACAGCAAGCTGGCTAACAACGAGGTGGACTTCGCCTCTGTCTGCTCCACCGCTTTCTCTTCCAAGGGCAGGATACGCATCATCGCCATACCGGAGATAAACGGCAGGCACTCGTATAAAACCTACATAATCGTGAATAAAAAATTCGGGATAAAAAAGGTGACCGAGCTGAAGAACAAAACGTTCGCCTTCACCGACAAGCTCACTGGGAGCGGATCGCTCTATCCGTCATATCTCATTATCAGCACATTCAAACAGCTTCCGGAAGAGGTGCTGAAAAAAACCTTCTACACCCAGAGCAACGAACAGTCCATATATCTGGTGAATAAGGGAGTGGTGGACGCCGCCGCCGTTGACGGCGCGGTCTTTGACGAATATCAGAAGAATAATCCGAAACAGACAACATCCATAGAAGTGATCCACAGATCGCCTGAGGTCATCGCTCCGCCCTTCGTGGCTTCGCCCTCTATGGACGAATACACATACAACAGGCTGAAAAGCATCCTGCTGAATATGGACGATGAGATAGAGGGCCGCATAGTTCTGGGCGAGCTGAGCATAGACCGCTTTGTGCCCGCCAGATACAGAGACTATGAGAACCTGATCCGCATCAGGAACACAGTGGAAAAATTTAAATCAGGGGCGAAATAAAGCCTATTCAGGCACGCACACCTTGCCGCCCGCCATCTCTTTTACCGTTCTGATGAAAACAACAGTCACCACAGCCGATGTGAGAATCAGCAGAAATGTCGCCAGTGTGTGGAACAGCGGATATTTCGTCATCTTATAAATCAGGATGGTGGCGATAGTCATAGCGTCCAGAGGGAAGGTATATGCCCACCAAGACACATAGAAAGGCACTTTTTTCAGTCTTCTGAACATGGAGAACAGCATCAGAGTGATGAACAGGGCAAAGTAATAGAGTATTCTGGAAAAAGGATCGAGCGAGCCTGTGAGCTTAACATATGAGATAAACCCGACCGCCGGCGGAGCTATCATGATGAACAGCGTGGGCAGAAACTTTGCCAGAAGCTGTTCGTGGAAGATCATACGGTAGACCACCGTGGTGAAAAGAGCTATCCACAACACGATTCCGATGGAAAAGAAAAACCAGCCAAGCTCCGCTCCGGCATGGTTCACGCCGGAAACAGGAACGAGAATATTACCCACCACGGGAATAAACCAGGCGGGGTTGACAGCGGTGATCTTAAAATCGCCGAAAAACCATATATCTATGATGATAAACGTGAAAGTGATCTGAATTACAGTCCCCAGCATCCACAGATATCTGGACGCCTCGTGAGATATGCCCTCGTATCCGATGCTGAGCAGCAGCAGAGAGATGGACATGGTGGGGAAAAAATTCAGCTTAACCGGGTGAAAGAACTCCTCCTTCACCGCTTCGGGATATTTAATCAGTTTCGCTATGTAGGTCGTCAGAACAATTACAAACCACACGCTGACAGCAAAAAGAAGATATTTTGCCGGCGACATGTCGGTCTGCATCACAGCGCCGTAGCGCAGAAAGGCGATGGCAAGCCCCGTAACGCCCATCACCGTTGAAAAGAGTGTCACAGGGAAGTTTCTCAGCCTGTTCTTTTCATATGTTTCAGTCATCTATACACCCCTTATTTATAGGCTTATGCTCATAACCGAAATCAATATATACGAATTTTCATATTTGTCATGTTAAATTTTAATTATTTTTTTAACAGGCTATCCAATCGATTATCTTCGCCTTGATAGAATCCCTGACAGACAGGGCGAAGCGGTATTTTTCATCGTCTGTGCCTTTGAAAGATGACGGGTCGTCAAAAGGCCAGTGGAGTTTTTCGCCTGTTACAGGCACCACAGGGCATCTGTCCGCCGCGTCTTTGTCGCACACAGCTATGACATAGTCGAAGCTCTGCCCCAGAAAGCCGTGCACGCTCTTGGTCTTGTTCCATGAGATATCTATTCCGTCGTCCGCCATGGCACGCACAACGAAAGGGTTCAGGCGGCCGGGTTCGAGCCCCGCGCTGACCGCCTCATATCTGTCCGGCGCCAGAGCGTTAAGATAACTCTCTGCCATCTGGCTTCTGGCGCTGTTGTGAATACATACGAAAAGAACCCTCTTCTTATTCATCTATCCTCCGCAGCAGCACCCGCATCCGCCGCTCTTGCCCTGTGTGGACTGTTTAAGCAGAATCTTGACTTCGCTTAAAGTAGGCAGCGGCTTACCCTCGTGGACAACTTTTTCATTAACAACCAGACCGGGTGTGGCCAATATGTAGTTTGATATCTCGACCATATCTTTTATATATTCCACTTCGGCGTCAAGTCCAAGCTCTTTTACAGCCTGAAGTGTTGTTTCGTGCATAATTTGACAATTTCTGCATCCGGGTCCTAAAACTTTTATTTTCATATCAATCTCCTATAAGTATTGACCGAAAATCATTCCGGCCATAGTTGACATAATAATTACAAGACTCACATATACAATGGTTTTCTTCCATCCGATGACACTTCTGATAACCAGCATGGACGGCAGACTGAGCGCAGGTCCTGCCAGAAGCAGAGCCAGAGCGGGTCCCTTGCCCATTCCGGAGCCCAGAAGCCCCTGAAGGATAGGTATCTCCGTCAGCGTGGCGAAATACATAAAGGCGCCCACCACGGAGGCGAAGAATGTAGCGCCGAATCCGTTTCCGCCCACCAGACGAGCCACCCACTCAGACGGGATGATTCCCTCATGACCGGGTCTGCCCAAAAGCAGTCCGGCGACAAGAACACCGATGAACAGCAGAGGAATGATCTGTTTGGCGTATTCCCATGTTTCCATGACCCACAGACGCCTCTTCTCAGCGTCCAGAACCACAAAGCTGAGCCCGACAACGGACACAAGACTCAGAAGCGCCAGAAACCATTTATAATGATAGATGAGAGCAAAAAGAGTGCCCTCCTCTGTGGGTTTTGCCCAGGTGGCGAATATCAGAACGCCTGTCATAGCCACAAAAAACAGAATGGTAAAAGCGGGCGATCCGTCACCGTCAGACGCTTTGCCCACCTGCTGTGCCTCTCTCTCGTCCTCTCTGAATATCAGCGCCATTATAACGCCGATCACCACAGAGAACAGAACAGCGCCCACTGCTCTAGCCAGACCGAGCTGCCAGCCCAGTATGCGGGCGGTGAGAACGATAGCCAGAATATTGATCGCCGGACCCGAATAGACAAAAGCGATGGCGGGTCCGAGACCGGCGCCCCTCTTATATATCCCGGCAAAAAGCGGCAGAATGGTGCAGGAACAAACGGCAAGTATACTGCCGGACACGGAAGCCACGCCGTATGCCACTATCCTCTTGGCATCCGCTCCGAAATATCTGATTACAGAAGCCTGCGACACCATCACGCTGATAGCGCCGGCTATGAACAGAGCCGGAATGAGGCACGTCAGGGTGTGCTCTCTGACATAATCGTTAAGAAGATAAAAGCTCTCCAGAATGGCTGAAGACACCCTTCCGGACTGAAAAGGCGTAAAATAAAGCACGGCAAACACTGCCGCCAGAAGAATAAATTTGTTTCTCTCTCTCATCAGATCCTCCGATGAAACAAATCTATGCCTCTGACGGCACATTGTCAATTATATTTTTAGTTTTATAGAACTAATTACATTTTTATGATATAACTCTCTGTCACAGCATCTCTTTCAGCTTTCCGATGATGCCGTCCGGACGCAGAACCATCAGCATCTCTTCGTCATCGTGCCCCGGCTCGGGCTTCACTATGCACTCGGTATATTTGCTCCTGTCCAGAACATGGTCGGACTGCTCCACCCTGCTGCTGCATATCTCGGGTATCTCGCCCAGACCGTCCACTATCAGACCGAACATGCTGTTGTCTCCGGTTCTCAGAACTATAATCTGTGTCTCGGAATCCATCTCCTTCTCCGGCAGATCGAGTATGGATCTGATATCCACCACCAGAATGGGGATGTCCTTGTATATCCGGCGTCCCTTGACAAAGGGCATGCTTCCGGGGACTGTCGTCAGCCCATCCGGGTTTATCGCCTCAATTATCTTATCCGCCTTCACTCCCAGCCATTTTGTGCCTATGAAGAATGTCGCAACCTCTATGCAGTCCGCCGCCTCGTTCTTTTTGCCCACTTTCATATTGTTCGAGCGTTTTCTCACGGCAACGGTTTTGTTGTCAGACACTTTTGCCAGCGGAGTGAATATCAGAGCGATGACATCGTTGGAATATCCGTCACCCTGTTTGTATTCTCTGTATCCGCTGCTGGTGTGCGCCCCAACGGCGTAATAGTATCCGTTGTACTGAACTATGCGGGATGTGCCCTCGCCGTTTTTCATGGTGAAGAAATCCCTGTCCAGCTCCATCTGGCTTCCCGTGACTATGCTTTCGTCTGTGGAGCTGATTACGTTTCCTTTTCTGTCGGTAAAAACGCCGAAAACGCCGTCATCCACCTCGCCTTTCTCGTTTCTGGGCAGAGCATCGTGCAGCATAGCCCTGAACTGTGGCTCGCTGTCGAAAACTATGCCTATACCGCCCAGAACCCTGTGTCCGTTGTTAAAGGAGGTTATGCATGCGCCGTAAATGTATGTGTGTCTGTCTCCGTAAAGCTCGGAAGGGGCAAAAGCCGAAACGCTGTACTGACTGCTCTCTTTGAGAGCCAGAGTGTTTCTGACGAAATCTTTTGTGAGAACGGTGCCTACCAGATGCTCTTCCGTGGGGTTGGAAACCGCCAGTATGCGCCCGTTTGCGTCATAGACGAAAAGGTTGGTATACACCGTGTAGAGCCCGTTTATATAAGCCAGGATGTCGGAGATGGTCTCCTTGTCCTCGGAGGTGATGCTGCCGCTGTCCAGAATCTTTTTGAACCTGGACGTCAGCGCCCACCACCGGCAGTCGTTGGCTCGCTCATAGAGGTTTCTGTCCATGATGTCCACAGCCAGAGCCGCCCAGAACCACACGTTGCTCATCATGGAGTCGATGACCGTCTTGTGCAGGTTGCCTATGGACTGTTCGAAAATCTTTTTTGTCTTGGCGCCGGAATCGGAGATGCTCCAGAGCAGAACTTTCGATGCTGGGTCGGATTCCTTCACGTTGCCGTTCCATACGGTTCGCTCCAGATCGCTCTGAATCTTGTCCGCCTGCACGGGGATGCTCCTCAGCTCGTTTGAAAAGAGTCTGGGGTCGCTCATCACAGCATGGAGAAGCTGTTCGTTTATCTGTGTTTTGGAGTCGCAGTCGCAGTCATTCTCGAACGCCTGCTCTATGGGGATCATGACGTGTCCCCGCCAGCCCAGACCAAAGAACCCCTGATAGCCCTTTGTCGGGCATGTTTTGGCAATATATTTCTTTCCGGCGAACTTGATAAGCCCGTATTCCTTATCCAGAACCATATCCATGCGTGAGCCTATCGGCACCTGATAGCCGTCAGATGAGCCTATCACCACACCCTCTTTGTCCAGAATCAGCTTAACCGACCAGTCGCCTTCCGTGGTGAGGTTTTTGAATATCCCTTCCAGCTCGTTCTGAAAACGGAAGCAGAGGCAAAGCACGCCAAGTACTTCGTCTTTGTTGCCGTTCTCTCTTGTCACTCTGTATGCGTATATGAGGGATTTTTTCTGATTAGGCTGAAGATCGGAATATCTGTAAACCTCCACATATTCGCCCTCTGTCTCCATGGATTCCTTAATCAGCGGATCGGCGCTCTTTGTCACCTTGTTCTTCTGATCCAGCTGAACCAGAACGTTGCCGTCCGTATCCATCAGCACTATGTTGAAATAGACGGAATATTTCGCTGTATATTCCTGAAAACGCTCTATCAGAGCCGCTTTCAGCATCTCTTTCTCTTTTGTGCGGTTGATTATCTCGCCATCTTCATTTTCGTTATGAGGGACAGGACTGCTCAGCTCCTCCGTCTTCAGGATGAACTCCCGGATGTCGTCATCCGTGGCTAAGAAACCGATGTCCGCTGTTCTCTCGAACAGGTTGCGGATCAGAATATCCACCGCCACCTGAGCCTTAGACCCGATCTCCTGAATGATCTTGCGCACGTTTTCCATGCCCAGCTGGCACAGAAGCCTGTTTGTCAGGTCAGAAAAACCCTTTCTGGTGCTTGTCATGTCCGTTCCGGTGCCTACCATCTGCCCCAGAATAGTCAGCAGATCCCACTGAGCCCCCAGACGCAGAAGCTCCTCTCTGTACTCATCCACACTCTTCATGTGACCGATTACGCCCATCAGCGATTTCGGTATTTCTATATCTTTATAACTCAAGTTTCGCATCTTGATATAGTGCGATAACTTGTTGTTATAGCTAGGATAACAATAGAAAAAGTCTCACATAGATGGTATATTGATTTTCCAATAACAATTACATCAAGGAGACTTTTTC